>CAVPXL010000003.1:0-386112 GCA_963709765.1 uncultured Alphaproteobacteria bacterium | reverse complement strand
CGCTGCTCGACAACGACGTCAAGCGCTTGACCATCGGCACCAAGTTCCTGTGGACCGCCGCGGGCCGGTTCGACTACCTCAACCTGCGCACGAACGGCTACGACTTCCACATGGCGCTGACCTCGGGCGAGGTGGAATGGACCGACTACTGCGTCCGGTAGACCTTCGCCAACTCGCGAAAGCTGATCGACATGGGCGCCTACATCGACAACCACACCGCCTATTCCTGGCAGGAGGCGCTGCCCTTCATGGTCCAGGGTGACGCCGCGGCCTACCTGATGGGCAACTTCGCCGTGGCGCCGCTGCGCGAGGCGGGTCTCGGCAGCGATCAGCTCGACTATTACCAGTTCCCGGCGATCAACCCGGACGTGGAAATGGCCGAGGACGCGCCGACCGACACCTTCCACATCCCCGCACAGGCATCCAACAAGGAAAACGCGCGCGCCTTCCTCAAGTGGGTGGTTTCGGCAGAGAACCAGACGCTGATCAACCAGCCCGAGACCGAAGGCGGCCTTGGCCAGCTGCCGGTCAACGCGCAGAGCGAGGTCGCCGACGACAAGTTCCTGCAGGAGGGCTTCACCACCCTCTCCGAGAACTCGCCCGGCGGCATCGCCCAGTTCTTCGACCGCGACGCCCCCGCCGAGATGGCCAAGGTCGCCATGGAGGGCTTCCAGGAGTTCATGGTCCGTCCCGACAACATCGACCAGATCCTCGACCGTCTCGAAAAGGCCCGTCAGCGGATCTACTGACGCGCACGGTCCGGGCCGCCTGCGTCGCGGCCCGGTTCCCTTCCCCTTCAGGTGGAGCCGTCCCATGCCTGCACTTCGCCTTGCCCTCGCCATGTGCGTCACCGCCCTTCCGGCCCTCGCGCAGCAGACCGGACCTTGCGTCGACGGCATGCGCTGGACAGCTGGCGCGGGCGCACCACCGGCCGCCTGGTACGGCCGCTGCGACGAGCCCTCGGCCGCCCACTCGGCCTCGTCTGCGCGGATGGCGCGATCCTGATGACCATCGATGCCGACCTCTCGCTCGACCTCGAGATGCCCGACATCGCGGCCGGCGACGAGATCGCCCTCGACTTCGCGGTCGACCAGAAGATCTTCACCCTCGTCGGCACCGCCATTCCCGGCCCCGACGGCAACGGGCTGCAACCGATGCTGACGGCCGACGCCGAGGCCCTCGCCGCCCTCAGCGGCGGGCGCCGCGCCTCCATCGCCGTGCCGCAGGGCACCATCGACTTCCACCTCTCGGGCTCGTCGAACGCGCTGCGCCCGGTCATCGCCGCCTGTCGGGGGGGCGGCGGATGACCGACACGACGCCCGCCCTGCCCACGACCTACGCGTCGCAACCCCGGGGCTGGTGGGCGAGCAACCAGATCGGATCACGCCCTGGCTCTTCATCGCGCCGGGCGCGCTCTTCTTCGCGGTCTACGTGATCTTCCCGGTGTTCCAGAGCTTCTGGATCTCGTTCTACGACTGGGACGGGCTCGGCCCGAAGGAGTGCATCGGCCTGCGCAACTACGACGAACTCCGGACCGATCCCGCCTTCTACACCTCGCTCAAGAACAACGTGATCTGGCTGGTGCTCTACCTGCTGGCGATCCCCGCGGGTCTCTTCATCGCGATCTTCCTCAACCAGACGGTCCGCGGCATCCGGCTCTACAAGTCGCTGTTCTTCTTCCCCTTCGTGATCTCCCAGGTCGTCGTCGGCCTCATCTTCTCCTGGTTCTACGCGCCGGGCTTCGGCCTTCTACCCATCTTCGAACGCTGTCGGGCAGGGCGATCGCGTCCTCGCCGACCCCGACCTCGTCACCTACGGGATCATCGCCGCCGGCCTCTGGCCGCAGACGGCCTATTGCATGATCCTCTACCTCACCGGGCTCAACAACGTCTCCCCCGACCAGATCGAGGCCGCCCGGCTCGACGGCGCCAAGGGCTGGAAGATGCTCTGGTACGTCATCCTGCCGCAGCTCCGCCCCGCGACCTTCATCGCGCTCGTCGTCACGATCATCGGCGCGCTCCGCTCCTTCGACCTCGTCTCGATCATGACGAACGGCGGGCCTTTCGGCTATAGCCGCGTGCTCAGCTACTACATGTACGAGCAGGCGCTGTCCGAATACGGCTACCGCATGGGCTACGGCGCGGCGATCGCGGTCGTGCTCTTCCTCATCATGATGATCTTCATCTCCGGCTTCATCTGGAAGATGGTCCGCGACGAGAGTCGCACATACCCGCCCGATCGCCTCCGGCGACCCGGTCCGTCACGGGATAGGGCCCGCTATGTTCCCCCCTCCCGTCCAGCAGCCTCCGCCCCCGCCCGCTACTGCTACCAGGTGGCGCTGCCCATCGCGCTCTTCCTCTGGCTCCTGCCGCTCCTCGGCGTGGCCCTGTTCTCGGTCCGCCCGGATGCCGACCTCGCGCAGGGCAACTACTGGGGCATGCCCTCCGGTCATCGCCTTCGAGAATTACGCCTCGTGTTCCAGAACACGCCCTTCGGCGCTACCTGCTGAACTCCTTCGCTCGTCACGATCCCCACCGTGATCGGCGCGGTCGCTCTCTCCACGATGACCGGCTTCGCGCTCGGCGTCTACCGGTTCCGCGGCAACCTGCTGGTCTTCTTCATGTTCGTCGCCGGCAACTTCGTGCCCTTCCAGATCCTGATGGTCCCGGTGCGCGAACTCAGCGTCAGCATGGGCCTCTACAACACCAAGCCCGGCCTGATCCTCTTCCACATCGCCTTCCAGACCGGCTTCTGCACGCTCTTCATGCGCAACTTCATCCGCGCGCTGCCCCGTGAGCTGATCGAGGCCGCCCGCGTCGAGGGCGTCGCCGAATGGCGCATCTTCTGGTACATCGTGCTGCCGCTCATGAGGCCCGCCCTCGCGGCGCTCTCGGTGCTGGTGTTCACCTTCATCTGGAACGATTTCTTCTGGGCCATCGTCCTGACCACGAACCCGCAGACGCAGCCCATCACCGCCGGCCTCTCCTCGCTCAACGGCCAGTGATCGCGCCACTAGCACCTCGTCTCGGCCGGATCCATCCTCGCCGCCCTGCCGCCCGTGGTCATGTTCTTCCTCATGCAGAAGCACTTCATCGCGGGCCTCACGCTCGGAGCCGTCAAATGAGCATCCGCATCGCCTTCATCGGCGCGGGCTCCACGGTGTTCATGAAGAACATCGTGGGCGACGTGCTGCACTATCCCGCCGCTCGCCGACGCCGACCTTCGCGCTGATGGACATCGACCCGAGGCGGCTCGAGGAATCCGAGGTCGTGGCGAAGAAGCTCGTCGAGACGCTGGGCGCCCCCGCGACGGTCGAGACCACGACCGACCGCCGCCGCGCCCTCGCGGGCGCCGACTTCGTCGTCACCGCCTTCCAGATCGGCGGCTACCGCCCCTGCACCGTCATCGACTTCGAGATCCCCAAGCGCTACGGCCTCCGCCAGACCATCGCCGACACGCTGGGCATCGGCGGCATCATGCGCGGCCTGCGCACCGTGCCCGCACCTCTGGGAGGTCGCCGCAGGACATGGCCGCGCTCTGCCCCGACGCGCTCCTCCTGCAATACGTCAACCCCATGGCGATCAACACCTGGGCGCTCGCCGCACGCTTCCCGCAGGTGCGCCAGGTCGGCCTCTGCCACTCCGTCCAGAGCACGGCCGAGGAACTGGCCCACGACCTCGACCTGCCCAAGGACGAGATCGACTACCGCGTCGCCGGCATCAACCACGTGGCCTTCTTCCTCGAGCTGGAGCACAAGGGCCGCGACCTCTACCCCGCCCTCCGGCAGGGCTATCGCGAGGGGCGCTCGCCGAAGCCGCCGCGCCAATCCCGCTGCCCGAACCGGGTCCGCTACGAGGTGATGGACCACCTCGGCTACTTCTGCACCGAAAGCTCCGAACATTTCGCCGAATATACGCCGTGGTTCATCAAGGACGGCCGCCCCGACCTGATCGAAAGTTCGGCATCCCGCTCGACGAATACCCCAAGCGCTGCGAGGAGCAGATGGCGCGACTGGGGCGCGCAGGCCGAAGCCTACGCACCGCCGCGCGGATCGAGGTCGCGCAGTCCCACGAATTCGCCGCCGACGATCATGAACGCCGGCGTCACCGGCGCGCCCTACGTGATCTACGGCAACGTCGCCAACCGCGGCCAGACGCCCCAGCTGCCCGCGGGTGCGCCGTCGAGACGCCCTGCCTCGTCGACCGCAACGGCGTGCAACCTTCCGTCGTGGCCGACATCCCGCCCCAGCTCGTGGCGCTGATGCGGACCAACATCAACGTGCAGGAGCTGACCGTCGCAGCGCTCCTGACGAGAACAGGGAGCACCTCTACCACGCCGCCTGCTCGACCCGCACACCGCGGCCGAACTCGACCTCGCCAGATCCGGCCTGGTGGACGACCTCCTCGCCGCCCACGGCGACTGGATCCCCGCATGGGCGCGGCCGCAGGGCGGCATGATGCTTCATCTTGGCCCAAATACGCACGGTCCGACCGCGCGACCAGCGTGCGTGCGGGAATCGCGCATATACGGATGCCATACGCTTTCCATACGCCCTGCAACACACTCCGAAAGACACGCTGAATGACCGATCTCCCGACCTATCCCGACCTCCGCGGCGCCTCCGTCTTCATCACCGGCGGCGGCTCCGGCATCGGCGCGGCCCTCACCGAAGGCTTCCTCCGCCAGGGCGCGCGCGTCGCCTTCGTGCAGCGCTCCGACGCCTCCGCCTTCGTCGAGGAGATGGCGCAAGAGACCGGCAACCGCCCGCTCTTCATCCCCTGCGACATCACCGACATCGCCGCGCTCCAGGCCGCGATCTCAAAGGCGGCCGAGGCACACGGCCCCGTCACCGTGCTCGTCAACAACGCCGCCAACGACCAGCGCCACAAGACGCTCGAGGTCGACGAGGAGTTCTGGGACTGGTCCATCGCCATCAACCTCAAGGCCTATTTCTTCGCATCCCAGGCGGTTATGCCGGGGATGCAGGCCGCAGGCGGCGGCGCGATCATGAACTTCTCATCCATCAGCTACATGATGGGCAACGCCGGCTACCCGGTCTACACCACCGCCAATTCCGGCATCAACGGCCTGACCCGCTCCCTCGCCCGCGAGTTCGGCCCCGACCGCATCCGCGTGAACGCGCTCGCTCCCGGCTGGGTTCTGACCGAGAAACAGAAGGATATCTGGGTCACGCAAGAGGCGCTCCACGCCCACCTCGACCGCCAATGCCTGAACGACACGCTGGAGCCACAAGATATAGTAGGCGCCAGCCTCTTCCTCGCCTCCGACGCCTCCCGCGCTGATGACCGGCCAGGCCCTCGTCATCGACGGCGGCGTGGTGGTCACCGGATGACCGACTGGATCGCCGTCGACTGGGGCACCTCCCGCCTGCGCGCCTGGGCCATGTTCGGCGACACCCCGCGCCGGTCCGCCGCCTCCGACGCCGGCATGGGCACCCTCGCGCAGGAACGGTTCGAACCCGCTCTCCTGTCGCTGGTCGACCGCTGGCTCGGCCCCGACGCCACGACAATCATTGCCTGCGGGATGGTCGGCGCGCGTCAGGGCTGGGCGCCTGCGCCATACATTTCAGCACCTTGCAGCCGATGGCGGTGAGACAACCCGCGTCGCCGCGACCGACCCGCGCCTCGACGTCCACATCCTCGCCGGCGTCTCCCAATCCGATCCGCCCGACGTCATGCGCGGGGAAGAGACGCAGGTGGCGGGCCTTCTGGCCATCGATCCCGACTTCGACGGCATCCTCTGCCTGCCGGGCAGCCACACCAAGTGGGTCCACGTCAGCGCGGGCGAGATCGTCAGCTTCCGCACCTTCATGACCGGCGAGATATTCGCGGCGCTTCAGGGACACACCGTTCTGCGCCACACGATCCCTGGCCACGGGTGGAACGAACCCGCCTTCCTCGAAGCCGTCTCCGACGCGCTCAGCAAGCCCGAGGCCTGGGCGTCCCGCCTCTTCGCCCTTCGCGCCGGCGCGCTCCTGCAGGACCTCAACGGCGCGACCGCGCGCGCGCGCCTCTCCGGCACGCTGATCGGCGCCGAACTGGCCGCCGCTCGCCCCTATTGGCTGGGTCAGCGCGTGGCGCTCGTGGGGACCACCGACGCCGCGGCGGGCTACGCGGCGGCGCTCGCCGCGCAAGGCGTCGGCGTGGAGACCCACGAGACGGAGGCCGCGACGCTCGCCGGCCTCGTCGCGGCACGAAAGGCCATGACATGAATGGAATGCCGGCATGAAGCGCACCCTCGGCTCCTGCTACTACCCCGAGCAGTGGCCCGAAGAGATCTGGCCCGACGATGCGCGACGCATGGTCGAGGCCGGGCTGACCTGGGTTCGGATCGGCGAATTCGCCTGGTCGAGTTTTGAGCCGCGTCCCGATGATCTGCGCTTCGACTGGCTCGACCGGGCGATCGACATTCTGGGCGGCGCCGGCCTGAAGATCGTGCTGGGCACGCCCACCGCGACACCGCCTCGATGGATGCTCGACCGGCACCCCGACATGCTGGCAGTCGATGCGGAGGGGCGCCCGCGGGGTTTCGGCTCCCGCCGGCATTACTGCTTCAGCCATGAGGGTTACCGGGAGGAATGCCGCCGCATCGCCACCCTGCTTGCCGAGCGTTACGGGACGAACCCGCACATCCATGCCTGGCAGACCGACAACGAATACGGCTGTCACGACACGACGACCTCCTATTCGGACGCCGCGCGGGAAGCCTTCCGGCGCTGGCTCGCGGACCGCTACGGAACCGTCGAGGCGCTCAACGAGGCGTGGGGAAACGTCTTCTGGTCAATGGAATATGGCGCGTTCGACCAGGTGGGCCTGCCGAACCTGACCGTGACCGAGCCGAACCCCGCCCATGTTCAGGCCTTCCGCAGGTTCTCCTCCGATCAGGTCGTCTCATTCAACCGTCTTCAGGCCGATATCCTGCGGGCGCGGACGGATCGGCCGCTGATCCACAATTACATGGGTCGCGTGCTCGACTTCGACCACTACGCCGTGGGGGCCGACCTCGATATCGCGAGCTGGGACAGCTATCCGCTGGGCTTTCTGTCGGACCGGCTCGAGGCGACGCCCGACCACAAGGCGCGTTACATGCGGCAGGGCGACCCCGACATGCAGGCTTTTCACCACGACCTCTACCGCGCTGTGGGCCGAGGGCGGTGGTGGGTCATGGAGCAGCAGCCGGGGCCGGTGAACTGGGCGCCGTGGAACCCCGCCCCGCTTCCGGGCATGGCACGGCTCTGGGCGTGGGAGGCCTTCGCGCACGGCGCCGAGGCGGTGGTCTATTTCCGCTGGCGCCAGGCCCTGTTCGCCCAGGAACAGCAACACGCCGGCCTGTTGCGCCCCGACAGCGCCGACGCGCCTGCCCTCGCGGAGGCGCGTCAGGTGGCCCGTGAACTGGCGGAAATGCCCGAGGCCGGGACGGCGCGGGCGCCCGTCGCGCTGATCTTCGACTATGCGTCCGACTGGGCATGGCGCACACAACCGCAGGGCGCGGATTTCGACTATTTCCGCCTGTCGTTCGCCTTCTACCGCGCTTTGCGACGCGCCGGCCTTTCGGTGGACGTCATCGCGCCAGATACGCAGGATCTGTCGGACTGGCCTCTGGTGTTCGCGCCCGCTCTCGCGACGCTGTCACCCGAATTGCGCTCGGCCTTGGAGACCTATCACGGCCTTGCGATCCTCGGCCCGCGGAGCGGTGCCAAGACCGGGGAGATGGCGATCCCTGTCCCGCTGCCGCCCGATGTCCCGGGCCTCGACGCGACTGTCACGCTTGTGGAAATGCTGCCGCCCGATACCGCCGTACCGCTGTCCGGCGGCGGGCGTTTCCGCCACTGGTTCGAGCATGTGGAGGCCGGGCACGTGCGCGAGACGACCACCGACGGCCGGCCGGCGGTGGTGGGACGGGGGCCGGTCGTCTACCTTGCCGGCTGGCCCGACGACGAGACTCTGGACAGGCTGGTGGCGCAATTCGCCACCGAACGCGAAATCCCGATTACTCCGGTCCGCGACGGATTGCGCATTCGCGACAGCGAAACCCACCGCTTTGCCTTCAACTACGGGTCCAGGCCGATGGAATGGGAGGGGGAAGTCATCCCGCCCGCAGGCGTTCGCTGGCGCACAGTCTGATCCTCGCGCCGACAAGCGGCGCAGGGTAGGAAATCACCCATGGGAGATGTTGGCGCGCTGGGGAGGATTCGAACCCCCGACCCCTTGATTCGTAGTCAAGTACTCTATCCAACTGAGCTACCAGCGCGCGGACAGGCGGGGTGTAACGAGGCCCCGCTGGCGATGCAAGCGCCTATTCATTCCGCCGCAGCGTCAAGCGAGATCACCTGTTTCGGCAGGCGGATCCGGAACGTTGTTCCTTCCGGTCCCGTCGACTCGAGCGATACCCGCCCGCCATGACCGCGCACGAGTTCGGCAGCAATGGCAAGGCCAAGCCCGGTCCCCCCTTTGCGCGAGCCCGAGGAAAAAGGCGTGAAGAGCGCCTGCTGCGTCTTTTCTGGCAGACCCGGCCCGGTATCGGCGACGGTGATCATCCAGTCGGCGTCCGTCTCGGCAGCCATCACGCGGACGGTGCCCGGCCGGCCGGAGGATTCGAGCGCCTGCCGTGCGTTGCGAACGAGATTGGCCAGAACCCGGTAAAGCTGCTCGGGATCGGCACGCAGAACGAACGCGGTGGGGATCTCCTTCTCCAAGGCGATGCTGTCGTCGGCCGCGGCAAGCCGTTCTGCCTCGAACACGTCGTCCACGACGACATCGAGCGCGAGGCGGGTCAGCATCGGCGGCGGCTCCTCGGCGCGCCCGAAGGCGAGCGTGCCCTCGCACAGATTCACGGCCCGCTGGATCGAGGCGAGCAACTTCGGCGCTAGCCGGGCGACAACCGGGTCCTGGCTGGTCTCGATCCGATCCCCGAAGAGTTGCGCCGTCGTCAGGATGTTGCGCAGATCATGGCTGACCTTGGCAACCGCGCCGCCGAGCTGGGCCAGGCGGTCCTTCTGTCGCAGGGCTGCGGTGAGCTGCGTCTGCATCGTGCGCAACGCCGTCTCCGCCTCGCGCAATTCTCGCACTTTGGCCGTGGGCTCGATGATGCGGCGGGCATCCTCGGGTCCGGCGGCGTAGCGGGTCATGGCCTCGACCACGCCCTTGATCGGTTTCACAAGGATCCGCCGGACGGCAAGGAAGAGCAGAAGCGCCGTGAACACCGAGATCACGGCGGACAGGATCAGGACGCGGACTCCGTAATCGATCATCGCCGCCCTGAGCGGGCGGGTCGGCATCGTGACCTCGATCAGGAGCCCCGCCTCCTGCACCGGGTTGCCAATGACGCGAATTACCCTCTGCCCGGTATCGAAAAGACAGGCGATCGCGTCGCCGATCAGTTCGAAGGGACCAGGATCGCGGAGATCGTAGGTGGCGTGAATCGGCGACGGTACCGGCGAGGAGAGCACGAGCTGTCGCATCTCGTCGCGGCGCAGGACCACGTTGTAGACGCCAGCATTGGTAAGCAGCTCCTGTTCGAGCTCGGCGTCGATCATCGGGTTGGCGAGCAGTGCAAGCGACGCGATCTGCGCCCTCTCCAACCGCGACAACAGGTAATCCTGACGGAAACGCGCGACCGACGGCACGAAGATCAGCACTTCGGCCAGCATCACGAAGACCGTCGTGAGAATGAGGAACCGCCCGGACAGCGAATTCAGCATGTCGCCCCCGGGGTCGCCTAGGGAAGGAGCCTCTGCACCATCCTGACGACCCGCTTGATCTTGTCGTTCTCAAACAGTCTAGGGGAGAAATAGGCGCCAACCACCCGTTTGTTTAGCTCCGAAATCGTCGGATAGGGCGCGACCATGCTGGCGATGGCGCTCATCTTGAGATTGTTGACGATCGCGAGCGACCACAATCCGACCAGCTCGCCAGCCTGCGCGCCCACGATCGACGCGCCGACCGGACGCCCCTTGACCACCATGACCTTGATCAGGCCGGTGGTGCGCCGTTCGGCCTGGGCGCGGTCGTTCTCGGAATAGTCGAACCGCGCCACACTCAGCCGATCGCCGTGTTTCTCGCGCGCCTGCGCCTCCGTCAGGCCGCACTGGGCCAATTCTGGATCAGTGTAGGTGACCCACGGGATGTGGTCCTGACGCGCCCGGGCGGGCAGTCCGAACAGGATCGGGCGAATGATCACGCCGGCATGGTATCCGGCCAAGTGAGTGAATTGCAGGCGTCCGGCCACGTCGCCGATCGCATAGGCGCGACGGTTGGTCGTGCGGAGATCATCGCCGACGCGGATGCCGTTGCGGTCCGAGTCGATGCCGGCCGCGTCGAGCCCCAGACCGTCGGTGTTCGCCGCACGCCCCGCAGCCATCAGCAGATGCGTGCCACGCAGGGTTCGCCCGTCATCCAGTTCGGCGATGACCGCGCCTTCGGCTCCGGAAAGTCGCGTGACGTGCCGCCCCTCGTCGATCTTGACGCCCTCTGCGCGCAGCCGCGCCACGACGATTGCGGCAAGCTCGGGATCGTCCCTGGACAGCGCACGCTTTCCGGCGACGACGGTGACCTTGCTGCCGAGCCGGAGATGGGCCTGTGCCATTTCCATGCCGATCGGTCCGCCGCCGATGATGATCAGGTGCTCCGGCCGGTCGCGCAGGTCAAAGACGCTTTCGTTGGTAAGGAAAGGTACATCCTTGACCCCCTCGATCGGCGGCACGAACGGACGCGAGCCGGTCGCGATCACGAAGCGACGCGCCCTTATCCGCCACTGCCCTGCCTCGATCTCGCGCGACGAGACGAAGCGGGCCCGCGCGCGGATGACATTGACGCCAAGACCCTCGAATCTCTCCTGGCTGTCGACCGGGGCGATGGTGTCGATGACCTCGCGCACATGATCCTTTGTCCCGGCGAAATCGATCCGCGGCGCAACGGGCGCAATGCCGAACGGCGCCGAACTTGCCTGCGCATGCGCCGCTTTGGCTGCGGCCAGAAGTGATTTCGACGGCACGCAGCCGTAATTCAGGCAGTCGCCCCCCATCTTTCCGCTCTCGATCAGAACGGTCCGCGCCCCCATCTGGCTGGCCCCGTAGGCCATGCTCAGGCCCGCGGAGCCGGCGCCGACCACGCAGACATCGGTGTCGATCCGCTGCATCAGATCTCCCGCTTTCCGCGTACGAGCTTGAGCGCGATCGGCAGCAGGGCCAGCGCGCACAGGCCGAGGATCGGCCAGAGGATCTGCGGCTCGAAGATGATCCCCAGGTCCGGCGTCTCTCCCGTTGCGAAGACCGAGCCGAGGCCCGCGCCCACGCTGGTATAGACGACTGCGCCCGGGATGATCCCGAGGAAGGTGGAAATGACGTAGCGATACAGCGGAACGCCCACGAGCGCCGGTACCACATTGGCGACGAAGAACGGAACCGCCGGCACGAGGCGGATCAGGAACAGCATCGGCCACTGGTTCTCGTCGATCCCGACCTTGATACGTCGCACGAGGCCGTCCGACGCATCCATGCGAGCCGCCAGCGTCTCGCCGAGGCCCAACCGCGCGGCGAGGAAGATGAGCGTCGCCCCCGAGGTCGCCGCGACGATGTTGTAGAGCGCCCCCGGCATCACCCCGAACAGGAATCCGCCCGTCAGCGTTGCCAGCGTCGCCCCGGGCAGCGAGAACGCGACGATCGCCACGTAGGCCGCAACGAATCCCACGACGGTGACCGCGTAATGGGCGTCGCGAAATCCCAGCAGGGCCTCGCGGTTGCGGCTCAGCGTCTCGAAGGAGAGATACTCGCGCAGGGTGAAGGCGCCGATGAGCGCCACACCAACCACGATCAGCAGGGGGAGGCGCCGCCAGAGGGTCGGGCCGTGGGCGGCGTCGGGCTGGGCCATGCGGCTTCTCCATTGGCGGCACGTCTGCCTGTCCGGGGAACATGCCGCGGGACGTCACGCCGCGCCAGCGACCTCACGCCGCCTTGAAGCGGCGCGATCGCAACGTGCTCGTCGACGTAGCTCGACGAAGGGGGCCCGAATGCGTTGACTCGGGTCGCATGCGAAGCTAACAGGCGGACTTCGAACACGGACGGGCCCAGCACGCGCCGGCGTTGCGCCGTGGCCCGAGCGGATGAGGATCTGACGATGAAACGCACTTTCCAGCCCAGCAACCTGGTGCGCAAGCGCCGCCACGGTTTTCGCTCGCGCATGGCGACCAAGGCAGGGCGCAAGATCCTGAACGCGCGCCGTGCCCGCGGCCGCAAGCGGCTGAGCGCCTGAGCCACGCCGATCTGGCCGGATCATGCATTTGCTCGATCCGGATGATCGCCTGGCTGTGCCACCGGTCTCCTCTGTCACGACTCTGACGCGGCGCGAAGATTTTCTTCGTGCTGCTCGCGCGCGTCGAGCGAATGCGCCGGCCTTCAGCCTGCAGGCCCGGCAGCGCCGCGACGACGAGGCGTCGGGCGCGCAGGTTCGCGTGGGCTTCACCTGTTCACGCAAGGTCGGCAACGCTATCGCGCGCAACCGCGCCAAAAGACGGCTGCGCGAAGCCGCACGTCTTGTCCTGCCACGCCTGGGTCGTCCCGGTTGGGATTATGTCCTGATCGGGCGCCGCGATCTGACGGCGGGTCGAGCTTTCGAAGCTCTGCTCGCTGATCTGGTCGAGGCCTTGGAGCGCGCCCATGGCGCCAGGCCCGGTCGATGAGCCCGGCCGCGCGACTTCTTTCACTGCCGGTTCATGGCTACCGGCTGCTGCTCTCGCCGTGGATCGGACATAGCTGCCGCTTCCAGCCGACATGCTCCGCCTATGCCCTCGAGGCCCTCGAGCGCCACGGAGCCGTGCGCGGTGGCAGGCTGGTTCTGAGCCGTCTGTTGCGGTGTCACCCATGGGGAGGTTCGGGTTACGATCCGGTTCCGCCCACATCGCCAGACGAAGACCGCGCCGAGGAGTCCGGCAGCGTCCAGGCGACCGATCCGGCCAGGGCCGACAGATCGAGATCCCCCTAGCACCGTCCGGTCGGTTTTGCGCAGATCGCAACTCCGAAAGTTCGCGCCCGACGGCTGCCGACGCGCCATCGTCGGGCCCGGATTCTTCGGCCAACCGTGAGCATCCCGTCGCATTCGCGTCCCCTCTCGTTTCACGCCACGAAAGCGGGTATGGCACTTCCATGCTGGATCAGGAAAAGCCCACCCCGCCCGACGAGGCCGAGATACACCCGCTGTTTCACGGGGCCCCGTCGACGACCGAATTCCGCAAGCTGCGCAAACGCATCGTTCGGCAGGTTCGCGAAGCCGTCGATCATTACGGCATGATCGAACGCGGCGCGCGTTGGCTCGTCTGCCTGTCGGGAGGCAAGGACAGCTACACCCTGCTGGCTGCCTTGACCGAACTGCAGTGGCGCGGCCTGCTGCCAGTGGACATCCTTGCCTGCAATCTCGATCAGGGACAGCCGGGGTTTCCGGCGACCGTGCTGCCCGAATTCCTGGACCGGATGGGTGTGCCGCACCGGATCGAATACCGCGACACCTATTCGATCGTGACCGACAAGGTTCCGGCGGGACGCACCTATTGCGCGCTCTGTTCGCGGCTGCGGCGGGGACATCTCTACCGCGTCGCACGGGAAGAGGGCTGCAGCGCTGTCGTGCTCGGCCACCATCGCGACGACATCCTCGAGACGTTCTTCATGAACCTCTTCCATGGCGGGCGCCTCGCGACGATGCCGCCGAAACTCGTCAACGAGGAAAAGGACCTCTTCGTCTATCGCCCCCTCGCCCACGTGGCGGAGACCGACTGCGAGAGATTTGCGCGGGCGATGAACTATCCGATCATTCCCTGCGATCTCTGCGGCAGCCAGGACGGCCTCCAGCGACAGCAGGTCAAGGCAATGCTCGACGGATGGGAGCGCAACAGCCCGGGCCGGCGGCAGGTGCTGTTCCGCGCGCTGACAAATGCGCGACCCTCGCATCTGCTGGATCCTGCGCTTTTCGATTTCCAGGGGCTGACACGTCAGCAGGGAGCCCACCCGCTCGACCAACCGGTCAAAAGCGGCGACTGTTAACCGATTGCGAACTCAGAGCCCCTAGCCTTCCCGCAACATGAGAGCAGCCGCGTGAAGTGCCGCTGCCGATGCTTGGTGGGAAAGAGGTATCATGAGCTTGGGCCGGTTGCGCATCCCGCACGACGTTTCCGTTGCCATGCGGGGCGCCATGATCAATCCGCACATGATGGCGTCGATCCCGGCCGTGCTCGTGATCAGCTACGTGTTTGGCGGCGAGAACCTGCTGCTTTCTCTGGCCGCGGTGATTCCCTTGGGCATGATGGTGGCACGGATGTTCTCGACACCCAGCGTACAGTGCGGCGAGCGCGACCCTCTGACCGGACTTCCCTGCGGCGATACGGCCGTACGTTATCTCGAAGTGCTGCTGGGAAAGCGTCGGCGGCGGCGCCAGGTGATCGTGCTCGCGGTGGCGCTCGACGAATCTGCGCGCAACGAACCCCGGCTTGGCCCGCGGGTCTGGGATCTGGTGCTGGCGCAAGTGGGCGACCGGATCCTGAGCACTCTGCGCGGCGGCGACCAGATCGTGCGGCTGCAGGGGCCCGCATTCGGCATCGTCCTGCCATCTCTGCGGCGCGGAGAGACGACGGATGCGATCAACATCGCCGACCGCATCCAGCGCGCCATCGCCAAGCCGATCTACACCTGCGGCGTGCGCGTCCACGTCACCGCCTCGATCGGCGTCTGTTTCGAGGACGGCCGGCCGGCCGACGACGCCGCGCTTTTCCTGGCCGCCGCCGAAGCCGCGCTCGAATCGGCACGGGTTCACGGCCCGGCTTCCGTCGCCGTCTTTACCGACGAGATGCGCACGCGCCTGCAGGCCAAGAGCGATCTGGCGGAGACCGTGTCCGGCGCGCTCGACAGCGGCCAGATCGTCAGCTGGTTCCAGCCCCAGATCGATGCCGAAACCGGCCGCGTGACCGGGCTGGAGGCGCTTGCACGGTGGGAGCACCCGCGCCGCGGCACCCTGCTGCCCAGCGACTTCCTCGACCCGATCGAAGCGCGGGGCCTCGGACCGCGCCTGTTCGAGGTCATGCTCAACAGCGTCTGTGCGCAGTTGCGGGCCTGGGACCGGATGGGGCTTCGCGTTCCGCGCGTCGCCGTCAACATCGACGCCGCCACGCTGCACGACCAGCTCCTTGCCGAAAGGCTGGAATGGTGCCTCGACAGCTACGATCTGACGCCCGACCGGATCTCCCTCGAAGTCCTGGAGGACGTCGTCGTGTCGCCGGACAACGACATCATCACGACCAATCTGCGCCGGGTTGCCCGGACGGGCTGTTCGGTCGAACTGGATGATTTCGGCACGGGCCAGGCCGCCCTGGCCGGAATAAGCCGCTTTGGCGCGAGTCGTATCAAGATCGATCGCTCCTACGTATCGGGCGCCGACGCCGATCCGCAGCAGCGCAAGATGGCAGAGGCGATCGTCAACATGGCGCGGACGCTGGAGATCGAGACCATCGCCGAAGGAGTCGCGACACAGGGCGAAATCGCGCTCTTCTCGGAGCTCGGCTGCGACCATCTGCAAGGTTTCGGCATTGCGCGCCCGATGCCGGCCGCCGATGTCCAGGGGTGGATGACCCAGTATCACGCGACGCGCGGCCTGACGCCTTGCGGAGACGACGTCGCGCTCCTGGTTGGCGAAACGGCTTGACCTTCGGAGGCGTGACCTGTTGAACCTGCCAGGATTCCAAAATCCACAGGCAGAATTCCTCACATGGAAGATCAGAACAAGAACCTGATCCTAGCCACGGCATTGAGCCTGGCCGTCATCCTGGTCTGGTACCTGATCTTCCCGCCGGCGGACCAGGCGCCCACTCCCGAAACGGCGACACCGGCCGAACAGGTTCTGGACCCCGGCGATGTCGCCGCCTTGCCCCCGGTCACGGCAGACGGGACGCCCGTTCCGCAGGCTGCGCCGGAGCCCGTTGCCGACGACGTGCCGCGCATAGCGATCAAGACGCCTCGGCTGGCCGGGTCCATCTCGCTTCGCGGCGGCCGGATCGACAACCTCAATCTGAGCGCCTATCGCGAGGATCTGGAGCCCGGTTCCGCCACGGTCACCCTGCTCAAACCGGTCAGCAGCGACCACGCCTATTACGCTCTGTACGGCTGGGCCCCCACTGGAGACCTCACCCGTGAGGACGTGCCGGGCCCCAACACTGAGTGGCAGGTCGACGGAGCGACGACGCTCGGCGTGAACCAGCCGGTCACCTTGCGCTGGCAGAGCCCGTCCGGCCTGGTCTTCCGCCGAAAGATGTCCGTCGACGAGGACTATCTCTTCACCGTCGAGCAGACCGTCGAGAACACAACGGGTGAACAGATCCGACTGGCGCCCTACGGCATCGTGGCGCGCCACGGCGAGCCCGAGGATCTGAGCGGCTTCTTCGTCATCCACGAAGGCTTGATCCGCATGGGCGACAGCGTTCTCGAGGAGGTCGATTATTCGGACATGCCCGACCTCGACTACGTCGAGCGCGAAGGAGCGCAGGCGGAGGTCGTCGAGGTCGAGGAGAACGGCTGGATCGGCTTTACCGACCATTACTGGATGACGGCGCTGATGCCCGCGCCGGGGCAATCCTTCACGTCAGTCGCCAAGTATTCCACCCGCAGCGACATCTACCAGGCCGAGGCACGGCTGCCCTCGGTCGTGGTCGAACCGGGAGCCACCTCGACCTCGACCCAGTATCTTTTCGCCGGCGCCAAGGAGTGGGAGACGATCCGCGAATACGAGAGACGCGGCGGCTTCGTGAACTTCCTCGACGCGATCGACTGGGGATGGTTCTTCTTCCTGACCAAGCCGATCTTTGCCGTGCTGCACTGGCTCAACGGCGTGATCGGCAACATGGGCTGGTCGATCATCGTCCTGACCCTTTGCATCAAGGCCGTCCTCTTTCCGCTGGCCTACAAATCCTACGTCTCCATGGCGCGGATGAAGGAACTCCAGCCAAAGATGGAGAAGCTCAAGGAGAAGGCGGGCGACGACCGCCAGAAGCTCCAGCAGGAAATGATGCAGCTCTACAAGTCGGAGAAGGTGAATCCGGCTTCGGGCTGCCTGCCGCTCGTCCTGCAGATCCCGATCTTCTTCTCGCTCTACAAGGTGATCTTCGTCACCATCGAATTGCGGCACGCGCCCTGGATCGGATGGATCCGCGACCTGTCCTCGCCGGACCCGTCTTCGCTCTACAACCTCTTCGGCCTGCTGCCATGGCCTGCGCCCGAGCCGGGAACGATGCTTGCCACGGTCTTCATCGGGCTCCTGCCGATCCTGCTGGGTATCTCGATGTGGTTGCAGCAAAAGCTCAACCCGGCGCCGGCCGACGCGACACAGGCGATGATCTTTGCCTACATGCCGTGGATCTTCATGTTCATGCTGGGCCGATTCGCCAGCGGCCTCGTGCTCTACTGGATCGCCAACAACACGATCACCTTCACGCAGCAATACATCATCATGCGCAGCCACGGGCATAGGCCGGATGTCTTCGGCAACATCCGCTCCTCGTTCCGCCGCAAGGGTGCGGTCGAGAAGAAGTGACGGTCCGGCTCGCCGAGATCTGGCGACATCCTATCAAGGGGATCGGGCGGGAACGGCTGACGGAGGTGGACCTCGCACCCGGCGCGCCCCTGCCCGGCGACCGGGCCTGGGCCGTGCTCCATGAAGGCGGCGAGGAAACCGATTCCTGGCAACCGCGCCGCAATTTCCTGCAGGCGGCGAGCGGCCCGTCCCTGATGGCCGTTCACGCCGCGACATCCGGCGAGACGGTCACGCTGTCGCACCCGAACCGGCAGGACCTCACGCTGCGACTGCCCGGCGAAGCGGAGCGCCTGCTCGGATGGGTGCGCCCGCTCTGGCCCGCGGATCGCCCGGCACCGCGCCGCCTCGTCGCGGCGCCGCCGCAGGGCATGGCCGACAACGGCATCGCATCGCTCGCGATCCTCAACCAGGCGTCGCTGAACGCCCTGTCAGAAGCCCAGGGGCAGCGGCTCGACATGCGCCGGTTTCGCGGCAATCTGATTCTCGAGGGCGCAGTCGCCTGGGTGGAATGGTCATGGCCGGGAAGACGCCTGCGCGTGGGCGAGGCCGAGCTGGAAGTCACGGAGCGCATCGGGCGATGCCGCGCGACCGAAGCCGACCCGCTAAGCGGTCAGCGCGACACCGACCCGCTGCACACGCTGCGCCGGCACTGGGGCCATACCGATTTCGGCGTTTATGCAGTCGTGCGCAAAGGCGGAACCATAACAGAAGGTGCCGGAGTGATGCTCCAATGACCGGGCCCGATCCCAGGGCGCTTCATCCGCTGAAGAAACATCCGCGCGTCGTTTTTCTGCAACCCTTGGCGGCGGGGCGCGGGAACGTGACGGTCGGCCATTTCGCTTATTACGACGATCCCGATGACGCCCCGGCGTTCTTCGACCGCAACGTTCTGCACCATCATGATTTCATGGGCGACCACCTGACCATCGGGGCCTTCACCTCGATCGCGGCGGGTGCGCGCATTGTCATGAACGGCGCCAATCACGACCTGACGGGGTTCTCGACGTTCCCGTTCGAAATATTTGAAGGCTGGGGCGAGCTCGATCTCGATCGCTACATCGAACAGTCGCGGGGCGACACGGTGATCGGAGCGGACGTCTGGATCGGCTCCGACGCCTGGATCCTGCCGGGCGTGACGATCGGGGCCGGCGCCATCGTCGCCGCGCGCGCCGTCGTCGGCCGCGATGTCCCGGCCTTTTCGGTGGTCGCCGGAAATCCGGCCCGTGTGGTGCGGCATCGCTTCGACGCGGATTTGGCAAGGCGTCTTCTCTCCATTGCCTGGTGGGACTGGCCGACCGACAAGATTACCCGCAACGTGGCCGCCATCCGCGGCCGCGACCCGGACGCTCTGGAGGCCGCCCGATGAAGCTCCCGTTTCCACTTGCGGACCCGTCTTCAGACGAGGTTGAACGCGGCCGCCTGCTCTTCGCGCGCGGCGCCGAGTTCCTGAAGGGCGTCGTCTCGATCGACGGTCTGCCGGCCGCAGACCGGCCGGAGGTCTGCTTCGCCGGCAGGTCCAACGTCGGCAAATCGTCCTTGATCAATGCGCTGACGAACCGAAAGGGCCTGGCGCGCGCTTCGAACACGCCGGGGCGAACGCAGGAAATCAACTTCTTCACGCTCGACGACCGCTACCTCGTCGACCTGCCGGGCTACGGCTTTGCCGAAGCTCCCGTCGCCATCGTTGAAAAGTGGCAGCGGCTGCTCAAGGCGTATCTCGCCGGCCGCACCACCCTGCGCCGCGCCTTCGTCCTCATCGACGCACGCCACGGCATAAAGTCGGTGGACGACGACATCATGGAACTGCTCGACAAGTCCGCCGTGCCGTTCCAGGCGGTCCTGACCAAGGCCGACAAGATCAAGTCCGATGCTCGCGCACGTGTCCTCGAACAGGTCCGCGGGCGCCTCCAGGCCCACCCCGCCGCTTTCCCCGAACTGGTCGCGACCTCTTCGGAAAAGGGCGATGGCATCGACGAGCTGCGCGCCATCATCGCCGGAATTGCCTGATCGGGGCCTTCGCTTGAGCGTGGTCGACCCCGCGAGTAAGACGGAGCCAATCGCGAGGTTCCGATGAGACAGCAGAACGCCATGACCCGAGACTGGATCGCCACCGCCCGCACTCTGAGCGAAGCGCTGCCCTATCTGCAGCGCTACACCGGCGCGACCATCGTCATCAAGTTCGGCGGCCATGCGATGGGCGACGATGACGCGATGCAGACCTTCGCCCGCGACGTCGTCCTCATGCAGCAAGTGGGCGTGAACCCGGTGATTGTTCACGGCGGCGGTCCGATGATCAACGATCTGCTCCGGCGCCTGAAGATCGAAAGCCGCTTCGAGGGCGGCAAGCGTGTCACCGACGCGGCGACGGTCGAGGTTGTCGAGATGGTCCTGTCGGGGCGCGTCAACAAGCGCATCGTCCAGGCGATCAATGCCGAGGGAGGCCGCGCCATCGGCCTGTCCGGCAAGGATGCGAACCTGATGGTCTGCCGCCAGACAAACGCCGATCTCGGCTTCGTCGGCACTCCGGACGAGGTGAACGTCGAGGTGCTGCGCTCGCTGCACGCATCATCCATGATACCGGTCATCGCTCCGATCGGCGCCGGCCGGCAGGGAGAGACGTTCAACGTCAACGGCGACAACGCCGCCGGCGCGATTGCCGGTGCACTGAAGGCCGACAGGCTTTTGCTGCTAACCGATGTTGCCGGCGTCAAGAACGAGGTCGGGCAACGTCGTCACCGAACTCACGCCCGATCAGATTCGCGAGATGACCGAGAATGGCGTGATCGCCGGCGGCATGATCCCGAAGACCGAAACGGCTCTCGACGCCATCGGCGCAGGGGTGCGGGCGGTTGTCATTCTGGACGGTCGCGCCCCGAACGCATGCCTTCTGGAGCTCTTCACCGATCACGGCGCCGGAAGCCTGATACGGAGCCCGCGATGAGCCGGCGGCTCATCCTTATCCGTCACGCGAAATCGACATGGACCAACCCGGCGCTCGACGACCACGCGCGCAGCCTCAACCAACGCGGCGAGCGCGCGGCGAAAGCCATCGGTCACTGGCTGGCACGCCACGCGCCTGTTTGCGATCTGGCATTGTGTTCACCAGCTGCCCGAGCACGCGAGACATGGGCGGAGATCGCAGCCGCGCTTGCGGCGCCTCCTGAGGTCCGCTTTCTAGATGAACTCTATCTCGCGCCGCCCGAGGTCTTGATGCGCGCAGCGAGGCGGCAGAACGCGAGCGTTCTGGCGCTCGTAGCGCACAACCCGGGCATCGGCAGCTTCGCCGCCGGCCTGTGCCGTGAGCGTCCGCCACATCCCGATTTCGGACGCTATCCCACTGGTGCGACGACTGTTCTGGAGTTCGATCGCGGCATCGAATGGGGACACGGACGGTGCGCGGGTTTCGTGGTGCCACGCGACCTTGACTGAGGCCTCAGTGGCCGAGGATCTGACTGAGGAAGAGCTTCGTGCGGTCGCTCTTCGGATTGTTGAAGAACTCCTGGGGCTCGTTCTGTTCGACGATCTGGCCCTGATCCATGAAGATGACACGATCCGCCACCTGGCGCGCGAAACCCATCTCGTGGGTGACGCAGAGCATGGTCATGCCTTCCTGCGCCAGCTCGATCATGGTGTCGAGAACCTCCTTGATCATCTCGGGGTCAAGCGCCGATGTCGGCTCGTCAAATAGCATGATGCGAGGGCGCATGCACAGGGAGCGGGCGATGGCCACGCGCTGCTGCTGTCCGCCCGAAAGCTGTCCGGGATACTTGTCCGCCTGTTCCGGGATCCTGACCTTGCTCAGGAAGTGCATCGCCGTTTCTTCGGCCTCGCGTTTCGGGACCTTGCGCACCCAGATCGGGGCAAGAGTGCAATTCTCGAGGATGGTGAGGTGCGGGAACAGGTTGAAGTGCTGGAAGACCATCCCGACTTCGGACCGGATCTTGTCGATGTTCTTGAGATCCGAACTGAGCTCCGTTCCGTCGACGACGATGCTCCCCTTCTGGTGCTCTTCCAGCCGGTTGATGCAGCGGATCAGCGTCGACTTGCCGGAACCCGACGGGCCGCAGATGACGATACGCTCGCCCTGATAGACCGTCAGGTCGATGTCGCGCAGGACGTGGAACGCGCCGAACCACTTGTTCATGTTGTTGATGTCGATGGCGATCTCGTCCGAAAGGTGGGCGCGATCACCCCCGTCGGAGCGCTTCGTCGTGGTCTCGATGGCGGCGTCTGTCATTCTGCGGAGCTCCTAGCGATGGCCGGTCTCGAGCTTGCGCTCGAGATACATGGAATAGCGCGACATGCTGAAACAGCAGATCCAGAACAGCAGGCCGATGAAGACGAAAAGCTCCCAGTACACACCGTTCCAGTCGGTCGTGGCGCGGATCGTGTTCGACAGACCGATCGGATCCAGCAGGCCGATGAAGACCACGAGTGTCGTGTCCTTGAAAAGGCCGATGAACGTATTGACGATGCCGGGGATCGCGATCTTCAGCGCCTGCGGCAGAACGATGAGCCGCATCGCCTTCCAGTAGTCCAGACCCAGCGCATCCGCCGCTTCATACTGCCCCCGCGGTAAGGCCGCGAGACCGCCGCGGATCACCTCCGCCATGTAGGCCGCCGCGAAAAGGGTCACCATGATGATGACGCGCAGCATCAGGTCGAAGTTGGTGCCCGGCGGCAGGAAGTAGTTGAGCAGGAGCGATGCCGTGAAAAGCCAGACGATGAGCGGGACGCCCCGGATCACCTCGATGAAGGCGACCGAAACCTTGTTGATGATGAAGAGATGCGACTGCCTGCCCAATGCGAGGAGGATGCCGAGCGGGAAACTCAGGGTGATCCCCGCGATCCCGATGATGAAGGCGAGCATGAAGCCACCGAAATCGTCCGACGGCACGCGTTCGATACCGATCGGCAATAGACGGCTCAGATCTCCGGCCAGGGGTCCGGCCAGGAACAACCAGAACAGCAACGGCAGGGCAATGGTGACGAACGCGCCGATCAACTGTCCGAAGCGCCGCGCCACCCAACCCAGCCCGATCATGGCCAGCGCGATCCCGGCAACCATGGCGAGCGGACCCCAGATCGTGCCACCCCACAAGAGCCAGTAGCCGAGGAAAGGAAAAGCCGCCGAGAACCAGAGCGAGCCACGCGGCAACCCCTGGAACAGGATTGGCGCCACCGCGACAAGAAACAGAACGAAGGCGAGTACCGGCCGCCAGTAGAGATCCTGGGGGTAGAAGCCGAAAAGGAGCTGGTTCCAACGCTCGGTTATCACCGCGAAACAGGCCGACGCGGCATCGCTGCCGTAGATCTCGTTCCGGATCTCGCGGCACTCCGCAAGGCTGTCGGCCGTCCAGACCGATTGCAGGAACCAGGGCAGGATTTGCGCCAGCACCCAGCCGATGAAGAACAGCGACAGGACGGTCAGCAGGATGTTGAGCCATCCGGACAGGAGGTTTTCGCGGATCCAGCCGATGGCCCCCGTCTCGGCGACGGGTGGGGCGGCGGGCGGAACCATGTCGCGGCGGACGAAAGCGACCGACTGGGCGTGCGTGTCGCTCATCTCAGCGCTCCTTCAACCGGATGCTGTTGTTGTAGAGGTTCATCAGGCTCGAGATCACCAGACTGAGGACAAGGTAGAAGGCGCCCAGGAGCAGCATGCCCTCCAGTTCGCGGCCCGTCTGGTTGATGGAGATCCCGCCGAGCGTCGATCGGACGTCCATGTAGCCAACGGCGATGGCAAGAGAGGAGTTCTTCGTAAGGTTGAGATACTGCGAGATCAGGGGCGGTATGATCACCCGCAATGCCTGCGGAAGTATCACCATTTCGGTCGTGCGACGAGCGGACAGGCCGAGCGCGAAGGCCGCTTCCGTCTGGCCCTTCGAGACCGCCAGGATGCCGCCGCGTACGATCTCGGCGATGAAGGCCCCGGTGTAGAGCGATAGGGCCACCCAAAGGGCGATCAGCGAGTTTCGAAGGTGTAGCCCACCGCGGAAGTTGAACCCGCCAAGTTCCGGGTAGCTAAGCGTCACCGGCCGGCCGAGTATCACCCATGCAAGGATCGACGGAACGAAAAAGAGCACGAGAGACACCGCGATGACCGGCAGGATCTCACCCGTCCGCTCCTGACGCCTGTGGGCGTAGCGCCGCCAGACCCAGATCGCCGCCAGAGAGACAAGGAAGACGAGGGTGAGCGCCATCGACCCGTCGCCCCAAACCGGCGCGGGCACGTAGACGCCCCGATTTGAGACCGCGACGCTGTCGAACAGGATCATCGAGGCGTCGCCGCCCTCGCGGAAATCGCGGGGCTGTGGCGTGGATTCGGTCATGACCGCGAAGATGGCGATGATCCACAGCAAGAGAGGAATGTTGCGGAATCCCTCCACGTAGACCGTCATCAACCGGGAGATGAGCCAGTTCTTTGACAGGCGGAGGACCCCGGCGAAGACGCCGATGATCGTTGCCGCGATGCAGCCGAGAAACGCGACCAGCAGCGTGTTCAGGATACCGACGAATGCCGCCCGGCCGTGCGTACTGTCGGACGTGTACGGGATCAGGGTCTGGTTGATGTCATAGCCGGCCCGGCTTCCGAGATAGCTGAAGTCGAAATCCTTGCCAAGCGCGTTCAGGTTCTGGACCGTGTTGCTGACAAGCCAGGATAATACCAGCATCAGCAGGATCATCGCCACGGCCTGGATCGTCAGCGATCTGTATCGGGTATCATAGATCAGCTGGCCGAGATGAAACGAGGCCCTCGGCGGCTCGTGCGTGGTCGTTGTCATCTACGCTCCCCTTCCCCCCGGAGGCATCCCGCTCGCATGTCTGACGCATGCGTTGGCCGGCCTTGGCGGTCGTTCACAGGCGCGAAGGGCGCGGATGTACCGCGCCCTTCGGCAATCTCTGTCTTAGCGGAACGGCGGTGAGTAGAGCAGGCCGCCATTCTCCCACTGGGCGTTCAGTCCGCGGGCCAGGCCGATGGGCGTGCTCTCACCGATGTGGCGCTCGAACAGTTCACCGTAATTTCCGACGGCCTTGATGGCGTTCTTCGCCCAAGCGGCATCGAGGCCGAGCATGCCTCCGAGATTGCCCTCGGTTCCGAGGAGCCGGTTGATCTCCGGGTCGTCGGTGCCTTGCGCGAGCTCGTCGACATTGGCAGAAGTAACGCCGTATTCTTCGGCCGCAATCAGCGCGTTGAGTGTCCAGCGAACCACGTCGCCCCATTCGTTGTCGCCATGGCGGACGAGCGGACCGAGCGGCTCTTTCGAGATGGTCTCGGGCAGGATCACGTGATCGGCCGGATTCTCGAACGTTGCACGCGACGCGGCGAGGCCCGACCGGTCGGTGGTGTAGACGTCACAGGCGCCGGCCAGATATTGCTGCAGCGCTTCCGCGTTGGTCTCGATCGGAACCGGCTCGTAGTTCATGTTGTTTGTGCGGAAGTAATCCGCGAGGTTGAGCTCGGTCGTGGTGCCGGTCTGGATGCACACCGTCGCACCGTCGAGATCCTTGGCCGAAGTCACGCCAAGATTCTTTGGCGCGATGAAGCCCTGGCCGTCATAGTAGTTGATGCCGGCGAATTCGAACTTGAGGTCGACGTCGCGGCTGAACGTCCAGGTGGTGTTGCGCGCCAGCAGATCGACCTCGCCTGAGGCGAGCGCTGTGAAGCGGGTCTGGCCTGTCGTCGGGACGAACTCGACGGCGCTGGCATCGCCCAGAACCGCGGCTGCAACGGCACGGCAGATGCCGACGTCGAAACCTTCCCACTCACCGTTGGCATCCGGCGCGGCAAAGCCGGTCAGACCTGTCGTGACGCCGCAGCTCACTTTCCCACGTTCCTTGATCTCGTCGAGCGTCGCGGCAGCCGCACTGGTAGCAGCAATGCCGGCGCCGATCATCGCGCCAAGAAAGATCGTTCGTTTCATGATTACCTCATCCCTGATTGGTCACCGTCCACCGCGTCGCCGCAGCAAAGTGATGCGGAAAAGCTTCACCCTTCCCCTCGGTGCTCCAGAGTTTGGGCGCAATCCATTGTTTACGTCAATACCACGAACGGAAGCGCAGACGCAGATCAGGGTTAATCCACAGGGCTCCGCAACGTCACCCTAGTCCGCATGGCCGGTCGCCGGAGAAGTCGACAGACGGTGGAACCGTTCCGCGTGCATGAAGGCTCGCCGGCGCGCCTCGGCCATCGCTTCGGCCTCCTCGTCGTGGCCCCATTGCTCGGCTTGCCACGCCTCGTCAAGGCGCGACGCCAGCCAGGCCGCCTCTGCGGCAAGCCGTTCCTCGGTTACCGCGAAGGCCAGAACGAGAGAGCCGGAGAGCATGACAAGATCGTGGAACCCCGTCAGTGGAAACGGCGGCATCGCGGCGACCCGGTCGGCCAGACGGGCGAGCGTCGCCGGCTCCTGTGCTCGCGGCATGACCCCGTCGACCGGCTCGAGCCGTGCATCCAGTTCTTCCGCCGCCCAGGCAAGCAAGGGATCCCAGATCTGCGTCTGCCGCGCGGCCAGACCTTCGGGTTGAGGCGCGCGGTAGCACAAGAGATCCGTTTCTGCATATCGCGACAACGCCTCGGCGACGGCGGCGTGTTGGATGGCCACCTTGTCGATGGCGGCATTTGCCGACCGGGTGAACGGCATGGTGCCGGGGTCGACGCGCTCACCCTGGTTTCGCCACTCGTCAGCAACTGCCTCGCCGAGAGCCGGGGTCGGCAGCAGGAGCGGACGCTTCGCCGGGGTTCGGATCGGGCGACCGTCGAGCAGGACCGTGTAGGCGCCGTCCTGCGGCACCACACTCGCCGTCGTCCAAACGCGGCGGGCAGACCATTCACTCATGCGATAGCCCCCCACGTGGCGTCGATCGCGTCGTGGAGGTCGGCGAACGCGTCGAGAACCCGTCGAGCGCCGGCCTTTCCAAGTTGGTCGCGTGGGTGATAGCCCCACGCTACGCCAATTGCCGTCGCGCCCGCCGCGCACGCCATTTCCATATCGTAGCTCGTGTCGCCGATCATCATCGTCTGACCCGGCGTGACGCCGGCTTCGGCCATCGCGGCAAGGACCATGGCAGGATGCGGCTTCGACGGGTGGTCGTCGGCGGTCTGCAAAGTGACGAAACGGTCGCGAAACCCGTGCTGATCCAGCAGATGTGCGAGGCCGCGGCGGGACTTGCCCGTGGCGATGCCCAGCACCAGATCGTCCCGGGCGCCAAGGGCCGCCAGCACTTCGGCGGCGCCGGGATAGAGCGGCGACAGCCGGGCTCCCGCATCGCGTGACCGGCTCGTGGAAAAACTGTCGCGATACCCCCGCGCAAGGGCGTCGATCAGATCGTCGGACGCGTCCGGCACCAGCTTCGCAAAAGCGACCGGAAGCGACAGGCCGACGATCGAAAGGATCGCCTCCCGGTCCGGCGGCTCGATATGCAGTCCCCCGAAGGCCGCGCCCATGGCCCGCAAGATGTGAGCCTGGCTGTCGACGATCGTGCCGTCGACGTCGAAAATGACAAGTTTGTGGCCCATCATTCCTCCGCAAACGGATCGGCCGGCATATCCGCTTCGTGCCAGTCGAGCATCTCCCATGTCCGACGCATGTGCGACGGAAGCGGTGCCGTGAGTTGCAGCGTCGCGCCGGTGAACGGATGTTCAAGCCGCAGCGACCGTGCATGGAGATGCAGCTTGCGACTGATCTCGCCCCCAAGCTGCGCGCCCCATCCGTCGCCGAGGTTCTCCTGACCCGAGCCGCCGTACTTCCCGTCTCCCACGACCGGATGGCCAAGTGCCGCCATATGCGCCCGCAGCTGATGGGTGCGGCCCGTGATCGGCACCAGCGCCATCCAGGAGACCCGGCCGCCAAGCGCGGAAAGGACAACGTAATCCGTCGTCGCGCGCTTCGCACCTTCGGTCGATTGAACCTCGTCCGGATGAACGACGATCATCTTCTCGCCTTCGCCACGCCCGCCGTGTCCCGGCGCCTTCACCAGAGCGTAATGGATCGTGCCGGCCCTCGGCTGCGGCACGCCAGCCACGGCAGCCCAGTAGAGCTTGCGGGTCTCTCGCGCCCTGAAGGCCTTGGTCAGAGCCGCGGCTGACGCTCGGCTGCGACCGAGGACAAGAACGCCCGACGTGTCCTTGTCGAGCCGGTGGACGAGCCGCGGCGCGTCCTCGGCGTCAAAGCGCAGGGCCTCCGACAAGGCGTCGAGATGCCGGGTCTGGCCGCTGCCGCCCTGGACCGGCAGGCCCGCCGGCTTGTTGATGGCAATGATGTGCTCGTCGCGGTAAATGACCGCATCGCGCAACATCCGGGCGTCGGCATCCGAAACCGGACGTTCGCGCGGGGCCACGGCCGGCGCGTCGGGAATTGGCGGAACGCGCACCGCCTGCCCCGCCTCGAGCCGGGTCGACGCCTTGACCCGTGAGCCATCCACCCGGATCTCGCCCTTGCGACACATCTTTTCGATGCGGCCCTGTGCCACCTGCTTGAACCGCCGCCGCAGCCAGCGGTCGAGACGTTGGCCCGCTTCGTCGTCGGTGACACGGATTGTCTGCACACCCGTCATTGGAGGACCCGCCCCGCAACAAGACCGGCCGCCACTGCCGCGAGGGACAGGGAAAGCGACGCGGCCACGTACACGAGAGCGCTCGTCGCCTCGCCGCGCGAGACGAGGCCCGCCGTATCCAGAGAAAAGGCTGAAAACGTCGTGAACCCACCCAGAAGCCCGGTGACCAGGAGCGGCGACCAATCCTGCGCGCCGCGGGCGATAAGAACCGTGGCGAGCGCCCCGATCACGAACGATCCCGCAACGTTCACGACCAGAGTCCCCCACGGAAACGCTGTCCCGAACAGGCGAACCGCAGCAAGTCCCGTGAGATAGCGCAGCACGGCGCCGACCGCGCCACCCAGAGCGACTTGAAGGAGGATGATCATCGCCACTCCTTCAGGGCGAGCGTGAAGGATGTCAACCGCCGCGCCGGCTTCGCTGTTTCGCGAACCAGTCGAGCCGCTTTCTCAACTCGCGCTCGAAACCGCGATCGCGCGGATCGTAGTAGGTCTGGCGCTCCATGTCGTCGGGGAAGTAGTTCTGACCGGAAAAGCCGTCAGCCGCGTCATGGTCATAGGCGTAGCCTTCGCCGTGGCCGAGATCCTTCATCAGCTTCGTCGGCGCGTTCATGATGTGCTTGGGCGGCGGCCGGGATCCGGTCTCGCCCGCGGCCTTCATTGCCGCCTTGAACCCCGCATAGACGGCGTTGGATTTGGGCGCGAGCGCGAGATAGACGACTGCCTGCGCCAGGGCGAGTTCCCCCTCGGGCGACCCCAGCCGCTCATAAACACTCCAGGCGTCGAGACAGAGGCGCTGCGCCTGCGGATCGGCCAGGGCGATGTCCTCCACGGCCATCCGGGTGATGCGGCGCGCGAGATAGCGCGGGTCCTCTCCGCCTTTGAGCATCCGCGCGAGCCAGTACAGCGCGGCATCGGGATCCGAGCCGCGCACTGACTTGTGGAGCGCCGAAATCAGATTGTAATGGGCGTCGCCGCTCTTGTCGTACTGGGCCGCGCGCCGGCTCAAGCGTTCCGAGACTTCCGGTGCGCCAAGTGTCTCGGACTGCTTCCAGCCGGCGACCTGTTCTACGAGGTTGAGCAACGCCCGACCATCGCCGTCAGCCATCTCGACCAGTGCGTCGCGGGCGCGGTCGTCAACGGGCAGCGGCCCGATTTCGGCCTCGGCCCGTCCCAGCAGGAATTTCAGGCCGGCTTCGTCGAGCCGCCGGAGCACCATGACCTGAGCTCGGCTGAGCAACGCGGCATTCAACTCGAACGAGGGGTTTTCCGTCGTCGCGCCCACAAGGAGGATCGTTCCGTCCTCCATGTGGGGAAGGAAACTGTCCTGCTGCGATTTGTTGAAACGGTGGATTTCGTCCACGAAGAGGAGTGTTCCGCGACCGGTCTTCCGCCGCAGTCGAGCCGCCTCGAAGACCTTCTTCAACTCGGCGACGCCGCTGAAGATCGCGCTGATCTGGACGAAATGAAGGGCGGTGCGGTCGGCGAGCAATCGCGCGATGGTGGTTTTGCCGACCCCCGGCGGCCCCCAGAGAACGAGCGAAGACAGGGTCTGCGCACGCACCATCGCGCCCAATGGGCCCTGCGCGCCGAGAAGATGGTCCTGACCGACCACGTCTTCGAGACGCTGCGGCCTAAGCCGATCAGCGAGCGGCCGAAGCGGAGACGCCGCGACCCGCCCGTCGTCATCTGTGTCGAACAAGTCAGCCATCGACGGAAAATGCGGCGTCAGAGCGACGAACGCAATATTCGGCGACACGCCTCGTGCGGCAATCGACCAAAGCTCAAGGCTAACCCCGCGATCTTAAACTTAATGGAGCTGGTGCGCGAAGTTCATCGACACGGCCTGATACTTGATGTCGTCCATGAGCATCAGCCGCCCTGCGGCTTTCATTGGCAGGTTGCAGCGCCCGGCCCAACGGGTCCAGTTGGCGGGCAAAAGGGCCAGCATCTGGGTCGCGCCGAGTTCGCGGGCCGCCTGGGCCATCTCGAGGACCATGCGTCCATGGACTCGTCGTCGGATCGAGGCCGGCACATCGTGCGATACGAACCCACGCGTCACCTCCCAGATATTCGAGGCGACCGGGGCCTCGAAGTCGAGCAAGTCGGACGGGATGGTATCCAGAAGACCCTTCTGGGCATCGCGGATCATGTAGGTGTAGATCCCGCACCGCGCAGTTGTCGGCGTCAGCCTCATGCCGCCGAGGATGCGACCCTCGTCATGGACGGCTACCCAGCGGCTCGCGGGCGTATCATACTGATCGTATTCCATCCCGAGGGCTTCAGGCAGATCCCACTCGTTCTGAACGATGAAGGACTGACGCCGGGCCCGAAGTAGGTTGGCGAACAGGGCGCCGTGCGTATGAAGGTTTTCAAAAGACAGGGTGACCGTCTGCATCGAGTGTGTCTCCGGTTTGGGGTGTGGTCTTCGAATTGTGTGTGACGAAGATGGAGACACGTCAGAGCAGCCGGTAATCGCGCGCACGCTGGATGGCCTCGGCCGTCGTCCGCGCCAGCAGACGCTGCCTGGCGGAATTGAGCCGCGCCTTGAGTGCGCTTTCGGATATCTTCAGCTTCGCTGCCGCTGCTGCATGGCGATCCCCCTCGGCAATCAGGCGCAGGGCCTCGATCTGCGCCTTGGTCAGGCTGGTCGGAGGCTCCGTCTGGTCATGCATCGTGTCGATGATCCGGGCGAAAGCCCCGATCTCGTCATCGTTGAACTCTCGATCGGCCCTGGCGGCCGAGGCGATCGTCCGGGATTTCATCGGCCCGCAGGAAACTGCAAGTCCAAAGATCATGCCAAACGACTTGGCCTGCTCGAGGATTCCGAAAGGATCCGGGATCTCGATCTCACTCCACCTTGCCGTGCCCGTCGTGCTGAACCCCCAAGCGATGATGGGGTCACGAAGGGCATAGGCTTGTTCGGTGTAGAGATCGGTCCACCCGGAATCGTAAGTCTGATGATGCAATAGGGGCAGGGCGAAACGAATATGAAGAGCGAAAAAGAACCCGCTTGGGGCGAGCTTCGCCAGCTCACCGAGTTGGGCTTCCATTTCCGAGCGAACAAACATGGCGTTCCCGTGTTGAACTCACACAAACAACTTAAAGTTGAGCTACTCAACTTCCCGCAGCTTAAAAGAAAATTATCGGAATATGAAAGTCCAGTTTGACTAAGATTTAAGGTTTACAACGCGCTGCACGAAGAGGTGCCGAACCATTTCAGGCATCACTGTAATGAACGCGCTATCAAAGCAAAAAGGCCCCGCCAATCCAGCGGGGCCCGTTCGTCAAGGCTGGCTGAGACGTCACTCCGACGCGGCGGCTTCCTCGGCTTCAAGACGCGCGCGGTCAGACGCGCCCTTGGCATCGGGATCGCGCTCGACGAGCTCAACGATCGCCATCGGCGCCATGTCGCCGTAGCGGAAGCCCGCCTTGAGGACGCGGACACATCCGCCCTGGCGCTCGGCATAGCGCGCGCCGAGCACGTCAAAAAGCTTCGCCACGTGCGCATCCTGCTTCAGACGGGATGCGGCCTGACGGCGCGCATGCAGGTCGCCGCGCTTGCCCAGCGTAATCAGCTTTTCGACGATCCGCTTGAGCTCCTTCGCCTTGGGCAGGGTCGTCTTGATCTGCTCGTGCTCGATCAGGCTTCCGGCCATGTTGGCAAAGAGCGCCTTGCGGTGTTCATGAGTTCGGTTGAGGCGGCGATAGCCGCGAGCGTGACGCATGTTTCATCTCCTGACGTCTTTTGCTTTGTCCGGGGCTCCATGCGCGCGGAACCCTCTCCTTGGGGCAGATGCCCGGTCCGGCGCACCCCGAAGAGCGCGCCGGAAGATCAGAACTGGTCTTCGAACTTCTTCGCCAGATCCTCGATGTTCTCCGGCGGCCATTCTTCCACGTCCATGCCCAAGTGAAGACCCATGCCGGACAGGACTTCCTTGATCTCGTTCAGGGACTTGCGACCGAAGTTTGGCGTACGAAGCATCTCTGCCTCGGTTTTCTGGATCAGATCCCCAATATAGACGATGTTGTCGTTCTTCAGGCAATTTGCCGAACGAACTGACAATTCGAGCTCGTCCACCTTCTTGAGCAGGAGCGGATTGAACTCCAGCCCGTCATCGGTCTCGCCTTCGCGGGCGCTCTCGGGCTCTTCGAAGTTCACGAAAATCGAAAGCTGGTCCTGGATGATCCGGGCCGCATAGGCGACCGCATCGTCCGGCGTGACCGAGCCGTCAGTCTCGAGTTTCAGTGTCAGTTTGTCGTAATCCAACACCTGGCCTTCGCGGGTCGGCTGAACATCGTAGCTGACCTTCTTGACGGGCGAATAGATGGCATCGATCGGGATCAGACCAATCGGCGCATCCTCCGGACGGTTCTTGTCAGCCGCCACATAGCCCTTCCCGGTATTGACGGTGAGCTCCATATACAGATCCGCCCCCTCGTCGAGATGGCAGATTACATGGTCCCGGTTCAGGATCTCGATGCCCGCACTTTCACTGATGTTGCCGGCGGTAACGACGGTCGGGCCCTTCGCCGAGATCGACAGGCGCTTGGGGCCTTCAACTTCCATGCGGATGGCCACGCCCTTGAGGTTCAGGACGACGTCGGTCACGTCCTCCCGCACCCCGGCAATCGACGAGAACTCGTGCAGAACATTGTCGATCTGGACGCTGGTAATCGCCGCGCCCTGCAGCGAGCTCATCAGAACGCGACGCACGGCATTGCCGAGGGTCAGCCCGAAACCGCGCTCGAGCGGCTCGGCGACAACAGTCGCCTGGCGCGCCGGATCGTTCCCGGGCCGCACGACGAGCTGCGTCGGCTTGATCAGCTCCTGCCAATTCTTGTGGATCATGAAGATCTCCTCAATTCCTGCCTTCCGCTCATGTCCGCGACGGAAGACGCCCGAGGGAAAAAACGACGAAAACGGGCCGCGGCCCATGCCGCAGCCCGTCAGGACCGGACAGGCTCAGACGCGCCGACGCTTCGGCGGTCGGCAGCCGTTGTGAGCGATCGGCGTCACGTCACGAATCGACGTGATGTTGAATCCCACGGCCGCGAGCGCGCGCAGTGCGCTTTCGCGACCGGAACCGGGGCCTTGCACTTCGACTTCGAGCGTGCGGACGCCGTGCTCCTGCGCCTTGCGGCCAGCATCCTCGGCAGCCATCTGAGCTGCATAAGGCGTCGACTTCCGGCTGCCCTTAAAACCCATCGTGCCGGCGGACGACCAGGCAATCGCGTTGCCCTGTACGTCGGAGATCAGGATCTTGGTATTGTTGAACGACGAATTCACATGCGCCACACCCGTGGCGATGTTCTTCGAGACCTTCTTGCGGGTCGTCGTGCGACGATCACGTGCCATTGCTGCGCCCCCTACTTCTTCCTGCCGGCGATCGGCTTCGCCGGACCCTTGCGGGTGCGGGCATTTGTGTGCGTGCGCTGGCCGCGAACAGGAAGGTTCCGACGATGGCGCAGCCCACGATAGCAACCCAAATCCATCAAGCGCTTGACGTTCATCTGGACCTCACGCCGAAGATCACCCTCGACCGAGAAATTGGCGTCGATGTGCTCTCGGATCGCAAGGACCTCAGCATCGCTCAGCTCGTTGACGCGCCGACTTTCGTCCACGCCAACGGCTTCGCAGATGGTCTTGGCAGACGAGGGACCGATGCCCGTGATGTATGTGAGCGCGATCGGAACACGCTTGGCGCTTGGAATATTGACGCCGGCAATTCGTGCCACTTGGCAGTATCCTTTCGTTGCGGTTCCGTGATGCCAGAACCTTTTTTCACAACGTCAAACCCGAGACAGCCTTCTCTCGGGTTACAGCTGTTCGATGAGGACGGAAAACGGACGCAAGACCGATTCCCGCCGGGATGGCGTGAGGTACGGAACCTGACGTTGCGCGTCAAGTGCCTAAGTCGAACGGTGCAGGACCTCTGCGATCTGCGCAGCCACCGCATCGATCGGCTGGAGACCATCCACGCTCGAGAGGCGCCCCTTCGCGTAATAGTAGCCGATCAGCGGCGACGTCTTCTTGTAGTACTCCAACAGACGGTTCCGCAGTGCAACCTCGTTGTCGTCCTGGCGCCGGACGAACGTCGTTCCGCCACACTCGTCGCATATGCCACTCTGCTCGGGCTGTCGCGTAACGTCATGGTAGACTGCGCCGCACGTCGCGCATGTGAAGCGCCCAGAAACCCGCGCGACCAGCGCCTCGTCGTCGATGTTCATCTCGATCACGGCGTCAAGACTGCGCCCCAGCGACGTCAGCAACTCTCCTAGCGCATCGGCCTGCGCGAGTGTTCTGGGAAACCCATCGAAAATGAAGCTGCCTTGCGGCGCCTGTTCCAGCTTTTCCCGGATCAGCCCGATGACAATCTCGTCGGTCACGAGATCGCCGCGGTCCATCACCGCAGCAACGCGCCGCCCAACCTCGGTGCCGCTCGTCCGGGCGGCACGCAACATGTCGCCAGTCGACAGCTGCGTCATGCCTCGCTCCTCGACGAGCCGGCGCGCCTGGGTTCCCTTTCCGGCGCCAGGCGGCCCGAGGAGGATGATGTTCATCGTCTGGCTGTCCCTTTTTTCCCGCGCCGTTTGCCGCGCAGCTGGGATTTCTCTATCAATCCCTCGTATTGATGCGCAAGCAAATGAGATTGCACCTGATTGATCGTGTCCATCGTCACTGACACCACAATCAAAACCGAGGTGCCGCCAAAGTAGAACGGTATGGCCAACTGACTTCGCAGGATTTCAGGTAGGAGCACGACGAACGCGAGGTAGGCCGAGCCGAGCACAAGAATGCGCGTCACCACGTAATCTAGGTATTCCTCCGTCCTCTTGCCCGGTCTGATTCCGGGCACGAAGCCGTTCTGGTTTTTTAGGTTATCCGCCACGTCGTCAGTCTTGAAGGACACGTTGAACGTGTAGAAGAACGTGAAGAAGACGATCATCCCCGTCAGGAATGCGAGGTAGAGCGGTTGTCCCGGGCCGAAATACGCCAGAAGGGTCGACATGAACGGACCGGTCTGCTGACCCGAGAAAGTCGCGAGCGTGGTCGGAAGCAGCAGCAATGACGATGCGAAGATCGCGGGGATCACGCCTGCCGGATTGACCTTGATCGGCAGATGCGACGAACCCCCGTCATATACCTTCATCCCTACCTGCCGGCGCGGGTACTGGATGTGGATTTTGCGCAGCGCGCGCTCCATGAAAACCACGAACGTGATCGTCGCAATGACGACGAGGATCACCCCGATGATGATGGCGGGGCTCAGCGCCCCCGAACGGCCCTGGCTGAGAAACTGCGCGAGCGCAGCGGGCACCTGGGCAATGATCCCGACGAAGATGATCAGCGAAATTCCGTTGCCGATTCCGCGGGACGTGATCTGTTCACCCAGCCACATCAGGAACATCGTGCCGCCGACGAGCGTAATGACGCAGGAGATGCGGAAGAACCAGCTGGGGTCGGTCACCAGGTCACCCGCCTCGAGACTGACAGCAAGACCGTAGGCCTGGAACGTCGCCAGCAGGACCGTGCCGTAGCGGGTGTACTGGTTGATCTTTTTCCGACCCTGCTCGCCTTCCTTTTTCAGTTGCTCGAGCTGCGGCACCATCGCAGACATCAACTGGATGATGATCGACGCCGAGATGTAGGGCATGATGCCAAGCGCGAAGATTCCCATTCGGCTGATGGCACCGCCGGTGAACATGTTGAGGATGCCACCAATTCCGGCCACCGCCTGATCCATGAACTCCCGCAGCGCCCCGCCGTCGATTCCGGGAACAGGGATGTAGGTCCCGAGGCGGTAGACGATCAGGAGGGCCAGGGTGAAAAGGATGCGCTGCCTGAGCTCGGTTGCCTTGCCAAAAGTGCCCCAGCTGAGGTTGGCCGCCATTTGTTCTGCTGCCGATGCCATCGCGTGTCTCTTTCATGACAGCGCCGCCGAACCGGTTTCCGGTCGGCGGCGCTTGGAAAACCTTGAGCGGATGTAAGCGGGCCAGCGCCCGCCCACAACGTCTTATTCTGCTGCCGACGCGGAAGTCACGGTTACCGAGCCTCCGGCCTTCTCGACTGCCTCGACCGCCGCCTTCGATGCGCCGGCGACCGTCAGAACCAGCTTCGAGGTCACTTCGCCCTTCGCCAGCAGGCGGATGCCATCTCGCTTGCGCCGGATAAGCCCGCTGTCGACCAGTTCGGTCTCGGTGATTTCTTCACCAAGCTTGCCGGCATCCACGAATTTCTGGATCAAACCGATATTCACCACGGCGAACTGCTTGCGGTTCGGCTTGTTGAAGCCACGCTTCGGCAGACGCTGGTAGAGCGGCATCTGTCCGCCCTCATATCCGTTGATCGCCACACCAGAACGGGACTTCTGGCCCTTGATGCCGCGCCCGGCGGTTTTGCCGAGGCCCGATCCGGGACCGCGGCCGACGCGCTTCTTGCGCTTCGTCGCCCCCGGATTGTCGGACAGTTGGTTGAGCTTCATGTCGCTTCTCCTCGCCGGATGCGGCCCCGAGCGACAAGGGACCGACCGCGGCTGTCAAATATGAGTATCGAACCCGCCCTTCCGGCGGGCCTCAGCAAGGCTGAGCGGGTCGTTTATCCCCGCTCCTCCACGATCTGCACCAGATGGGGGATCGAGTTGACCATGCCACGCACGGCAGGTGTATCCTCAAGCTCCCGGGTCTTGTGCATCTTATTGAGCCCCAAACCGATCAAGCGTCTTGCGCTGCTTCTCGGGGCGACGGATGGGCGAACCCACCTGCTTCACGACGATCGTCTTGGCCATCGTGCGTCTCCTCAGGCTTCTGCCGGCTCAGCGGCCGGTTCGGGTTCGTCCCCGCGCCGAAGGATATCGGCAACCTTCTTGCCTCGCCGTTGAGCCACCGAACGAGGCGACTGCTCGCTTTTCAGGCCGTCCAGCGTAGCGCGGATCATGTTGTAGGGGTTCTGGCTGCCGAGCGACTTGGCCACGACATCCTGGATACCCAGCATCTCGAAGACCGCGCGCATCGGGCCGCCCGCGATGATGCCGGTGCCGGTAGGCGCCGTTCGCATGACGACACGACCCGCGCCATGTCGGCCTTCGGTGTCATGGTGAAGCGTACGGCCCTCGCGAAGCGGGACCCGGATCATCGCGCGCCGGGCCTGTTCGGTGGCCTTGCGGATGGCTTCGGGGACTTCCTTGGCCTTCCCCTTGCCGAAACCGACACGACCTTTCTGATCGCCAACGACCACGAGCGCAGCAAAGCCGAAGCGCTTGCCACCCTTGACCGTTTTGCTGACACGATTGATCGCCACGAGACGATCGGCGAATTCGGGCTTTTCGTCGCGATCGCGACGACCTCTACCACCCTGATGTTCTCTTGCCATTCTCGTCTCCTTCAGAACTTCAGACCGCCCTCACGGGCAGCATCGGCCAGCGCCTTGATGCGACCGTGAAACAGGAAGCCACCGCGATCGAAATAACACTCCTCGACACCGGCCTTCTTGGCGCGCTCGGCAATCGCCCGACCAATCGCGGACGCGGCCTCGACGTTGTTCTTGCCGAGAACGCCGAGTTCCTTTTCGAGGCTCGAAGCCGATGCAACAGTGCGACCTTCCGCATCGTCGATCAGCTGGACACTGATGTTCTTGCTCGAACGGTGAACCGACAGGCGCGGACGCCCGGCGGCCAGAGTACGAAGCTTGTTCCGCGTGCGCAGGCGGCGCTTGAGGAACAGATCTCTCTTCTTGTTCGTCATTTTTCGCAGCCTTACTTCTTCTTGCCTTCCTTGCGGAAGATGAATTCGCCCTTGTAACGGATACCCTTGCCCTTGTAGGGCTCCGGCCGCCGCCACTCGCGGATGTTTGCGGCCACCTGGCCAACCTTCTGCTCGTCGATGCCCTCGACCACGATTTCGGTCTGCTTCGGCGTCGTCACAGTCACATCCTGCGGGACTTCGAAGTTGACCTCGTGGCTCAAGCCGAGGTTCAGCTTGAGGATGTTCCCCTGCATCTGAGCGCGATAGCCGACGCCCTGGATCTCGAGCTCCTTCTTGAACCCCGAAGATACACCCTGAACAAGGTTCGCGACCATCGTGCGGCTCATGCCCCACTGCTGCCGGGAACGTTTCGACTTGCCGCGCGGCTCGACCGTGACCGTACCACCTCCGATGGTCAGGTTCACATCATCTGTCGCCGTGAACGAGCGGGTGCCCTTCGGCCCCTTCACCTCGACGGTCTGGCCGGATATGGAGGCCTCGACCCCCGACGGCAGCTCAACCGGCTTTTTCCCAATACGAGACATACCGCCCTCCTCAGAACACTGTGCAGAGCACTTCGCCGCCGACATTGGCCTGGCGAGCGGAAGCATCCGACATCACGCCCTTCGACGTCGAGACGATGGAAACGCCAAGACCCTGGCGCGGCGCCGGAAGATCCCGAGCAGCCATGTAGACGCGGCGGCCCGGCTTCGAGACCCGCTTCATTTCGCGGATGACCGGCGTGCCCTCGTAATACTTCAAGCTGATTTCGAGCTCCGGATGGCCGAGACCATTCTCGGCCCGTTCGTAGCCACGGATGTAGCCCTCGTCGGCGAGCACGTCGAGAACCCAGGCACGGATCTTCGAAGCCGGAGTCCGAACTGTGGACTTACCTCGCATCTGCGCGTTGCGGATGCGGGTGAGCATATCCCCAAGAGGATCAGTCATCTCGAACCCTCCTTACCAGCTCGACTTGACCAGGCCAGGGATCTGACCCTGGCTGCCAAGCTCACGAAGCGCGATGCGGCTCATCTTCAGCTTCCGATAGTAGGCATGCGGCCGGCCGGTCAGCTGGCAGCGGTTATGAAGACGCGACGGCGAGGAATTCCGAGGAAGTTTCGCAAGCTTGAGGCGCGCCTTGAAACGCTCCTCCATCGACTTCGTCTCGTCGTTCGCAATTTCCTTGAGTTGCGCCCGCTTGGCGGCGTATTGCTCCACCAGCCGCTGACGCTTCTTCTCGCGTTCGATCATTGCTTTCTTGGCCATGATATCCCCTGAGGTCAGCTGTTGAACGGCATGTTGAAGTGCTTCAACAGCGCCTTCGCTTCCGCATCGGTTTCGGCGTTGGTGCAGATCACGATATCCATGCCCCACACCTCGTCGACCTTGTCGTACTCGATCTCAGGAAACACGATGTGCTCCTTCAGACCCGTGGCGTAATTGCCCCGCCCGTCGAAACTTTTGCCAGAAACGCCGCGGAAGTCGCGGATACGCGGCATCGCGATGGTGACAAGGCGGTCGAGAAACTCATACATCCGATCGCCTCGAAGCGTCACTTTCGCCCCGAGCGGCATTTCCTCACGAACACGAAAACCAGCGATTGACTTCTTCGCCTTGGTCACGACGGCCTTCTGACCGGCGATCCGCGAGAGATCGTCTTGGGCCGATTTGGCCTTTTTGGAATCCTTCACGGCCTCGGCACCACAACCGATATTCAGGACGATCTTCTCGAGCCGAGGGATCATCATGTCGTTGCCGTAACCAAACTCCTCCTTCAGAGCCGCGCGGATCGTGTCGCGGTACTGGCTCTTCAGGCGCGGGATGTAATTAGCGGAATCTAGCATCAGATCACATCTCCCGTCGACTTGGCGAACCGGACTTTCTTACCGTCCTCGACACGAAAGCCAACGCGCGTGGCCTTGCCGTTGCCGTCGATCAGAGCAAGATTGGACAGATCCATCGGCATAGCGGTCGGCACCCGGCCGCCTTGGCTGGTCTGCGACTGGCGCTGGTGCCGCACGGCGATATTGACGCCATCAACGACTGCCTTGTTATCCTTGGGCATCACGCGCGTGATCTCGCCCCGCTTACCCTTGTCCTTGCCGGCGAGCACCACGACCTTGTCGCCCTTGCGAAGCTTTGCAGCCATCAGAGCACCTCCGGAGCCAGCGAGATGATCTTCATGAAGTTCTTCGCGCGCAGTTCGCGAACCACCGGGCCGAAAATCCGGGTGCCCACAGGCTCGTTATTGTTGTTGAGGATCACGGCCGCATTGCGGTCGAACCGGATGGCCGTACCGTCTTCGCGACGGACTTCCTTCGCGGTACGGACGACAACGGCCTTGCGGACGTCGCCCTTCTTGACGCGGCCGCGCGGGATTGCCTCCTTGACGCTGACGACAATGATGTCGCCTACGCCGGCGTATCTCCGCTTGGACCCGCCGAGAACCTTGATGCACTGAACCCGGCGTGCGCCGGAATTGTCAGCGACATCCAGATTGGTCTGCATCTGGATCATTTGGTTTCTCCCGACCTTTGACGGTCATGCCGCCAGGGTTTCGATCAAACCGGGGGTGGTCAGGCCTGAGCCACCACCTCCCAGCGCTTCGACTTGGAAACCGGCGCGCATTCCTGAATGCGGACAACATCGCCGGTCTTGAATTCGTTCTTCGGGTCGTGAGCGCGATACTTCTTTGATGCGCGCACGGTCTTGTGCAGCAACGGGTGCGTGTAGCGCCGCTCGACCAGAACCGTGACGGTCTGGTCATTCTTGTCGCTCGTCACCCGCCCCTGGAGGATACGCTTCGGCATTTAGTTGACCTCCGTCGCGGCGGCGAGTGCCTTCTGGGTGAGGATGGTCGCAACGCGCGCAGTGTCACGCCGAACCTGGCGCATGCGCGCCGTATTCTCGAGCTGCCCGGTAGCCTGCTGGAAACGCAAGTTGAACGCTTCCTTCTTCAGGTTCGCCAGCTGATCACGCAGCTCGTCGGGTGTCTTGTCCCGGAGAACCTTGGCGGTCGTTGCCATGGTTAGTTTCCTTTCAACATCACGGAAGCGCCCCGTCATTCGGGTAACGCTGATTCCCGTGGAGTTCGTGAATGAGTGGCGCGTATAGCTGCGCAGCGGTCGCGCCGCAACCGTTCATTTCTTTGTTGCATGCGGGAGCGATTGATTTAAGTTGCCCGCAGCGCTCGACTTCCGAAGAAGGACTGTCATCCTGCACTATCGAAGACTTCCAGCGACGGTGCCCATCCTGTTCCTGGAGCCTCTCGGACATCAAGCGCATGTGGCATCCAGTCGACGTCAAAATGCGATTGCAACAGCGGAGTCGCTACTCACAAAATTGAACTACCGCAAAGAATTCTGTGGCGAACCGTGTCGATCCCGAGCATGATTCCTTAGATCGCACCTGATCGCTACGTGCTTCGAGCAGCAGAGTACTATGGAAATCCATTGAAACCACGGCATGTCCATGCAGATTGCGGCCCTGCTGGCGGGGACCAGACCTTGGCAAGCACGGATCCAAGATCTCGTTCGAGTTTCACTGGTCCGAGGAGACCTCAGGCGCCAAGCCACCAGAAACCAGTGAACGCAGGCTTGCCCGAGTACTCTCGCGACAAACCCCAGGCAGATTGCGCCTGTGAGACAACCGAAACGGATCCCTCCGGTGAGGGCAGCCTGACGAGATTGCGGCTCGAGTTGCAGGTCCGAGCTCATGGTCGACCTTGCATCCGACCCCGAGATCGAAGTCCTGTCCGCAGCGGATGCGGCGCGCCGCCGGCCTCGGCATCGGCGCCGCCCCGGTCGAACCCGGGGGCGAGGGTCGAGATCGCGCTGACGAACGGGCGTCAGCTCGTGGTTCCGGCCAACCTGGACCCGGAGGCGCTGGCCCGGCTCCTGCTCGTGGTGGACGGCCGATGATTGCCTTCGCCGCGGCCGTGAAGGTCGGGGGCGCGGGTGGCGTCACCGGCATGCGGGTGGCCAGCGGTTTCTCGAACCGGTGGCGCAACCGCTGGCGACCCCTGAACACGCTGGCGCTGCAGGTCCAGGAGGGGCTTGGGCGCGATCCGCACGCGGCAGGGATATTCTGCTACTGAGCCATCGTGTCGCCATGCGTTCGAGACCGGTGGCGAGCGCGGCGATCTCGTGAAGATCCTTTGGCACGACGGTGTCGGCATGTCGCTCTATGCGAAGCGGCTGGAGGGCGAGCCTGCGAACGCGCTCCGTCCGAGAGAGCAGGCGAGCAAGTTCATCTGGCCGGTGAGCCGGTCCGGCGAGGCAGGGCAGATTTCTGCGGCTCAGCTCGGCTATCTTCTGGAAGGGATCGGCCGGCGTAACCCCGAAACCGGCGTGGTCGGTCTCGGATGCAGCCGCCGAACTCGCTCGTTTGCGTGCCGCGCTCGCGGCGACGGAGGCGCGGGCAGAGGTGGAGACGCTCCGCGCGGCGACCGCCGAGGCCGAGCCTGCACGGGCCGGCGCCCTGGCCTCGGCCACCGAGGCGGTGATCAAGGCGCTGCGTCTCGAGATCGCCAAGCTGCGGCGCGAACAGGACGGCAAGAGTTCCGAGCGGCGGGCCCGGCTGATCGACCACATGAAGATGGGCGAGGACGGCGAGCCATTGTGCGCCATTGGTTCAAGAACTGCTTTGGACCTGCATCCGGGATTATCGACCGTTCGCCGGTGGGGCGCTCCCCCGCCGCGCTCGGCCATTCCGTCGAACCCGTGGCGGTCACGGCCTCGCTCCACTTCTCCCCCGACCGCGAGAAGACCCACCCGAACCGGCCTCTCGAGGGATGGCAGGGGGTCCTCTGCAGGGTTCACGGGGACCGTGGCCCCGGTGGGGCCGCGTAAGCGCCGTGAACGCCTACGGCGGATACAACGATCTGTATCGGGCCGACCGCGAGCCGGGGCCGGTGACCGGCGCGCTGTGTTGGGCGCATGCACGCAGGAAGTTCTTCGTCCTCGCCGACATCGCCGACATCGCCGGCAGGATCCGCAAGGGCAAGCCCGCGCATGACAGCTCGCCGGTCGCGCTGGAGGCGGTGACGCGCATCGACGCCCTCTTCGACATCGAGCGTGAGCTCAACGGCTTGAGCGCCGAGGCGCGGCGCGAAGCCCGGCAGCGGCTGTCACGCCCGTTGCTCGAGGGTTTGCGTGACCGGTTGCAGGTCGAGCGCGCCCAGATGCCGAGGCACGCCGATGTCGCCAAGGCCATCGACTACATGTTCAAGAAGGGCCGTTGGCCCACCTTCACCCTGTTCCTCGAGGACGGGCGGATCTGTCTGACCAACAATTGCGCCGAGAGAGCGCTGCGCGGAGTGGCGCTCGGCAGGAAGAGCTGGCTCTTTGCCGGGTCCGAGCGCGGCGGTGACCGGGCAGCCTTCACGTCCACCCTGATCGTGACCGCCAAGCTCACCGACATCGATCCGTTCGGCAGGCTTTCGCGGCGCCACTGGCGCCACGATCCTGCCTCACCCTGGCTGGCGGACGTCCTCGCCCGAATGCCCAACCCGCCGGTCTCGAGGCTGCCGGAATTGCTCCCGTGGAACTGGCGGTCGCACCTTGCGCAGCAGAAGGCAGCCTGATGGCCCGCACCACCCAGGTCTGCAGTATCGAGTAGGTCGGCAAGACGATCGGCGAGAGCCCCGAACTGATCGGGGTGATCAGCCGGAACTCCGCCGACATCGACCTCGGCGAGATGATCCAGGTCACGACGCCACCAAGGAAGGCATCACCACCCTCACGGACCGCGGCATCGAAAGCCTGCAGGAGTTCCTGGCCGACGTCCGGACATGGCGCGGCGGCATCCGCCAGTTCCTGATCGACCGCCAACGGGAACCGGATGTCATCGAACGCATGATGGCCAACGAGAGGGAAACCCGACGCCCCCTAGCCTGCGCCAGATGCTTACGAATTACCCACCGAGACGTTCAACGAAAAGGGCCCCACCGGTCGCCCGGCGGAGCCTCACCAGAGCTTGTCGCATCGATGCTGAAGGCTTCTCGCCCTACCAGTCCTCGCGGATTACGGTGCGCGTCTTGATCGGCAGCTTCATTGCGGCGAGGCGGAGGGCCTCACGAGCGATCGGCTCGGCGACGCCGTCGATCTCGAACATGATCCGGCCAGGCTTTACCCTCGCCGCCCAGAAATCGACGGAGCCCTTACCTTTACCCATGCGAACTTCTGTCGGCTTGGAAGTCACCGGAGTGTCCGGGAAGATACGGATCCACACACGACCCTGACGTTTCATGTGACGCGTCATGGCACGTCTGGCGGCCTCGATCTGGCGCGCTGTTACACGCTCGGGCTGGACGGCCTTGAGGCCGAATGTTCCGAATGCCAGCTCGAATCCACCTTTCGCTTCGCCGTGAATCCGGCCCTTGTGCTGTTTGCGGAACTTCGTGCGCTTTGGTTGCAGCATCTATCTAGCCCCTTATCGGCGGCCGCCGCGCGAAGCGGGACCTTCCTGCAGTTCCTGCTGGCGACGGTCCCGCGCGGACGGGTCATGTTCAAGGATCTCGCCCTTGAAGATCCAGACCTTGATTCCGATAATCCCGTAGGGCGTCTTCGCCTCTGCCAGCGCATAATCGATGTCCGCCCGCAATGTATGCAACGGAACCCGTCCCTCTCGGTACCACTCGGTCCGCGCGATTTCCGCGCCGCCGAGACGACCTGCGACGTTGACCCTGATCCCCAAGGCCCCCATCCGCATCGCGTTCTGTACCGAGCGCTTCATCGCGCGGCGGAAGCTGACCCGGCGCTCAAGCTGTTGCGCGATCGACTCCGCAACAAGCTGAGCGTCGAGTTCCGGCTTGCGCACCTCCACAATGTTGAGATGCAACTCGCTATCCGTCATCTGGGCAAGTTTCTTGCGGAGCGTCTCGATATCCGCGCCCTTCTTGCCGATGATGACGCCGGGACGCGCGGTGTGAACCGTCACACGACACTTCCGGTGCGGTCGCTCGATGATCACCCTGGAGACACCCGCCTGCTTGCATTCCTCGCGGATGAACTCGCGGATCTTGATGTCTTCCAGGAGAAGATCACCGTATTCCTTCGTGTCCGCGTACCACCTGCTGTCCCAGGTTCTGTTGACCTGCAAACGCAGGCCGATCGGATTTACCTTGTGACCCATTACGCTTGCTCCTCGACTTGGCGGACCTTGATCGTCAGTTCGGAGAACGGCTTGATGATCCGTCCGAACCGGCCACGCGCACGGGGACGACCGCGCTTCATCGTCAGGTTCTTGCCCACATACGCCTCGGCGACGACAAGTTCGTCAACGTCCAGGTTATGATTGTTCTCGGCATTCGCGATTGCCGATTGCAGGCACTTCTTGACGTCCTGCGAAATACGCTTCTTCGAGAACGTGAGGTCCGCCAGAGCGCGTTCGACCTTCTTGCCCCGAATAAGCGCAGCAACCAGGTTGAGCTTTTGCGGGGACGTACGAAGCATCCGCGCCTTGGCCATCGCTTCGTTCTCCGCGACGCGGCGGGAGTTCTTTTCCTTGCCCATCGCTTACCTCCGCTTCGCTTTCTTGTCGGCCGCGTGGCCGTAATAGGTACGGGTCGGCGAGTACTCGCCAAACTTCTGACCAATCATATCCTCCGAGACGAGCACGGGGATGTGCTTGTGACCGTTGTAGACACCAAAGGTCAGCCCAACGAATTGCGGCAGGATCGTGGAGCGGCGCGACCAGATCTTGATGACCTCTTTGCGGCCGGACTCACGGGTTTTTTCGGCCTTCTTCAGCACGTAGCTGTCGACGAAAGGCCCCTTCCAAACGGAACGCGACATTTCTACCGGCCCTTCTTCTTGGCGTGACGCGAGCGCAGGATCAGCTTCGACGACGCCTTGTTCTTGTTGCGGGTACGAGCACCCTTCGTGGGCTTACCCCACGGAGTGACCGGATGTCGGCCGCCGGACGTCCGACCCTCCCCACCACCATGCGGGTGATCGACAGGGTTCATCACGACACCTCGCACGCTCGGGCGTTTGCCGAGATGACGATTGCGGCCCGCCTTCCCCAGATTCTGGTTAGAGTTGTCCGGGTTGGAGACCGCGCCGATGGTTGCCATGCATTCCTGGCGTACCATCCGGAGTTCGCCAGAGCTGAGCCGGATCTGGGCATAGCCGCCGTCACGACCGACGAACTGGGCATAGCTTCCCGCCGCGCGTGCGATCTGACCGCCCTTGCCCGGCTTGAGCTCAATATTATGAACGATCGTGCCAATGGGCATGCCATGAAACGGCATAGCGTTGCCTGGCTTCACATCGACCTTTTCGCCTGCGATGATCTTGTCACCGATCGCCAGACGCTGCGGCGCCAGGATGTAGGCCTGTTCGCCGTCCTCGTACTGGATTAGCGCGATGAACGCGGTTCGGTTGGGATCGTATTCGATCCGCGCCACGACGGCGTTCATATCGCGCTTAGTGCGCTTGAAATCGACGATACGATAGAGCCGCTTCGCTCCGCCGCCGCGGCGACGCATTGTGATCCGTCCGGTATTGTTCCGGCCGCCCTTCTTGGTCAATCCCTCAGTGAGGGCCTTGACCGGACGACCTTTCCAAAGCTCCGAACGGTCGATCAGCACCAGCCCGCGCTGGCCCGGCGTCGTCGGCTTGTACGACTTGAGTGCCATGCTTCCTGTCTTCCGTTTGCTTCGAACTTAGATCCGCTTCGACAAGCAGAGCCTCCCGCCCGTCGAACACCCCACCGACATGGATGGAGCAGAAAAAGACCACGGCCCCACTCAGGGGGCCGCAGATTCGCGACCTTCTATCAAAGACCCGTAGAGACGTCTATCGTGTTTCCCTCTTCGAGGGTCACGTAAGCCTTCTTGACATCCTTGCGCCGGCCCGCGATGCCGCGGAAGCGCTTGGTCTTGCCTTTTGTGACGGTGGTGTTCACCGCTTTTACCTTCACGCCGAAGAGGCTTTCGATCGCCTCCTTGATCTGCGGCTTGGCTGCATTCATCGCGACCTCGAAGACAACCGCGTTCGCATCGGAAGCCATGGTCGCCTTTTCCGTGATCACCGGCTTGCGGATGACGTCGTAATGTTCGGTCTTGGTACTCATTTCAGACGCGCCTCCAAAGCTTCAAGGCCGGCCTTCGTGATCACCAGCGTGTCGCGCTTGAGGATGTCGTAGACGTTCGCACCCATCGACGGGAGGATGTCTATCCCCGTGATATTCGCCGCAGCGCGCGCGAAATTCTCGTCGACGTCCAAGCCGTCGATGATCAGGACGCGCTTCCAACCAAGCTCCTTCGCTGCCTTCGCAAGCGTCGCGGTCTTGGCCGATTCCAAGGCAGCATGGTCGAGAACGATCAGATTGCCTGTCGCGGCTTTCGACGAGAGAGCATGTTTGAGGCCAAGCTTGCGGAACTTCTTCGGAAGATCATGGGCGTGGCTACGTGGCGTCGGGCCCTTGTAGACTCCACCCTTCCGGAAGATCGGCGCGTTCCTGTCGCCGTGGCGCGCTCCACCGGTGCCTTTCTGCCGATAGATCTTCTTGGTGGAGTAGCTCGTCTCCGACCTCGTCTTGACCTTGTGCGTGCCCTGCTGGGCCCGCGCGCGCTGCCAGCGGACGACGCGATGCAGGATGTCCGCACGCGGCTCGAGACCGAAGACGTCGTCGGAGAGCTCAATTTCCCCGGCGCTCGACGTATCGAGCTTGATAACCTCAGCTTTCATCGTCACCACCCTCCTTCTGGGCGTCGCCTTCGCCTTCCGGCGTTTCGGCTTCAGCCGCCTTCAGCGCGGCGGCCTGCTCGGCGGCTTCAGCTTCGACAGCAGCCTGGCGTGCGGCCTCTTCCTCGGCGGCCGCCTGGGCAGCGGCCTCTTCGGCAAGACGCTTCGCTTCTTCGCCAGCAGATTTCAGCGCGGCGGGATAAATCACGTTTTCGGGCGTCGGCTTTTTCACCGCATCCTTGATCGTGACCCATCCGCCCTTCGAGCCGGGTACCGCGCCCTTGACCATGATCAGACCGCGTTCGGCATCCGTCCGAACGACTTGCAGGTTCTGGGTGGTCACCCGCGCGGCGCCCATGTGGCCCGCCATCTTCTTGCCCTTGAAGACCTTGCCAGGATCCTGACACTGTCCCGTAGAGCCGTGGGAGCGGTGGCTGATCGAAACTCCGTGGCTGGCACGCAGTCCGGCGAAGTTATGCCGCTTCATTGCTCCGGCGAAGCCCTTGCCGATCGAAGTCCCGCTGATATCGACGAACTGGCCTTCGAAGTAGTGGTCCGCAGTAATCTCCTCACCGACATCTGGATGAGGTTCTCCGGGGCCACCCGGAATTCCGCCAGCTTCCGTTTCGGAGCAACGTTCGCGACCGAGAAATGCCCACGCATCGACTTCGATACTCGTTTGGGCTTCGCCGCGCCAGCACCGAGCTGTACGGCAGAATACCCATCGCGGTCCGTCGTTCGTTGAGCGACCACTTGCAGACTGTCGAGTTGAAGCACGGTAACCGGCACCTGCCGGCCATCCTCGAGGAACAGCCGGGTCATACCGACTTTCTTTGCAATTACGCCAGAGCGCAACATGATTGCCCTCCCTATACCTTGATCTCGACGTCCACGCCTGCGGCGAGGTCGAGCTTCATCAGCGCATCCACGGTCTGTGGCGTCGGATCGACAATATCGAGCAGCCTCTTGTGCGTACGGATCTCCCACTGGTCACGCGACTTCTTGTCAACGTGGGGGCCGCGCAGGACGGTGAACTTCTCGATCTTGTTTGGCAGCGGGATCGGGCCGCGAACCTGCGCGCCTGTCCGCTTGGCAGTGTTCACGATCTCCTGGGTACTGGCGTCCAGGACACGGTAGTCGAACGCCTTCAGGCGGATCCGGATATTCTGGCTTTGAAGTGCCATGTGTTCTTGCCTTTCAAGAACCTCGCGAGAGGTGGAGCGCGAAACTCGCGCCCCACATCGCGGGCGTTTATCACTCGATGATCTTGGAGACGACGCCGGCGCCGACGGTGCGGCCGCCCTCGCGGATGGCGAAGCGCAGCTTCTCCTCCATGGCGATCGGCGCGATCAGCTCCACCGTGAACGACACGTTGTCGCCCGGCATCACCATCTCGGTGCCCTCGGCCAGCGTCACCGTCCCCGTCACGTCCGTCGTGCGGAAGTAGAACTGGGGCCGGTAGTTGGCGAAGAACGGCGTGTGGCGGCCGCCTTCTTCCTTGGTGAGGATGTAGGCCTCGGCCTCGAACTTGGTGTGCGGCTTGACCGAGCCAGGCTTGCAGAGAACCTGGCCCCGCTCGACGCCTTCACGGTCGATGCCGCGCAGCAGCGCGCCGATGTTGTCGCCCGCCTCGCCGCGATCCAGCAGCTTGCGGAACATCTCCACGCCCGTGCAGGTCGTCTTCCGGGTCGGCCGGATGCCCACGATCTCGAGCTCGTCGCCCACGTTGACCACCCCGCGCTCGACCCGGCCGGTGACGACCGTGCCGCGGCCCGAAATCGAGAACACGTCCTCGATCGGCATCAGGAACGGCTGGTCCACCGCCCGCTCGGGCGTCGGGATCCACTCGTCAACCGCCGCCATCAGCTCGCGGATCGAGTTCTCGCCGATCTCCGGATCACGGCCTTCCATCGCCGCCAGGGCCGAGCCCTTGATGATCGGAATGTCGTCGCCGGGATAGTCGTAGCTGCTCAGCAGCTCGCGGACCTCCATCTCGACGAGCTCCAGAAGCTCCTCGTCATCCACCTGGTCGACCTTGTTGAGGTAGACCACCATGGTCGGGATCCCGACCTGGCGCCCCAGAAGGATGTGCTCGCGCGTCTGCGGCATCGGGCCGTCGGCGGCGTTCACCACCAGGATCGCGCCGTCCATCTGCGCAGCACCCGTGATCATGTTCTTCACGTAGTCGGCGTGACCGGGGCAGTCCACGTGCGCATAGTGCCGCGCCTCGGTCTCATACTCCACGTGCGCCGTCGAGATCGTGATCCCGCGCGCCTTCTCCTCGGGCGCACCGTCGATCTGGTCGTAAGCCCTGAAGTCGCCGAAATACTTCGTGATCGCCGCCGTCAGCGTCGTCTTGCCGTGGTCGACGTGTCCGATCGTGCCGATGTTCACGTGCGGCTTCGTGCGCTCAAACTTTGCCTTCGCCATCTTCCGTCTCCTTCGTTTCTCGGCGGCGCCTTACGCGTACTTCGCCTGAATCTCGTCACTGATGTTCTGCGGGACCGGATCGTAGTGATCGAACAGCATCGTGAACTGCGCGCGTCCCGAGGACATGGAACGCAAGTTGTTGATATAGCCAAACATGTTGGCCAGCGGCACGAACGCATTGATAACCACTGCGTTGCCGCGCGAATCCTGACCCTGAACCTGTCCGCGGCGGCTGGTGAGGTCCCCGATGATATTGCCGGTATATTCGTCCGGCGTGACAACCTCGACCTTCATGATCGGCTCGAGCAGCTTCGCACCGGCCTTCTTCATGCCTTCACGCATTGCAGCACGGGCCGCGATCTCGAAAGCGAGCACCGACGAATCCACATCGTGATAGGCCCCGTCGATCAGCGCGACCTTGAAGTCGATCACGGGAAAGCCCGCAAGCGGACCAGAGTCCATCACCGACCGGATCCCCTTCTCGACACCCGGGACGTACTCCTTCGGAACCGAGCCTCCGACGATGCGGCTCTCAAAGCTGTAGCCTTCGCCCGGCTCGGTCGGCGTTATCACCATCTTCACCCGCGCGAATTGACCGGAGCCCCCTGACTGCTTCTTGTGCGTGTAGTCAATCTCAGCTTCACGGCTGACCGTCTCACGATAGGCGACCTGCGGCGCACCGATGTTGGCCTCGACCTTGAATTCCCGCTTCAACCGGTCGACCAGAATGTCGAGGTGAAGCTCGCCCATTCCCTTCATGATGGTCTGACCGGACTCGATGTCCGTCTCGACGCGGAAGGACGGGTCTTCGGCGGCAAGCCGCTGAAGACCCTGGCTCATCTTCTCCTGATCGGCCTTGGTCTTGGGCTCGACCGCAATCTCGATGACCGGATCGGGGAACGTCATCGTCTCCAGAACCACCGGCTTTTGCGGATCGCAGAGCGTATCGCCCGTGGTCGTTTCCTTGAGGCCGGCCAACGCGATGATGTCCCCTGCAAAGGCTTCCTCGATCTCCTCGCGGTTGTTCGAGTGCATCATCATCATGCGGCCGACACGCTCGCGCTTGCCCTTTGTTGAGTTCATCATCGAGTCGCCCTTCTTCATCGCTCCGGAATAGATCCGGGTGAAGGTCAGGGTTCCGACGAAGGGGTCGTTCATGATCTTGAATGCAAGCCCCGCGAAAGGCTCGCCGTCATCTGCCCGACGCGCGATATTGCGCGTCTCGGTTTCGTCGTCCGGTGCAAAGCCCATGTAGGGAGGCACGTCGAGGGGTCCGGGCAGGTAGTCGATGACCGCGTTCAGAAGTGGCTGCACACCCTTGTTCTTGAAGGCCGAGCCCGCGAGAACCGGGACGAAGGACATGGACAGAGTGCCCTTGCGGATCAGGCTGCGAAGGGTCGCGTTATCGGGCTCCTCGCCTTCGAGGTAAGCCTCCATCGCAGTATCGTCCTGCTCAACGGCAAGTTCGACAAGCTCAGCACGCATCTCGGCGGCCTGGTCCTTCAGCTCGTCGCGGACATCCTGGATGACCCAGCTGGCACCGAGATCTTCCCCCTTCCAGACCCACTCCTTCATGGCGATCAGATCGACGATCCCCTCGAGCTGATCCTCCGAGCCGATGGGCATCTGGATCGGCGCCGGAATGGCCCCGGTGCGATCCTTGATCATACGTACGCAATTGAAGAAGTCGGCACCGATCTTGTCCATCTTGTTGACGAACACGATGCGCGGAACCTTGTAGCGATCGGCCTGGCGCCAGACCGTCTCGGTCTGCGGCTCCACCCCGGCATTGGCGTCGAGCACTGCAACCGCACCGTCAAGAACGGCCAGCGAACGCTCGACTTCAATCGTGAAGTCGACGTGTCCGGGCGTATCGATGATGTTGAACCGGAACGAGGCTTCCTTCGGCGTGTCGCCGTAGATGCCCGTTGGATTCTCGCCGTCTTCGGTGCGGAACCAGAAGGTCGTGGTCGCCGCGGACGTGATCGTGATGCCCCGCTCCTGCTCCTGCTCCATCCAGTCCATGGTCGCAGCACCGTCATGCACTTCCCCGATCTTGTGGGACTTGCCGGTATAGAACAGGATCCGCTCCGTGCAGGTGGTCTTGCCGGCATCGATGTGCGCCATGATGCCGAAATTGCGGTAGCGGCTGAGGGTATAATCGCGGGGCATGAGAGTGTCCTCAGGCTGAAAGGTTTACCAGCGGTAGTGGCTGAACGCCTTGTTGGCGTCGGCCATCTTGTGCGTGTCTTCGCGCTTCTTCACGGCGGTGCCGCGGCCGTTGACGGCGTCGACCAGCTCTGCAGCCAGACGCTCTTCCATCGTGTGCTCGTTGCGCTTGCGGCTGGCGTCGATGAGCCAGCGGATGGCCAAAGCCTCCCGACGCTCGGGACGCACCTCGACCGGCACCTGGTAGGTGGCACCACCGACCCGCCGCGAGCGAACCTCGACCGACGGCTTGATGTTGTCGAGCGCCTCGTGAAACGCTTCGATCGGAGCGCGCTTCAGACGGCCTTCGACACGGTCCATGGCACCGTAGACGATGCCCTCGGCGACGGACTTCTTGCCGTCGTACATGAGGTTGTTCATGAACTTCGTGAGAACCCGATCGCCGAACTTGGCATCGGGCAGGATTTCGCGCTTTTCGGCGGCGTGGCGACGGGACATGTCAGTATCCTCTTACTTCGGACGCTTGGCGCCGTATTTCGAACGACGCTGCTTGCGGTCCTTGACCCCTTGGGTATCAAGCACGCCGCGCAGAATGTGGTAGCGCACGCCCGGCAGGTCCTTGACCCGGCCGCCGCGGATCAACACCACGCTGTGCTCCTGCAGATTGTGGCTTTCACCTGGAATGTAGCTGATGACCTCGTAGCCGTTGGTCAAACGGACCTTGGCAACCTTCCGCATGGCCGAGTTCGGCTTCTTCGGCGTCGTGGTATAGACGCGCGTACAAACGCCGCGCTTCTGAGGGCAGCCTTCAAGGTGCAGCGACTTGGAGCGTTTCACTTTGGGCTGCCGCGGCTTGCGGATCAGCTGCTGGATCGTGGGCATTTGGGTTCAGTTCCCCGCTTCAACTCTTGTCCTGGATCAGCGTCTTGCAAAACTTGCAAAACACAAAAACCGCATGGCCCCATTGGCGCAGGGGCAACGCGGCTGGCGTTCAGAGGATCGGGACGTCATCGTCCGGATCTTGACCATTTCCGTTCTGATTATAGCGGCCGCAACTGGTGTCCGACCGTCTGAGTGGGCGCCGTATAGGGGGAGTCGCAGGGGTTGTCAACACGAGCAAACAACTCGTCAGCGCAGCCGCAGGGGCGTCGGACCGTGACGTCTCACCCGCTGTTCTCGGTAGATCGTGAAGACGCCGGTCGCCACCACGATTGCGCCACCGACCAGTGTCGGCACGGCCGGCCACTCCCCGAAGATCAGAAACCCCAGAACCAGGGCCCAGACCAGGCTGGTATAGCGAAATGGCGCGACGGCGGCGGTCTCGCCGGTACGCACCGAGAGCACGAGGCTAAGATAGCCGCCAATGACGAAGACCGTCGCCCCACCGAGTTGCAGCAGCTCCTTCGCATGGACCGGCTGCCATTCCACTCCGAGCGACCCCGCCGCGCCGAACAGGGTCACGCCGATTGCCGCCGACAGGGCCACCATGATCGACGGGATGGATCGCGTCATCTGCCGCGTGGCCAGGTCGCGGACCGTAACGCACCCCACTGCGACGAGCGCGAAAAGTGACGCCACGTTGAACCCGTCGGTGCCCGGTCGGACGATCAGCAGGACCCCGACGAACCCGATGCCGATCGCGATCCAGCGGCGCCAGCCCACCGGCTCGCCGAGCACGAAGGCCGCGGCCAGCGTGACCGTCAGGGGCAGCGCCTGGAGAATTGCCGTCACATTGGCCAGCGGCGCTGCAAAGAGCGCGGAGATGAAGAAATAGGCCGCGCCCGTTTCCGCAAGTGTCCGGACCGCCAGAAGCCGCAGATCCCTCCTGCCAAACCGGAGATGGAGCGCGCCCCGTATCCAGCAGATCGCCACCAGGATGCCACAGGTGGCCGCACCCCTCAGGAAAACTGCCTCAAAAAGTGGCAACGCGTCGGCGAGGGCCTTCATGCACGCGTCGTTGAAGGTGAAAAACGCCATGCCCACTGTCATCATAAGCGAGCCGCGCGCGTTTTCTGAAAGCATTCCGATGGACCTGCAGGTTGATTGCGCGCTCACTAGCATCGCGTGGAGCCGGCCACCATTCCGGTCTGGTGCATCTGGTTGTCGGGCCCCGCGACGTTGCCGAAAGGTAATCTGGAATGGCGGCGAACGGGATGAACTCGCTTTCTGAATGGCTGTTCGGCGTCACGATGACAGGACAAGGACGGCGCCCCGCATGCCCAACGGTGGAACCGTCAACCGACGGACGTGCTCAGGCACCATGCGGAGTGAGTTCAGGCCGGAATCCTGTTCCGGCCGCTGCACACCGGCGAAACCCCAGCCACATAGGCTACTTTGTCGAGAACAACGGCGCGCGTCTTTTCGTGTTCAACCCCGCCCGGTTTGCCCCCTTCACCGCCATCACAGGCGCGACCGGCATCTGGGACACCACGGCAGCGGCCGCCCTACATCACCGAAAGCGCCGTCCTCCGCCCAGGTTCCGGCAAGACGCCCTTGGAGTTTTGGGCCCACGGATGGAGCGCACCCCAAGTTCGGTCAGATCGCAGCGATCGGCTCCTCGTCCCTCCCTCGCTTCAAGCTTGCCAGGCAACAGGATGGGCCAGCCTCAGAACAAGCAGCGGCACCGCCATTCGAGCCTTTCGAGCCAGAACCTCAGCCCGAATAACAGCCGGCCGTCCGTCCCCGCGCCCGCACGAGGGCCAGGATCGTGTCGATGCCCGGCGTCGGAACTTCGGTGAGGCGGCCGAGTTCGGACACCGCCGTCACAAGGGCATCGATCTCCATCGGCCGGCCGCGCTCCAGATCCTGCAGCATCGAGGTCTTGTGCGCGCCCACGGCCGCTGCGCCATCTATCCTCTTGTCGACATCGATGGCAAACCGGGTGCCGAGCTTCTCGGCCACCATTCGCCCCTCGACCATCATCTGCCGCGCGATGGTGCGCAGGTCGGGGCGCGTCGCCAATACGTCCAGCGTCTCGCCGGTCAGCGCAGACAGCGGATTGAACGCCAGATTGCCCCAGAGCTTGATCCAGATCTCGTCCCTGATCCGCGGCCGCACGGGGGCCCGGAATCCAGCCGCGCGCAAGACCTCGGCCAGCATCAGTGCTCGCTCCGACTTCGACCCATCCGGCTCGCCCAGACTGAACCGGTCGCCGTCCACGTGACGGATAACGCCGGGCTCAGTTACTTCACAGGCGGGATAGACGACACAGCCCAAACCTTCTCGGGCGGCAAGGCCGCGCTCACCGCGCCGCCCGGATCCACAGCCACGATCCGTTGCCCGCCCCACTCGTCCAAGCCGTGGAAGTACCAGTAAGGAACTCCATTCATGCCCGTTACGATGCAGGTTTCGGGACCGATCAGCGGCCGCATCCCCTCGGCGATCGGCGGCACCGAATGTGCCTTCAGCGTGATGAAGAGATAGTCCTGCGGCCCGAGGTCCGACGCGTCGTCCGTGGCATCGACTTGGGCGATCTCTTCCTTGCCGGCGATGAAGAGCCGCAAACCGTTCTTCCTGATCGCGTCCAGATGCTGACCCCGCGCCACGACCGACACCGCCTGGCCGCTGTTTGCGAGCCGAACCGCCAGATAGCCGCCGATCGCCCCGGCCCCGAAGATGCAGATCTTCATGCGAGTCCCAGCTTCTGCGCCAGGCCGATACGCTGGAGCTTGCCGGTCGCGCCCTTTGGAATCTCGTCGAGGACCTTGATGATGCGAGGCACCTTGAAGGGTGCCAGCGACTGCGCCGCAAAGGCCCTCAGCTCGGCCGGGTCGACCGATTGCCCGTCCGCGGGAACGATCGCGGCCGCCACGTCCTCGCCCAGCTTGTCGTGCGGAACGGCGAAGGTCACCACCTGCGCGACGGCCGGATGCTCCATGAGCACGTCGTCGACTTCGCGTGGGCTGATCTTTTCGCCGCCCCGGTTGATGATTTCCTTCAATCGGCCCCGTATCGTCAGAAATCCCTCGGCGTCCATCTCACCCTGGTCTCCCGTGCAGAACCAGCCGTTCCGGAAGGCCTCGGCGTTGGCCTTGTCATTGCTGCGGTAGCCTGACGTGACGTTGGGACCGCGTATGACGATCTCGCCGATCTCACCCGATCCGAGCAGTCGCCCGTCCTGCGCCATGACCGCAACCTCCGGGCCCGCGGGCGGCCCGACGGTCCCCGGCTTCTGCTTTTGCAGGGTGTTCGACGACATCTGATGCGCGGCCTCGGTCATCCCATAGGCCTCGATCACCGGGCAGTGGAACACCTTTTCCAGCTCCCGGAAGACCGGAACCGGCAGGGACGCCGAAGACGATCGGACGAACCGCAGCCGCGCGCGCTCCACGATCTCGACATTGCGTGCAGCCCGGCTCAGGATCGCCTGGTGCATCGTCGGCACCGCGGTGTACCAGCTTGGCCGTACCTCCTCGATCCAGCCGAACATCCTGAGCGCGTCGAACCCCGGCGTGCAAGTGATCGACGCGCCTGCGGAAATCGACGACATCACCGCCGCGATCAATCCATGGATGTGAAACAGCGGCATGATGTTCAGGCATCTGTCCGCCGATGTCAGGCGAAGCGACCGGGCCACGTTGCGCGCAGACGCCACGACGTTCGCCGACGTCAGAGGAACGATCTTTGGCCGCGAGGTCGTGCCTGACGTGTGCAGGACGAGCGCGACGTCGTCGGGTCCGTTCAGGTGGCGGGCGCCTCCTGGACGTCGAGGAGGCGGATATCTCCCGGAAGGTCACCGACCTCCAACTCGGCAACAGCCACACCCAGCTTCCCGGCCGCACGCCGCGCCGCGCCGTCCCCCGTTGTGATCAGCAGTCTGGCGCCGAGATCCTCCATGTAGAAAGCGAATTCGTCCTCGGTATAGGAGGGGTTGAGGGGTGCCGCGACGGCGTAGCTGCCTACGGCTAGAAACGCGGCGGCCATCTCCGGACCGTTCGGCAGCACGATCGCCACGTCGCAACCCGGGCCGATGCCAAGATGCGAAAGCTGTCGCCCCACCCTGTCCACGGCCTCCGCAAGAGCCGGATAGGTCAGGTCGGGTTTTCCGGGCTGACCCAGCGCCGGACCCTCATTTCCGTTGATCAATTCTCTGATCGTGTCAGTCATGCAGGACCACCTTCGGAGCGACGTCGCCGCTTCTCTCGGATTGGATCATTGCCTAAGACCTCCTCCTGCGACCTTTCGCCCGACACTGCTGTCAGCGGCGAGGACGCGCAAGCCTCGCGCCCGAGGCGCGGACCCGCCGGTGCCGAGGGCAGCGAATGTCCGATCGCAGCATCGGCTGCAATCCGTTCAGCATTCGGGGATATTGACCGCAAGCCCGCCGCGCGAGGTCTCCTTGTACTTGTCGTTCATCTCGACGCCGGTCTGCCGCATCGTCTCGATGCAGTTGTCGAGTGGCATGAAATGTCGACCGTCACCACGCAGCGCCAGCGACGCGGCGGAGACTGCCTTGATGGCACCGAGACCATTGCGCTCGATGCAGGGCACCTGGACCAGACCCGCCACCGGGTCGCAGGTCATGCCGAGGTGGTGTTCGAGCGCAATCTCCGCCGCATTCTCGATCTGCGCATTGGAGCCGCCCAAGGCCGCGCAAAGACCGGCCGCAGCCATTGCCGAGGCCGAACCGACTTCGCCCTGACAGCCGACCTCGGCGCCCGAGATCGACGCGTTGTGCTTGATAAGCCCTCCGACCGCAGCGGCCGCCAGCAGCAGGTCCTGAGCCCCCGCCTTCGTCGCACCGAGGCAATGCTCGCGGTAATATCGCAGCACCGAAGGCACAACGCCCGCCGCCCCGTTGGTGGGCGACGTCACGACACGACCGCCGGCGGCGTTCTCCTCGTTCACCGCCATCGCATAGACCGACAGCCAGTCGTTGACCACGTGCGGTTGCGCCTGATTGCGACCGCGCTCGGCGAGGAGCTGCTCATGGATCGCTTTCGCCCGACGCCGGACGCGCAGGCCGCCCGGGAGCTCGCCCTCTTTCCTGAGACCGCGATCGATACACGATTCCATCGCCGCAGCGACTTCGGCGAGCCGCCGGTCCAGATCTGCAGCACCGAATTGTGCTGTCTCATTCGCGCGTTTCATCTGGGCGATGGTAAGACCCGAAGCCTCGCCCATTGTCAGCATCTCGCGCGCGGAGCGAAACGGATAAGGATGCGGCTTGGCATCGTCCCCGCCCGGCCCCGGCGCCTCTCCGGCCGCCAGTTCGCCCTCTTCCACAACAAACCCGCCACCGACCGAATAGTAGGTTCGCGCAGCCCAGATATGGCCCGTCGGCGTCGAGGCCGCGAAGGACCAGCCCGTTCGCGTGCCCGGGCAGCGGCGCGCCATAGTCGAAGACGATATCGACGTCCGGGTCGAAATCGAGTTCGGCAAGGTCGCGCGGCTTGATCCGCTTGGTCCGCCTGACTTCCATGTCGATCAATTCGGCCTCGTCCGGATCGACCGTCGCCGGAAGGAGACCTGCGAAACCCGAGAACGACGGCACGATCGGTGGCGTGGCCCTTGCCGGTAAAGGCGAGCGATCCGCGGAGCGTGGCCTGCAGTCGCGCCAGAGGGCCGGTTCCCGGGTTTTGCTTCTGCGGATCGCGCAGGACGTCGAGGAAGCGCGCCGCCGCACTCATCGGACCCATCGTATGCGACGACGAAGGGCCGATTCCGATCTTGAAGATGTCAAAGACGCTCAGGAACATCGCCGCCCCCCCGGATCGCGTTCGCCGCGAGGATCGCACACTCGTCCGGCGGAAGCGACCCGAAGCGGGAGCCAGCGCAGGCAGGCGGACATGAAAAAAGCCCGCCGCATTCGTGGCGGGCTCCTGTCGAGTGGTGTCAGTAGGTCTTTTGACGCGACTTCACTTGTCGGCATCCTCCGGAGTTTCGACGAGCGTGCTGCCTTCGTCTTCGCCAGCGATCTCTTCCTCCGGAGCCGCCAGCGCTGCCGCGCGTTCGGCCTCGGCCTGCGCCTCCTTGAGAACCTCAAGGTCCCGCTCGGCCGCGATGCGGCTGACACGCTGGGTAGCGCCGCCGGTTCCCGCAGGGATCAGCCGGCCGACGATGACGTTCTCTTTCAGACCGACGAGCTTGTCGCGCTTGCCCTGGACCGAGGCCTCGGTCAGCACACGGGTTGTCTCCTGGAACGAGGCGGCCGAGATGAACGACCGCGTCTGAAGGCTCGCTTTCGTGATGCCGAGAAGGATGGGCTCTCCGCTGGCGGGCTTGCGGCCATCGCCGATCGCCTTGTCGTTCATCGCGTCGAACTCGGCCTTGTCGACGTGCTCGCCCTTGAGCAGCGTGGTTTCCCCGCTGTCGAGGATCTCCCACTTCTGGAGCATCTGCCTGACGATCACCTCGATATGCTTGTCGTTGATCTTCACGCCCTGCAGTCGATAGACGTCCTGCACCTCGTCGATCAGGTAGTCGGCGAGCGCCTCGATCCCCATGATCCGCAGGATGTCGTGCGGAGCCGGGTTGCCGTCCATGATGTAGTCGCCCTTCTGGACGAAATCGCCTTCGCCCACGGGGATGTGCTTGCCCTTGGGTACCATGTACTCGACGGGCTCCATCGTGTCGTCGGACGGCTCGATGGAAATCCGGCGCTTGTTCTTGTAGTCGCGTCCGAATTTCACGTAGCCGTCGATCTCGGCGATGATCGCGTGGTCCTTTGGACGGCGCGCCTCGAACAGTTCCGCCACCCGCGGCAGACCGCCGGTGATATCCTTGGTCTTGGCGCCCTCACGCGGAATACGGGCAACAACGTCACCGATCACCACATCCTGACCATCCTCGACCGACAGGATCGCGTCCACCGACATCGGATAGCTGACCGGATTGCCCTGCTCGTTGCGCACCGGCTCGCCCAATTCCGGGTCCATGATGATGATCTCGGGCTTGAGATCATTGGACTTCGGTGCCGCCCGCCAGTCGCTGACGATCTTCTGGGTCATGCCTGTGGCATCGTCAGTGTCCTCGCGCACGGAGAGGCCCGAGACGAGATCCACAAACCGCGTCACACCGGCCTTCTCGGCGATGATTGGCAGTGTATAGGGATCCCATTCGAACAGTTTGTCGCCGCGCGCCACCTCGGCGCCCTCGTCGGGAAACACCTTGGTGCCGTAGCCGAGCTTGTGGCTTGCGCGTTCGGCGCCGCTCTCGTCCACGATGACGAACTGCATGTTGCGGCCGACGACGATTTTCTCGCCAGCGGCATTCGTCAGCAGGTTCGCGTTGCGGAACTCGACCTTGCCAGGTTGGCTCGCCTCCAGGAACGATTGCTGACCGCCCTGCGCGATGCCGCCGATGTGGAAGGTCCGCATCGTCAGCTGCGTACCGGGCTCACCGATCGACTGGGCCGCGATAATGCCGACAGCCTCGCCCTCGTTGACCATGGTGCCGCGCGCCAGGTCGCGACCGTAGCACATCGCGCAGACGCCCTCATCGGCCTCGCATGTCAAAGGCGAGCGCATGCGAATGGTCTGCACGCCCGACGCCTCGATCGCATCGGCCATGCGCTCGTCGATGAGCCCGCCCTCGGCGATCAGCAGATCGTCGCTGCCCGGCGCCTTGATGTCTTCCGCGGCGACACGACCCAGGATCCGCTCGGCCAGGCTCGAGACCACTTCACCGTCGTTCACGGCCGCCTCGGCGGTGATCGCCTTGTCGGTGCCGCAATCGTGGATCCGGACGATGCAGTCTTGCGCCACGTCCACGAGACGCCGGGTCAGGTAGCCCGAGTTCGCTGTCTTGAGCGCAGTGTCGGCCAGACCTTTGCGGGCGCCGTGGGTGGAGTTGAAGTACTCCAGCACGGTCAGGCCTTCCTTGAAGTTCGAGATGATCGGCGTCTCGATGATCTCGCCCGACGGCTTGGCCATGAGACCACGCATGCCACCCAGCTGCTTCATCTGGGCCGGTGAACCCCGGGCGCCCGAGTGGCTCATCATGTAGATGGAGTTGGGCTCCATTTCGGCGCCGGCGTCATCGCGGCGAACGGCCGAGATTTCGGCCATCATTGCCGAAGCCACGTCATCCGAACATTTCGACCAGGCATCGACCACCTTGTTGTACTTTTCGCCCTGGGTGATCAGGCCGTCCATGTACTGCTGCTCGAACTCTTTCACCTGTCCGCGCACCTGGTCGACGATTTGCCATTTGGTTTCCGGGATCAGCATGTCGTCCTTGCCGAACGAGATGCCGGCCTTGAACGCCTCGCGGAAGCCGGTCGTCATGATCTGGTCGCAGAAGATGACCGACTCCTTCTGGCCGCAATAGCGGTAGACGGTATCGATGACCTGCTGCACCTCCTTCTTGCGAAGCAGGCGGTTGACCAGCTCGAACGGCGCCTTGGCATTGAGTGGCAGAAGCGCCCCGAGACGAACCCGGCCGGGCGTGGTCTCGAAACGCTGCACGACTTCCTGGCCTTCGTCGTCGATCTGCTTGATCCGCGCGGTGATCTTGGCGTGCAGATGCACTTCGCCCGCGTCGAGCGCGTGCTGGACCTCTTCCACGTCGGCGAAGGCCATGCCCTCGCCTTTCATGCCCTCGCGCTGCATCGAGATGTAGTAGAGACCGAGGACCATATCCTGCGACGGCACGATGATCGGCGCGCCGTTCGCGGGCGACAGCACGTTGTTCGTGGACATCATGAGGACGCGCGCTTCGAGTTGCGCCTCCAGGCTGAGCGGGACGTGCACGGCCATCTGGTCGCCGTCGAAGTCGGCGTTGAAAGCCGAGCAGACCAGCGGGTGCAGCTGGATCGCCTTGCCTTCGATCAGCACCGGTTCGAACGCCTGGATACCCAGACGGTGCAGCGTCGGCGCCCGGTTCAGCAGGACCGGGTGCTCGCGAATGACCTCGTCAAGGATGTCCCAGACCTCGGGGCGCTCCTTCTCGACGAGCTTCTTCGCCTGCTTGACGGTCGACGAATAGCCCTTCGCCTCGAGCCGCGAGTAGATGAACGGCTTGAAAAGCTCGAGCGCCATCTTCTTCGGCAGGCCGCACTGGTGCAGCTTGAGTTCGGGTCCGGTCACGATGACCGAGCGACCCGAAAAGTCGACGCGCTTGCCGAGCAGGTTCTGCCGGAACCGGCCCTGCTTGCCCTTCAACATGTCGGAAAGCGATTTCAGCGGACGCTTGTTGGCGCCGGTGATGACCCGGCCGCGACGGCCGTTGTCGAACAGCGCATCGACCGATTCCTGAAGCATCCTCTTTTCGTTGCGAACGATGATGTCGGGCGCGCGCAACTCGATCAGCCGCTTCAGACGGTTGTTGCGGTTGATCACCCGGCGATAGAGGTCGTTGAGGTCCGATGTCGCGAAGCGGCCGCCGTCCAGCGGGACGAGCGGACGCAGTTCGGGCGGGATCACCGGCACGACCGTCAGGACCATCCATTCCGGACGGTTGCCCGACTCGATGAAGTTCTCGATGATCTTCAGGCGCTTGATGATCTTCTTCGGCTTCAGCTCGCCGGTCGCCTCCTTGAGATCCTCGCGAAGCTGCGTCGCCTCGGCTTCGAGGTCGATCGCCGCCAACATGTCGCGGATCGCCTCGGCACCGATGTTGGCCTGGAACGCGTCCATGCCGTACTGATCCTGAGCGTCATTGAACTCTTCTTCGGTCATCAACTGACCGTAGGTGAGATCCGTCAGGCCCGGCTCGATGACGACGTAGTTCTCGAAGTAGAGGATCCGTTCCAGATCTCGCAGCGTCATGTCGAGCATGAGGCCGATCCGGGAGGGCAGCGACTTCAGGAACCAGATGTGCGCGACGGGTGCTGCCAGTTCGATGTGGCCCATGCGCTCGCGCCGGACCTTTTGCAGCGTCACCTCGACACCGCATTTCTCGCAGACGACGCCGCGATACTTCATGCGCTTGTACTTGCCGCAAAGGCACTCGTAGTCCTTGATCGGTCCGAAGATACGCGCGCAGAAGAGGCCGTCACGTTCGGGCTTGAACGTGCGGTAGTTGATGGTCTCGGGCTTCTTGATCTCGCCGTAGGACCAGCTGAGGATCCGCTCGGGGCTGGCCAGCGAGATCTTGATCTCGTCGAATGTCTTGACCGGAGCCAGCGGGTTGAACGGGTTGGTCGTGAGTTCCTGGTTCATCTTGCGTCCTTCAAATCAGGGAATGGGAGGAGGCGCCGGAGCGCCTCACTCGTCCTCCGCATCCAGGAGTTCCATGTTCAGGCCGAGGCCGCGGACTTCCTTCACGAGCACGTTGAAGCTCTCCGGCACGCCGGCCTCGAAGTTGTCCTCGCCCTTGACGATACTCTCGTAGACCTTGGTCCTTCCGGCCACGTCATCCGACTTGACCGTGAGCATCTCCTGCAAGGTGTAGGCCGCGCCGTAGGCTTCCAGGGCCCAGACCTCCATCTCGCCGAAACGCTGCCCGCCGAACTGCGCCTTGCCGCCCAGGGGTTGCTGCGTGACAAGACTGTAGGGCCCGGTCGAGCGCGCGTGGATCTTGTCGTCCACGAGGTGGTGCAGCTTCAGCAGATACTTGACACCCACGGTGACCTGACGCGCGAACTTCTCGCCGCTGCGACCATCGAAGAGATCCGATTGCCCGCTTTCGCTGAACCCTGCCCGTCTGAGCGCGTCGTTCACGTCGTGCTCCTTCGCGCCGTCGAAGACGGGCGTAGCGATCGGCACACCGCGGGTGACGTTCTGCGCAGCTTCGAGCAACATCTGATCTTCCATGCCCTCGAGGCCTTCGGCCCAGACATCGTCGCCATAGGCAATCTTCATGGCGTCCTTCACGGGTGTCATATCGCCGCTGCGGCGGTATTCACCCAGCGCTTCGTCGATATGGATGCCCAGACCGCGCGCGGCCCAGCCCATATGCGTTTCGAGGATCTGGCCCACGTTCATCCGGCTCGGCACGCCGAGCGGGTTGAGGACGAAGTCGACCGGCGTGCCGTCCGCGAGGAACGGCATGTCTTCCATCGGAACGACCTTGGAGATCACGCCCTTGTTGCCATGTCGGCCGGCCATCTTGTCGCCCGGCTGCAGCTTGCGCTTCACTGCCACGAAGACCTTGACCATCTTCATGACGCCCGGTGGCAGATCGTCGCCGCGACGGACCTTCTCGACCTTGTCCTCGAAGCGCGCTTCAAGAGCCCGCTTCTGCGACTCGTACTGACCATGGAGCGCCTCCACCTGGCCTGCACCTTCCTCGTCGCCGATGGCGAGCTGCCACCACTGCCCCTTGGTCAGGGTTTGCAGAAGCTCCTCGTTGATCTCGGACTTCGCCTTGACGCCCTTGGGACCTTTCACGGCGACCTTCCCGAGGATCATCTGGCGCAGACGCGCGTAAATGTTGCGGTCAAGGATCGCCAGCTCATCGTCGCGGTCTCGCGCAAGACGCTCGACTTCTTCACGCTCGATCTGCAGCGCCCGCTCGTCCTTCTCGACGCCGTGACGGTTGAAGACCCGCACCTCCACGACCGTGCCGTAATCGCCCGGCGGAAGCCGCAGCGACGTGTCGCGCACGTCCGACGCCTTCTCGCCGAAGATGGCGCGCAACAGCTTCTCTTCCGGCGTCATCGGGCTCTCGCCCTTGGGCGTGATCTTGCCCACCAGAATGTCGGCCGGCCCGACCTCGGCACCGATGTAGACGATTCCCGCCTCGTCGAGGTTGCGCAGTGCCTCCTCGCCGACGTTGGGAATGTCGCGGGTGATCTCCTCGGGGCCGAGCTTGGTATCGCGCGCCGCGACCTCGAATTCCTCGATGTGGATCGAGGTAAAGACGTCATCGCGCACGATGCGCTCCGAGATCAGGATCGAAGTCCTCATAATTGTAGCCGTTCCAGGGCATGAACGCGACGACGACGTTCTTGCCGAGCGCGAGCTCGCCCATGTCTGTCGACGGTCCGTCAGCAATTACTTCACCCTGGCTCACAGTATCACCCACCTTCACCAGAGGGCGCTGGTTGATGCATGTGTTCTGGTTGGAGCGCTGGAACTTGCGAAGACGATAGATATCGACGCCCGGATCACCCGGATGCAGATCATCCGTCGCCCGCACGACGATACGCTGCGCATCGACCTGGTCGATGACGCCGGTGCGTCGCGCCATGATGGCCGCCCCGGAATCCTGTGCCACGACCGCTTCGATGCCGGTACCGATATAGGGGGCCTCTGCCTGCAGAAGCGGCACAGCCTGACGCTGCATGTTCGAGCCCATCAGCGCACGGTTCGCATCATCGTTCTCGAGGAACGGGATCAGCGAGGCGGCGACCGAAACCAGCTGCTTGGGCGACACGTCGATGAGATCGACGCTCTCGTTCGGAGCAAGCGTGTACTCACCCGATTGGCGTGTCGAAACCAGATCGTTGACGAATTTGCCGCTGGCGTCGAGGTTCGCGTTGGCTTGAGCCACGACGTGCCGCATCTCCTCGGTTGCGGACATGTAGACCACGTCATCGGTGACCTGGCCCTCGTTCACGCGACGGTATGGGGTCTCGATGAACCCGTACTTGTTCACGCGGGCGAAAGTGGCCAGCGAATTGATCAGACCGATGTTGGGACCTTCCGGCGTCTCGATCGGACACATGCGGCCATAATGGGTCGGGTGCACGTCGCGCACTTCGAAGCCGGCCCGTTCCCGCGTCAGACCGCCCGGCCCGAGAGCCGAGAGACGGCGTTTGTGCGTCACCTCGGAAAGCGGGTTCGTCTGGTCCATGAACTGACTGAGCTGCGACGAGCCGAAGAACTCGCGCACCGCGGCGGCCGCCGGCTTCGCGTTGATCAGGTCCTGGGGCATCACCGTGTCGATCTCCACCGACGACATCCGCTCCTTGATCGCCCTCTCCATGCGGAGGAGGCCGACCCGGTACTGGTTCTCCATCAGCTCGCCGACCGAGCGCACACGGCGGTTCCCGAGGTGATCGATGTCGTCGATCTCGCCGCGGCCGTCGCGCAATTCCACAAGCGCCTTGATGCAGGCAATGATGTCCTCGCGGCGCAGGGTGCGCTGCGTATCCGGCGCGTCGAGGTCGAGGCGCATGTTCATCTTCACGCGCCCGACCGCTGACAGGTCATAACGTTCGGAATCGAAGAACAGAGTGTCGAAGAGTGAGCTCGCGGCCTCCACGGTGGGCGGCTCGCCCGGACGCATGACACGGTAGATATCCATGAGCGCCGTGTCGCGGCCCATGTTCTTGTCCACCGCCATCGTATTGCGGATGTAGGGACCGACGTTGACGTTGTCGATGTCGAGAACCGGAACTTCGGTGACACCGGCGTCCATCAGCTCCTTGAGGGTACCGCCGGTGACCTCGCCATCCTTGTCGGTCTCCCAGGTGAGCTCGCCGCCCGCCTCGACGAAGATTGCGCCGGTAGATTCGTCGATGATGTCCTTCGCCGCAAAGCGCCCGACGATCGCATCGAACGGAACCAGCAGGTCCGTGACGCTACCCTCGTCTATCAGCTTCTTCACGGCCCGCGGCGTAACCTTCTTGCCGCCTTCCGCGATGACTTCTCCGCTGTCGGCATCGACCAGATCGTATGACGGACGGGTCCCTCGAACCCGCTCGGGGAAGAAGCGCGTCTTCCAGCCGCGGTTCTTGACGAGACTGTACGAGACCGTTTCATAATAGGCATCCATGATACCTTCCTGATCCAGGCCCAGCGCGTAGAGCAGCGTCGTCACCGGCAGCTTGCGGCGGCGGTCGATGCGGGCATGCACCACGTCCTTCGCATCAAACTCGAAATCGAGCCACGAGCCGCGATAGGGAATGATGCGGCAGGCAAAGAGCAGCTTGCCGGAGGCATGTGTCTTACCCTTGTCGTGGTCGAAGAACACACCGGGCGAACGGTGCATCTGACTGACGATCACGCGCTCGGTGCCGTTGACAATGAAGGTGCCGTTCGGCGTCATCAGGGGCATGTCGCCCATGAAGACATCCTGCTCCTTGATGTCCTTGACCGACTTCGCGCCCGTATCCTCGTCCATGTCGAACACGATCAGACGCAGCGTGACCTTCAACGGTGCGCTGTAGGTCATGTCGCGCTGCTGGCATTCCTCGACGTCGTATTTCGGCTTTTCCAGCTCGTACTTTACGAATTCCAGAACCGCAGTCTCGTTGAAATCCTTGATCGGGAAGACAGACTGGAAAACGCCCATGATGCCTTCGCCGTCCATCGGCGAGAGCTGATCCCCGGAGTTCAGGAACAGGTCATAGCTGGATTTCTGAACCTCGATCAGGTTCGGCATCTCCAGCACTTCGCGGATCTTTCCGTAATATTTCCTAAGTCTTTTCTGGCCAAGGTAGGAGGAAGCCATGTGCAACGTCACCTTTCGTGTCTCGCGGCCAAGGCGCCGTGGGGCAGCGGCGCCTGGTCCGACTGAGATGCGGAGGTTCTGCAGATCAATACCTGGTCACTGTCCCACCCGTGACCGCCCGATCCACCAAACCGCGCCCTGAAGACCGTCCGACCCGCGGGCCGTCTCCAGGAAGCGGAAAGCTGGCCCCGGAAATGTCCGGAACCAGCCAAGTCTTTTCGCCGGCAGGGCCTGTCGCCCTGCGACAAGATCACTTCAGCTCGATTTCGGCGCCAGCCGCTTCGAGCTTCGACTTGATCTGCTCGGCTTCGTCCTTCGACACGCCTTCCTTGACAGCCTTGCCGCCGGCCTCGACCAGTTCCTTGGCTTCTTTCAGGCCAAGTCCCGTGATTGCGCGGACCTCTTTGATCACATTGATCTTCTGGGCCCCGGCTGCTTTCAGGATGACGTCGAATTCCGTCTTCTCTTCTTCCGCCGCGGCAGCGTCGCCACCTGCCGGACCAGCCATCATGACGGCGCCGCCGGCGGCGGGCTCGATGCCGTACTCATCCTTGAGGATGGTTTTCAGTTCCTGCGCCTCGAGCAGCGTGAGGTTCACGATCTCTTCGGCGAGTTTTTTCAGGTCAGCCATTTCGATTTTCCGTTCGCTTTGATGTGTTCCAACGTCGCGCCTTCAATTGAGGCCGGCGATCAAGCCGCCTCGGCACGTTCCTCGATGGTTGAAAGGATGCTTGCGATGTTCGAAGCAGGCGCGCCAATCGCACCGGCGATGTTGCTGGCAGGGGCGCCGATGCAGCCGACGATGGAAGCAATGAGCTCCTCGCGCGACGGCATCTCCGACACTGCCTTGACACCAGCCCGGTCCAGGGCCGTCTCTCCCATTGCGCCGCCAAGGATCTCGAATTTCTTGTTATCCTTGGCGAACCCTTCGGCGACCTTCGCGGCCGCCACCGGGTCCTCGCTGTACGAGAGAACGGTCATGCCCGTCAGGAAGTCGCCAAGCGATGCGTTCGGCTTCCCCTCGAGGGCGATCTTGGCGAGCTTGTTCTTGGCAACACGCACGGACCCACCCGCGTCACGCATGCGTGCGCGAAGGTCCTGCATCTCTGCAACCGTGAGGCCCTGGTAGTGTGCAACCACCACGACGCCAGAGCTTTCGAAGATCTGGCCGAGTTCCTCGACCACTTTCTCTTTCTGGGCTCTATCCACAGTTTCACTCCAAGTTGGGGGTCTCCCCCCGGCTCACATTTGGCCGGATCTCTCCGGCCCTTCGGGTCCGTTTCCGGGTCCCGAGGCCAAAATCGCCCGGATCGCGTCCGGAAAATCTCGTCTCGTTCCCCGTCTCAGGAAGGATTTACCGGTTCGCCGCAAGATGCGGCGGCCAACCCTCCGTCTCGGACAGGACGAGGCTCGAAAGCCCCGCCGACCTGCCCGGGGCGTTGGCCCGAGGCAGGATCTCTTGCATCACGCGTTGCCGGTCGCCGACGTAACGTTGACACGTACACCGGGTCCCATCGTCGAACTGAGGGATACGCTCTTCATGTAGGTGCCCTTCGCGCCCGACGGCTTGGCGCGACTCACGGCCTCGACGAAAGCGCGGACATTCTCTATCAGCTGCGCTTCACCGAAGCTGGCCTTGCCGATGCCCGCATGGACAACGCCGGCTTTCTCCGCCTTGAATTGCACCTGTCCGCCCTTCGCTGCCTTGACGGCCTCGGCAACATCCATAGTGACGGTGCCGACCTTTGGATTCGGCATCAAGTTGCGCGGCCCGAGGATCTTGCCCAATCGACCGACGATCGGCATCATATCCGGCGTCGCGATGCAGCGGTCGAAGTTGATGGTGCCGCCCTGGATCTGCTCCATCAGATCCTCGGCGCCAACCACGTCTGCGCCAGCCTGGGTTGCCTCATCGGCCTTCGCCCCGCGCGCGAACACCGCAACACGCACCGTCTTGCCCGTCCCGTTGGGAAGGGTGACAGTGCCGCGAACCATCTGGTCCGCATGACGCGGATCGACACCGAGATTCATCGCGATCTCGACGGTCTCATCAAACTTCGCACCGGCATTGCCCTTGATGAGGGCAACCGCATCCTCGACGCTGAGATTCTCCTGACCGGAGAAGGCCTCGCGCGCAGCGCGGAATCGTTTTCCGTACTTAGCCATACCCCTACCCCTTGACCTCGATGCCCATCGATCGGGCGGAGCCTAGAATGATCTTCATCGCGCCCTCCACGTCCTTGGCGTTCAGATCCTTCATCTTGGCTTCGGCGATCTCGCGCACCTGAGCGACAGTGACCGACCCGATCATGCTGCGACTGGGAGTCTTGGAACCGGATTTCACCTTGGCGGCCTTCTTGAGGTAGTGAGACGCAGGCGGCGTCTTGATCTCCATCGTGAAGGACTTGTCCTGGTAGTAGGTGATGACCGTCGGACATGGCGCGCCGATTTCCATCTCCTGCGTACGGGCGTTGAACGCCTTGCAGAATTCCATGATGTTGATCCCGCGCTGACCCAGCGCCGGACCCACGGGCGGCGACGGGTTCGCCTTGCCGGCGGGAACCTGTAGCTTCAGGCTTCCCATTACCTTCTTGGCCATGTGGCCTCTCCTTGTCTCAACGCCGCGCCGGACGCGTCCGGCGGGCTCTCGGTTGGCGTGGTCCGGTATCGCGGGCGCGCCCGGTCAACCTCCCACGGTAGCGCTCAGGACTGCTTTGTGACCTGAGCGAATTCGAGCTCGACCGGCGTCGCGCGACCAAAGATCGACACCATCACCTTCAGCCGCTGATGGTCGTCGTCGACCTCCTCGACGAGGCCGTCGAAATCCTCGAAGGGCCCGTCGGAAACCTTCACGCGCTCCCCGATCTCGAAGCTGATCAGCTGGCGCGGAGCCTCCTGACCCTCTTCGACCCGGTTCAGGATCTGGTTCACCTCGGCGTCGCGCATCGGCATCGGCTTGCCCTGCGGGCCCAGAAAACCGGTCACGCGGTTGATCGAGTTGATCAAGTGATAGCCGCGGTCGGTCATTTCCATACGGACCAGAACGTAACCCGGCATGAACCGACGCTCCGTTGGCACTTTCTTGCCCCGGCGGATCTCGATGACCTCCTCGGTCGGAACAAGGACTTCCTCAATCTCGGCCTCAAGTCCGGCATCGGATACGGCGTGCCTGATCTGCTCAGCGACCTTCTTCTCGAAGTTCGAAAGCACGCTCACCGAGTACCACCGCTTGGCCATCGTCCGTTGTCCTTCTCCGGCTAGGCACCGGTCGTTCATTGACTGCTTGTCCGAAACAAAAATCGGCGTGCCACGCGAATCGCCGCACGCCATATTTCGGGAAGTCCGGCTCCGATAGCGCCGTGCGCCGCGGAGTTCAACCCCCGCTCAGCCGACGAGACTCAGGATACCTTGCAGGCCAGTCCGGATCAGCAGATCCACCAGAGCAAAGAAGATCGCGGCCAAAGTCGCCATGATGAAGACCATGACAGTCGTCAGCATCGTTTCGCGCCGGCTCGGCCACACGACTTTCGCGATCTCTGCGCGCACCTGCTGCACGAACTGGAGCGGATTCGTTCTCGTCGCCATCTTGTCCTCGCTAGCGCAACCGCGTCCATCTACGACCTTGCCGCTTCGGGATCAAGCCGACGACACGGCTTTCGTGTGCAATGCGCGGCATTGACGCGTCGGCATCCACCCACCACCGTATCGCTGACGCAGACAGATTGCAGGAACCGCCGATGACCCGCCCCCTGATCGCGATCCTCCGCGGCATCGATCCGACCGAGGCTACCGCCGTCGCCGAGGCACTGATAAAGGAAGGGATCACCATGATCGAGGTGCCCCTGAACTCGCCTTCGCCATTCGATAGCATCGGAGCGATAGCGGAGGGTTTCGGCAAGGAAGCTCTCGTCGGGGCCGGTACCGTGATGACCGCCGAGGATGTAGCCAACGTCTACCGCGTCGGAGGTCGCATGATCGTGTCGCCCGACTGCGACCGCAAGGTCGTGGAGGCCACAAAGGCTCTGGGGATGCGAAGCTATCCGGGTGTTCTCACCCCCACGGAGTGCTTCAAGGCCTTAAAGACGGGAGCCGACGGGCTGAAGGTCTTTCCCGCCTTTCTGATGGGCATCGACGGCCTCAAGGCTCTGCGCGCGGTTCTTCCGGTCGCCACTCAACTCTACATGGTGGGCGGCGTCGGGCCGGATGATTTCAGGGACTGGCTTTCAGCAGGTGCGTCGGGCTTCGGCCTCGGCTCCTCTCTCTACAAGCCAGGCGACGTTGTGCAGGACGTCGCGGCCCGCGCCCGCGATCTCGTCGCTGCATGGGACGAGGCGCAGGCATGACGGGCGGAACCTGGGATCGGACCGTCTGTGAACTCGGGGAAGGCCCGCTCTGGCACCCGCAACGAAAGCAGCTTTTCTGGTTCGACATTCTGGGTCGGAAATTGCTGACCCGCGAAGGCGGGCGCACGCGTCAGATCGATTTCGACGAGCACGCTTCCGCGGCAGGCTGGATCGACGACGTGACGCTCCTCGTTGCAACTGAAACGCGCCTGTTGTGTCTGGACGTCGAGTCCGGCCAGCGAGAGGACGTCTGCGTGCTGGAGGCCGACAATCCGGTCACTCGATCCAATGACGGCCGGGCCGACCCGTGGGGCGGGTTCTGGATCGGCACCATGGGCAAGAACGCGGAGGCCGGTGCCGGAGCTATCTACCGCTGGTATGATGGAGAGTTGCGGCGCCTCTACGACAGCATCAGTATCAACAACGCCACCTGCTTTGCGCCCGACCGCCGCCATGCCTACTTTACCGACACCCCGACCCGGGTCGTCATGCGCCAGAAGCTCCGCGATGACGACGGTTGGCCTGATGGCCCCCCCAAGCCGTGGCTCGACCTCAACGAGGAGGGGTGGCGTCCGGATGGCGCCGTCACCGATGCGGACGGCAACTTCTGGAGCGCCCAGTGGGGCGGCTGGCGCGTTGCCTGCTACGATCCCGACGGGCGGTTCCTGCGCGCCGTGTCCTTCAACGCGGCGAATACCTCCTGTCCTGTCTTCGGCGGCGACGATCTGACAACGCTCTTCTGCACGTCCGCAGCCTCACAACTGGGACGGCGCGCGGCTTCGGAGAGCACCGAGAATGGCATGACCTTTGCGGCGGAGGGCGTTGCCAAGGGCCTGCCGGAACCGCGTGTGCGCCTGTGACGGGCTTGGGCTGGACGTCCCTGACCCCGTCGGCCGACCCGGACCTCACGTCGCTGCGCCTTTCGGCCGGAGACCTCGAGATCGGCCTCCTCGATTTCGGCGCAGCTCTGTCCGATGTGCGGCTCAGGGGCGTACCGCACAGCCTGATCCTAGGCAGCCCGGACTTCTCCCTCTACCGCGGTCCGCTTGCGTCTTTCGGAACGATAATCGGACCCGTCGCCAACCGTCTGCGCAACGGATCCTGCGAGATCGACGGCAAGACCTTCACGTTTGAGAAGAATCAGGCGGGGCGCCACACCCTGCATTCCGCCTCTGCCGGAACTCACCGAAAGCAATGGCAGGTCCTCTCCGCTTCAGGCGACATGGCCACCCTGCATATCCGCCTCGACGACGGCGAAGGCGGCTTTCCGGGACACAGGTCCGTGACCGCCACCTACCGGATCCTGGCGCCTGCGACGCTCGTCCTGACTGTCGAGGCCGAGACCGATGCGCCGACCCCGATGATGATAGCGCACCATCCCTACTGGAACCTCGACGGAAGCTCCGACTGGGAGGGGCACCGCCTTCGTGTTCTCGCCAGCCATTATCTTCCCTGCGATACGGACACCCTGCCGACCGGCGAAGTTGCGCCGGTCGAGGGCACGCCCTTCGATTTCCGCGAGCTGCGTGAACTGCCGGATGATTTCGACAATTCGCTCTGTCTCGGTCAAAGCCGCGTTCCGCTCCGGCCCGTCGCTGCGCTGGTCGGACGCAGCGGCGTGAGGCTCGAGATCGCGACGACCGAGCCGGGCCTCCAGATCTACGACGGACGCGGCATCCGCCCAAGCCTGCCCGGCCACGATGGCCGGGATCTGGCGCCCAAGGCCGGAATCGCGATCGAACCTCAATTCTGGCCCGACGCGCCCCACTTCGCGCACTTCCCCTCGATCATCCTTCGGCCCGGAGAAAACTGGCGCCAGCAGACGACCTACACCTTCAGCGCCTGAGTTGCGATCCGTATCACTGTGCCATCAGGAACGCGCCCGGTGCCGCGCCGAAAAGATCCCGCACCGTCATCCGCCCCTCAACGCCGCGATCGGGTTCCAGAACGGAGCGCCAGGTCCGGCCGGAATCCGGCAGCCCGACCGTCGTCTGCGCCCAGCCATCCGCACCGTCGACCGGAAGCTGCCCGCGGATCGGCACGACCACCGCCGCGACGTCATCCTGCCATCTGCGGCAATAGGCGAACACACGATCCGCAGAGGGTCCGGATACGTCCACGGCGGCGTAGGATCCCTGCGAATAAAGTCCGGGGTTGCGCCGCCGCTCAGCCAGTACGGTGTGGACTAGGCGCGTCTTGTCGTCCGCGAGCCCCGCCCCCCAATCGCGGGGAGCCGCCGCAAGCCGCCGCCCGAGCTTCGCGAAGTCGGGAGGGCGCCGGTTGTCCGGGTCCACGAGCGAGAAGTCTCCCGCCTCGCTCCCCTGGTAGATGTCGGGCACACCCGGCGCGGTCAGCTTGACCAGGGTCTGCGCAAGGCTCGTAACGTTTCCTGCCGCGACATATTCCGACATGCAGCGATGGAAATCCTCGAGGAACCGGGTGTTCCCCGGGTCGAGCAGGCGCGCCGCGTAGTCAGTCACGGACGCCTCGTAGGCGGCATCCTCGTCCGTCCACGACGTCCGCAGTTTTGCCTCGCGCAGAGCCTTGATCAGGAAATCCTCGAACCGGCCCCGCATCGAGGTGAGCATGGACTCGTTCGGCGCGCCTTCCCCCGGCCAGATGCCGGCGAGCGCCTGAAAGATCGTCCATTCGGTGACCGCGTCGGGACCGGGCCGATCGTCGGCCGCGGCCCAGTCCCGCCACCGCTCCACATGGCTGATCCACGTCTCCGGCGCACCGGCCAGAGTATAGAGACGCGCCCGCGCATCCTCGCCGCGCTTGGTATCGTGCGTCGATGTCGCGTTGAGCCCGAACGGCTCGTGCGCGCCCCGTTCGGCCAAGGCAACGTGGACGTCGGCGCTCCGCCCCGGCGGCGCGACCGGATCGCATCCCACCTCGTTTTCGGCAAGGATCGGCGTGTGGCGGTAGAAAAGCGTGTCCTCAACGGCCTTGGCCATCGCGGGCCCCGTCAATTGCTGGAACCTGGACCTCAATTCCCATGCGCCAGGCGTGGCGAGCGCGGCTATGACCGCCTCCACTCCCGCAGATCCGGCGGTTTCCGTCGCAGCTTCGGCAGTGCGCGCAAGCAGTTCGCCGTCCTTTTCGGAAAAACCCGCCGGATCGCCATAGGTACGGTAGATCGGCAACGCGACTATCAATGCGATCAGCGCGTCCCGCAGGGCGATTTCGTCGACCTCATCGGTCTCGCGCGCGAGCAACTCCACCAGCCGGGAAAGCTCGCCTTCAAAGTTCTGGGTCACGATCAGGCGCTTGGCGGCGTCGCGCCGCTGCACCGCATGACCTGCCGCAGTCAGCTCCGCATAGGCCTCCTGAAGTGTGGCAACCCCGTCCGAGGGCTGCAGCAGGTCCGCCATCGCGGCCACGAATTCGTAGCCGGTCGTCCCTTCGATCGGCCAGTCCCGCAGCGTCTCGTGATGCACCTCCACGATCTTCTCGACAACCAGCCAGATGTCCGGCCCGACCGCTTCGCGCAACCGCGCCAGATAGGCGGCGGGATCGCTCAACCCGTCCACGTGGTCGATCCGGAGACCATCGGCATGGCCCTCGCGGACCAGTTCCAGCACCAGTTCGTGTGCTTCATCGAAAACAGGCGCGTCCTCCGCCCTGACGCCCACCAGGCCCGTCACCTCAAAGAAGCGGCGATAGGACAGATCGCGGCGCGCCTCGCGCCAATCGGTGAAGATCCAGGGCTGCGCATCGTGCAGTCGGGCAATCAGAGCCGGATCGTCACCGACGGCCCGTATCCGGGCAACGAGGTCACCATTGTCGAGGATCCCGGCCGCTTCGTCATGAAAGGCGGCGGCCGCTTCGGGCGTGGCACGTTGCCCGGTTTCGCCCAGCGCAGCCAGCGCCTCCATGCCGGGATCGACTCGCGCCAGAACCTCGTAGGAAGGGGGCGTCAGGGGATAGGCATGGTCATGGTAGGCGAGTACCAGCCCGCGCCCGGCGCTGTCGATGTCCAGCTTCACCTCGCCCGCGGCGATCACCTCGTCCGCCGGACCGTCTAGTACCGGAAGCGTCAGGCGGCGCGACCAGTCGATGTCGAAGTGGCGCGCATGGCGGGCCCGCGCGCCCCATTCCGTCACGTCGCGCCACCATCCGTTTTCGGTCGACGCCGCCATGTGGTTCGGAACGATATCGAGCATCAGACCGAGACCCGCCGATTTCAGCGCGCTTGAAAGCCGCTCGAATCCTTCGCGACCGCCCAGCGCCGGCTCGATCTCGTTGTAGTTCACGACGTCATAGCCGTGGCTCGATCCGCTCGTCGCGGTAAAGATGGGCGAGGCATAAAGGTGGCTGATCCCGAGCCGCGCCAGGTAGGGCACAAGTGCCGCGGCACGGTCGAAATCCATCCCGCCCCTGAATTGCAACCGGTAGGTCGCGACCCGCTCTGTGCGTTGTCCGGCCATCTCACACCACCTCCGTGAAGAACGCGACGGAGCTTGCCGGCATCGCGCCGGCAACGTCCGGCACGTTCGACCAGATCACCTCTCCGCGCGCGGGCGGCAATTGCGCCGCGTCGTCACTCAAATTGGCGCGCAGTTGCAGCAGCATCCCGTCGAGCGCCCAATCCACCGCCAAGGCACCTTCCTCGCGCGATAACACACGTCCGGAATGGCTTCCCGCCGCACCGAGATGCGGGGCGATCCGTTCCTGCCGGATCGCCAGCAGCGATCTGAGACGATCCAGCGTTTTGGCTCCCTGCGAAGTTTCGCACCGGCTCCAGTCGAGCTTGCTCGCCTCGAACGTCTCGATGTCGTTCGGGTCTGGGATAGTCAGCAGCCCCGCCGCGTCGCCGGCAAATGCCGCGAACTCCGCGAATTCGCGGCGGCGCCCCTCCCGCACCGCTCGTGCAAGATCGCCATGGAAATCAGTGAAGAAGAGGAACGGGCGTGTCTCGCCAAATTCGTCTCCCATGAAGATGAGCGGGATGTGGGGCGACAACAGAAGGATCGCCTGCATCGCCTCCAGCAAGGCGGGCTGCGCGAGGCGGTTCAAGCGTTCGCCCAGCGCACGATTGCCGACCTGATCGTGGTTCTGCAGGAAATCGACGAAGGCGAGCGGCGGCAGATGAGACGACGGCTCTCCACGCGGCCCGCCAGCCTGCGGCGCCACCTCACCCTGAAAAGCGAAACCGTCGGAGAGTGCACGGGCGTAGAGCCACCAGGGATCCTCGGCGAAGTCCGCGTAATATCCCTCGGCCTCGCCCGTCGCGATTACATGGGCCGCATTGTGCAGATCGTCGTTCCACTCGGCCGTGTATCGGGTCACCTCCCCCCCGGGACCGCGTTCGTGCAGGGCCGTGATATTGCGGTTATCCTCCGTGGTCAGGTGAATTGGCCGGTCGGGGATCCCGACGCGCACGCGCTCCGCGAGCTCGACGAGAAGTTCCGGATCCGATCTGTCGCGAACGTGGTCGATCGCATCGAGACGCAGCCCGTCGAGTCGAAATTCGCGGCACCAGTAGAGTGCGTTCTGAATGAAGAACTCGCGTACGGGTCGCTTTTCGTAAGCGATTGCCGCGCCCCATGGCGTCTGTCGCGTCTCATCGAAGAAATCCGGCGCATAGAGTGACAGGAAATTCCCCTCGGGGCCGAAGTGGTTGTAGACCACGTCGAGCAGCACCATCAGCCCGTGCCGGTGCGCCGCGTCGATGAACGCCTTCATGTCATCGGGCGACCCATAAGCCGGGTGCGGCGCATAGGGAAGAACCCCGTCATAGCCCCAGCCCCGGTCGCCATCGAACTGCGCGACAGGCATGATCTCGACTGCGGTGACACCGGCCTTCGCGAGGTGGGACAGCTTTTCCTGCGCGGCCGCGAAGGTCCCTTCGGGAGTGAACGTGCCGACGTGCAGTTCATAGATGACGGCGCTGCTCCACGGTGCGCCCGACCATTCGCACTGCCAGCGATAGGACTTCGGATCGACAAGGCGCGAAGGGCCGCCCACGCCGCCTGCCTGCGATCGCGACGCCGGGTCCGGCACTACCCTACCGTCCGGCAGAACGAAGGCGTAGGCATCGCCGGGCGCTGCGTTCGTACGGTGCTCGAACCAGCCGTCGGCGGCTGGCGACATGGATTCCGTGCGATCCTCGACGATCAACCCGATCCTGTCGCAACCGGGCGCCCAGAGACGGAATTCGGCGCCTCCGTCGTCGCCGAGCCGTGGTCCCCAGACGGCCGAGCCATGATCCTCCGCCTGCCCGGCGACATTCGCCAGGTCGATCCCTTCTTCAATATGCATCGCGCAAAGTCCCCTTTGCCCGTCAACGTACCGACGGCAATTGCGGGTCCTTCGCACAGCATGTTGTTCTTGTGAAGCGCCGGGCCTGCGCCCGACAATCAGGACCTTATGCCGATGTTGGCAATGAAAGCTCTCCGACGCATGTAGCCAGAACTGCCGCCAGGGCCGCTTTCTGCACCGGCTTCGCCAGGTGGGCATCGAAGCCGCCGGCCAGGTACGCTTCGACCTGGTGGTCGAGCGCGTTCGCCGTCACCGCGATGGCGGGAGTCCGCGGTTGTCCTGCGGATGCCTCGTCGCCACGGATCGCGCGCAGGGTCGCGGTGCCATCGAGGTCCGGCATGGATATGTCGAGCAGATGTGCATCAAAGCGCCCGTGTCGCGCTTCCGCGATGGCGGCGGCCCCGTCGGCCACCATCCGCGCCTTGACGCCGAGCCGGTCGAGGAAGAGCCCGAGGATCCGCCTGTTGGTCGCGTTGTCGTCCGCCACCAGCACCCGCAGACCCACCAGCGAATTGCTCTCCCGCGACGGCAGAACCTCGATCCCTACGGGATCGTGCCGCTTCAGGGGCAGGCGCACATGAATGCGAGTGCCCTGACCCTCGCTGCTTTCCAGTTCGATCGTTCCCCGCATGGCATCAACCAGACGGCGCACGATCGCCAAGCCAAGACCGGTACCGCCAAAACGGCGGGTCGTCGAATTCATCAGCCTGGAGAAAGTCGTCGAAGACCCGTCGGATCACGTCGTCCCGCATGCCGATCCCTGTATCCGCAACGGTGATCTCGAGCGCGTCTCGGGGTTTGGCCAGATCAACACGGATGCCGCCCGCGCTGGTAAACTTCACCGCATTGCCGACGAGATTGTGCAGGATCTGGAGTATGCGCGTCGGATCGCCGGCCAGCGAGGATGCGTCGCACGCCGCAACCACCCTCACCGAAAAGTCCAGCCCTTTCGCGGTCGCACCGTTCACATGCAAGGCTTCGACCTTGCGGGCCAGATCGTGGACGTCGAGCGGAACGCATTCCAGGTCGAGCTTGCCCGCTTCGATCTTGGAGAAGTCGAGAATGTCGTTGATGATATTCAGGAGCAGCTCTCCTGAACTCACGTATCGTCTCGACCTGCTCCGCCTGGTCCGGGTCGCTTACGACGCATGCGAGCTCTTCGGCCATGCCCAGAACCCCGTTCAACGGAGTGCGGATCTCATGGCTCATGGTCGCCAGGAACTGGGACTTGGCCCGATTTGCCTCCTCGGCGCGCAGCATCGCCTCGTAGAGCTGCGTCACGTCGCTGCCGACCCCGCGATAGCCGGCGAAGGATCCGTCGGAATCGTAGAAAGGCGCGCCGCTGATCCGGACCCATCGCTCGTCTCCGGCGGTGATGCGGGCCTTGTAGACGACATTGTCGAAGGGCTCCTGCGCCAGGAGGGCCGCCTTCAACCTCGGGCGCCTTTCGGCCCCCTTCTCGACCTCCCGCATCGTGAATATGTCTTCGCGCGAGCGGCCGAGGATGTCGTCCAATTTGCCACCGTTGCGCGCAAATCCCTCCGAAATGAAGGTGAACCGAAGATTTTCGTCCTGTTCCCAGAACCACTCGTTGCTGACCGCCGCGATATCGCTGAACCGTCGCTCGGCCCTGTCGCGGCCCGATAACGCCGCCTGCAGTTCTTCGTTCGAAGCGCGCAGAGCCGCTTCCTGCCGCTTGAGTCCAGTGATGTCGATCCGCAGACCGACCCAGCCGCCCTCGGGCGTCTTGCGCTCGAGAATCCGCAGCCAGCGGCCGTCACCCAGATGCTGCTCGACCACGTCGTCGCAACGTTGGTGAGACGCGAGCCTCTCCTTCAGCCACTCATCCTCCCTGCCGCTCGCCTCGGCAAACTCCCCGTTTTTCAAGCCATGGCACAGAATTTCCCTGAAGCTCGCGCCCGGAACCATGGCCGCGGCACTGCGGGCATAGATCTCGCGATAGCGCGAGTTGCATAGGACCAGCCGGTCATCCTTGTCGAAAAGGACGAAGCCGTCGGCCAGCGTCTCGAGCGCTGCCGCCAGCCGTTCACGCGCCGTCTGGGCCTCGCGCCGCGCCTGTTCCAGCTTCGCGGCATACGCCTTGCGTTCGGTAATGTCGGTATTGATGACGATGTAGCCCGCATGCTCGCCGTCATTCTCGAACCACGGCTGGAGGTTCATTTCGACCCAAAGTTCGCGACCGGCCTTGTCCCGCCATTTCATCTCGTAGGTGATGCCCGCCTCGGTATCGCGCGCAGCGGCCACATTCGCGATCGTCTCGGGATGCATGTCAGGCGCCAGGAACGTTTCGTCCGGGGTCTTTCCAAGGACCTCGTCCAGCGAAAAGCCGGTGACCTTGGTGAACGCCGGATTGCACCAGGTAATCTGCCGGTTGATGTCGATGATCACGACACTGTTCGTCGTTCGCTGGACGACGTCGCCCAGTCGGTTGACATGTTGCTGCCGACGGCGTTCCTCGGTCACGTCCTGCGAAGTCCCGAAGACGCGGATGACCTTGCCGTCCCGTACCTCGGCATTGCCCGTCAGACGCTTCCAGCACCGTTGCCCGTCCTTGCCTTCGAAGGGCAGCGTCAAGCTATAGGGCGTGCCCTTCGAGGTGAGGTTGTCGATCGCCCTGCGGAGCAGCGGCTGCACCTCGGGAAGATAGAAGGCCATGACCTGCTCGAGCCGGGGCTCGTACGCTTCAGGATCGAGGCCATAGAGCTCGTAGATGGTCGGGGACCAGTAGAGCTGCCGCGTGTCGAGATCGAGCTCCCAACTGCCGACGCCGGTCACGCGCTCCACGGCCTCCTGGTGGCTGCGGCGACGGACTTCGCCCGTCACGTCGCGCACCTGTGCGAAGACCCGGCCCTCTTCCTGCGTCGCGCTCCATTCCAGCCAACGAAAGCCGCCGGTCTTGTGCTGGCAGCGATTGAGGAACCGCGGCAGCGCGTCACCGGCGGCAACAGTTGCGAAGGCCGTCCTGGTCTCCTCGAAATCGTCAGGGTGGATCAGCAGTTCGGGGTCGAGCGCGAGCAACTCGTCTGTCGTCCAGCCCAGAACCCGCTCCCATGCACAATTCGCGCGGCGGATCCTTCCGCAGCAATCGACGATGCACAGGGGTTCGATCGCCGAATTCGAAGAAGGCCGACCTCTCGTCGCCACGACGGCGTGCTGCGATCCCCAGCGAGATCGCGGATACCGCGCTGTCCAGAAGGTCCAGCTGCTCTTTATCCACAACCTCGTCCGAAGGACACTCGAGGTGGATCGCGCCAAGAACCTGATCGTAGCCGCAAAGCGGCAGACACCGGATACCGGCGGCAGCGTCCGGCCGTGGGGCGGCATCGACGATCCCCGGATTCGACCCGACAGACTCGACGAGGTACATCGCCCCGTGCGGCTCGTTGCGCGCAAGGAGTATGCAGGCCGACCGCCCGGCCAGCCAGGGTGCCGACATCAATGTCTGAAAAGCTCGTCGCGCGAAGTCCGACGCGGACTTTTCGGTGGTGGCCATCGCAAGAATGCGCCCGATCAAGGCAAGGTCGCCCACCGGAATGCGCGACGAACTCATCTCCCGAGTGCCGTCCGGCATGTCACGTCTCTTTCCGCTGCCCCCAGGCCTTGCCGGTTGTCGCCGCCCCAACTCCGGCGGCCCACCGGTCTGCAGACCTAATTCGAAATCCTTGCCCAACGGTGAAGTTCCGCCTTTGGTGCGAAGCGACGGGGCAGATTGCGCGGTCGCCAAGTGTTGGCAGATAAAAGTCGCGAATAGCCACGGTCAGCACCAGATCGACGAGGAATGGGCAACCTGGGATGCGCCGCAACTTCACGCGGACGCAATCTGCTCAGGCGGGCAGGCAGCCCGGCGAGAGAGCCGGTCCGCGCGCCGCGTTCGACTCGGCAAGCCGGTCTGGATCCTCGACCGGAAACATCAGCGACGAACGGGATCCCTCGTCCGTGTTCTCCATCGTCAGCGTCGCGCCGATCTGCAGCGCGAGTTGCCGCGCGATACTCAGGCCGAGGCTGTCCGTCGCTTCGATGTCGAAATCGTCCGGAAGCCCCAGACCGTCATCCTCGACCATCAGCATGGCAGTTCCGTCGCCGATCGCATCGAGCGCGACGCGGACGACGCCGCGAGACCGGCCCTTGAATGCGTGCTCGACCGAATTCGACAGAAGCTCCGTGACGATCAACGCAATCGGGATCGCCTTTTCGCTGTCCACGACCACGCGCTGCGCCCGAACCGAGGTCGCGATCCCTTCGCTTGCCTCGGAAGCGGTGACGATGTCGCCGATCAGCCCTTCCAGATAGCGGGACACATCCACGCTCTGAGAGGCCGGGTCGTGCAACTCTCGCTGGATGCGCGCGATCAGGGTCAGACGGCCCGCCACCGCGTCCAGCACCTGCAGGGCGACCGGATCACTGATCTTGTGCCGCTGCATCTTGATCAGCGATGAGACGACAGCGAAGTTGTTGGAAACACGATGCTGAAGCTCGCGGAACATCAGGTCGCGCGAAACCGCCAGCTTGTCCGAACGGGCCCGTTCCTTCCCGACCTGACGGAGAGACCGCGCCATCACGTAGATCAGCACGATGTCGGTCGCCACGATGAAGGCGTAGAACGCCAGAGCCAGAGCCGACGTCGAGTTCAGGGCGAACGAATAGGTCGGCTCGATGAAGAAGTACCACGACACGATCCCGCAGGCGAAGGCCGCAACGGTGCCCGGCCATAGCCCGGCAAAGAAGCTTGTCAGGATCACCGCCGGGAAGAACGTCAGGTAGGGAAACCCCGAGGGCAGTCTGTCGTCGAGAATCAGCCTCACGATCACCGCCAGCACGGTCGCGATCGCCGCGAAGGTCCAGTTGAACCTGCGCGGGCGTTCCGTCAGCGCCCAACGATGGAGGGTTCGAATCATGAAAGCTCCGAGAACAGGTTCCCAGCGTTATCGGATTGACGGTTTTTTGGAAAGCACGCCTGACGGTACTTATCCCGCCAGGACTCGCGGCAGCCAGAGCGTGAGGGCTGGGAACGCGAGAAGCAGGATCACGCGCAAGATCTCGGCACCGAAGAACGGCATGACGCCCTTGAACGTCTCGATCATCGGCGTATCGCGGGCCAGGGCCGAGATCACGAAGACGTTCATCCCCACCGGCGGCGTGATGAGCCCCAGTTCGACCACGATCAGCGCGAGAATGCCGAACCAGACCTTCAGATCTTCCGTCGACATGCCGTAGCCCGAGCCCTCGGCCATCTGGTAGATCCCGCCGTTGATCTCGCTCAGCACCGGCCAGAAGAACGGGATGACGAGCAGAATCATCGACAGACTGTCCATCAGGCAACCCAGCAGGATCAGCGCCACCAATAGAAGGACCATCACCGTCATCGGCGCCAGGCCACTCTCGGCGATCCAGGCGGCGGTTTCCTGGGGCAGACCGATGCGCGACATGAAGATCTTCATCATCTCGGCGCCAAGCAGGATCAGGTAGATCATGCCCGTCGTTCCCGCCGTCTCCTTGAGCGCCTCGACCATCTCGCGCCAGCCGAGCGTGCGGCGACCGACGCCGTAGAGCCAGACCAACGCCACGCCGACAGAAGCGGCCGGCGTCGGGTTGAAGAAGCCGGCATAGATGCCGCCCAGCACGATGCCGAATATGATCGTCACCGGGATGATTCCGATCGTCGCGGCGACAAACTCGGCCCGGTCGGAGCTGCCGCCCTTGGGACCGGCCTCCGGGCGCACCGCCACGTAGACCGCGATCGTGAGCAGGAACAGTAGGACAGCCATGATGCCGGGGATCATCGCGGCCATGAACATCGTCACGATGTTCGCTTCCACGATGATGGCGTAGATGATCAGGACGACCGACGGCGGGATCAGAATGCCCAGCACGCCGCCCGCCGCGAGAGACCCGGTCGCCAGAGCACCCGAATAGTTGTAGCGGCGCAATTCGGGCAAGGCGACCTTGCCCATGGTCGATGCGGTTGCCAGCGACGAGCCGCAGACGGCGCCGAACCCCGCGCACCCCGCGATCGCGGCCATCGCCGTCCCGCCACGCATCCAGCCAAGCCAGGCGTTGGCGCCGCGGAAGAGGGCCTGGCTGAGGCCGGCCTTGGCCGCGACCGCGCCCATCAGGACGAACATGGGCACGACGCTCAGATCGTAGATCGCGAACTGTCCGTAGGCGAGCGTCTTGAGCTGACTGAGAATGAGCGCCGGCCCGTTGAGGAGGGCGATGCCGCCGCCGCCCACGAGGATCATCGCGTAGGCGATCGGCATCCTCAGCGCGATGAGCGCAACGAGCAGGACGAGGCCTGTCAGGCCCAGCGAAATCGCATCGGTCATTCGATGTGCGTTCCGTAGCGGACGGCAACGCCCGATTGCAGCAGTGTTACCAGAGCGGCCACCGCCAGCAGAACGAGCGAGATCAGCATCGGCACGAAGGCCCACCAGATCGGCAACTGCAGGATCGCGGTGGTGTAGCCGTAGTCGCGCTGGTCTCCCATGCCGAGATACATCCGCCAGAGCAGGATCACGGCGAAGCCGAGCGCCACCAGCGACCCGGCCAGCCGGAATGCGGCAACCCAGCGATGCGAGGCGCGCGCGGTGAAGATGTCGGCCGTCACGTTGGCATCGGTGAGTTGACAGAACGGCAGGAACGCGAACGCGGCGATCGCGACGCCGAGTTCGGTCAGCTCGAAATCACCGGGAAACGGCTGCCAGAAGATGCCCCCGAGAACCGACACGACGTTGATGGCGACCACCGCGCACAGAACGAGCCCTCCGAAGAGGGCCCATCCGTGAATGACGGCCACGGCCACGACGATCCAGCGCGACCGGGGCGCTGTCATCAGCCCTCCTGTCCGCTGTGCTCGGCGATCAGTGCGCGCGCCTTCTCGACGAGGCCCTCTCCGTCGATGCCCTGGCCCGACACTTCGTCGATCCATCGCTGAACCACGGGTTCGAGCTTCTGGCGGAATGCCTCGGTGGCCTCCGGCGTCAAGGTGATGTGCTCGTTGCCCGAGTTCGACCGCCATGCCGATGCCGAAATCGTCGGAAGCGCGCCAGATGTCGCCGACCTCGCCCCACCAGTCGCAGCTCGACGCGTCACGGAACGCCTTCTTGACGTCGTCGGGCAGGCCGTCCCAGCGCGCCTTGTTCATCGACACCTGGAACGTGGTGCTGCCGAAGCGCCACTCGTCGGCGCCCTCGATCTGGTACTGCGTCTGTTCCTGGATCTTGAGCGGGGGGATGATCTCGAACGGGATGAGCGCTCCGTCAACGACGCCCTTCTGCAACGCGGGCGGAAGCTCCGGCACCGGCATTGCCGCCGGGCTCGCTCCCATCGCCTCGATGACCCACGCGCCGGTGCGGGTCGGGATCCGCAACTTCATCCCCTCGACGTCCTCGGGCTTCTCGACCTTCTTGTCGCGGGTATGCAGTGCCTGACCGGCGTGGACGTGCAGGAACATCACCTCCACACCCCGGTAATCGTCCGCCAGATCGCTTTCGAACATGTCGCACATGGCGAGGTTCGCGGCCTTGGGATCATTCTCGAACACGTTGGGCAGCTCGAACACCTCGGTGCGCGGGAAAAGACCGGGCGTGTAACCGTTCACCGTCCAGATGATGTCGACGACGCCGTCGCGCGCCTGCTGGATCAGCTCCGGTGGCCGGCCGCCGAGCGACATGGCGGGATAGATCTCGATCTTGACCTTGCCCCCCGCATTTTCCTCGACCGCCTTCACCCAGGGCTCGAGCATCTTGGTCTGCGCCGGCGCCTGGGCACCAAGCAGGTGATGCAGTTTGAAGACATGCTCCTGCGCCGATGCCCCTCCGGCGGCGAACGCGGCCGCAACGGCTGCAATGACCACATATTTCATTTGGACTTCTCCTCCCCAAGGTCGTCCAGCGACCATACTGCATCCGAGGGGCCGCTCAATAGCAACTGCCGGTCTGCGGCCCGCGCGCGAAGAATTACGACTCGTTCACGCACTGGGGCACACCGCCCCGAAACCACGATCGGCGATCCGGACCCGCTCGCTCATGCCCGCCCTTCCGGCCGGCCGCCTTGCGACCACGCCCCAGCTGGTTTGGCAGACGCACTCCGGAATTGGCGGGAAACTCGCTGATGATCAGGTGTTCGTCGCTTGCTCTGCCGGCGAAGGGCCGTCCATCCTGCCGGGAACCTCTCTGGGCTCGAAGGCGCGCGCTCCAGCGCTCGAGGGGGTGCCGCCGGCGCGACGGCGTCCGCGCCCCGCAGCGTCATTTCGTCGTCGGTTTCAGCCGAGGCGGATTTTCAACCCCACAGGTCCGACATTGCGCGCAGGACGTCGGCGCGACTGATCTGGCCCACCATCCGACCATCGCGCAGTACCGGAAACCTCCGGTGCGGGCTCGCGAGGAACGCGGTGACGCCTTCGACGATGTCGAGATCGGCGTCGAGCGTCTCGACATCGCCGGACATGTAGTCGGCGACCGTGCCGCCCCATTCACGGAAATAGCTCGCCTGCAGGGCCGCCCGAAGGCAATCCTTCTTGGACAGCACGCCGACGAGCCAACCCTGCCCGTCGACCACTGGCGCGCCCGAGATCCGCCGGTCGAGCAGGACATGCATCGCCCGGTTGATTTCCATGTCGACCGGCAGCGTCACCAGATCCGTCGCCATGAAATCCGAGACCCGGGCCCGCCCGGTCATCGCCCGGCCTTCCGGCGACGCGGGCAGCCGACGCACCGGCCAGCGCAGGCGATGCCGCCGCATGATCCCTTCAAGGGGCCGCGTCCCGCCATGACGCCGAGCGCGAGCCCCACGATCGCAAGCAGGATGATGACGAAACCGAAGATGAAAGCGGCCATCAGGATGCCTCGGGTCGTGTCGTGGATCGGTGTCTCATCGTCATACCCCGAAATCGTCGTTGAAGACATTCGCCGGCGGCACGCCAGCATCCTCGAGCATGGCATGAACCGCGCGGATCATCAGCGGCGGTCCGCAGAGATAGTACTCGCACGCCTCCGGCGCGGGATGATCGCGCAGCAACGTCTCGAAGGCGACATTGTGGACGAAGCCAGTTGCGCCGTCCCACGCATCTTCGGGACGCGGCTCCGACAGGGCGACGACCCAGCCAAAGTTCGGATGCCGCCGGGCGAGATCCTCGAATGCCTCTTCGTAGTAGAGTTCGGCCCGACTGCGCGCGCCGTAGAAGAAGGTGATCGGCCGCTTCGCGTCCCGAGACTCGAGTTGATCGAAGATGATGGCGCGAAGCGGCGCCATGCCGACGCCACCGCCGATCAGCACCATCTCCCGCTCCGTGTCCTGCGCGCGAAAATCGCCGAACGGTCCCGATGCGCGGATCGAGTCGCCCGGGCGGACGCCGAAAAGCCATGACGAGACGATGCCCGGCAAGGCTGTGGGCACGCTCGGCGGCGCGAGGGCGAGACGGATGTTAAGCACGGCGAGCCCGTCTCCGGTGTCCTGCGGTCGGTTGGAAATCGAATAGGCGCGAGTCACATCGCTGCGACTTTCCGCGGTCAGCGCGCGAAGCGGGCGCCAAGCCTCGGCAAAGTCGTCGGGCACGTCAAAATCCGCAAACGAAAGCCGGTAGGGCGGCGCAGTTACCTGAAGGAACGTGCCGGCCGCGATCGCCGGCCGCCGTCCTTGCGGGAAACGCAGAACGACCTCGCGGATCAGCGGCGTGAGCTGCCGCGTCGAAACCACCTCGCAGACATATTCCTCGATATCGAGAAGCTCGGCTGGAACCTCGACCTCGAGATCTCCGCGCAACACGACCTGACAGGCCAGATGCACCCCATTGCGCAGGTCCTGTCTTGAAAGCCGCGCGGTCTCGGTCGCCAGCGCGGCGACGCCTTGGGTGGTGACCCGGACCCGGCAGAGGCCGCAGGTTCCCGCGCCGGCGCAGGCCGACGGGATCATCACCCCGTTACCCGTCAGGGCGTTCAGCAGCCTTGCGCCGGTATGACTCCTCAACCGCCGGTCGCCGTTGACCGTGACGCTCACGGGACGTTCCGGGGCGAGGATCATCCGTGCGACCAGGACCATCATCGTCAGAAGAAGGACAATCACCGTCAGAAGCAGGCTGCCGAACACGATCTCGATCACGGCGCGACACTCCCGAACCCGGCAAAGGCCGAAAAGCCGAGCGACATCAGCCCCGCCACCAGAAACGCGCTGCCCAGCCCTTCGAGGGCGGGGGGCATCTGGCTGTAGCGCAACCGCTCGCGGATGGCCGCGAACGCCACGATTGCCAGCGCCCAACCGGTTCCGCTGCCGAAGCCGTAGACCACGGATTCCGCCAGATCGTAGCGCCTTTCCACCATGAAGAGGCTGCCGCCCAGGATGGCGCAATTCACGGTGATCAGCGGCAGGAATATCCCCAATGCCCTGATGCAGGGCCGGTGCGAAACGGTCGAGCGTCATCTCCAGGATCTGCACCATCGCGGCGATGACACCGATGAAGGCGATCAGCTTGAGATAGGTGAGATCCATCTCCGGCAGGCCCAGCCAGGTCCACGCCCCCTCCACCAGCAAGCCGTTGAAGATGAGATGGTTCACCGGGACCGTGATGGTCTGCACCACGATCACCGCGATACCAAGTCCGAGCGCCGTGGCGACACGCTGCGAGACGGCGAGGAAGGTGCAGATGCCCAGAAAGAACGCCAGAGCGAGGTTTTCCTCGAACACGGCCGTGAGAAAGAGATCCATCATGGCTGTCGTGCCTCAGGGTGGTCGGCAAGCCGGTATTCCGGCGCCTCCACCTGTCCGGTCCAGCGGCTGCGAATGATCCATACGAGAAAGCCGATGATGAAGAAGGCGCTGGGCGCGAGCTGCATCAGGCCGATGGGCTGAAACCAGCCGCCGTCGGCGCGCGTCGTCACGACCGCGTATCCCAGCAGCGTCCCGGCACCAAAGAATTCGCGCGTGCCGCCGACGATGAGCAGGATGAGGCTGTAACCCAGTCCGTTCCCCAACGCGTCGAGCAGGGCGGGCAGCGGAGGGTTGTGAATCGCGAACCCCTCGGCCCGCCCGAGGACCAGGCAGTTCGTGACGATGAGACCCACGAAGATCGACAGGCGCTTGCTGATTTCCCACATGAAGGCCTGCAGGATCTCATCGACTACGATGACCAGCGACGCGATGATCGTGATCTGCACGATGAGGCGGATGGCCGAGGGGATGTGCGCCCGGATCGCGCTGATGATGGTCGATGCGGCGCACAGGACCGCCGTCAGAGCGATGCTCATCGTCAGCGCAGTCGAGAGCGACGTCGTCACCGCGAGTGCCGAGCAGATCCCGAGGATCTGCACCGTCACCGGGTTGCGGTCGACGAGCGGCGCTGTCACGTGGTGAAGTAACGCCATCAGAGCCCCTCCGCTGCCAGCCGGTCGAGGAACGGCCCGTAGCCCCAGTCGCCGAGCCAGAAGCGAAGCATGCCGGTGACGCCGTTGCCGGTGCGCGTGGCGCCGGTGATCCCGTCGACCTCAAACGGCCCGCTCGCCACGCCGCGCACCACCTCGATCAGCACGCGACCGGTCTCGTCGGCGGTCTGCTTTCCCGCCCACATCGCCTGCCAGGCAGGGTCCTCGATACGGGCGCCCAGACCCGGCGTCTCGCCCTGCTCGACGATGGTCAGGGCGGCTACGGTCTTCAGGTCAGGCTCCAGCGCAAGATAGGCGCGGATCATCGACGCGTACCCCCGCCCGCGCAGCGGCAGCACGATCAGCGCCAGCTCTCCGTCACGCGCCAGCAGATGCACCGGCACGAGGTTCTCGCGCCGCTTCAGACCCGCGAGGTCGGCTTCGGGCGGAATGGACGTGCTCGCCGCAGGATCGTCGGCCGCCGCGACCGGATCGTAGGTGGCCGGCAACTCGGCGTCGCTGAAGCGACCTTGCGTCAGATCGACAGGACGGGTCACAAGCGCGTCCGCGCCCGCCTCGCGCATCAACGCCCGCAATTCGGGCAGGCCGTCGAGCAGGGCGTCGAGGCGGGCCTGCCGCTCCTGTTCGAGGTGTGCAGTCTGCCGCGGTTCGAGCAGGACGGCGGCAACCGAAACCAGAACCGCCGAGCAGAAGGCCACGATGACCGCAACCGCTACCGTCTTGACCCGGTCGTCGTTGGGTCGCCGCCAGAAGGCGGTCCAGAGGGTCGGACGCTCAGACAAGACGACGCTTTCGCCGGGCCACGTGGATCTCGACCACGAAATGATCGATCAACGGCGCGAAGATGCTGGCGAGCAGAGTGGCGAACACCAGCGCGGCCTGCGTCGCACCCGTGGATGCGTTGGCGTCGAACAAGTGCCCAGAGAAAACCGGTCAGCGCCCCGTAGAGCACGCGCCCCTCGCGTGTCGACGCCGCGCCGGTCGCGTCACCGGTGAGGAAGACAAGCCCGAAGCTCATGGCGATCAGCGCTTCGGGATGAAACCCGTCACCCATCAGCTGCGCCGCCGTGAGGTAGGCAAGCGGCGCAAGAACGACGACCCGCCACGATACGATTCCGGTCGCGAGCAGAAGCACCGCCCCCGGCACCGTGGCCAGCGCGAGGGACGGTTCCGGAACAGCCAGCCCGCTCTGCGGAAACGAGAAAAGAAGGAACGACAACGCGACCACCGGCGCGGCGACGAAGCCGAAACCCCGCCCGCCGAAGACCAGATCGCCAAGAAGCACTCCGAACCCGAGCGCGAGCCCGGCCTGCCACAGCGGCAGGTCCACCGGCAACAGGATGGCAACCACCAGAGCCGCCGGTGCGCAGCGCCACGAGAACGACCGCCGACGCGCCCCTGAAAACAGCGCCTCGATCGCCAGGACGAGCACGATGGCGAAGACGATCAGCCACACGGCCGCGGCTCCGCGCAATGCCACGACCGCAACCGCAGGCAGCGCGAGGGCCGCGAGTTCCAACGCCACCAGACCTGTCATCCCCGGTCGTAGGGGCGCGACGCGAAATGCCTGCAGAACGGTCATGCCGCCTCCAGATCGTCGAGCACCCGGCGCAGGAGCCGTCCGTAATCGGCCCCGCTGGTACAGCTACGCGTCAGCACCGCCATGTCGTCCTCGAGCAGATCGAGGCAGCCGAGGCGTTCGGCCGTCTGGGAATCGCGAAGCTGAAGCGCGCGCATCAGTGGGACGGCCGGCGCAGCGGACGGCAACGCGCGGTCGAGGGAGTCCCGCGGCACGATCGCCTCCGGATGTTGCGGCGCACGCTCCTGCTGCCGGCCCGAAGATTCACGGCGTGACCCGCACCAGGTCATCGAAGCGCCCGACGAAGGCGGCTTCCCGACCGGAGGTCCCGGAGCCACTCGTCACCCGGAGCGTCGCCCCCACCGGGCGCGCATCCGAAACAAGGTCGCGGAGGCTCGCCCCCGGCAAGGTCCGCACGAGACGTCTGTCATGCGGTCCCGGGCCTGCGATCGCAACCAGCCGTTCCGGAGTCCAGCACCCGGTCCGCGCGAGTTCGCCCAGGGCAAGCACGTCCTGCACGCCGATGGTCCAGACTGGTCGAGCACGACTGACGGGATGCAATTGCCCCACCTGCCACGCGACGCTGGTCTCGGGCCACCGGCGGCGGAAGAGATGCACCTGCACCCCTTCGCCCGGCTCGACGAGTGCGGCCCCGCTGGGCTGGCAGACATGCACGGCCCCGCCCGCGATCCGAACGAGTGCCTCGATGCCCCGGCGCAGGTCTTCGCCGCGACCTGCGATGACGCGACGTGGATCGGGCGCCGCCGCGTCCTGGGGCACCGTGGTCACGATAATCGCGGACGGCCGATCCGCGGCGCCCGGAATGCCACCGAACGGTCGCACGCGGAAGGCCGGCCAAAGTCCGGTGGAGAGCATGGCGTGACGCAACGCCGCTGCATCCAGCCCGGGCGGATGCGCGTCGGAGGCCCGGTCATTGTCGCGCACCGCCGTTCCGCCGGACGTGGCGATGACGAGCGACGACAATGTCGCGCGCCGCCCCTTCCGGGCATGCACGACGCGGCCCGCGCAGGGCACCACGAGAATGACGTCCCGGTCGCGCCGGTCGCGCAGGAGGACCTGACCCGCTCGAACGCTTGCGCCCTCCTCCACCTCGAAAGCCGGCCTCAGCCCGGGATAGTCCCAGCCCATGATCGCCACCCGCCCGCTCGCAACGAACGGCGTGTCACCGTCCGTCTCGGGAAGTTCGGCGTGGCCGGAACGCGCCCGGCCCGCGAGGATTTTTCCGATCACGCCCATCGCCGCCAAGATCCCTGCAGCCGCGCCGCCGCGCGATGACCTAGGTCAAGGTGCGCGACCGACAGGTAGACCATACTGCGGCTATTCCCGAGGTGCAGGAAAGGCGCAGAGCCATGTTCGCGAAACGCAGCCCCACTTTGTTCGCCACATCCCTCATCTCCTTGTTGCTGGGGGTGGCGGCCTCTGCGCAGGAAGCGCTGACCCCGGAAGAGATCACCGCCGCGTGGCTGGCCTCTCCGCACGCCGACGGCAGCGCCGAGGCGTTCAGCCACTGGAACGCCGAGGGCGAGATCCCGGGGGATTGCGCCGTCTGCCATTCCGATACTGGCGTTCTGGCCTTTGCCGAAGGCGGCGGCGGACCTGTCATGCTGGACCATTCGGTAGCGATCGGGGGTGTCGTGGGCTGCGACGTCTGCCACGCTCCCGCTTCGCAGGCGCTCGACACGATCGTCTTCCCGTCCGGCGTGGCCGTCGAAGACACGACGCCGTCCGCAATATGCGCAGTTTGCCACCAGGGCCGCGCTTCCACCGACACGCTCCAGACGACGCTGGACGGACTGGAAGCGGATGTGCCGTCATCCGACCTGGCGTTCGTCAACGTGCACTATCGCGCAGCCGCCGCGACGCTGATGGGCGGCATCGTTCGAGGCGGCTATCAGTACGAAGGCCACGACTATGCGGGACGCCTGGTCCACCCGGCGCCCGCCGATACCTGCACGGGATGCCACGACCCTCATGCCCTCACCGTAGAAGCCGACACCTGCGCCACCTGCCACAGCGGCGCCACGGCGCCGACGGACATCCGGACGCGCGTGGCGGACATCGACGGCGATGGCGACGTCACCGAAGGCGTGGCGCGGGAGATCGCGACACTGCATGAACGGCTTCTCGGCGCAATCGGGCAATACGGACGCGAAATCGCGGGGGCACCTATCGCCCATTCCCCCGACCAGTATCCCTACTTCTTCCTCGACACGAACAACGACGGGCTTGCCGGTTCCGACGAGGCCGCGATGCCGAACCGATACACGGCCTGGACGCCGCGTCTCCTGCGGGCCGCGTACAATTACCAGTTCGTCGCCAAGGACCCGGGCGCCTATGCGCACAATCCGACCTACGTGATGCAATTGTTGGTCGACAGCCTCACGGACCTTGGCGCCCAGGTGCCGCTCGAGACCAGCGACCTGATCCGGCCGTAATCCTCTCAGCCCACCACCAACTCGACCGGATGTCGCCGCTTGGTGGCGTTCGGTGCGCGCCGCCTTGCCAGGTTCGCGCTCGGGACCTTCGGATGCCGCAACCCCGCGCCGCCAGACAGAATCGTCCAGATCGGGTCGTCATGGCGCGCGGTGCGGGCGCCGGGCCTCGGGCTGGGAGATCTTGAACGGCGGAAAACGGTCTGGCCGCCCCTGGCCGCGTCCCGCAAGCTCGCGTAGCGATCAGATGCCTGCGGCCGCTTCGTGGCAGACCCGCTCCACAATGCGCAGACGGACGGGCGACTCCGTGCGCCGGCCGCCCTGCCTGTCCCCCGGTCAGGAAACCTTTGAAAAGATCGCGTTCTGCGTGGCATAGGCATCGTAGAGCCGGGCCACCAACCGCGCGAGCGCGCGCCCCTCCGGCAGGAGCGTCAGCCCGGATTCGTCCTGCGACACGAACGGATCGAACCGCGCCACCGCCGCGGCATGGATCGGCACGAGCCAGTCTGCGTCCGCCCCGAAGGTGGCGCGAAGCGCAGTCTGGTCGATGTGGAAGTCGCACATGAGCATTTCGATCGCGCGCGCGCGCAACTTGTCCTCGGCCGTCATCTTATGGCCCCGGAAGGCGGGCAGTTCGCCGGCCTCGATCCGCTGGGTATACGCAGCCGTGGCCGATGCGTTCTGCACATATCCATCGGCGAACCGCGAGATCGACGACGCGCCCAGGCCCAGCAACGTCTGGCAGGTGTCTGCGGTGTAGCCCTGGAAATTACGGCGCAGGTGGCCACTCTCGGCGGCCACGGAGAGGCTGTCGCCGGGCCGCGCGAAATGGTCGATCCCGATGGTGCGGTACCCCCCCGCCACGAAGCGTTCGGCGGCCAGTGTGGCCAGCCGGTAGCGCTCCTCGTCGCCCGGCAGGTCACAGACGTCGATCAGTCGTTGACGCCGCGCCATGTGCGGGACATGGGCGTAGCCGAACAGCGCGACGCGGTCCGGCGCCAGATCCAGAACCCGGTCGACCGAGTGCGAGATCCGGGCCGCGTCCTGGTGCGGCAGGCCGTAGACGAGATCGGTGTTCAGTGACGTGATCCCGGCCTTTCGCAGCATGTCGACGCAGGCGCGCGTGATCTCGAAACTCTGCTCGCGCCCGATCGCCGTCTGAACCGTGAGCGAGAAGTCCTGGATCCCGATGCTGGCGCGCGACATCCCCTCGTCGCGCAGCGCCGCGACCTTGTCGCCGTCGACCAGGGTCGGGTCGATTTCCACCGAGAACTCGAACTCTTCCGCCGGCGGCAGCGCCTTGCGGATAGCCTGCGCCAGCCGGCGGATCAGGGCCGGCGACAGGATCGTCGGCGTCCCGCCACCCCAATGAAGGCGGCCCATCCTCAAGCCCGCGGGCAGCATCCGCGCGACCAGTCCGAGCTCGGCCTCGAGCGTCGCGACATAGCGCTCCACCGGCGCAAGGGTGCGGGTGCCCTGCGTGCGGCACGCGCAGAACCAGCACAGCCGCTCGCAGAACGGGATATGCACGTACACCGAGACCGGTTCGGCCGGATCGAGATTGCGCAGACACTCCGCCTGAAACGCAGCGCCCGTCTGCTGCGAAAAGACAGGGGCTGTGGGATAACTGGTGTAGCGCGGCACGCGCGCATCGAAGAGGCCCTTGGCCTGCAGCATTTCGAGAGGTTCCATTGCGGTTTTCTAGCCCGCCGCCCCGGCACCGGCTTTGCGCAAGATCAAATTGTCGCGCCCTTCTCTACCCTCGCCGCTGCGACGTAAGGCGGCCAGACCGCTTCCAATCCGATCCGCCGCTGTCTATCGTTGCCGCCGGACAATATGACAGGACCGACAGCGCCGATTGCGAACGGGGCGCTGCGCGGCGGCCGGCAACGAAGGCCGCGATCGATCCTGGAAAGGGAGAACAACATGACGAAAGATCCGAACCAATCCGGCTTCAGCCGGCGCGGCGTGCTGAAGGGGGCGAGCGCGCTCGGTGCGGCGGCGCTGATCCTGCCGGCGGGCATGCGCAAAGCCTCCGCCGAGCCCAAGAAGGGCGGCGTCCTGCGTGTTGGCATGGGCCACGGCAGCACGTCCGACAGCCTTGATCCGGGCTCGTGGGACAACGCCTATTCGCAGGTGTTCGCCCAGTCGCGGCACAACTACCTGACCGAGATCGCGGCCGACGGCTCGCTGGAACCCGAGATCGCCGAGAGCTGGGAAGCCTCACCCGACGCGAAGGTCTGGACCTTCAAGATCCGCGACGGCGTCACCTTCCACAACGGCAAGACCGTCACCCCCGAGGACGTCGTGGCTTCGATCAACTACCACCGCGGCGAGGACAGCCAGTCTGCCGCCAAGCCCATCGTCGACCCGATCTCCGACATCGCGATCGACGGCCAGAACGTTGTGGTGACGCTGAACGCCGGCAACGCCGACTTCCCCTTCATCATGTCGGACTACCACATCGCGATCATGCCCGCGGTGGATGGCAGCATCGATCCGACCTCGACCGAAGGCTGCGGCCCCTATGTCGTGGATGTCTGGGAGCCGGGCGTCGAGGCACGGCTGAGCCGCAACCCGGACTACTGGAAGAGTGACCGCGCCCATTTCGACGGCCTCGAGCTTCTGCCGATCGTCGACGCCGCGGCGCGTCAGAACGCGCTGATGAGCGGCGAGGTGGACGTCATCGACCGGGTGGATCTCAACACCGTCCACCTCCTGCAGCGGGCACCGAACATCAAGATCCTCTCGGTCTCCGGCACGCAGCACTATACCTTCATCATGGATGCGCGCGCCGATCCGTTCACCGACAACAACGTGCGGCTGGCGGTCAAGCATGCCTTCGACCGCGAGGAGCTGGTCGAGAAGATCCTCAACGGCTACGGCGTCGTGGGCAACGACCACCCGATCGGCCGCTCCAACCGCTATCACGCCAACGGACTCGAGCAGCGCGTCTACGACCCGGACAAGGCCAGGTTCTACCTCAAGGAAGCCGGTCTGGACGACCTCGAGATCACCCTGTCGGCGGGTGAGGCCGCCTTCGGCGGTGCCGTCGATGCGGCGGTGCTGATCTCGGAAAAGGCCGCACCCGCCGGGATCACCATCAACGTCCAGCGCGAGCCCTCTGACGGCTACTGGTCCAATGTCTGGATGAAGAAGCCATTCGTCGCCAGCTACTGGGGCGGGCGCCCGACCGAGGACTGGATGTTCTCGACCGGCTACGCCGCCGACGCGCCCTGGAACGAGAGCTACTGGCAGAACGAGCGCTTCAACGAACTGCTGGTCGCCGCGCGCTCGGAACTCGACGAGGAGAAGCGCCGCGACATGTATGTCGAGATGCAGCGCCTCGTCCGGGACGAGGGCAGCACCGTCATTCCGATGTTCGCCAATTACGTCATGGCCCATTCCGACGCGGTCGAGACGCCCGAAGTGATTGGCGCGAACTGGACGATGGACGGCTTCCGCGCGGTAGAGCGCTGGTGGTTCGCCTGACTTGCTGACCGAGCCTGCCCGGCGTCGCGAGACGCCGGGACATCTGTCGGCGGACCTGCTCTCCGCGATCTCCGGCACAGGTGACATAAGGAACGCCGAATGAGCCTCGTCTGGCGAATGCTGGCGCAACGTCTCGCGCTCGGCCTTCTGACTCTCGTCGTCATCTCGCTGCTGATCTTCAGCGCCACCGAGCTTCTGCCGGGCGACTTCGCCGAGGCCGTCCTCGGCCAGTCGGCCACGCCCGAGACGGTGGCCGCGATCCGCCGCGATCTCGGCCTCGACCAACCCTTCGCCACCCGCTACGTCGAGTGGCTCTTCGGCGCCATGCAGGGCGATTTCGGCGCCTCGCTGGCCAACCGCCGCAGCGTGTCGGACCTGATCGCGAACCGGCTGGGCAACACGCTCTTCCTCGCGCTCTATGCCGCGGCGATCGCGGTGCCGCTCTCGCTTACGCTCGGCATCCTCGCCGCGCTTTTCCGCAATACCGTGTTCGACCGGGCCTCCAACGCGCTGGCGCTGACATCGATCTCGTTCCCGGAATTCTTCGTGGCCTACATCCTGATCCTCTGGCTCTCGCAGGCCGGGCTCTTCCCGTCGATCTCGCGCCTGTCCGAAGGGATCTCGTTCGGCGACAAGCTCTATCGCAGCTTCCTGCCCGCGCTGACCCTGACGCTGGTGGTGACCGCGCACATGATGCGGATGACGCGGGCCACGATCATCAACCTGCTGGCCAGCCCCTATATCGAGATGGCGCGGCTCAAGGGGATGCGGCCCCTGCGGGTGATCCTGCACCACGCGCTGCCGAACGCGCTGGGCGCCGATCATGAACGTGATCGCGCTGAACCTGGCCTATCTCATCACCGGCGTCGTGGTGGTCGAGGTCGTGTTCGTCTATCCCGGCCTCGGGCAGCTGATGGTCGACAGTGTCGCCAAGCGCGACATTCCGGTCGTGCAGGCGGTCGCGCTGATCTTCGCGGCGGCCTACGTGCTGCTGAACCTGACGGCCGACATCCTGTCGATGCTCACCAACCCGCGCCTGATGCACCGGCGCTAGATCATGGACCTTCTCATCCCCATTCTCTGGTTTGTGGCCGCCATCGCCGCGGCCATCGCGCTCGGCTGGCTCTTCCGCGCGCTTCTGGTCGCCGTTCTCCCCGGGAACGCGGCCCGCGCCGTGCGCGGCGCACCGGTCACGGCGACCTTCGGCATGCTCGTGGTCCTCGTCTACATCCTCGTGGCCCTGCTCGCGCCCGCGCTGGCGCCGTTCCCGGAGCGCGCGGTGGTGGGCGGCGAGTACCTGCCCTGGAATTCGGAGCACCTGCTGGGCACCGACAGCCTTGGCCGCGACATGCTGAGCCGGATGATCTACGGCGCGCGCAACACGGTCGGCATCGCCTTCGCGACGACGGCACTGGCCTTCACGACGGGCGCGCTGCTGGGGCTGCTGGCGGCGACCGTCGGCGGGTGGCTGGATCAGGCGATGAGCCGGCTCGTCGACGTGCTCATGGCGATCCCCGCGCTGATCTTCTCGCTGCTGCTGCTGACCATCTTCGGAACCTCGGTCCTGACGCTGATCCTCGTGATCGCGACGATCGACGCGACGCGGGTCTATCGCCTCGCCCGGGCGGTGGCTGAGGGCATCGTGGTGATGGATTTCATCGAGGCCGCCCGCCTGCGCGGCGAGGGCCTGTGGCACCTCATCGTCCGGGAAATCCTTCCCAACGTCATGGCGCCGCTCGTGGCAGAGTTCGGGCTGCGGTTCTGCTTCGTCTTTCTCGCCATCTCGGCGCTCTCGTTCCTGGGACTGGGCATCCAGCCGCCGACCGCCGACTGGGGCTCGATGGTGCGCGAGAATGCGACGCTCATCACCTTCGGCGACATCACCCCGCTGCTGCCCGCCGGGGCGATCGCGCTGCTGACGGTCGCCGTGAACTTCGTCGTGGACTGGCAGCTCCACCGCGCCAGCGGCCTGAAGGACTGACGCATGGACACGCCCGAGCAACAGACGCTGCTGGAGATCCGCGACCTCTGGATCGAGGGACGCTCGGGCGACGACTGGATCGACATCGTGCGGGGCGTCGACCTGACGCTGCACCGGGGCGAGGTTCTGGGCCTGATCGGTGAATCCGGGGCCGGCAAGTCGACGCTGGGCCTCGCCGCAATGGGATTCGCGCGCGACGGCTGCCGGATCTCGCGCGGCTCGATCCTTTTCGACGGGATCGACCTTGCGAAAGCCCCCGAAAGGCGCCGGCGCACCCTGCGCGGAAAGCGTATCGCCTATGTGGCCCAATCCGCAGCCGCCAGCTTCAACCCTGCCCACCGCCTCATCGACCAGTATTGCGAGGCGCCGGTGCAGCACGGCGTCATGCCACATTCCGAGGCCGAGCAAGACGCGGTCGACCTCTACCGCCGCATGCGCCTGCCCGAGCCCGACGAGATCGGGTTCCGCTACCCGCACCAGGTCTCGGGCGGCCAGTTGCAGCGGGCGATGACCGCCATGGCGATGTCGTGCCGCCCCGACCTCATCATCTTCGACGAGCCCACGACGGCGCTCGACGTCACGACCCAGATCGAGGTTCTGGCGGCGATCCGCAACATCGTGCAGGAATTCGACACCGCCGCGATCTACATCACCCACGACCTGGCGGTGGTCGCGCAGATGGCCGACCGCATCAAGGTGCTGCTCAGGGGCGACGAGGTGGAGGAGGCCGACACCCGCACCATGCTCGCCTCCCCGCAGGAGGATTACACCCGCTCGCTGTGGGCAGTGCGCACCTACGCCCGGCCTGAGCGGTCGGTCGACGAGACCGCGCCCGCGATCGTGTCGCTCAACAACATCACCGCGTCCTACGGGCGCTACCCGGTTCTGAGCGACGTGAGTTTCGAGATCCCGCACGGGCGCACCGTCGGCGTTGTGGGCGAAAGCGGCTCGGGCAAGTCCACGGCAGCGCGCGTCATCACCGGGCTGCTGCCGCCGGATCGCGGAGAGATCCTGTTCGACGGCACCCCGCTGCCGCCCGACTACCGCCAGCGCAGCCGCGAGCAGCTGCGCCAGATCCAGATGATCTACCAGATGGCCGACACCGCGCTGAACCCCAAGCATCGGGTGCGCGAACTGATCGGACGGCCGGCGCGCATGTATCTGGGACTGAAGGGTCGCGCGCTGGACGAACGGGTCCGCGAGCTTCTGTCGCTCATCGAGCTGGAGCCGGACGAATTCATCGACCGCCTTCCTTCGGAGCTTTCGGGCGGCCAGAAGCAGCGTATCGGAATTGCGCGCGCACTGGCCGCCGAGCCGCGGTTCATCATCTGCGACGAGGTGACTTCGGCGCTCGATCAACTGGTGGCCGAAGGCATTCTCAAGCTGCTCGATCGGCTCCAGGGGGAGCTGGACCTGGCCTACATGTTCATCACCCACGACATCGCGACGGTCCGCGCGATCGCGGACGAGGTCGTCGTGATGAAGGAGGGTCGGGTCGTCGAACGCGGCTCCAAGTCGGAAATATTCCGCCCCCCCCACCATCCATACACGCAGTTGCTCTTGTCGTCCGTGCCCGAGATGGATCCGGACTGGCTCACGCATCTGCTGGACGAGCGGCGCGACCCGTCCACCTGAGCGCCGCAATCAGCAGACGCGGCTCACGCAGGCTGAAGACATTCCACCGTTGAAGTCCGCCGCCCCCCGGGTTTATCCGGGATTGGCACCTGCCAACGGAGCGGCAAGACGGGGAGGGCTGCGCAGATGATCATCGTGGAGCCTGACGCGTCCGATTTTCCGCCCGCGGCCCTGCGCCGGCGCGACTCGGCGTTCGGGATCACGCCCTCGGCCCGTCTTCGGTCTTCTCCCTATTACGAGGCGACGCTGGCGGACGGGGCCTGCGCATTCACCACCTACAATTCCATGCTGATGCCCACCGGCTTCGGCGACGCCGAAGCGGAATACTGGCGGATCATCAAGGGCGTCTCGCAATGGGACGTGGCGGTCGAGCGTCAGGTCCAGATCAAGGGGCCCGATGCCGGCCGCCTGGCGCAGATCCTCGCGCCGCGCGATCTCTCCGGGATGGAGGCGGGACAGGGAAAATATGTGGCGCTTTGTGACCACGAAGGCGTCCTCATCAACGATCCGGTTCTGCTCAAGCGCGACGACGATCTCTACTGGCTGTCGATCGCCGACAGTGACGTCTGGCTCTGGGCGCGGGCACTCGCGGCGGAGCGCGCGCTCGATGTCGAGATCAGCGAACCCGACGTCTCGCCGATGGCAGTGCAGGGGCCGCTGGCGGAGAACGTGGTCGCCGCGATCTTTGGCGACTGGGTGCGCGACCTGCGCCGCTTCAGGTTCCGCGATGCCGAAACCGACGGCATTCCGGTGAGCGTTTCCCGCTCGGGCTGGTCGCGTCAGGGCGGATTCGAGATATACCTTCGCGACGGCAGCCGCGGCGTCGACCTGTGGAACATCGTGCGCGAAGCCGGTCGTCCGTGGGATATCGGGCCCGGCAACCCGAACTGGTCGGAGCGGGTCGAGAGCGGGCTTCTGTCCTGCGGCGGCGACACCGACAGGCACACCAACCCTTTCGAGGTGCGGCTGGAGCGGTTCGTCGACCTGGACGTCCCGGACGACACGATCGGCATCGCGTCGCTGCGCCGCGTCGCGGCCGAGGGCCCGGCGCGCCGGCAACTGGGGGTAAGGCTCGATGGCGCCTCCCCCGCCGAGACCGAATTCCGCTGGAGCCGGATCGGGCATGACGGGCGGCAGGTCGGGCACCTGACGAACTGCGCCTGGTCCTACCGGTTGCGGCGGAACATCGGATTCGCCCTGGTCGAGGCCGGAATGCAGCCGGGCCAGCGGGTCCAGGTGGAGCGTGCGGACGGGCCGGTCGACGGGACGCTCTGCAGCCTGCCGTTCATCTGAACATGCCTGAGGCAGTCGACATCATCCGGGAACCCGCGCGCGAGGTCAGCGTCATCCGTCGCGCCGATGTGGTGGTGGTGGGCTCCGGGCCGGGCGGCCTCGCGGCGGCGCTGGCGGCGGCCCGAACGGGAGTCGAGGTGGCGCTGGTCGAGCGGTTCGGCTGCTTCGGCGGCAACATCACCGCGGTCGGCGTCGAGGGCTTCGCCTGGTACCGGCACGAAGCGACACTCGAAGCCGGCGGCATCGGCCGCGAATTCGAGGAGCGCGCCAGGGAAATGGGCGCCGCCGTCCCCGAGAGCCAATCGCTGAGCTACGAGCTCGACAGCGAGGGGTTCAAACTGGTCGCCGACCGTCTGGTCGCGGAGGCCGGCATCCACCCGATGCTGCATCGTCAGGTGGTGGCGCCGGTGATGGACGGCGACCGGGTGATCGGGGTCGTCACGGAATCGAAGTCCGGGCGCGAGGCCGTGTTGGGCCGTGTGGTCATCGACGCGACCGGTGACGCCGACATCGCGCATCGCTCCGGCGCGCCGACACGACACACAGCGCGCGAAGACATGCAGGCCGCTTCGGTGATGTTTCACGCAGCCGGAGTGGACAAGGCGGCGTTCATGGCCGCCGTGCGCGCGGACCCGCAAACCTACAGCGACTGGTCGAGCGGCGAGTGGAGTGTCGAGACGTCGGGCAAGGAGGACGACATGTTCTCGCCCTTTCTGCGCAAGCCGTTCGCAAAGGCGATCGAGGCCGGCCTGATCCCGCCCGACCTCAGCACAATCGCCGGAACCTGGGGCGCCGCCCATGACAGCGGCGAGCTGACCTATCTCAACCTCGTGCATCTGGAGGGGATCGACGGCACGGACCCCGACAGCCTGACCAAGGGGGAGATCGCGGGCCGCGCACAGGCGATGCAGGCCATCGCGGCGCTGCGCCACTTCATGCCCGGCTGCGAGGGAATCCGCCTGCGCAATTTCGGGATGACCATCGGCATCCGCGACACGCGCAAGATCGACGCCAGCTACAACATGACCGAGCGTGACGTGCGGCACGAGGGACGCTTCGACGACACGATCGGGATCTACCCGGAATTCATCGACGGATACGGCGTGCTGATCCTGCCGACGACGGGACGCTACATGCAGGTTCCCTATCGCGCCATGGTGCCGCAACGCGTCGGCGGGCTTCTGGTAGCGGGGCGCGCGATCGGAGGGGACCGCATCGCCCATGCGGCGACGCGGAACATGGCCTGCTGCGCCGTGGCCGGTCAGGGTGCGGGCGTGGCGGCCGCGCTCGCGGTCCGGTCAGGGCGCGCCCCGCACGAGGTCGATATCGGCGCGGTGCAGGCTGAGCTCGAACGCCAGGGAGTGCGAATCCGATGATCGCAGCTTTGCGCCAGCGGCCGGCGGCCCTGCCCCGGACTGGTTTCAACGCTCTGACCCTGACGAGTTGAAGTACGCTGTTCCCGATGGAGCGAAGGTCGCTCGGCCGGGATCTGTCACATCGACTGACCCGACCCCGACTGACGGCGACCGGATCCGCACCGGTCCGACGGGGCAAGGCGCTGGACGGCGCCGGCCCGATTGGTAGGGTCGCGGCAAACTGAAGGAGCCCTCGCATGAGCCTCGACGCCGTTCTCTCCCGCATCGACGAAGACCTGCCCGCCGCCACCGACCGCCTGATGGAATTGCTGCGGATCCCGTCGATCTCGACCGATCCCGCCTACAAGGCCGATTGCGCCAAGGCGGCGGACTGGCTGGTCGAGGATCTGCGCTCGCTGGGCTTCGAGGTCTCTGCGCGCCCCACGCCGGGACACCCGATGGTTGTCGGCCATACCGGCGAGAGCGGGCCGCACGTGATGTTCTACGGCCATTACGACGTGCAGCCCGTGGACCCGCTCGACCTGTGGGACCGCGATCCGTTCGACCCCGAATTGCAGGACACGTCCGATGGCAAGGTGATCCGCGCGCGCGGCGCCTCCGACGACAAGGGCCAGCTGATGACCTTCATCGAGGCCTGTCGCGCGTGGAAGGCCGTCAACGGAAGCCTGCCCGGACGAATCTCGATCTTTCTCGAGGGCGAGGAGGAATCCGGCTCGCCCTCCCTCGTGCCGTTCATGGAGGAGAACAGGGCGGAGCTGTCGCGGCCCGACCTCTGCCTGATCTGCGACACCGGCCTGTTTGACCGCGACACACCGGCGATCACGACCATGCTGCGCGGCCTGCTCGGCGAGGAGCTGGTGGTGACGGGCCCGAGCCGCGACCTGCATTCGGGCGATTTCGGCGGGATCGGGATGAACCCGATCCGGGCGCTGGTGAAAATCCTGGCGGCGCTGCACGACGGGAATGGGCGGATCACCGTGCCCGGGTTCTATGACGGGGTGGATGACCTGCCGCCCGAGGTTGCACGGCAATGGCAGGCGCTCGGGTTTGATGCCGCGAAGTTTCTCGGCAGCGCGGGCCTCAGCACACCCGCGGGCGAGCAGGACAGGGAGCCGCTGCAGATGCGATGGGCGCGCCCCACGGCCGAGGTGAACGGCATCTGGGGCGGTTATACCGGCGCAGGGTTCAAGACGGTGCTGCCGTCGAAGGCCTCCGCCAAGGTCAGTTTTCGTCTTGTGGGCAAGCAGGACCCGCTGAAGATCCGCGAGAGCTTCCGCGCGATGGTCCGGGATATGCTGCCGCCCGATTGCTCGGTCGAGTTTCTCGACCACGGCGCCTCGCCGGCCAGCCAGATGGATATCTCCGACCCGGCCTTCGAGAAGGCGCGCGCGGCGCTGTCCGACGAGTGGCCAAACGAGGCGGCCTTCATCGGTTCGGGCGGATCAATTCCGATCGCCGGCTATTTCAAGGAAATCCTGGGCCTCGATTCGATGCTGATCGGGTTCGGCCGCGACAACGACCAGATCCACTCGCCCAACGAAAAATACGATCTGCGAAGCTTCCACAAGGGCGCGCGGAGCTGGGCGCGGATCCTCGACGCGCTGGCCGGATAGGGTCGCGCGGCGCGCAGCCGGACGTGACGCTACGGAGGCCGCAAAGCCGGCTTTCCGGGTCCGCCGGCGACTTGACGCCACGAGGCGCGCCGCATAGAAGGCTCGTCACGTTCGGGCGGGCGCCCGGACGGCAGCGAGCGGTTGTAGCTCAGTTGGTTAGAGTACCGGCCTGTCACGCCGGGGGTCGCGGGTTCGAGCCCCGTCAACCGCGCCATCGCTGCCCGTCCAGACGCCTCCGACCGAAAGGTGCGCGGTTGTAGCTCAGTTGGTTAGAGTACCGGCCTGTCACGCCGGGGGTCGCGGGTTCGAGCCCCGTCAACCGCGCCACTTTCCTCTTCACCCCAATCCTCGGATCTGGCCCGCACCCTGCCCTTCGTGTCGGCCGGTCGCTCGGCGCGATCGCGCGGCGCGCCGGGAGGGCGACGCCACCTCCAGCGCGAAGTCGCAAGAACGAAGAAGGCCGGCGCATCGCGCGTGCCATTCCGACTTGCAGGACACGAGCTACGGTTCGACTGCCGCCCGTTCTCTGTTCTGGCGCTGATCTGTCTCCCCTGAAGCTTGGCCCGGATCCACATGCCGTGGAAGGGTCAGGGCTCATCGAGGATGCGGGAGAGGTCCGGCAGACACGGGCGATCATCTCGCCGCCGATCTCGCCTCTTCACCTGGCCTTCGCCGATGGCAGCCTTTCGACCGCCTCGGGTTTGGTCTGAGGATATCCTTCGCCGACGCCCGCTTCCTCTTCGCGATACTGGGTGCTCGACGCCATTGGCGTTGAGTGTTTCTGAAGACCCATCCGCATCGCCGGATTTGTCCGCCGCGCGCGCGCCGCGCGCCGGAGCTGAACGAAGATCGTTTTGTCAATTTCCGGCACCGCGAGGCGCCTCTTACGCGGCGCGATCTCCTCCGCCTCACTCTCAGAGAGACGCGTCACCAGTCGAGAAAGTTGGAATGGACGCGCCCGATGGCCGCGGTGCCTCCCAAGGCTCCAGGTGGGATGCGCCTTGCGCCAGATGTCGAGGCTGTCTCGGAACCGGGCCTGTCGCGGCTCGATCATCCCGACCGTCGGCTTCTTGTAGAAGCCCAGCACCACCCGCGCGAAACGATCCACGGAAATATCTTGCCGAACGACGCGCGGCACGACGCGCGCCATTGCCGCTTCCCGCGATGCGCTCGTGAAAAACGGACGAGAGGTTGAAATCAAGCCTGGAAAAGCAAGCGTCTGCCGACCTTTCGGTCGGCAGGCGCAGTGAGGACGAACCCTCCAGAGTGAAATGGCTCCCGCACCGCGGCGCGCCTTTCCATTGGGGAACGCACGACCGTCTACGACTCGCTGATCGCGGCCTTCACGTCACGCCGCTCGCTCCTCAGTCCTTTGAAGACCGCCACGCACATGAGCAGCAGGACCAATGTGAAAGGCAGACCGGTGGAGATGACCATCGCCTGCAGGGCCGTCAGTCCGCCGCCAAGCAGCAGCACGATGGCGACAGCCCCCTCGAACGTGCACCAGAACACCCGCTGCGCCACTGGCGCATCGACCTTGCCGCCAGCGGTGATCGTGTCGATCACGAGCGATCCCGAATCCGACGAGGTCACGAAGAACACGACCACCAGAATGACCCCGATGGTCGAGGTGATCCCGGCCAGCGGCAGCTCGCCCAGCATCGCGAAGAGCGACAGTTCCGGACTGTAGCTGTCGATCACGTTGGCCTTGACCACGCTCGTCTCGGGGTTGGTCAGGACCTGGTCGATGGCGGTTCCGCCAAAGACGGCCATCCACAGGACGCAGACCAGCGACGGGATCAGAAGCACGCTGATCATGAATTCGCGCACCGTGCGGCCGCGGCTGACGCGCGCGATGAACATGCCGACGAACGGCGACCAGCTGATCCACCACGCCCAGTAGAACGCGGTCCAGCCCTGGCTGTATCCGGTATCGGTCCGTCCGAACGGGTTCGACAGCGGCAGCAGTTCGCGCCCGTACGTCCCGAGCCCCGCGAAGAAGTCGCTGACGATCGCCCCCGTCGGTCCGACGAGCAGCACGAAGAACAGAAGCAGCGCCGCGATGCCCATGTTGATCTCCGAGAGCACCTTGACCCCGCCATCGAGGCCGCGAAGCACCGAGACCAGCGCCACGCCGGTGATGATCGTGATCAGGATCACCTGGACCGTCACGATTGTTCGGCAAGCCAAAGACATATTCGAGCCCGGCATTGGCCTGCTCCGCGCCGAAACCCAGCGACGTGGCCAGGCCGAAGAGCGTCGCGAAGACCGCGAGGATGTCGATGACGTGACCGGTCCAGCCCCAGATCCGCTCGCCGAAGATCGGGTAGAAGGCCGACCGGATCGTCAGGGGCAACCCCTTGTTGAAGCTGAAGAGCGCCAGGCTCAGCGCCACCACCGCATAGATCGCCCAAGGGTGCAGCCCCCAGTGGAATATGGTCGCGGCGAGGCCCATCGCGGCGCGCCGCTTCGACATTCTCGGGAATGATCGAGCCGTCCTCGGCGAAGGGCGACGGGACGCCCAGCGGCTCGGAGATCGCCATGTGGTAGACCGGCTCGAGAACGCCGAAGAACATCAACCCGATGCCCATGCCTGCCGCGAAGAGCATCGCGAACCAGCCAATATAGGTATAATCGGGCTCGGCATCGTCGCCGCCCAGCCGCACGCTGCCCCAGGGGCTGACGATCAGGATCAGGCAGAACAGCACGAAGAAGTTCGCCGATAGCAGGAAGAACCAGTCGAAGCTGCTGGTCAGGGCGGGCCGCAGCCAGCCGAAGAAGCTCTCGGCCTGCTCGGGCAGCGCCAGCGCGTAGAACACGAAAGCGACCACGCTGAGCCCGGAAACCAGAAAGACCGGATTGTGGACGTCAAAGCCGAACGGGCCGAAACTGCCTTCGACGTTGTCCTGGCCGATCTCGTAGTCGGTCTCGATTAAGCCAGCCGCGCCATCGGGTGTTGGAAGTCCATGTGGCGTCGTTTCGTCTGTCATGAAGGCACCTCTCCGGAATTGTGGGGCCAAACGGCCGCAGCCTCCCAGTCGGTTCGGACCGGGATGCGCGGGTTTCGCCGTTACGACCCGGGCCTGTGTCCTCGCTTGTGACGAGACACGATGAGGGGCCGCGAATCAAGATCAATCCGGAGCTTAACAAGCTATTCCCTGCTCTGCGATCCAACTCCGGGGCCGACAAACGGGACAATTGCGTTCGCCGGCGCCGGTTCTCGCATGTCTGCCAAGCATGGCAGACGGACCCGGCGACGAGGCCTGGACGGCTGCCGCTGTTCGCGTCGCGGCCTTGGCGCCGCGGATGCGATGGCGTCGCCCGGAGCCTCGTCGTTCCCCGGATGTTTGGTGGGTGATGACGGGCTCGAACCGCCGACCCTCTCGGTGTAAACGAGATGCTCTACCAACTGAGCTAATCACCCTGCCGTGTGGCGGCACCTAGCGTCTTGGGCGTCCGCAGGCAAGTTCCGAGAGGCGTCACCGCCATGCACAGCGACGAAGGACTGGTCGAGCGGCTGCGGGAGCTACTGGACGGACGCGGGTCGGTCGAGATCCGCATGTTCGGCGGGATCTGCTGCATGTTGAACGCAAACCTGTGCGTGGGCGTCTGGCATGCGACGCTCATCGCGCGGATCGGCCTTGCGGCACAGGGAGCGGTGCGAGACGCGCCCGGCGTCGGACCAATGGCCATCACGGGACGACCGATGAAGAACTGGATCCAGGTCGCTCCGGAAGGTCTCGCCGAAGATGCCGATGTCTTGCGATATCTGCGCCTTGCCGTCGACTTCGTCGAGACACTGCCGCCGAAATAGACGGGCGCGCGTGAAAGTCGCCCTGCTCGCGGCCCCGGCGGGCAAGCTGGGTTGACCGCTGCGGTCGAACTCGACACTCCCCGCCCTGTCCGCCATCCCGACCGTGCCGGTCTGCCCGCGCGATGACCGGCGCCATGCCGAGCTACACGCGCCTGTGCTTGCGTGGCGGTTGGCCGGCCACGCCGGCATATTCCGGTCCAGAAGGGGAATGGTGGGTGATGAGGGATTTGAACCCCCGACATCTTCGATGTGAACGAAGCGCTCTACCACTGAGCTAATCACCCGTGCGGGCGCGAGACCTAGCGCCAGTTCGGGCCCTGTGCAAGGGCCGCTTGCGGCGCAGACCGGGCCTGTCGCAACGTCGCCGCGCCACGCTGACGCTCAGCTTGCGGCGCGGGTGGATTTCCATTTCGCGTCGACGGAGTGTGGTTCCGCGCGCCAAAACAGGGGCTGACAGATGTTGGTCGGCGTCATCTCCGACACACACGGGTTGCTCAGGCCCGAAGCGTGCACGTGCCTGCGCGGTGTGGACCGGATCCTGCATGCCGGCGATATCGGCAGAAAGGAAGTTGTCAACTCGCTTCGCGGCATGGCGCCGGTCGCGGCCATTCGCGGCAACGTCGACACGGGCGCATGGGCAAAGGGCTATCCTGAAGAGCTGCACCTCGAGATTGCGGGCTTCCGGATCTTCATGCTTCACGACCGCAAGGCCCTCGCCTTCGACCCTGCCGCCCGCGGCGTCGACATCGTCATCTCCGGCCATTCGCACAAGCCGGTTGTCGAGAGGCACGGCGCCGTGCTTTTCCTCAACCCCGGCAGCGCCGGTTCCCGTCGCTTTCGCCTGCCCGTCACGTTGGCGCATCTCGATCTCGGAGGACCGATCCCGGAAGCCCGCATCATCGATCTCCTGCCGCCCGCAACAGGGCAGGAAGCGCGATAGGCCGCGGCGCACCCTCGGTCGGACGAGAGTCGGCAGCGCGGCCGGGCCTTTGCAGTAAATGGTGCAGAAAACCCGACGGCGCGCTCTCGATCGAGGAGTTCGACACGCTTTTCCGGGAGTTCACGCGACCGCACATGGTGGACGTCTTCCAGGACCTGGATGCGAACGGCGACGGCACGATCAACTCCGGCGAGCTGGACGCCCGTCTGGCCCGCATCGTTCAACGCCTCGACCGCGACGGAGACGGTGCCCTCACGCTGACGGATCACGCCCGCCGCCGCTGAGGACCTTCCATGGCGGGCGGCGCATCGGCCACCCGCCATTCTGCCGGGCGAGCGCTCCACTTCGGGATCGTGGCCGGCGGGAGAGAATTTCCGGTCCGGTCAGGCGAACCAGCGTTCCAGAAACGGGAAAGGGCCCCGCGGGGCCCTTGATCTACTGGTCGGAGTGAGAGGATTCGAACCTCCGACCCCTGCCTCCCGAAGGCAGTGCTCTACCAGGCTGAGCTACACTCCGACCGTGCGGGGCGGACTAGCTTGAAGGATCGGTCTTGGCAAGGGGTAGATGCGCCCTTCCGGGCAGTCCGCGCATGGGAAGACGGGGTCCCGTCGCGTTATAGGAACGCGGTCGGCTCTGCAGCACCGGCCTGGTCTTGGAAACCCGGGCCTCGCGCAGCACGATGAAGACGCCGCTCGCGATGACGATGGCCGCGCCGAGGATCGTGAAGCCGTCCGGCGTCTCGTCGAAAAAGGCGAGGCCATAGGCGGCGGCCCACAGGATCTGCGAATACTGCATCGGCGCGACGATGGCCGCCTCGCCGGTCTTGTAGGCCGCGATCACCAGAAGACCTGCCGAAAATCCCAGCACCGAGATGATGCCCAGCATCCCCAGATGGACAAACGGCATGGGCTTGTAGACCGTCGGCAGCAGCGCGCTCATCACCAGGAAATTGGCCGTCATCGGGTACAGCATGAGCACGGCGTCGCGCTCGTCCCGGCCGATCTTGCGCACCACGACCGAAGCCGTGGCGCCGCAGATGGCGGCCGTCAGCGCCGCGAGGTGACCGAGACTGAACTCCGTCGCGCCCGGCCGCAGGACCACCATCACGCCCAGCAATCCGACCACCACGGCCCCGGCCCGGAACTTGCCGACCCGCTCGCCAAGGACCGGGATCGACAGCAGCGTGATGATCAGCGGCGCGGCAAAGAGGATCGCATAGACCTGCGCCAGCGGCAGCACCGAGAAGGCGTAGAACGCCGAGGCGCCGGTGACGACACCGGCAGCGGTGCGCAGCAGAATCCACCACGGATGCCGGGGCCGAAGGTTGCCCGAGGTGGGGTCCTGCATCAGCATGAAGGTGACCAGCGGAAAGCTGAACAACACGCTGAAGAAGATGATCTGGAATGGTGAATAGACCGCCCCCAGCGCCTTCACGAAGACATCGTGGGTGGCAAACACGCCATAGGCGCCTAGCGCCAGCATGGCGCCCTTGGCGTTTGCACCTTCAAGCTGAGCCATCGCATCCGCTTTCGCGCATCATGCCAGCCTCTTACGACGCCACGCCGGCGGGGGGAAGGCCGGGATTGGGCGAACGCTGCCGGATCAGCGGATGCTGTCATCCAGGGCGCTGACGATGGCGTCGCCCATCTCGGACGTGCTCAGATGCGCGGCATCGTCGGAACCCAGCAGATCTGCCGTGCGCTTGCCCGAAGCCAGGACCGTGTTGACGGCCGCTTCCAGCCGGTCGGCCTCCGCGCCTTCGCCGAACGAATAGCGCAGCGCCATGGCGAAGCTCAGGATGCAGGCGATCGGGTTGGCCTTGCCCTGCCCGGCGATGTCGGGCGCCGAGCCGTGCACCGGCTCGTAGAGCGCCTTGGGCAGGCCGTTGTCGCGCTTGCCGCCGAGACTGGCCGACGGCAGCATCCCGAGGCTGCCGGTCAGCATCGCCGCCACGTCCGACAGAAGGTCGCCGAAGAGGTTGTCGGTCACGATCACGTCGAACTGCTTGGGCCAGCGGCAGAGCTGCATCCCGCCGGCATCGGCATACATGTGGCTCAGCTCCACGTCCGGATATTCGTTGTCGTGCACCCACTGCACCTCCTCGCGCCAGAGAATGCCGGATTCCATGACGTTGGCCTTCTCCATGGAGCAGACCTTGTTGTTCCGCTTGCGCGCCAGCTCGAAGGCAACGCGCGCGACGCGGCGGATCTCGTTCGTGGTGTAGCGCTGGGTGTTGATCCCGACCCGTCCGCCCTGATTGTCGTCCTGAATGCCCCGCGGCTCCCCGAAATAGATGCCCGAGGTCAGCTCGCGGATGATCATGATGTCGAGCCCGGCCACCACCTCGCGCTTGAGCGACGAGAAATCGGCGAGCGCGTCGAAGCACTGGGCCGGGCGCAGGTTGGCGTAGAGGTCCATCTCCTTGCGCAGCCGCAGCAGGCCGCGCTCGGGCTTCACCGAGAAGTCCAGCTCGTCATAGGCCGGCCCGCCCACGGCCCCCAGAAGCACAGCGTCGGCGGCATGCGCACGCGCCATCGCCGCGTCGGTCAGCGGCGTGCCGTGCGCGTCGTAGGAGGCGCCGCCCACCAGGTCCTCGGACACGTCGAAGGCCAGATCGCGGTTCGCCGCGACCCAGTCGATCACCTTGCGCACCTCGGCCATCACCTCGGGCCCGATACCGTCGCCAGGCAGGATGAGAAGCGAGTGCGTCATGGGGTCTGGCTCCTTGAGATCGATCCCGGCGGGCCTAGCTGGTGCCTCGAACGCGGTCAAGCGCTGCGCCAATGATCCCAGGAGTTTGCGATGCCCATGCCCGGCAAATCCGCCCCCTTCTGGCGGCCGCCGCTCGACGAGATACTGGGCGGCCTGCGCTTCGCCATCGTCAGGAACTACGCGCCCCGCGGCACGCACGACGGCCCGCTGAACGAGGCCGCCTAGGGCAGCTCCAGATCGACCCAGACCAGCCGGTGCCGCGACGCCGCCACGTCGTCGCGCATCAAAAGGCCGGCGGCGGGGTCGTCGGGCGCGGGCCAGAACACGCCGGCATCCAGCACCCGGAATTGCGCCGACGGCAGCACGTAGTCCACCCGCAGGTTGCCCGGTCCGTCGTCGCCCCAGTCGGCGGTGTCCAGGGCCGGGTCGCCGGCCTGGGTCGCGTTCACGCCACCCTGCTCCGCCGCCGTCGAGACCCCGCCCGCGCTTCTCGGCGCGGGGTCCTGCAGCCCCTGATGAGCCAGCAACGCTTCCAGCGCGTCCGAACGCCCCTCGTTGTCCACCGGGTCGAGATTGGAATCGCCCATCAGAACGAATGGCGCGTCGGGCGGCGCCACGGCCAGCGCGCCCTCCAGATAGCGCAGCCAGAACGCCGCCTCGTCACGGTTGCGCAATCCGTTGCGATCTTCGGGTCCGTCAAAGACCGGGGGCGTGGCATGGAAGGCCCAGATCCTGATCTCCCGCCCTGACGGGAGGTCGACCGGCACGTCCCAATGGCCGCTCGATGACAGCCGTTGTACCGCCAGCGCCTCGGCGCTCGGGAACGGCCCGGCCGGTGTTCGCGGCAATTCCACGCCGGGCAGATCGCGCCAGAGCAGGTCGGAAAAATCCCGCACTTCGCCCTCGCGGATCGGGTAACGCGACAGGAGCGCCATGCCGCCCTCCCCCAGATACCGCCCGTAGCCCTGCGCGTCGCGGGCATCGCCCAGCCGGCCGTTGCCGTCCAGATCGAGCCCGCTCGCCAGACCCGCATTGGGACGCGCCGCAAAGAGGTAGGGGTAGTCGATTCCGGCCTCCCGGAACCTGTCGGCCAGCGCCCGAAGCGTGTGGCCGTCCAGATCCCAGTCCACGCCGATGAGCAGCAGGATGTCGGGCGCCACATGCGCGACGATCCCGGCCACCGCCTCGACCTGCGGATCACCTTCGAGCGTGTCGCGCAGAAGCAGGCCGGGCCCCTTGCGCGACAGCTCTGCATTATAGGCCGCGACCCGCAGGGTCTCGGCCGCCGTCGCCCCGGCGCCAAGCGCAAGCAGGGCCGCGAGGAACGCGGCCCCGGAGCGCGCGCTCAGACCCAGGGCCGTTCGGCGCCCATGCGCGTCTCGAAGTCATCGATCGCGGCGCTCTTTTCGAGCGTGATCCCGATGTCGTCGAGCCCGTTCAGCAGGCAATGCTTGCGCCACGGATCCACGTCGAAGGTGATGCGACCGCCGTCGGGGCCGGTGATCTCCTGCTTCTCGAGGTCTATGGTGACGACCGCGTTTGCGCCGCGCTCGGCGTCGTCCATCAGCTTGTCGACCTCCTCCTGCGGCAGGGCGATCGGCAGGATGCCGTTCTTGAAGCAATTGTTGTAGAAGATGTCGGCGAAGGACGTCGCGATCACGCACCGGATGCCGTAGTCGAGCAGCGCCCAGGGCGCATGCTCCCGGCTCGAGCCGCAGCCGAAATTGTCGCCGGCGACCAGGATCTGCGCCTCGCGGTAGGCGGGCTGGTTCAGGACGAAATCGGGATTCTCCGAGCCGTCGTCGAGAAAGCGCATCTCGTCGAAGAGGTTCTTGCCGAGGCCCGTGCGGGCGATCGTCTTCAGGAACTGCTTGGGGATGATCATGTCGGTGTCGACGTTCATCATCGGCAGCGGCGCCGCGATCCCGGTCAGTTGGGTGAACTTGTCCATTCTTAACTCCTCATTTCGCGGTCGGGCCGCTCACCACTCGACAAAGCTGAAGCGGATCTCGCCGTCATGCCACGCTGCTTCCATCTTCATCTCGCTCGATTCTGAATACCGACACCAACGAGCACCCGGGCGATCGCCCCGCATATGTCCGAGATTGCCGCATTCCTCCCAATCTTCACTGCGCATCTCGGCAGAGAGATCCGTCACGAAGCTCCAAAAGGCTGCAACCGAACCCTTGGCGACGAACGAGTTCTTCGAATCTTGAAGATTCACGGATGCACCCTCGCAATCAAGGACTTGGGTCCCGGCCGCCAGATAACGTATCGCCGGACACGTCCCGCGGTCCGTCGAGCCGTATGCGACGAGGCCGAGGACGGCGAGGATGACAACAACCATGCCTCGCCGCACAATGGAGCCGATCGTCACGCGGCCTCGCTGGCCGGCGTCGGGTCGAGGAACTCGCGCACATCCGTCAGCCGGCCCGTCACCGCCGCCGCCGCCGCCATCGCGGGGCTCATCAGGTGAGTGCGTCCGCCGCGCCCCTGCCGTCCCTCGAAGTTGCGGTTCGAGGTGGCGGCGCAGCGCTCGCCGGGGCTGAGCTGGTCGGGGTTCATCGCCAGGCACATCGAGCATCCGGCCAGGCGCCACTCGAATCCCGCCTCGCGGAAGATGTCGGCGAGCCCCTCGGCCTCGGCCTGCTCGCGCACCAGACCCGAGCCCGGCACGACCATGGCGCGCAGGCCTTCCTTGACCTTCCGGCCCTTGAGGATCGCGGCGGCGGCGCGCAGATCCTCGATCCGTCCGTTGGTGCACGACCCGATGAAGACGGTGTCGATCGCGATGTCCCTCAACGGCGTTCCCGGAGCCAGGCCCATGTATTCCAGCGATCTTCGCGCCGCCGCGACCTTGCCTCCGGCAAAGCTCGAGGGGTCGGGCACGAGAGCGTCGATGGGCAGGACGTCTTCGGGCGAGGTACCCCAGGTGACAACCGGGGCGATGTCCTCGCCGGCGATCGTCACGACCGCGTCCCAATGGGCGTCGTCGTCGGACTTCAACGTTTTCCACCAGGCGAGCGCGGCCTCCCAGGCCGCGCCCCTGGGCGCGTGCGGGCGACCCATGACATATTCGAACGTGGTCTCGTCGGGCGCGATGAGACCCGCCCGCGCACCGCCCTCGATCGCCATGTTGCACACCGTCATGCGGCCTTCCATCGACAGGGCCCTGATGGCTTCTCCACAATATTCGATGACATAGCCGGTGCCGCCCGCGGTGCCGGTCTTGCCGATCACCGACAGGGTGATGTCCTTGGCCGTGACGCCCGGAGCAAGCCGCCCCGTGATCTCGACCTTCATGTTCTTCGATTTCTTCTGGATCAGCGTCTGGGTGGCCAGCACATGCTCGACCTCTGAGGTGCCGATGCCATGGGCGAGCGCCCCGAACGCGCCGTGGGTCGCGGTGTGAGAATCCCCGCAAACCACCGTCATGCCTGGCAGAGTCCAGCCCTGCTCGGGCCCCACGATGTGCACGATCCCCTGTCGGATGTCGTTCACGGGGTAGTAGTGGATGCCGAAATCCTTGGCATTGCGGTCGAGCGCCTCGACCTGGATACGGCTCTCGGGGTTGGTGATGCCCGACACGCGGTCGGCGGTGGTGGGCACGTTGTGGTCCGGGACCGCGATCGTCTTGTCCGGCGCACGCACGGTGCGGCCGGTCATCCGCAGACCCTCGAAGGCCTGTGGCGAGGTCACTTCGTGAACCAGGTGGCGGTCGATGTAGAGAAGGGATGTGCCATCCTCGGCCTCGTGGACGAGGTGGGCATCCCAGATCTTGTCGTAGAGTGTCTTGGGGGCTGTCATCGGGCTCTCCGGGGAGAATTGGGTATTTCCGGACGCCTGGTTTTTGCTGTGCACGCCGGAATCTACGCGGTTTTTGAAAAGGCGCCGGGGCCGGCGCAGACCAGGCGCGTTCCCGTCGGTCGGGACGCGCGGCACGTCATAGGCGCGCCAGCACCGCTCGCCTGGCGCCGAAGAACCGCCACGGCAGACGCGCGTGATCATCCATGTACAGGAACGTGGTCATGGGGGCTTGGATAGCGCCGGGCCGGCGCTCTTTCAAGGAGTCGCGGCTCCTGCCCGAACGCATTCCGACCGGATCGGATGACCCGGTCGGAGTGTTTGCCGGATCGCGGTCAGTCGCGCTTGCGCGTCCGCCGGGCCGCAAGCCCGAAGAGGCCGAGCGCACCCGCCAGGAGCGGAAGGCCGGCCGGCAGCGGAACCACATCGGGCCCGCCATCATCGACGATGATCGAGCCTCCGTCCGAAAGGATGTCGTACTTGTCGATCTTGTCGCCGAAATAGTCAGCGGCCCAGACATAGCGGCCGTCGAAGGCGAGGCCCTCGTAGCGGGCATTCGCGAATTGCTGGCAACCGATCAGCGAGGCGTCAAGCTCGTGAACGCAGAGTTCACGCGGATTCTTGGCGTCGTTGACCACGACCACATAGTCCTGGCTTTGACCCTGGATCCGCTCGACCCCGGAATACCCACCGCCGCCACCCAGGAACGGGGAAGCTCCGATGAAACTGTCGAGGCCGCTGTTCAGGCGGTAGATGTTGCCGACATCCGGCGAGGACCAGAGCTCTCCGCCGTCCCAATCGAGACCGTCGTTCAGCGCAAATCCCGTATAGGGCGATGCCGTGATCGACTGGGTGGTCTGGTTGGTGCCGTCGCGGTCGAAGAAATAGACCGTCGTGCCGCTCGCCTGCATCAGCTGCGACCCGTTCCAAGCGAGTTCCGACCAGACCGGACCGGTGAATGTGGTGCCGGTGTCGTCGCCGCCCGTGGTCATCTGATGGACCGTCCGGCCGTTGTCGCTCCACCAGATATTGCTGCCGTCATAGGCCAGTCCGAACGGCGACGTCCGCTCGTAGGATGCAACAAGATCGAGGGTAATGTCCGCCGCGCCGGAGGGGCCCGCGATGGCGACGGCCAATGCCGAGCATGCCGTCAGGTAAGATACGCGCATAATCAGACCTTTCAATATAACAGTGACACTTGAATGGTTAACAGATTCGCGATCCGCGGTCGACAAGTCGCGAACGAAGGACGCCGAAAAAAGTCATCCTGCGCACGAATGTTGCGGACGCGTGATCAGCCGTTCTCGCGCAGGACGCTGCCCGCCAGGTAGAGCGACCCGCAGATCAGGATCCGCGCGCCCGGCTCCGCCGCCACGATCGCGCCGATCGCCGACGCCACGTCGGACGCCTCCCCACCCGCGATCCCGGCCCGTCCTGCGGCCGCTGCCGTCTGCCCGGGCGTGAGCGTCGCCTCGCTCTCCGGCACGGCCACCGCGTGGAGGTCCGCCGCATGGGGTGCCAGCGGCGCCATGAAGCCGACCGGGTCCTTGGTGTTGAGCATCCCGCACACCAGATGCCAGCGCGGCCCCGGCATCGCCGCCAGCGTCGCGGCCAGCGCCTGCCCCGCCGCCGGGTTGTGCCCCCCGTCGAGCCAGAGCTGCGCGCGCCCGGCCGCCTCGACCAGCGGCCCGCGCACCAGTCGCTGCATCCGCGCCGGCCAGATGGCGCCCGTCGCCGCCTCCGCCGCGTCGTCGTCCGCCCCGAGCTGGCGCAGGGCCGCGATCGCCGCCCCCGCATTGTCGATCTGGTGCGGGCCGGGCAGCGCCGGGCGCGGCAGGTCGAGCAACCCGCGCGCGTCCTGATAGATCAGCCGCCCGCGCTCCTCCCACGCCGTCCAGTCCTGACCGTGGAGCAGAAGCGGCGCGCCCGTCCGCTCGGCCCGGGCCTCGATCACCGCGCGCGCGCGCGCGTCTTGGGGGCCCACCACGCAGGGCACGCCGGGCTTGAGGATACCCGCCTTCTCGGCCGCGATCTCCTCGATCGTGTCGCCCAGGAATTGCTGGTGGTCGAGCGCCACCGGCGTGATCACGGTCAGCCGCGGCTCCACCACGTTGGTCGCGTCGAGCCGCCCGCCCAGCCCCACCTCCAGCAGGGTCCAGTCGGCCGGCACGCGCGCCATCGCCAGCAACGCGGCGCAGGTGGTGATCTCGAAATAGGTGATCGCCGTGCCGCCGTTCGCGGCCTCGACCTCGTCGAGCAGCGCGCCCAGCGCGGGCTCGGATATGAGCGCCCCCGCCAGGCGGATCCGCTCGTGGAACCGCGCCAGATGCGGCGAGGTGTAGGCGTGGCAGCGCCCGCCCCCGGCCTCCAGCCCCGCGCGGATCATCGCCAGCGTCGAGCCCTTGCCGTTGGTCCCCGCCACATGCACCACCGGCGGCAGCCGCCGCTCGGGATGGTCGAGCGCCGCCAGCAAGCGCCAGACCCGGTCGAGCACCAGGTCGATGACCTTCGGATGCAGCGCCATCATGCGCTGCAGGATCTCGTCGGACCCGTTGCTCACCCGCGCGTCGCCCTTCAGCCCGCCCGCCCGGCCGCGCGGCGTCCCGCGGCTCGGCTCACTCGGCCGCCTTTGGCGTCGCCGCAGGCTTGGGCGCGGGCGGCCTTTCCCCGGATTCCGCCTCGACCGGCCCGGCCTCGGCCTTCACCGCAACCGGCCTGGCCTCCTGCCGCCGCTCGGCCTCGACCGGTTCCGGCGGCGCCAGTTCGGCCGGCGGCGGCAGCTCGCCCTTCACCGCCTGCGGCTGGCCCAGCAGCATCCGCACGATAGAGATCAGCTCGTCGCGCAGGTCGCGGCGATGCACCACCCGGTCGAGCATCCCGTGGTCGAGCAGGTATTCCGCCCGCTGGAACCCCTCGGGCAGCTTCTCGCGGATCGTCTGCTCGATCACCCGCGGCCCGGCAAAGCAGATCAGCGCGTTGGGCTCCGCGATCTGCACGTCGCCCAGCATCGCGTAGGAGGCCGTCACCCCGCCCGTCGTCGGATGCGTCAGCACCACGATGTAGGGCAGCCCCGCCTCCTTGAGCATCTCCACCGCCACGGTCGTGCGCGGCATCTGCATCAGGCTCAGGATGCCCTCCTGCATCCGCGCGCCGCCGGCGGCCGAGAACAGGATCAGCGGCCGATTCTTCGCCACCGCCCGCTCGGCCGCGGCGATGATGGCGTTGCCCACATGCATCCCCATCGAGCCGGCCATGAACGAGAAATCCTGCGCCGCGACCATCACCGCCGTGCGTCCGATCTCGCCCTCGGCCACCAGCATCGCCTCTTTCTCGCCGGTCGCCTTCTGCGCGGACTTGAGACGCTGCGGATAGGGCTTCTGGTCGCGGAAATGCAGCGGATCGGCGAACGGCTGGGGCACCTTGACCTCGGCATAGGCGCCGCCGTCGAACAGCGTCTTGAACCGCTCGCGCGGAGTGATCTGCATGTGGTGGTCGCACGACGGACAGACGTTGAGGTTCCGCTTCAACTCGCGGTGAAACAGCATCGTCCCGCAGGCTTCGCACTTGGTCCAGAGGTTTTCCGGAACATCCCGGCGGGAGAAGAACGAGTTGATCTTCGGGCGGACGTAGTTGGCGATCCAGTTCATGCGGCCTCCAGCGCTAGACGCCGATCTACAAGGCGGCACCGGAGAATTCAATTGACGGACGCGAATCCGCGCAAGGAACCTCGCTCCCGGCCGCGCCGCCGGCCGTGTCGAAGCCCGCACCCGACGACGCCCGTCCCACAGGGCCGCCACGTGCCCGCGGCCGCTCGCCGCCGGTTTGCGGCGGCACCGATGCGCCGCCCCGCGCCCGGACACCCGGGGCCGGAGCATCTGCGCAAGGCGCGACATCCGGGTCGGCGAGGGCGCCACCCGACGCCTGCCCCCGCGATCCCGGCCCCCCCCTCTGGCGATTCGCCTCGTCGCCGGACCGCGGCGTCCGGTCGGCCCGCATGGCCACGACCACCGGACGAGGGCCGCCCCTCGACACCGCGCAGCGCACTCACCCGGAACGCGACACCGGCGTCACGGTGCCGGCCGCCCCCCTCACCGGGCCAGGGCGCGGCGGATCACCACCCAGCCCAGCACCAGCAGAACCGCATCCCCCACCAGCACCTGCGGGTCGACCTGCGCCATGTCGTAGGGTGTGACGTAGAGCGACAGCCCGGTGATCGTGCCCTTCGTCGACAGCACGGCGATGGCCACCAGATTGTTGGCGAAATGAACGCCCCACGCCGCGCCGAGGCTTCCGGTCACCGCCGTCAGGTCCGCCGCCAGCAGACCGAAGACCGCGGCCCCCCCGACAATCGCCCAGAGCTCCACCCCCCGTGCCGCGAACGGATCGAGATGCAACAGCCCGAAGGCCAGCGCCGGCACCCCCATCCAGATCGCCCGCGCCTTGAACCGCGCCGCGAGCGACTGGGTGAAATAGCCGCGGAACAGCACCTCCTCCGCCCCCGTCTGCACCACCAGGCCCAGAAGCGTCAGCGGCAGCAGCGTCAGCCAGAGCCCCGCTTCCAGGTTCGGTACCGCCTCGTAGCGCAGGGCCCAGAATGCCAGCGCCACGCCCAGCACCGCCCCCGTGATCGCCGTCGCCGCGACGAAATCGCGCAGAACCCGCGCTGCCGGTCCGAACAGGCTCCCCGCCGTGCGTCCGTGCAGAAGCCGCACCGCCACCATCGGGCCCAGCGCCATGCCGACGAATGTCGCCAGCAGGATCAACGTGCCTCCCGGCGTCCACGGCGTCACCAGGGGCGCGCCGCCCGTCCGGCGCGACCACATCACGCTCGCCACGAAGACCGCCGCCACCACCGCCGCATAGACGAGTCCGCAGAGGAGCAGCCCAAGCACCAGCCGCCAGAGCTGCGGCCGGCGCCGGGCGGGCTGCACGTATCGCTCGAAAACCAGGGGTCTCACGCGTCTTCTCTCCCTGCCCGGGCGGCGCCCGGCAAAGCCGCATCGCGGCCCGCGCGAATTGCGCGCGCACAGCCTGCGCCGTTAAGGGGCTCTTAGGGGCGCGGGCCTACTTTCGCCAGATGCTTTCACCCTGCCGATGAGTCGCCAGATGCTCCAGTTCCGCCGCGCCGCCGCCGCCGACCAGACCCGCACCCGGACCGCTCCGCTCGACATCGAGCATGGCGGGGTCTGGAGCCTGTCGTCCGACCAGGCCGACGCCCTCGGCGCGCCCGCCGCCGACCGCATCGGCTTCCTGCGCCTGGCGCCCTGCGACGAGAGCAACCGGCACGGCGAATTCGGCCCCGCCGACCTGCTCGCCGCATTGTGGTGGGGCCGCCGTCAGGTGCTCGCCCTGCGCAACGGCACCAGCGAGGGGCTGTCCTACACCGGCCGCGCCTTCGCTCCCCTCGGCCAGACCCGGAACGTCGCCCCCGACGTCACCGGCAACGCGGTGGCCGTGCTGTTCTCCAGCCGTGGCGGCCCGATCGTCTTCAACTCCACCACCTGGCTTTCCGGCGGCCAGACGCTCGGCGGGTTCGCCGACCCGGCCCTGCCCGCGATGCCGTACGATCCCGCGCGGCGCGCCCGTCGCCGTCCGGTCGCCGGCCTGCGCGCCCTCGCCCCCGGCCTGCGCGGCGCCCTCGCCGGCTGAACCGCGCCCGACCTCCCGACCAGAGCGCCGCCGGGCCCGAAGCACGGCGCGCCAGTCCGGCCCGCTCCCCCGCGCCACTCGTCCTGCGGCCTCCCGCATCACACCGCAGCCCCGGCCGTCCGACGACTCCGACCGCCCGGCTTCCGCCCGCCCCGCATCCGCGGATCCCGGGCCGCCGCGCCTCGCTGGCGGATCCGCCTCCCCCGCCGCTCCCTTCTGCCCTCGCCCTCGCCCCGGCCGCCCGTCCCTCCGGTCACGCCCGGCCCGCGGCGTCTCGCGCTTGTGCCGACCCGGCGCCTCACGTATCCCGAAGTCTCAGCGAGACAGACGAGGCCCCCAAGTGCTCAAGCGCAAATTCGACAAATCCCGGCTGCCCAGCCGCCACGTCACCGAAGGCCCCTCGCGGGCGCCGCACCGGTCCTACTACTACGCGATGGGCCTCAACGAGGACGAGATCGCCCAGCCCTTTGTCGGCGTCGCCACCTGCTGGAACGAGGCCGCGCCGTGCAACATCGCGCTCTCCCGCCAGGCGCAGGCGGTCAAGCTCGGCGTCAAGGCCGCCTCCGGCACCCCGCGCGAATTCACCACCATCACCGTCACCGACGGCATCGCCATGGGCCACGAGGGGATGCGCTCCTCGCTCGCCTCCCGCGAGGCCATCGCCGACACCGTCGAGCTCACCATGCGCGGCCATTGCTACGACGCGATCGTCGGCCTCGCCGGCTGCGACAAGTCGCTGCCCGGCATGATGATGGCCATGGTCCGCCTCAACGTGCCCTCGGTCTTCATCTACGGCGGCTCGATCCTTCCGGGCCGGCTCGACGGTCACGACGTCACCGTGCAGGACGTGTTCGAGGCCGTGGGCCAGCACCAGGCCGGCAATTACTCCGACGAACAGCTCGCCATCCTCGAGCGCGTCGCCTGCCCCAGCGCGGGCGCCTGCGGCGGCCAGTTCACCGCCAACACCATGGCCTGCGTCTCCGAGGCCATCGGCCTTGCCCTGCCCAACTCCTCCGGCGCCCCCGCCCCCTACGAAAGCCGCGACCAGTACGCCGAGGCCTCCGGCGAGGCGGTGATGAACCTGCTGGAGAAGAACATCCGCGCCCGCGACATCGTCACCCGCAAGTCGCTCGAGAACGCCGCCCGGGTCGTCGCCTGCACCGGCGGCTCGACCAATGCCGGCCTGCACCTGCCGGCCATCGCCCACGAGGCCGGGATCGACTTCGACCTCGACGATGTCTGCGCCATCTTCCGCGACACCCCCTATTTCGTCGATCTCAAGCCCGGCGGACAGTTCGTCGCCAAGGACCTCTACGAGGCCGGCGGCGTCCCCGTCGTGATGAAGGAGCTGCACAAGGCCGGCCTCCTCCACGAGGAGTGCATGACCGTCACCGGCCGCTCCATCGGCGAGGAGATCGACCGCGTCACCCGCGAGGCCGACGGCCGCGTCATCCACCCCGTCTCCGCCCCGCTCAGCCAGACCGGCGGCGTGGTCGGCCTCAAGGGCAACCTCGCCCCCGACGGCGCCATCGTGAAGGTCGCGGGCATGACCGAGGCCGAGCAGGTCTTCACCGGCCCGGCGCGCGTCTTCGAATGCGAGGAGGACGCCTTCGCCGCGGTCAAGGCCCGCGCCTATTCCGAGGGCGAGGTGCTGGTGATCCGCAACGAGGGGCCCGCCGGAGGCCCGGGGATGCGCGAGATGCTGGCCACCACCGCGGCGCTGTCGGGCCAGGGGATTGGCAAGAAGGTGGCGCTGATCACCGACGGGCGCTTCTCGGGCGCGACGCGGGGCTTCTGCATCGGCCATGTCGGCCCCGAGGCGGCGCACGGCGGGCCGATCGCGCTCCTGCGCGACGGCGACGTCATCACCATCGACGCGCTGCAGGGGCAGATCAGCGTCGACGTCACCGACGAGGACATGGCCGCCCGCCGCGCCGACTGGTCGGGCCCGCGCGAAACGCTCTACGCCTCCGGCGCGCTCTGGAAATACGCGCAGCTCGTCGGCCCCACCCGTCTCGGCGCGGTGACCCACCCGGGCGCCAAGGCCGAGAAACACGTCTACATGGACCTCTGACACTTCATTCCGGGCGCGGTCTCACGGCCGCGCCCGGCGCCACAGCCCAGGCACGCCCAGCGCCCCGGCCAGAAGCAACAACGGCGCCGGCACCGGCACCGGCGCGACACCGCCCCCGGCGACCCGTTCCCGCCATCGTCGACAAGGAACGCACCCGAACCGACGATGTTCTGCCCGAAGTTGCTGGAACCCGGAAAGACCAACCGCTGTCGGTTCTGGTTGAAGAGCATGTCGTCCAGACTTCCGTCGACCGCGATTCCCACCGAACTTTCCGACTCACCCTCGGGATTGAAGACGGTCCAATGGACCACCGCGGCCTGCGCCACGCAGACCCACAGGGCGGACGCCAAGGCCGGACCCATTGCCGCCAAACGACGCCTGATTTCCACCTCCCCCATTCTCGAACCGCAGGAGCCGGGAAACCCGTGCCATCCCAACCTGTTCGTTAACCTCACCTCCCGCTTCCGGGGCCCGCGCCACATTCCCGCCCCAATTCGTCGCCACACACCGTTCCGAAATCGGAAACACCGGAAGGGAGGGGCGCAGATGGACCGCCTGAGCGAGATGGAGGCCTTTGCCACCGTGGTGGACCAGGGCGGTTTCACCGACGCCGCGCGCAAGCTCGGCATTTCCAAGTCGGCCGTCTCCAAGCACGTCTCCTCGCTGGAATTGCGGCTCGGCGCGCGGCTGCTCAACCGCACCACCCGCCGGGTCTCCCCGACCGAGATCGGCCTGGCCTATTACGACCGGGCCCGGCGGGTGCTCAACGATGCCGGCGAAGCCGACGCGCTGGTCAATTCCATGCAATCCAGCCCCTCGGGCCTGCTGCGGGTCTCGGTCGCCGCCGATCTCGGTGTCGCGCATGTGGCCCCGCGCATCGGCGCCTTCCTCGACCGCTACCCCGACATCACCGTCAGCCTGACCTTCGACGACAGCTACCCCGAGCTGATCTCCGAAGGCTTCGACATGGCGATCCGCATCGGCACCATGGAGGACAGCACCCAGCGCGCCCGCAAGCTGGCCGAGACCGCGCAGCGCCTGGTCGGCGCGCCCTCTTACTTCCAGCGCCGTGGCCGCCCGCTGCGCATCGACGATCTCAACGAGCACCAGCTCCTGCACCACGGCAGCCAGCCCACCAGCAGCGTCTGGCGCCTGCTCGCGCCCTCGGGCGAGGTGCGCCAGATCCGCACCGCCGGACGCCTGACCATGAACGACGGCCGCGCACTGCTCGACGCCGCGATCGAGGGGCACGGCATCGCCTGCCTGCCCTGCTACCTCCATGCGCCCGCGCTGCGCGACGGCCTGCTCGAAGAGGCGATCCCCGCCCTGCCGCGCGACGTTCAGAACATCTACGCCGTCTTCCCGCCGGGCCAGCACGTCGCGCCCAAGGTGCGCGCCTTCATCGACTACCTGGCCGAGTCCTTCGCCGACAAGTCCTCCGGGACCTGGTAGCGATCCGCCGGGCGCGCCCCCGCGCGCCCGGATTCGCCGCGTTAAAGATGTTAGGATCCGCCCCGATTTCTTGTCAGAAGTTTAAAACGGGGGGGTCGAAATCTGCACGAAGTTGCAAGAACCGGCCCTAGCGATGGAGCCCATGATATTCCGGGTTCGGCACCATGGCGGTGCCCGACGCGACCCGGTTGGTCATGTTGAAGAACCCCGCCACCGACGCGATGTCCCAGATGTCGCGGTCCGAAAACCCCGCATCGCGCAGCGCCTGACGGTCGGCCTCGACCACGTCCGCGCTTGATTTCGTTAGCTTTTCCGCGAATGAGAGCATCGCCGTCCGACGCGCGTCGAGGTCCGCCACGCGCCAGTTCATCACCAGCATCTCGCCCAGTACCGGATCGCCCGACAATTGCCTGACCGCCGCACCATGCGCCACAAGGCAATAGAAACAACGGTTTACCGCCGACACGACCACCGCGATCATCTCGCGCTCGAGTTTGTCGAGGCTGCTGTCGCCCAGCATCAGGTCGTTGTAAAGCGCTGTAAACGCATCGAGTTTCGCGATGTCGAACGCATGGGCCCGCAGCACGTTCGGCACCATGCCGAGCTTTTCCTGGCAGATGGCGAAATACTTCTGCGTCGCCTCCGGCAGCGGTTCCACCTGTGGCAGATCGAGCGCGGTCGGGCTCTCGGTTTTCATGACAACTCCTTGATTCTGTAGTGATAACGCGCGGCCTCCCGCATCCCCATCCTGGCGTAGAGGCCCCGCGCGGCCGTGTTCGCCTCGGTCACCGCCAGGCCGACATGGCTTGCCCCCTGCCGCTCGGCCCAGCGCGCCGCGCCCTGCATCAGAAGCCGCCCCGCCCCCGCCCGCCGGTGCCGCGGCCGCACCTCGATCGCGTGCACCATCGCGATCCCGTCCGACACCGCCACGAACGCCGTCCCCGCCGCGCGGTCGTTGGCGCGCACCACAAGCGCCGTCTTCGGCCCCTCGGCGCGCGCCATGACCGCCAGCCGCCCCGGCCCGATCCCGCCCTCGGCCCAGATCGCGCGCATGATCGCCAGCGGTTCCCACGCGGCGAACGCCGACGCGAATGGCAGCGGCGCCGACACGGCATCCACGGGCGCAACATAAAGGACAACCGGATCAATGACTTGCCATCCCGCCTCGGCGAGGTCGGCATCGAGCGTGGTTTCCTCGTACCTGACCATCACCAGCGCCGGCTGGTCCGCCTCGCGCGCGCTGGCCTCGAGCGCGGCGATGTCGTCCGGCGTGACGGGCCCCCGCGCCGTCGCGGCCGAGACGCGCTTGCCCCCGTCCTGACCGTCGCGCAGAAGCCACGGACCCGAGGGCCGTGTCGCCGCGGGCGGCCAAGTTGCCGCCATCGCCGCGACCAGCCGGTCGTCGCCCGGCGTCACGTTGCGAGGCCGAAGGTCTGCGCAAGGCGCGTCATGGCGGCGTCGAGTTGCCGCGCATCCGTCCCGCGCACCACCACATGGGCCCCGTGCATCCCGTCCTGCTGGAACGGATAGCTGCCGAACGAGAGATCCGGATACGCCGCGGCGAGATCCGACAGCGGCGCGGCGATGTCGCCCTCGCCGTGCTCGATCCGCAGCGACTGGCTGAGCAGCGGCGCGCCGCCGGCAAGCCGCGACAGGAGCGAGGCCAGCATGGCGTGGAATATCTCGGGGACACCCGCCATGACGTGCACGTTCCCGAGGGTGAAGCCGGGCGCGGCCGAGACCGGGTTGTCGATCAGTGCGGCGCCCTCGGGTATCTGCGCCATCCGCAGCCGCGCCGCGTTCAGCTCCCGCCCGGTCTGCGCATAGTGGGATTGAAGGATCGTGCGGGCATCGTCGCGCACGCCGATCGGGGTGTCGAAGGCCCGCGCCACCGCCTCTGCGGTGATGTCGTCATGGGTGGGGCCGATGCCGCCCGTGGTGAAGACATGGGTGCAGGCGGCCGACAGCGACCGGACCGCCGCGACGATCGCCCCCGCGTCGTCGCGCACCACGCGCGCCTCGATCAGGTCGATGCCGCGCCCGGCGAGCTCCTGCGCGAGATGGTGCAGGTTCGAATCGCGCGTGCGGCCCGACAGGATCTCGTCGCCGATCACCAGCATCGCCGCCGTTGGATTGCCGCTCCGTGCCATCCCTGCCTCTCCGGTTGCCGCGCCTTCCTCCTGCGGTATAGGCAGGCCGCCATGCGCTTTGCCAGCCCCCTGATCCGCGCGCGACTGGTTCGCCGCTACAAGCGCTTCCTTGCGGACGCGGTGCTGGAGGACGGCCGCACGGTCACGGCGCATTGTCCCAATCCCGGTGCGATGCTGGGGCTGGCCGAGCCGGGATCGCGGATCTGGCTCGAACCCAACGACGATCCGCGCCGCAAGCTGGGCTTTGGCTGGCGGCTGGTCGAGCTGCGGGGCGGACATCTGGCGGGCATCGACACCGCGGTGCCGAACCGGGTCGTGGCCGAAGCACTGCGGGCGGGCCGGATCGGCACGCTGGCGGGCTACGCCGAGGTCCGGCCAGAACAGCACTATGGCAAGCAGAGCCGGATCGACTTCCTGCTGCGCGGCCCCGGTCTGCCGGATGCGTATGTGGAGGTGAAGAACGTCCACCTGCGGCGGACGGGCGATCTGGCCGAATTCCCCGATTGCGTCACGGCACGCGGCGCGCGGCACCTGGCAGAGCTGGCCGACATGGCGGGCGCAGGGCACCGCGCGGTGATGCTCTACGTGGTGCAGCGGAGCGATTGCGCCCGGATGCAACTTGCGCGCGACCTCGACCCCGCCTACGGCCGCGCCTTCGATCTGGCGGCGCGGGCCGGGGTCGAGGCGATCTGTCACGGAACGCGCATCGACACGAGCGGCGTCTGTCTGGCCGGCGCGATGCCGGTCGACGAAGGACAGATTCCCTGACGGATCTGGAATAGACGCCGCAATTCGCCTATTTGGTGCATCGAAGGGTTCCGGAGACTTGTACATGGACGATCTGCATCACGGGCGCCTGACCAGGGACGGGATCCGGCTGCATGACCCGGACGATTTCGCCGGGATGCATCGCGCGGGCGAGCTGGCCGCGCGCATCCTCGACGAGATCGCTCCGCAAGTGATCCCCGGAATCGCCACCGCCGACCTCGACGCCTTCATCACCCGGCGCGTGGGCGAGGCCGGCGCGGTGTCGGCGACGATCGGCTACAAGGGCTACCAGCACGCGAGCTGCATCAGCGTGAACCACGTCGTCTGTCACGGCATACCGGGGCCGAAGGTGCTGAAGGACGGCGACATCCTGAACATCGACGTGACGGTGATCCTGGACGGCTGGTTCGGCGACACGAGCCGCATGTTCGTGGCCGGAAAGCTGCCGCGAAAGGCCGAGCGACTGATTCAGGTGACGCACGATTCGCTCTTTCGCGGGATCGAGGCAGTCCGTCCGGGCAACACCTTCGGCGACATCGGCCACGCCATACAATCGTATGTCGAAGGACAACGCATGAGCGTCGTGCGCGACTTCTGTGGGCACGGTCTGGGCCGGGTATTTCACGCTCCTCCGAACGTTCTGCATTATGGCAGGCCGGGCACGGGCCCGGTTCTGGAAGAGGGGATGTTCTTCACCATCGAGCCGATGGTGAACCTCGGCCGGGCGGAGACGAAGGTGCTCGCCGACGACTGGACGGCGGTGACGCGCGACAAGTCGCTCTCGGCGCAGTTCGAGCATTCGGTGGGCGTCACGGCGGACGGGTTCGAGATCTTCACGCTTTCGCCCGGGAACCTCTTTCACCCGACCTGGGTCGGCTAGCGTTCCGACGGCTCGCGCGCGGACCAGTCCTGCCAGAGGCGCGGAAGCCCGCCCGGACCGCAGAGGATATCGCCCATCAGCAAGGGCTCGCTCCGTCGCGGTGGCCGTGCCGGAAGCCGGTCGGCCTCCTCACCGGTCGTCATGGGACGGATCGTGACGCTCTCCATGCCCCTCACCCTAGAGAATCGGGTTCGCCCGCACCACCCCGACCTTCCCCGTCCGCCCGCAGCAGGGTGACGGTCGCTGCGCCGAAGCGCCGGGTGTCGAGCGGCGTGCAGCCGGCGGGCGGCTGCTGCGCTTCGGCCTCCTCCCAGACGATCGTGGCGCCGGGGGCGAGCCAGCCGCCGGCCCGCGCCGCATCCAGCGCCGGGGCCCCCAATCCGCGGCCATAGGGCGGGTCGAGAAAGACCAGGGTGCACGGCGCGCCCGGATTGCGCCCGAGGCGCAGCGCGTTGCGCGCAACAAGCGTCATCTGGTCGGCACAGCGCGCGCGGTCCACGTTGCGCCGGATCAGGGACTGGGCCGTCCGCCCGTCGTCGACGAAGGTGGTGTGCCGCGCGCCTCGGCTCAGCGCCTCGAGGCCAAGCGCGCCCGTGCCCGCGAACAGGTCCAGCACCCGCGCCTCGGTCACGAGATTTCCGTGAGCACCATTTGTCAGCATGTTGAACAGGGCTTCGCGCACCCGGTCGGCGGTCGGGCGCAGCCGCGCCGCTTCATCGCCCTTGCCGACCGGCGTCAGGCCCAGGCCGCGCCAGCGTCCACCGACGATCCTCATGGCCGGCCTCGCAGGGGCGGTCGCGCTTCGATCATCGTTCGCCGCTGCCTCCTGTTCTGGTCGCCGCCGCGGGGCGACGCTATATCTCGTGAGGACCCTTAAGCAAACGAGGCAAGTGATGGCGACTATCAAGGAAGGCGACAAGCTGCCGGGGGCGCACCTGGTGCGGCTCGGCGACAATGGCCCCGAGCAGGTGGAACTCGGCGAACGGCTGGACGGGCGGCGCGTGGCGATCTTCGCGGTGCCGGGTGCGTTCACCCCCACCTGCCACTCGGCGCACATGCCGAGCTTCGTGAGGAATGTGGAGGCGTTTCGCGAAAAGGGCGTTGACGAGATCATCTGCATCGCGGTCAACGACCCGTTCGTCCTTGGCGCCTGGGACGAGGAGACCGGCGCGTCGAAGGCGGGCATCACCCTGCTGGGCGACCCCGAATGCGCCTTCACCCGGGCGATCGGCCTCGATTTCGACGCGCCGCCGGCGGGCCTGATCGGGCGCTCGAAGCGCTACGCGATGCTGGTCGAGGACGGGGTGGTCAAGACGCTGCACGTGGAAGACAGCCCGGGCGTCTGTGAAGCCTCGGGGGTGAGGCGTTGCTCGCCACGCTCTGAAGCATTTCACGGTCATCCGGGCCGCGTTCCGGGTGATCGGCACTTTGCTCATCCCGACAGCCGCCTGGACGGCGGGGATGTGCTTGGGTCGGGCGCTTGCTGCGCCTGACCGGCTCTCCGCCTCTTGCTGCATGGCCGCTGATATCTCGTCTGTGATCGCGGCCGCGCTCGAGTGCGCCGCCGACGGCATCTCCGCTGATTTTCGGCCTTGGCCTTTCCCCGAGCCGGAGACAGGCCGCCTTGCCCGTGTCACAGGCGCCGCCCGGCGATCGCGGGGTTGCCGGGCGGCGCCGGCCCGCCATCGCTACCGGAACCTCCCGTGGCAGAACCAGCCCGCGCTCATCGCCGCCCCGTGGGCGTAGTAGAGCCAGATCCGGTCCCCCCCCTCGGTCGTCACCCGCCAGTAGTCGCGCACGCCCGAGCGCCAGTCGGGCTCGTCGAGCCACCATTCCGGCGCGATCCGCTCGGGCCCCGACACCGCGCCCGGCCGGTGCGTCGCGCCGCGCCACCGGAACGTCTCCGGCACGCGCGGCACCGCTTCGGCCATCACCGGTTCCGGCCGCCAGAGCATCAGGGGGCGTGGCACACGCGGTTCGGGCCAGGCGGCGGCGGGCGCCGACCAGGCCGCCGCCATCACCGTCGCCCCCTTCTCCGGTATGTGGCTGTCCGCGGGATGCAGCCGGGTGATCGCCTCAAGCCCCACCCGCGCGCCCAGCCGCCCGATCAGATCGTCGAGCCCGGTATCGACCCCCTGCGCCGCCACCACCTCGCCGGTGACGGTCAGCCCCCCCTTGTGACGCGCGGCATGGACCGGCTCGGTCACATGGGCCTCGATGCGCACCGCGTCGATGCCGAAGCCCGCCTCGATCTCGCCCACCTTCATCGCCAGCAGCGGCCGCAGGCGCTCCGGATCCGCCGAGGGCCGCGCCAGCCCCACCTCGACCCACTGCATCGTCCCGTCGGCGCGGAAGCATTGCAGCCGCACCCGCCGCGCCCCGCGCCCCCGCGCCGTCAGACGCTGCGAAAGCTGCGGCAGAAGCCGGTCGATCGCCGCGAGGATATCCGACTCCAGGCCGATCGGCTCGGGCAGGGTCAGGCGCACGGCGAAGCGGTCGGGCGGCCGCGCGGGCGAGACCGGTTCGGGCTCCACCCCCAGCGCCTGGTCGAGCCGCCGCACGAGGCCGGTCCCGAAGCGTCGCGCCAGCGCCGCCCGCGGCTGCCCTGCCAGTTCGTCCACCCGGCGCAGACCCAGCCGCGCAAGCTGGGTCGCGGTCTCCGCGTCGATGCGCAGGGCCGCCACCGGCAATGGCGCCAGCGCCTGCCGCGTCCGCCCCGGCGGGGCGATCCGCGCGCCTCCCCCACACGGTGCAACGGCCCCCCCCCCGCGCCGCCAGGCCGGGCGCCGCACCGCCCGCGCGCGGGTGGCGGGCGCCTCCATGTCGATGGCGTCGCCGTCATGGGTCGCCTGCGTGCCGTGCCCGGCGAACCGCGCCAGCGCCCAGGCCGCGCCGACCGTGTCGGCGATGCCGGTCTGCACGCTCAGGCCCAGATCGGCGCAATCCTCGGCCGCCTGAAGGCTCACCGCCTCCTCCCCGCCGAAAAGATGCGCGCAGCCCGTGAGGTCCACGATCAGCCCCTCGGGCGCTTCTTCCGAGACCCAGGGCGAGAACTTCCCCGCCCAGCGCCGCAGCGAGGTCAGAAAGGCGCGCTCCGCCTCCGGATTCGCCAGCCGGGTCAGAAGGTGCGGGCATGCCGCCTGCGCGTCGCGCACCGGCTGGCCCGCGCGCAGCCCCTCGGCCTCGGCCGCCGCCGAAAGCGAGACGAGCACGGGCACGTTGCCGCGGTCGGCCACCACGGCCAGCGGTCCGTCGATCCTGCCGCGTTCAAGCCGCAGGATCCGTTCGGCCGCCAGCCGCGGAAACCACAGGGAGAGGATTCGGCGATGGGGCATGGCTCACAGTGTGGCAGCACTGAAGTTCACTTTATGTTCTCACGCCGGCCGACCGAAGTCGAGTCCCCCCGCCACGCCTCCCGGCGAAGCATGCTACCCTCATGGTTGAGACGCGGCCGACGCCGCGGCAACACGATCCCGCTTGAGACGCGGCACGTTTTGGCGCAAGTCCCCCCCATTCACGCGGAGAATGCCCAATGTCCGACACAGGCCGCCCCCTTCTCGCCGTCCTTATCGACGCCGACAACGTGCCCGCCCGTTACGGCGAGGCCATCTTCGAGGAGATCGCCAGCTTCGGCGAGGCCAGCATCCGCCGCATCTATGGCGATTTCTCGGGCGGCGCTCCGCAAGGCTGGAACAAGGACCGCCTGGCCAGCCTCGCCATCGTGCCGCACCAGCAATTCGCCAACACCACCGGCAAGAACGCCTCCGACATCGCGCTGGTCATCGACGCCATGGACATCCTGCATTCGGGCCGCTTCAACGGCTTCGTGCTGATCTCGTCGGACAGCGACTTCACGCGGCTGGCGAGCCGCGTGCGCGAACAGGGGCTCGACGTCTTCGGCATGGGCCAGAAGAAGACCCCCGAAGCGTTCCGCAAGGCCTGCAAGCGGTTCATCTTCCTCGAGAACATCGCCCCCGCTCCCGAGGTGAAAGCGAAATCCGCCAAACCGGCCAAGACGACCGCCAAGATCGAGGAAACCGCCCCGCCCCCGGCCGAGGATGCACGCATTCTGGTGGAGCGTGCCATGGACGCCATCGACCAGGACGAGGAATGGTACTCCCTCGGCCAGGTGGGTCAGTACATCGTGACCGCCAACCCCGACTTCGACACCCGGACCTACGGCAAGAAGAAGCTGTCGGACCTCATCGCCGAACTCGACGGTTTCGAGATGAAGCGCGGCGCCGGCAACCAGCGGGTCGTGCGCCGCCTCTAGGTGCCGTAGCGTGCCATGAAGGTGCGCACGGCCCCGTCGATGACCCGTGCAAGGTCCTGCGGGCCGAGCCGGACGCTGCGGCAGAAGACGATGCGCGGAAAGATGTCGGCCCTGCAAAGCTCGACGAACTGGTCGGCGGCGAGCTCCACGTCTTCGACCTCCAGCTCGCCGCGCGCGATGCCCGCCCTGATCATGCCGACGATCCGGTCGTGCACCGCCTTGGGCCCCGACTGGTAGAACTGTTCGCCCAGCTCGGGAAACCGCGCCGACTCGGCCACGCAGATTCGGAACATGCTCAGCCCGAAATCCGAGATCATGAACGCGACCAGATTCTCGCCCGCGGCGCGAAGGGCGTCGCGAATGCTCGCGGCCTCCTCGGTCATTCGCGCGGCCCGCTCGGCCTGACGGCAACATTCGGCCCTGGCCACTTCGAGGAACATGATCCGCTTGTCGGGGAAATAGCTGTAGAGCGTCGCCTTGGAGACGCGGGCCGTCCGGGCGATCTCGTCGACGCTGGCGCCCTCGAAACCGTCGCGCATGAAGATCTCGCGCGCGCCACACAGCACCTGCTCGACCTTCCGGCCCTTGATCTTGACCATCACGTTCGCCATTCGCACCGCCTGTTCCGCCCCATCTCAATTAAACCGCTCGGTTCAGTTGGTTCAAGGCGTTCCCCCATTGCCGCCGCCACACGCTTGGTTAGGTTCGGGCATGTGGACGACGAAAGGACGCACGCACCATGATCCCCGGTCTTCCGTCACGGCGGCGATTTTCGGACCTCTCCGAGCGCGAGATCCTTGCGCTGGCAATCTCGTCCGAGGAGGACGACGCTCAGATCTACCGGCTCTACGCCGAGCGGCTGCGCGAGGATTATCCCGCCAGCGCCGCCATCTTCGACGGCATGGCCGGCGAGGAGGACGAGCACCGCCGTCGTCTCATCGCGCTGTTCCGCGATCGCTTCGGCGAGGTCATCCCGCTGCTCCGGCGCGAGCATGTCGCGGGCTACTACGCCCGGCGTCCTGTCTGGCTGATCGAGAATCTCGGGATCGAGCGCATCCGCGAAGAGGCCGAGATGATGGAGCGCGACGCCCGCGTCTTCTACGAGGCCGCCGCGCGCAAGGCCACGGATGCGACCACGCGGCAGCTCCTTGGCGATCTGGCGGCGGCCGAGGCCAGGCATTCCGAGCACGCCGACGCGCTGGCCGAGCGCCACCTTGCGGGTGACGAACGCGACGCCGAGGCGCGCACTGCCCACCGCCAGTTCGTGCTGACCTGGGTCCAGCCCGGGCTCGCCGGGCTGATGGACGGCTCGGTGTCCACGCTGGCGCCGATCTTCGCCGCGGCCTTCGCCACCGGCAATACGTGGGAGACCTTCCTCGTCGGCCTCGCCGCCAGCATCGGCGCGGGCATCTCGATGGGCTTTACCGAGGCCGCGTCGGATGACGGCGCCATCTCGGGGCGCGGCTCGCCGTTCAAGCGCGGCGTGGCCTCCGGCGTGATGACGACCGTGGGCGGGCTGGGCCATGCGTTGCCCTACCTGATCACCGATTTCTGGACGGCCACGACCATCGCCGGCATCGTCGTCTTCATCGAACTCTGGGCGATCGCCTGGATCCAGAACCGGTTCATGGAGACGCCGTTCCTCCGGGCCGCGTTCCAGGTCGTCCTCGGCGGCGGGCTGGTCCTTGCCGCGGGCATCCTCATCGGATCCGGATAGACATTGGCGTCCGGCCCGACCAGCCGCCAGCCCGAGACGCCATGATCGACGTTCTGCTGAAGACGATGCCGTTCTTCGCGCTGATCGGGCTGGGCTATGGCGCGGCGCGGCGCGGGTTCTTTCCCGAGGCCGCGACGGCGTGGCTGACCCGGTTCGTCTTCTACTTCGCGCTTTCGGCGATGCTGTTCCGGTTCTCGGCCACGCTGAGCCTTGCGGAGATCCTCGACTGGACGCTCGTCGGCGCCTACCTGGCCGGAACCGCCGCGATCTACCTTCTGGCGACGATCGTGGCGTTCCTCAGGGGCCGCCCGATGGCCGAGGCGGCGGTGGAATCCCAGTGTGCGGTGATCGGCAACGTCGGCTTTCTGGGCGTGCCGATGCTGACGCTCCTGCTCGGGCCGGAGGCGATCGGGCCGGTCATGCTGGTGCTGGCGGTCGACCTGATCGTGTTCGGCAGCCTGATCGTCATCCTCGTCACCGCGTCGCGCGGCCGGATGTCGCCGCGCATCCTGCTGACCGTGGCGGGCGGCCTCGTGCGCAACCCGATGATCGTCTCGATCAGCGCCGGATTCGCCTGGTCGGCGGCCGGAGTGCCGGTCTGGGCGCCGCTGGAGGAGTTCCTGATCCTGCTCGGCGGGGCCGCCACGCCGGGCGCGCTCTTTGCCATCGGCGCCTCGCTCGCCGCGCACTCGGCGGAGCATCTGTCGGTGGCGGTCTGGCTGTCGACGGCCAAGCTCGTGCTGCACCCCGCCGCCGTCGCGCTGGCCGGACTGGTGATCTGGCCGGTCGCGCCGGCCTCGGCGAGTGTGATGATCGCGGCGGCCGCCCTGCCGGTCGCCGGCAACGTCTACATCCTGGCGCAGCATTACGGGGTGGCGCCGCAGCGGGTTTCGGCCTCGATCCTGGTCTCGACCGCGTTCAGCATCCTCACCCTGCCCGCCGTGATCGCTTGGCTCGGCGGATAGAGCGTGTCAGGTTCGGCTCGCTGATGGGAGAGACCACATGGAAACAGTGACCGAAAACCGGTGCTTCGGCGGCGTTCAGCGCGTCTGCCGCCACGAAAGCGCGGTCTGCCGCGGTGACATGACGTTCGCGGTGTTTCTGCCGGCGGAGGCGCGCGACGGGCCGGTGCCGGTGCTGTGGTATCTGTCCGGCCTGACCTGCACGCACGAGAACGCGATGACCAAGGCCGGCGCGCAAGGCTGGGCCGCCGAGCAGGGCATGGCGCTGATCTTCCCCGACACCTCGCCGAGGGGCGACGGCGTCGCCGACGACGCGGCCTTCGATCTGGGCAAGGGCGCGGGCTTCTACGTCGATGCAACGCAATCCCCCTGGGCCCCGCATTACAGCATGTGGAGCTATTTGACCGAAGAACTGCCGGAGCTGGTTTTCGACGCGCTCCCCCTCGACCGCACGCGGCAGGCGATCACCGGTCATTCCATGGGCGGGCACGGCGCGCTGACCATCGCCATGCGCCAGCCCGGGCGTTTTCGCAGCGTGTCGGCCTTCGCCCCGATCGCCAACCCCACCCGATCCGACTGGGGGCGCAAGCAATTCGCCGCCTATCTCGGCACAAACGATGCGGAATGGGCCGACCACGACGCGACGCTGCTGATGCAGGCGAAGGGTTTTCCCGGCCCGATGCTGATCGACCAGGGCGATGGCGACCAGTTCCTCGACCTGCTGCGCCCCGAGGCGCTGGCCGTAGCCATGGTCGCGCGGCGGCAGGAGGGCGCGTTTCGCATCCAGCGCGGCTACGACCACAGCTACTTCTTCATGGCGAGCTTCATGGAGGAGCACGTGGCCTTCCACGCCGAGGCGCTCTGGCGCTGAGCCCTCAGCCGGGGGCCGGCAGCGACAGTCCCGCCTCGCGCATCAGATCGTTCGAGACGCTTTCGACCTCGGTCTCGAGGCGCGCCATGAATTCCTGCTGCGAAAGGCCGGGTCGGATCGGCGGCAGGAACTCGACGACCGCGAGCCCCGGCCGCCGCAGCACGCCGCGCCGAGGCCAGAAGACGCCGACATTCGTGGCCGCCGGATAGCAGGGCTGCTCCAGCTTGCTGTAGAGGATGGCGGGCCCGACCTTGTAGGGCCGCACCACGCCCGCCGCGACACGGGTGCCCTGCGGATAGATGATGAGCTGTCCGCCGCCATCGCGGCCCGCCTCCACGGCCGCGACCATCTGCGCCACGGCCCGGCCCCGCTTGCCGCGGTCGACCGGGATGCACCCGATGCGCGTGGCATACCATCCCAGGATCGGCGCCCAGCGCAGCTCCTTCTTCATGATGAACTTCGGCCGCGGCACCACGCTGACGATCAGGATGATGTCGAAGAACGACTGGTGCTTGGAGGCGATGATGCACTCTTCGGTCGGCACCTCTCCCCGGATTTCGGAGCGCAGGCCGATCATCCACCCGGCCGTCCAGCGAACCCAGCGGCAATAGGCGTGAACGGCGTGAAACGCATACTCGCGATCGAACAGCGCGAACGGCGTGAGGACCAGCGCCAGGACCGGCATCGCCAGATACATCTGGATGTTGAAGATCACGGAGCGGATCCACTGCATCAGCGCGAGGCCCTGCCCGGGCCACCGACCACGCCGGTCATCACGCAGGCGTCTCTTTCCACCGCTCATCCCCCGTTCCTGTCGCGGCACAATTGCCGCACCGCCGCCGGTTGTTCCCGCCTGTGCCGGGCTCGACTTTAACCCGCCCTGCAGGCAGGTTACGTTCTTGCGGCCACCATGCGGCGGACTTCGTCGCCGTGCAATGTCGAGGTGTCATGCGACTGGTCTGCCCCAATTGCGGCGCGCAGTACGAGATCGAGGCCGCGCTGGTCCCCGATCAGGGGCGTGACGTGCAATGCTCGGCCTGCGCGCATCAGTGGTTCCAGCGCAAGGACGGCTCCATCGCGCCGGCCATGGCGATCCGCAAACCGCCCGCCGCGCCGGCGCCCCCTGCGGAAAGGGCTCCCGCGGCAGCGAGGGGATCTTCGCCACCTGCGGAGCCGGACCGCGATGGCCAGGGATCAAGCTCAAGGGGTGCCGGCGCACAGGGTGCGCGCGACGCAGGTGCCTCGGGCCGGCGGACGCCGCGTGGTGACGGAGCCGCACCGGCAGCTCCGACATCCGATGCCACCGGGAAGGCCGCCGAAGCCACGCCGCGCGGGGCCGACGACAACGTGCTCGCGGTGCTGCGCGAGGAGGCAATGCGCGAGATCCGCGCCCGCAGGGCCCGTGCGACGGCGCTGGAAACCCAGCCCTCCATGGACGTGGAGTTCCGCCGCGGCGAAGCCCGCCGCAGCGGCCCCGACCCGCCGCGCGGTCAGGCCGACGCCGGAATTGCGGCCCGACCTTCTTCCCGACATTCAGGAGATCAACGCCAGCCTGCGCGCTGTATCCGAGCGCGAGGCCGAAGTGCGCGCCGCGGCCGACACGCGGTCGCGCCGACGCGGCCGCCGCCGCGGCTTTCGCACCGGTGTCGCGGTCGCGGTGATGCTGGGCGCCGTCGCGGCCGGGTCGTACCTGTTCGCGCCCGACCTGGCAGACCGCATACCGGAGGCCGCGCCCGCGCTGCAGGCCTATGTCGACATCGTCAACGACGCCCGCGCCGGGCTTGACGCCGCGATCGGACGCTCGGCCGCAGGCATCGACAGGCTGTTGTCGCAGATCGGAACCTGACGCCCCTTCCAGGGATGCGGCGTTTCAGAAGCGGTCGAGAAGCCGCCTGAGATAGTCGCGCTCGGTCTCGGGCCGGTCCTGTTCGCCCGACCGGCGTCGGATCTCGTCCAGCAATTCCTGCGCCCGGCGATAGACGTCCTTGCCCTGCAGCAGCTGCTCGTCGGTGCCGATGCGCCCCTGCGCGCCCAGCTCCCGGCCCAGCGGGTCGCGCTGCGCGTTCTGCCTGGCCTGGCCCGGCGCGTCGCCCTGATTCCCCTCGCCCTGTTGCTGCGCCAACATCTCGCCGAGGTTGCGCATGCCTTCGCGCAGGGCCTCCATCGCCTCGGATTGTTGATCCAGCGCACCGGCGAGATCGTCCTGCCGCAGCGATTCCTCGGCCCCCTGCATCGCGCGTCCGGCACGGTCCAACGCCTCGCGCGCGGCATCGCCCTCGGGCGTGCCGGCGCCCGGCAAACCCTGCTGCTGCCGTAAAAGTTCGTCCCTCAAAGCCTGCTGACGGTCGCCGAGGCTCTGGCTCGGCGCGTTTCCGTCCCGCTCGCCTGGCTGCAGGTTCCGCGGCGCGGGGCCCGGTCCCTCGCCCGGCTGCCCGAATTGCTGACCCGGCTGACCCTGCTGGCCCTGCTGGCCCTGGCCGAACTGTTCCTGAAGGTCGCCGAACGTATCGTCGTTCAGACCCTGCTGCTGGCGCAACGTCTCGCCCAGACCCTCCATCGCCTGCTGGCCCGGCGACTGGCCCTGACCCTGCTGGCCCTGGGCGATCTGCATGTTTTCCATCATCTGGCGCAACTGCTCCAGCAGCTGCTGCGCCTCGGCCATGCGGCCCTGCTCCATCAGCTCCTGCAGACGCTGGAGCATCTCCTCCAGCTGATCGGACGTCATCTCCTGCATCTCGCCCTGGGCAAACTCCTGCTCCTGCCCCTCGGACTGCTCGGCGAGCTGGCGCATGTAGTCCTGCATCGCCTGGCGCAACTCGTCCATCAGGCTGGCGATCTCTTCGTTGGTGGCGCCATTGCGCATGGCCTCGGCCAGCTTTTCCTGAGCGCGGCGCAGCCGTTCGAGCGCGTCGTTGAGGTCGCCCTCCTCGATCCGCAGCGCCACCTGCCAGAGCGCCTCGGCGATCTCGTCCCGCCGCTCGGGCGACAACCGGTCGTGGCGCGTGTAGGTCTCCAGCCGCCGGATGGCGAAGCGCAGCCGCAGATAGCCGGTCTCGCTGCGGAACAGGTCGCCGGGGCGCCAGCTCACGGCACGCAGGACCTGCGCCACGCGCGGCGCGTTGGCTCGCGTCCAGAGCAGGTCGCGCCGCTGTTCGATGATCGCCGCCGCGAGCGGATCGAAGAAGCGCCGTTCGGGAAGGTCCAGGGCCTCCGCCGGCGCGACGCCTGTCTGCCCCGCCGCATCCTCGGCCGTGAGGGTGAGGCGGGCGGGCAATCCGGCCCAGGGGTGCTTGGCCAGATCCTCGACCAGCGTCTCGTCGAAGTCGGCCCTGTCGCCGGTGATCGTCAACGGCAGGTCGAGGACGAGGGCCTCGCGCTCTTCCGGTTCAGGCGCGAGCCCGTAGCGCCGGTCGATCGCCTCGAGCGCCAGGTCGATCCGTGCATCGCCCGCCACCACGCCGTAATCGTCGCTGGCGCTGAAACCCTGCCGCAGCTCGCCCTGCGCGGTGCGCTCGGCCGCGCCATCGAGACGTATCCGCGGCGGCAGATCGGGGGCGACCGTCACCTGCCACGCGCGCCCGCCGCGCCCCGCGACCTCGATCGTGCCGTCCTGCGTCACCGGGAAACCGTGTTCTGCGGACGTCGCGGGCGGCACCTCGCCGATGCGGCCCGAGACCGTCTCGGCCACGCTCAACGCCCCGACCTCGCCATAAAGACGAAGCGTCACCTGGCTGCCCCGGGGCACCTCGAAAGGTCCGGCGGGGATGTCGGCGAGATAGAGCCCCGGCAGGCCGGTGTAGACCGGCGGCTCGACCCAGCCCTCCCAGGCGGGACCAGCCGCGAGTGACGGGCCGGCCGGCGACGGCACAAGCTCGCCCACCGTCGCGACGCGCCAGATCGACCCGAAGAGCAGCGCCATCACGAACGCCAGCACCGCCGCGTAGCGCAGCGCGAACGGGTCGCGCGCGGAAAGCCTCAGGTCGGGGCGTACCGCCCGCGCCGCGGACACCCGCGCGGCCATCCGTTCGAGATGGACCCGCCAGACCGCCTCGGAGGCCGGATCCCCGGCGCCGATCGCCTGGTGGTCGCGGATCGCCGCGATGGGCCGCCCCGGAAGGGTCCGGTCCAGCCGCTCGAGCGCGTCCTGCCGGCTCGGCCAGCGGAACCGGCGCGCGCCCCGCCAGAGCGACCAGGCAAGCGCGGCGATCGACGCCACACCGCCGATCCAGACCGCTTCGAGCAGCAGGAAATCCGGAACGCCGAACATCAGCGCCGCGAGCAGAAGAAGCAGGATCGTCACGAGCGGCCAGAAGGCGCGCAAAGCCCGTTCGGCCGTCAGACCCAACCGGGTGAGCGCGACGGGACGTTTCAGGCGGCGCAGGGCCGCGTCAGGGATCGGATCGCTCGGGGTCATCCATCCGCATCGGGGGCCTCGACGGAACGCTCCGCCCTACAGCCAGTGAGGTATGGTATCGCGCGCGAGCATTTCGTCAAAGCTCGGCCTTTTGCGTATGACGGCGAATTGATCGCCGCGCACCAGCACCTCGGGCACCAGCGGGCGGGCGTTGTATTCCGACGCCATCACCGCTCCGTAAGCCCCGGCCGAGCGGAAGGCGACCAGATCGCCCTCTGTCAGCGGCGGCATCGGGCGCGCACGGGCGAACGTGTCGCCGGTTTCGCAGACGGGCCCAACGATGTCGTAGGGTTGCCGCTCGACGCCAGCAGGCGGCTCCACCAGCGGCACGATGTCGTGGTGCGCGCCGTACATCGCCGGGCGGATCAGATCGTTCATCGCCGCATCGAGGATCAGGAAATCGCGCCCCTCCCCTCGCTTGAGGTAGATGACGCGGCTCACCAGAACGCCCGCATTGCCCGCGATCAGGCGCCCCGGCTCGATCTCGATCTCGCAGCCCAGATCGCCCACCGTCCGCTGCACAAGCGCGCCGTATTCCGACGGCAGCGGCGGCGCGAAATTCGCCCGCTCGTAGGGGATGCCGAGGCCGCCGCCCAGATCCAGCCGCGTGATCGCGTGCCCCTCGGCGCGCAGGCTCCGCGTCAGGTCGGCGATCTTGCCATAGGCCGCCTCGAACGGATCGAGCGACGTAAGCTGGCTGCCGATATGCACGTCGATCCCGACGACGCGCAGGCCCGGAAGTCCCGCCGCCTCGGCATAGACCTCGTGGGCGCGGGCGATCGGGATGCCGAACTTGTTGTCGGATCTGCCGGTCGCGATCTTCTCGTGGGTCTGCGCATCGACATCCGGGTTGATGCGGAGGGCGATCGGGGCCGTCGTGCCAAGCGCCAGGGCCACCTCGTTGAGCGCCAGCATCTCGGGCTCGCTCTCGACGTTGAACTGCCGGATGCCGCCTGCGAGCGCGACGCGCATCTCGGCGCGGGTCTTGCCCACGCCCGAGAACACGATCCGCTCGCCGGGGATGCCGGCGGCGCGGGCGCGGCGGTATTCGCCCTCGCTGACCACGTCGACGCCCGCTCCCATGTCGCCCAGCAGCTTGAGGACCGCCAGGTTCGAATTGGCCTTCATCGCGTAGCAGACCAGGTGCGGGCCCCAGTCGAGCGCCTCGTCGAACAGCCTGAAATGCCGGGTCAGCGTCGCCGCGGAATAGCAGTAGAACGGCGTCCCCACTTCGGCCGCGATGCGCGCCAGCGGAACATCCTCGGCGAAAAGCGCGCCGTTGCGATAAAGGAAATGGTCCATCAGCCCGTCCCGGAACCAAGGCGCGGCCCGCGGCCGGCGCGGGTCATTTCTGCCGTCCGCCCGTCACGCCGAATTCGGCGGTGCCGCTGATCGTGAGGCCGGGCGTGGCGTCCCGCTCCGGCGCCTGCGGGGGCCCGTCGACACCGCAGCCCGCCAGCACGAGGCAGCAAAGAACAGCCAGCCGCTTCATGGCGACACCGTGATCCCGACGCCGCTGACCCGCATCCCGGCGGAAGGGTGCACTCGCACCCCGTCGGGCGTCACCCGGACATTCGCGTCGAGCCGCGGATCGCTCGTCGTCCCGCAGGCCGACAGGGCAACCAGCGACGCGCAGGCCAGCGCGCGCATCATGCCAGCAGGTCCCGCCAGCGGGCGACCTGCTCCCGGACCCGCGCGGGCGCGGTGCCGCCGAGCGAGGTGCGGCTGGCCACCGAATTGTCCACGCCCAGCACCTCGTAGACCTCCGGCGTGATCGCCGCGTGGACCTCGCGCATCTGCTCCAGCGTCAGCTCGGCGAGGTCGCAGCCCGCCGCCTCCGCCTTCGCGACGAGCGCGCCGGTCACGTGGTGCGCATCGCGGAACGGCAGGCCCGCCACCCGCACCAGCCAGTCGGCGAGGTCCGTCGCGGTGGAAAAGCCCGCCCCCGCCGCGGCGCGCAGGGCGTCGCGGTTGGCGCTCATGTCGCGCACCATCCCGGTCATCGCGGCAAGGCTCAGCGCCAGCGCGTCGGCGGCGTCGAAGACCTGCTCCTTGTCCTCCTGCATGTCCTTGGAATAGGCCAGCGGCAGGCCCTTCATCACCGTGAAGAGCGCCACCGTCGCCCCGAGGATGCGGCCGATCTTGGCCCGGATCAGCTCGGCCGCGTCGGGGTTCTTCTTCTGCGGCATGATCGAGGAGCCGGTGGAGAACCGGTCCGAAAGCGCCACGAACCGGAACTGCGCCGAGGACCAGATCACCAGCTCCTCCGCGAAGCGGCTGAGGTGCATCGCGCAGATAGACGCCGCCGAGAGGTACTCCAGCGCGAAATCCCGGTCGCTCACCGCGTCGAGCGAATTGGCGCACGGCCGGTCGAAGCCCAGCGCCGCCGCCGTCGCCTCCCGGTCGATGGGAAACGACGTGCCGGCCAGCGCCGCGGCGCCCAGCGGGCATTCGTTCATCCGCGCCCGCGCATCGGCGAACCGGCCCGCGTCGCGAGCGAACATCTCCACATAGGCCATCATGTGGTGGCCCCAGGTCACCGGCTGCGCGGTCTGCAGGTGGGTGAAGCCCGGCATCACCCAGTCCGCGCCCGCCTCGGCCTGGTCCAGAAGCGCGCGCTGCAGCGCCGCCAGCCCCTCGAGCGTCGCGTCGATCTGGTCGCGCACCCAGAGCCGGAAGTCGGTCGCCACCTGGTCATTGCGGCTGCGCGCCGTGTGCAGGCGCCCGGCGGCCGGCCCGATCAGCTCGCGCAGGCGCGACTCCACGTTCATGTGGATGTCCTCGAGATCGGCGCGGAACGCGAAGTCGCCGCGCTCGATCTCTGACAAGACCGTGTCCAGCCCTTCCCCGATGGCCGCCGCGTCGCTATCGCTGAGGATGCCCACCGCCGCCAGCATCGCGGCGTGGGCCTTGGAGCCGGCGATGTCCTGCCGGGCGAGCCGCTTGTCGAACCCGATCGAGGCGTTGATCGCCTCCATGATGGCGTCGGGTCCGGCCGCGAAGCGTCCGCCCCACATGGCATTCTGGCTCTGGTCGGTCATGTGATGAAGGAAGTTCCAATGCTGAGGTTGGTCACGCTCTACACCGCGCTCGCGCTCGCCGCAAATGCCGCCGCGGCCGGGTCGCCGCTCGACGCGCTGCGCACGGGCGGGATGGAGAGGCTCGTCATCCACGACGCGCCGCAGGACGTGGCCGACGCGACCATCGCCAGCCTCGACGGCACGGAGGTGTCGCTCTCCGATCTGCGCGGCATGCCTGTCGTGCTGAACTTCTGGGCGACGTGGTGCGCGCCCTGCCGCGAGGAGATGCCCGCCCTCGCGCGACTCAAGACGGCGACGGAGGGACGCGTCGCCGTGCTGACCGTCGCGACCGGGCACAATTCGAAAGACGAGATGCGCCGCTTCCTGAGCGATGTGGGTGCCGAGAACCTGCCGCTTCTGGTCGATCCGCGCCAGTCGCTGGCCAGCGCGCTCGGCGTGCTCTCCCTGCCCGTCACGATCCTGCTCGATGCCGGGGGCCGCGAGGTCGCGCGCCTCTCCGGCGCCGCCGAATGGGACAGCCCCGCGATCGTCGCCACGCTCGACGCTCTGGCTGCGGGCGGCTAGCCCAGCGCCGCGACCCGGGCGTGCGCCGGGCAGGTGACGAGGTGGTCGTTGACCATCCCCGTCGCCTCCATGAAGGCATAGACGATCGTCGGCCCGCAGAACTTGAACCCCCGCGCCCTGAGCGCCCTGGACATCTCGCGGCTCACCGGGGTGTCGGTCGGCACATCCTCCATCACGCGCGGCCGGTTCTGCACCGGCGCGCCGTCCACGAACGACCACAGGAACGGCGCGAACCCCTCCGCCTCCTCGATCGCGAGGTAGGCGCGGGCATTGCCGATGGTCGCCTCGATCTTGCCGCGATGGCGCACGATCCCCGGATCGGCGAGCAGGCGCCGCACGTCGTCCTCGCCCCAGCGCGCGATCACCCCGGGCTCGAACCCGTCGAACGCGGCGCGGAAGGCGTCGCGCTTGCGCAGGATGGTGATCCAGGCCAACCCCGCCTGGAACCCGTCGAGGACGAGCTTCTCCCACAAGGCCCGCCCGTCGCGTTCCGGCACGCCCCATTCATGGTCGTGGTACGCCTGATAGAGCGGGTCATCGCCGCACCACGGGCATCTTTCAGACATCTCTCCTCCCCCCGGACGGCTTGCGGACCGGCACAGCTTTGGCCGTTCCTGCCCGAGACGGCAAGTCGCGCCGGACCGGACGGGAACGCGCCCTTCCGCGACAGGCCGACACGGCGGCAGTTGCGGCCAGGGCGCCGACTCCCTAAACACGAAGCGAAGTCTGCACGGGTGGATCGCACCCGTGTCACGCCATCTGGGGAAGGGAGCCTCCATGACCAATGTCGTCATCGCCTCGGCCGCACGGACGCCCGTCGGCAGCTTCTGCGGAAGCTTCGCGAATACACCGGCGCACGAACTCGGCGCCGCCATGCTGAGCGCACTCGTGGAGCGCGCCGGCATCGACAAGGGCGAGGTCACCGAAACGATCCTCGGCCAGGTGCTCACCGCCGGGCAAGGCCAGAACCCGGCCCGCCAGGCGCACATCATGGCCGGTCTGCCCCAGGAGAGCGCCGCCTGGAGCATCAACCAGGTCTGCGGCTCCGGCCTGCGCGCCGTGGCGATCGCGGCCCAGCACATCCAGCTCGGCGACGCGACGGTGATCGCCGCGGGCGGGCAGGAGAACATGTCGATGGCGCCCCACTGCCAGAACCTGCGGCAGGGTCACAAGATGGGCGACATGAAGTTCATCGACACGATGATCAAGGACGGCCTCTGGGACGCCTTCAACGGCTACCACATGGGCCAGACCGCCGAGAACGTCGCCGAGCAGTGGCAGATCGGCCGCGAGCAGCAGGACGAGTTCGCGGTGGCCAGCCAGAACAAGGCCGAGGCGGCGCAGAACGCCGGCAGGTTCCAGGACGAGATCGTCGCCTTCACCGTCAAGACCCGCAAGGGCGAGACCGTGGTCGACAAGGACGAATACATCCGCCACGGCGCCAACATCGAGGGGATGCAGAAACTGCGCCCCGCGTTCACCAAGGACGGCACCGTCACCGCCGCGAATGCCAGCGGCCTCAACGACGGCGCGGCGGGCGCGCTCCTGATGTCGGCCGACGAGGCCGAGCGCCGCGGCATCGAGCCGCTGGCCCGGATCGCCAGCTACGCCACCGTCGGTCTCGACCCGTCGATCATGGGCACCGGTCCCATCGGCGCCAGCCGCAAGGCGCTGGAAAAGGCCGGGTGGAGCGTCTCCGACCTCGACCTCGTGGAGGCCAACGAGGCCTTCGCCGCCCAGGCCTGCGCGGTGAACAAGGAGATGGGCTGGGACCCGGAGATCGTGAACGTCAACGGCGGCGCCATCGCCATCGGCCACCCGATCGGCGCCAGCGGCGCACGCGTGCTCAACACGCTGCTCTTCGAGATGAAGCGGCGCGGCGCCAGGAAGGGCCTCGCCACGCTCTGCATCGGCGGCGGCATGGGCGTCGCCATGTGCGTCGAGCGTCCGTAGCCTGCCGAGGGGCGCTCCGGCGCCCCGACGCAACCGGCGCGTGACGATGGTGCCCGAAACCCGGTTCGACCAGCTGGTATTCTCCGGCGGCGGCACGCGCTGCTTCTGGCACGGTGGCTTCATGCATGTCCTGCGTCAGCATATCCCCGTCCATCCGGCACGGGTGGTCGGGGTCTCGGGCGGGGCGCTGTCGGGCGCCGCCTTCCTCTCCCATCGCGGCGAGATGCTCCTCGCAGAGATGAAGCGCGCCTTTTCCAGCCGGGACAGGAATTTCGACTGGCATCAGGCCGTCGACGACGAAACGCACCTGACGCACCATCAGCGGGTCTATCGCAAGGTCGTGGAGACGGTCGTCGACACTCATGCCCAGACCGAGATCGCCGACGCCGCCCCCTATCAGATCCTCATCGCGCATCCGCCCGCGCACCTGCCCGGCGGTCCGGACATTGCGGGCACGTTGGCCGCGGCGATCTACGAGGCGGATCTGCACCTGCGCTCGTCGCCGCACCTCGTCTGGCCCGAGCTGACCGGTGTCGATGCGACGCTCGTCGATGCGACGCGCGCGGCTGCCGAGCGGCGCCTGACCGATCTGATCTGCGCGGCCGCGACCATTCCGCCGGTCTTCGATCTCCCGATCTGGGACGGCCGGCCGGTCATCGACGGCGGCATCGCCAACCAGGCCCCGATGCCCGATCCCGACGAAGGCAGAACGCTCGTGCTGCTGACTCGCCGCTATCGCAAGCTGCCCGAGGTCGCCGACCGTCTCTATGTCTGGCCCTCCGACAAGACTCCGGCCGACAAGATCGACTTCACCGACCCCGGCAAGATCCAGAAGACATGGGAACTGGGCGAAGCCGACGCCCTTGAATCCCTTAAGACGATCAACTGACCCCAGCGAGGAGGAAAAGATAACATGGGACGTGTTGCACTGGTTACCGGAGGATCGCGCGGCATCGGCGCGGCCATCGCCAAGGCTCTCAAGGACGCGGGCTACACCGTCGCCGCCACCTATGGCGGCAACGACGAGGCGGCGAAGGCCTTCACCGACGAGACCGGCATCAAGACCTACAAGTGGTCGGTCGCCGATTACGACGCCTGCAAGAACGGCATCGCGCAGGTCGAGGCCGATCTCGGCCCGATCGAGGTGCTGGTCAACAACGCCGGCATCACGCGCGACGGCATGTTCCACAAGATGACGCCGGAGGCGTGGCGCGAGGTGATCGACACGAACCTCAACGGCCTCTTCAACATGTCGCACCCGGTCTGGCCCGGCATGCGCGAGCGCAAGTTCGGGCGCATCATCAACATCAGCTCGATCAACGGCCAGAAGGGCCAGGCCGGTCAGGCCAACTATTCCGCGGCCAAGGCGGGCGACATCGGCATGACCAAGGCCCTGGCGCAGGAAGGCGCGCGCGCCGGCATCACCGTCAACGCGATCTGCCCGGGCTACATCGGCACCGAGATGGTCAGGAAGATCGACGAGAAGGTGCTGAACGAGCGCATCATCCCGCAGATCCCGGTCGGCCGCCTCGGCGAGCCCGAGGAGATCGCGCGCTGCGTCGTGTTCCTGGCCTCCGACGAGGCCGGCTTCATCACCGGCTCGACGATCTCGGCCAACGGCGGCCAGTACTTCATGTGAACGAAAAAGACCGGGCAGCGCTGGCCGCCCGGTCTCTTCCTTGGTGTCGCGGAGGCCCTTTTCTCCGCGACAGGTCTACCGCTGCCCAGGGAGTGCAGCGGTGCGGGAGGGTCGCGTCAGGCCTGCGTCAGGCGTGATATCTCTTCTTTCAGGCGCAACTTCTGTTTCTTCAGCTCGGTTATCCGGATGTCGTCGGAAGCGGGACTGCGTTGTTCAGCCTCGACCTGGATGGACAAATTCTGGTGCTTCTTGCGAAGCTCCTGAAGATGCGCGCTGACGGTCATCATGATCCTCCTCTTCATCGGATTCCCCTTCAATCCAGCACAAGGTGTGAGTCGTGTCGACTACTCAAAAAGCGCGAGAGCCGAGTTTCGCTCATCCTTCGATTGCAAGGAGTGGCGCGGCGTTCCGCAGAATCGCGCTCACCTCGGGCGTGTAGTCCTCCCCGTCGCGGAGATGACGCGCGCCCGCATGCAGCACCAGCGGCGCGGCGAGCGTGAACGGCGCCCTCGCCCCCTTGCGCCCCCACAGCAGGATCCGCGTGGCAGGCTTGCCCGCGCGCGCGATCACCGGCAGCACGGTCAATCCTCCAAGGCGCCGCCCGATCGCGCGCAGGATCTCCGGCAGCCGCTCGGCGCGGTGAATCAGCGTCATCCGCCCCCCAGGCCGCAGCCGCCGCAGCCCCGCGTCGAGCCAGCTTTCCAGCCCCCCCCTTCGCCGAACGCAGTCTCGCGCCCCTCGTCCTCGGCCTTCGGACCGTTCTCCCTGCGGTAGTACGGCGGGTTGGTGATGACGTGATCGAAGCTGACGGCGCGCAACGAAGCGGGCGGGTTGGTCAGATCACCCTGCAGGACGTCCATCGCGATACCGTTGCGCGCGGCATTGCGGCGCGCCAGATCCGCATAGAACGGCTGGACCTCGATCCCCGTCAGCCCGACGCCGCTCACCCGGGCACCGAGGCAGAGCCCGGCCGCCCCGACCCCGCAGCCCAGATCGAGCACCCGCTCGCCCGCCCGCGCCGGAACGGCGGCCGCCAGCAGCACCGGATCCACCCCGGCCCGGTAGCCCCGCCGCGGCTGCTCGATTCGCAACCGCCCGCCCAGGAAGGCGTCGCAGGTCGTCTCCCCGTTCATCAGGACGCCGCGATGCCGTTGTCGCGCAGCACCGCCCGCGCCCGGAACAGATCGGCCTGCCGCACCATCAGCCGGCGCGGCAAGACGCCGATGGAGCCTTCCAGGACGCTCATGTGGACATCCATCGGGAAGGCCTCTATTCCCTCGCCCTCGAGGAGGGCCGAGGCATAGGCGATCACGGTGGGATCGGTCGTGCGCAGAAGCTCCTTCATGGCCGACGACTAGGTGAGTTGGTCGCCCCTTGTCGAGCAGATTGACGTGAGCCTGATGAGCCTGGATACACCCGCCCGCCGCCCGCACGAACGTCTGGCCGCCGAACTCTCCGGCGAACTGGTCGCGGTGAACCGCCTGATCTCCGAGCGCATGGCGTCCGAAAACGCCCCCCGCATCCCCGAGGTCACGGCCCATCTGGTCGGCGCCGGCGGCAAGCGGCTGCGCCCGATGCTGACCCTCGCCGCCGCCCGGCTCTGCGGCTACGACGGCGCCTATCACATCCACCTGGCCGCGACCGTGGAGTTCATTCACACCGCGACGCTCCTGCACGACGACGTGATCGACGAGAGCGCCCAGCGCCGCGGACGCCCCACCGCCAACCTCCTGTGGGACAACAAGTCGTCGGTCCTCGTCGGCGACTACCTGTTCGCCCGCTCGTTCCAGCTCATGGTCGAGACCGGATCGCTGCGCGTGCTCGACATCCTGTCCAACGCGGCCGCCGTGATCGCCGAGGGCGAGGTGCTCCAGCTCACCGCCGCCCAGAACCTCGCCACCACCGAGGAGACCTACCTCAAGGTCGTGCGCGGCAAGACGGCGGCCCTCTTCGCCGCCGCCTGCGAGGTCGGCGGTGTCATCGCCGGCCGCTCCGAGACCGAGATCGCGGCCCTGCGCACCTATGGCGACGCCCTCGGCATCAGCTTCCAGATCGCCGACGACCTCCTCGACCTGCGCGGCGACAGCGCGGCCACCGGCAAGAACGTCGGCGACGATTTCCGCGAGCGCAAGCTCACCCTGCCGATCATCAAGGCCGTGGCCCGCGCCGACGACGGCGAACGCGCCTTCTGGCGCCGCACCATCGAGAAGGGCGATCAGCGCGACGGCGATCTCGACCAGGCGCTCGACCTTCTGGCGCGGCACGACGCCCTGACCGACACCGAAACCGTGGCCCGCGACTGGTCGGCCACGGCCCGCGCCGCCCTGCGGGAGCTGCCGGACCATCCGATCCGCGCCATGCTCGACGATCTGGCCGACTACGTGGTGGCGCGCGTCAGCTGACCTCAGCCGGATCGTCCGCGCCAACGGGCTGCCGCAGCATCTCCGCCGCCCTGACCCACCAGTCCGGATTGCGCGCGCCAAGCGTTGCCGCCGCCGCCTCCGCCGCGTCCAGCGTCGCGTAAAGCCCGAAACACGTCGCACCCGACCCCGACATGCGCGCCAGCAGGCACCCCTCCGTCGCCCGCAAAGCGGCCAGCGCATCGCCAACCGCCGGCGCGATCCGCGTTGCCGGGGCCTCCAGGTCGTTGCGCCGTGCCGCCAGCCAGGCCGCCAGATCCGCCGCGTCCGTCCAGGCCCGAAGCTCGCCCATCGCCGGCCCGTCGACCCGGTCGAGCGCCGCAAAGACCGCGCCCGTCGCCAGCATTTCGCGCGGGTTGACGAGCACCAGCCACGCCGCAGGCAGCCCCGCGACCGGCGCCAGAACCTCGCCGATGCCCGACATCCGGGCCGGCCGGCCCAGCACGCAGACCGGCACGTCGGCGCCCAACGTCAGCGCGTCGGGCACGGGCCGGCCCGTCATGCGCCCCAGCGCCCTGAGCGTCGCGGCGGCATCCGACGACCCGCCCCCCAGACCGGCGGCGTTGGGCAATTCCTTGTGCAGGGTGATGTGAACCGGCGTCCCGAAGCTTTCCGCCGCGCGCACGACGATGTTCTCCGGCCCCGTGGGAACGCCGTCCGCCTCCGGTCCGCTCACCGCAACGGACGTGCGCGCGGCAGGTGCGAGATCCACCCGGTCGCCCACGCCCGCGAACACCACGAGACTGTCCAGCAGGTGATATCCGTCGGCCCGCCGGCCGGTCACGTGAAGCGTCAGGTTGACCTTGGCCGGCGCAAACGCGCTACTGGCCATTCACCACGGCCAGGCTCTTGTCGCCCTCGTCGGCCAGCACGGCGTCGAGCCCCTCGTCGAGCTTGCGGCGGATGCGCTCGGCGTCCTCCTCCTCGGGATCGAAGCTCAGCGCGCGTTTCCACTGGAACCGCGCCTCGAGCTTGCGCCCGACGCTCCACAGCGAATCGCCGAGGTGGTCGTTGACGATCGGATCGGTCGGCAGCAGCGCGGCGGCCCGCTCAAGCGGCGCCACCGCCTCCTCGAACCGGCCCAGACGATAATAGGCCCAGCCCAGCGAATCGACGATGTAGCCCGATTCCGGCTGCGCCGCGACGGCCCGCTTGATCAGGTCGAGCGCCTCGTCGAAATTGGTCCGCATCTCCAGGTACGAATAGCCGAGGTAGTTCATCACCTGCGGCTGGTCCGGCCGCAATTCCAGCGCCTTGCGGAAATCGGCCTCGGCCGCCTCCCACGCGTCGGTCCGCTCGCGCGAGATGCCGCGGGCGAAATAGACCACCCAATGCTCGTCCTGGGGCGTGTCGAAGAGCTTGATGGCGGCGTCGTAGCTCTCGGCCGCTTCGGCAAAGCGCTCCTCGTGCCGCAGGGCGTCGCCCAGCGCCACATGAACCGCCGGCACGTCGGCATGGGTCTCGGCAAGACTGCGCAGGACCTCGATCGACGCGTCGACCTTGCCTTCGCGCGACAATGCGGCGGCACGGCCGAGTTCGGCCGCGTGGAACGACGGATCATCCCGCGGCACCAGGCGATAGACCTCTGTCGCCAGTTCGTAGCGCTCGAGTCGCTCCAGCAGCGCCGCGGCCATCAGGACCGCCTCGATATGATCCGGCCGCAGATGCATGGCCAGGCGCGCATAGATCAGCGTATAGGCGTCCGCCGCCTCGCCACTCAGGGCGTTGGCCAGCGAGTAGTAGATCTCGGCCACCCCTTGGCGCGCATCGGTCACCACGCTCAGCGGCAGCGTCTCGCCCGCCTCGAGCTGTGAACGCAGGGCGTCCACGGCCGGGTCGGCGTCGCTCCCGAAAGCGCTGTCAAGCAGGGCCAGCGCCTCGTCGTTGCGCTCCAGGTTGCTGAGGATCTCGGCATGGGCAAGCACGGCCCGGGCGGTCAGGCGGAACTCGCCCGCGGCCTCGCCGGACAGGATCGCGTCGGCCTGCTCGAAATCGCCCACGGTCGCCAGAGCCAGCGCCTTGTGGAACAGCCCGAACGGCTTCACCGCCACGCCATCGATGATCTCGTCGAACGCGGCGGAGGCTTCGGTCATGCGTCCGGCGCCAAGCTCGGCCCAGGCGCGCAACAGCGAGTCAAAGAGCGGCCCCACGGTCTGGCCCGCATCAAGATCCTCCAGGATGGCGTCCCATGCGCCGCGCGCGGCGGCATCGCTGAACAGGACGAGGTTCGCGATCTGGCCTTCCCCGCCGACCTGGATCAGGCGGCGGGCGATCGGAACCGCCTTGTCGATCTCGCCGAGGCTGGAATAGGCCGCGACCGCCCGCTCGAGCAGGTCGGTGTTGCGCGGATCCTGCACGAGGGCCTGCGAATAATGGCGCGCCGCGGCCCGGAAATCGTTGGTCCGGTCGGCATGGGACGCCGCCAGATAGGCGCCCCAGTTCGCCGCGGGAGCGACGGTCGGCGTCACGAGGACGAGGGCGGTTGCGGCGGCGGCCAGCACCTTGCGAGGGGTCATGTATCGAAACACTCTCTTGCAGCTCGGCTTTGTGTCAAAATAGCGGCGCGGCGGTTAACAGACAATCAACCCGCGTCGCCCTGACGCAACCGTTACATGTTGGGGTAGTTCGGTCCGTCGCCGCCCTGCGGCACCGTCCAGACGATGTTCTGCATCGGGTCCTTGATGTCGCAGGTCTTGCAGTGGACGCAGTTCTGGAAGTTGATCCGGAACCGGGTCTCGCCCCCCTCCTCCACGAACTCGTAGACGCCCGCCGGGCAATACCGCGCCGAGGGCCCGGCGTATTTCGGCAGGTTCACCGCCACCGGGATGCTCTCGTCCTTGAGCTTGAGGTGCGACGGCTGGCTCTCCTCGTAATTCGTCATCGAGAAGCTCACATTGGTCAGCCGGTCGAAGCTCAGCTTCCCGTCCGGCTTCGGGTAGTCGATTACCGGATGATCGCTGGCCTCGCCCGTCGCCTGCGCGTCGCTCTTGCCGTGCGCCAGCGTGCCCATCACGGATCCGCCGAAGAGCTGGTTCGTCCACATGTCGAACCCGCCCAGCGCCAGCGACGCGCTCAGCCCGTATTTCGACCAGAGCGGCTTGACGTTGCGCACCCGCTTGAGGTCCGACCCCACCGGCCCGGTCCGCAGCTCGTCGTCGTAGCCGTCGAGCGTGTCGCCGCGCCGCTCCGCCTCCAGCGCCGCGTGCGCCGCCTCGGCCGCCGCCTTGCCCGACAGCATCGCGTTGTGGTTGCCCTTGATCCGCGGCACGTTCACCAGCCCCACCGAACAGCCGAGCAGCATGCCGCCCGGGAACGCCGCCTTCGGCATCGACTGGAACCCGCCCTCGGAGATCGCCCGCGCCCCGTAGGCCACCCGCTTGCCGCCCTCCAGCAGCTCGGCCACCATCGGATGGTGCTTGAACCGCTGGAACTCCATGTACGGGTAAAGATGCGGGTTCGCGTAGTTCAGATGCACCACGAAGCCCAGATACACCTGGTTGTTCTCGGCGTGATAGATGAACGACCCGCCGCCCGCGTTCTTGCCCAGCGGCCAGCCCATCGTGTGCACCACCCGTCCCTCGTGGTGCTTCTCGGGCGCGACCTCCCAGATCTCCTTCATGCCGAGGCCGTATTTCTGCACGTCGCGGCCCTGCGCCCAGATCGAACTTCTCGATCACCTGCCCGGAAAGCGACCCGCGCACCCCCTCGGCCAGCATCACGTAGCGCCCGTGCAGCTCCATCCCCGGCTCGTAGCCCGGCCCCGGCGTGCCGTCCGCGTTGCGCCCGAATTCGCCCGCGACCACGCCCTTCACCGACCCGTCCCCGGCAAGCACCAGCTCGCTGCACGACATGCCCGGGAAGATCTCCACCCCGAGCGCCTCGGCCTGCTCCGCCATCCAGCGGCAGACATTGCCCATCGAGACGATGTAGTTCCCGTGGTTCGACATCAGCCGCGGCATCACGAAGTTCGGGACCCGCACCTTCCCGCCCTCGCCCAGCATGTAGAAGCTGTCGTCGCGCACCGGCACCGTCACCGGCGCGCCCTTCTCCTTCCAGTCCGGCATCAGCGCGTCGAGCCCCGCGGGGTCCAGCACCGCCCCCGACAGGATATGCGCCCCCACCTCGGAGCCCTTCTCGAGCACCACGACCTCGCGCTCCGGATCGAGCTGCTTGAGCCGGATCGCCGCCGACAGGCCCGCCGGCCCCGCGCCCACGATCACCACGTCGTATTCCATCGTCTCGCGCGTCGTCTCGGTCATTGCCGTCCCCCCGGGCACGTTCATCCCCGACAGCTACCGAGCAACCCGCCCAAGATCAATCGCGCCTCCGCGTCCCGACGCCACGCGCATGGGGTACAGACTGGTTTTCCGGCCCGGACGGCTCCCACTCCCGCGCCCATCGGGCGGCGTGGGCATTCCGCATCGCGTCAATGCCGCGTCGGCTCCCGATCCCGCGCACATGGGAAGGTGGGCATGAACCTCGGACGCGCCACCGGATCACGGCGCGACGTCGCCGCCCCTGGCGCTCCCGCCGCAGCAAGGCGACGGCGATCGTTCGACACCGCCGAACCTCCGACATTCCTCGCCGCCGTTCCTCGCCGACTTCGCCCGGCGCGCAGAAAGCTCCGCGCCGGGGCGCGAAGCTTCTTCCGCAAGACCGACGAACGCCCTAGCTGCGCTTGCGGCGCGCCAGACCCAGCCCGCCCAGGCCGGCCGCCATCAGCCAGCCCGCCGCCGGCAGCGGGATCGGATCGGGCACCTTCTGCACGAAGGCGGCGTCGGCGAACAGCGACGTCTGGTTCGGCGAGAAGTTCTGGACGTTGATGTTGACGATGGTGTCGTCCGCCCCGCCCGACCCGTCGAACGAGAACGTGCCGCTGACCAGGAACCAGCCGCTGTCCAGGAACACGAACTGGCCCTGCGTAAAGCTCAGATCCGCCGGCTGCGTGCTCACCGTCGTGTCGATCACGCCGCTGCCGCTGGCGAACATCGACATCTGGAGCTGGTCGAAATTGCCCTGCGGATCGTCGGTCTGGACGAAGAAGTACGCCCCGAACTCGTAGTCGCCCGCCTCCGTTATCGCGATCGTCTGCCGGATCGAGCCGTCGGCGTCCTCCCCGCTCGTGCCGTTGACGCCCGACGGCGTTGTTGCCCTCGAAGGCGAACGCCGGATCCGTGATCAGAAGCGCCGTCGAGGACTCCCATCCCGTCAGGCCGCTCTCGAACCCGCCATTGGTCAGCAGGTTGACGCCCGCCGCCTGCGCGGCGCCCGCGGCAAGAACCCCCATCGCCGCCACCAGCGCGGCGCGCATCGTCGACATAGCCATTTCCCCCCCCTTTGCCGAATCCCGGCATTGATCAGACCCCGGGCGCGGGCGGCGCGCGACCGGCGCGGCCCGCCTCTCCCGTCGCCCACCGTCCGTGCCGGCGCGGGCCCGGTCAAGCGCGACGAGGCCGAATCCGCGATGACCTTGCGCGACTTTCGCCCGACCGTCCCGGCCCTGGCGACGTTCGGCGCAGCGGAGCGCCAATCGTTTCCGGACCGCCAGTCCGGGCGAGAGCCGCGCCCCTACTTCCCGTCCCGTTTCGACCGGTCCTCGCCCAGGATCTTTCGCATCTCCGCCTCGGTCTCGCCGGGGCGCGGGCGTGCGACGCCGAGCTCGTCCATCTCCGCGCCCTCGGTGATGTAGTCGATGCTTTCCGGCCCCTCGACCAGCCCCGAGAGCCGACCGTGCATGAAGGCGCGCAGCACCATGTTCATCCGCGGTCCGTAGCCGGGGCCGAGGGCGCGGAAGAACTTCACCACGTCCTCGTCGATGCGCAGCGTCAGACGCCGCCTGGCCCGGCTGGGCTCCTGCGCGATCTGGTGCCACTCCGTCGGCACCCGCCCCCTGAGGTAGAGCGGGTGGCGGATGTCCCATTCCAGTTCGCGCATCGTGTCGCCGAGGAACCGGTAGTCGATGCGCTGGCGCTTTGTCGGTCGGTAATCGCTCATGGGGGCCATGCTCGCCCGCCCCGGTGAACGCGGCGTGAAGCGGGCGCGCGTATGCACGGGGGGTGTACTGGCGTATGCACGCATGGCGTCACCCTGTTTTGCCTTGCAAAGCGGGCCCTGCTCCTGTCTCCTCGGGTTCAAACCGAAACGCACGGCTCGCCCCTTTCGGGGGCCGCGCGCCGACCTGCCTGGCAAGAGTAATGGACAAGATACCGCTGACACGCGCCGGCCATGCCGCGCTGAACGAAGAACTCAAGTTACTGAAATCAAAGGAGAGACCGGCGGTCATCGCCGCGATCGCCGAGGCACGCGCCCATGGCGACCTCTCCGAGAACGCCGAGTATCACGCCGCGCGCGAGAAGCAGGGCTTCATCGAGGGCCGCGTGAAGGAGCTGGAGGGCATCCTCGGCCTCGCCGATGTCATTGATACCTCACGACTTTCCGGCTCCGTCAAGTTCGGCGCCACGGTCCGCCTCGTGGACGGGGACACCGACGAGGAAAAGACCTACACCATCGTCGGAGAGCCCGAGGCCGACATTGAATCCGGCCGCCTGAACATCAAGTCGCCCCTCGCACGCGCCCTGATCGGCAAGGACGAGGGCGACAGCGTCGAGGTCCGCACCCCCGGTGGCGAGAAAAGCTACGAGATCCTCTCGATCACATTTTCCTGAGACTTTCCGTGGTCTTGGCGGGGTCCGCGCGTGACAACGCGGGGCCTGCCCCGAGGCCCCGTTCCGGCGCGGTCCGGCGCCGGCGCCACCGTTCTCGCCGCCGCGCTCCTGTCGCTCGTCTGGCTGGCCGGCGCCGCGCTGCGCCTCGGCTGGCGTGCCCCGGAAACCGGCGCGGGGCGAATGGCGGTCTTCGCGCTCGAACTTGCCGCAATCGCGGTGCCCGTGATCCTGATCTGGGCTGCGGCACTGGCCTTCCGTCAATCCCGCGAGGCCCGCGACGAGGCCGCCCGCCTCGGCCTCGCCATCGGCGAGATGCGCGCGACCTACCTCGACCGGAAGGAGGCGGCGAAAAGAACTTCGCAGCCCGCTCCACCGCCTGAATTGCCGCCCGCGCCCGTCCCGGCGGCGCCCGCCAGGAGGACCGTCCCCGCCCCCGTGACCGAGGCCTTGGGCGCCGACACCGGCGCCGCGGTCACAGGACCGGCGCAGCCGGAACTGAGCCTCGAGCCGGCTTTCGAGCCGACGACCCTGACCCGGACCGCGTTCGTGCGGGCGCTCGATTTCCCAGCAAATGCGGCTGATCGCGATGGTTTCCGCGCCCTGCGTCTGGCCCGGCGTGATCCCCGCGCCGCGCGTCTCGTGCGCTCGAGCCAGGACGTCCTGACGCTTCTCAGCGAGGACGGCATCTACATGGACGACTTCAGCCCCGACCGCGCCCGCCCCGAACTCTGGCGACGGTTCGCCCAGGGCGAACGCGGCCGGACACTGGCCGACCTCGGCGCCATCCGCGACCATTCCGCCCTGGCACTGACGACCGCGCGGATGCGCCGCGATCCGATCTTCCGCGATGTCGCCCACCATTTCCTGCGCCTCTTCGACCGGACGTTCGCCGCGTTCGAGGTCGGAGCAAGCGATGCCGATCTGGCAGCCTTCGCCGACACGCGGACGTCGCGGGCCTTCATGCTGCTCGCGCGCGTTGCCGGCACGTTCGACTAGCCTCGGAAATCATGCCCAGAAGATGTCGAGGGCTGCGAGTGCGCAGGCTGACGGGAACAGGTCTGCGCATCTGTCGCAACGGGTCGCGATCCGTCGCCAGTCTCCGAGACGCGCGAAGGCGTTCTCGGTCCGGTGGCGCTGCTTTCAGAGAGCGGCGTCGTGCGGGATCGGCACCTTCGGCATCTGCGGGACAACCCATTGCGACTGATGAAGACTATCCCGCTCAGCACGCTGCATATGCGCCTCGCTCAAGCCAGAATGGATCGCTCATGCGGCACCTCCATGGTGCCGACAGAGATTCAGGGAAGTGCCTAGCTCACAGGGACCTCGGCAGGTCCTGAGCCTGGAGGGCGGGGAACGTCACAGCCCGAATCCGGAGAACGGAAGGTAGCGCACTCTGTCGCCCGGCCGCACATGCCGTTCCGGTTCCGCCAGCTCGACCAGCCCCTCGGCCCAGGAAAGGCCCGAGATCCGGCCCGACCCCTCGGAGGCGAAGACCTCTGCCCGGCCGTCGGAATCGATCCGGGCCCGCAGGTATTCGCGCCGTCCCGCCTTCTTCCGTTTCTCGAACGCCGCCGGCACGTCGAAACCTGTGGCATCCCGCCAGTCGCTGCCAGCCAGCACCGCCAGGGCGGGGCGCGCAAAGATCAGGGCGCACACGAATGCCGCAACCGGATTGCCCGGCAGTCCGAAAACCATGCGCCCTTTCCAGCGCGCGACCGCCAGCGGCCGTCCCGGCTTCATGGCGATCCGCCACGTCTGCAGCGCGCCGGCCTCGTCCAGTAGCGCCGAAACGTGATCCTCGTCGCCCGCCGACGCCCCGCCCGAGGTCAGGATGGCATCCGCCCCGCGCGCGCCGCGATCCAGCCGATCCCGCAGCGCCGCCCGGTCGTCCCCGACCGCACCGAGATCCACCGCCTCATGGCCCCAGCGCCTGACCAGATCGCAGAGCATGGGCCGGTTGGCATCGAAGGTCCTATGATCGGCGCCGGCCTCGCCGGGATCGGCCAGCTCGTCTCCGGTGGAAAGAACGGCCACCCGCAGACGCGGCCGTACCGCGACCTCCGCCAGGCCCACCGCCGTCAGCAGCGCCAGATCGCCGGCCCGCAGGCAACGTCCAGCCGCGATCGCCACCGCCCCTGCCGCGACGTCCTCGCCGGCGCGACGGGTGTTCGCACCGGGCCGCGGGCGTTTGGCGAAGATCACGCGACCCTGATCGATCCGCACGTCTTCCTGTAGCACGATCGTGTCCACGCCTTCCGGCAGCAGCGCTCCGGTCAGGATTCGCACGGCCTGACCTGGCGGCACCGCGCCCGCATACGGAGCGCCCGCGGCGGCGCGCCCCTCGACCAGCGGCAGACGCGGCGTGTCCTCGACAGCCGAATGGGCGAAACCGTAGCCATCCACAGCGGCGTTCGCAGCCGGAGGGTTGGCCCTCTGCGCGAACGGCCCCGAGCGCCAGAATCCGCCCCCCAGCCGCCGCGACGGGAACGGTTTCCCGGCCCACCACGCAGGCGAGACCTTCGCGTAACCGCGCCTGCGCGTCTGACACCGGCGTCCAGTCGACGCCGGGCGGCAAGGCGAAGCAATCGTCGCGCAGGGGCGGCGCGGCGCCAGCCGCCGCGCGCAAGGCTTCCTCGCCACCGACACCGAGGATCCAGCCTTCCGACCCGCTGTCGCGCCCCCGGTCCAGTGCTCCGGTCAGCTCCCCAGCCGATTGCAGCGCGGCAAGCGCGCGCGTGGTCACCTCGACCTGAACCGCGTCCCGGATCGCGCCGCCGCGGTCGGTCCTTTCCGCGCGCACCACAGACGCCAGCAGCGACGGATAGATTTCCGCCAGAACGATGTCCGCGTCCGGCGGCTCGAATGGCCAGACCGACAGCCGCTCGGCGAAGCGTTCCCTCAAGGCCTGCAGATGCGGAATGCCCAGCAGAGCCTGCGACCCCACGGAACCCGCCCCGAAGAGCTTCCAGCACGATTGCGACGATGGCGCCGCGCGCTCGGTCTTCCGGAACTCCGCCAGGCCATGGCGGGGATCGCGCGGCTTCGTGGACTCAAGTCCCGCCACCGACACGCTGCGCGGATGACCCCAGAACGGGCCCTCGCCGGGAAAGAGCGCGTTCAGCCCTGCCGCCACATCCCAGCGATTGTTGGCATTGCCGTTCCCATCCTCGATCCGGTCCGACAGAGCGGTCCAGACGGCCAGGGCCTCGTCGCGCCCCGTCAGCCTTTCCGCAAAGCCGCGCGGATATCCGAACGGAAAGTCGAACCCGGCCAGCACCCGTCGACCGCGCGCCAGCTCATCCGCGAAGAGATCGACAAGACGGGTCATCACCTCACGGCGGGTCGAGAAATAATCGACCCGCATCTCGCCGTCCGCTGCCTGCGCGAGCCAGATCGCGTCGGGCGCCGGACTGATCGACGACGGACTCGATCGCGCCGACCAATCGACCGCGACGATGGTGTCGAAAGGGCGCGGGTCGCTCACAGCTTCAGTTCCGCTGCGATGAAATCGGCGATGGCGGTCGTGTCGTCGAGATCGAAGCGCGGGCGCTCCGCGACCCCCAGCCCCGCATTGCTCGCCACGGCCCGGATCGTCGGGTCCTCCTCGGCGAGGAGCGGCTGCCCGGCCTCGGCACGGTGCGCCTCGATCTTGGGGTGCGGGTCGCGCTTCCAGCCCTCGATCAGGATCAGATCGACGCGCGACATCCGGGCCAGCAACTCCTCCAGAGGCGGCTCGGGCGCATCGCGCAGTTCGTGCATCAAGGCCCAGCGCGTGCCGCTCGCCAACAGGACCTCGGTCGCGCCGGCGATCCGGTGACGATGACTGTCCTTGCCCGACTGGTCCACGTCGAAGTCTGTGATGCGCGTGCTTGAGCGTCGAGACACGCAGGCCGCGCCCCGCGAATTCAGACACCAGACGCTCCATCAGGCCGGTCTTGCCGGTGTTCTTCCAGCCGACAACGCCCCAGACCTTCACGCCATTGTCGCGGCCATCCTGCGCGCCTCCTCCAGATCGTCTGGCGTGTTGACGTTGAAAAAGGCGCCGGGGTCGGGAAACTCCGCCGCGATCGCTCCATGCGGATCGCTCCAGGCCACGACCTTGCGGGTTCCCGACGCCAGGGCCGCGCGCAGATCGTCGCGCAGCGCGACGGGCCAGAGGCCGAAGGTCGGATGTCGCACCAGATACCCTTCGTCCCGCGTCGCCGCGATCGCGATCGGCGCGCCGGCGAGGGCCGCCGCCTCCGTCAGCCGGATCACGAGGTCCACGGGCAGGAACGGCGTGTCGGCCGCCGCCGTCACGATCGTGTCGTGCCCCGAGGCCGCAGCCCATTCCAGCCCGGCCAGAACGCCCGCGAGCGGTCCTGCGCGCGAATCGTCGTCATCGGGCACGACCGGCACCCCGAATTCCGCGAAGCGCTCTTCCGGCCCGTTGGCGTTGATCGCCAGCGCCGAGACCTGCGGGCCCAGCCGGGCGATGACCTGGTCCAGGATCGTCGATCCGCCGAGGCGCAGCAATCCCTTGTCGCCGCCGCCCATCCGACGGGCCAGACCGCCAGCGAGGATCACGCCCAGCGGACGCTCGGGCCTACCCGTCGGCATGGGCGCTCTTGCGGCGATGGTGACGTTCCTCCTCGGGCACGCTGGCGGGATCGGCGTCGCGCACGAGACGCTCCTCGCCCGAGAGACAGACAAACCGGCGGCCGCGCATCCGGCCAATCAGGGTGAGACCCACCTGCCGCGCGATGTCCACGCCCCAGGCCGTGAAACCCGACCGCGAGGCAAGTGCCGGGATGCCCATCAGGGCGCACTTGATCACCATCTCCGAGGTCAGCCTCCCGGTGGTGTAGAGGATCTTGTCGTCAGCCGGAACGCTCTCGGCATGCATCCAGCCGGCGATCTTGTCGACCGCGTTGTGACGGCCCACGTCCTCCATGTAGACGAGCGGGCGATCGCGGTGGCAAAGCACGGTGCCGTGGATCGCCCCCGCCTCCAGATAAAGGCTCGGCGTCGTGTTGACCTTGTGAGCAAGCGCGTAGAGCCACGATGTGCGGATCTCCACCTGCGGCAGTGACACGGCGTCGATTCCCTCCATCATGTCGCCGAAGACCGTACCCACGGCGCAACCGCTGGTCCGCGTCTTCTTCGCCAGCTTCTCTTCGTAGCCGGTGCGCCCGTCGGTGCGTACGACCACGGTCTCGAGATCGGCGTCGTAGTCGATCCCGCGCACGGTCTCGCCAGGCTGCAGCATGCCCTGGTTCTTCAGGAAGCCCAGCGCCAGGTATTCGGGATAGTCGCCGATCGTCATGGCGGTAACGATTTCCTGCCCGTTGAGGAAGATCGTCAGCGGCCGCTCTTCGATCACCGCCGTCTGGATCTCGGCTCCGCTCTGGTCAATCCCACCCACGACACGGGTCAGACCCGCCTGTTGCGGGTCCGGCGCGATCAGATAGCCGTCGTCGGGATTTGCCATTTGAACCCTCTTGGACCTCCCGATATGGCAGGACCGAACGCAGTCTAGGCCGGTCGCATGGCATCCTCCACCACCAAATCCTACTGGCGCGGTGTCCGCGACGCGGCGCCGTTCGTGCTCGTCATCTGCCCGTTCGCGTTGCTGTTTGGCGTGGTCGCGACCGAGGCGGGCCTCACGGTTCTCGAAACCATGGGCTTTTCTGTCCTGGTCATCGCCGGGGCCGCACAGTTTACCGCCGTCCAGCTGATGGTCGACGACGCATCGACGCTTGTTGTTCTGGCCACGGCGCTTGCCGTTAACCTGCGCATGGCGATGTACTCCGCGTCGCTCACGCCGCATCTGGGCCATGCGCCGCTCTGGCAGCGCGCCTTGATCGCATATTTCAACGTCGATCAGACATATGCCCTGGCGATCGCGCGCTACGAGGGGGACGAGACCCTGTCGCTTGCCGGCAAGGTCGCCTATTTCTTCGGCACGGCGACGCCGGTCTGCCCGCTCTGGTACGTGTTCACGCTGGCCGGCGCGGTGGCGGGAAATGCCATTCCGGCGGGCATTCCGATCGATTTCGCTGTGCCGATCACCTTTCTGGCGCTCATCGCGCCGATGCTGCGCACATTGGCGCACGTGGCCGCGGCGACGACATCGGTCATCGTGGCGCTCGCCCTGGCGGGTTTGCCGGCCGGCATCGGGCTGCTGATCGCGGGCGGTGCGGCGATGACCGTCGGCGCGGCGGTCGAGACCTGGCTGAGACGGCGTGACCGATGGACATGAGCACGGCGCAGATCTGGACCATCATCGTCCTGCTGGGCGTGGGGACGTTCCTGATCCGGTTTTCGTTTCTCGGAATGATCGGCAACCGGCCGCTGCCGCCGCTTCTTCTGCAGCTTTTGCGCTACACGCCGGTGGCCGTGCTCCCCGGCATCGTCGCGCCGCTGGTTCTCTGGCCGTCCGTCACGAGCGGCACGCCGGATCCGGCGCGTCTGGCGGCCGCCGTCGCGACACTTGCGGTTGGCCTCCTGACGAAAAACGTCCTGCTGGCGATCCTTGCCGGGGGCGTGGTCCTGACGCTGGGTCTTGCGCTGATCTGATCGTCGTCGCGCAGCGACACGGAACGGGCCGTCAGGCTCCCCCTTCCACGACGACTTCCTTCCTCACCGCGCGGAACAGGACACCGTGATTGTCGTCGGCGTCGTCGTCCGTGATCGTGACGCCCGGTCCAGCGCCCATCTCGGCAAAGGCCTTCATGGCGCTCTTGGGAAAGTACGTGGTTCCGATCCGTTCGAAGCCCGGCAGCCGGCCCAGGATACGCGTCACCGCAAGCGCGCACTGCGCCTTGGGAACCGCGCCATAGGCCTCGACCTCGCGCAGGGCCATCTCGGCAACCCGGGGCGAGACCTGGAGCTCCTGCTTGACCACGTCGAAGGTCTCGCGGGCATGATAATCGACGTAGACCTTCTCGATCGTATCGGTGAAGCCGAAATGCACATCGTTCCGCTCCGGCGCGGCCGGATGATAGAAGGTCCCGGCCGGATCGAAGATCACCCGCTCCGAGCCGTTGACCACCAGGGAGGAATGGCCGCCCGCACCGGTCTTGGTGGAGATGACGGTGTACAGCGTCAGCTCTGGCGGTCCGTCGTCAACGTAAGTCCGGCGCTGGACCTCGGCATCAGGCGCCCAGACCGGTTCCGCCGGTCCGCCGCACGCGGCCAGAACGAGGAGGGCAAGGCCAGCCAGGCCCGGGCGGAACGGCATCAGGCGTTGACGAGCGCCAGAAAGATCAGGCCGACGATGATGAGGATCGCGGCCCTGGTTATCAGGCGCACGAAGCCTCCGAACGTCTGCTCGTGGGCGGTGATGTCCATGCTGCCGTGCTCGTGATCTGCCATTGTCCCTGCCTCGTTGATCATGCGTCGGTGGCTATTAGACCGATTCACACGGTCCTGTCACGCGCCTGAAAGCGCCAGGCGCCGTTCCGGCCCACTTGCCGCGTTGCACGTCCCGCGTGCCAAAGGTGAAGGCAATGCGCCGTCGCTTCGACCAGCGCGAGCCCGTACTCGCCGTCGCCGATGCTGCGCTTGAAGAGTGCGGCGAAGCACTCGCCAGCCGTTCGCGGCTCATCCAGATGTGCCTCGAGCCGCGCCAGCGCGCCGTGATGGTTGTCGATCAGCTGCGACAGCCGCAGCGGCAATCCGCGATAAGGCAGCTTGTGGCCGGGCAGGACGAGTTGCTCCGCGGTTGCGAAGTCTGCCAGGCGCTCGCACGAGGCAAGCCAGTCGGCGACCGGATCGGCCAGCGGCTCGGTCGCATAGACGCCCAGATTGGGAGAGATCGACGGGAGGAGCTGATCTCCCCCCAGGACCAGTTTCCCGTCGGTGGACCAGAAGGTCGCATGTTCGGGCGCGTGTCCGCCCGCCGTACGCACGATCCAGTCGCGGCCGCCCATCCGCACGGCGTCGCCCTCGGCAATCCGGTGAAAGCCGAGCGGCATCGGCGCCACCACGTCCGCGAAGTTGAACGGCCGCTCGCCCTTTCGCTGCTCATACAGCGCTTCATCCATGCCCGCAGCGCGCCAGAAGGACAGGGTTTCCTTGGTCGGGCGCTCCTGCACGTCGAGGGTCAGCATCCGCGCGAAGAGCCACGCCGTCCGGGTCGTCCAGAGTTCGGCGCCGCGCTCCTGAAACCAGCCGGCCAGCCCGACGTGGTCGGGGTGATGATGGGTCACCACCACCCGTTCCACCGGCTTGGACGAGAGGGGGCCGGTCAACAGGTCCTCCCATGTCGCTCGCAACCGGCGGCTGTCGAAACCCGTATCGATGACCGTCCAGGAATCGCCGTCGTCGAGCGCGTAGACGTTGACATGGTCCAGCGCCATCGGCAGCGGGAGGCGGATCCAGAGAACCCCGTCGACGATCTCCCGAACGTCGCCCACGCCCGGCGGATCGGTCCAGGGGTAGTCCAGTCGACGCGGCACCGGGATCGCGTCCATCACGCCACCAGGTCGTCTGTCGACAAGGCAAAGAGCGCCGCCGCCCCGGCGCGCACCTGCGCGCAGAGCCCGGCATGTTCGGGCAACAACGCCTCGATGTAGAACCGCGCCAGTGCCGCTCTTGGCCCTGACCCGCCCTCGACCCGGGCCGATTTCAGGTGATAATGCGCGCCCAGCACCCGCGCGAAGGCGCGCAGATAGGGCACGGCACCTGCGTTGCGCTCGTCCGGGTCAGTCTGCGCCACCAGCCATTCGGTGGTCTCGCACAGGGTCTCGGACGCTTCCCAGACCGATTGGGCCAGATCGGGCATCGAGTCGCGCGCTTCTTCGGCGCCGCGCTCGATTTCGTCCAGCAGACGGAACGCGGCCTCGCCGCCGTCCATCAACTTGCGCCCCACAAGGTCCATCGCCTGGATGCCGTTGGTGCCTTCGTAGATCGCCGTGACGCGCACGTCGCGCAGGAACTGCGCCGCGCCGGTTTCTTCGACGTAGCCCATGCCGCCGTGGATCTGGATCCCCGCGTCGGCGACGGCGATGCCGGTATCCGTCCCGAAAGCCTTGGCGATGGGGGTCAGCAGCGCCGCCCGTGCCTTCGCCGCGTCGGATCCCGTCGCACGCGCCATGTCGATCGCCACGGCACAGGCGAGCGCGATGGCCCGTGCAGCGTAGGTGTCGGCGCGCATCGTCGCCAGCATGCGACGCACATCGGCGTGGTCGATGATCGTGCCTGTCGCGCCTTCGCGGCGGCTCGCGCCCTGCTTGCGCTCGGTCGCATAGGCCAGGGCGTGCTGATACGCGGCCTCGGCAACGCCGACGCCCTGCACGCCGACGCCGAGGCGCGCGTTGTTCATCATCGTGAACATCGCCGCCATGCCCCTGTTCTCTTGGCCGACGAGCCACGCCTTGGCGCCGCCGAACTCCATGACGCAGGTGGGCGAGCCGTGAAGTCCCAGCTTCTCCTCGATCGACACGACGCGCACGTCGTTGGCGACACCGGCCTCGCCGCTCTCGTCGGGAAGATTGCGCGGCACCATGAAGAGGCTGATCCCCTTCGTTCCGTCGGGAGCATCAGGCAGTCGCGCCAGCACAAGATGGCAGACGTTGTCGACGAAATCCGCATCGCCCCACGAGATCCAGATCTTCTGACCCGTCACCCGGTAGGTGCCGTCGCCCGCGGGCTCGGCACGAGTGGCGACCGCCCCCACGTCGCTGCCGGCCTGCGGCTCGGAGAGGTTCATCGTGCCGGCCCATTCGCCACTCACCAGCTTGGGCAGGTAGACCGCCCGCATCTGCGCGTCGGCGTGGTGTTCGAGCGCCTCGATCTGGCCCGCCGTCAACAACGGCGAGAGTTGCAGCGACAGACACGCCCCCGACATCATCTCGCCGACCGCGACGTTCAGCGCCTGCGGCAGGCCCATGCCCCCATGCTCCGGGTCCGCCGATATGCCGATCCAGCCGCCTTCGGCGATGGCGCGGTAGCCCTCGGCATAGCCCCTCGACGTGCGGATGCGCCCGTTTTCCAGCCGCGCAGGATCTTCGTCGCCGTTGCGCTGCAGCGGTGCCAGCACCTCGTCACACAGCTTCGCGGCGCTGGTCAGGATCTGTTCGGTGACGTCGTCCGTGGCGTCGGCGAAACGCTCGGTCTCGCGCACGGCGTCGAAGCCGACGACTTTTTCCAGAAGGAACCGGGCATCGCCGACAGGCGCGGAATAGGGCATCGAAACCTCCTTTGAGACCCTTCGACGGGCCTTGACGCTCGGCGCCGCACGGGCAAATGGGTCGGGCCGAGACGTCCGATCAATAGATGGATGATGCGGCGGGCCCGAAGGTCCGACAACCGGGACGCCACGTCACGAAAGGCCGCCAATGGTCGCCACCCTCCGGCTCTCCGCCGATGAGCCCGGCATTGCACGCGCCGGGGCGCTGCTGGCCGCAGGCGAACTTGTCGCCTTTCCGACCGAGACCGTCTATGGTCTCGGCGCAGATGCCACCTCGGACCTGGCCGTCGCCCGCATATTCGCGGCCAAGGAGCGGCCGCGTTTCAATCCGCTGATCGTTCACCTGCCCGACACCGAAGCCGCTCGGCGCCTTTGCGCGATGCCACCCGAGGCGGAGCGGCTGGCAGATGCGTTCTGGCCAGGACCGCTCACGCTCGTTTTGCCGCTGCATCCCGACACGCCGATCTCGCCGCTGGTGACGGCCGGCCTGCCGACCCTCGCCGTCCGGGTTCCCGAACACTGCGTCGCCGTTGCGGTGCTGCGTGCGGCCGGCCGCCCCATCGCCGCGCCCTCCGCAAACCCGTCGGGCCGCATCAGCCCCACCAGCGCCGCGCACGTCCTGCGCGGACTCGAGGGTCGGATTGCCGCCGTGGTGGATGGCGGCCCGAGCACGGTCGGAGTGGAATCGACGATCGTCGGATTTGCGCCGGAACCGGCGATCCTGCGCCCCGGAGGGCTGCCCGTCGAGGTGCTGGAAGCGTGTCTGGGTCGCCCCCTCGCCGCCGGGATCGCCGGCCCCGTCAGTTCGCCGGGACAACTGGCGTCGCATTACGCGCCGACAGCGACGCTTCGCCTGAACGCCCGACGAGCAGAATCCGGCGAGACCCTGCTGGGATTCGGCGATGTCGAGGGCGATCTGTCGCTGTCACGCTCGGGCGATCTGGTGGAGGCCGCTGCCCACCTCTTTGGTCACCTCCATCGGCTCGACCGGGAGAGCGCGACCCGCATCGCCGTGGCGCCGATCCCCGATCACGGCCTGGGCCGTGCGATCAACGACCGATTGCGTCGCGCCGCAGCGCCCCGCCCCTAGGCATGCCCTCCGGCGGACGAAAGCACCAGCGCATCCACCCCGAGCGATGCCAAGGCCGCTGTCCACTTGCCGGCATCGGGCTCGCCGAACACCAGATCCGAACTCGCGTCGCAGATCAGCCAGCCGTTTTCGGACAGCTCCGATTCGAGCTGACCCGGCCCCCATCCCGCGTATCCCAGCGCCAGCAGCGCCGATTGAGGACCCCGGCCCTGTGCAATTTCCTGCAGGATATCGAGCGTCGCGGTCATGCCGAAGCGCGGGGTGACGATCAGGGTCGAACTTTCCGACATGTAATCCGCCGAATGCAGCACGAAGCCACGCCCGTTCTCCACCGGCCCCCCGAAGTGGACCTTTATCTCGGGCGTCTCGCCGCCCTGGGGGATCTGCAACTGCTCGAGAAGATCGCGAAACCGCAACTCCAGCGTCGGCTTGTTGACGATCAGGCCCAGCGCCCCGTCGCGCGAATGCGCGCAAACGAAGACAACGCTCTTTTCAAAGCGCGGATCGCCCATGCCGGGCATCGCGATCAGCAACTTGCCGCTGAGATCCGAGGCATCGCCCATTTCTGTCATGCCTTTAACGTTAGGGCCGTGGCGGCTGGGCGCAATGGTCGGGCGCAACAAACCTGTGTCGCCGCGTTGTGAATACACTTCCGCGTCGCTTGGGCCTATTGGTGCGGGCCATGCTCATGCGTCTGTGCTTCTCGCTTCCTGTTCGCGCTCGCCGCCGCCCTTCCCGCCGTCGCGCAGATCCCGCACGAGCTGGTCGAAATCGAAATTCTCGAGGGCGCTCGCAGCGAGGACGGTCGTCAACACCTCGCGGGCATTCGCATCGTCCCCGCCCCGGGATGGAAGACCTACTGGCGCCTGCCGGGCGAGGTCGGCCTGCCGCCGCGCCTGGACCTCGGGGGCTCGCGAAACATCGCCGACGCGCGTCTTCACTTTCCCGCGCCGGAGGTCTTCGAGCAGAACGGTTTCCGTTCGATCGGCTACGCGACAGAGGTAATCCTGCCGCTCGAGATCCGGACCGTGGACCCGACCCGCGACATCCAGATTTCGACCTTGATCGAGATCGGAATCTGCCGCGACATCTGTGTGCCCGTATCGCACAGGCTCGAGGCGACGCTGGGTCGTGCTGCCTTCAGCAGCGATCCGGCGATCGACCGCGCAATGGCCCGTCTGCCGATGCGGGGGAGCGAGGCGGGCGTCGGCGGCACGCGCTGCCGGATCGAACCATTCGGTGATGGCGCCCGTCTGCGCGTCGCCATCACCATGCCCGCCCTCGGACAGAACGAGACGGTCGTGGTCGAAACCGGATCCGACGCACGGATCTCCCCGCCGGAGGCCCGCCGCGATGGCGATATCCTGCATGTCGACGCTCGCATCACGCCTGCGCGCGGCATGCCGCTGGCGATCGACCGCGCGTCGGTCAAGCTGACGGTCCTCTCCGCCGGACGTGCCGTCGAAATTCGCGGCTGTACCTTCTGATGGGTCACGCGACAGACTGACCGTCGTCACACCGGCGCGACCGCCGCACCTGCGGCCCGCGCCGGAGCGGGGGTCAATCCCCCGGTTCGGCGCGCGCCCCTCTCCGTCTAGCGCCGCCGTCGGGCGACAAGCGCCGTCAGAAAATAGAGCCCAAGCAACATCACGCCCGTCCCCGCCGCCAGCAGCGCCAGCGCCGTCGCCGCACCTCCCGACCCGGCGGGCATCAGCCGCTCGATCGGGGCGGGCAGGGTCCCGGTGATCACCACGCTGCCCACCGTCGCCAACAGGATGGCCGCGGCCGCGATCGTTCCGGCAAACGTGGCTCCTTGCGCCAGACGCCCCGCCCGCCGCGCGCCCAGCGCCCGGCGCATAGCCACCCACGCCCGGCGGAAGTCGTCCTGCACCGCCAGAAGCGCCGGCACCACCAGAAGGACCAGAACCATCCCGAAACCCAGACCGTAGACCAGCGTCACGACCGTCGGCTTCAGGAACTGCGCCTGCTGCGAGCTCTCGTAAAGGAGTGGTGCCAGCCCGAGGACGGTGGTCAACGTCGTCAGGATGACCGGCCGCAGCCTGTCGGCCGCGCCTTCGATGATGGCCGGAACCAGGCCCCGCCGTTCGGCATGTTCGTCGATGGTCGTCACCAGCACGATCGAGTCGTTGATGATGATCCCCACCATTCCGATCATCCCGACGACCGAGAACAGGCTCACGGGGATCTCCCACAGGTAGTGTCCCCAGATCGTGCCCACGAGGCCGAACGGAATGATCGCCATGACCACGAGCGGCCGCGTCCAGCTCGCGAAGATCCAGGCAAGCGTCAGGTAGATGCCCAACAGGCACAGGATCATCCCGGTGCGGGCGTCGGCGAGGAAGCTGCGCTCCTGCTCCGCGAGGCCCGACATGCGCGTGGCCACGCCGAACTCCTCCTCCAGCGCAGGAAGGATCTCCTCGCCGATCGCTGCGGTGATCTCGGCGGCTCGGGCCGGATCGTCCTCGCTGATGTCGCCGGTGACGCTCACCAGCCGCAATCCGTTCTCGCGCCGCACTGTTGAGAAGCCCTGCCGCCGCTCGACCATGACGATGTCAGCCAGCGGGACATATGCTCCTGCGGCCGTCCGCAACATCGTGCGTTCCAGAAAATCGGCCGTCAGCTCCTCCGGGGGCAACTCGACCCGGATCGCAGCCGAGCGCTGGCCCACCGGGAAGGTCGCCGCCTCGATCCCGGCAAGCCGGTCACGCAGCCCGCGCCCCAATGCCTGAGTCGAAAACCCCAGCGCCCGACCCTGCGGCGTCAGCGTCAGGATCAGCTCGTCCTTGTCATAGGCCAGGCTGTCTTCCAGAGCCGAAACCTCGGGGAATCGCGCAGCCCGCAGCTTGAGAGCCTCGGCCGCGGCCTTGAGCGTCTCGGTCCCGGCGCCGTAGATCTGCACGTCGAGCGAATCGCCGCCCGGACCGCCACGCCAGCCGCGGAAGCTGAGTGTCTCCAGCTTCGGGTGCTGCGGCACCCGCTCCTGCAACTCGCCCACGAAGGCGAAACTCGAATAGGGGCGCAGATCGGCGTCGATCAGCTCGATCGAGATGGCTCCAAGTTGCTCGGGTTCCTTTGTCTCCGCCCCGGCGAGGCCACGCCCCGCCGTGCCGCCGATCTCGGCGACGACGTAATCCAGCGGGTTGCGGCCGTGCCGTTCGGCATATTCCGCTCCCAGCTCCTCGACGGTCTGCTGCACGAGCCGCATCATCTCCAGCGTGTCCGCGCGCGTGGCGCCGGGCACCATGGCGAAACTGCCGGTCACCGATCCCTGTTCGGGAGAATTGAAGAACCGCCATTGCACGTCGCCCTTGATGAAGAGCGCCAACTGGCTCGCCAGGATCAGCACGGCCCCCGCCAGCACCGGATAGCGCAGAACCACGACGCCCGCGATCATCGGTCGGAAGAGCCGATCCCGAATCCGGCGGAATCCCCTGTTCACCACCCGGCTGGGCCAGTCGTACCAATGCTCCTTGGCCGAATGGGTCAAGCGCATGCGTCAGATGGTTGGGCAGGATGAGAAAGCATTCCACAAGACTGGCGAGCAGGACGGCGATCACCGTGAACGGAATGTCCGCGATCAGATCGCCGAACCGTCCACCGATCGCAACGAGGCCGAAAAACGCGATGATCGTGGTCAGCGTCGCCGAAAGCACCGGCAGGAACATCCGTCGCGCCGCGCGCTCGGCCGCCAGCGCCGGCGGCTCGCCCAGCCGCCGTCTGCGGAAATCGGCGTGTTCGCCTACCACGATCGCATCATCCACGACGATGCCGAGCGTCAGGATCAGCGCGAAAAGCGAGATCATGTTGAGCGTGAGACCGGCCGCGTACATCACCGCGATCGCTGCCGTCATGGCAACAGGGATTCCCGCCGCCACCCAGAATGCCACCCGCGCATTCAGGAACAGGAACAGAAGCGCGACCACGAGGCCCAACCCCAGCAGACCGTTGTCGAGCAGGATCTTGAGCCGGCCGCTGATGTAGTCGGCGCGAGTGCGGATCAGGTCGATCGACACACCTTCGGGCAGCGTCGCCTCGACCTCGGCGGCGACGGCTTCCACCTGGCGCTGGATCTCGATCGCGTCACCACGATCCGAACGGTCTACCCGGATTGCCACGGCCGGATCTTCCCCGACGAAATAGGCTCGATCACGGTCGACGCCGCCTGTGGTCACCATCGCGACGTCGCCCACGGTCAGCTCGGTGCCGTCCTGGCCGGCGCGCAGGACGATGGCGGCGATCTCCTCGGACTCGCGCCGGGCGGCGCCGGTGCGGATCCGCGCCGCACCCGCCACGTCTCCGGCCGGGCGGGTGTTGACCTCTTCGGCGATGGCATCGGCGATTTCGGCCAGGGTCAGACCATGCCGGATCAACGCCAGAGACGGCACCTCGACCGTGATCTCCGGCGCTGCGACACCCCGGATCGAGGTGCGCGTGACCCCTTCCGCGAACAGCCGTGCCGTGAACTGGTCGGCGAAACGGGCGAGCTGGTCGACGCCGACCGGACCGGTGATGATGACATCGGTGACCCGGTCGGACCAGCCGCCGCGGCTGATCTCCGGATCTTCGGCGGCGTCCGGCAGCGTGTTCACCGCATCGACGGCCTGCGACACGTCGTCCGCAGCCTGACCCATGTCCCAGCCCGGCTCGAACTCGAGCGAGATCGAGGCGCGTCCCTCGACCGAGCGGGCCGAGCTCTCGGTAACTCCCTCCACGCTCAGAAGGGCGGGTTCCAGCACGTCGACGATCCCTGCGTCCACGTCCTCGGCCCCGGCGCCAGGCCACGCGACGGAGACGCCGATATCGTTGACGATGACGTCGGGAAAGAACTGCGCGCGCATCCGCGGGAACGCGGCCACGCCAAGCACGATCAGCAGCACGAGAAGCAGGTTCGCCGCCGTTCGATGGCGCGCGAAATAGGAGATCACGCCGCCCGCGGCTTCCGGGGTCTCACGCATGGGCCACCCGCCGCGGCTCTTGCGCCCCGGCCCTGGCGCGGTCCGGGCCCGGCGCCTCCCGGAGTGGCGTGCATTCGGACGGGGACATCGGGCCCCCGCCCGCCGCGTGCGACCGCCGGAACAGACGGTCGCGCATCATCCGCCCATCCGTTGTTCGATACGCGCCACGACGCGCGCGGGAACCATCGGCTCGCGCAATTGCGCGAGAACCCGCTGCCGTGCGGCATCCGGCATCCCGTCACTGCCTTCGACAAAGGCGACCAGCCGCGCCCGCCGTTCCTCGGAGAGTTCGAGCATGTCGGACTCGGCCGACGCCTGCGCAGCGCCCTCGCCGCGGAGCGGTCTGACCAGGATCCCCGCGCCCAGAAGCGGCGTCCGCTCGGCGACCACGTCGCGACCGGCAATCTCTGCGGCGGCAACGATCACGTCGTCGTCCTGCCGGCGCAGAACGTCCACATCGACCTCCTCGAGCCGTTCATCGGGCCCGAGCGCCAGAATTGTTCCCGCTCCGCCGAGCGCAGCGGCCGGAAGCCGTGCAACACCGCTCAACGGCGGCTCCTGCACCGCCACGCTGACGAAATCGCCAGGCCGGAATCCCCGCGCCGCGCCAAGTCGCGCATAGATAAGCCGCCCGGTCTGGCCGGCGCCAACCACGCCGCTCTCGCGCGTGACAGTACCCTCGGCCTCGACTGGCACTCCGAGCACGTCAAGCGCCACGGTGACATCGGCTCCGATCAGCACTCCGTCTTCGCCCAGCAGCCGCGAATATTGCGGCGTGGAGACGCGGAACGCGACCTCCAGAGCCTCCGGATCGATGAGCCGCGCGAGCCGCTCGTTCGCCGTCACGAGCCCGCCTTCGATCATCGCCACATCAGCCAGCACGCCCGCGAATTCGGCCCTGATCTCGGTATGGCCCAGATCCCGCTCGGCTTCTGCCAGAGCGATCCGCTGCCGCTCGAGTCCGGTGCCGGCCCGGTCCAGGCGCGCCTCTGCCTGCGCCAGAGCCTGCCGCCGCGCCACGACCGCCTGCTCCGCGGCGGCAGCGGCCAGCTCGGCGGTCTCGCTCGTGGCCGCCGTTCCGACGCCGCGCTCCGACAGACCTTTCTGACGCTCCAGCGCTCGGCGACGCAGCTCGGCCTGTGTTTCGGCAGCCGCCAGATCCTCGCGGTTCAGCTCCAGAGCCCGGCCGGCATCGCGCAGCTCGGATTCGGCCTCGGCAAGATCGGTGCGGGTCAGGGCAAGAGCGGCCTCGGCATCCGCCGGGTCGATCCGCGCGATCAGCTGGCCCTGATCGACAAAGCCGCCCTCCTCGACCTCGGGCGCCAGCTCGACCACGTTGCCACCGGTGCCGGCGCGCACCTCCAGGGTGCGGCGGCTGCGGATTTCGCCGAAGGTTCTCAGGACCGGACGGATCGTCTGCGGCTCCACCGTCACGATGCGCACGGCAAATGACGCGCTCCCGACCAGAGGCACCCCGCGGAGCGTCGCTGCGCGCTGCCTCGAACGCATCGAGGATCATCACGACTGCAAAGACCAGCAGCCCCGCCGTCAGAGATAACAGAAACACGCCGGTCAGCGAGCGCCGGAGGAAACGCATGTGGCCATCCTGTTGCCTACACGCGAGATCTAGTCCCTTTCGGATGCCTCTCCAATCGCACAACCCCGTGAGTTCCTGCGGCTGGTTCGGTCGCGCCCCTCCTTGCCGGCTGGCCTGGCGCCTATTTCCGCCGCCGGTGCTCGTCGAGTCGGGGCAGGATCTCGACGAAGTTGCAGGGCCGGTGGCGGTAGTCGAGCTGCAACGAAAGGATCTCGTCCCACGCATCACGGCACGCGCCGGGGCTGCCCGGCAGGGCAAAGAGGTAGGTGCCGTTCGCCACCCCCCCGGTCGCCCGGCTCTGGACCGCGCTCGTGCCGATCTTCTGCATGGAAACGTGGGTAAAGACTGTTCCGAACGCGTCGATCTCCTTTTCGTAGACGTCACGGTGCGCTTCGACCGTCACATCGCGCCCGGTCAGGCCCGTGCCCCCGGTCGAGATCACCACCTCCACCTCCGGATCCGCGCACCAGGCGCGCAGCTGCGCCGCGATCTCGGTCCGTTCGTCGCGCAGGATCTTCCGCGCGGCCAGATGGTGTCCCGCCGCCTCGATCCGGTCCACGAGCGTCTGCCCGGAGCGATCCTCTGCGATCTGGCGGGTGTCGGAGACCGTGAGCACCGCGATCCGCACCGGGATGAACTCCCGCCCTTCGTCGATCCGGCTCATCGCCGCCGCCCTCCTCTCATGTCGTCAGGTCTTCCTGCAGCTTCGCCCTGAGCATCAGCAGATCGGCCCAGGCCTCGCGTTTGAGTTCGGGGCGGCGCATCAACGTCGCCGGATGGTGGATCGCCAGAGCCGGTCGCCCCTCGGCTTCCCGCCAGCCTCCCCGCGCGCGCGCCACGCTCGCGACATCCAGCAGGATCCTGGCCGGCAGCGCGCCCATGCAGACGACCAGACGCGGCGCCGCCAGCTCCACGTGACGCTTCAGGAAGGGGGCCAGCATCGCGATCTCCTCGTTCGTCGGCGCCCGCGACGGCGGTCTCCAGGGCATCGGCGCGACGAGGTAGAGGGCTTGCGCGCGGTCCTCGGCCTCGACGCTCAAACCGATGGCAGCGAACATCCGGTCGAGCATCGCCCCGGCCGTGCCCGCGAAGGGATGTCCCGCCCGGTCCTCCTCCCGACCCGGAGCCTCGCCGACGACCATCACGGCCGAGTCGGGCCGACCGGCGGCGAAGACGGTCGAGCGGGCGCCACGGCGCAAGTCGCAAAGGGTGAACGCGCCGATCGCGGCCTCCAGCCCTGCCAGATCCTGCGCCGCATGCGCTGCCGCTTCGGCCGCGGCGACCGGGTCCTGTGGGGCGGCCGGGCGGTCCGGGGCCGGCGCGCTCCCGGCCCTTCCGGTCGCCGCCTTCGCGGCGGGCGCGCCCTTGGCACGCTCGGCGAGGGCATAGCGGTCCACCGGCTCGTCGCCGATGGCTTCGCGCGCGCCCATCTCGACCTGCCATTCCAGGAGTGCCCGGGCCTGGGCCCGGGTCAGATCGGAAAGTGCGGGCAGGTCAGGGATCATCGCGCGCCAAGCTACCTGCGCGCTCATCCGCCCGCAATGGCCGCCCGGCAGGCTCGTGTCTTGCCGCCACTTCACGCCGCGCCTAGAAGCGCAGATGCAATGCCGCTTCGCGCCAAGCACCTCTTGGGTATCGCGCCCCTCGCCCCGGACGAGATCACCACGATCCTCGACCTGGCCGAGCATTATGTCGCGCTCAACCGCTCCGACACCAAGCACGGGGACGCGCTGAGCGGCCTTACCCAGGTCAACATGTTCTTCGAGCCCTCGACCCGGACCCAGGCGAGCTTCGAACTGGCGGGGCAACGGCTGGGCGCGGACGTGATGTCGATGCAGATGGCTGCGTCATCGGTGAAGAAGGGCGAAACGCTCATCGACACGGCGATGACGCTCAATGCCATGCGGCCGGATCTTCTGGTCGTGCGCCACCCCCATTCCGGGGCGGTCAACCTCCTGGCCCAGAAGGTCGATTGCGCGGTGGTCAATGCCGGCGACGGACGGCACGAGCACCCGACACAGGCGCTCCTGGATGCGCTGACCATCCGTCGCAAGAAGGGTCGGCTGCACCGGTTGACGGTCGCCATCTGCGGTGACATTGCGCATTCTCGCGTGGCGCGCTCCAACATCCTGCTGCTCGGGCGAATGGAGGCGCGGTTGCGCCTGATCGGGCCGCCGACGCTGATGCCGGCAGGCGCCGCCGAATGGGGTGTCGAGGTGACCGACGACATGAAGGCCGGGCTCAAGGGTGCCGACGTGGTGATGATGCTCCGCCTGCAGCGCGAGCGGATGGACGGCGCCTTCATTCCGAGCGAGCGCGAGTACTACCACCGGTTCGGGCTCGACGCCGAAAAGCTGTCGCACGCCGCCCCCGACGCCATCGTCATGCATCCCGGCCCGATGAATCGCGGCGTCGAGATCGACGGCACGTTGGCCGACGACATCAACCGCTCGGTCATCCAGGAGCAGGTGGAGATGGGCGTCGCGGTCAGGATGGCGGTGATGGACCTGCTCGCGCAAAACCTTCGCGCGGACGCCGCCCGCAAGGGGGTGATGGTGTGACGCCCCGCGAGCCGCGCCGCCGACGCAGGGCGGGACCGGTCGAAAGGGCCCTGGACAAACGTCGGCCCGCGGACAGGACGGACACATTGACGGATTCACAAGGAATAGACCAATGACTGACATGTCGCTGGATGTGCCGGCGCAAGAACATGATCGACTGCGCCTCTTCGGAATCGATAGCGACGTCGGAAACACGGATGCCCTCTGCGCAGGCGATCCGGAGGCGGTCAGGGAGGCCCTGGGCGCGGAGCACCTTGACACAAACCGCGTGGAGCTGGTTTCGGCCCGCGAACTCACCGGCATGGGGCTGCGGCAATACCTGGCAGCCGGCTACGACGTTCCGAAGGAACAGCTCGACCGAGAGGCCGCGCGACTCGAGAACCCGCCCTGCCGTCTGCTGATCGTGCCAAGCTCCGCCTTCGGCGGACACGCACAGATCCTCAATCTCGGCCCTGCCCTGACGCCGTTCGTCGCCTTCGATCTGTCCAATCCGATGCCGCGCCGTGAAAGCATGGCGCCCGCCGACGTTTCCAAGGCGGCGATCAGCGGTCCCGGCGGGCGGCCGCAGCCGACCGGCAAGGGACCGCGGCCGTGGCTGCCGATCGTGCTGAGCGTGATTGGCGTCATCGCGCTGCTGCTGCTGATCGGGACGCTGCTGTGAGACGGGGTCGCGGCCTGCGCCGCCCTGCGGAATGAGCACTATCCTGTTCCAGAACGCTCGCCTGATCGATCCGGAGCGGGGCGAGGTGCGGCACGGTGACCTGCTGGTGCGCGACGGGCGCATCGCCGAGGGCGGCGCCGACGGCGCCAGGCGCATCGATTGCGCAAGGCAATGCCTGGCGCCGGGCATCGTCGATCTGGGTGTCGGGGTTCCCGAACCCGGCGAGCGGCACAAGGAAAGCTTCCGCACCGCCGGAAACGCGGCCGCGGCAGGTGGCGTGACCACGCTCGTCACCCGGCCGGACACCAACCCCCCGATCGATGCACCCGAAGTGCTGGAATATGTCGCGCGGCGGGCCAATGCCGAAACCCCGGTGCGCGTCTACCCGATGGCCACCCTCACCCGCGGCCGCCGCGGGCGCGAGATGGTCGAGATCGGGTTTCTGAGCGATGCCGGGGCCGCGGCCTTTACCGACGGCGCGGCGGTGACGACCGACAATCGCGTCCTGTCGCGCTGCCTCGCCTATGCGCGTTCGGTCGGCGCGCTGGTCATCGGCCATCCCCAGGATCCCGGCCTGTCGGCCGGCGCGGTCGCCACCTCGGGGAAATTCGCGGCGCTGGCCGGGTTGCCCGGCGTGTCGCCCGTCGCCGAGCGGATGGGGCTCGAACGTGACCTGGCCCTCGTCGAGGCAACCGGCGCGCGCTGGCATGCCGACCAGGTGACCACTGCGGCGGCATTGCCTGCGCTGACCCGGGCCCGCGAGGCGAATCTCGACGTGACCGCCGGCACCTCCATTCACCACCTGACGCTCAACGAGTTCGATGTCGGCGATTATCGCACCTTCTTCAAGCTGACCCCGCCGCTGCGCGCCGAGGCGGACCGGATCGCGGTCATCCGGGCCGTTGCGGACGGTCTGATCGACGTCATCTGCTCGATGCACGCACCGCAGGACGAAGAATCCAAGCGCCTCCCCTTCGAGGAGGCGGCGAGCGGGGCGGTGGGGCTGGAGACCCTGCTGCCGGCCTCCATGCGCCTGGTGCATTCGGGCGATCTCGACCTGCCGACGCTGTGGCGGGCGTTGTCGCTCAACCCGGCGCGCCTGATCGGGCTGGAGGGCGGGCGGCTCGCGGTCGGCGCGCCGGCCGACCTGGTGCTCTTCGACCCCGACGCGCCGTTCTTGCTCGACCGCTTCGGGCTTGCGTCGAAGTCCAAGAACACGCCTTTCGATGGCGCCCGGATGCAGGGTCGGGTCCGCGGCACATGGGTGGCCGGCAGGCGTGTCTTCGGCGCAGACTGAGCGACGACCATCCGGCGCAGGAACGCAACGGCGCCAAGCAGACGTTTCCGGCCATGGCAACGGCGCTGGACCGGGCCCGGCGGGCTTGGCACTGTGACACCAAGCCCCGTTCCCACCGGAGAATCCAATTCATGCCAGTCCTCGATTCCGGTCTCGCCACGCTGCTTCTGGTCGCGCTGATCGCCTACCTGCTGGGCTCGATCCCGTTCGGGCTGGTCCTGACGCGGGCCATGAATCTCGGCGATCTGCGGAGCATCGGGTCGGGCAATATCGGCGCCACGAACGTGCTCCGGACCGGGAACAAGAAGGCGGCCGCGCTCACGCTCCTGCTCGACGGCGGCAAGGGCGTTCTGGCGGTGCTTACGGCACGGGCGCTCGGCGGCGAGGACGCGGCGCAGGTGGCGGGGGCGATGAGCTTTATCGGCCACCTCTACCCAGCTTTCGCCGGCTTCAAGGGCGGCAAGGGTGTCGCGACCTTCCTCGGCGTGGTGCTGGCGCTGGCCTGGCCCGTGGGCCTTCTGGCCTGTGCCACCTGGCTTGCCTCGGCCGCGGGGTTTCGCATCTCGTCACTCGCCGCGCTGATCGCGGCCGCCGCGACGCCGTTCTGGTGCCTGGCGGCGGGCGCGCCGCAGCTCCTCTTCCTGTCGGTCGTGCTGGCCGCCCTCGTCTTCTGGCGACATCGACAGAACATCGCGCGTCTGCGCGCCGGAACCGAGCCGCGGATCGGGGGCGGCCGGAATATAGCGAAGGATTGAGCCAATGACGTTTCAGGACGCGGTCCGCACCTGTCTGAGCAAATACGTCACCCTTCGTGGCCGCGCGGCGCGACCCGAATTCTGGTGGTTCGCGCTTTTCGTGGTCGCCGGCGGGATGCTCCTCGAGCTGGTGGACCGGGTGCTTCTGCCCGGCGACGCCCGCTTCCTCAGCCCGCTCTTCTCGTTGGCGACGCTGCTTCCGATGATCTCGGTCTCGGTGCGGCGCCTGCACGACATCGGGCGCACCGGGTGGTGGGTATTCCTTCACCTGATCCCGCTGATCGGGTTCCTCGTCATGCTTTATTTCTACCTGCTCAAGGGCGATGGCGGGCACAACCGCTTCGGCTCCCCGCCTCCGCGTTGAACAAGCAGGCCGCTCAGTAGCTGTATTCCTCGAAAACCGGGCGCACATCGTGCTCCCAGGCACCTTCGAACCGCGTGATCAGCTCGTCGGCCAGAGCCTGACCGCTGTCGACGCTCTCGCGCAGGGCGTTGAGAAAATGCGTCTCGTCCGGCACCAGCCCGCCCACGCCGGGCATGGCGCGTGCCTTGAGACCGGCCTCCGCTATGTCCACCACCTCCCGCGCGATTTCGCCGAGACGAACCCCCCCCGCCTCGCCCTGAAGGGCGTTGACGCTGGCCGCCACGCGCAGCCCTTCGCGGGTCTCGGCATCCCAGTCCTTGACCAGGTCCCACGCCGCGTCCAGCGCGCCCTGGTCGTAGGTCAGCCCGACCCAGAAGGCGGGCAGCGCGCAAAGCCGGCGCCATGGGCCGCCATCGGCGCCGCGCATCTCGATGAACTTCTTCACCCGCGCTTCGGGAAAGATGGTGGTGAGGTGATCGGCCCAGTCGCTCAGAGTCGGTTTCTCGCCCGGCAGCGCCGGCAACTTTCCCTCGAGGAAATCGCGAAACGACTGCCCCGTGGCATCGAGATAGCGCCCGTCGCGGTAAACGAAGTACATCGGGACATCGAGCGCGTAGTCGGTCCACGCCTCGAACCCGAAGCCGTCCTCGAACACGAAGGGCAGCATTCCGGTCCGGTCGGCATCGAGATCGCGCCAGATCCGGCTGCGCCACGACTTGTGCCCGTTGAGCTTGCCTTCGAGGAACGGCGAGTTGGCGAAAAGCGCCGTCGCCACCGGCTGCAAGGCAAGGGCCACGCGCATCTTCTGCACCATGTCGGCCTCGGTCGCGAAGTCGAGGTTCACCTGCACCGTGCAGGTCCGGTACATCATCTGCAGGCCGAGGTCGCCGACCTTCTGCATGTACTCGGTCATCAACCGGTAGCGACCCTTTGGCATCATCGGCATCTGGTCGTGCGTCCAGTGCGGCGCGGCGCCCAGCCCGATGAAGCCCGCGCCGATCTCGTCGGCCACGGCCTTCACCTGCCGCAGATGCTCGTTCACCTCGTCGCATGTCTGGTGGATCGTTTCCAGAGGCGCGCCCGACAGCTCCAGCTGACCGCCCGGCTCCAGGCTCACATTGGCGCCGTCCTTCTCCAGACCGATGAGATTGCCGCTCTCCTCGACGGGTGACCAGCCGAACTTGTCGCGCAGCCCAGCCAGCATGGCGTGGATCGAGCGCGGGCCGTCATAGGGCAGCGGCAGAAGCGTGTCGCGGCAATAACCGAACTTCTCGTGCTCGGTGCCGATGCGCCAGTCATCCTTGGGCTTGCAGCCCGACGCAAGATACTCGGTCAGCTGCTCGCGCCGCTCGATGACGCCGCCGCCGGATTGGGGAATGGACATGACAGCTACGCTCCGACGACCCTCGACATTGACGCCGACAGGTGGAGCGGCACAGCCGCGTTGTCAATGTCGGGCGGAGGTGGCGCGCCTCGCGGCACCTCAGCGCGGCAGGGCGCGGCGCGGAACCCGCCACAGTTCCGACCGCGTTGAGGGCGGCTCCTGGAGCACCGCCAGAACACGCTGCATGTCGAGACCCGGCAAGCGCGAGAAGACATCGAAAAGGCCGTCCGCTCCGGCCGCGGAGACAGGAATCGCGAGACTGCCCTCGGGCCCTTCGATCAGCCAGTGGGGCGGTCGGGCCGAGCCGTCGAGGGCGAGGCTCCGGATTTCCCGGACGGCGATGGCACCGCCGGTGAGCGGGCCGAAATAGGTCAGCCGCCCCTCGTCCAGCTGGACCACGCCGGGTCCGTCGCCCGCGCCGCGAAAGCGGCCGCGCTGCCACCCCGCCAGTGCCAGGGCAGCTCCGCCCGCCGCAAGCGCGACACCAAGCCACGACAGGATCCCGCGTTCTGCCAGCGCCCAGTAGAGCCCGAGCGAGCACGCCGCCGCGCCAGCGATCCCCTCGCGCCAGCGCCAGAAGGCCGCCCTGATTTCGGGCCGGATCATGCAACCTCCTGGGGGCCGTCGAAAACCACCAGCGAAAAGCGCCCGACCTCGCGGAAACCGACGGCGCGGTAGGCGCGGCAAGCCGCGGGGCTGGCGCTGAACAACACCGCGCGGCCACATCCCCGGCTGCGCGCCTCAACAAGATGAAGGGCAACGGCCCGGCGCGCATGTCCGCGATTGCGGAGCATGGGCGGTGTATAGACGCCCCCAACCTGCACGATTTCAGGCAATGCCGCATTGAACCCGGTCAAGGCGAGCGGACCGTCCGGCGAGATCAGAAGCCGGTGGCTGCCTTGCGCGAGCCAGTCCGCCACCTCGACGCGCGCGGACGCGTCCGCCTCGGCATCCGGCGTTCCCAGCACCTCCCGCTGATAGGCGGACCGCCATGCGACCAAGAGCGACTGATGCGAGGCGTCGGGCATTGCGAGGTCGCCTTCGCCGTCAGGAATGGCGAGATGCGTCAGATCCAGCGTGTAATGCGCCTCGTCGCCGGCAAGACGCACGGGCGCGCCGGCAAGACCCGCCGCTGCGAGCAGGCACCGGACCGTTTCTGCCTCCCCCGCTGCACCAATGAGAACCTGCCCGGCCAGCGCGTCACGAACCGCCTTCCAATCGTCGAATCCCGGCAGGACAGGCAGCGCCATCCCATCGGTCGTCACGCCCAGTGCGACCGACACCGCCGCGTCGATCCAGAACCGCATCGCGCGCGGTGCGGCGCCGTCGAGACCGAACGTCCGAAGATTGCTCAGCGGAAACATCGACGTCTCGACGCTCGCGGACAAAAGCGCCTCGATCCGCGGCAAATCCGCAAGCCCCGCCCGGCGCAGCGCCGTCACCGCCAGTCCCCCAGCGCGGCCTGCCAGAGAGTCATCGCCGCAACCGCCGCCGTATCTGCCCGAAGGATGCGCGGCCCGAGGCTCAGCGTCGTCACTCCGGGAAGCGCCGACAGGCGCGCGCGCTCGGCCGGCGAGAACCCGCCCTCCGGTCCGATCAGGATCGCCCAGGGTCCGGAGGGAGCGCCTCCCAGACCCGCGCTCGGCCCGGCGCGCCCCTCGTCGCAGAAAAGCAGGCGACGCCCGTCCGGCCAGGCGTCGAGCATCCGCGAGAGCGGGCGCAGCTCCTCCACCTCGGGGACGAAGGTGCCGCCGCATTGCTCGGCCGCCTCGACCGCATGGGCCTGCAACCGGTCGCGCCGCACCCGCTCGGCGTTGGTGAAGTCGGTCTGCACCGGGATGATGCGCGCAGCGCCCAGTTCGGCCGCCTTCTCGACGATGAAATCGGTGCGCGCCTTCTTGATCGGCGCAAACAGGAGCCAGAGATCCGGCGGCACGCGCAGGGGCGCCGTCTGTTCGCGACAGACCAGCACCCCGCGGCGCTTGCCCGCCTCGATCACCTCGGCCCGCCACTCGCCGTCGCGCCCGTTGAAAAGCGAGACTCCTTCACCGGGCGCGAGCCGCATGACGGAAAAAAGATAGTTCGCCTGTTCGCGGCCGAGCGCGACAGTTTGCTCCGCTCCGAGCGGTTGGTCTACAAAGAGGCGCACCTTCGACATGGAACGGAACGTTATGCATGCGCAGCCCCGAACGCCAAGAGGAGAGGTCGCCGACGCCTACCGCGGCAACTGGGTCGACAGGCGCGCGCCGGGGGCGTGGCGGCCCTACCTTCGCCTGAGTCGGGCCGACCGCCCGATCGGGACTTGGCTGCTGCTCCTGCCGTGTTGGTGGGGCGTGCTCCTGGCGGCCAACGCGCAGGGCCGGTTCGGCTGGGGCGAGGCGTGGGTCGTCGTCGGTTGCGCGGCGGGGGCGTGGCTCATGCGAGGCGCGGGCTGCACCTGGAACGACATCACCGACCGGAAGTTCGATGCCGCCGTGGCGCGCACGCGCTCGCGCCCCATCCCGTCGGGCCAGGTCTCGGTGCGACAGGCGATGGCCTGGATGGTGGGGCAGGCCCTCGCGGCGTTCCTGATCCTGCTGACCTTCGACCCGCTGGCGATCGCGCTCGGCATCGGCTCCCTGGCGCTGGTGGCGATCTACCCGTTTGCCAAGCGCTTCACCTGGTGGCCGCAGGTCTTTCTGGGGCTGGCCTTCAACTGGGGGGCGCTGCTCGCCTGGGCGGCGGTGAGCAGAGTCGCTCCCGGCGGCCGCTTTCGTGCTCTACGCCGCCGGTATCGCCTGGACGCTCTTCTACGACACGATCTACGCCCACCAGGACAAGGAGGACGACCTGCTGATCGGCGTGAAATCCACCGCCCGGCTCTTCGGCACCGACACGCCGCGCTGGCTGCGCCGGTTCCTTGTCGGCACCGTCTCGCTGCTGTCGGTCGCGGTGATCCTTGCGGTCGGGCCCCGGAACGACCCTCTGGCGCTCGCCGTGGCGCTCGGCGGCGCGCTGGCGATGGGATGGCATCTGCACTGGCAGCTGGCGCGGCTCGACATCGACGACCCGGCGATCTGCCTGCGGCTCTTCCGCGCCAACCGGAACGCCGGATTGATCCCTGTGCTGTTTCTCGCCGTCGCGCTGGCCTTCTGATTGCGCCCACTCGGCGGGAGGCATAAATCCACCTCCGATCTTCTAGCGATGAGCGAGTGATGCGGCCATTCTTCCTGCATGTCGGTGCAATGCTTCTTGGTGCCACCCTGAGCGTCGTGGGCGCGGTCTACGGAGCGCAGGAAATCGAGCAGCGCTCGCATGCGGTGGTAGCCAGCGCTCTGGAAGAGCAAGGGCTGGGCTGGGCCAATGTCACGACTGACGGGCTGCAGGTTCATCTGGCCGGCACCGCGCCGGACGAGGCCACCCGGTTCCGCGCCCTGTCGGCCGCCGGGACGGTCGTCGATGGGGATCGGGTCCTCGACGAGATGACAGTCCGCCCGGCCGAAGCCACGCCCGCCCCGCGCTTCGTGCTCGAGATCCTGCGCAACGGCGACGGGATCTCGCTGATCGGGCTGATCCCCGAAGAGACCGATCGCACCGAGCTGCGCGACAGGATCCGCGCGATCGCCGGCTCGGCGCGGGTCGTCGATCTGCTCGAAACCGCCGACCATGCGGCGCCGGACGGATGGGAACGGGCGCTTTCCTTCGCGCTCGATGCGCTCGCCTCGCTGCCCCGGTCGAAGATCTCCGCCGCTGCCGATCGGGTGGCGGTGACGGCGATCACCGACAGCCGGGACGAGAAGCGCCGGGTGGAGGCTTCGCTGTCGCGCGGGGCTCCGGCGGGCGTGGCGCTTGCGCTCGACATCGCGGCACCGCGGCCGGTGATCGCTCCGTTCACCCTGCGGTTCGTCCTGGACGAGAATTCGGCCCGCTTCGACGCCTGCTCCGCTGATACCGTCGAGGCGCGCGCGATGATCCTTCAGGCGGCGGCACAGGCGGGGATGCAAGACCGGGCGGATTGCACGCTCGGCCTCGGCGCGCCCTCACCGCGGTGGGGCGAGGCGGTCGCGGCGGCGGTCGCGGCGGTGGGCCGGCTGGGCGGTGGCAGCGTCACGTTTTCGGATGCCGACGTGGCACTGACGGCGGCCATGGGCACGCCCGCTTCGGTCTTCGACCGCGAGGTGGGTGAACTCGAGGCGGCGCTGCCCAAGGTCTTCTCGCTCGAAGCGACCTTGCCGAAGCCGCCGGCGAGCCCGGCCCCCGACGCTCCGGCGCCGCCGGAATTCACGGCCCAGCGCAACGCCGATGGGCGGGTCGAGCTGCGCGGACGGCTGACGGACGAGCGCAGCAAGGCGGCGGTGGAGAGTTTCGCGCAGGCCCGCTTTGGTGCGGCGCAAACCCATGTGGCGACACGGCTCGACCCGGATCTGCCGGAGCACTGGACGATCCGCGTGCTCGCCGCACTCGAACTCACTGGGCTACCTGGCCGAGGGCCACGCCTTCGTCGGCCCCGACCGGATCGAGGTCACCGGCGACAGCGGTGAAGAGCGCGCCAGCGACGAGATCGCGCGCCTGATGGCCGAGCGGCTCGGCGAGGACGCGCTCTACGACCTTGACGTGACCTACCGCGAGGAGCTCGACCCAACGGCCGCGCTGCCCACACCTGCGGAATGCGTGGCGCGCATCAAGGCGGCCGCCGCGGAACAGAAGATCACCTTCGCCCCGGGATCTGCCGAGCTTGAACCTTCCGCCCGCGGCACGCTCGACCAGATCGCCGCGATCCTGCGTGAATGCGGCGCGATCCGGATGGAGATCTCCGGCTACACCGACAGCCAGGGTCGAGAAGAAATGAACCTGTCACTGAGCCGGGCGCGCGCCCAATCCGTTCTGATGGCGCTGATGGACCGGCGTGTCCTGACCCGAAGCCTCGTCGTCCGAAGGATATGGCGAAGCCGACCCGATCGCCGACAACGACACCGAATCCGGCCGCGAGGCAAACCGCCGGATCGAGTTCCGCCTCATCGAGGAGGCCGCCGCACCGGACGGCTCCGACGGAGCGGCCAGCGACGGCGCCTTGGCGGACGATTCCGACGCGTCAGCGGAAGACGGTGACAGCGCGGATCAGCCTGCGCCAGCCGAACCCGAAAATCCCGAGAACGACGGCACGCCCGTCGCCCGCCCGGACCAGAGTGAGGAGGAGGCGGGATGAACCGCACCGAGTTCATCATCGCCACGGCGATCGTCCTGTTCCTCGCGTTTCTGCTGGGCTGGTTCGTGTCCTGGCTGGTGCACCGGCTCACCCGCGCCAGCGAAGCGGATATTGGCGAGCTCGACCGTATGGCGCAGTCGTTGCACGACGCCGAGGAGCTGCGCGATCAGGCGGTCGCCTATGTCGAAGTGCGCGAAGCCGAACTGACGACGCAACTGCACCAGTGCCAGGCGGAACTGGGCGCCGCGATGGAAGGCCTGCGTGGTGCGCGCCACGAGGCCGCCGAGCTGCGCGCCTATATCGAGCGCACCAACCAGGGCGGCTGAGCCGCGGCGCCGCGCGAGGCGCGTCTCAGCTCCACCAGCGATCGAGCGCGGCCTCGTCGGCGTCCTTCGCAGCGACCCAGGTGTCCGCGCCCGCGCGATGCTCCTTCTTCCAGAAGGGCGCCCGCGACTTCAGGTAGTCCATCAGGAATTCGGCGGCGGCAAAGGCATCTGCGCGATGGCTTGCCGCCGTCGCGACCATCATGATCAGCTCACCCGGCTCCAGCCGGCCATGGCGATGCACGACAAGCGCATCCGTCAACGACCATCGCTCGACGGCTTCCACGCGGATCGCCTCCAGCGCCTTTTCGGTCATCGCCGGATAATGCTCAATCTCCATCGCCGTAAGGCCATCGTCTCCACGTACGATGCCCGTGAACGTCACGACCGCGCCGGTATCGGTGCGTCCCGCGCAAAAGCCCGCGCTCAGGGCGCCGAGGTCGAACGGCGCGCTTTGCACGATGACGCGGCTCATCCGCCAGTCATCGGGGGGAAGAACGCGACTTCCCGAACCCCGTGCAGCGGCGCATCGAAATCGACGAGTTCCTGGTCCACAGCCACCCGAAGCGCCGACAGATCGGCGAACGCGGCTTCGTAGCGCGCATCCCGGGCGCGCAGCTCGGCCACGAGGTCCGCGACGGTTTCGGCATCGGTGTCCAGACGGTCGCGCGGAGCGCCGATCCGCTCGCGCACCCAGGCGAAGTAGAGAACCTCCATCACGGTTTGTCCCGCAGATAGGGGCGGGCCTTGCTGAAGTAATCCCACCCGGTGATGACGGTCAGCAGCGCCGCGACCCACAGGAGCGCAATCCCGATCACCTGTGACCAGACCATGCCGGTGGCCTTCCACCGAAGGCCAAGCTCGTCCGGCGCCGCCCCGCTCAGCATCGCATTGACGGTCTCGTCGTCCATGCCGGCGGTTTCGATGCCGAGATAATGCTCGAAGGCGCCGCGGGCGAACAGGATCGCGATGGCGACCATCTGCGCGGTCGTCTTCCACTTGGCCAGCTTGGTGACCTTCAACGTGCCCGCAGTGTCGCCGAGGAACTCGCGCAGGCCGGAGACGAAGACCTCGCGGAAGATGATGAGCGTGGCCGGCAGCAGGATCCACGGATCCATCCCCGAGAACCCGGTGATGACCAGCAGCGCGATCACCACCATCGCCTTGTCCGCGATCGGATCGAGCATCGCACCGAGCTTGGTCTCCTGACGCCACGCGCGGGCGAGATAGCCGTCGAACCAGTCGGTTATCGCGGCGCTGGCAAAGAGCACCAGCGCGAACCAGTCGGCCCACGGCCGATGGAAGTAGAGAAACATCACCACCACTCCCGGCGCTGCGAGCAGCCGGAGAATCGTCAGGAAGTTCGGCACGTTCAGAGTCATGGCACCTGTCTATCCGCTCTCACACCTAGGTGAAAGCCGATGCGGCGCGACACCGTTCCCCCCACCGGCTGGGATCTGGTCGTCCAGCTTCGGCATCATGTCCAATCCGCGCACCTCGATCCGCGCGCTCGCGCGCAGCGCGGCCCAAAGGCGGAATGCGCGGATGCGCGCAGCCCGCCGGGCAGGAGCCCTCCGCTTAGCGGTCGTGAAAGAAATCGTAGATCTTCTCGGCCAGCCCTTCGGAAATCCCGTCGACCGCCTTGAGATCGGCAAGGTCGGCGCGGCCGACCGCCTTGGCCGAACCGAAGTGCGCCAGCAAGGCCCGCTTGCGCGTCGCCCCGACGCCCGGCACATCGTCGAGCGGGGTGGCGCCCATCGCCTTCGCCCGCTTCTGCCGATGAGCGCCGATGGCGAAGCGGTGCGCCTCGTCGCGCAGGCGCTGCACGAAGTAGAGAACAGGATCGTTGTGACGCAGCGCCATCGGCTGACGCCCGATCCGGTGGAATTCCTCCTTGCCCGCGTCCCGGTCGACGCCCTTGGCCACGCCCACCATCGGGATGTTCTCGACACCCATCTCGACCATGATCTGATGCACCGCACCGACCTGGCCCGCGCCACCGTCGATCAGCAGCAGGTCAGGCCAGGCATCGGTCTCGCGGTCGGGATCTTCCTTGATCAGACGCTTGAAACGGCGGGTCAGGACCTCCTTCATCATCCCGAAATCGTCGCCAGGCACCAGCTCCTCGCCGCGAATGTTGAACTTGCGGTATTGCGACTTGAGAAACCCCTCGGAGCCGGCCACCACCATCGCGCCGACCGCGTTGGTCCCCATGATGTGGCTATTGTCGTAGATCTCGATCCGCTGCGGCGGGCCCTCGAGGCCGAAGACCTCCGCCAGCGACTCCAGCAGCCGCCCCTGGGTCTGTGTCTCCGCCAGCCGCCGCGCCAGGCTCTCCCGCGCGTTGCGGGCCGCGCCTTCGACCAGTTCGGCCCGCTCACCCCTCTGCGGCACGATGATCTGGACCTTGCGCCCCGCCTTCTCGGACAGCACTTCGGCCATGAGGTCTCGATCCTCGATATCGTGTGACATCATCACCAGCGGCGGCGGCTCCCGGTCACCATAGAACTGCCCGATGAAGGCCTGCAGAACCTCCGGCGTCTCGGCGCCCGCCCCCGTGCGCGGAAAGTAGTCGCGGTTGCCCCAGTTCTGGTTGGCGCGGATGAAGAAGACCTGCACACAGGCCTGCCCGCCTTCCATGTGCAATGCGATCACGTCCCCCTCGGTCACGCCGCGCGGATTGACGCCTTGTGTCGATTGCACCTGGGTCAGGGCGCGAATCCGGTCGCGCAGGGCCGCCGCGCGCTCGAATTCCATGGCCTCGGACGCCTCCTGCATCTCCCTGGCCAGCTGACTCTGCACCTGGGTCGTCTTGCCCTGCAGAAACCGCTCGGCGTCGGCCACGAGCGCGGAATAGTCGTCCTCGCCGATGTATCCTACGCACGGGGCGCTGCACCGTTTGATCTGATAGAGCAGACAGGGCCGTGTCCGGCTCTCGAACATCGCATCCGAGCAGTTGCGCAGCAAGAACACCCTCTGAAGTTGATTCAGCGTGCGATTGACGGCGCCTGCGCTGGCGAACGGACCATAATAGGCGCCCGTTTCCTTCCTGGCGCCACGGTGCTTCTTGATCTGGGCGAAGGGGTGGTTGCCGGTCACCAGTATGTTCGGGAACGACTTGTCGTCCCGCATCAGTACATTGTAGCGAGGCTTGAGCTGCTTGATGAGGTTCTGTTCCAGCAGCAGCGCCTCGACCTCGGTGCGTGTCGTGAGGAACATCATCGAGGCGGTTTCGGCGATCATCCGCCCAATGCGCGGGGTATGACCCGTTGGCCGGGCATAGCTCGAAACTCTCGCCCGAAGGTTGCGCGCCTTGCCGACGTAAAGCACTTCGCCACGGCTCCCGAGCATCCGGTAGACGCCCGGCCCCTTGCCGATGGTCTTGAGGTAGGCGTGGATCACAGACCGCCCCGTGGCGGTGGGCTCCGGCGAATTGTGAACGTTGCCGTCAGACATGTTCGACACGATCCGATTCCTTGGTCGCCTGCGCCTTAAACAAGGTCTGTGCAAGAGAAAAGCTTTCCACCGAACCTGTGGACAAGTGTGCGGATAAATCCGGGGGAGCCGCACGATCGCCTTGAATCTTAAGCCCCCGCCTCTCTTGATGAAAAATTAGGCATATTTTCACTTTGTTGAAAACAAAAGAAATAATTCCACCAAACCGCGATTTCTGGAATATTCGCCAACGACTTATGACGGTTAGGGGGGACAAGGTGTCTCTTGGGACAATTTCCGTGACACCCAAAGTTATTCGGGTCCGCCGACGTCCGGCGTCTGCCAGCCGAGATGCTGCCCGCCGTCCACGCAAAGGAGCTGACCGGTCACTCCGGGCGCGCCGAGGAAGTACCCCAGCGCGGCCGTGACGTCGGCGGGGTTGGCGCCTCGGTGAAGGATGGTCGAACTCCTCTGCTGCGCGAAATGAGCCTCGGATTGCCGCGCGCCGCGCAGTGTCGGCCCCGGACCGATGGCGTTCACACGTACACGCGGAGCGAGAGCCTGGGCCGAAGTCCGTGTCAGCGTCCAGAGCGCGGATTTGGCCAGCGTATAGGTCATGAACTTGGGCGTCAGCTTGCGGACCCGCTGATCGATCATGTTGACGATGAGCGCGCGGGCCAGCGGCTCGCCAGCCGCATCGCGATCGGGCTCGGGCGCGGACGCGGCAAGTGCCTGCGTCAGAACGAAGGGCGCCCGCAGATTGGAGGCGAAATGCCGGTCCCAGCTCTCGCGGGTCGCCGTGTCGATGTCGTCGTACTCGAAGATCGACGCGTTGTTGACGAGGATGGTCGGCGGCGCACCCAGTACCTCGCCGGCCTCGGGAAAGAGCGCCAGTGCCGCCGCTTCGTCCAGCAGGTCCGCCTGAATCATTTCGGCCTGCCCGCCGGCGGCGCGGATCTGCGCCACCGTTGCGCGGGCTTCGTCCTCGGACCCATTGTAGTGGACGACGACCGGATGGCCCTGCTCGGCGAGGAAGATCGCCATCGCGCGCCCCAGCCGGCTGGCCGCGCCGGTTACGAGCGCCCCGCCCATCACATCACGACAATTGTCACGTAGACAAGATAGAGGCCGGTCAGCAACAACCCCCACCGCCGCGTCAGATCCCGCGCCTTCAGAAGGACGAACGGCGCGATCAGGATCGAGGCCCCCAGCATGACCCAGAGGTCGAAGACAAGGAATGTCCGGTCGACGGGGATAGGCCCGACAAAGGACGTGATCCCGATGATGGCGAGCAGGTTGAACATGTTCGAGCCGATCACGTTGCCGAGCGCGATGTCGGCCTGCCGCCGGATCGCCGCCATGACTGTGGTCGCGAGTTCGGGCAACGACGTCCCGAGCGCCACGAGAGTCAGGCCGATGGCGGTCTCGCTGACGCCGTAGCGGGTGGCGATCTCGCGCGCGGCATCGATCAGGATGTCGGCGCCCAGCGGCAGGCCGATCAGGCCAAGCGCGAGAAAGGTCAGGATCTTCCACCAGCGCAGATTCGGGTCCGCCCCTTCCACGTCGAGCGTCTGCCGCCCATTGGCCCGCCGGTGCGCGCGAGCCTCGACGAACTGTCCGCCGAGAATCGCCGCGAGCGTCGCCAGCAGGATGATCCCGTGCACCCACATGAGCGGACCCGTGAAGGCCAGCGCGACGAAAAGGCACGAGGCGCCGAGCATCAGCCAGAAATCGCGCCTGGTGTCGTGCTCGCTGGTGTGAAGTCTCGAGATGAGGGCCGGCACGCCGAGCACCAGCAGGATGTTGGCCGTGTTCGAGCCCACGACGTTGCCGAGCGCGAGTCCGGGCACGCCGTCGAGGACCGCGCCGACCGAAATCAGCAGCTCGGGCGCCGACGTGCCGAACGCGACGACCGTCAGGGAGACGAACAGCGCCGGCACACCGAGCCGCAGGCTCATGTTGACGGCACCCCGGACCAGCGCATCGCCGGCAAGCAGCAGGATCAGAAGGCCGAAGCCCGCATAGAGAAACGCCATGTCAGCTGCGCCCGCACGGACAGGGGCCGCTGCCGATGCGGAACCGGCCACACGACTTGCACCGGTGGCTCGCAAGCTTGTCGCGCATCTTGTCGGCGCCCGGCAGACGCAGCCGTCCGAACATCGCGAGGACAAGCATCCCGATCAGGAAGAGGGTGACGATCTTGACCATGCTCAGAGCCCGAACCGCGCAAAACCGAACCGCTCTTCAAGGGCCGAGATCAACCCGTCGGTCAGGCGCATGCCGAGCTGGCCGAAGATCGCGCGGCGGCGCTCGTAGGGTACGAAGCGGACATCCCTGCCGAAGCGCTCCTTCATCTTGGGAACCAGATGACCGATCCCGTCCGCGAGGCCGAGATCAACCGCCGTCCTGCCGACCCAGACATCACCGGTGAAGAGCGTGTCACTCTGGGTCAGTTTCGCCCCGCGCCGCTTGCGGACATGGGCGATGAACCCTTCGTGGACCTGGTCCTGGATTGCGCGCAATCGGGCAACGTCATCCTCCTGTTCGGAGCGGAACGGATCGAGCATGGACTTGGATTGCCCTGCGGTGTGAACCCGTCGTTCGATGCCGTGGCGCGCGATGAACTCCTGGAAACCGAACCCCGCGGAAATCACGCCTATGGAGCCGATGAGGGAGTTCTCGTCGGCCCAGATCTCGTCGGCCGCCGCCGCGAGCCAGTAGCCCCCGGACGCCGCGACATCCTCGACGAAGGCAAAGACCGGCACCCCTCGCTCTTCGGAGAGCCGGCGTATTCGCGCGGCGATCAGCGACGATTGCGCCGGAGAGCCGCCGGGCGAGTTGACCACGAGCGCCACCGCGCGCGGGCGGGCGCGGCGGAACGCCCTCTCGATCAGCGGCGCGAGGGCCGCGTCGTTGAGGGTCGGTCCGCGCCCGGCCGAAATCATGCCGTTGAGCCGAAGTACCGAGACCACGGGCCCGCGCCGGACGAAGGGAATGTAATGCCACATGCCCAGAGAGATAGAATGCAGGCCCGGGGGCAACAAGGAGATAGCCGTCAGCTCCTGATCCGCCAGCCCGTCCGGAAGATCCACCAGATCGCCGCGAGGCATGCCGCCATGAACACGAGGATCGCCCCGAGCGACAGCGCCAGCGAAACATCGGCCTGTCCGAAGAACGCCCACCGGAACCCCGAGATCAGGTAGACCACCGGGTTGAAGAGCGTCACCTTCTGCCAGAACGACGGCAGCATGGAGATCGAGTAGAACGACCCTCCGAGGAAGACGAGCGGCGTGATGACCAGCAGCGGCACCAGCTGCAACTGTTCGAAGTTGCGCGCCCATATTCCGATGATGAAACCCAGCATCGCGAAGCTGAAACAGGTCAGCACAAGGAAGCTGAGCATCCAGAACGGGTGCTGGATCTTCAGATCGACGAAGAAGAACGCGGTCACGAGGATGATCAGGCCGATCGTGAGGCTCTTGGTGGCCGCCGCGCCGACATAGCCGATCACGATCTCGAGAAAGCTGACCGGCGCGGAGAGCAGCTCGTAGATCGTGCCGATGAATTTCGGAAAATAGATGCCGAAGGCCGCGTTGCTCACCGACTGCGTGAGAACCGTCAGCATGATCAGACCCGGAACGATGAAGGCGCCGTAGGGCACGCCTTCGACCTGGTCGATCCGGCTGCCGATGGCGGCGCCGAACACGACGAAGTAAAGCGACGTGGACAGGACGGGTGACACCACGGATTGCAGGATCGTCCGGAAGAAGCGGGTCATCTCGAAGACGTAGATCGCCTTGATCGCCTGAAAGTTCATGGCGCCGCTCCTTCCTCATGGACGAGCCCCACGAAGATCTCCTCCAGCGAGCTTTGCCGGGTCTGCACGTCGCGCAGCGTCAGGCCGGACGCGGTGAGATCGGCGAAGAGGCGCGCGATTCCCGTGCGCTCGCCGGCCGTATCGTAGGTATAGACGAGCGACTGGCCCTTCTCCTCGACGCGAAGCGCATATTTCGAGAGCCGCTCCGGAATCTCCGTCACCGGCTCGGCCAGATCGATTCGCATCTCCTTCTGCCCCATCCGGTTCATCAGGTCCGCGGTCGCCTCGACAAGCTGGATCTCACCCTTGTTGATGATGCCGATACGGTCGGCGATGGCTTCCGCTTCCTCGATGTAGTGAGTGGTCAGGATGATCGTCACACCGGCGGCCTTGAGCGCGCGCACCGTCTCCCACATGTCGCGGCGCAGCTCGACATCGACGCCGGCCGTCGGCTCGTCGAGAAACAGGACCCGCGGCTCGTGCGCAAGCGCCTTGGCGATAAGCACACGTCGTTTCATTCCGCCCGACAGCGCCACGATCTTGGAATCCCTTTTGTCCCAGAGCGAGAGCTGCCGAAGGGTCTTCTCCACATGCGCGTCGTCGGGGCCATGGCCAAAGAGCCCGCGGCTGAACCGCACGTTGCTCATCACCTTTTCGAACGGCTCGAGGTTGATCTCCTGCGGCACGAGGCCGATCAGCCGTCGCGCCTTGCGGTAATCCTTGATGACGTCGTGGCCGCCCACGGTGACCCGTCCGCCGGTCGGCGTCGTGATGCCGCAGACGGTGGAGATCAGCGTCGTCTTTCCCGCGCCGTTGGGCCCGAGGAGCGCCAGGATCTCGCCCTCGCGGATCTCCAGGTCGACGTCCTTCAGCGCCTGAAAGCCGCCGTCATAGATCTTCGACAGGTTCTCGATGCGGATGATTGTGCTCATCGCTCTCCCATAGGCGCCCGACGAACGGGAAGGAAGCCACGTCATCGTGGCCGCCGAAGGCTGCCGCTTCGGCAGAAGCCGGAAAGACTGGATTTGCCCGCCGCAAAGTTGAAGATCATTAACCATAAGCAACGGCCGCGCGGCGAAGCCGGACCATCAGGGGAAAACCATGACAATTATCCATAGAGAAGGCTTCGAGAGCGGCCGCGATGGCTACATCACCTCGGTCGAAGAGTTCACCGATGGAGCGGGCGACTTCTTTACCCGCACCGATGGCAGCAACGTCGGAGATTTCTACGAGATTGCAGGCATCGAAGGGACGACCTGGTTCGCGGCGATGGATCTCGACGGCGACGGCGCGGCGCCCGTGCAGACCCTGACCATCGAGGACATTCCCGTGGCAGGCTTCGCCAACCTCTCCTTCAGCGGCCTCTTCGCCGAAGACGACGACGGCACGAACCAGGATTGGGACGACGCGGACTATGTTCTTGTCGAGGCAAGGCTCGACGGAGGTGACTGGCTGTCCGTCCTTCAGTTCGCCGGAATCGACAACGGAACCATCTTCAATCAGGAGCCGGCGGTCGATTCCGACTTTGACGGTGTCGGTGACGGTGACGCGCTGAGCGATGTGCTGTCCCGGTTTTCCGCGCCGATTGCGGGAACGGGCTCGCTTCTGGATCTCCGCCTCACGCTCGCCCTCGATTCCGGCGACGAAGACATCTCGTTCGACGATCTCACCATCGAGGGCGAGCCGACCGAGACGATCGTTCTGGACGAGACGTTCGATGACGCGAGCAGGTTCGTGACCAGCACGCCCTTCTTCTCGGAGGCGGGTGTCAGCTCGGGCTATGACTTCTTCGGCCTATCCGATGGCATTGGCGGCGGCGATTTCGGCGGCGATCCGGCACCCTTTGGCGTCAAGGCATATGCCGGGGCCGACGGCAGTTTCCTCACCGGCATGGATCTGGACGGCGAGGGCGCGAGCCTGCCGATCACCGTCTCCTGGAACGGCCTCGATATCGACGGTCTCTCGAACATCTCGTTCTCGGGCGATCTGGCTGAATTCCTGGACGACTCGGGCGACATCGACGCCGCCGACAAGATCCGTCTGGTGGCGCGCATCGACGGCGGACCGGAGCAGGTGCTGCTCGACTTCCGTGGCGCCGAATTTTCCTCCTCAACCAATGCGTCCAACGGCATTTTCCGCCAGGACACCGACTTGGACGGCGTGGGCGACGGCACCGCGCTCGGCGATGTTCTTCAGACTTTCACCGCCGACATCGCCGGCACCGGCAGCACGCTGGACCTGATCCTTGAAGTGTCCGTGGATTCGGGCGACGAGGATTTCGCCGTCGACAATTTCCGCATTACCGGGACTTCCGGTGGAGAGATTGCGCCCTCCGTCATCGCCTCCTCAGGCGATGGTCTCGCCGTCGACGAGAACGGCGCAACGACCGACACGTTCACCCTGCGCCTGTCCACCGACCCCGCCGACCCGGTCACCGTGACCGTGTCGCCCGACGAACAGACGGAAGTCAGCATGAATGGCGGCGCCTTTTCCGAAAGCATCGATGTGGTGCTGACCGGAACCGACGAAGTCACGGTGACCGTGCGGGCGATCGACGACGACATGGACGAGTCCAGCCCCCATGCCGGCGCGATCTCGTTCGCCGTGGCGAGCGCCGATCCGGCCTATGACGGGCTCGAGGTCGCCGCGCTGGAAGTGGCCGTCGCCGACGACGATTTCTCGATCACCAAGATCTCGGCCGTCCAGGGGTCGGGCGCCTCGTCGCCACTCCTTGTCGGGAACGCGCCGGTGGAAGTCACGGTCGAGGCCGTCGTCACCGGGATCGTGACCGTGGGCTCCAGTGTGCGGGGATACTTCCTCCAGGAAGAGGACGCAGACGCCGATGCCGACGCGTCGACATCCGAAGGCATCTATGTCTTCGACCCGGGCGCCAACGTCGCGGTCGGCGACAAAGTGCGCGTGACGGCCTCCGTAGCCGAGTTCAACGGCCTCACCGAGCTGACAAGCGTGTCCAAGATGGTCACCGTCGATACCGGGCTGGCGCTGCCGACGGCGACGGTGATCACCCTTGGCATGGGCCCCGACTTCGAGGCCTACGAAGGGATGCGCGTCACGCTCGTTTCCGCTGACGGCGCGGAGCCGCTGACCGTGATCGAGAACTTCAACCTCGATCGCTTCGGCGAGGTGGTCGTCTCGGAGGGCGCGCAATACCAGCCGACGCAGATCCTCGATCCGCAGAGCCAGCAGGCCGAGATCCAGACGCTCCTGGAGACGAACGCCGTGGAGCGACTGCGGATCGACGATTTTTCGACCGCGCAGAACCCCGATGTCTATTCCCTCATCGACAGCGGCGACGGAACGCCGCTTGTGGCGGGCGATCCGATCACCGCCTCGGGACCCACGCTCCGGCTCGGCGCGCAGATCGAGGCGGGCGGCATCACCGGCGTGATGGATTACGCCTTCGGCGAGTTCCGGCTCCAGGTCGATTCTCCGCTCGAAACGATCGACGGAACGAACGAGGGTGCCCGCCCCCAGAGCGCGCCGGAGGTCGGCGGTGAGTTGAAGGTGGCGAGCTTCAACGTGCTCAACTACTTCACGACCATCGACAACGGGCCGCGAACCGGGCCGAACGGCGACCTCGAGCCGCGCGGCGCCGACACCGACAGCGAACTCGCGCGGCAGACCGCCAAGATCGTCGCGGCGCTGGCCGAACTGGACGCAGACGTCGTGGCCCTTCAGGAGCTCGAGAACAACGGCTTCGGCCCGGGCAGCGCGATCGCGACGCTGGTCGATGCTTTGAACACCGAGGTCGGCGCGACCACCTACGCCTATGTGGATCCGGGCCGCTCCTTCATCGGAACCGATGCGATCACGACCGGGCTGATCTACAAGACCGACGCGGTCAGCGTCACCGGATCGGCCGTGCTCGTCTTCGACGAGCCGTCGTCCGATGCGACCCGGGACCTGTTGGCCGATCTCGGCAAGTCGGACCCGGGCGACCTGCAGCGTTCCCGTCCGGCCATCGCGGCGACCTTCGAGGATGCGGACGGCAACCAGATCACCGTCGCGGCGAACCATTTCAAGTCCAAGGGGTCCAGCGGTCTTCCGGACGCGGCGGAACTTCTCGCGTCACCGGGTCTGACCGAAGACCAGATCGCCCGCATTCTTGCGGATCCGAACATCGATCAGGGCGATGGTCAGGGCTTCTGGAGCGGCGTTCGCGCCGATGCCGCCGCCGAACTCTCGGCATGGCTCGAAACCGACCCGACCGGCGCGGGCAGTGTCGAAAACGTTCTGATCATGGGCGACCTGAACTCCTACGCGCAGGAATCGCCGCTCGATGTGCTGACAGCGAACGACTACACCGACCTGGCGCTGCGGGAGATCGGCGACGATGCCTACAGCTACGTCTTCGACGGTCAGCGCGGCACACTCGACTACGGCCTCGCCAGCGAGGGGCTGCTCGACAATGTGACCGGCGTCGCCGAATGGCACATCAACGCCGACGAGCCCGACCTGTTGAGCTACGACGAGAGCTTCACAAATCCGGCCTTCTACAACGACGACTATTTCGCCGCTTCGGATCACGATCCGCTTGTCATCGGCGTGACGTTCGAGGATCCGACCACCACGGCGCGGCTGGAATTCGACGTTTCGGGGCGCCGTCCGGTTCTTCACTATTCGGAGGATGGCGAACAGGTCTCGACGCAGCGACTCCGGGTGCTCCAGCAGGAGATCGACGTCGATGCCGCCGGAATCGAGATCGACGCCGAAGGCAGCGCGTGGTTCCTGCCCGAGTTCCTCACCTTCTTCGGCAACGGGCTCGGCGTGTTCTCGCTGTTCAGCGATCGCTTCTTCGTCGCCGACGGGCAGCGGGTAGACGCCCGCGAGGAACTGCTCTTCCGCCTCGACGAGGGCCGCGGAGATGCGCATTCCGTGGCGCTGGAGTTCGGCGACGTGGTCGGCGACGGACAGCTTGCGCTGAGCTTCTTCGACGACGGCACGCTGGTGGACGAGATGCTGGTCGCGATTTCCGACGGGATGGCGGCGGCGGACCTGCCAGGAAATATCGACTTCGACGAAGTCCGCATCGGCGTGACCGACGACCTGCAGTTCCAGCTCGCCGCCATCGAGTTCGAGCGGCAGGTCACGGACGAATTCGCCTTCGTCTGAGGCAACGCGACGCATCCGGGCCGCGTTCGGCCGGTCCGGATGTTACTGGTGCGTCGTGCGCGGCTGTGCTTGGCTGGCCTCGACACCATGACGGTGAGGGGGCTGGCGATTGGACTCTTTCGGCGCGACGTTGCTTGATGCCGCATCGCTGATCCTTGTTGGCGACGCGACGCTCCTCGAGATCATCCTTCTGTCGCTCCGCGTCACCCTGTCCGCCGTGGCCATCGCCTGCGTGATCGGTCTGCCGCTTGGCGGCTGCGTCGGCGCCTTCCGCTTCCCCGGCCGCGGCCTGCTGACGGTGTTGCTCAACGCGCTGATGGGGCTACCGCCGGTGGTCGTCGGCCTCATCGTCTACATGATGCTGTCGGCGTCCGGTCCGCTCGGGGTTCTCGGCCTGCTCTACACGCCCGAGGCCATGATCATCGCGCAGACCATTCTCGTGACGCCCATCGTCGCGGCGCTTACCAAACAGGTGGTGGAGGACCTGAACGCCGAATACGCCGAACAGTTCGCGTCGCTGGGCGTGGGGCCGTTCGGCCGGGTCTCGGCGTTGCTGTGGGACGCGCGCTACAGCCTGATCACGGTGGCTCTGGCGGGGTTCGGGCGGGCGGTTGCCGAGGTCGGCGCGGTCATCATCGTGGGCGGCAACATCAATCATGTGACCCGGGTGATGACCACGACGATCGCGCTCGAGACGTCGAAGGGAAATCTGGAGCTCGCCCTGGCGCTTGGCGTCGTCCTCCTGTCGATATCCTTCGTGGTCAACGCCGCCGTCATGGCCCTGCGCTCGTCGGCGGTGAGGGCGGCCTATGCCTGAGCCGGCGCCCGTCCACCTGCGTGCCGTGCCGCCGCCGCCGCTACTCGAGGCGCGGGGGGCGAGCTATGTCTCCGGCCGCAGCCGTCTGCTGGAAGAGATCGACCTGTCGGTGGCAACCGGGCGGCGCCTCGTGATCCTCGGACCGAACGGCGCCGGCAAGAGCTTGCTGCTCCGTTTGCTGCACGGATTGATCCCCGCGAGTGCAGGCGAGATCCTGTGGCACGGGCGCAAGCTGGACCGAGCCGCGCGGTACCGGCAGGCGATGGTGTTCCAGCGTCCCGTCCTGTTGCGCCGGTCGGTTCTCGCCAACCTTCGCTTCGCCCTTGCGGTGCGCGGCATCGGCGGGGCGGAACGTGCGGCGCGAGAGGCCGAAGCACTGGAGGCCGCGCATCTGACGACGCTGGCGCGGCGCCCCGCCCGGGTCCTGTCCGGGGGTGAGCAGCAGCGTGTCGCCATGGCGCGGGCCCTGGCCTGCAAGCCCGAGCTTCTGCTGCTCGACGAGCCGACGGCCAGTCTCGATCCGGCCGCGACGCTCGAGATCGAGAAACTGGTGCGAAAGTCCAATGACGAGGGCCTGACAGTGGTGATGGTCACGCACGATCTGGGCCAGGCGCGGCGCATCGCGCAGGACGTGGCCTTCATGCATGACGGCCGGATCGTGGAAGCCGGGCCCGCCGATACAGTCCTGAACCACCCGCGCAGCGCGGCCGCGCGGGCCTGGGTCGAGGGCCGCCTGCTCCTTCCCGATCCGGAAGGACATGCCCGCCCGGTCTGAAAGGCCGGCAGGGTCGTCAGCCGCGGGCACCGGCATAGTATTCGACCCTCTGTTCCAGCCGCCCGATCAGTTCGGCAAGGCCCAGCGCAAAGGCGAAAAGGATCAGGATGAGCGCCCAGAAATGGGCCATCAGGAAGTTCTGCGAATACATCGAGAAGAGCGCTCCGATCCCGATGATCGAAACCAGAAGCTGCCCGATCACCACGCCCTTCACGCCGCGGATCACGCCGAGTCGCACTCCGGCCAGTATCTCGGGCAGCGCCGACAGGACGACCATCTTCAGACGCTCGCCGCGCGTGGCACCGAAGGCCCGGCTCATCTCCATGAGCGATGGCGACACGTGCTGCACGCCCGCCCGCGTATCCAGCGCGATGATCCAGACCGCGAACATGAAGACCGTCACAATGACCGTCGGCGTCCCCATCCCGAACAGGATCATGATCACCGGCACCAGCGCCGAGAGCGGCGCCGACAGGAAGATGTTGACCCACATGTTCAGCAGCCTGTCCGCCGCCTTGACGAGTCCCATCAGGAGGCCCAGCGCCACGCCCGAGACGATCGCGAGGCCGAGACCCGCCAGATAGCACCACACCGTCAGCCAGGCCGCGCGCGCGAAGCTCGGCGTGGTCACGACATCGCCCATCGCCGCCAGCACCTCGGTGAACGGCGGAAACAGGAGGACAAGCTCGAACCGCCCGACGATCTCCCAGATGATCACCCAGACGAGCAAGGCGCCCATCCTGGGCACGCGATGGCCGAAAAGGATCATTCCACGTACTTTCTGAGGCCGGCCCAGATCTCGTCGATCAGGTCGAGATAGGCGGGGTCGCGGCGGATCGCGTCCGCGTCGCCCCGCCGGGGAATGTCAGGGTCGACGATCTTGGCCACGCGGCCCGGGTGCGGGGTCAGCAGCACGATCCGGTCGGAGAGGTAGACCGCCTCCTCGATCGAGTGGGTAACGAGGATGAAGGTCTTGTTCTCCACCTCGCGCAGACGGATCAGGTCTTCCTGGAACTTCCGGCGGGTCTGTTCGTCGACAGCCGAGAACGGCTCGTCCATCAGCAGGACCTCGGCGTCGACGGCGAGCGCGCGGGCGAGCCCGACGCGCTGACGCATGCCGCCCGACAGTTCGTGCGGATAGGCGCCCTCGAAGCCGTCGAGCCCGACCTCGGAGATGTAGTGCCGCGCACGCTCCGCGCGTTCGGCCTGGGGCACGCCCTGCATCTCAAGCCCGAAGGCGGCGTTGCGCAGGACCGTGGCCCACGGCATCAGCGCGAAGTCCTGAAAGACGAAGGCGCGTTCCGGGCCGGGGCCGGCGACCGGGTGGCCGGCCACTTCCACATGGCCCCGCGTCGGCTCCAGCAGGCCCGCGATGATCTTGAGCAACGTCGTCTTGCCGCAGCCTGACGGCCCCAGCAGCGAGGTCAGTTCCCCGCGCCGGAACTCCAGGTTGATGTCGTCAAGGGCGTGGATGACGCCGCCATAGGTCTTGTGGATGCCGTGGGTGGTGACCACCGGTCCGGGCACGGGACGGGGCTTGGGCATGGACGTGACGGTCACGCGTGACCCCTCTTCTCTGGCCTGAACAACGTCGTCTCGAGGCTGTGCAGCAACGAGACCGAGATCACCGCGAAGGCGACGATCGACACGATGGTAGCGTACATGTGGCCGAAATTTGCGACCGAGCGATGGAAGGTGATCAGATCGCCGATCCCCGTCGGCGTGATCAGCAGCTCGGCCAGCACGACGCCGGAAAACCCCTCGGCGACGCCGAGGCGGATGCCCGCGAACATCATCGGGCTGGCCGCCGGCAGGATGACGTGGATGATCTGCTGGCGCGGCGAGCCCATGAAGCTGCGGCTCATCTCCACCAGCGAGGGGGAGACGTTGCGCACGGCCTTGTAGCTGTTGATGGCGATGACCGGCATGGCCAGCATGATCACCGCCAGCACCTTCGAGGTCAGGCCGATGCCGTAGACGAAGGTGATGAGCGGGATCAACGCGGCCATCGGCGCGGCCTGCATGGTGATGAAGATCGGCAGCGTCATCCATTCCACGCTCCGGCGCAGCCCCATCGCCACACCCGCCGAGATGCCGATCGACAAGCGAGATCGCCAGACCGATCAGCAGCGGTTCGATCGTGCGGAGGTAGGCCGCGCCCATCGAGCCGTCGGCGACCATCTCGCCGAACGCGGCGGCGGTCTCGAGGAACGACGGAAAGGCCCAGTTGAAATTCGTGCGCGCCGCCAGTTCCCAGACGAGAAAGAACAGGGCGAGCGATGCGAGGCGCCACCCCGCCCCGCCCGACATTGCGCGGCCCGCCGCGGCGCCGAACGGCCCCGCGACAGGTCCGTCGCCGCGTGCAGGGGTCATCGCCACCGGCGCGACCCCTGCGGAGTTTGTCGCGTCACTGCGCGGCCCGGGCCGCTTCGACCGCCGTGAAGTCCCAGTAATCGGCGGGGTCGATCTCGTCGGGATTGGCTTCGACCTGACCCGCCGCCGACAGGAAGGCGATGTCGTCGCGCGCGTCCTGCGGCTCGCCGCCATCGGCAGGATAGACGCCGTTGGCCACGGCTTCCTCGTAGTACGGAACGGCCTCGGCGGCGACGTCATCGGGCAGGTCGGCCAGCAGGTCGTACTGATCGCGCAACTCGCCCACGATGGCCGGGTTGTCGTTGATCTCGTTCCAGGTCCGTATCAGCTCCTCGACCAGCACCTGAATGTCGTCCGACCGGTCGTCCAGGACTTTGGCGCGGGCGTAGAGCGCCTCGTCGGTGGCATTCACGCCATCAAGCGGCAGTCGCTGGAACTTCTCCCCGCCCTTTTCCTGCAGCAGGCGGAAGTTGGCGGCATCGACGATCGAGGCGTCGATCGTGCCCTGAAGCATCGCGCCCGCCCGCACTTCGGAGCCCGGCACGTAGGAGATGTTGGCGTATTCGATCCCGTGGGTCTTTTCCATCAGCCGCATCAGCGCCTCGGTGCCCGAGCCGCGGGAGTGCACCGTGATCTCCTGCCCGTCGAGATCTTCCCAACCGGAATACTTCTCCGAATTGACGACCGGGAAGAACAGAAGCGTCGACATCCGGTAGAACATCCGGATCGGCGCGTCCGCGTTCTGGATGAAGGCATAGGGTGCGCCGACGCCGATATCCGCCTGGCCGCCGAGGACCGCCTGCACCGCCACGTCCTCGGAGTTGAAGAACGTCAGCTCCATCGGCACGCCGCGTTCCTCGGCGCGCTCCATGGCGATCAGCAGGTTCAGGCTCTCGACGCTGGCGATGTCGCCCATCGCCACGCGCAGCGGATCGTCCTGCGCCAGAGCCGGCGCGGCGCCAAGCGCGGTGGCCAGCAAGGCGCCCTTCATCAGGGTACGTCTGGATATGGTCATGGTCGTCCTCCCTTTGGGTCGGCGGGTCTGACGCCCGCTCTGGTCATGGAAACAGCCTTGCCGATACGGATCCAAGATGCACGCGCATCGCCTCCCACGCGGCATCGGCGTCGCGGGCTCCGATGGCCGAAAGAACGGCGCGGTGCTCGGCAAAGCTGGAATGGTCCGGTGCGGGGCGCGCCGAGCGTCGGGCCACGGCGCTCCATGTCACCGCGCGGCGCACACGGTTGAGGCGGTCGAAGACATCGCTGAGAAAGACGTTGTCGGCGGCTTCGGCGACGGTGCGGTGAAAGGCATCGTCCTGGGCCTCGTACTCCGCCCAGCTCGATGCCGCTTCGGCCCGCTCGACGATCCGCGTGAGCGACTCCATCGCCCCGCCCGTGGCATGGACCGCCGCCTCCCGGGCCAGCGCCGGCTCGATGCAGAGCCGCGCCTGGACCATCCGCATCGGCGTCATCTGCCGCCCGAGATCGAGAACCGGGTCCGACGACGCCTCGCCCGGCGACAAAGGTGCCCTTACCCACATGCCGCCAGATCGCGCCCTGCCGCTCCAGCGCGTCGAGCGCGCGGCGCAGCGCCCCGCGGCCGAGGCCGAGCTCGTCGATGAGCTGCGCGTTCCGGCGGCAACCTGTCCCCGGAACGCATAGCCTCCCTCGACGATGTAGGTGCGAAGCCGGTCCAGTGCGTCGGCGCCCCCTCGCTCGACCTGATTGAGCATTTCCGCGAGTCACTCCCCCGATCTTTTGGAACGAAGTCTGGCACGGACCGCACGATCCGCCAACCTGTTCCGAACCAAATCCGGACACCGGCGCAATGCCATGTGATTGGTTCGTATTGATCTGGCGCCTTCAGCCCGACTTACGACGAGGCGTCAGCCGAAAGAGGAGCGCCCGCCCGTGAGCAACTACGTCATCGACCTGCCCAAGCCCGTCACCCTGCCTGTTGCCGGCAGCGACGCGACGTTTCCCGTCCGCCGGGTCTACTGCATCGGGCGCAACTACGCCGCCCATGCGGTCGAGATGGGCCACGACCCGGATCGCGAGCCGCCGTTCTTCTTCCAGAAGAACCCCGACAATCTCGATCCGTCCGGCGAATTTCCCTACCCGTCCAAGAGCTCGGACGTGCACCACGAGATCGAGCTGGCCGTTGCGCTGAAATCGGGCGGGACCGACATTTCCGTCGATGACGCTATGAGCCACGTCTATGGCTACGCCGTGGCGCTCGACATGACCCGGCGCGACCTGCAGGGCGTCGCCAAGAAAGCCGGTCGCCCGTGGGAGATCGGCAAGGCTTTCGAGCGCTCGGCCCCGATCGGTCCGATTCACGCAGCCGATGATGTCGGTCATCCGGCCGAGGGCCGCATCGAGGTCAGCATCAACGGCACGCTGAAGCAGGAAGGTGACCTGAACCAGATGATCTGGAAGGTGCCCGAGATGATCGCCTATCTCTCCGAACATTTCGAACTCGCGGCGGGCGACGTGATCCTGTCCGGCACGCCCGCCGGCGTGGGGCCGGTGCAGAAGGGCGACGAGCTGAAGGGGTCCATCGAGGGTCTGGGCGATCTGGTGGTCCGTGTCGTCTAAGGCGACGCTCTTCCGGCCGAGAGCCGCTTGACGTAGGAGGAGATGCACCAGAGAAGGAGGCATGACGATGAAGATCACAGCCCTGACCACCTATGTCGTGCCGCCGCGCTGGCTGTTTCTGAAGGTCGAGACCGACGAAGGCCTGACCGGCTGGGGCGAGCCGGTGGTGGAAGGCCGCGCCCACACGGTCGAGGCGGCGGTCCACGAGCTGTCGGACTACCTGGTCGGAAAAAACCCCCTTACGATCGAGGACCACTGGAACGCCATGTATCGCGGCGGCTTCTACCGCGGGGGGCCGGTGCTGATGAGCGCCATCGCGGGAATCGACCAGGCGCTCTGGGACATCAAGGGCAAGGCGCTGGACCAGCCGGTCCACGCGCTTCTGGGCGGGCAGTGCCGCGACCGCATCCGCGTCTATTCCTGGGTCGGCGGCGACAAGCCGGCCGATGCCGCAGACGCCGCCAGGGCGCTGGTCGATGCGGGCTTCACGGCGCTGAAGATGAACGGCACCCACGAGTTGCAGATGGTCGACAGCTGGGAGCGCATCGACGCGGCCGTCGCCACGATCTCGGCGGTGCGCGAGGCGATCGGGCCGAACACCGGGCTGGGAGTAGATTTCCACGGGCGCGTGCACCGGCCGATGGCCAAGGTGCTGCTGCGCGAGCTCGATCCGCTGCGGCTGATGTTCGTGGAGGAACCGGTCCTGCCCGAGAACATGGACGCCCTGCCGTCGATCACCGAGGGACTCGCGACGCCCATCGCACTGGGGGAGCGGCTCTATTCACGGTGGGATTTCAAGCCGGTCTTCGAATCGCGCGCCGTCGACATCATCCAGCCCGACCTCAGCCATGCCGGCGGCATCACCGAATGCCGCAAGATCGCCGCGATGGCGGAGGCCTACGACATCGCGCTGGCGCCCCATTGCCCGCTCGGGCCGATCGCGCTGGCCGCCTGCCTGCAGGTCGACGCGGTCAGCTACAACGCCTTCATCCAGGAACAATCGCTGGGCATCCACTACAACGAGGCGGCCGACATCCTCGACTACCTCGTGGACCGGTCGGTCTTCGCCTACGCCGACGGCATGGTGGGGATCCCGCAGGGGCCGGGGCTCGGGATCGAGGTCGACGAGAAGGAGGTCGCGCGCGCGTCCCGGACCGGCCACCGCTGGCGCAACCCGGTCTGGCGCCATGCCGACGGCTCCGTGGCGGAGTGGTGAGAGCGCCGCCTCGGGACCGCATTTCGACCCGGATGGCGCACAGGAAAAGGGACGGCGCGTGCCGTCCCTTCTGCCTTTCGCTCGAGCCGATCGTCAGGCGGCGGGCGCCCAGGCGTCGGCTTGCGCGGTTGGTGCCTCGCCATTGACCCGGAAGCGGCCGATCATCAGCGTGAGCTGCGACGCCTCTTCCGTCAGGGCCCGGCTCGCGGCAGTCGTTTCCTCGAACATCGCGACGTTCTGCTGCGTCGATTGATCGAGCTGACCCATCGCTGCGTTGATCTCGCTGATGCCGGTCGACTGCTCGTTCGCAGACGTCGCGATTTCGGCCACATGCGCCGAGATCTCTCCAATGGAGCCGACGATCGATTGCAGCGCCTGGCCGGCCTGGTCCACGAGCGCGACCCCGCGCTTCACCTGACCGCCCGACGCCGAAATCAGGGCGTTGATTTCGCGCGCCGCTTCCGATGAACGCTGCGCCAGCGCGCGAACCTCGGAAGCCACGACCGCAAAGCCACGACCCGCATCGCCGGCGCGCGCCGCCTCGACGCCTGCGTTCAGGGCGAGCAGGTTGGTCTGGAACGCGATGTCGTCGATCACGTCGATGATCTTCGAGATCTTTGCCGACGACGCTTCGATCTCGCCCATCGCATCCACGGTTTCCCGCACGACGACGGAACTCGCTTCGGCGTCCGACTTGGCACCCTGCACGATCTGGTCGGCCTGGCGCGCGCCTTCTGCCGCCGAGGTGACGGACGCGGTCAGCTCGTTAAGCGCCGCAGCGGTCTCCTCGAGCGTCGCGGCCGTGGTCTCGGTGCGGCGCGACAGGTCGGTGGCCGCATCCGAGATCTCGCCGGCGCTGCCGCTGATCGTCTCGCTCGAGCCGCCGATCGCCCGGATCAGCTCGGCCAGCGTTTCGACGGCACCGTTGAAATCCTGGCGAAGCTGCTCGTAGCCCTCGGCGAACGGCTGGTCGAGCTTGACGCGCAGATCGCCGGAAGCGAACCGCTGGAGACCGGACGCGAGCGAACCCACGACCTTCTGCTGCTCGGCCTCGCGGGCTTCGCGTTCGGCATCGGCCTGGCGACGCGCGGCCTCGCGCTCGGCGGCCTCTGCCTCCTTGCGGTCCCGCGCTTCGCGCTCCTGCTCGGCCTCGAGCGCACGCTGACGCGCCTCGTCTTCGCGCCGCGCGGCAGCGGCCTTCTCGGCCTCGGCACGCGCCGCGGCCTCCTCCTTTTCCAGCCGAACCTTGTCGATGAGGCTCCGGCGGAAGACCTCCAGCGATTTCGCCATGCGGCCGATCTCGCCACGATCCGCCGCAGCGCGGTCGAATTCCACGTCCGTATCGCCCGACGCCATGCGGTTCATCTTCACCGACAGATCCTCGAGTGTCGCCGAGATCCGGCCACCGAAGATGCGCGCCGCAGCCGCGCCAGCCAGCAGGGCGACGAGCCCCGCGACGGCGGCCATCAGGTTCATCTGCATCGAGATGCCGTGATACCCCTCGAGCGGCACGAGCACGTGGGCGAGTCCCACCGTAGCGCCGGAAAAATCGACGATCGCGGCATAGCTCGACCCGTACGGCGCCCCGGCGATCTCCACTTCGCCCGCCTCCAAGCCTTCGGTCGCCGCCTTGATCGCGAATTCCGGCGTGAGCAACGGCTCCCCCTCGAACGTCGCGGCGACGCGCGTCACGCCTTCGTCACCGGTCGAGAAGCCGGCGATGTCGAGATCCGGGAACGTGTAGAATTCCACTTGCCGGTCGGAGTTCTCCACCAGATCCCGGAACAGGCCTTCGTCGAGCTGCAGCCCGATCTCCACGGTGCCGACATGGACGCCGTCATGGCTGATCGGACTGATGCCCCGAATGCCGAGGCCTGCGCGGCCCCGCTCCAGACCGGCCACGGCAGCCTTGTTCGCATTCGCCTCGACCACGGTCTGACGGAAACCGGACAGGTCGTCACCGAACTTCTCGGGCTTGTGGACGCGCAGCATCGACGTCGCCGGCGGAGTGTGGAACTGGAATTGTGCCACGCCGTACTCGGCCTCCATCTTGGCGAAGCCCGGCACGAACAGATCGGAGAGCGTTTCGCGGTCGCCCGCCGCCATCGCGCTTGCAACCGCCGGGATTTCCGCGATCAGTGCGGCGAGGCCGGAGGCGCGATCGATGCGCGCCTCGATGGCATGTCGAACCTCGTTTTCGAACTGCGTGAGTTCCCGCTCACTGCCTTGCGCGACGAGCTTCTTGCTACCCACGAGCATTGGCGCAACGGCAACAACGGCGGCGAACGCCGTCGCCGCGATGATCGCCAGCATGATCTTGAGACGAACGGACATGATGCGGCCTTCATTCTGATTCCATCGCTCCCCTCGGGAGCACGTGAAACCGATAGGACCTGTCCCTTAAGACTTCGCTATCGCCTGCCCCTGCCTTGCCGCCCTCTCGTTGTCGGGCATGGGCCGGTGAGCGCCGGGAGGTTCGCCACGGTCCCCCTGCCGGTGCGCCAGTCAGGAGGTTGACGTAAGCCGGTCGGCCTTCGATAGTTGCAGATGGCCGGTCCGGAGCGCGATGGGAGAGCTATTCGGGCGGTGGCGGGCACGTCTGTGCCCGGTGGGGTACAAGGGAGGACGTTCATGCCGATCTACAAGACAACACGCCGCAAGGCGCTGACCACGCTCGCCGGTGCAGGGGCCGCGACACTCGCCGCGCCGCATATCGCGGGCGCACAGGCCAACGGGACGACCTGGCGCATCCAGTCGTCCTGGCCGGGCGGAGCGGGCCTGAAGATATTCAGGGACTGGTGTGCCTCGATCGAGGAGAAGACCGGCGGCGAGCTGAAGTTCGAGCCGTTCGGCGCCAACGATGTCGTCGGCGATTTCCAGCTCTACGACGCGGTCAAGAACGGCGTGCTGGAGGCGATCAACCCGTTCACGATCTACGCCCAGGGCATCATTCCGGCGGCGACGTTCCTGACCAGCTACCCGCTGGGTCTTCGCCAGCCGTCCGAGTGGGACGTCTTCTACTACGGCCTCGGCGGCCTCGACATTGCGCGCGAGCTCTTCGCGGCGCAGGGAATGCACTTCGTCGGACCGGTCCACCACGGTGCGAACATCATCCACTCCAAGGTGCCGATCCGGTCCGTCGACGATTTCCGCGGCCGCAAGATGCGCCTGCCCGGCGGCATGGTCTCCGAGGTCTTTGCCGAGCTTGGCGCCGAGACGACCGTTCTTCCGGGCTCGGAGATCTTCCCCGCGCTGGAGAAGGGCACGATCGACGTGGCCGACTATGTGGGTCCGGCGGTGAACTATGCGCTCGGGTTCAGCCAGGTGACCGACTACATCGTCATGGGCCCGCCGGGCTTCATGTCCGTCTACCAGCCGGTGGACATCATGGACATCACCGTGGGTCAGCGGGCCTGGGACGCGCTGCCCGACAACATGAAGCAGTTCGTCGAAATGGAGACGCACGTCTATTCCGACCTGCACCACGCCAAGATTCAGGCCGCCGACCAGGAGGCATGGGGCAAGTTCGAGGCCGACGGCACCCAGGTGACCCGCCTCAGCCAGGACGACGTGGAGCTGATGACCGAGGTGGCGGTGCCGATCTGGTACGACTATGCCAACCGCGATCCGGACGCCGCGCGCGTGTTCAAGATCCAGCTCGACTACATGCAGTCCGGCTCGCTGGGCTACGTGGATCCGGCGCTCACCGAGGGCATGGAACTGAAACTCTGACCGACCATCGGGTCTGACACGACCGCTCCGGAAATCCGGGGCGGTCTTTTTTCGATCCCGCCCAACCTCAACCGGGGGAACCACCATGCCCAGCCTCGACTTCACGCTGCCGCACTGGGCCTACTGGATCGGCCTCATCGCCTTTCCGATCGTCGCGATGGTGCTGTCCCGGCGACAGCGCGGGACGGGGCGCTATTCGATCCTTCTGGGCTATCTGATCCTGATCACGGGCGGGATCGTCGGCTTGCACCGCTTCTACGTCAAAAGCCTGCTGGGCCTCGTCTATACGCTCCTTTTCGTCTGCATCCTGATTGCCAACGCGCAGGAGCGCGAAGCACGCGCCGTCGTCTCGGACGTCCAGAACCAGATGCGCGGGGCCGAACGGGTCGCCGCCCGCGAGGAGCCGAGGATCGAGCAGGCAAGGGCGGATATTCCCGGCCTGCAAGCGGATGTCACCGCCGCCGAGGAAGGCAGCTTCGCCCGTCGCGCCGCCGAGCGTCGCCTGCTGCGCGCCGAGGAGGCCGTCTCGGAGGGTGAAACCCGCCTGGCCGAAGCGCGCGAAACGCTCGAAGTGATTGGCGGGACGCTCGACACGGCGCGCAGCGACCGCGCCTTCTGGTCAACTGCGGGGGGCACGGCGTTCTACGTGATCCTGGGCCTGCTCCTGATCGACGCATTGCTTATGCCGGGCATGGTTCGGCGCGCCAACGAAACGATCGAGGAGGAGCCTGAAAGCGAAGCGGCACGCGCGCTGCGCGAGGCCGAGACGGCCGAGCAGAAGGACGACCGGGATTTCGCCCAGAACTGGATCGACCGGCTCAGCCTCCTCGCGGGCGAATTCGTCAGCTACTGGGCCGTGATCGCGGTCATCGTCTATTACTACGAGGTCATCTCCCGCTACGTGTTCAACAGCCCGACCAGCTGGGCGCACGAGGCGATGTATCTGATGTTCGGGATGCAGTACCTCATCGCCGGCGCCTATGCCATGCTGACCGAGAGCCATGTGCGGGTCGACATCTTCTACGCCCCGCTCCCGGCCAAGAAGAAGGCCTGGACGGATCTCGTCACGTCGATCTTCTTCTTCATCTTCGCGGGCACGCTGCTCTGGACGTCCTACACCTTTGCGATGGACGCGCTCGCCGTGCCCACCGGCAATTCCGTGGTCTCCGGCTGGGCGCGCGGCGAGACGGGCTTCCTGGAGATGCTCGGCTCGATGAACGCGGCGCAGTGGACGGACCCGAACGTCCGCTGGGGCGAGATCAGCTTCAACGAATGGGAAGTTCCGCTCTGGCCGATGAAGTGGGTCATGGTGCTGGGTGGCCTCCTCCTGATCCTGCAGGGGGTCAGCAAGGTTCTCAAGGACATCCAGACGCTCATGCGGGGCACACCGCCGCCGGGTGACGAAGGCTTCGACCATCACGTCGCACGCACGCACGAAGGAACCGCCTGACATGGGTCTCGAGATCGGTATCGAGTGGCTGACACTCATCATGTTCGGCAGCCTTCTGGCGCTGCTGATGGCGGGCCTTCCGCTGGCCTTCGTCACGGGCGGTCTGGCCTGCGTCTTCCTTTTCGCCCTCGGCGACGAGCGGGCGCTCAACATCGTGCCCAGCCGGATCTTCCCGCTGATGACGAACTACCAGCTCAGCGCGATCCCGCTCTTCATCTTCATGGCGGCGATGCTCGAACGGGCGGGCATCATCAACGACATGTTCGACGTCATCTACAAGGTGCTGGGCGGGGTGAAGGGCGGACTGGCGGCCGCGACCATCCTTGCCTCGACGATCCTCGCTGCCATGGTCGGCGTGATCGGCGCGGCCGTGGTGACCATGGGCATCATCGCCCTGCCGGCGATGCTGGCGCGCGACTACGACCCCAAGATCGCCATGGGCTCGATCATGGCGGGCGGCACGCTCGGCATCCTCATCCCGCCCTCGATCCTCGCGATCATCTACGCCGTCGTCGCCGAGCAGTCGGTGGGAGAGCTCTTCATCGGCGCAGTGATCCCGGGTCTGCTGCTGTCGGGCATGTACATCGCCTACGTGGTCGTTCGCAGCTACATAAACCCGAAGCTGGGCCCGCCGATCCCCATGGAGGAGCGGATCAGCAACCGCGACAAGGTCCGCCTCATCGGCAAGATGGCGGCCCCGATCGCGCTCATCGTGATCGTGCTGGGCGTGATCTTCTCGGGCGTGGCGACACCGGTTGAGGCCGCGGGCATCGGCACGTTCGGCGCCTTCATTGTCGCGGCCATCCACCGCAAGCTCGACTGGCCGACGGTGCGCGAGGCCTGCATCACCACGCTCAAGGCTTCGGCCATGGTGATCTGGATCATGTTCGGCGCGACGATCTTCGTGGGTCTCTACGTCCTCGAGGGCGGGCAGCAATTCGTGCAGAACGCGCTGCAGGGCTTCGGCCTCGGTCCCTGGGGCATCCTGATCGTGATGCAGATCGTGCTTGTCGTGCTGGGGATGTTCCTCGACTGGGTCGGCATCCTGCTGCTCTGCGTGCCGATCTTCGTGCCGATCATCAAGGCGCTGGGCGCGCAGTCCTTCGGACTGGATGCCCCTGATGATCTCGTTCTGTGGTTCGGGGTGCTCTACCTCGTGAACATGCAGATGAGCTTCCTGTCGCCGCCCTTCGGCTACGCGCTCTTCTACCTGCGGGGCGTGGCGCCACCCGAGATTCCGATGACCGACATCTTCAAGTCGGCCCTGCCGTTCCTCGGGCTGCAGATTGTCGGCCTGACGCTATGCATGGTCTTCCCGCAGATCATCACCTGGCTGCCGAGGCTGGTCTACGGCTGAGGCCCCTGGGCCCTCCGGCGCGTCTCAGGGCCTGACGATGCTGAACCGGGGGTCGGCCGCGATGATGCCGGTGATCCAGCCGGCTTCCCCATCGAAGTTGTGCGGGCCCTCGTACCGCCCGCGTTCGCTGGAGAGCGAGCGCGAGGCGAAGAAGTCGAAGCCGTAAAGGTCGAGGCGCGCGGCCATCGAATCCTTGACGATCCAGACGCACATTGCGCCAGTCGACGGCCGCGCCCCGATGATCGCCTTCATCCTTTCCCGTTCCGCTTCGGGAAACATGACCAGACGCCCCGACTCCGCCCACGCGAACGGGAGCTGCCAGGTCTTCCCGCCCGTCCAGAGGTATCGCTGCGCCTCGATATTCCGGATCGCAATACCTGAAGCGAGCCAGTCGACCCTCTGACCACGCGCCGACGTTCCCGTGCCCGGCGCGCCGTTCATGCGCACCACGATGTCGTGCGCGTCGATCTCCTCGCCCTGCCCCTCGGTCATCCGCCGCGCGTTCCCGACGAGCGCCACGCTTTTGTCGCGCAGTTCCTCCCGGAGAGACGCCAAGGGCCGCGAGATCGACTGATGATACTGCGCTCGTGCCGCTTCGCGCGGGTGGCGCAGCATGCAGTAGTGGTGCATGCGCCGGAAAAGATGCTCAGCCGTCATGGAGCGTCCGCGCGATCCGCGACATCAGATCGTCGCTCTGCATCACCGCCCGATCGAGGAATTCCGAAAGCGAGACGCGCTCCGCGGGCGAAAAATCCCACCTGCCGGCGACATCGAGGTCACTCGACAGGCCGTCGAGCCGCCTGAGCCGGTCGCGCGAAAGGCCTGCGTCTTCCAGCAAGGCCTCGACCTTCCAGGAATTCGACGTCAGGCACAGGAACGGCGTCGCCGTCAGCATCGAGAAGCAGACGCCGTGGAACCGGCCGGTGACGTGCAGCCGCGCGCCCGCGATCGCCTCGGCATAACCCGCCTCGTCGGGAAAGAAGCGCCATTCCGGCCCCCGCCACCGCGCGACCCGCGCGTTCATGTTCTCGACGAAGCTTCCGAGCGCACGCCGGACCGGATTGCGGCGCTTCGTGCTGATGCGTGTACGGGTCTTCGCCGTCGGCACGAAGGTGGCATCGCCGCGAATCCGGGCGAGCCGTTCCAGGCGCCGGGTGACCCGCCTCTTCTTGCTGTCACCGATGACCAGTCCCTCGCGATGTCCCGCGACATCCAGCGGCCCCTCGCAGAGGGTAAGGTCTGGCATGTGGTCGATCCTCTGCCCCAGCTGCCGCGACAGGTCACGCGCACTCCGTCCGTCGCGCGCCGAGATGATCTCAATTCGTCGCAGGTCGTTCACCCAGAAGTCCGGGTTCTCCTGGTAGAGCGCATTGATCAGGAAGACGGGCTTCGTTCCGCGGGCCGGATGATCCATGACCCTGAGAAGCCTCTCCCCGCGAGCCGAGCCGTGGTGGAACGTGCCCTCGCCGTTGATGACGATCCCGTCGGCCTCGTCCATGGACCGCAGAAAGGCAGGGTCCTCTCGCCAATCCGCGTTGACCGCGCTGCTGGCGACAGGCTCCACCCCATGATCCCGCAACTTTCGCTCCAAGACCGTCATCACGCGGTCGCAGCCGTAATGCGCGTCAGCGCGCGTGTCGTTCATGAGGACGACTTTGCCGGTCATTTCCAGCGCCATAGCCATTTCTGCCTTTTGGCGCAAGAAGCCGGGATGCCGCCTATTCCCTGGCGCGCAGAATTCGGGCCGGCCGCGCGGACAGTGGCCGCCAGGCAAAGGCGATTCCCGCCGTCAGCGTCACCGCAACGCCACCCGCGACGATCGCCAGGGCCGAGACCGGTTCGAACCGATAGCTCGTCTCCATGACGAAGTGGCTGACGCCCCATCCCGCGAGCCCGCCGGCGGCGATGGCCACGAGACCGGCCGCCGCCCCCAGCATCGCCGAGCGCAAGGCGAAGTTGGTCAGGATCGCCCGACGACTTGCGCCGAGCGTCTTGAGGACCGCAGCTTCGTAAGTCCGCGCGCCCTCGCCTGCCGCGACCGCGCCGATCAGAACGATGATTCCCGTAACGAGGGTCGCCGCAGCGCCATAGGTTACCGCCGCCGCGATGCCCGCCAGCACTTCGCTCACCCGGTCGATCGCATCGCGCACCCGGATCGCCGTGATGTTCGGGTAGGCCGCCGCCAGTTCTCGCAGGAGCCGCCCCTCGGCGGCTTCCTCGGCATAGATGGTCGCGATGTGGGTGTGCGGCGCGCCGCGCAACGCGGCGGGGTTCATCGCCATCACGAAACCGATCCCGGCAGTGGAGAAGTCCACGACGCGGAATGACGTGATCGTGGCTACGATCGGCCGCCCGAGAATATCCACCGTCAGCGTGTCGCCCAATTCGAGGCCGATCTCCTCGGCCTCTTCGGCGGCGAAGCTCAACTGGGGCGCACCGTCGTAATCCTCGGGCCACCAGGCACCTGCGGTCACCCGGGTCTGATCGGGCGGGCGATCGGAGTAGGTGACGCCCCTGTCCCCGCGCAGGACCCAGTGCGGCCCGGCCACCTCGCGCGCGGGGCGTCCGTTTATCTGGGTGATGATGCCGCGCAACATCGGCGCGCTCTCGACGCGGGAGACGTCCGGATCGGCTTCGAGCTTCGTCAGAAAGCCGTCAATCTGGTCGTTCTGGATGTCGACGACGAAGTAGGACGGCGCCACCTCGGGCAGATCGCGGGCGATGGCCGCGCGCAGGTTGGCGTCGACCTGCCCAACCGAAGCGAGCACCGCCAGACCGAGCCCCAACGACACGACGACCGACGACGCCTCCCCGCCAGGGCCTCCGATCGCGCCGAGTGCCAGCCGCAGCGTGGGGAACCCGCGCAGGGCGCGCGCCCGTGCTGCCCGTTTCGCCAACCGCCGCGCCGCCCAGGCCGCACCGAGCAGGACCAGAAATGCGCCCAGCACGCCCACAGCCGACCAGATCGTCAGCGCCGCCAGTCCCGTCAGCAGCGCCGCCGTCGCGACCAGCAGCGCCAGAAGTGCCGCTGTCGCCACGATCCACAGCGGCCGAGGCAACCCTTGTCGGTCGATGCTGTCTCGGTAGAGCGCCGCGGCCCGCACATCCTCGGTCCGTGCAAGCGGCCATAACGTGAACAGAAGCGCCGCCAGCACGCCGTAGAGCGCCGCCTCGGCCAGCGGTGCGGGATAGAGCCCGAACGCCGCCGGGACAGGCAGGCGCGCCTCGATCAGCGGCGCGAAAGCCAGCGGCAACGCCGCCCCCAGCAGCAGGCCCAGCGCGATGCCAACGAGCGCCAGTACCCCTACTTGCAGAAAATAGGTCAGGAAGATCGTCCTCCGGTCGGCGCCGAGCGTCTTGAGCGTGGCAATGGTGGCGGTCTTCGTCTCCAGATAAGCGCGCACGGCGGACGAGACGCCGACGCCGCCGACAGCCAGACCGGCAAGGCCGGTCAGCACGAGAAACGCGCCCAGCCGCTCGACGAACCGGGTCAGTCCCGCCGCTCCGTTGCGCCGGTCGCGCCAGCGGATACCCTCCGGAAGCTCCTCCTCGGCCGCACGGCGCAGGGCGTCGAGGTCGGTCCCGGACGGCAGGTTCAGACGATATTCGGTCTCGTAAAGCGTACCGGGCCCGAGCAGACCCGACCCGTCGAGATCGGCGGTCCGCAGGATCGTCCGCGGTCCGAGGCCGAACCCGCCAGTCGCACTGTCGGGCTCGCGCGTCAGAACCGCGCCAAGACGAAATGCCTTCGTGCCAAGGCGGAACATGTCGCCCCGCGCCAGCCCTGCGCGGTCCACCAGTACCCGATCCATCGCCGCACCCGGCAGTCCGTCAACGACCGCCAGAGCCTCCGCCAGCGTGATGTCCCCCTCCAGCTCGACATGGCCGCGAAGAGGATAGGCGGCATCGACGCCCTTCACCTGCGTCAGAGCGCGCTCGTCGCCGAAAGCTATCATGGAGCGAAAGTCGACGATCTCGGAGACCTGGCCTTGCTGCTCGAACCAGGTTCGCTCCTCGTCGGTTGCGAAGCGGTAGGTCAGCTCGATCGCCGCATCGCCGCCCAGGATCACCGCGCCCTCGCGCTGGATCCCGCGCTCGATCCCCTCCCGCACCAGCCCCACCGCCGCGATCGCCGCGACCCCGAGAGCAAGGCAGGCAAGAAAGACCCGGAACCGGCCCAGTCCGCCCCTGAGTTCGCGCGCCGCGATGCGCATAACGATCCGCATTGTCGGTGTCATTCGGCCGCCCTTGCCACGTGCGACTCGATCGCACCGTCCGCGAAGCTGGATGACCCGGTCGCAGCGGTCGGCCAGATCACGCGCGTGGGTGACCAGAACAAGCGTCGCGCCGTGGCGGTCGCGCAACTCGAAGAGCAGGTCCATGATCGTGCGGCCCGTCGCCTCGTCCAGATTGCCCGTCGGCTCGTCCGCGAGCAGGATGTCGGGTCGCGGCGCGAAGGCGCGGGCAAGCGCCACGCGCTGCTGCTCGCCGCCGGACAATTGCGCCGGGTAATGCTGGGCCCGGTCCGCCAGCCCCATCGCCGCAAGCTCGGCCGCGGCGCGCTCATGGGCATCGCGGTGGCCTGCCAGTTCCAGCGGGGTCGCCACGTTTTCGAGCGCCGTCATCGTCGGGATCAGATGGAAGGACTGGAAGACCACGCCCATGTGATCGCGACGAAAACGGGCTAGATCATCCTCGCCAAGCGAGGTGAGATCGCGACCAAGCGCAATCACCGCCCCGCCTGTCGCCCGCTCGAGACCGCCCATGAGCATGAGGAGAGATGATTTGCCGGATCCAGACGGCCCCACCAGCCCGACCGTTTCACCGCGCGCGACGGACAATGTGACGCCCTTGAGTATGATGACCGGCCCCGCCGCACCGTCGAGCGTCAGTTCGGCCCGTTCGAGCTGCAGGATCGGATCTTCATTCATGGTCGGGCTCCCTCGCCGGTCTCGCCTCCTTCGATATGGGGCCCGCCGCGCCGCATGCCACTTCGCTCTCGCCCTGGCTCTGTGCACGGGTGCACTGCCGGCCGCGGCCGATCAGGTGGTCGTGGCCGCGCTCGGCGACTCTCTGACGCAGGGCTACGGCCTGCCGATCGAGGACGGGTTCGTGCCCCGTCTGGAAGGCTGGCTGCGCGCGGCCGGTGCCGATGTGAAGGTCCTGAACGCCGGCGTTTCAGGCGACACCACCGCTGGCGGCCTGTCGCGCGTCGGCTGGACGCTGACTCCGGATGTCGACGCGATGATTGTCGCCCTTGGCGGCAACGATCTTCTGCGCGGTATCGATCCGGCGGTCAGCCGCGCGAACATCGACGGCATCCTGCAGGCCGCCGACGACGCGGACGTCGATGTGCTGCTCGTGGCCTGGCAGGCGCCGGGCAATTACGGACCCGACTACAAGGCGGCGTTCGACGCGATCTGGCCGGAACTGGCGAAGGCGCACGACACGCTGCTTGCCGAAGGCTTCTTCGCCCCGCTTCAGGCGACGCGCGACACCGAGGCTGCGCTGACCACGTACATGCAGGCCGACGGCATCCACCCCAACGCGGCCGGGGTCGAGCTGATCGTCGCGGCGATGGGCCCGCGAGTGCTCGAGCTGATCGCCAAGACCCGCGAGGCCGACTAGCGCCAGTCGAAGAAGTGCGGCCCGGCCTCGTCCAGCAGGCCCGCCGCGAGGGCACGTCCCATCTCGGCACCCTCTGAAACGGGACCGCTGACGTCGTCGGCCAGCGCCGCCGAGCCGTCCGTCCTGAGGATCTCGCCGCGCAGGCGCAGCCGGTCGCCATCGAGGTCCGCGAGCCCGGCAATGGGCGTCTCGCATGACCCGTCGAGCGCGGCGAGGAACGCCCGCTCGGCCGCCAGCCGGTACCCGGTCTCGCGATGATGGATCGGCTCCAGCAGCGCGGCCGCGCCCGTGTCCGACGCGCGCCTCTCGATCCCGATTGCGCCTTGCGCCACTGCCGGAAGCATCTGCTCGGGCGGTATCGGCCGGCGCGGCACATCGCCCGCCTTGAGCCGGTTGAGGCCCGCCATGGCGAGGAACGTGGCCGTGGCGACCCCGTCCGACAGCTTTTTCAGGCGTGTCTGCACATTGCCGCGAAACTCCACGACCTGCAGGTCCGGGCGCCGGTGCAGCAGTTGCGACTTGCGCCGCAGACTGGAGGTCCCGACCGTGGCGCCCTCGGGCAGATCGGACAATCCTCCGTCACTCTCGCTGATGAAGGCGTCGCGCACGTCCTCGCGCGGCAGATAGGTGTCGAGAAGCAGGCCGTCCGGCTGCGCGACCGGCATGTCCTTCATCGAATGGACGGCGATGTCGATCTGGTCGCGCAGCAGCGCATCCTCGATCTCGCGCGTGAACAGGCCCTTGCCGCCCAGTTCCTTCAGGGGCCGGTCGATGACCCGATCGCCCGTCGTCCGGATGACGACGATCTGGAAGGCCTCGAGCGGCAGATCGTGCGCCTGCGACAACCGATCGCGGGTCTCGTTGGCCTGCGCGAGTGCAAGCGGCGAGCCGCGTGTGCCGATCTTGAGCGGGGAGCGGGGGGAAGGCAGGTCCAGCATGGCTCTCCGTCTAGTCTCGCTGCGCGGCCGAGGCAACGCGCCTTGACACCGGGCCGAACGGCTGGGACGAACGCCGGCATCGACCGGGGAGGACACATGGCCGAGAAGAAGCTTCTGCGCGCGCTGGCCGGTGAACCGCTGGACACGCCGCCGATCTGGATGATGCGCCAGGCCGGTCGCTACCTGCCCGAATATCGTGCCACGCGCGCGAAGGCAGGAGATTTCCTCAGCCTCTGCTACAACCCCGATCTGGCCGCGGAAGTGACGCTGCAACCGATCCGTCGCTTCGGCTTCGACGCGGCGATCCTTTTTGCCGACATCCTTCTCGTGCCGCAGGCGCTCGGCGCTGATCTGTGGTTCGTCCAGGGAGAGGGGCCGCGCCTCTCGACGGTGACCAGGGAAAGCGACATGGCGCAGTTGCGCCCGGCATCGGAGATCGACGCGACGTTGTCGCCGATCTACGAGACAGTGCGCATCCTGCGTCGCGAACTTCCCGCCGACGTGCCGCTGATCGGGTTCGCCGGCGCGCCCTGGACCGTCGCCACCTACATGGTCGCTGGCCGCGGCACGCCCGACCAGGGTCCGGCACACAAGCTCAAGGACGAAAACCCGGCCGTCTTCGACGCGCTGATCGAGCGATTGACGGACGCGACGATCTCCTACCTTTCGCAACAGGTCGATGCCGGAGCCGAGGTCATCAAGATCTTCGACAGCTGGGCGGGGTCGCTGAAGGGTGCGGACTTCGACCGCTATGCGGTCGAGCCGACGCGCCGCATCGTCGCCGCCCTCAAGGACCGCCATGACGTGCCGGTGATCGTCTTTCCGCGCGAGGCCGGCGAGAGATACGAGGGATTCGCCGCGGCAACAGGTGGCGATTGCATCGCGCTCGACAGCGCCGTCGACGCCCATTGGGCCGTGCGCCACGTACAGCAGCCCGAAAGCGGAGCGCCAGCCGTCTGCGTTCAGGGCAATCTCGATCCCCGCCACCTTGTGACCGGCGGACCCGAGCTGGAATCCGAGACCCGGCGGATCGTGCAGGCGTTCCGCGGCGGGCCGCACATCTTCAACCTGGGGCACGGCATCACGCCCGACGCCGATCCCGACAATGTCGCACGGATGATCGCCGCCGTCCGCGACTGAGCGCCGGCGCGGCAAATCCCCTCGAGCCCCTGCAAGGCCCGCTGACCTGCGGGAAGTGTCGGGAAGACGCGCGTTCCGCTGCAATTCTTCGTGCGGTCGGAGCCATTTGACGCCCCGTCGCTGGTCTTGTCCGCGTTCTCGACGCGTTCACCCGATGCATCAGATGCGGGTTGCGCGATGAGGGCCGAAGCCTCTTTTCGCGCCGTCGCCTCGAACGCGCCCGGTTCGGTCGACGATCCCGGCCCGGCGCCGTTACCCAGGACGCGGCAGGAGTTTCGGGCGCGGCTGATACGCTCTCCCCGGTTTGCCGAAGCATCTGGCCGGGTCACCTGAGCTTTTCGGCGATCGGGGCCAGAGCACCCAATGTCATCTTGTCTTGCTTCCAACGCCAAAGGTCGCCGGTCAGATCGACACGCCTTCCACATGCCGATCAGCCCAGTCCCGCCGCCGGCAGGATAGAAGATCACGTCGGGCAGCCGCCAGCCGAACTGCTGCGTCAGTTCCAGACCCATCGTCTTCTTGCCTTCGATCCGGTCCGGGCTCCATCAGGGTCGAGACGTCGAACCAGCCGACCGCTTCCCTGCCCTCTCCGACGATCTTGCCGCACTCGTTGATCGGCCCGTCGACCAGGAAGGTCGTCGCGCCCTGCTGCTGGATCTCGCGGATGTTGATGTCGGGCATGTCGGACGGGCAGAACACCGTCGCCCGCAGGCCCGCGCGGGCCGCATATGCCGCCATCGCCGCCTTGGCGTTGCCATTCGTCGGGATCGCCAGATGGTCCAGGCCGAACTCCCTGGCCATTGCCACGGCCAGCGCAAGGCCCCGCGCCTTGAAGCTGCCGGTGGGCAGCCGCCCCTCGTCCTTGACCACGGCCCGCCCCCAGTGTCCGGCGGGCCAGTGGGATCAGCGGCGTGATCACCTCGCCCAGGCTTACCCGGTTCGCCGGATCGCCGACCGGCAAAAGCGGCGCATACCGCCAGAAACCGGGGTCGTCCGTCAAGGCGTCGCGGTCGCCCCCGGTACGCAGCGCCGCAAGGTCATGGCGGACCAGAAGCGGCCGACCGGCATCGGAAAGGCCAGGCGCGCGTCCGGATGCATAGCGCTAGCCGGTGAGCGAGCATCGAGGTGGCTTACGAAGGTATCTGTGATGGGTGCACTTTGCTGCCACGGACGCGCCGGGTCCATCATTCGATGCACGACAACATCCCGCTGACTTCGGGCCCCGTCTCAGAGCGGTCTGTAAGGGATCCCGATGGTCTCCAGCGCGGAGCCGGGGGTCACTGTCTCCAGTCGTTGACCGCGCGAGAGGGCCAACGCGTTGGCGGCTGCGAAATGGGACAGGATCCGCGCCTGCCCGCTCTCGATTCCGGAGGGCGCGCGATCCCCCGAAGTCTCGTAGAAGCGCGGCGCATCGGTGTCCGAGAGATCGACACCAGCAAGTGCGACCCGCTTGACCCCGAGGCCGAGCGCGACCTGCACCGCGGACAGGGCCACCGTGCCCGCGATCACCACTCCGGTCTCGGGGTCGCGCGACACCGCCGCATCGCCGTGCCGGAATACCCTCGGCGCCACCTCCGACGCGGTCAGGTCTTGTCGCCGCGCGCCATAGGGCTTCAACAGGTTGTCGAGGAGGATCACGCGGCGACCGGCGAGCCAACCGGCGCCCCGCTCGGCCAGCGCCCGCAGGACGGATACGGAAAAGAGGCACGTCGCGTCGTCGGGCACGGCTTTCCGCATCAATTCGAACCGACGCCAGACGAACCGTTCGTCCTCCACGGCCAGAACGATCTCGCGTCCGAGACGCGGTGCCAGCGAGACCGCGCCGTTGAGCAGGATCGGCAGGCCAGGCAGCCGGCGCGGATCGATCTGCGCCATCGACGGCCCCGACCCGACGACGCTGACCGTCTCGGCCGGAGGCAGCGCGGCCAGTGGCAACAGCGCGCACAGCGGTCGATCGCGCCATTGCGCCTCGCCTGCACGCCCGTCGCGGGACCGCGCGATCGACAGGTTCGGCCAGGCGGCCTCGGCATGGGTCCGCCCCGGCGCGAGACGAAAGGCGAGGCGGATCAGCTTGCGCCGGAGCGGCCGGTCGGACATGCGCTGGCGAGGCTCAGCCAGGCTGCGGCACGGTACGCAGATAGGGCAGCTTGGCGTCGAACTCCCCGAAGCGCTTGGTCGCATCCTCGTCGCTGACGGTGAGCGCGACGATCACGTCCTCGCCCTGGACCCAGTTGGCGGGGGTCGCGATGGGCACGCCATCGGTCAGCATCACCGCGTCGAGGGCCCGCAGGATCTCGGCGAAGTTGCGACCTACCGACATCGGGTAGGTCATCGACAGGCGCAGCTTCTTGTCCGGTCCGACGATGTAGACCGTGCGCACCGCCGCCGTGTCGGCCGCTGTCCGGCCGTCGGGCAGGTAGGCATCGGCGGGCAGCATGTCGAGCGCCTTGGAGACCTCCAGCGACTTGTCGGCGATGATCGGAAACCCGGCGGGGACACCGGCCACGCTTTCGATATCGCCCTTCCAGCGCACATGATCGTCCACGTCGTCCACGGAGATGCCGATGACCTTGACGTCGCGCTTCTTCCATTCGTCGGCGAGTTGCGCCACGGCGCCGAACTCGGTGGTGCAAACGGGTGTGAAATCCTTGGGGTGCGAGAACAGGACGGCATAGTTGTCGCCGATCCACTCGTGAAAGCTGATGGTGCCTTCCGTGGTCTCTGCGGTGAAATCCGGCACCGTGTCATTCAATCTCAGGCCCATTGGGCAACCTCCTTCTGGAAATGCTTCGGCGGCAAGCCTACCCCGCCGTCGCGGCGTCGGGTAGGGGGCGCTCGAGCCGGGACACCGGTTGTGCGGGCGCGCAGAGGGCACGTTCGCCTGGCAGCAATGTGCAGCCGCGCACCCCGCACCTATGTTCCCCGACACGCACTGATGGAGCCGCACAATGATTCCGCAGATCAACGGTTTGCACCACGTCACGGCTTTGGCCAGTTCGGCCCGCGCGAACAATGCGTTCCATACCGGGACGCTGGGTCTGCGCCGGGTGAAGAAGACAGTGAATTTCGACGCGCCCGACGTCTACCACCTCTATTACGGCGACGGAATCGGCACGCCGGGGACGGTGATGACCTATTTCCCCTTTCCCGACGCGGCACGTGGCAAACCGGGCACGGGCGAGGTTTCGCTGACCGCCTTCATGGTCCCGAGCGGCAGCCTCGCGGCCTGGTCGGTCCGCCTGAGCGAGCACGGGGTGGCGAATGTCGAACGCGAAATCGTCTTCGGCGCGCCGCGTCTGGTCTTCGATGGCCCCGACGGCGAGCGGCTGGCCCTCGTCGAGGCCGACGACGGGCGCGACGCGTGGCTGGACGGTGGTGTCCCGGCCGATCAGGCCATTCGGGGATTCCACTCCGTCACTCTCCGCCTCGCAGACGAGACGCCAACAGCCGAACTCCTGCGGATCATGGGCTATGACGAGATGGCACGCGACGGCGCCAATGTCCGCTTCGCCCTCCCGGCCGGCAACGGCGCCGGGATCATTGACATCGAAGTCCGGCCTGACATGCCGTCGGGGCGGCAGGGCGCGGGCTCGGTGCATCACGTCGCCTTCTCGGTTCCCTCGAGGGCCGTGCAGTCCGAAGTGCGCCAGGAACTGACCGGGGCAGGCTTCCGTATCACGCCCCCGATCGACCGCGATTATTTCTGGGCGATCTATTTCCGCTCCCCTGGCGGCGTGCTTTTCGAGATCGCGACCGACGAGCCCGGCTTTGAACGCGACGAAGACCGCGCGCATCTGGGCCAGGCCCTCAAGCTGCCGAGCCAACACGCGCATCTGAGACAGCAGCTCGAACAGATCCTGGAGCCACTGGACTGAAGCGCCCGTGCCTTGTCGGCCGGGTGGGTCTTCACTGGCGGCATTCAACCGACAATTGCAGGCGCCGCGAACTGCGTTCATGACAGCGACGCGGGTTCGCGCCACCATGGACACACGTCTTCGCGACCTGCGACTGTCAGGGCGCGCCCCGTTTCCTATCTAGAGGCCATGATGTTCCGACTTCGCGCGTTTGCCGCCCCGCTCGCCCTGCTTCTGCTCGCCCTTCCGGCGCAGGCCGACAAGCTGTCTCTGTCGCAGATCTCGGCCTACCTGAATGGCCTGCGCACCGCCGAGGCCGACTTCACGCAGATCAACGGCGACGGCACGATCTCCACGGGCCGGCTCTTCATCAAGCGCCCGGGCCGTGTCCGGTTCGAATACGCGCCGCCAGACCAGACCCTGGTCATGGCGGGGGGCGGCCAGGTGGCGGTCTTCGACGGGGCCTCCAACATCGGAATGCCCGAGCAATACCCGCTGCGCCGGACTCCCTTGAACCTGATCCTCGAGGCGAACGTGGACCTTGCCCGCCGCAGCATGGTCACCGGCCACGACCATGACGGGACCGCCACGGTCGTGACCGCCCAGGATCCCGAGCATCCCGAATACGGCTCAATCCAGCTCAAGTTCACCGACGATCCGGTGGAACTGCGTCAATGGGTGATCAACGACAGTTCGGGTCAGACAACGACTGTCGCGCTCGGTCCGCTCGAGACGGGCGGCGAGATTTCCGCCCGCCTCTTCAGCATCCCCCAGGAGATCGACGCGCGCAGCCGATGATCACTCGCTCCGCGAGCACCGCCGGGCGCGCCCGCGTCGAATTGCGCCGCGGCAACGAGCGGCGGGGCCTGCCCAGTCCGAGGCGCCGCGCGCCCCGCCAAGGTCAGCCGCGACCGCAGGCCGCGAGCTGGCCGCGGTAGTATTCCGACCGCACGGCCACCCGGCCTGCGACCTTCTTGAGCCAGGCCTTGCGATGGTAGCTGCCGCGCGCGTAGCCCGCATGACCCTCGTGATAGGCCAGGTACTGGTTGTAGGCGTCGCTCAGCTGAATGCCGTTGCGCCCCTTCGTCTTGGTCATGTACCAGCCGATGAAGTCGGTCGCGTCGCGGATATTGTCGCGCCGCGCCCGCCAGCGACCGGCTTCGCTCTTGTACTCGTCCCAGGTATTGTCGAGCGCCTGGCTGTAGCCGTAGGCCGAACTCTGCCGTCCCATGGGTATGATGCCGAGCGCGAATCTCATCGGCGTGCGGGCATTGCCCACGAACCGGGATTCCTGGTGGATGGTCGCCATCTGGACGTGGATCGGCACGCCCCAGCGCTGCTCGGAGCGCTTCATCGCCTTGAGGTAGGTCGGCCTCTGGGCGACTATGCTGCAGGCGTTGTCGAGGTCGCGCGGGGCCGAATACTTGCCGCTGCCGCAACTCGCGACAAAGAAGACAAGGACGACCGTGCGGAGAAGTCTGCTCATTTGCCTCTCGCTCGTATCTTGTTTGTTTTGCGGATCAGCATAGACCATTGCACGCGGGACGGGAACGCCCCCTGTGTCGCAGCTACATGACGACTGCGAGGAGCGCCGGCAGGATGGCCACGGACAGAAGCGTCGAGACAACCACCAGCCCCGCCACCGCGTCCGAATCGGCGCCGTATTTCTCGGCCAGCAGGTAGGACGTGACCGCCACCGGGGTCGCCACCTGCAGCACCAGCACGGCGAACGCCACGGGCGGCAGATCGAACCACCGCCCCACCGCCGACGCCGCCGCGATGCAGAGACCGGCCTTGGCCAGCGAGAGCCAGACCGCCCGGCCCAGCCGGCCTGGTGACAGCCGCGCCACCGCCACGCCCAGCGTGATCAGCATCAGCGGAATCGCGAGCTGCCCGATCAGGCTCAGCGTGTTGGTCAGGAAGGTCGGCGTCTCCCACCCCTGCCACAGGAAAAGTGCGCCCAGCAGCGTCCCGGTCACCATCGGCTCGCGCAGGACCTTGAGAAAACCTCCTCCGCCCGAGACCAGCCAGACGCCTATGGTGAAGGAGAGGATCGCCATGATCGCGAAGACGACCACCGCATATCCCAGCCCCTCGTCCCCGAAGGCGAAAAGGGCCAGTGGCAGGCCTAGGTTTCCGGTGTTCCCGAAGACGATCGGCGCGAGGTAGGTCCTGATCCCGAGCCGGCCGGTCAGGACCAGCGCCAAGGACCCCAGCCCGACCGCTCCGTAGGTCGCGAGGGCCGCCAACGAAAGCGTGGACAGCGCGGCGGGCGAGATCTCGGTGCGCATCAGCGAGACGAAGATCAGGCATGGCACCGACAGCGTCATCGCCATCCGCGTGACGAACTCCATCCGGTACTCGAATCCGAGACGGACCCACGCGAAACCGATCGCGGCCAGAAGAAAGACGGGCGCCGTCACCTCCGCGACTGTCAGGATCAAAGCCACAGTGTGTTTCCCGCCCAAGCCCTCGCCGGGCATGGACTTCTGCCGCCCGCGACGCGTAATAGGCAAGGATGAGAGGAAGTACCATGCTGAAGTCGCGAGCCAAGTATCACCTGGGCCAGATCGTGCGCCACCGCAAACATCCGTTTCGCGGTGTGATTTTCGATGTGGACGCGATCTTCTCGAATTCCCAGGAATGGTACGAGGCCATCCCCGAAGAGGCTCGGCCCGCCAAGGACCAACCCTTCTATCACCTTCTGGCCGAGAACGAGCACAGCTATTACGTGGCTTACGTGTCCGAGCAGAACCTGTTGCCCGACAATACCGGCGAGCCTATCGACCATCCCGATATGGCCGACCTCTTCGGCGAACTCGAGGACGGGCACTACCCGCTGCATTTCCAGCTGAACTGACCGGCACCCGGCCGTGCCGGTCGGGCCCTCTCCACGAAATCCGCCCGAAGCCAGCCGTTCGCGAACGGCAGCCCGGCCAGGCCGCGCCTGCAGGCCCCGATCCGCGGCGGCAGAGTTCGCGATTGTCCGTGCCGCGCGTCCCTCCCCGCTGGTCAGTATCCGAGGGCGCAGCCATCCTTGCGCGGATCGGAGGCGCCCTCCAGGATACCGCGTTCGCGATGGAGGCGGATCGCCTGCGCGCCGCCGATGGGCGCGTCGGGCACCTTCACCTTGTGGCCACGCGCGGTGAGCTCTTCGCAGACGGATCGAGAATAGCCGCGCTCGGCCTTGACCTCGCCCGCCTCCCAGAAGATGCGCGGCGCGTCGATCGCCGATTGCGGATTCATCCCGAAATCCACGAGGTTCGTCAGGAATCGCGCGTGCCCGGTCGCCTGATACTGTCCGCCCATCACGCCGAACGCGGTTCCGACAACGCCGTCGTTGGCCAGCATGGCCGGAATGATGGTGTGCATCGGGCGCTTGCCGCCGCCGATCTCGTTGGGATGGCCCTGTGCCAGTGTGAAGCCGGCACCGCGGTTGTGGAACAGGATCCCGAATTTCGGTGAAACCAGTCCCGAGCCGAAACTGTGGAAGATCGAATAGATCAGAGAGACCGTCAGCCGGTCCTCGTCCACCACGGTGATGTAGATTGTGTCGCGGTGCACCGCCTCGGCGAGGTCGGCGGGGCTGGCCATCGCCTGACGCGGGTCGATCAGCGCGGCGAGGGCGTCCGCCGTTTCGTCCCGCAGCATTCGCTCGACGCCGCCGGCATGGGCCGTGTCGGCGACGAACCGGTTCCGCGCGTCATACGCGAGCTTGGTCGCTTCGATCTCCAGATGCGCGCGATCGGCGCCCAGAGGGTCCATCGAGGCCAGATCGAAGCGAGCCAGAATGCGCGACAGCAGGATCGCGGTCGCGCCCTGCCCGTTCGGCGGATGCTCCAGCAGGTCCGTGCCCTTGTAGTCGCCCGAGACCGGTTTTCCCCACTCGCAGGCCGTGGCTGAAAAGTCGCCGGCCACATGGGCGCCACCGGCCTCGGCGAGAGCCGCGACCATGTCCTCCGCCACCTCGCCCTCGTAGAAGCCTGCGCGGCCCTCGGCCGCAATGCGCCGGAGGACCTCCGCCTGACCTTGCGCACGGAAGATGTCGCCCACCCGGGGCGCCTCACCGTTCAGCAGGAACTTCTCCCGCGCGGCGCCCTGCAGCCCACCCACAGACGCGGCCCAGTCAAAGGCCACGCGCGGCGCCACCGGAATGCCATCCTCGGCATAGCGGATGGCCGGCGCGAGAACCTCGGCCAGAGACAGGCGCCCCCGCGTTTCCGACAGGCGGCAAAAGGCGTCGACGGCTCCGGGCACGGTCACCGCGTCGGCCGAGCCGGGTCCGATGGTCTCGCCCTTGGCGCGCAGCCGGTCGGCATCGATGCCCGCAGGTGCCTTGCCCGAGCCGTTCAGTGCCGTCACCTGGCTGCCGTCGGGCTCGGCGATCAGGGCAAAGCAATCACCGCCGAGCCCCGTCATCTGGGGCTCGCAGAACCCCAGCAGAACCGCTCCGGCGATGGCAGCATCGACGGCGTTGCCGCCGGCGCGCAGCATATCGACCGCGACCGCCGCCGCCAGCGGATGCGACGTGGCGCACATGCCGTTGGCCGCAAAGACGGCCGAACGGCCAGGCTCATGAAAATCCCGCATCTTCCCCCACCCGGTGGCTCCGGGCGGCAACCTACGGCGCGGTCGCAGACTTGCCAATGGGCAGGTAGACCTCGGCGCCGCACCAGGTGGGGGCAGTTGATCGGCGGCGCCGAGGGAGCTTTGCAGCTGCCTGATCTCTATCGCGGCCCCACCGGGCGGAAGTTGGATCGGATTCGGGCGAAAATGCGGCCGGTTAATTTCGCCGGCCCCGGGTCAGGAGACGCGGGTCGACACATCCCTGTCCGGACGGCCGGTCACGCAGAACCGCAACCGGTTGCATCCACGCTCGCGCCGGTAGCCCAGCTCGTTCGCCAATTCGCGGATCAACAGCCAGCCGAAGCCGCCTTCCGGGAGGTCATCGCGCAGGCACTCGAGCACTGCCGGCTTGCCTGACGGCAAAACCCCGTCCGGCATCGGCCGGCCGTAATCCTCGACCTCGCAGGCAAGTCCGTCGACCGTCGACCAGATCTTCAGCTCGATGAGACCAACGGACGTCTCACAATAGGCGTGCTCCACGACGTTGTTGAGCACCTCGGCGAGGACGAGTTCGAGCCGGCTGCGGCATTCGACCGAGGCTCCCGCCAGAACCAGCCGCTCGCTTGCCTGTTCGAGCGCCTCGCGCACGGCCGCACTCGTGCCGGCAAACCGCGCGTGGTGAAGGTGAGACGGCAAGGCCGCCTCGAGGCGTTTCGCCGGTATGGCGACGTTCCCACTCATGCCGCGGATTCGGCCTCGCCGAGCGCAGCGCCGATCGTCTCGAAAAGACAGAAGACGGTGTCCATGCGCGTCAGCTTGAAGACCCGCGCGACGGCCGGAGACAGGGCGACCAGGTCAAGCCGCCGTCCAGGACCGAGCGCCTTCATCGCCGAGACGATGGCACCAAGACCGCTGCTGTCGATGAACTCCACCGAGCTCATGTCCAGAACGACGCGGCAATGGCCGTCGTCGGTCAGCTTGCGGATCCCGTCCTTGAAGATCACGGCGCACGCCGCATCGATACGCGCTGCATCAACCGTGATCAGCAATGCCTGATCCAGATCCTGGGCTACGAGTTCATCGGATAGCTGCCTCCGTCGTTCTCGAGAACGGTGCTAGACCCCAGGTTTCACCATCCGGTAAACGAGAGGCGTTTCCAGGTTTCAGGAGAGCGTCATGCACGAGGTCATCATCGCCGGGGCGGCCCGCACGCCGATGGGCGCCTTTCAGGGAGCGCTGGCCGGAGCCGACGCCCCGTCGCTGGGTGGGGTCGCGATCAAGGCGGCTCTCGACGAGGCGCGCGCCGGCGCCGTGGATGAGGTGGTCATGGGATGCGTACTGCCCGCCGGATTGGGCCAGGCGCCTGCACGTCAGGCCGGTTTTGCTGCCGATCTTGGCGACGATGTGCCCGCGACCACCGTCAACAAGATGTGCGGATCGGGCATGAAGGCGGCAATGTCGGCCTTCGATCAGATCACGCTCGGTCGGGCGGAGGTCATGGCCGCCGGCGGCATGGAGAGCATGTCGAACGCCCCATACCTGCTGCCGAAGATGCGCGGCGGCGCCCGCATGGGTCACGCGGAGGTCAAGGACAGCATGTTCCTCGACGGGCTGGAGGACGCCTACGACAAGGGGCGTCTGATGGGCACCTTCGCCGAGGATTGTGCCGAAATCATTCCAGTTCACGCGCGAAGCTCAGGACGACTACGCGATCCGGTCGTTGGAGAACGCTCTGGCGGCACAGGCATCCGGGCATCTCGCCAGCGAGATCGCGCCGGTCACCGTGACCACCCGCAAGGGCGAGACCCGGGTCCTCGAGGATGAACAACCGGCCCTCGCGCGGGCCGACCGGATTCCGACGCTCAAGCCCGCGTTCCGCAAGGACGGGACCGTGACCGCCGCGAACGCCTCGTCGATCTCCGATGGGGCGGCGGCGCTGATCCTGGCCTCGCGCGCGGCCGCGAGCGAGCGTGGTCTGAACGTGCGCGCCCGAATCCTGGGCCATGCTAGCCACGCCCAGGCCCCCGGCTGGTTCACGACCGCGCCGATTCCGGCGGCGCGCAAGCTGCTCGACGAAATCGGCTGGAGCGCGAGCGACGTGGACCTTTGGGAGGTCAACGAGGCGTTCGCCGTCGTGCCCATGGCCTTCATGCGCGAAATGGCAATCTCGCGCGAGCAGCTCAACGTGCATGGCGGCGCCTGCGCCTTGGGTCACCCGATCGGCGCATCGGGCGCGCGGATCATCGTGACGCTGCTCAACGCGCTCGAACGCCACGACCTGCGCCGCGGGGTCGCCGCGATCTGCATCGGCGGCGGCGAGGGCACGGCCATCGCGATCGAGCGACTGTGAGCGCCGGGCGCCGCCTTGGGCGGGTCGATTACGGCGATCTCGCCGCGCAGGTCACGGCCCTGACGGCGGGCGAGGACGACGAAGTCGCGCTGATGGCGACCCTCGCCTGCGAGATCCACCATGCCGATGAAAGGTTCGACTGGACCGGCTTCTACCGCGTGACGGCGCCGGGCCAGCTCAAGATCGGCCCATACCAGGGCGGCCACGGCTGTCTGGTCATCCCGTTCGAGCGCGGCGTCTGCGGTGCCGCCGCGCGGACCGGCAAGGTCCAGATCGTGCCGGACGTGGAGACCTTTCCCGATCACATCGCGTGCGCCACCTCGACCCGGTCCGAGATCGTGTTGCCCGTCCGCGACCGGAGCGGCGCGATCATCGGCGTGCTCGACATCGACAGCGACCGCCCCGACGCCTTCGACGAGGACGACGCGCGCGGCCTTTCGGCGATCCTGACCGCGACCTTCGCGCGATGAGTGTCGAGGCGTGGCTGGTCTTCGCCCTCTTCTGGGCGGCCTTCGTGACCACGCCGGGGCCGAACGCGGTCAACTGCATCCAGACGGCGATGGCGGTCGGATTTCGCCGCGCCCTGCTCTGCGTCGCCGCGATCCTGACGCAGGCGACGGCGTTCCTCACGCTTTCGGCGGCGGGCGTCACGGCGCTCATCGCGGCCTCGCCCACGGCATTCTTCTGGGTCAAGCTGGCCGGCGCGGCGATGCTGGTCTGGCTTGGCATCCGCGGCTGGATCGGTGCCCCCCGACCGGTCTCGGTGCCCGCTTCCGGGCGGTCGATCTACGTCCGGGCGCTGCTGATCGCCACGATCAACGCGAAAAGCGTCGCGGGCTATCTCGCCGCCTTCTCGGCCTTCGTACAGCCCGACGTGCCGATCGGCGACCAGATGTGGGTCATCGTGCCGACGGCCCTGACACTCACCGCGCTCAGCTACACCAGCTACGTCGCACTTGGAGCAGGGCTTGGGAGACTGGCGCTGGGGGCGATCATGAACGTCTGGATCCGCCGGGTGCTGGCCCTGTTCTTCATCGGCTACGGTGTGGCGCTGGGCCTGGCGCAGCCGCGCGCATGAGCGACTACGACCCGCCCGACACGCCGCTTCAGGTGCTGCACATGGACCACGAGATCCTGCTGGTGGACAAGCCCGCCGGCCTTCTCAGCGTGCCGGGGCGGGGCGAGCACCTGGCCGACTGCCTGCTGGCGCGGGTGCAGACCGCCTTTCCCGACGCGCTGCTCGTCCACCGCCTCGACCGCGACACGTCGGGCGTCATGGTGTTTGCGCTCACCCCCGGCGCCCAGCGGCATCTGGGCCTCCAGTTCGAACGGCGCCACATGAAGAAGACCTACATCGCCCGCGTCTGGGGCCGGATGGCGGAGCGCACCGGCGAGGTGGACCTGCCGCTGATCGTCGACTGGCCCAACCGGCCGCTGCAGATGGTCGATCACGAACGCGGAAAGCCCGCGCAGACCACGTGGCGGGTGGCGCGCTTCGACGAAAACACGACCCGCGTGCGGCTCTACCCCCGGACCGGCCGGTCGCATCAGCTGCGCGTGCACATGAAGGAGATCGGCCACCCGATTCTGGGCGACCCGTTCTATGCGACCGGCGAGGCCCGCAAAGCCCCGCGCATGATGCTGCACGCGGAAAGCCTGCGCCTGCGCCACCCGGATGGCGGCAAGGCGATAAGCTACTCGTCCCCCTGCCCGTTCTGATCGCGCTCGGCCGCGAGGATCGCCGCCAGCCCCTCGCGGTATGTCGGGTAAAGGAGGTGCACGCCCAGGCGGTCCTTGATCCGGTCGTTCCGCACCCGCTTGCTCTCGGCATAGAAGCTGCGGCCCATGGGCGAAAGATCGGCCTCGTCAAACGGCACCTCGGGCGGCATGGGCAGGCCGAGAAGCTCCGCCGCATGACCGATCACGTCCTCCGGCGGCGCGGGCCCGTCGTCGCAGACATTGAAGACGGCGCCCGGATCGGGCTGCCGCATCGAGGCCTCGAGCACCTGCGCGATGTCGTCCACATGGATGCGGCTGAAGACCTGATCGGGCTTGATGATGCGCCGCGCCGTGCCGGCCCGGACCTTCTCGAACGGCCCTCGCCCGGGTCCGTAGATGCCCGCGAGGCGAAAGATGTGAAGCGGCAGGTCTGCTCCTGCCGCCAGCGCCTGCCAATCCCCCTCCGCCGCGACCCGCGCCAGGCCCCGACGCGTCGACGGCGCGAGCGGCGTGGTCTCGTCGACCCAGTCGCCCTGATGATCGCCATAGACGCCCGTCGTCGAGAGATACCCGAGCCATTCGACATGCCCCGCCGCGTCGGCGAGGTCGTCGCGCAGGTCGGCAAGAACGGGATCGCCCGCATCGCCCGGACCTGCCGAGACGAGCACGTGGGAGGCCGCGCGCAACGCGGGCGCGACGTCGCCGCCGGGCCAGATGACAGGCTCCACGCCCTCGCGCCGAAGCGCATCCGCCCTCCCGGCGCTGCGCGTCGTCCCGATAACCCGCCAACCCTGCGGCAGAAGCCGCCGCGCCAGCGCGCGGGCGGTATAGCCATGTCCGAATGTCAGTAGCGTTCTGTTCATCGACGGCAACATGGCGGCACGAGCGCGCATGGCAAGACCGGATCTGGCGGTGGGCCGTCAGGGGTTGTGCCAACCCGGGAGAACATGACAATTGGTCCATGGACCAACCTGTTTTTCCGACCTGGCCCGACGTGGCGCCCCGCCTGATCGACGTCGCCGCCGGCCGCGCCCCCGCCGATCTCGTCATCCGCAACGTCGCCTGGGTGAACGTGCATACGCGCGAGGTTCTGCCCGGCCACGACCTCGCCATCGCGGCTGGCCGCTTTGCCTATTGCGGGCCTGACGCCAGCGCGATGATCGGCGAGGCGACCGAGGTGATCGACGCCGAGGGCCAGTACGCCGTGCCCGGCCTTTGCGACGCGCACATGCATGTGGAATCGGGCATGCTGACGCCCGCCGAGTTCACCCGCGCGGTTATCCCCCACGGCACCACCACGATGTTCGCCGATCCGCACGAGATCGCCAACGTACTGGGCCTGCCCGGCGTGCGGATGATGCATGACGAGGCGCTGATGCAGCCCGTCAACCTCTTTATGCAGATGCCGTCCTGTGCGCCCTCGGCGCCGGGGCTGGAGACGACAGGTCACGAGATCACCCCCGACGACGTGGCCGAAGCGATGGGCTGGCCCGGCATCGTGGGCCTCGGCGAGATGATGAACTTCCCCGGCGTCGTGGCGGGCGACCCCAAGATGCTGGCCGAAATCGCCGCGACGCAACGCGCGGGCAAGACCGTCGGCGGCCACTACGCGAGCCCCGACCTGAAAGGCCTGCACGCCTATGCGGCGGGCGGCCCGGCGGATGACCACGAAGGCACGCGGGAGGACGACGCCGTGGCGCGGATGCGCCTCGGCATGTCTGCGATGCTGCGCCTCGGCAGCGCCTGGTACGACGTGAAAGCGCAGATCACCGCCGTGACGGAGCGGGGGCTTGATCCGCGCGGCATGATCCTGTGCACCGACGATTGCTATGCCGCGACCCTGGTGGCCGAGGGACACATGGACCGCGTCGTGCGCCACGCGATCGAGTGCGGCGCCGACCCGGTTCTGGCGATCCAGATGGCGACTCTCAACACAGCCGCGCATTTCGGCATGGACCGCGACTTGGGCTCCATCGCGCCTGGCCGCCGCGCCGACCTGATCCTGACGGACGACCTGTCGACCCTGCCGATCCGGCGCGTCATCGCGCGCGGGGTGACGGTGGCCGTCAACGGCAAGTGCCTGGTCGAGTGCCCGCATTACCACTGGCCCGACAGCGTGCGGCAGACCGTGCGTCTGGGCCGGCCCGTCGCGGCGGAGGATTTCCGCATCAAGGCGCCTCCGGGTGCCGCGTCGGTACAGGCCCGCGTGATTGGCGTGGTCGAGAACCAGGCCCCCACGCGCGCCCTGAGCCGGGAGCTGCCGGTGCGCCACGGCCTTGTCGAGGGCGAGTACGATGTGTGCCAGATCGCCCTGGTCGAGCGGCACCGCGGCACGGGCGGGGTAACCAACGGCTTCGTTTCGGGGTTCGGCTATGGCGGACGCATGGCGCTGGCCTCCACCGTCGCCCATGACAGCCACCACATGATCGTCGTCGGCACCAGCCACGCCGACATGGCCGCGGCCGCCAACCGGCTGGCCGAGGTGGGGGGCGGCGCCGTTCTCTACCGCGATGGCGAGGAGCAGGCCCTCGTCGAGTTGCCGATCGCCGGTCTGATGTCAGACCGCCCCGCCGATGAGGTCGCCGCCAGGGCCGAAGCCCTGTCGGACGCGATGCAGGAATGCGGCTGCGCGCTGAACAACGCCTTCATGCAGCATTCCCTGATGGCGCTGGTCGTCATTCCCGAGCTTCGGATCTCCGATCTGGGCCTCGTGGACGTCACCCGCTTTGAACTTACCCAGCTTTTCGAGGACGCATGATGGACGCCTCCGATCCCGAACAGCCGCTCGTCACGCCGACGACACCCGCGGCCGAGGCCTTCGACGACGCCGATGCGGCCGTCCGGCGCCTGTGCGAGCTTTACGAAGGCGCGATCACGTTCCTGAGCCGCAACTTTTCCCATACCGTAGCCCACGGCAGGCCGGGAACGCGCTATCGCGCCTACTACCCCGAGATCCGCTTCACCACGACGCGATTCGAGATCAACGACAACCGTCTGAGCTTCGGCCACGTCTCTGCGCCGGGCACCTACTCGACCACGATCACGCGGCCCGACCTTTTCGCCAACTACCTGCGGCAGCAGATCGGCCTGCTGATCCGCAACCACGGGATGCCGGTGACGATCGGCGCCTCCTCCACGCCCATGCCCGTGCACTTTGCGGTCGCGGGCGACGACAGCGTGACCGTGCCGCAGGAAGGCGTCATGGATTTCAGCCTGCGCGACGTGTTCGACGTGCCGGACCTGACCACGACCCATGACGACATCGTCAACGGCTACGGCTTTCACCACGCCGACGGCTCGATGGCGCTGGCGCCCTTCACCGCCCAGCGGATCGACTACTCGCTGGCGCGTCTGGCCCATTACACGTCGACGACCCCGGATCATTTCCAGAACCACGTCCTGTTCACGAACTACCAGTTCTATGTGGACGAGTTCGAGGCCTACGCCCGCGCCATGCTGGCCGATCCCGAAAGTGGCTACACCGCCTTCGTCGGCCCCGGCGATCAGGTCATCACCGATCCCGACGCGCCGATGACCATGCCCGCCCGGCTGCCGCAGATGCCCACCTACCACCTCAAGCGCGACGAGGGACAGGGCGTGACGCTCGTCAACATCGGCGTCGGGCCGTCGAACGCCAAGACCGCGACCGACCACATCGCCGTGCTGCGGCCCCACGCCTGGATGATGGTCGGCCATTGCGCGGGGCTGCGCAATTCCCAGCGGCTGGGCGACTTCGTGCTCGCCCACGCCTATCTGCGCGAGGACCATGTGCTCGACGACGATCTGCCGATCTGGGTGCCGATTCCGGCGCTGGCCGAGATCCAGATCGCGCTCGAGGACGCGGTGGAGGAAATCACCGAACTGCAGGGTTTCGAGCTCAAGCGGATCATGCGCACCGGCACCGTCGCCACCATCGACAACCGCAACTGGGAGTTGCGCGACCAGTCCGGCCCGGTCCAACGCCTCAGCCAGAGCCGGGCGATCGCGCTCGACATGGAAAGCGCGACCATCGCGGCCAACGGATTCCGCTTCCGCGTACCCTATGGCACCCTCCTCTGCGTCTCGGACAAACCCTTGCACGGAGAGCTTAAATTGCCCGGCATGGCGTCGGATTTCTATCGCACGCAGGTGGCGCGGCACCTTCTTATCGGGGTGCGCGCGATGGAGCGTCTGCGCGACATGCCGCTGGAACGCATCCACAGCCGGAAATTGCGCAGCTTCGAGGAAACAGCGTTCCTGTGATGCCACATCGCCAGCAAACGCAGGATAAAATCCGCCAAGACCTGCGACTTGGCGTTGTGCGTCCGACCGACTTGTCGTTAGGATCGCCAAAATGGCCTGCTAAACAAGGGCGCAACGAGGAGACAAACGCATGGCTGCCAAACCGATGACCAAGACTCAGCTTGTGTCGGCACTCGCCGACAAGATGAATTCCGACAAGAAGAGCGCGGGTGAAGCACTCGATGCCGTCATCGACATCATCACCGACGAAGTTTCGCAGGGCGGCGCAGTCACGCTGCCGGGTATCGGCAAGTTCTATTGCCGCGAGCGCCCCGAGCGCATGGTCCGCAACCCGGCGACCGGCGAGCAGATCAAGAAAGAGGCCGACAAGCAGGTCAAGGTGACCATCGCCAAGGCCCTCAAGGACAGCGTCAACACCTGACGGTCTGCCGAAATCTGGACGAGGAACGGGCCGCCGCGACAGGGCGGCCCTTTTCGTTGGGGAGATGGGAATGGATCTGCGTGCGGTGTCGATGGGAGTGGCCTTTGCGGTCATGTGGTCCTCGGCCTTTACCTCGGCGCGGATCATCGTCGCCGATGCGCCACCGCTCACTGCGCTGGCGCTGCGGTTCTGGATCTCGGGCGGGATCGGGGTCGCGATGGCGTTGGCGGCGGGGCAGAGCTGGCGCCTGACGCGCCCGCAATGGGCCGCCACGTTCCTGTTCGGAATCTGTCAGAACGCGCTCTATCTCGGACTGAACTTCGTCGCGATGCAGACAATCCAGGCCTCCGTCGCGGCAATCGTCGCCTCCAGCCTGCCGCTCTGGGTGGCGCTGGCGGGTTGGTCGGTATTCGGCGACCGGGTGCGGCCTCTCGGTATGGCGGGACTCGCGGCGGGGCTGGCAGGCGTCGTTCTCATCATGGGCGCGCGCATCGGTACGGGGCTCGACATCTACGGTCTGGCCCTCTGTGCCGCGGGGGTGCTTGCGCTGACCTTCGCGACGCTCGCGGTGCGCGGGGCGACCTCGGGCGGCAACGTGTTGATGATCGTCGGACTGCAGATGCTGATCGGAGCCGCGGCGCTATCGGTCCCGGCGGCATTCGAGGCGCACGTCGTCATCTGGTCATGGAAGCTGGTCGCGGCCTTTGCCTACACGACGCTGGTGCCGGGCTTGGCGGCGACCTTCGTCTGGTTCACGCTGGTGCGCCGCATCGGCGCTGTGCGCGCGGCCACCTTTCACTTCCTCAATCCGTTTCTCGGCGTCGCCATAGCCGCGACATTGCTGGGTGAGGCCCTCACTCCGCTCGATGTGGCGGGGGTCGCGATCATCACCGCCGGCATCCTCGCCGTTCAGGTCGCCAAGCAGCGCCGACCCGCCGCCGCCGAGCCGCTCACGACGTCAGCGGGACGCTAGCGACGCGGGCGGGCGGGCTTTTCTCGCGCCCGTCACCCGATCTTGCCGCGCACGCCGCCCGTCTGGGCCCGGTCGAGCAGGAGGTGGTCGAGAACCACGCATGCCGCCATCGCCTCGGCGACCGGCACGGCGCGGATACCGACGCAAGGATCGTGCCGGCCCTTGGTCACGATCTCGGTGTCCTCTCCGCCCCGCGTGATCGTTCGCCGCGGCGTCAGGATCGAGGACGTCGGCTTGACCGCGAAGCGCACCACGATGTCCTGACCCGTGGAGATCCCGCCGAGGATCCCGCCGGAATGGTTCGACGAATAGACCGGTCCGTCGGCACCCATCTCGATTTCGTCTGCGTTGTCGGCCCCGCTCAGCGCGGCCGCGGCCATCCCCTCACCGATCTCGACGCCCTTGACGGCATTGATGCTCATCATCGCGGCGGCCAGATCGGTGTCGAGCTTCGCATAGACCGGCGCCCCGAGCCCGGACGGGCATCCGCCGACCGTCACCTCGATCAGCGCTCCGGTCGAATTGCCGTCCTTGCGCAGCATGTCGAGGTACTCGGCCCACTGGCGCGCCGCCTCGGCATCGGGGGTCCAGAACGGGTTGCGCCCGATCTCGTCCATGTCGAACCGCGCGCGGTCGATTCCGTACGGACCCATCTGCACCATGTAGCCGGTGACCGAGAGGCCTGGCGCGAGCGCGGACAGGGCGGCCCGGGCGACTCCTCCGGCGGCGACGCGCGCAGCCGTCTCGCGCGCGCTTGATCGGCCTCCCCCGCGATAGTCGCGGATGCCGTATTTCTGCCAATAGGTGATGTCGGCGTGGCCGGGCCGGAACTTCTCGGCGATGTCCCCGTAATCCTTCGACCGCTGATCGGTGTTGCGGATCATCAGCTGGATCGGCGTGCCCGTCGTCTGCCCCTCGAAGACGCCGGAGAGGATTTCGACGGCGTCGGCCTCGCGCCGCTGTGTGGTGTAGCGATTCTGTCCCGGCTTGCGCTTGTCGAGCCAGGTCTGGATCGCGCCCTCGTCCAGCGGCACCCCGGGCGGGCATCCGTCGATTGTGGCGCCCAGCGCAGGCCCGTGACTCTCGCCCCAGGTCGTGACCCGGAACAGGTGACCAAACGAATTCATGCTCATGGGCGGGGTCTAGCGGCGCCGCGCACGCGGGCCAAGCGCTTTCGGCTTGCCGCCGGCGGTGATCCCGCTAGGCTCTGCCATACCTCGGGGTGCCCCAGAGCGGGGCTGAGATGCCATGCGCGAACCCGTTGAACCTGATCCGGTTGAGACCGGCGGAGGGAAGGTTGCGTCACTCGCCAGCACCTCCGCCCGACAATGGAGAACGTGATGCGGCTGATGCTTCTGACGACAGGATTTCTTGCGGCGACCCATGCCGCGGCGCAGGAGAGGCCGGTCCTGACGGTCTACACCTACGACAGCTTCGTCAGCGAGTGGGGGCCGGGTCCCGCCATCGAGGAAGGGTTCGAGGCCACCTGCGGCTGTGACCTCAAGTTCGTCGGGACGGGCGATGGCGCGGCGCTGCTCTCGCGGCTGAGACTGGAAGGTGCGCGCACGAAGGCCGACGTGGTGGTCGGTCTCGACGTGAACCTGACCGCCGCGGCCGCCGAGACGGGCCTCTTCGCGGAGCACGGCATCACGGCCGAGTACGACTTGCCGCTTGCCTGGTCCGATCCGGTTTTCGTGCCCTTCGACTGGGGGTATTTCGCCTTCGTCTTCGACAAGGATCGAGTACCGGAGCCACCGAAAAGCTTTCGTGAACTGGCCGACAGCGATCTGTCGATCCTGATTCAGGACCCGCGGTCGTCGACCCCGGGGCTGGGCCTGCTGCTGTGGGTCAAGGCGGCCTATGGCGACGAGGCTCCCGCGATCTGGCGCGACCTTGCCGACAACATCGTGACGGTGACGAAGGGCTGGTCCGAGGCTTACGGTCTGTTCCTCGAAGGGGAGGCCGATCTCGTCCTTTCCTACACGACCTCGCCGGCCTATCACCTGATCGCCGAGGACGATTACAGCAAAGACACCGCGCCTTTCGATGAAGGCCACTACGTACAGATCGAGGTTGCCGCCGCACTGGCGCAAAGCGATCAGCCCGCCCTCGCCGCCGCCTTCCTGCGCTATCTTCTGGACGACGAAGTCCAGGCGATCCTGCCCGTCACGAACTGGATGTATCCAGCCCATCTGCCGGAAGGAGGCCTGCCGTCGGGGTTCAATACACTGACGACGCCACGCCGCGCCCTCGGGTTCGAAGCCGAGGCTGCCCGGGCCGTCCGCGACACCGCGTTGTCCGAATGGCTCGACGCCTTGTCCCGCTAGGCGTCGCCGGCCGGCTTGGCCTGGCGGCGGCGGCGCTTCTGGCAGCTCTGGTTCTCGGCACCATCCTCGCCGTGCTTCTGCGCGCCGAAAGCGCGGCGCGCCTGAGCACTGCCGACTGGGCCGCGATCCGTTTCACCTTACTGCAGGCATTCCTGTCGGCGCTCGTCAGCATCGCGCTGTCGATTCCGGTGGCCCGGGCACTGGCACGACGCCAGTTCCCCGGCCGGCGGGCGCTCGTGGCGCTCATGGGCGCGCCGTTCGTGCTGCCCGTCATTGTCGCGGTTCTGGGCCTGCTGGCGGTGTTTGGTCAGGGCGGGTTGCTCAACGAGGCCTTGGCAGCCATGGGCCTGCCACGAATCCGCATCTACGGTCTCGGCGGGGTCGTCCTCGCCCATGTCTTCTTCAACCTTCCCCTCGCGGTTCGCCTCGTGCTGCACGGCTGGCAGGCGATTCCCGGCGAGCGACTGAGGCTGGCGGCATCGCTTGACTTCACCGCCGCCGACGTGACGCGTCTGCTCGAACGACCGATGCTGCGCGAGGTTCTGCCCGGCGCCTTCGCCCTGATCTTCCTGCTCTGCACCACGAGTTTCGCCGTGGCCCTGACGCTGGGGGGCGGGCCACGCGCGACGACGGTCGAACTCGCGATCTATCAGGCGTTCCGATACGATTTCGATCTCGGGCGGGCGGGCCTGCTTGCCCTTGTTCAGGTGGCGATCACGGCCATTGCAGCGCTTCTCGCCGCGCGGGTCGCGGTGCCGGCCGAGTTCGGGACCGGCCTCGACCGCGCGCCTCGCCGATGGGAGGCCATGTCGCCGGCGCTCCGCGCAAAGGACGGTATCGTCCTCGCAGCGGCCACGTTCTTCCTGCTCACGCCCCTCGCGATGATCGTCGGGAACGGAATCCGCGATATCGCCACGCTGCCGTCTTCGGTCTGGGTCGCCGCCGCTCGATCCACCGGCGTCGCCCTGGCCGCGACCGCCCTGACCATTGCGCTCGCCCTGCCGGTCGCCACCGCCGTCATGCGCCTCGGTCCTCGCGCCGGCCGGATTCTGGAGGGGGCGGGCTATCTCCCCGTGGCCGCCTCGCCGCTGGTCATCGGCACCGGCCTTTTCATCATGATCTTTCCCGTTACCGATACCACGACGCTGGCGCTTCCGCTGACGGCACTCGTCAATGCAGCTCTCAGCGTACCCTTCGCCCTGCGCGCCTTTGTTCCGGCATTGGCGGCGATCGAACGCGATTTCGGCCGTCTCGCCGCGTCGGTCGATCTTGGGGGAACCGCGCGCTGGCGCCTTCTCGTCCTGCCCAGGATGCGCCGGCCCCTCGGGTTCGTGGCCGGACTCGCCGCCGCCCTTTCCATGGGGGATCTCGGGGTCATCGCGCTCTTCGCCGATCCCGAAACCGCGACCTTGCCGCTTCAGATCTACCGGTTGATGGCGGCTTACCAGATGGACGATGCAAACGCCGCGGCGCTCCTCCTGCTGGTCCTCAGCCTCGGGGTGTTCTGGCTCTTCGACAGGGGCGGGAGACGCGATGCTGAGACTTGACGCAGTCGAGATCGCGCTCGACGGCTTCCGCCTGTCGGCCGACCTTACGGTCGCGGAAAAACGCCGGATTGCGGTCCTCGGGCCGTCGGGAGCGGGCAAGTCGACGCTGCTTGCGGCGATCGCCGGCTTCGTCGCCACACCAGGCGGCCACGTTCTCTGGCAAGGCGCGCCACTCGATCATCTTCCCCCGGGCCGGCGTCCGATCAGCCTGCTCTTTCAGGAGAACAACCTTTTCCCCCATCTCAGCGTCGCCCGGAATGTGGCGCTCGGGATATCGCCCGACCTCAGGCTCTCGGCGCAACAGGAGGAGGCGGTCGCGGACGCTCTCGCCCGGGTGGGTCTCGCCGACCATGCTCAACGCAAACCGTCGCAGCTCTCGGGCGGACAGCAGGGTCGCGCGGCGTTGGCGCGCGTGTTGCTGCGCGCGCGGCCGATCCTGTTGCTGGACGAGCCGTTTTCAGCCCTGGGGCCGCAACTGAAACGGGAGATGCTGGATCTCGTCGCGGACGTCGTCGATCAGACCGGCTCGACGATGCTGATGGTGACTCATGACCCCGAGGATGCACGCCGCATCTGCGACGGGGTCATCGCCATTTACGATGGCAGAGCGCATCCGCCAGTGGCTACGGAAGACCTGCTCGCCAATCCGCCCGCGCCGCTGAAAGCCTATCTCGGCTGACACGGCGCAGGCGTCGGGAACGCGATCATTCGGCCGGTGTGCTGTCGGCCTTGAGGCGCCGCTTGACCGGAACCCAGATGCGCTTGTTCGTCAGGTAGAGGAGCACGGTCAGCAGCACCAGCATCGCAACGCCGACGAAACCGGCCTGCTTGCGGGCCGCGAGCTTCGGTTCGGCCGCCCACATCAGGAACGAGGCGACATCCATCGCCTCACTCTCGATATCCGTGGGTGCGCCGTCCTCGAATTCCACGTCGTCGCCGTAGAGTGGCGGAGTCATCGCGATCCAGCCGCCAGGAAAGGCGGTGTTCTCGTAGAGGATCGCGCCCGACTCTTCCTTTTCCTCGCCAGTGTACCCGTTGAGCAGCGATGCGATGTATTCCGGTCCGCCCATGCCGTTGAAAAGCTGCGACACGCCGGTGCCGTAGGGTCCGTGGAAACCGGCACGGGCCTTGGCCATCATCGAGAGGTCCGGCGCGTTCTCAAGCGAGGATGTCGGGAAATGGTCGGTCGGAGTGGCCGCCCGGTAATCGTCAAGCTGGGGGTCGAAAACCTCGTAGAACTGGGCATAGGCCCGCATCTGGTCATCGGGAAGGCCCGGCCCGCCCTCGTCTGCCAGCGCGCGGAACGGCACGTATTTGAGCCCGTGGCAGGACGAGCAGACCTCGGTGTAGATCTTCAGGCCGCGCTGAAGCTGCATCTGGTCGTAGGTCCCGAACGGTCCTTCGAAAGGGAAGGCGTAGTCGGTCACATGACCTTCGCTGCCGACCGCGAGGGCAGCGCCTGCGGACAGCCCGAGAGCGGCAAGGGCCGAGAGTGCGAATTGTCTGATCATCACGGAATGGTCCTCTTTCACTCGGCCGGCGTTGCAGACGGCTGGCCCTTGGTGGGGACCGCATCGTCGTACGCGTAGTGCGCCCGCGCATCGTCCTCGATCGTGGCCGGCTGCGCGATCGGCTTCTCGATCACGCCGAGAAGCGGAAGGATCACGAGGAAATACGCGAACCAGTAGGCCGAGGCGACGAGCGAGATCCAGTCGTAGGGGAATGCCGGCGTCTGCGCTCCGACCCACATCAGAACGAAGAAATCGACGACCAGAAGCGCGAACCACCATTTGAACACCGGTCGGTAGCGCCCCGAGCGGATCGAGGAGGTGTCGAGCCAGGGCGCGACCGCCAGGACTGCGATGGCCCCGAACATCGCCAGCACCCCGAAGAACTTGGCATCGACGATGCCGCCGGTGATGAAGCTCGCGATCTGCACCACCCAGACATCGGCGGTGAATGCCCGCAGGATCGCGTAGAATGGCAGGAAGTACCATTCCGGCACGATGTGTGCGGGCGTCTGCAGCGGGTTCGCCTCGATGTAGTTGTCGGGATGGCCGAGATAGTTCGGCATGAAGCCGACGATCGCGAAGAAGACGACGAGGATGAACGCCAGGGCGAACAGGTCCTTGAGAACGTAGTAGGGCCAGAACGGCACCGTGTCGCGCTCCGCCACGTCCCTGGATGTACGGCGCACCTCGACCCCGCTGGGGTTGTTGTTGCCGGTTGTGTGGAAGGCCCAGATGTGGACGATCACCAGGCCCGCGATCAGCATCGGCAAGAGATAGTGCAGCGAGAAGAAGCGCGTCAGCGTGTAGTTGTCGACGGCCGGCCCGCCCAGGAGCCAGGTCTGCAGCGTTTCGCCGATAAACGGGATGGCGCCGAAAAGCCCGGTGATCACCGTGGCGCCCCAGAACGACATCTGGCCCCACGGGAGCACGTAGCCCATGAAGGCTGTCGCCATCATCAGGATGTAGATGAGAATGCCGATGATCCACGTGACCTCGCGCGGCTCCTTGTAGGACCCGTAATAGAGGTTGCGGAAGATGTGGGCATAGACCGCCAGGAAGAAGAGCGAGGCTCCGTTCATGTGCAGGTAGCGCAGCATGAACCCGCCGTTCACGTCGCGCATGATGTGCTCGATCGAGGCGAATGCCAGATCGACATCGGGCGTATAGTGCATCACGAGAACGATGCCGGTGACGATCTGCAGGCCCAGACAGAAGGTGAGGACGACGCCCCAGATCCACATCCAGTTCAGGTTGAGCGGCGTCGGGATGAAGAGCGTGTCGTATAGGATCGAAACGATCGGCAGCCGGCGGTGAAGCCAGCGCTCGCCGCCGGTGCGCGGCTCGTAATGATCGTGCGGGATACCTGCCATCGTACTCTCCCTTAGCCGAGCTGGATCGTGGCTTCGTCGACGAATTCTGCGACGGGCACGAGAAGGTTCTGGGGCGCGGGGCCGCGGCGGATGCGACCCGACGTGTCGTAGTGCGAGCCGTGGCAGGGGCAGAACCAGCCCCCGAAATCGCCGGCGCCGTCACCCAGCGGCACGCAGCCCAGATGCGTGCAGACGCCGACCATGACGAGCCATTCGCCCGTGTCGTCGAGCGCGCGGTTCTCGTCGTAGGCCGGGACGGGCCCGTCGAGGTTGTTGTTGCGGGCCACCGGGTCGATCAGATCGTCGAGATCCACGTCGCGCGCGGCGGCGACCTCTTCTTCGGTGCGGCGCCGGATGAAGACGGGTTTGCCCAGCCATTTGACCGTGATCTGCGTGCCCGGCCCGATCTCGCTGACGTCGACGCGGATCGACGAAAGGGCCTGGACGTCGGCGGAGGGGTTCATCTGGTTCACCAGGGGCCAGACGGCCGCGCCTGCCACCACGGCGCCCGCGAACGCGGTCGTGTAGTAGAGAAAGTCGCGGCGCGTGCCTTGGGAATCTTCTGCGTGGGACACGGCTCGGTCACTCCATCCTGGGCCCCGGAGGGTGGGGCTATGACGCCACCGGCCGCAAAATCCAGCAGCCAGCTTCGGCGGTTCTTCTATCCGCGCCGCACCGGCCCGTCCAGCGGACAAACGTCGCAGACGCGGCGCTCTTGCCGTCAGGGCACGGAAATGTAGAACACTTGCAACCACACCGGAGGCCACCGATGCACCTTGTCCGACGCTGGCGCAACGCCCTCGTAGCGCTTTCGCTCGCGCTCACGGTGCTTTTCACCGGCGTTTCGCCCGAGCGGTACGGCGACAATCTCCAGATCGCACTGCCCCTTACCGGTTTGGCCTGTGCACTGGCAACAGGCGGGGCGGTCGAATACGCGGGCAGGTTCACGGGCATGTGGCTTACGGTCCGCGCGAGCAAGGAACTCGCCGGCGACGCCGCGTTCAACCGCCGCCCCAACGACAAACGGCACGGATTTCCGTCGGGACATACGTCTGCGGCGGCTTTCGGCGCCTCATCCCTCGTTCATTCCTGCATAGAGAGGGCGCCACTGCTCAAGGCGGCCGTCGTGGTGGCGGCGGGCTTTGTCGGGGGGTCCCGCATTTCGACGGAGCAGCACAACATCTGGCAGGTGCTGGCCGGCGCGGTGATCGCGGTCGTCTTCGAGAGACTGTTTCGCGATCAAGGGATCGGACGCCGGCGGATCGCCGCGATGGCAAGGCGGACGGGCCGCACGGTGCGAAGGCCGTTTTCGAACCGGAAGTAGGCGGGCGGGCCCCGTTTCTTCCCGTTGTTGCACGGCGCTCTCGCGCAGCCGCCAGCGAAACGGCATTCGCCTCCATGGCGGTCTCCGGACCGTGCACGGGGGGCGGGGTGAAGGCACCTCCCGGCCGGCCTCGGCACTTTCGATTTCCGTGCGAAGGCGACGGCGCGTCGCATGACCTGTCGAGACATCGGAGTGTCCGGATGTCTGTCCGGCTCCGGCTTCGAGGTCGATCATCCGGGGCTCTGACCCGATAAGGATCTCCTGCGGGCGACCGTCTCGAACTCGATCTCGCCGCGCTCCGTCCCATGCGGCGCCACCCGACGCCTTCGATGCAGCCACGCCCTGACGCGGGCGGGACCTGGCGTTGCAACGCCTCGTCTGGATGTGAAGGCCCGGCGGTCGGTCCCTCGGCTCCCCGATGACCGGTCTTGGCCCTCATTGCAGGTTTGCAGCATGGCCTGCCCGAAAGGCCATTCGGTGGCGGACGGTCAGGCGCCGGTAGGCGGGCTGGTCTCCACCATGCTCGGCCGTTCGGCGAAACGTTCGAACCAGGCGGCAAGCTGGGTGTGCCCTTCGCGCCATGTGATATCCGGGTGCCGGAAATCGAGATAGCCCAGCGCGCTGCCCACCGCGACCTGCCCCGCGTTCAGCGGCCCGTGGAGATGCGACATCCACTCTTCCTCCAGCGCATCCAGGCCTCGGGCCACGCGCGCCCGCTGCCCGTCCAGCCAGCCCGCGTGCCGCTGATCCTCGGGCCGGACGCGTTTCTCGTAGGTGATGAGGACGGCCGCATCCATGATGCCGTCAGCCAGCGCCTCAAGGGTGAGGATTTCCCAGATCCGCGAGTCCGGATAGAGCGCGGTATTGGCCCGGCTGTCGAGATAGCGGCAGATCACGCGGCTGTCGTAGATGGCGGGACCATCGTCACGGATCAGCGCGGGGATCTTGCCCAGCGGGTTCGACTGCGCAACTTCATCGGCGGTCTTGACCGGAGTCGTCTGGACCTGCACCAGCCTGATCTGGGGCGCGAGGCCGGTCTCGATGGCGATCACGCGCACCTTGCGTACGAACGGAGAGGCGGGGGAATGGAGAAGCTGCATCGACGGACCCTTGTCTGGACCTGCCGACCCTATGCGTTTGCCGGCACGGCCCACAAGCCGATCCGGCGCCGTATCGCCGCCTGCCTCACCGCCGTGACCATCTGGGCCAGTCCTGCGTCAGCGCAGACGCTCGACGTGGAATTGAATGCCCTCGAGCAAGTCGACGCGGATTGTCGGCTGACCTTCACCGTACAGAACGGGTCGGCTCAGGAGATCGCACAGGTGGTCTACGAGACCGTCGTGTTCGACAAGGAGGGCGGCGTACGGCTGCTGACCCTCCTCGATTTCCGCGACGCGCCGAGCGCCCGGCTTCGGGTGCGCCAGTTCGACCTGCCGCAACTCGACTGCGCGACGATAGGGATGGTTCTCTTCAACGGGGTCGAGACCTGCCTGGCCGAAACGCCGGACACCTGCGAGGCCGCCACCCGGCTGACCACGCGGACGTCCGTCGAGGTCCGGCAATGACCGCGAAGGAGCGACGTCGATGATCGCCGAAGGCTGGAACCGCCTCTCCGCGCTCGTCGGCCTCGGCGGCCCGGTCGTGGCCCTGCTTCTGGCGATCTCGCTGGTCATGCTGGCGACGGTTTTCTTCAAGCTGGCGCAATACCAGACACAGGGCGTGGGCCGTCACCGGGTGTCGCGCCGGGCGCTCGTGGCCTGGCGCGAGGGCGACAACGCCGGCGCGATCCGCCTCTTGAGAGGACGCCGGACACACATGGCGCGCCTGCTGCGTCAGGCCATGACCGCACGGCTCGCGGGTCAGCCGTCCGGCGCCCTGCGCGAACGGCTCGCGGTGCGGGCCGAAGCCGAGTTCGGCCGTCTGGAAAGCGGATTCCGCCTGCTCGACGCAATCGCACAGATCGCACCGCTCCTCGGCCTTTTCGGCACCGTGCTGGGCATGATCGAGGCGTTCCGCTCGCTGCAGGAAGCCGGCTCTCAGGTGGACCCCGCCGTGCTCGCCGGGGGAATCTGGGTCGCGCTGACCACCACGGCCGTCGGGCTGGCGGTGGCAATGCCCGCCTCGCTCATCCTGACCTGGCTGGAATCACGGATGGCGCGGGAGCGGCTCTTCGCCGACGACGCAATCGAGGAGGTTCTGGCGCCCGGCGTCCTGCCCTCCGCGACCGATGAACTCTGACCCCCGCCGCCGCTTCCGCCGCCGGCGGCTGGCGCTGACACCGTTGATCGACGTCATCTTCCTCCTCCTGCTGTTCTTCATGCTCAGCACCTCGTTCGCCCGCTACGGCCAGTTCGAGCTGGAGCCCGCCGGAGGCAGGTCCGGGCCCGCGTCCACCCGGCCGATCCTGGTTCGCCTCACGGCCGCCGGGCCCGAGGTGAACGGGCGTCCGGCCGAACCCGGAGGACTGGGCCAGGCCGTCGACGGATTCCGCACCACGACGCCGCAGCTCGTGCTGCTGAGCGCCGGACGGGGTGCGACGGCGCAGCAACTGGTCGACACGGTCGCCGCGCTCCGCGCCGATCCCGACACGACCCTTGTTGTCGTGCGGTAGACGCGATGCTGCGCACTCCCCGCAAGCGGCAACGCAGCGAACCGGCGATCGCGCTGATCAACGTGGTCTTTCTCCTGCTCGTGTTCTTTCTGATCGCCGGGAACCTCTCGCCGCCTCCGGCGCCTGCCCTCGTTTCGGGCGATCTCGACGCTGCCGCCGCGCCGCCGGATGTCCTGATCCTGGACCGCGACGGCACGACCCGACGCGGGAACCGCCCGACGGACCCCGCCTCCCATGCCGCCGAGGCCGGGGGCACCGTACGCGTCATGCCGCATCGGGACGCGCCCGCCCGACGCCTGATCGAGGTGGCCGCAGAGCTGCGCGCCGCAGGGGCAGAGCGCGTCGTCATCATCGGCGAAGGTGGTGCTGCGCCATGACCGGCGGCCGCGTCCTGGGTGTCGCAGCGGCGCTGCTGGCCTCGGCACTGGTTCACGTGGCTGTCGCGGCCATCCTCCCCGAGATCGAACCACAACAACCGCCGGGAGTGGACAACACCCGGGACTCGTCGGCAGGAGGTGCGTCCTTCGCCTCGCTCGTGGAGGGCGGCGCGCTGCGACCCGTCGCACCTGAAAGCAACGTTCAGGTGCCGGTTGTGCCCGCCCGCGCCCCGACGCCCCCGCTCGCGCGCGTGGGATCACCGGCAAGGACGACTGACGCACCGGCTGCGGCGACGTCCCTCGCGCCCCTCTCTCCCGCGACGGCGACGCAACTCGCGCCTGACGAAGAAGTCGGTCCGGTCGAACGGGCCGACACGCCGCCCACCCGCGCGCCGAAACCGCGACCGGAAAGTGTCGCATCACCCGAGGCTTCCGCGCCTTCGCCGGCCCGCTCCCGACCGGCCTCCGGCAACGCCGGGCCTGCATCGGCACCCAAAGCGGCAGCGTCGCCCGCCGCCATCGACGCGTGGAAAAGCGCCGTGATCCAGACCATTCGGCGTCAGCGCCAGACGGGCGCGGGCCGCGGTGCCGCAACGGTGGATTTCACAATCATGCCTTCAGGACAGCTCGCCGGTCTGTCGCTGAGCGGCCGGTCGGGGTCCAGCCGCGTCGACGCGGCGGCGCTGCGGGTGATCCGGCGCGCGGCCCCGTTCCCGCCGCCCCCTTCGGGCCGCGCCGAACGTCTGCGCGTGGTCGTCGAAGGGCGCCGCTAGGACGTCGGCGCGACCGAAGCGGTCAGTCGACCGGCATCCTGCCCGTCGATCAGGGCCGTCACGATCCGGCCCTCGCGCTGATCCGCGTCGAGACACACCTCGGCAAACTGCTCCGTCCGTCCGATCCGGGGCGATTCCATCAGGACCCTGTGCACGCGGCCGTGCTGCGCCGCGAGGTGGCGCTCGACGGCCGCCTTGCCCGCCGCGCGCAGCCGTGCCGCCCGCTCGCGGACGCACCCGCCGTCGACCTGCGGCATCCGGGCCGCCGGCGTGCCGGATCGCGGCGAATAGGGAAAGACGTGGAGCCACGTCAGGCCGCATTCCTCCACCAGCCGGAGCGAGTTTTCGAACATCACCTCGGTCTCCGTCGGGAAGCCCGCGATGATGTCGGCGCCGAAGGTCATGTCTGGGCGCAACCGCCGCGCCTCCTCGCAGAACGCGATGGCGTCGCCGCGCAGATGCCGCCGCTTCATGCGCTTGAGGATCATGTCGTCGCCCGCCTGCAGGCTCAGATGCAGGTGCGGCATCAGCCGCGGCTCGGTGGCGATCGCGTCCATCAGCGCCGGGTCGGCCTCGATCGAATCGATGGAGCTGATCCGCAGCCGCTTCAGCTCGGGCACGAGCTTCAGGATGCGCCGCACCAGATCGCCCAGTCGCGGCGCGGCCGGCAAGTCCGCCCCCCACGAGGTCAGGTCGACTCCGGTCAGCACCACCTCGTTGAACCCGCGCGCCACCAGCCGGCTGATCTGGTCGACCACGACGCCCGCCGGCACGCTGCGCGAATTGCCCCGGCCGTAGGGGATGATGCAGAACGTGCAGCGGTGGTCGCAGCCGTTCTGGACCTGCACGTAGGCGCGGCTGCGCGTGCCGAAACCGTCGATCAGGTGACCGGCGGTCTCGCGCACGCTCATGATGTCGTCCACCTGCACCGGCTCGGTCTCGCCGATCAGGCCCGCCCATGTCTGCGGCTGCATCTTCTCGGCGTTGCCGACGACCACATCCACCTCGGCCATGGCGGAAAACGTCTCCGGCTCGGTCTGCGCCGCGCAGCCGGTGACGATGAGGCGGGCCGTCGGGTTCTCGCGCCGCAACCGCCGGATCTCCTGGCGCGCCTTGCGGACCGCCTCGGCGGTCACGGCGCAGGTATTGACCACGACGGCATCGCCCAGCCCCGAGGCGTCGGCCATGGCGCGCATCGCCTCGGTCTCGTAGGCGTTGAGCCGGCAGCCCAGGGTGGCGAAGATGGGCGCCTTGCGCTCCATCAGACGGCCTCGAGCCAGTCCCGCGACAGCACGCCGTCGAAGACGCGCGCCGTCGGGCCGGTCATCCAGACCCCATCGTCGCGCCAGTCGATCTCCAGCTCTCCGCCGTCGAGATGGACCGTGACCTTCGGGTCGGTCAGGCCGCGGCGCGCCGAGGCGACGGCCGCCGCGCAGGAACACGACCCCGAAGCCAGCGTCACGCCCGTTCCCCGCTCCCAGATCCGCAGGCGGATGGCGTCGCGCGCCAGAACCTGAACGATCTCGACATTCGCCCGCTGCGGAAAAAGCGGATGCCGCTCGGCGCCGGGCCCGAACGTCGCCAGATCGACCGTCGCCATGTCGTCCACGAAATAGGTGCAGTGCGGGTTGCCCATGCTCGTCGCCACTGCATCCCCCTCGATCGGCAGGTGCGCGGTGTCGACCTCGCGGGCGAGCGGAATGTCGCGCCAGCCCAGCTTCGGCGCTCCCATGTTCACGCGCGTCAGACCGCCACCCGCATCCTCGGCGAAGAGAATCCCGCGCGCCGTCCTGATGGTCAGCCGGTCGCGCCCGGTGCGCGTCATTTCCCACCGCGCGACGCAGCGTGTGGCATTGCCGCAGGCTTCGGCGAAACTGCCATCCGCGTTGTAGAATGTCAGCGTCAGATCGGCGTCGCCGGCCGCCGCGATCAGGGCGAGCTGGTCGAAGCCGACGCCGTGGTGCCGGTCGCCGATCGCCCGCGCCAGGTCCGCCGTCATCGACACCGGACCCGTCCGGGTGTCGATGACGACGAAGTCGTTGCCGAGGCCGTGCATCTTCATGAAGGGCAGGCCGGATTCGCGCTGATCCTGCATGGAGCGCGCGTATAGCCGCGACGGCGCAGTTTGCAAAGCCTCCGCAGTGGGCGGTCAGGGCGCCGGGCGCTCCGCGGACGCGTCGGGTGCGGCGCGCGCCCGGTAGACCAACCACAAGTTGCGCGCATAGATGAAGACGCCGATGCCCTGGCCGAGGATGAAGACCGGGTCGCGGCGATAGAGCGCGTAGGTGAACAGGACCATCCCGCCCGCAATGGAAAGATACCAGAACGCGACCGGGATCACCGACCGCCCCGCCCGCTCCGAAGAGATCCACTGCACGATGAAACGCAGCGAGAAGAGCAACTGACCGAGCAGCCCGATGGCAAGCCACCAGAACTCGAACCAGGTGGAGACCCCCAACCACCCCAAAGCCGCGTTCATGGCGTTTCCTGCACGGGACGCGCCTCGGGCATGGCGGCCCGGTGGGGGATCTGCGCCTCGCGCGCCCGCGCCCGACGCTTGCGCCGCATCAGCCACGCCACGCCGAGAAGGTCGACCGCACCCACCAGCGCCCTCTCGGCATTGGTGTATTTCGAGGTGCCGGCGCGCCGCGCGCGGTCCTCGACATCGACGCGCCGCACCTCCCAGCCGTCGCGGCGGAAGAGGGCAGGGTAGTAGCGGTGCATGTTGTCGAAGAACGGCAATCCGAGGAACGGCTCGCGCCGGAAAGCCTTCAGGCCGCAGGCCGTATCGCGTGTGGAATCGCCCAGAATGCGTGAGCGCAGCGCATTTGCCAGCCGCGACGCGACCCGCTTGGCCGCGGTATCCTTGCGTCCGACCCGCTGGCCGGCGACCAGACCGATGACGCCCTTGCCATCCTCCAGGAGCGGGCGGCACAGAGGCACCAGTTCCCGGGCCGGGTTCTGCCCGTCGCCATCAATGGTACAGGCGATCGGGGCGCGCGCCACCGCCGCGGCATTGGCGAGCGCCGCACTCTTTCCCGCCCGTACGTCATGCCGCAGCACGCGAAGGCAGCGGTGTTCGGTCGCGAGCCGGCTCAGCACTCCTTCCGTGCCATCCGTGGACCCGTCGTCGAGGGCGACGATCTCGTACTCGCCCAGCGCGTCGCAGTGCCGGATTATCTCGTCGATCACAAAGCCGATGTTCTCGGCTTCGTTGTGAACGGGGATAAGGACCGAGACTGAAATCATACTTGCACCACCATCGTTTGCGCAGACCTGCAGGGACACGGAACAGGGGGGAAACGCGGCTTCGCTGCCGTCGGGTCCACCGGCCAGCGAATGCGCTTGACGCTCTCAGGGCCTGCCGGTAGAGACCCCCCCCGAGTGGGCCGTTAGCTCAGTTGGTAGAGCAACTGACTTTTAATCAGTGGGTCGCAGGTTCGAATCCTGCACGGCTCACCACTGAAACCACATACTTGTGAAGCGGCAGATCGCGGACGCCGTGGATCGTTTCACCAGCTTGTCGCTTCCGAGCCTAGCTGGATCACGCCTCCCGCGCGGATCTCTTCGTCGCTCATCCGATCCAGGCGGGCACGCCTGACGACTTCGGCGGCCCGGCCCTTCCCACGGGTAAGCGGTCAAGGCGACGTTTGTGGCGTGACACGAAACTCCCTCTCCAGCTCGGCCATCCGGCGCGCCATCGCTACTCGGAGGCGTTGCAGATGGGGATGTCCCTTGGGCCCCGGGCGTCGCAAGATGGCAACCGCTTCCGTCGCGCCTGCCCGGACGTCTTCATCGACGACGGCTCGGATCGCGTCGCGGATCAGCCGTGTCCCGCCTGGCGCGACGCCACCTCGGCGCACGTCTCGGGCGGTATCATTGCGGATTCTTTCTTTCTGCGGCCCATCGGCGCCAAGGAAATTGCGCCTTGTGCGATGTCGGGTTCTCAAGCGAGCCTTTTGAAGACAGAGTACCCTTGATACCGAGGGAGGAAGCCCGATGAACAGGACCATGCTCATTGCCGCGGCGGTGCTCGCGGCCGGCCACGCAGCCGCGCAGGACGCGGCGCCCGAGATGATCTTCCACAATGGCAAGATCGTCACCGTCGACGATGCCTTCAACATCGCGGAGGCGTTCGCGGTCACCGACGGCAGGTTCAGCGCAATCGGCACGGATGCCGAGGTGCAGGCCCTCGCCACAGACGGCACCACGGTCGTGGACCTTGGCGGGCGCACCGTGATCCCGGGCCTGATCGACAGCCACCTGCACCAGTTCGGGGCGGCCCTGAACATCCCCCGGGTCTCCCTGATCGACGCCAGGAACATGGACGACGTGCGCGCCGCCATCGCCGAGCGGGTCGCCGAGACACCGCCGGGCGACTGGGTCATGGTGTCGAGCGCGTGGCACGAGAGCATTCTCGACGAGGGTCGTCTGCCGACCCGCGCCGACCTCGACCCGGCCTCGCCGGATCACCCGGTCTTCATCCCGCGCGGCGGCCACGTGATCACGGTCAACAGCAAGGCGCTGGAGCTTGCGGGGGTCACCGCCGACACGCCCGATCCCGAGCACGGCGTCATCGTCCGCGACGCGGCGGGCGAGCCGACCGGGGTCCTGCTCGAGGACGCGACCGAGCTCGTGGAAGGCATCCTGCCGCCTCCGCCGCCCGCCGAGGAACAGGTGCGGCTCCTCAAGCAGATGATGAGCGAGCTCAACGGCTACGGCGTGGTCGCCGTGACCGAGCCGGGGCTGAACGACGCGCAGATCGCGACCTACCGGCAGCTCGAGGAGGACGGCGCGCTCACCACCCGTACCCAGATGCTCTATCGCGTGCGCAGCACCGAGCAGACCCGGCAGGTCGCCGACAGCTACGAGCGCGACGCGACGTGCGACGACATGCTCTGCTTCACCGGCATCAAGATCCTGCTCGACGGTGGCGTCGAGGGGGCGCGGCTCTACGAGCCCTACCAGGTGGTCGAGGGCGAGCAGCCGGATCCGGATTACCGCGGCGTGATGATCCTGCCCGCTGGCGGCGTCGAGGAATACCGCGAGATGCTGCGGACCGCGGCCGAGGCGGGCTTCCAGGTGCAGACCCATGGCGTGGGGGACGAGACGCTCGACGTGATCGTGCAGAGCTACGACCAGGTCGACGAGGAGCTTCCGGTCGAGGTCGGGATGGACGGGCTGCGCTGGACGGTGATGCACATCTTCCTGCCCACCGCCGAGGCACTCGAGACGATGAAGTCGCAGGACATGCTGGCGACGGCGCAGGACCACCCGGTGCTGCTGGGCCACAACCAGCTCCGCTGGTGGGGCGAGCCGCGCGCCGGCTACGCCATCCCGGTCAGGGACCTGATCGAGGCGGGCCTCGTCGTGGGCGGCGGGACCGACGCGCCGGTGGTCCCGCCCGACCCCTACCTCTCGATCTGGTGGATGGTGACGCGCGGCACCCTCGGCGGCGAGCCGCTCGGCACCGAGCAGGCTGTCTCGATCGAAGACGCCCTTCGCCTCTGGACCATCGGCAGCGCCAAGGTCCAGTTCGCCGAAGACTTGCGCGGCTCGATCGAGCAAGGCAAGCTCGCCGACTTCGCGGTGCTCTCGGACGACATCCTGACGATCCCGCCCGAGCAGATCCGCGACGTCAGGGCCGAGCTGACCGCGGTCGGAGGGCGCATCGTGCATGGAGACCCGGGAGACCTCTGACCCCGGCGACTTTGACAGCGGCCGCGTTGCGGGCCCGCCGGACCTTTGACGAGCGACTGTCGTCGACCGCGGCGATCCGAACCGTCGAGCAGGATCGCCTCCTGCAGGGGACCGTTGCGGCGCCGGGAAGGTGCGGGCAGCGGCGCCACATTCGGGCGCCGCAATCGCCGGGCACCAGGACATGGCCGCTCCCGCGCCATTCCTCGTGCCGACTTCGCGTGCCATGGCGGCGCTGCCCAGCCTCTCCCGTCAGCCGCCGCAACCCGCGCAGACGCGGCGCAAGGTCTCACCGCCGCGCCACGACCTCGGCCGCGTCTCGTGCGTGCTTCAGCGCGTCCCTGTCCCACTTCGCGCTGCAGCGCCGCAGCCAGCCGCAGGTTGCGACGGCAAGACGACGCGGAGCAGCCGACCGCCTGCAAGAACAAGGCCGCGCCCGCTCTGCCAGTCCGTCGGACCGCAGCGGAAGGCCGCTTCCGCGAACAGACCCGAACATGGCGAAACCTGTCAGGTTCCGGCCCCGGGTCCGACCGAGCCAGACGGCAAATGGACCTTCGCGTGGTCGCGCAGGTCGCAAGCTCGCTGTGCGCGGCGCGCTGGAATTCGCCAGTCCATCTCAAGATTTTCGACTTGAATTTCCGACGCGCTAACTCAGCAGGACATCAGCGATGAACGATGGTCGAGCGGCTTTGGTTTGCAAAGCGTGCGACCTCAACAGACGGAATCCAGCCATTGCCAGCATATCTCAACCGCGTTGCCACTGCCGTGCCGGAACACGAGGTGCATGACGCGTTCCTCAGGTTCGCCCGTGGACGTCTGTCCAAACATCCGCGCCGGTTGGCCATCTTCGACCGAATGGCGCAGCGAACCGGGATCGAGAATCGGTTCTCGACAATTCTTCCGCGAAACGACCTGGACGGCGAGGCGGTTGACGAGGCGGGCGTCTATCGGCGCGGCGCATTTCCCGGCACTGCGGTTCGGATGGACGCATTCGAGGCACGCGCACCCGAGTTGGCCCTGCGAGCCGTTGCGGGTCTGGATTTGGGCGAGGACCGCAGCGACATCACGCATGTCGTCGTCGCCAGTTGCACCGGCTTCGCCGCACCCGGCCTTGATCTGGAACTGGTCGCACGCCTCGGCCTGAACCCATCGGTCGAACGCACGATGATCGGATTCATGGGCTGTTATGCAGCCATCAACGCACTCAAGCTTGCGCACCACATCGTCCGATCCGAACCGGAAGCCCGCGTTCTCGTTGTCAACTGCGAGCTCTGCACCCTGCACCTGAAGGATACCGACGACCTCGAGACGTTGCTGTCCTTCTGCCTCTGGGGCGACGGCTGTTCTGCGGCTTTGGTGTCGGGTGAACCGGTGGGTCTGCGGATCGACAGCTTCCGTGCATTGCTCGCGGCGGATTTGGCCGATCTGATGAGCTGGCGCGTACGTGACGACGGGTTCGACATGGTCCTGTCGGGGCGGGTTCCCGCAACCGTGGCAAAGGTGCTCGACGCAAATGCCGAAACCATCCTGCGGGGAGCGAAGTGCAGCGAATTCACCCATTGGGCTATCCATCCAGGCGGGAGATCGGTCCTCGACGCCGTCGAGGGGGCGCTTGATCTGGGGGGGACGAGCTGGCGACCTCCCGCGCCGTCCTGCGCGAGAATGGCAACATGTCATCCGCCACTGTGATGTTTGTCCTCGCGCGAATGCTCGAGACTGCGACACGCGGCGAACGCGGTTGCGCAATGGCTTTCGGGCCTGGCCTCACGGCGGAAACGATGCTTTTCGAGGGGGCATGAGCGAGAAGTTGCCTCGGATCGGATCGCTCGAGCAGCGGCATTTGGTGCCGGAGATCCTCGATGCCTTGCCACCTGATGATCCACGGGCGCGCAGGTCTCGGGCAGACCTGCGCCGGATCAATGTGATGATGCGGCAGACCGCGATTGCAGATGCTCTGCTCGCACGTCATCTGACGGTGCCCGCGGCGCGGCCATTGCGGCTTCTCGAACTGGGGGCTGGCGACGGCCGGGCTGTGCTGCGCCTTGCACGCCGGATGGCGCGGCGGCGACCGGACACGCAATTGACCCTGCTCGATATGGCGCCATCCGTTTCTGACCGGACCCGCGCGGAGCTGGCTTCGCTTGGCTGGCGGGTCGATGTCGTGACCGCCGATGCTCGAAGCTGGCTGTCCGGGACCGACCGGCATTTCGATCTCGCTCTTGCCAATCTCTTCCTGCACCATTTCCGCGATGCGGAGCTGCTGCGGTTGTTGCGGTCCCTGTCGCGCCGCGCCGACCTTGTCTTGGCCACCGAACCGCTTCGCTCCGCGCTGTCGCTGGCCGGATCCCGGATGGTGAGGCTGATCGGCGCAAACAATGTGACGCGTCACGACGCTCCGGCATCGGTGCGGGCCGGATTTCGCGGCACCGAACTCGGGACATTGTGGACACAAGGATGCGGGAGCGTGGTGGAAGAAGCGACGCGGTTTCCCTTCACCCACGCATTCGTCGGGCGCTCCAGTCGAAGCGGTTTGCATGAGGTGTCGCATGACCAGCGTGCAGGTTGATCAAGTCGATCAGTATGATGCCATCGTGGTTGGCGCCGGCGTCGCCGGCAGCGCCGCAGCCATCGCGCTCTCCCGTCAGGACCGACGGGTCGCCATCGTCGAGAAGGTGGAGTTTCCCAGACGCAAGGTCTGCGGCGAGTTCCTGTCGGCAACTTCGGTGCCCGTCCTCGACGCGCTCGGGATCGGAAACGAATGGCGCCGGGATGCCGGGCCTGAGGTACGACGGATTTCGGTATTCTCCGGCGGCCGGATCGTCGAGGCGCCGATGCCTCGTGGTGACCTCTCGGCGCACGGTCGGGCGCTCGGTCGCGACGTGCTTGATACGATGATGCTCGCCCGGGCCGCCGATCTCGGCGCCTGCGTTTATCAGCCGTTCAAGGCCCGCACCTTCGAACGGGCGGGCGGCAGGACACTGGTGACCATCGAGAACGCCGGGATTGTGCAGCGTCTGAGCGCACCCGTCGTCATCGCGGCTCACGGTTCATGGGAACGCGGGGCGTTGTCCACGAACCTCCCCAAGCAGCGCCGTCCCGAGGACCTGATGGGCTTCAAAGCCTATTTCAGAGGCGCACGCCTGGCCGAGGACACCATGCCGCTCCTTGCGTTTCCGGGCGGCTATGGCGGTATTGTCTGGGCCGATCAGGGACGGCTTTCCATCTCGTGCTGCATCAGGCGCGATCGCCTCGACGGGCTACGTCGCCAGACCGGCCGTACCGCAGCCGAAGCGATCCACGGTCACCTGCTGGCTTCGATCGCGGGCGTGCGGCAGACGATAGGCGCTTCGGCCCTCGACGGTCACTGGCTGGCGACAGGCCCAATTCGGCCGGGTATCCGGGCGCGCCACGCGGACAGCATCTTTCGCATCGGCAACGTCGCCGGAGAATCCCATCCCATCATCGCCGAAGGACAATCCATGGCGATCCAGTCGGCCTGGCTTCTGGCGGCCGCTCTGGAGGGGATCGACTTCAACGACCCCGACGCGCGCGACGTGGCCGGGCGGCGCTACTCCCAGGTCTGGCGCAAGCAGTTCGCGACCCGAATTCACGCCGCTGGCGTGTTCTCCTACCTCGCAATGCGGCCGGGATTTGCAAATGTGGCCGGGGCAGTGCTCGAGCGGCTCCCGCGCCTCCTCGAAGTCGGCGCACGTCTGAGTGGCAAGACACGCTCGGCCGGCGCGATCTGAAATCCAGGACTCGCCGCAACCTCGGCAAGCTCGAGGCTGGGCGATACCGGACTTCGGTTCCAGATCGTCCCCTTTTTCGCCTGCTCCTGCCGTCCGGCTTGCGGCGTCGGGGCGTCCGGACTTCGCCCAGACTTGATCCCGCGCCGCTTGCAGAACCGGACAGGTCGGCTACGCTTCGCTCCAACCAACTCAGGGTCGAGGGGAAGCAAAATGCCCGACGGGAGCAAGTCAGCCGCGGCGTCAGTTCGCAGCATTGTGGTTCAGGACTTCACCAACAGCGTGCTCGATCCCGACGCGCCGATGCTCGGGCCGGTCGAGAACGGCGGCACGATCATCGCCAACACGGCCCCCGGCTGCTGGGGGCCGATGATCACCCCGCGCCTGCGTGGTGGACACGAGGTCACCAGACCGGTCTTCGTCGCCGGTGCCGAGGTCGGCGACGGCGTCGCGATCCGCATCCGCGACATCACGGTGACCTCTATCGCAACCGCGTCGGGCCACGACAGCTCGCCGGAGGGCTTCTGCCTCGGGGATCCCTATGTCGCGGCGCGGTGCCCGGTCTGCGACACGGTCTGGCCCGAGACCCATGTCGAAGGCGTCGGGCAGGATTCGGTGAAATGCGACGCCTGCGGCAACGCGGTGACGCCCTTCGCGATCGTGCATGGCTACACGGTGACCTTCGACGACACCCGCACAATCGGCGTGACCCTGCCGCAGGACGCCGCGGAAACCATCGCCAGACAGGCCGATCACTACGCCGCGCTGCCCGATGCCAGCCGACAGCATTCCATCCTCCATTACGCGCCCTTCGACATGCCGGGCACGCTGGTCCGGATGCGCCCGTTCATGGGCCAGCTCGGAACCTGTCCGTCCATGGCCATGCCGGACAGCCACAACGCCGGGGATTTCGGCGCTTTCCTCGTCGGCGCGCCGCATGAGTATGCCATCACGGCCGAGCAACTGGCCGAGCACAAGACGGACGGACACATGGATATCGACGCGGTGCGCGCCGGCGCAATCCTCGTCGCGCCCGTGAAGGTGCCGGGGGCGGGCGTCTACATGGGCGACATGCATGCCGGACAGGGCGATGGCGAAATCGCCGGGCACACGATGGACGTCTCCGGCAGCGTGACGTTGCAGGTCGAGGTGGTGAAGGATTACCCGCTGGACGGGCCGGTGCTGTTCCCGCTCGAAGAGGATCTGCCGCCCCTGGCGAAGCCCTTCAGCGACATCGAAAAGGCCCGGGGGCAGCGCCTCGCCGCGAAATGGGGCGTGTCCGAGATCGAAAGACTGGCCCCGATATCGGTGATCGGCACCGCCGCAAATCTCAACGACGCGATCGAGAACGGTCTGGCCCGGGCCGCGAAACTGCTGGACCTGAGCGTCGCCGAGATCCGCAACCGGGCGACGATCAACGGCGCGATCGAGATCGGGCGCGCGCCCGGCGTGATCCAGGTGACGTTCCTCGCGCCGCTTGCCCGGCTCGACGCCGTCGGACTGGGCGATTACGCACGCGAGCAATACGGCCTCTGACTCCGTCGCACCGAAAGGTGGAGGCCGGGACGCGCGGACTCCACCGTCTCCTCGAACGCCGACACCTCGCGCGGATCTGCCCCGGCCTCGCCGAGTGTCCGGACAGGAGGTCCCCTCGACGGCGATTCCACGGGCGGACCGGCGCCGCCGTCATGCCCGCTCGGCGGAACCGCACGACAGCGCCGGCCCCCGCGCGCCACCGGACATCGCCCGTTCCCTATCGGAGCCCGGCCATGCGGCTCGCCGCGCCGGCAGACGGCCCGGCCGGTCATGGCGGGCAAAGGCGGCGGGCTCCCACTTTCCGGCCGGTTCGGCAGACCGGCGCGCCGCGCAGCCTTGCCGCGGCGTCGAGCGGCCCTGCGCGGCTTCCTCCCCGGCGCCGTCGCGGCTAAAGTGGCGCCGCAGGTTTGCAGGACGTGCCAATGACCGGAATGGAACTCGATCGCCTGATCGCCTGTCCACGATGCGACGCCCTCTACCGGGTGGAGGATCCGCGGCAGGGTGAAAGGGTGGTCTGCTCGCGCTGCGAGACAGTGCTGATCGCGCCCCGGACCGGGGCCTATCTGCGCGTCGTGGCGCTCGCGGTCACCGTCATGATCCTGATGATCGGCGTGACCTTCATGCCGTTTCTCCAGATCCGGATCGCCGGCCTGTCGCAAAAGGCGTCGGTCTTCGATGCCGCGCTGGCCTTCACCGGCGGGCCGCTCGCGCCGCTCGCGGTGGCGGTCGCGGCCCTGATCGTCTTCATCCCGGTCCTGCGCGCCGGACTCATCCTCTACGTCCTGACACCGCTGGTGATTGGCCGGGCGCCCCTGCGGCACGCGGCCGCAGCCTTCCGCCTGTCCGAAGACCTGCGCCCGTGGTCCATGGCCGAGATCTTCGTGCTCGGCGTCGCGGTGGCGCTGGTGAAAGTCGCGGATCTGGCGCAAGTCTTCCTCGGCCCCGCCTTCTGGATGTTCGCGGCGCTCGTGGTAATCGTGATGCTTCAGGACGGCTACATGTGCCGATGGACCATATGGAAGTCGCTGGACCCCGAGACGGCGCGCTGACCGCGCGCCAGACCGGCCTGATCGCGTGCACCCGCTGCACGCGGGTCTGGCCTTCGCATACGCGGCGTTGCGGCCGCTGCGGCAGCGTGTTGCATTCGCGACTGCCGCGCAGCCTTCAGCGGGTGTGGGGCTGGTGGTTCGCGGGGCTGATCTGCTACATACCAGCGAACCTCTACCCGATGCTGCGTACCCGCACGCTCTTCACCACGCAGGAGGATACGATCATCGGCGGCGCCGTCCAACTCTTCAACCACGGCGCGGCCGGAGTGGCGCTGGTGATCCTGGTCGCGAGTGTGGCCATTCCGATCGGCAAGTTCATCGCGACCGCCTATCTGGCGCTGACCCTGGGCGGCAGGACGCGCCTTTCCAACCACCGCCGGTTGCAGCTCTTCGAGCTGGTGGAGTTCATTGGCCGCTGGTCCATGATCGACGTCTTCGTGGTGGCGGTGCTCTCGTCGCTGGTCCAGCTCAATGTCGTGGCGCAGATCAATCCCGGACCGGCCGCGCTCACCTTCGCGCTCTCGGTCGTCTTCACCATGCTCAGCGCGCAGAGTTTCGATCCCCGCATGATCTGGGACGCGCGAGACCAGACACTTTGACGCACGACGTCCCCGAGCCCAGGAGCGAACCGCTGGGTCGCAGTCTCCTCGAGCGGTTCTCGATCGTCTGGGTCGTGCCGCTGGGGGCGCTGCTGATCTCGCTCGGCATCGCCTGGCAAAGCTACTCCGAGCGCGGACCGCTCATCTCCATCGCCTTCCAGAACGCCAGCGGCGTGCAGGCGGGCGAGACCGAGCTGCGCTATCGCGAGGTCGCGGTGGGGCTGGTGGAGGACGTGCGCTTTTCCGACGACCTCGCGCATGTTGTCGTCGACGTGCGGCTGGACAAGGACGTGGCGCCCTACGTCGACGAGGACAGCGAGTTCTGGGTGGTCCGCCCGCAGGTCAACGCACAAGGCGTCTCGGGCCTCGGCACCGTGCTTTCGGGGGTCTACATCGAGGGCTCGTGGGATTCCGAACCGAACGGCCTGAGCCGTGACTTCGAAGGCCTGCTCAGCCCGCCCATCGCCCGTCCCGGTCAGGAAGGCCTCCGCCTCACCCTGAGTTCCGTCAGCGGCAAGGGCCTGCTCGAGGGCACGCCGATCCTGTTCCGCGGCGTGCAGGTCGGATCGGTCGCCCACGTGCGACTGTCCGAGGACGGCGTGACCGTGCTGGCCGACGCCTTCGTGGAGGCGCCCTACGACAAGCTCGTCACCGACGCGACGCGGTTCTGGGACACGGCCGGGTTCACCTTTACCCTGGGGCCCGAGGGCGCCCAGCTCGATGTCTCCTCCCTGGCGGCGCTGGTCTCGGGCGGCGTCGCCTTCGACCGGCTGGTCTCGGGTGGCGAACCGGTCGAGGACGGCGTCACCTTCGAACTCTTCGCCGATCAGGATACGGCGCAGGCCAGCATCTTCTCCGACCCCGAGGAGGGGGAGCGGGTCTTCGTCTCGATCATTTTCACCGGCGACGTGGCCGGTCTCAGCGCCGGCTCCCCGGTGGACCTGCGCGGCGTCCGGGTGGGCGAGGTGATCGCCATCACCGGCTATGTGGACGAGGCGCGTTTCGGCGACCGCCGCGTGCGCCTTCTGGCCACGGCCGAACTGCGCCCCGACAAGCTCGGCGTGCCGGGCGAACCCGGCGCCGAAGAGACCTACGCCTTCATCGACGAACTCGTCGCCTCCGGGGTCCGGGCGCAACTCGCGCGGGGCAATATCCTGACCGGCGGCCTGAAGATAAACCTGGTCGAGATCCTCGAACCCGAGCCTGCGAGCTTCGATCGCGACGCCGAACCCTATCCGGTGCTGCCCAGCATCCAGGCCGACCTTCCAGACGTGGCCGCCACGGCCGAGGGTGTCTTTCGCCGGCTCAACGAGCTGCCCATCGAGGAGCTTCTGAACAGCGCGCTCGCCATCATGGAGAACGTCGAGGTCGTCGTGGCCTCCGACGCCGTGCGCGCCGCCCCCGACGAGGCGCTGGGCCTGATCACCGATCTGCGCGGCATCGTCGCCGCGCCCGAGATGCAGACCCTGCCGGGACAGGTCGGCGCCATCCTCCAGGCCGCCGAGACCGCCACCACGGACATCTCGACGCTTCTGGCCGACATGCGCGAGGCCGGAACGATCGCCGCGCTGACCACGACCCTGGAATCCTCCGCCCGCGCGGCCGAGGCCATCGCCACGATGACCGACGACCTCGTTCCCGCCTTCGCCGACATTCCCGTCCTGACCGAACGCCTCGTCGCCGTGGCCGATCAGGTGGCGGCCCTGCCGCTCGCCGCCCTCGTCACCGACACCGCCGAAACGGTCACCGCCGCGCGTGCCCTGATCGACGATCCGGCCCTGCGCGCCGTGGCGCCCGCCCTGACCGAAACGCTGCAATCGGCGCGCGACACCCTGGCCGAGGTCCAGTCGCAGGACCTCGTCGGTCAGGCCAGCCGGACGCTCGCCACCGCGCAGGACACCGCCGCAGCCGTCACCACCGCGACCGCCCAGCTTCCCGCCCTGGTCGACCGGGCCCGCGCGACCGCCAACTCGGCGGCTTCGCTCCTGGCCTCGATCGGGGATCTGCCGCTCGACCGGCTGGTGACCGACGCGAGCGACCTGGTGCAATCGGCCAACACCCTGGTCGGCGCGCCCGAGACCCAACGCATTCCGCAGGCGCTCGCCGACGCGCTCACCGGCGTCGAGGCAACGCTGGCCGACCTGCGCGCCTCCGGCATCATCGACACCGCGTCGGCGGCGCTGCAATCGGCCGACAGCGCGGCCCGGGCGGTGAGCACTGCGACCGACAGCGTTCCCGCCCTCATCGAGCAGCTGGGCGGCCTCGCCACGACCGCCGAAGCGGCCGTGCAGACCGTCAACACCCTGCCGCTGACGGAACTGGCCACCGAGGCGACGGCAACCGCCACCGCCCTGCGCACCTTCGTCGCCTCTCCGGATCTGCAGGCGATGCCGGCCGAAGTGACCTCGCTGGTGAACGCGCTCGAAGCCACGATCGCCGATCTGCGCGCGGCCGATCTGGTGGCATCGACCGACGCCGCGCTGACCTCGGCGGACGCGGCCGCCCGCGCCGTCGAGGAGGCGGTCGCGGGCGTCCCCGCCCTTGTCGAGGACGTCTCCAGCCTCGCGGCGACGGCCAACGCCCTGCCCCTCGACGAACTGGTGCGCCGTGCCACAGGCGTCGCCGAGGCCGCCGACAGCCTGCTCTCGGCCGAAGGCGCCGAGGACCTGCCCACATCGCTCAACGCCGCCCTTGATGAATTCCAGGGCGCGCTGGCCGAACTGCGCGAGGGCGAGCTGATCGCCAACGCCACCGCGACTCTGGCCTCGACCGAGCGCGCGGCCGACGCGGTCGCCGAGGCCACGGCGACGCTCCCCGACCTCGTGGCGCGTCTCGACAGGCTGGCGGCGCAGGCCTCGATCACGCTCGACGCGTACGGCGCCGAGGGGCCGCTCCCGCGCGAGGCGCGCACGGCCCTGCGCGAGGTCCAGAGCGCCGCCCGCTCGATCAGCTCGCTGGCCCGCACCATCGAGCGCAACCCGAACTCCCTGCTTCTGGGGCGCTGAAATGATCGCGCCGCACCCCGATTGCCCCCGCCACGACCCTCGCCATCACCTCCGGCCAGATGAGGCCCCGTCATGCGTCTGCTGATCCTCCTGCCCCTCCTGCTCGCCGCCTGCAGCTCGACCGAGGGGCCGCTGCGCTTCCCGGTCACGGTGCCCGATGCCACCGACCGCATAGGCGTCTCGTTCCGCGCCATCGAGGTGCGCGAGGCCGCCCTGCCGCTCTACGCCGAGCTCGAGGAGATCTACGTCCAGGGTGCCGACGGCGCGCTGCACAGCGATACCGAGATCCTCTGGGCCGACACGCCGCGCCGCACGGTGACGCAAGGCCTCGTCGGCGCGCTCTCGCGACTCACCACCGCGCGCGTCGCCGCCGAACCCTGGCCGCTGCAGGACCTGCCCGACGCGCGGCTCGAAGTCCGCTTCGACCAGCTCCTGGCGCAGGCCGACGGCGCGTTCCTCGCCGCCGGGCAATATTACGTCGCCGCTCTGGAAGGTGGCCGCGACCGCTCGGGCAGCTTCACCGTCAGCGTCCCCTACGACCCGACAGGCCCGGGCGCCATCGCCGCCGCCAAGGGCGTGGCCATCGACCGGATCGCCCGCCAGATCGCTCGCGACGGGCTCTAGCCCCCGGTCGTCCTCAACGGCCGCAGCGTGTCGCCCGGCTGCAGCTTCGGCTGCAATTCGATCCGCCGCCCGGCCGATGGCACGTCGCGCAGCACCGCCTCGGCCACGATCCGCGCCGCCGCGCGCCCGATCTCGTGGCGCCCGGCGTCCATCGTCGCCAGCCGGCGCGGCAGCCCATCCAGAAGCTCGACCCCGTTGAACCCCGCAAGGCCCAGCCGGTCCGGCACGTCGAGCCCCTTCTCCAGACAGTAGAGCAAGCCGCCCACGCCGATCATGTCATTGGAATAGTAGAGGAAATCCAGCTCCGGAGAGCGCCCGAGCATGGCCGCCGTCATGTCCCGGCCCTTGGCCAGCGCCGATCCGCCGGAGTAGAATTCCTGATCCTCCACCTCGATCCCGGCCTTGGCCAGCGTCTCGGTAAAGCCCTCGAACCGTTTGCGCGCGCGATGGTCGAGCGGCATCTTCGTGCCCAGGAACCCGAACCGCCGGTAGCCCCGGTCGAGGATCGCCTGCGCCATCATCCGCCCGGCGCGACGATGGGAGATTCCCACCACCGCGTCGATCGGCTCGCCATCGGTGTCCATGATCTCCACCACCGGAATCCCGGCCGCGCGCAGCATCGCGCGGCTCGCCTCGGGGTGCTCGATGCCCGCGATGATCACCGCCGACGGCCGCCACGACAGCATCTCGAACAGCACCCGCTCCTCGCGGTCGGGACGGTAGTTCGTCACCCCCATCACCGGTTGCAGCGGCGTCTCGTCCAGCACCTCGGAGATCCCGGTCAGGACCTCGGGAAACACCATGTTCGACAGGCTCGGAATGATCACGCCGACCAGGTTCACCCGGTTCGAGGCCAGCGCCCCGGCGATCTTGTTGGGCACGTATCCCAGCCGCTTGGCGGCTTCGAGCACCTTGCGCCGGGTCGCGTCCGACACGTCCCCGCGCCCGCGCAGCACGCGGCTGACCGTCATCTCGCTGAACCCGGCCGCCTCCGACACGTCGCGGAGCGTCAGGGGCCGTGGCGGCTTTCGCTTGTCCTGCACCCGTGGGCCCCCTCGCATCGGTGGTCCCTGTTAGCGCTGACGCCGTCACGACCGCAAGGGCATCAACTCATGGTGTTGTTCTGTCCGGGGATGCCGTCGCACGAGGTGGCGGCCTCCGCCGCGCCCTCTTCGCCGGCCAGCACCTGCAGGAACGCGTCGCTCCACCAGCCGATGTCGTAGGTCGAGATCCTCTCGAACATCGCCCGCTGGCGTTCGCGCCGCTCCTCCAGCGGCATGGTCAGCGCCCGGTCGATCGCCATGGCCATGTCCTCGGTGTCGTAGGGATTGACCATCAGGGCCTCCGGCAGCTGCTCGGCCGCGCCGGCGAAGCGCGACAGGATCAGCACGCCCGGATCTTCGGGATCCTGGGCCGCGACGTATTCCTTGGCCACGAGGTTCATCCCGTCCGCAAGCGGCGTCACCAGCCCCACATCCGCCCGCCGGAACAGCGCCGCCAGCTCCTCGCGCGGAATCGGGCGGTGAATGTAGCGGATCGGGGTCCAGTCGATCTCCGAATGCTCGCCGTTGATCGCGCCCGTCAGGCGCTCCAGCTCGTCTCGGATCTCGCGGTAGGCCTTCACGTCCTCGCGGCTCGGCGGCGCGATCTGCAACAACGTCGCGCGCGGCGCGTTCTTCTCCCGGCTGTCGAGATAGGCGCCGAACGCCTCAACCCGGTTCGGGATGCCCTTGGAGTAATCCAGCCGGTCCACCCCGATCAGCAGCTTCTCGTCGGGGTCGAGCCGCAGCCGCGTATGGGCGTCGTGCTTCCGGGCCGCCTCGCGCATCACGTCCACGTCGATGCCGATCGGGAAGCTGCGCACGTCGGTCGTCCGCGAGCCGTAGCGCACCAGACAATCGTCGAGGAATTCCGCCTTGCAATCGATGCGGAACATCTCGCGGCACGCCGCCACGTCACGCTGGGTCTGCAGGCCGACCACGTCGTGCGCCGCGATCCACGCCGCGAACACCTCCCGGTCCGACAGCGCCGGAAGATCCGACACGTTGGGGAACGGGATGTGCAGGAAGAACCCGATCCGGTTCTCCACCCCCAGCTCGCGCAGATGCCAGGCCAGCGAGAAGAAATGGTAGTCATGGATCCATACCAGGTCGCCGGGCTCGATCATCCCGACCAGCATCTTCGCCAGCCGCTCGTTCACCCGCTCGTAGCCCTCGCGGTATTGCGCCTCGTAGGCGATCAGGTCGGTGCGGCGGTGACACAGCGGCCAGAGCACCGAATTGGCGTAGCCGAGATAGAACTCGTCCTGATCCGCCTGGGTCAGTTCGAAGGTCAGCTTCCGATAGGGCAGGCCCTCGTCGTGCTCGGTGAATTCCTCCGACGCCTCGCTCGCGTCGGTGTCGGCCGACCCGATCCACAGCCCGCCCGCTTCCGACAGGCATTCGTGCAGCGCCACGACCAGCCCGCCCGAGCCCGGCCCGCCCAGCGGGATCCGGTTGGATATGACGATCAGACGCCCGCTCATCGCGTGGCCTGCCCTGCCCAGCGGCTCAGCATCCCGTGCACCTCCGATACCGTGTCGAGACGCCGGTTGGCCCGGCTCTCGCCTTCGCCCACCTTGTAGGCGCGGCCGCCCTGTTCGACGACCCATTCCATCGCCGGCTCGTCGGTATCGTCGTCGCCGAAATAATACGGTGTGCGTCCGGCATAGGGCGGGGTCTCGGCCAGCACCTTGAGCGCGACCACCTTGCCGACCTCGGCCGGCTTCAGCTCGAAGGCCATCTTCGCGGTCTGCAACCGGAACGACGGGTGGTCCTTCAGAAGGCCCTCGGCGAAATCCCGCGCCGCCGCCTCCAGCGCCGGCTTGCGTCGAAAGTGCAACACAACCCCCGCGGGCTTCGGCTCGACGATATAGGCGTCGTCCGCCCGCGCGAAGTCCCGCGCCGCCGCCTGCATCCGGGCCACCTCGTCCGAATGCGCCAGCGGGTGGCTCTCGGTCCGCCCGGCCAACCGCCGCTCCACCCCGTGCGAGGCGATCACGTCGCCCCGGTACTCCGGCATGTGCCGCTCGATGGCCTCGAGCGCCCGCCCCGTCACCACGCAGAGGGCGCCGCCCATGCCTTCGCGCAGCGCGTCGAGACGCGCGCCGAGGCCGGCCGGCACCTCGATCGCGTCGGGCGTCTCGGCCAGCTCCACCAGCGTCCCGTCGAAATCGAGAAACAGCGCGCTCGTCCCAAGCGGCGGAGCGGGATCGGCGCCCGCCCTTTCCTCGCCTGACGTCATATCAAACCTCCGCTGCGACCGGTTCCGGCCGCCTGTTCGCCTCGTGCCGCTCTCGGGCGTATCGACCCTCCTCCGACGACACCGGCGCAATTGCGTCGTTCGTCCCGAAAGGGTGCCTTCTGGCACGCCGCCGGCTCATCAACAAAGCGCATCAACGAGGCCGAAGTTCCGGCGCGGCAAGCGGCTTTGATCGTGCCGGCGCGTCGCTGTCCTCGTGACAACGGCCGTCGCGGTCCCTATGGAAAGTCGGGTGCGGCCTCGTAGCTCAGAGGATAGAGCAACCGCCTCCTAAGCGGTAGGTCGAAGGTTCAACTCCTTCCGGGGCCGCCATATTCCTGCCGCTCCGCGGTGCGCCCCTGCGCGCCGCTCGCGTCACGTCATGCGGATGGCTTCGGCCTCCACGGCCAGCATGTAGCCCTTGCGCGCGATCGTCTTGACCAGCAATTCCGCAACGATCTGGTTTCCCAGCGCATCGCGCAGCCGCTTGATCCGCGTCGCCCCCGCGCTCTCGTCGCAATCCGACGGATCGCGCCCCGAGATCATCGCCTCGATCTCGCTCCCGGTCAGGATGTCGTCGTCGAGCCGCGCCTCCGCCAGAACCGAGAGCGTCTCGATCGCGGCGCCGGTCAGCGCGAATTCCATGTCGTTGAGCGCGACCGTCCGCGCCTCCCGGTCGATCCTGAGCGCGTTCACCCGGATCCCCTGCCGTTCGATCTCGCTCATGTGCCGGCTCTGGCCGACCATCACCATCAGGAACACCAGCGCCGCCACCAGCATCGCGGTGGCGAAGACCAGCAGCACGAAGATCACCATCCGGTAGCTCGCCAGCACGTCCGAAAACGCCGTGCCCGATTGCGCCAGGATCTCCAGCAGCCGGATCTCGTCGGGCCCGGTCAGGCCCTGGTTCTCGACGAAAAGTTGCTCCACCCGAAGGTTGAAGGCGTTGCCGCTCGGCAGCGTCAGGAACAGCAGCGCCGCCGCCGCCGCCAGGATCAGCACGATCGCCGCCACCCCGCCAAGCACGATCCGCGTGCCCGCCGGCTTCCGGTCAGTAGCGGAGGAAGTTCTGGCCTGCACTCTCTCTCCTCGCGTCGGCACCTTCGCGTCCGAAGATGCCTTCGATCGTGAGAAGCTGCCAGCCACCCCGTTCGATGCGCTCGGCGACGTTCTGCCGAGCCGCCGCGCGATCGCCGCACACCGAGTCGGGCAGCTCGATCACGCCGTAATGGAGTTTCAGCGGATCGTTCCGCTTCGCCTTGTAATCGGCATAGCACGCCGCATCGGCGGCACCCGCCGCGAGAAAGACCACGATACCCAGAACCCGCACAATCATGGGCCGACACTAGGCGCAGGTCGGGTTGCAATCCAATATCAAACCGCCGCCGGCGCGTGTGATCGCCTGTCACGCCCGCGCGATTGCCCGACAGACGCTTGCCGCCCGACTCTTCCCGGCGACCAACCGAAGGAGGAGACCATGCTGAAATCCGTGCTGATACCGCTGTTGGCCGGCTGCCTGCTGCTGGTGCCCGCCAGCGCCCTGCCCGCGCGCGCCGGCAACCAGGACCTGCTGCGCGTCCTCGCCGGCATCGCGGCCGTCTACGTGGTCGGCCGCGCGATCAAGAAGAGCCGCGCCGACGCCGCCGAGGACGAAACCCCGCGCTGGCGCGACACCCCGCGGCACGATCTGCCGCGCCTCCTGCCCCGGCGCTGCGAGGTGAACATCAGGGAACGCGACGACACCCGCGGCTGGAGGTCGGCCCAACCCGCCCGCACCCGCGCCTTCGACCGCACCTGCCTCCAGCAGAGCGTCGCGCGCCCCGATCGCCTGCCCGACAAGTGCCGGCAGCGCCTGTCCACGCGCAACGGCACCCGCGACGTCTATGGCGGACGCTGCCTGGCGCAGAACGGCTGGCAGGTGGCGCGCCGCGCGCGCTGATGTGAGCGCGAACCGGCCCGGGCCGGGGACGGGTCACGACACCGGACCCCGGCAACACCGCCCGGCGGCAGGACCGGGCCACGAACACCGGGCGAGGCCTTCGCATCTCCACCTCGTCCGGCTGGCGGGCGGGCGCTTTCGGGGGCCCGCCCCATTGCCGCTTGCGAAACCCGGCCGCTCCGGGTCATCACACCCCATGCCCGCCCCGATCCTCCGCCCCGACCAGATCGTCCGCCCCGCCCCGGACTTCCTCCGCGAGCGCCGGCTCCACGCCCTCGGCTTCGCCCCGGTGGCGGGAATCGACGAGGTGGGGCGCGGCCCCCTCGCCGGCCCCGTCACCGCCGCCGCCGTGATCCTCGACCCCGATTGCATTCCCGACGGCCTCGACGATTCCAAACGCCTGCCGCGCAAACGCCGCGAGGCCCTCGCCGCGACCCTCGCCCGGTGCGCCGAGATCTCCGTGGCCCACGCCGACGTCGACGAGATCGAGCGCCTCAACATCCTCCAGGCCGCCCACCTCGCCATGCTGCGCGCGCTCGACGGCCTGCCCCGCCGCCCCCGCCACGCCTTCATCGACGGCAGGATCCTGCCCCCCGGCGCCCCCTGCCGCTGCGAAGCCCTTGTCGGCGGCGACGGGCGCTGCCTCTCGATCGCGGCGGCCTCGATCGTCGCCAAGGTGGCCCGCGACGCGCTCATGGTGGACTTGGCGCAACAGCACCCCGGCTACGGCTGGGACAGGAATGCCGGATATGGCACACCCCAGCACCTCGCCGCGCTCCGAGATCTCGGCCCGACCCCACACCATAGGCGAACCTTCCGCCCGGTGCACAACATCTTGTGACAAGCGGAAACGATAACACCCTGATTCAAAAAAGAATTTGACGGCGAATCGCCCGTGACTCATCTTTTGTCGCAACGCATTCAGGCGTTCGGGACGAGACAATGGCGACCAAGACAGACAAATCTGCCGTGAACCGCATCCTCGCAGGCGACTGCATCGAGGTGATGAAGACCCTGCCCGACGCCTCCGTCGACCTGGTCTTCGCCGACCCGCCCTACAACCTGCAGCTGAAGGGCGCATTGCACCGCCCCGACAATTCGAAGGTCGACGCGGTCACCGATTCCTGGGACCGCTTTTCCTCGTTCGAGGCCTACGACCGCTTCACCCGCGCCTGGCTGGCCGAGGCCCGCCGCCTCCTGCGGCCCGACGGCGCGATCTGGGTGATCGGCAGCTATCACAACATCTTCCGCGTCGGCACCGCGCTGCAGGACGCCGGCTACTGGCTCCTCAACGACGTCGTCTGGCGCAAGTCCAACCCGATGCCCAACTTCCGCGGCAAGCGGCTGACCAACGCCCACGAGACGCTGATCTGGGCCTCCCGCTCGGAGGGCGCGAAGTACACCTTCAACTACGAGGCGCTCAAGTCCCTCAACGAGGGCACGCAGATGCGCTCCGACTGGGTGCTGCCCCTCTGCACCGGCCACGAGCGCCTCAAGGGCGCCGACGGCGCCAAGGCCCACCCGACCCAGAAGCCGCAATCGCTGCTCCACCGCGTGCTCGTCGCCACCACCAATCCCGGCGACGTGGTGCTCGACCCGTTCTTCGGCACCGGCACCACGGGCGCGGTCGCCAAGATGCTCGGCCGCGACTGGATCGGGATCGAGGCCGACGCGGGCTACCGCGAACTGGCCGAGGCCCGCATCGCCCGCATCCGCCGCCTCGACAACGACGCGCTGCAGGTCTCCACCCCCAGGCGCGCCGAGCCCCGCGTCCCCTTCGGACAGCTCATCGAGCGCGGAATGCTGCGCCCCGGCGAGATCCTGACCTCCCCCAAGGGCGCGCCCGCCAAGGTGCGCGCCGACGGCACCCTCGTCTCGACCGAGGCCAAGGGCTCCATCCATCAGGTCGGCGCGGCGCTCGAAGGCGCGCCAAGCTGCAACGGCTGGACCTACTGGGGCTTCTCGCGCGACGGCATCCGCGTGCCCATCGACGTCCTGCGCCAGCAGATCCGCGCCGAGATGACCTGAACCGCACCCGTTTCAACCGAACTGCCGCGCGTGACCGGACCGCCCGGGCACGCCCCCTGCTCCGTCGCCCCGAGGGCGGCGGAGCCTTTTCCCAACGCGACCCGGCCAGCGGCCGCCGCCCCTGACCGCGCCCGCGTCGCTCTCCGCCCCGCCCGCACCGGGGCGGGCCGGCGCCGCGCGCTGCCGGATCTCTCACCCCGCGCGTCCCTGCCAAGCCACCCCGGCGCCCTTCCCCCGACCGCGCGACCGGGTCGCCGCCGCGGCCCCGGACCGGCGTTTTGGCCTTTGAGACCGCCCCGCCCTGCGCTATCCGCGACCCCATGCGCGGCCTTCTCACACGCCTGACACGCAGCCCCCGCCCCGAGACGCCCCCGGTCGAACATCCGGTCTGCGTCATCGGCGACGTGCATGGCCGCCGCGACCTGCTGGGCCGCCTGCTGTCGCGCGTCGACGCCGAGGCCCCCGACGCGCACATCGTGATGGTCGGCGATCTGGTCGATCGCGGCCCCGACAGCCGCGGCGTGATCGACCTGCTCGCGGCCCGTCCCGCCATCACCGTCCTGCGCGGCAACCACGAGGACATGCTGCTGCGCTTCCTCGACGCCCCGGCGCAGGAGGGGCCGCGCTGGCTCTACAACGGCGGCGTGCAGACCTGCGAGAGCTTCGGCCTCCCCGGCCTCACCGAGCACAGCCCGCCCGGCGACCTGGAAACCGCCGCCCTCTCCCTCGGCCGCGCGCTCGGGCCCCGCCGCGCCTGGCTCGACGCCCGCCCGCTGAGCTGGAGCACGCCCGGCCTCTTCGTCAGCCATGCCGGCGCCGACCCCGCCCGCGCGCCCGGCGACCAGCCGCCGCGCGACCTGCTCTGGGGTCACGCCGCCTTCCGCCGCCAGCCCCGCCGCGACGGGCTCTGGGTCGCCCACGGCCACTGGGTCGTCGACCATCCCTCGGCCCGCGCGGGCCGCATCGCCACCGACACCGGCGCGTGGTTCACCGACACCCTGACGGCCGCGCTCGTCACCCCCGGCGCCCCGGTCCGCTTCCTGCAAACCTGACGGCACCGCGCCGGCGACCGTTTCGTGCTCCCGGCGGGTTCAAGATTTCGGCGGATTTCTTGTCAGAAGTTTAAAATGGGGGGGTAATTTCTTCTACGAAGTTGCAAGTTTCGCGGCCTGACCGGATTCGCTCAGCGTCGCCTCCGCCAGCGTGTGCGCCTTGCGCATCACCGTCGGAAGGTCCCCGGCCCGAAACTCCTCCGCCGCCATGAACCACCCCCGCGCGGGATTCACACCCTCCGGCAGCGCCGCCGCCCAGACCTTCAGACGCAGGTGAAAATGTGTAAACGTGTGGCGCACCTCGCCCGCCTCGACCCAGTGCGCGCCGACCGGCGGCCCGCCCTCGGGGGCGGCGCTCCACTCGGTGCCGGGCCAGCCAAGCATCGATCCCAAAAGGCCTTTTTCCGGTCGTCGCTCCAACAGCCAGGCCCCGTCCGTCCGCCGCCCGAGCCACGCGACGCCCTTCCGCACCGGCTTCTCCACCTTCGGCGCCCGCCGCGGCAACGTCGCCTGGCTCCCCTCGCGCCGCGCCACGCAGGGGCCGCGCCACGGGCAGATCCCGCAGGCGGGGTTGCGCGGCGTGCAGATCGTCGCGCCCAGATCCATCACCGCTTGCGCGTAATCCCCCGGCCGTTCCGCCGGCGTCAGCTTTTCCGCCAATGAAGTCAGTGGCTTCTTGGCCGCGGGCAGCGGCGTCGTCTCACCGTGGAGCCGCGCCATCACGCGCTCCACATTGCCATCGACCACGGTGTTCGGCCGGTCGAACGCAATCGCCGCGACCGCCGCCGCCGTATACGGCCCGACGCCCGGCAAGGCGAGCAGCCCGTCGAGCGTGTCGGGAAAGACACCCCCCAGGTCGCGGCTGACGATCCTCGCACATTTCAGAAGATTGCGCGCCCGCGCATAATAGCCGAGCCCGGCCCAAGCGCCCATCACCGCGTCATCCGGGGCCGCCGCCAGAGCATGCACATCAGGCCAACGCTCTGTGAAGGCTAGGAAATAGCCCGTCACCGCCGCCACTGTCGTCTGCTGCAGCATCACCTCGGACAGCCAGACACGGTAAGGATCGGGCCGAATTCCGGCTCGGCGCGCCGCAGGCCCCACGCGCCAGGCCAGATCGCGCGCATGGACGTCGTACCAATCGAGCAGGTCTCGGGCCTGCGCCATCTCACGCATTCTTCATGTCTCTTGTCGGGTCTTTCGACTGGCACCGGGCGAGGCACGGTTTAGTATAGCGGCGAACGGCAGGGAAGGCGGCCATGGGCGCGGCTGGTGCGAACACGAAGAAGCGAGCGCGCGGGTTCCGCCGCGCGGCGGCGCTGGTGCAGGCCCCGGTTCGCAAGGCCAGCGAGACCCGCGGTTTCGCGGTCGCCCGCCTGCTCACCCACTGGCCCGAGATCGTCGGGCGCGACATCGCCGCCATCGCCAAGCCGGTCAAGGTCAGCTACGGGCGCGGTTTCGGCGCGACCCTGACGCTGCTGACCGGCGGGGCGAGCGCGCAGATCCTGCAGATGCAGGTGCCGCGCATCATCGAGCGGGTGAACGCCTGCTACGGTTACGCCGCGATCGCGAAGATCCGCATCACGCAATCCGCCGCCGAAGACCTCGGAGCACCGATCCGGTCCGCGCCGGAGGCCCCGCCCCCGCCACGCCCCGAGGTGGTCGAACGCGCCGCGATGCGCGCGGCCGCAGTGTCCGACCCCGATCTGAGGGCGGCGCTGGAATCTCTGGGGCAGAAGGTTTTGTCCCGTAAAAGCTGAGACGGAGTTCAACATGTTACGCAAATTCGCGACCCTCTGCGTCGCCCTGTTCCTTGCGACGGCGGCTGCGCTTCTGAGCGCCGCGCCCGGGCGAGCCGCCACGGAGCCGGAAATCGAGGAGATGTCCCTCGGCTCGGCCGACGCGCCGGTGACGGTAGTGGAATATGCGTCCTTCACCTGCCCCCATTGCCGCAACTTTCACGATACCGTCTTTGACCGTCTCAAGAGCGAGTACATCGACACCGGCAAGATCCGGTTCATCTACCGCGAGGTCTATTTCGACCGCTACGGCCTGTGGGCCGGCCTGCTGGCGCGCTGCGGCGGCGCTGAACGCTATTTCGGCCTCGTCGATCTGATCTACGACAAGCAGAGCGAGTGGCTGGAAGGCGACGAGCCGGTCAAGGTGGCCGACAACCTGCGACGGCTCGGGCGCACGGCCGGTCTGTCGTCCGAGCAGGTCGACGCCTGCATGCAGGACGGCGACAAGGCGCAGGCGCTGGTCTCGCTCTACCAGGAGAACGTGAAGGCCGACGGCATCCGCAGCACACCGTCGTTCATCATCGACGGCGAGCTCCAGTCGAACATGTCCTTCGAGGAGTTCTCCACGATCCTGGACGAGAAACTCGGCGAATGAGCGCACCGCTCGACGGGCTGAAGGTCCTCGAACTCGCGCGCGTTCTGGCCGGCCCGTGGGCCGGTCAGACACTGGCCGATCTCGGGGCGGATGTGGTCAAGGTGGAATCCCCGGCGGGCGACGACACGCGCGCCTGGGGCCCGCCGTTCATCGACCGCGACGGCGACCGCTCGGCCGCCTATTTCCACAGCTGCAACCGGGGCAAACGCTCCATCACCGCGGATTTCCGTACCGAAGAGGGGCGCGCCACCGTGCGCCGCCTGGCAGCGGACGCGGACATCCTGATCGAAAACTTCAAGCTTGGCGGGCTGAAGAAATACGGGCTCGACTACGCCTCCCTCGCCGAGATCAACCCGCGGCTGATCTACTGTTCGATCACCGGGTTCGGCCAGACGGGCCCCTACGCGCCGCGCGCGGGCTACGACTACATCGTGCAGGGGATGTGCGGGATGATGTCGGTCACCGGGGATCCCGACGGGCAGCCGCAGAAGACCGGGATCGCCATCACCGACCTTTTCACGGGGGTCTATGCCTGCGTCGCCGCGCTCGCGGCGCTGCACCAGCGTGCCCGGACCGGCCGGGGGCAGCACATCGACCTGGCGCTGCTCGACGCGGGGGTGTCGGTGATGTCGAACCAGGCGATGAATTACCTGACGACCGGCATCGCGCCGCCCCGGCTGGGCAACGCGCACCGCAACCTGACGCCCTATCAGGTGTTCGACTGCATCGACGGGCACATCATCATCGCGACCGGCAACGATGGCCAGTATCAGCGGCTCTGCACGCTGCTGGGGCTGCCGGAATTGGGCGTGGCGCCGGAATTCGCGCACAACGCCGACCGGATCGCCCACCGCGAGGAGCTGACGCGGCGATTGAACGAGGCGACGCTGAGCTTCACCAAGGCGCGTCTGCTGGCGGCATGCGAGATCCAGGGCGTGCCGGCGGGGCCGATCAACGATCTGGGCGAGGTCTTTGCCGATCCGCAGGTGGTCGCGCGCGGATTGCGCATCGATCCCGACGGGATCCCCGGCGTGCGCTCGCCGATGTGCTTTTCCGACGGCGAGATGGCGCTGCGCCGCGCCTCTCCCAAACTCGACGAACATGGCGACGAGCTGCGGAACGGGTGGCGCTCACCCTTGCGCGACGAGGGCCGCTAGACGGTCCCGCAGAGGCGCCACATCGTCGAACGTCAGACGCACCGGCAGTGTCAGCACCTTGCCGCGGAAACCTTGCGGCAACCGCACGGCATCCTTTTCCGTGGTGACGAGCTGCGCGCCGAGGGCCGCGGCGTCGCGTTCGAGCCGCGACAGCAGGGCCGGCGCGAGCGCCTGATGATCGCCCAGCGCGACCTTCCGCACGAGTTGCGCTCCCAGCGCGTCGAGGGTGGCGAAGAACTTGGCCGGCCGCCCAATTCCCGCGAAGGCGAGAACCGGCATGTCCCGCCAGTCCATCCCGGTGGGGAGCGGCTCGAGACGGGCATTGAGGCGCATGGGCGGCGGATATGGCAACAGCGGCAGCGTGAAGCCGCGCTGCGCCTCGTCACCCCCGATGCTGAGCACGATGTCGGCGCGCGCCAGTCCCGCCTGCACGGGTTCGCGCAAGGGGCCCGCCGGGAGGACGCGCCCGTTGCCGAAGCCGGTCTCCGCATCGACGACCACCAGTGAGAGATCCTTGGCGACGGCGGGATTCTGGAATCCGTCGTCAAGGATCAGCGCCCCGGCATCGGTCTGCACCGCCAGGCTCGCGGCGGCACCGCGATCGCGCCCGACGACCACACGCGCAAAGGCCGACAGGAGCAGCGGCTCGTCTCCGACCTCCTCCGCAGAGTGGCGCGCCGGATCGACCAGAACCGGTCCGGGCAGCCGGCCGCCATATCCGCGCGACAGGACGACCGGCTCCACGCCGAGGCCCCGCAGCAACTCGACCAGAGCAATCGCGGTCGGTGTCTTGCCCGTCCCGCCGGCCGACAGGTTTCCGACGCAGATGACGGGCACCGGCGGCCTGATCGTCGCGCCGCGGGCCACCCGCCGCGCCGTCGCCCTCGCATAGACGCGGGAAAGGGGGGACAGCAGGGCGGCCTGCAGGCCCGGGGGCCTACTCCAGAAGGCGGGCGCCCGCACTATTCCGCCTTGTCCAGGATTTCGGACAGAAGCGTCAGGATCCGATCGGTGATCTCCGCACCGTCGGATGCGACGCGCCAGGCCGCATTCGCCATCTGCGCCGCCCTTTCGGGCGACTGAAGGTCGGCGACGGCAAGTCCCAGATCATCGCCCGACCGCACGCTCAGTGCGGCACCCGCCGCCGAAAGCCGATGATACGTCTCCTCGTGGAACCCCACGAAAGGTCCGTGCAGGATGGCCGACCCGAGCGCCGCTGGCGCGGCCGGGTCGATGCCGCCACGCCCCGGCACCAGAGACGTCCCGAGGAAACTGGTCGGCGCGAACCGGAACCACAGCGCCTCCTCCTCTTCGACGTCGGCCAGGAAGATCTGCGCCGTCGCGCTGGGTGTGTCGCGCCTCGAACGACACTCGACCCGCCACCCCTCGCCCCGCAGGCGGGTCTCGAGATCCCCGGCCCTCTCAGGCTCGGCCGGACAGAGCACGAGCAGCAGGCGATGAGACAACCGCGCAGCGCGGGCATGGGCCGCCAGGACAGCGTCGAGTTCCTCGGGAAGGACACCCATAGCCAGCCAGACCGGCCTGCCCGCATTTTCGCCTGTCAGCGCCTCGAGATCACGCGCATTGCAGCGCGGCGGGGCCGGGCCCTCGCGCAAAGGCGCCGCGGCCTCCACACGGACGGGGCGTCGGCTGGACCGGCGGAGAATCTCCGCATCGGTGACCGATCGCGCCAGGACATGTTGAAAGAGGTCGACCACATGCTCCGGCCCGGTGCCGAACGGACCGCTGCGCCCGACGCCGACATCCGCGAGAACGGCAGGAATAGCGGCCCGATGCAGGGCGTTGGCCAGAGCCGGCCACACCGGCTCACCGAGCCAGAGGGCCGCCTTTGGGGACCATTTCGACAGGAACTCACGGATCTGGCCACTCGCCTCGGACGGGCGGACCGCCGTGTGAACCCCGGGCAGATCGCGCCCCGCGCCCTCGTCAGATGTGCAGATGAGCCGCAAGTCGGAGTGTTCCGCAATCAGGCGCCGGACCAGTGCGGCCGCCGCCCGTTGGGAAGTGGAGGCACCGACATGGACCCACACTGTCGCCCCGCCGTCCTGGTTCGGCCCGGCGCGCTCGGTTGCAGGTCCTTCGTTCAAGGCTGGGAACCGTGCCAGACCGTTGCCGAGAAAATCACGCTGCGCGGTCGCCAGAAGATAGAGCGACAATCTTGGCTTACGGGCCACCGCGACGGATCATCCCTCGATTTCCTCGGTCGGAGACGCTTCGGATTCCTCGTCCCGAAGGCGATGCAGGTGCGCGATGAAATAGCGCATGTGTGCGTTGTCGACGGTCCGCTGCGCCTCGGCCTTCCAGGCACCATACGCGGTTTCGTAGTTCGGGAATATGCCCACGACGTGAAGATCGTCCACGTTGCGGAAAGTGTTCGATGACGGATCTTCGAGTTCGCCGCCGAACACGAGGTGAAGCCGCTGTACCATGGAAACCTCGCCCTGAACCGGTCGGGCGCAGCCTAGCCGGGCCCCTCCGCAGGTCAAGGGCCGCGCGGGATCAGTAATACTCGTAGTTCTGATCTTTGCCCATGTAGCGGCACTTGTTCAGCACCACGCCCATGACGTTGGTCTGTTCGGCCAGGTCACGCTCGCAGACATCCACCTGGCTCGTGGTCGTGGTCTCGGCGCCGGCCACGAGGAGCGCGCAACTGACGTTGCGCATGAACGCGAGATTGTCGTCGGTCACAAGCATAGGCGGCATGTCGAAGAGCATGACGTCGGGTGCATAGGCCGCTTCGATCTCGGCCAGGATCTCGGCCGTACGCGACGAACTGAGAAGCTCCGCAGGGTTGCGCGCGGTCTCGTGATTGAGCGAGATCGCCACGTTGTCGCTAATCCGGACCGCCTGTTGGTCGAAGGGCACATCACCGGCCAGAACCTCCCAGCAGCTTCGCTCACCCTTGAGGCCCAGCACCTTCGCCATGGAGGGGCGCCGCAGGTCGACGTCGAAGACGATGACCTTGATCTCCTTCTGCCGCGTGAGACTCATGGCGAGATTGGCGGTAATGGTCGTCTTGCCGCAGCCGCCGCCGGGCGACGTGATCGCCACCCGGTTCCAGCGATGTGTGCGGAGTTGCTGCAGCATCTTGGTGCGCAGCAGGTCGAAGGCCGCGGCGTCGCCGCCGCCCTTGCCGGCGATGATGCGGTTCCGCTTCAGCCGCTTCGGCGCCAGTTCGACGCTTTCGAGCGCATCCCAGACGGCCGGCGCGCCGGCCGACCTGCGGCGTGTGACCACAGCGTCGGGCTGGACACGCGGGGACGAAGTGCCACGCGTGGCGCGGGCTTTTTCAAGTGCGGCCTGGAGTCGTTCCATAAACTTCGTTCCCTGGTTCTACGGGAGAATCCTGGCGCTGATCTTGCTGACGATCAGATCCAGAGGAAGATAGAATGTGTGGACCGCGAAGAGCAGCGCGGGCACGCCCACGACCACCGCCACGATGAGAAGGAGCACGATCGACCTCTTGACGACGATCTCCTGCCTGGTCCGGACATAAGGAAGCGTGACGAGCGGCGCGATTCCCAGCCTGTTCTGCAGGTCGACCGGTCGACGGATCGACTGGTTGAGCAGCTCCAGCAGCAAGACCACCGCAGCCCCGAGCAGAATACCGGCTGCGCCGCCGCCACCCGCGATCATCACGCGATTCGGGCTCGTCGGCCTGTTGGGAACCGAGGCCTGTTCGATCACCGAGATCCGCTGGCCCTTCGACAGAAGCTCGATACGCTCGCCCGTCGCGGCTTTTGCGAGGCGGTCAACGGCCGAATTATACTGCGACTGGATATTGGAATAGTCGCGCTCCAGAGCATCGAGAGTGACGGCGTTCTGCGGAGTCTTGGCGATTGATGCCTCAAGGGTCTTGAGTTCCGCTTCCGCCAGGCCGCGCTGCTCGGTCAGGTATCCCTCCTGCGCGTCGAGCTCGGCGAGCTGCATGTCGAGCACGACCTGACGGGGATCGACAGAGGCTTCAGCGTCCCCGGACGACGGCGCGCTCTTGGCGATCTGCTGCTCCATCTGCTGAACACGCGCCTGCAGTATCCGAACACGCGGATTCGTCGGCGAATAGACGACCAGCGCGTTCTCCAGTTCGTCGCGAAGGTCGGCAAGCCGACGCTCTTCCGGCGAAAGGCTCGCACGGTCGATGCCGAAACTGGCGCCGCTGTCGAAGAGCTGCCTCAGGCGCTCGCGCTTCTCATCGATCGCGTCGAGGTCGCGATCGATCTGGGCAAGCCGCTCCTGCTGGAAGCTCTGCCGTGTCATCCGGAAATCGAGCGAATCGGGAAGCGCGCCGCTGTTGGCATTCTTGAAATCGACGATGCGGGCGCTCAGTCGATCGAGGTCGAGGCCGAGTTGATCCACTTCATTCTTGAAGAAATCCTGCGTGTCCTCGGCCCGGCCGGTTCGGATCTCGACGTTCTGCTGGAGGATCCGGGTGAGATATTCGTTGGTCACCCTTGCAGCAACCTGGGGATCGCTGGACTGAAATCCGATTTCGAGAAGGGTCGCGCCGCGGCCCCGCCGCTCGATCGTGGACTGGCTACGCATGCGCGACACGACGGCGTCCGCGGACATCTGGCCCGGCGGCCCGAACACCTTCAGGGAATTGGCGATGTCGATCAGGTTGGCGCGCGTCATCAGGAGCTGCTCGATAACCGCGAGTTGCTCCTCGGCGCCGGTGGTCACCGTGGACGCGGCAAGTTCGTTCGGGATCTGCGCCGATTCGACCAGAAGCCGCGCCTGAGCGTTGTACATCGGTGGCAACGTCATCGCCACATAGACACCGGCCGCCGTCACACCCGCGGCGACGATCAGAAACACGTGCAATCGGCGCAGGAAGACCGAAACGTAGTAGGACAGGTCCAGATTCATCATGTCCGCTCCAGAACCGGGGAAGAGCCGCCAAGGAAGAGACCCTCGGAAAGCACGAGTTCAACGATCTCGCGTGTCACCTCGTGGCTCTCCTGTGTCCAGGCATAGACCATGGAAACATCTGCCAATTGATTTACGAGCCGCGGAATTCCGCCCGTGGCCTGATGAACAAGGGCAGCGGCGTCCTCGGCGAACTCCCTGCCGCTGCCTCCGGCCACGACCAGCCGGTGTGCGATATAGGCCTTCACCTCTTCGGTGCCCATGGTGGGTAGATGAAAGCTCGCCGCCACCCTCTGCGCGAATTGTCGCAATTCCGGCCGCAGCACCATGTCCCGGAGCTCGGGTTGTCCGACGAGCACGAGCTGCAGCAGCTCATCCTTGTTGGAATTGATGTTCGTCAACATACGCAGCTCCTCGAGCCCTTCCGTCGACAGGTTCTGCGCCTCGTCGAAAATCAGGATCACACGTCTGCCCGAGGCGTATTCCTCGATCAGGAAATCCTGGAGCATCCGGAACATGGTCACATAGTCGGTTCCGGGCTCGATTCCGACGTCGAGCGCGGTCAGAACCCACTGCACCAGCTCGCCGCGTCCGCCCTGCGCGTTCGACACGAGACCGATGGTCACATCGTCGTCCACGCTCCGCAGCAACGCCTGAAGCAGGGTCGTCTTGCCGGCCCCTACCTCACCGGTGATCAGGGTGATCGGCGCGCGCGCGATGATCCCGTACTCCAGCACCGCAAAGGCGCGCTTGTGCTGCGGGGACCAGTACAGAAAATCGGGATCCGGCAACAGCGTGAAGGGCCGCTCGCTCAAGCCGAAGAAATCGGTATAAAGACCAGGATCGGACCACATGCTCATTACACTCTTACCAGGATACGGGACATCTGCGCCCGTCACACAACTGGGCCTGACTAGCGACCGAGTGGTGAAATATCATCAACATTCCGATGGATTCACCCTGAAATTGATTGGTTTGGTAAACTGCAGTCGTCTCGCGCGAGCGCAGGGGAGGTCCAAGGCTATTGTGGCGCAAGGGGCCGATCTTGGCCAGAGCAAGGACCTCCGGAAGGTCACCAGGATGGCGGTCCGCCGCAACGCCGGCACCCCGTGCCGCATGGAAACAGGATGTTTCCAGAGCGGGGGATCGTCGCATATGAAGAAATATTGTTAAATAACATCAGCAAGATGCCCTACAGGAGAATACGGGTGCGTCGCGAGAGCGGCTGGCGCTCCGGTTACCAAAATGTTAACTTGACGTAGAAATGCGCAAATTCACGCTATACTTTCGAAGACGTTAACGATTCCCGAGGCGCCCCTGTCTGTACCCGGCGCCTCTGCCAACCTGGTGCCCGTCTTGGGGCGCCGAGCGAAGCGAGTGCCGATGTCGATCCATTTTTCGAATCTTTCAGACGATATATCTGAAGTAACGAGTTCGACCCACGAGTGGCGCGGCGGCGTTTATCATCGCCATCTCAAGCGTCTCTTCGAAGTTGTCACGATCCTCGTTACTTCCTTCGTGACCGTGCCGGTCGTCCTCATCCTGGCGCTGCTGGTCGCCCTGGACGGCAGCGCGCCGTTTTTCCGACAGCGACGAGTTCGGGTTGAACGGCATCGTGTTCGACATCTGGAAACTGAGAACCATGGTGCCCGATGCCGAGATGCGGCTTCAGGCCTGTCTGGCCGAAGATCCGAAGGCCCGGGCCGAGTGGGATGCAACCCAGAAGTTGAAGGACGACCCAAGGGTGACCCGAATGGGTCGCTTTCTGCGCAAGTCCTCGCTGGACGAGTTGCCGCAGCTTTGGAACGTGCTGCGCGGTGACATGTCTTTGGTCGGTCCCCGTCCGATGATGCTGAGCCAGCGGGCAATGTACCCAGGCACGGCCTATTATGCACTGCGGCCCGGCATCACCGGGTTCTGGCAGGTCTCCGAGCGCAACGATTGCGAATTTGCCCAGCGCGCGCGGTTCGACGCCGATTACCAGAGCCGCGTGTCGTTCCTCGTCGATCTCACGATTTTGATGCGCACCGTGCGTGTCGTCCTGCGGGCGACGGGTTACTGAACACATCTTCTTCATGAGTTCGGCCCAAGGACGAGAGGTGAAACCTTTCGTCCGACCCCACCCCTTCCGTCTGCCGCGCAAAGCGTCATAATCCCGCACGAGTTGCGCTACCTACACGCCATGGGAGACCCTGCATGATTTCTGCACGCCGCCTTGTCCAATGCGCCGCGCTCTCGAGCGTCCTGCTGCTGGGCGCTTGTGACACCGCCGAAGAGCGCGCGGAGGCTCATTTCCAGGAGGGTCTGACGCTCCTCGAGACAGGCGACGTGGACCGCGCGCTCGTCGAGTTCCGGAACGTATTCAAGCTCAACGGCCTGCATCGCGAGGCGCGGCGCAAATACGCCGAGGTGGAACGCAACCGCGGCAACGTCTCCGCCGCATATGGTCAGTACCTCCGGCTTGTCGAGCAGTATCCCGATGATTTCGAAGCCCGCAAGGCGCTGCTCGAAATGGTCATACCGCAAGGCAACTGGCCCGAGATCGAGCGGCACGTGGCGCTTGCGGCCCAGTCAAACCCCGACGATGCGGTCGTCCGGCTCGGCCAACTGGCACTCGACTACCGCCAGAGCATAGCGGACCAGGACACCGAAGCGTCCGCACGGCTGGCGGCAGAAGCCGAGGCGATGAAGGAAGAGATGCCGGACGAGATCGTCCTTTACGACATCACGATCGATCATCATGTGCGCGCTCAGCAGTTCGAGCAGGCGCTCGCCGATGTTGAGTCGGCCATCGCACTCCGCCCCGAGGACCTGAAGCATTATCAGACACGACTGGTTCTCCTTCAGCAGATGGGAGACATCTCGGGCGTGGAATCGCAATTGCGCGAGATGGTTGCGAATTTCCCGGACAATCCGCAGATCCGCGCGACTCTGATCCGCTGGTATCTCTCCAACGACAACATCGACGCCGCCGAAGCCTACCTGCGAGAGCGCGCCGAAGCGGAGCCGGCGGCCCTGACTGATCTGGTCCAGTTCCTTGCCCGCTTCGTCAATGTAGAGGCCGCGCTCGATGAACTCGACACAGCGATCGCGGCCGGACGCGACGAGGCTTCCTTGCGGGCCATGCGCGCAGGATTGATGTTCGAGACCGGCCAGCGACAGGAGGCGATCGACGCGCTCAATGTCATCGTCGAGGAAACCGAGCCGTCCGATGAGCGGCGCAAGGTCCAGGTCGGGCTCGCGAAGATGCTCAGCGCGACGGGCAACGAAGTCGGCGCACGGGCGCTCGTGGAAGAGATCCTCGAGGAGGATGGCTCGAACGTCGAGGCCCTGAAGATGCGGGCCCAGTGGCTCATCGCCCAGGACGAGACCGACGAGGCGATCATCACCCTTCGGCAGGCACTCGACCAGAGCCCGCGGGATCCGGAAACCCTCTTGCTCATGGCCGCTGCCCATGAGCGCGGCGGCAGTCGCGAATTGATGGGTGAGATGCTCTCCCTCGCGATGGAGGCATCGAACAACGCTCCATCGGAGACGCTGCAATACGTCCGTTATCTGGTCGCCGACGGAAAACTCGATTCGGCCGAGACCGCGCTCGTCGACGCTCTGCGCCTCGCACCCGATAATGTCGAGCTTCTGAAGAGCCTGGGCTCGCTCTACGTGCGCCGCGCCGACTGGCCGCGCGCCGAGCAGGTCCTCGGGACCCTCAAACGTCAGGAAAGCCAAGACGCCGACGCCGCCGCCAACGGACTGCAGGCCGCCATCCTGTCCGGTCAGAACAAGACCGACGATGTCGTCTCGTTCCTGGAGGACTTGGTAGAAAGCGGCGAGGGCGGATTGGGTGCACAGGTGGCCATCCTGCGGACCTACATCCAGAGCGGAAACCTCGATGCGGCGCGCAACTACGTGGTCTCCTCTCTGGAGGAACGTCCTGACGACCTGAACCTGCGCTTCCTGTCGGCATCGCTCGACGAACTGGAAGGCAATGTCGAGTTGGCCGAAAACGCTTACATCGAATTGTTGAAGGAGAGGCCGAACGCTGTTCTCGCCTGGCGCGCGCTCTTCCTTCTTCAGATGCGCGACGGTCGGACCGAGGTCGGCGAACAGACGCTCAACGCAGCGATCGAGGCAAACCCCCGCTCCCTCGATCTGCTGTGGGCGAAGGCCTCCTTGCTCCAGCAACAGGATCGAAACGAGGATGCCATCGAGATCTATGAAGAGATGTACGAAATGAGTAGCGGCTCGGCCCTGGTCGCGAACAACCTGGCCAGCTTGCTGACAACCCTGCGCGACGACGAAGAAAGCCTGCAGCGCGCCTACTCGGTGGCACGTCGCTTGCGCAACTCGGAGGTGCCGGCGTTTCGCGACACCTACGGGTGGATCGCCTATCGCCGCGGCGAGATCGAGGAGGCACTGGCGCATCTCGAGCCGGCGGCCGCCGGACTGCCGCAGGACGCCCTGACCCAGTACCATCTGGCGATGACCTACATGGCACTTGATCGGCCCCAGGATGCCTTGGTTCAGTTTGAGAAGGCGGTTTCCGCAGCTGGCCCCGACAGCGAGCTTCCGCAGATCGTTGACGCCCGCGCAAGAATTGAGGCGCTCAAGTCATCCGCCGAAGCCGAAACGAAATGATGTGTGGCCTGACCGTAACGCAACCGGAATTTTTCGCGCGCCGAAGGGCGCACCGGCTGTACTCGGTCTTCGCGATGCGCTCTCGCATCTCTAGTGTGCCGACAGACGCAAATTGGCGGGGTGTTCCATGATCAGAGTTGTTTTCGCTTTCTTCCTTGCCCTGATCGCGGCAGCGCCCGCGCTCGCCCAAGGGTCGTATCAGCTCAAGCCGGGAGATGTGCTGCAGGTCGAGGTTCTCGACGATCCCAGCCTCAACCGCAGCACGCTGGTGCTGCCGGATGGCAGTGTCGCATTTCCGCTGGTGGGAACCGTTCCGGCCGCAGGCCGAACAATCGATCAGTTCCGCGCGTCGCTGATCTCGGGCCTGGCGCCCAATTTCGCAGGCGATCCGACGGTCTTCGTTTCAATCTCTCAACTCGCGCCATCGGCGCCCTCGGCGGCGGCCGGTGGGCCGGTTGCCCCGACCGGGATCGACGTTTTCGCGATGGGAGAGATCGCGAATCCGGGCAAGTTCCAGGTGGAGCCGGGAACCACGCTTCTGCAATTCCTTGCGTCGAGTGGCGGCTTCACGCGTTTCGCAGCAACCAAGCGCGTTCAGCTTCGTCGGCGCGATGCTTCCAGCGGACAGGAGAAGGTCTACCGGTTCAACTATGATGCCGTCGAGCGGGGGGCCACGATTGTCGGAGAGATCGTCCTTCGGAAAGGCGACGTTGTGGTCGTGCCGGAGCGCGGCCTCTTCGAGTAGGGCGGGGACCGTGCGCAGGCCGATCCGATATACCGCAGCGAGCGCCGCGGCACTCGTCGCACTTGGCTCAGGGACCGTGGCCCAGAACAGCGAAGCTGAGCCGACAGGGCCACGCCTGGTTCTGACCTATCAGTTGGAGCTCGGCGTCGATGACAACAAGCGCCTGCAGGCGTCCTCGGCTGGCACCACCTACGATATCGATAATGTCGTCGGGCTGTCCTTCCGGAGCGAAACCAGAAACCAGTCGCTCGCGCTCGACACCTCACTGACTGCACGTCTCTTCGACGATCCCCAAGGCAACGGCTGGGAAAGCGATTTGGGTCAGGGGGGGCTCGACCTCGATTATGTTCGTACTGCCTCGCGCAGCCAGCTGACCTTCGGGGCCACTTATCGCCAGCAAGACCTGGTTCTTGCGGAGCCGTTCTTTCTGGACATCGATGGTGACACGATAATCGACGAGGCCGGCTTCCTGCGCCGCGAAGGCACGGTGACCCGGACCTCTGCGCGTGCGCGGCTGGAAACGGGAATAGACCGGCCAATATCCACGACATATTCGCTGGAGGCGAGCGCCCGGACCTATTCGGAAAACGACGATCTCGACCTTTTCGACTCCCGGTCCTACGGGGTTGGCGTGACCACGCGGCTGCGCTTCTCTCCGATCCTGACCGGTCGAGTTGCGGCAAACTACAGACGGACGGACTACGACAACCCGTTGGAAGAAGAGGCGGAAGTCGTCACCTTAAGCACCGGCGCCTCCTATGCGATCGATCCGACCCTCGACGTCGATGCCTCCATCGGATACTCGCGCCGAACCGAGACGGACGGCCTTGGTGACAGCCGCAGCGAGTCGATCGACGAGGGCCTGAACGCATCGCTGGATGTCAGCAAGGACCTGCCCAATGGCGATATCTTCGGCGCGCTCTCCCGCTCGGTGCAGGATGCAGGATTCCGCACGTCGCTGGAGGTCGGCAGGACGCTGGAATTCTCAACCTCCAGTTTTACGGCCAGCGTCGGCCTGACGGTACTGGACGACATGGATCCGGGCAGCATCTTCCGGCTGGCCTACGAGCGGGCGTTGCCCGACGGAAGCCTGGGCGCATCGCTCCGCAGGCGCGTGGCCTACAACACGCTTGGAGACGAGAATCTTCTCACTGCAGCCGAGGTATCCTACGCCAAGCAGGTGAACACCCTGACGACCCTAGGCCTGAATTTCGACGTCGCGCGGATCCAGGAGGCTGCGGACGAGAACGACGCCGAACGCACCGAAATGTCGTTCACGGCGTCTGTCGGGCGGACCCTGACCAGAGACTGGTCGTTGAATGCGGGTTATCGCGGCCGCTACAATGATATCGGGGGCGGCGACGACGCGCTGTCCAATTCGCTTTTCGTCCGGCTGGGCCGTGATTTCATCATCCGGCCCTGAAAGTGACGGAATGGTGAGCCGTTAACCGGCTTTTCCTTAGCGAATCCGGCACGCTTTCGCTATATCTGTTTCTGGTCCCGAGACCTGCTGTCGTCGGGCCGTGGATGGTTTGTATCGGTGGGTAGGTATGTCAAGCACTGACGCGAAATGGGAACGGCCGGTCGGTCTCGAACTGAATCCGGGCGGATTTGGACTTTTCCTGCTCCTTTGCGTCGTTGCCATCCCGATCTATTGGATCGGACTGGTCTCGCTCGCGAGCGCGTGGTCGACGCCGGAATACAGCCACGGCCCTCTGATCCCGTTGATCTCTCTCTATCTCTTCATTCGCGAGTTGCGGCGGTCTCCGCCGGTCGAGCTTACCGTGACGGACCGCTGGCCGGGTGTCGCTGTCGTCGGTGTCGCGCTGATGATCGGTGTCTTCGGAAATCTTGTCCGGATTCCCGACATCGTGACCTATGCCCTGATCTTGTGGGTCGGCGGTGTCGTGCTGACGGTCTTCGGCTGGAAGCGCGGTCTAACCCATTGGGCTCCGGTGCTGCATCTCATCTTCATGCTGCCCTTGCCGCAATTCGTCTATTGGAAGCTCACGATCTTCCTCCAGCAGATCTCGTCGATCATCGGGGTCTGGTTTGTTTCGCTGGCCGGCGTGCCTGTCTATCTTGAAGGCAACGTAATCGACTTGGGCGTCTACAAGCTGCAGGTGGCCGAGGCCTGCTCCGGACTACGCTATCTCTTCCCGATCCTGTCGTTTTCCTACCTCTTCGCCATCCTCTACAGGGGGCCGCTGTGGCACAAGGCGGCGCTCCTGCTTGCGGCGGCGCCGCTGACCGTTCTTATGAACTCGGTGCGCATCGGGGTCATCGGAGTACTCGTCAACAGCTACGGTATCGAGCAAGCCGAGGGATTTCTCCACTTCTTCGAGGGGTGGGTCATCTTCCTGATCTGCGTCGGCATCCTCTTCTTGATGGCCATTGCCCTGCAGCGCCTTACGCCCAACCCGCTATCCTTGTCGGAAGCGATCGATCTGGACTTCCAGGGCTTCGGGCCCATCACTGCGCGGATTCTTGCCATTCGTGCGTCGACTGCGATGGTCGGCGCACTCCTTCTGACCCTGACGGTCACCGCGATGATGGTACTTTCGCCCGCGCGCGCGCCCACGGATGTCGATCGGGATCCCTTCAGCCTATTCCCGCGCCGTGTTGCCGCATGGAACGGATACTTCAGTCAACTCGAACCCGATATCGAGAAGGTTCTGGGGGCCGACGATTACATCAACGCGACGTACGTTTCGCCAGACGAGGCCGCGCCGGTGAACTTCTTCGTCGCCTATTACGACAAGCAGACCGAGGGATCGGGGATTCACTCGCCTCAGGTCTGTCTGCCGGTCGGCGGCTGGGAAGTCTTTTCACTCGCGAAGTACAACGTACAGCTTCCCGACACTCCCTATGGCACGTTCAACGTCAACCGGTCGGTGATCCAGAAGGGCCTGTCGAAACAGGTCGTCTATTACTGGTTCGAGCAGCGCGGACGGCGCCTGACCAATGACTTTCTCGCCAAGGCGACGGTCGTTTACGACAGCCTCACGCGGGGACGGACGGATGGCGCGCTCGTCCGGTTCGTAACGGCGATCGGGCCCGGAGAAACCGAAGCCGACGCCGATGCACGTCTGACGCGCTTCATGGATGCCGGTCTTGACCGTTTGCCGCGCTTCGTGCCGTTCTGAACTCACCTGGCCCGGATTGAACGTGGCTGCACTCGGGCAGTAGGGTTCCGCGATGCCATCTAATCCACCACGGCTTCGCAGCCACCGGCCGGGACGCCGCAGAAGATCGGTCCGTGACCTGCCGCCTGTGCTCGCCATCCTGATCGCAGCCAACGTACTGGTAGAAGCCGTCCTTTTTCTGTCTGACGTCGGCGTCTTCACGCCGCGATTGCGCAGCTGGGCTTACCAGAACGGAGGCTTCTGGTCGGGACTGTTGTCGAACTGGAAGCCGAACTACCCCTTCCAGCCGTACCTCATGTTCGCGACCTATGCGTTTCTCCACAGCGGCCTCGCCCATCTGCTGGTCAACATGGTCACCCTCTTCAGCTTCGGGCGTGCCATCATAGCGCGAATAGGTCAGGCACGTTTCCTGGTGCTCTACATGTTCAGCGCGATCGGCGGGGCCCTCGGCTTCGGCGTACTTTCGGACATGGCAATCCCGATGGTCGGTGCATCGGGAGCGCTCTTCGGGCTCGCGGGGGCATGGATGGCATGGGATTACGTGGATCGCTACGCCGCTGCCACCGGCATCTGGCCCGTGGCACGAGCCGCACTGATCCTCGTCTTGCTGAATGTCGTTCTCTACTGGGCGATGAACGGAATGCTCGCCTGGCAGACCCATTTGGGCGGGTTCGTCGCTGGCTGGATCATCGCCCTCCTGATCGACCCGACGAGCCGACCGCGCCTGGAGCAGGCCCGGGCAACAGGTGATCGTGAAGCGCGGCAGAGGCCGCAACGACCCCATCGAGCCGCGGATCACGCCGATTGAATTGGAGGCGATTCCCGCCGCGATCTGTCACCTCTGCGCCCGCTTCCTCGCAGATCAGCGACCCTGCCGCGATGTCCCACTCCCACGTCGGCCGAAATGTCAGCATGGCGTCGAAACGCCCTTCCGCCACGAGACACATCCGATAGGCGAGCGACGGACGAAAATGGCGATCGATCGCTGGCGCCCCCCCCGGCCAGTGCCGCTCGTCAAAGGTGGCGCGCGTGGCCAGGACCCGCGCCCCGTCGAGCTCCGGATCCCGGCTTGCGCGGAGTGGCACGCCGTTCAACGCGGCCCCCTTACCCGTTTGCGCAGTATAGAGCCGCTGACGCGCGGGAAGGGCGACGACAGCTGCGACCACCGCGCCACGCTCCACGATCGCCAGCGAGTGGGCCCAGCTCGCGCCTCCTTCAACGAAGGCGCGGGTCCCGTCGATCGGATCGACGATGAACACCCGCTCCCGCCCAAGCCGCAGGGCGTCGTCCTCGGTCTCCTCGCTTAACCATCCATAACCTGGCCGCGCCGCCAGGAGTTCGACGCGCAGCATCCGGTCAACGGCCAGATCCGCCTCGGTAACCGGCCCCTGACCTGCCTCCTTCTGCCACGCGCGAGGGCTCTTCTGCCAATAGGACAGGGCAATAACGCTGGCCTCGCGCGCCGCATCGATCAGCAGGGCGAGATCAGTCTCCGGCAATCGTGAGACCTTCGACAAGCAGCGAAGGCACCACGCGCGACACATGCGATCGTGCGTCATTCGCCGGCACGATCGAGCGGAGCATCGCGTTCAGGTTGCCGGCAATGGTACATTCGTTGACCGGATATGCGATCGTCCCGTTCTCGACCCAGAACCCGCTTGCCCCGCGCGAATAATCCCCGGTAGTCGGGTTGATGGTCGACCCGATCATCGACGTGACGAGCAAACCGGTACCCATCTCGCGCAGGAGAGCGTCGCGATCCTGCATTCCGGGTGTAAGATGAAAATTCGTCACCGCCGGAGTGGGAGGCGACGACGGCCCTCGGGCGGCGTTCGCGGTACTCGGCATCCCGAGCTTTCGTGCAGTCGCCAGATCCAATGTCCAGGACGCAAGCACGCCGTCTTCGACGATGGCCCTGCGAGAGGTCGGAAGGCCTTCCGCGTCGAACGGACGGGATGCAGAGATTCGCGCCCGGTGCGGATCCTCGATCACCGAAAGTGTCGCCGGCAGCACCGTGTCGCCAAGCTTGCCGCGCAGCCATGATGAACCACGCGCGACGGAAGCACCGTTCGCCGCCTGGACGAGGTGGCCGATCAGCGACGCCGCCACCCGCTCGTCGTAGACGACGGGAAAGGCGCCCGTCGGCGGCCTGCGGGCGCCGGAGCGCGCCACCGCGCGTTCGCCAGCCAACCGCCCGATTTCGTCGGGGGTTGGCAGATCGCCCCCGTGGACGCGCGACTCCACGCAATAGTCGCGCTCCATTGCATGCCCCTCTCCGGAGATGGCAACGCAGCTCGTGTGTCGATCCGTTCGTGCGTAGCCACCGGAAAACCCGTTGCTGGCCGCCAGATAGATCTTGCGCGATCCGTGCCCGGCCGAAGCCGACTGGACCTGCGCCACGCCCGCCACTCCGAGTGCTGCGGCTTCGGCCCGGCGGGCGTCGTCCTCCAGCGTCGCCGGCGCGGGCTCGGCCGAGGGATCGGCGAGCTCCAGCGACGACACGTCCCAGTGCCGCGCCAGCTGATCCGGCTCGGCAAGGCCGACATGGGGGTCCGCCGGCGCGGCGCGGGCCATGGCCACGGCGCGTTCGGCCATGCGCTCCAGGGTCTCCGGCCGCGTGTCCGAGGCCGAAACGCAGGCCTGTCGGTTGCCGATCAGAACCCGAAGGCCCAGATCGATCCCCTCGGATCGCTCCGCAGTCTCCAGCCGTCCGTCGCGCACATCGACAGAGATCGAGCTGCCGCTTATCGCAATGGCGTCGGCGTCGGCGGCACCGGCCTTTCTCGCGGCCGCCAGCAAAGCTTCCGTGTGCCGACCGAGATCGTGTTGCCTGGACGCCATTGGTCTTGTCGCTCCGTCTCGGGTCTGCGCCACGGTCCTAGCGAATCCGCTGTCCGTTCGCGCTGATCTGGCCATCGGGAGTGAGGGTGATCGTGGAGACGAGCGTATCCTCGCCTTCACCCTGCCTCGCGAAGACGCCGAACATCATCCGCGCGCCCATGGCCTGATCCTCGCCGACGAGGCCCATCTGAACAAGTCTGTCGAGCAGCGCATTCGCCCCGACGAGGACGAGCTCTATCGTCCCCACGGGCTGCGGGATGTCCGGCAGCTCGCCGGCGCTTTCGACGAACTCGAGCGATCCGGAACCTGTCACTTCCGCCCCGAGCGCCTTCACCCGCAGCGCATCGATCGCGAGGGTCTCGATCGTGCCCGGCGCCTCGTCCGCCGTCTCGGCCTCGAACAGGCTGCGCTCCATGACGGCCGTTCCGGACAGATCGGCCACGATCAGAGCCGGATCCCGCGGCAGCACGCCCGCGGGATCGAGCATCGACCAGAGGTCCTCGCTCATGGTCATGTCGACCAGCCGGACCAGCAGACCGAAACTTCTGCGGTTCGTCATCAGCCAATACCGGCAACGTGATCCGGCCTTCGCTCTCCGCCATTTCGAACACGAGTTGCGGCAGCGGGATCTGGTCGCCGGACAGAACGAGCCGGGAGCCCGTGGATTGTCCCGAGTAGATAAGCCCGTCGGCGGACATGCGGGCTGTCGCGTTCCCGCTTTCGGCCGAGCCCTCGATGTCGAAGTTTCCGTCCTGATTGTCGCCGGCGATCCGGTAGTTTGTCGGGCCGTAGCGCAGCGAACCGTCCATGGCCAAACCGTTTTCCACCGCAACGGCCAGATCCGCCATGTCCGGGCTGAGGAACGAACCGACACTTTCGGCCAACGACGTCTGAAACGTCGGCCGAGACGTCGAACGTTCCACCCTCGCCAGGATCCGTCCCGGAGGCCTCCACCTCCACATTCGCCGCCTTGGAAGGTGCTGTCGAGTCGCTCGGCCTCGTCCGCCGCGACGTCGTAGGTGCCGGACACGTCGGCAAGGACCATCGAAAGCTTCAGGTCCGAGGGCTCGCCGTTCTGAGTTGATTCGGTCAGCTCGACCCGAATCTCCGGCGCTTCGTAGGAATGAGTGTTCGGCGCGCCATCACCCGCGACCGTCAGCACGAGATCCGGGTGGCTCACCTTGAAGGTAAGCGACATGGCCTCGCCATCGCTGCCGGTGCTTTCGAAAGTCATGGGGTAGCTGGGCGACAAGGTCACGCTGACCGTACCGTCCGGATTTTCGCTCAACTCCACCCGGTCAATGGTCAGGGCGTAGCTGCCATCCTCGGCCTGAGAATTCAGCGCGAGAGTCCGTTATCGTCAGCGTTCCCGCCCCCTCGTCGACCGAGCCGGTCGAAAAGCTCCGCTTCGCCGTCCCCGAGCGATGAGGTCCACGCATCCCAGACTTCCCTGGCGGTCACGTCGGCCTGGGCGGCTCCGGCGAATCCGGCAATGGCCGTTCCCAGCAGCAATCGTTTCAGCATCATGTCCTCTTGCACCAAAAGCCTTTCCACAGACTTCGGTCGCCGGAAGGGCGCGGTCAAGGCGATGAGGCTGGAACGAGGGCCGCCGCTGCGCTACGCCGCAGGAAAAAGGGGAGCGCTATCCATGACCGACATGTCCGGGAAGACCGTCATCGTGACCGGCGCCAGCCGCGGCATCGGCGCCGCCGCGGCCCGGGCCTTCGCCGATGCGGGGGCCAATGTCGCGCTTCTTGCGCGCAGCGATGACCGCATCGGCGAGATCGCGGGCGAAATCGGGCAAAAGGCACTCGCGATTCCCTGCGACGTGTCGCGCTACTGGGAGGTCGCGGCGGCTGTCGACGCCACGCTCGGCACGTTCGGCAGCGTCGATGTGCTCGTCAACAACGCTGGCGTGATCGAGCCGATCGCACCCTCTCGCCGAGGTCGACCCGGAAGCATGGGGCCAGGCGATCGATACGAACCTCAAGGGCGTCTTCCACGGTATCCGCGCCGCGTTGCCGGCGATGATCGCGCACGGGGGCGGCACCATCCTGACTGTATCTTCCGGCGCGGCGAGTGGCCCGACCGAAGCCTGGAGCCAGTACAATGCCGCAAAGGCCGGGGCGGCGATGCTGACGCGCTGCGTCGATCTTGAAGCGCGCGAACGGGGCATTCGCGCGATGGGCCTCTCGCCCGGCACCGTAGCCACCGACATGCAGCGCGAAATCAAGGCATCGGGCATCAACCGGATCAGCCGTCTGGATTGGTCCGATCATATCCCGCCCGAATGGCCCGCGCGCGCCTTGGTGTGGATGTGCGGCGCCGAGTCCGACGAATTCGTCGGCCGTGAAATCAGTCTGCGCGAGGAGGCCATCCGCAGGCGCGTCGGTCTCATCGACTGACGCGTCAGCGGCGATCCTTGCGGGCGCTGCGCGAATGGAAATCGGGCGGGCGCTTGCGGACCCACCTAAGAAAGCGCCTGAGCTTCGGATGGGCGCGCAACGCCTCGATCGTGCAGAAGTGCCGGGCAATTCCGTCTCGGTCAGCGCGGCGTGGATCTCGTTGTGGCAGATCTGGTGCAGCAGAACGACTGGACCGCCCTTGCCGCCCCTGAGCCTGGGTGTCAGGTGGTGGAGGCTCCGTTTCGCGTAAGGCGGGATCGGCCTTTCGCAAAGCAGACAGAGCGGGTCCGGTTCGGCATCATCCATCTTGCGAGGCAAAGAATGGCACGATTGCCCACGACGGCAAGGGAACGGGTCGATGCACTTGTGATCGGCGCCGGTCCGGCCGGGCTGATGGCTGCGGAGATGCTGGCGCAATCAGGCCGCCGCGTTGTGATCGCCGAGGCCAAGCCCTCTCCGGCGCGCAAGTTCCTGATGGCCGGCAAATCGGGCCTCAACCTCACTCATTCCGAGCCCTTCGAGGCGTTCATGGAGCGCTACGAGGAAGCGGCAGCGTCCCTGCGACCGATTCTCGAAGCCTTCGGCCCCGATGCCGTGCGCTCATGGGCCGGAGCGCTGAGCCAGCCGCTCTTCACCGGTTCGTCGGGCCGGATCTATCCGATCGCGATGAAGGCGTCGCCCCTCCTGCGCGCATGGCTCACCCGGCTGGAGGCCGGAGGAGTGACATTGCGCCGAGGCTGGCGCTGGACCGGTTGGATCGACGGGGCGTTCGAGTTTGCGGCCCCCGACGCGCCGGTCGCGCTCGTTCCTGCGGTGACCGTTCTGGCGCTCGGCGGCGCGAGCTGGCGCCGCCTCGGTTCGGACGGCGCCTGGGCCCCGTTGCTGGCCGAGCGCGGGATCGACCTCGTACCCTTCGAACCCGCGAATGTCGGCCTCCGCATCGACTGGTCGGTGCCGATGCGCAAGCATTTCGGAACGCCGGTCAAAGGCGTCGCGCTCCGGGCAGCCGACATCGTCAGCCGCGGCGAATTCGTGATAAGCGCCGAGGGGATGGAAGGGAGCGGCGTGTATGGCGTTTCACGCGCAGTGCGTGAAGGCGCCCCCCTTCTTCTCGACCTCGCCCCCGATCTCGACGTCACAACCGTCACCGAGCGGCTGGAGCGGCCGCGGGGCAAGACGACGGTCTCGGCGCATCTGCGACGGTCCCTGCGGCTGCCCCCGCCCAAGCTCGCCCTGCTTCACGAGTTCGGACGACCCTTGCCGGAAGGTCACGATCTGGCTCGTCTGATCAAGGGCCTGCCGATCGTACATGCGGGCCTGCGGCCGATGGATGAAGCGATCTCGACAGCCGGAGGCGTGCCGTGGGCGGAGGTTGACGAATGCCTGATGCTGAAAAAGTTGCCGGGCACCTTCGTCGCCGGCGAAATGCTCGACTGGGAAGCTCGGACGGGCGGCTATCTGTTGACGGCGTGTCTGGCCACAGGCCGTTGGTCTGGCGAGCACGCGGCCACCTGGTTAGCATAAGGCGGCGCGGCGATAGGCGGGCCGCGACTGCAATCGTTCGGCGTAGTCGCGCAAGCGCCGACACTTCGGTCGGAAACTTTGCCGACGTGGCCCAGGAAAGGCAGTGGACTGCGATGATGTCGGCGATCGTCATGGCCTCGCCGCAAAGAAACGGCCTCTCGCCGAGAATCAGCGCGAGCCGTCGCTCGCTCTCACCGAACTCCCATTTCAGGCTGTCCTTCACCTCGGGAACGCGCCGAGCCTCGGGCAGGATGAAGCTGTGCCGCGCGGCGGTCCACAAAACGCTGTCGATCTCGTCGAGAAGAAAATGGGTGATCGCGTCCTGATGCGCCCGATCGACGGTGCCAGGCGGGAACGTCAGGGCAGAATGCTTGTCCGCCAGATAGGTCAGGATGGCGGTCGAATCGCGAAGTGCCGCCGCTCCATCGAGCAGCACCGGGACCTTGCCAAGCGGATTGACTTCGCGGACACGCTCCGAACGCGGCGGCTCGGGCTGGAGCTCGTAATCCTGTTCCAGTTCTTCCAGCATCCAGATCACGCGGAATGTCCGCGTCTTCGGCGTTCCGATCAGGGTGTACATTCAGCTTCTCCCGAGCATGGCAAGACGTATGAGCGCCCGTTCCATCAACGCCGCCCGAGGGGCCTGCGCCGAGGAACGCAGGATCAGATCAGTATCCGTGAGGATCTGGACGGCCTGTTCCAGTCGCCCGGCCCCCCAGTCCTGCGCCTGGCGCCGCATCCGCTCCCGCCGCGGCCCGAACACCGGGGGCCTGACGCGCGCGATGCCCTGCCCCGGCCCGCCCGGGTCCGCCGCCGCCGCATAGAGCGTCCGGAAATGGCGCGTCGCGGCGATGCAGAGGCTGACGGGCGAGGAGCCCTGATCGCTCAACCGGTGAAAGTAGCGGCGTCAGCACGTCGATCTCGGATTCGGCGACGGCATTCAGAACGTCGTCCACACTCGCCTCGCCGGAATCCGGGGCCAGAGACGCGACCTCGTCGGTTGTCAGCGCAGACTCGTCCTGCAGCTTGTAGAGTGCGATCTTCTCGACCGTCTGGCGGAAGTCGCCCGGGTCGAGGTGACGCGCGAGGTCTGCCAGCAGCGCCGAAGCGTCGCGCTCGATCTCCGCGAGACCGGCTGCTCTGAGTATGCGCTCGATCTCGGCTTGCGCCGGCGGATCGTCGTAGATCGCGGCGACCAGTGCCGTTCGATGTCCCTCGAAAAGTTTGCGCAACGCCGATCGCGCAGCAAGCTGTCCCGCTGTGATGACGAGGTGCGCGTCACCCTTGCGCCATTCCTCCAGCGCCGTCGCGATCAGCTTCGTCTGAGCGTCGGCCGCACCTTCGAGAAAGATGCACCGCGCACCGGGAAAGAAGCCCGTCGCCTTGATCTCGTCGATGAGCCGGGCCGGATCCTCGCGCAGGTCTGCCGGTGCCAGCCGCGTGACCCGCATTTCTGCGGCGGCGTCGGGGCCGGCGATGGCGGCGACCGCTTCTTCCCGCTTCAATGCCACCCGCATCGCGTCGGACCCGTAGATCAGCAGAGCCGGAATGCCCGGATCCGGGGCATTCAGGAACGCCGCTAAATCCCGCGCTGCAAGCTTCATACGGCCCAGTCGCCGGCGGTCGCCAGAAGTTCGGCGACGAGTTGGTCGGCAAGGAGCACCATCAGCCGCTCCTGCGCGTCGCGCGCCGCGCTACGCTCTGCAACGGTCGCGGCGCCGGCGGAGTAGCCCGTGAAACTGGAAACCTCGCCTGCGCGCACGATCTGGCCGCCGGCCCGCTCGGACACGCGGTAGGCGACCTTTCCGACGAGGTTGTAGCGCGCGGCGATCTCGTCGCGGGTCATCCGGACGACGTCGGTCTCGATCCCGATCTCGAACGTCAGGTCGTAGCGCGGCGTCACAGCGCGCCCCAGTCTTCGCTCGATCTGCTGAACGAGGGCGTAGCCCGCCGGGCTGGTCGGGTCCACGACGGCAATGGCGGATCGCAGCATCGCCGCCTGCCCCCGCGGACCGTAGGCAGGGGCGAAGCCGCAGCCGGCCGCCAGGCCGACCAGCAGCAGATGCCGCCTAGACCACGACATTCACGATCCGGCCAGGTACCACGATGAGCTTTTTCGGCGCTCCGCCGTCCAGCGCCTTGCGGACCGCTTCATCGGCGAGCGCCAGGGCCTCCACCTCGTGGCGCTCGGCGTCACGCGCGACCACGATTTCGGACCGGCGTTTGCCGTTGACCTGGATCGGCAGTGTGACCGTATCCTCGATCAGCAGCGTTTCGTTCGCCACCGGCCAAGGCGCATCGACGACCATCCCGTCGCCGCCGAGCAGTGACCACACCTCTTCCGCCAGATGCGGGGTCATCGGGGCCATGAGCTGCCCCAGAACCATCATCGCCTCGCGCCGCGCCGACCGTCCCCGCTCCCGGAACGCGCCAGCGTGTTGGTGAAGGCGTAGAGCTTGGCCACGGCGGCGTTGAACCCGAAGGTCTCGATGTTGACCGTCACGTCATGAATGGCGCGGTGAGTCGCGCGGCGCAGCGCGTCATCGTCCTTTGCCTCGCCGACCTCATCGCCTTCCGCCGCAATGTCCGCCGCCAGACGATGGACGCGGTTCAGATGCCGATGCGCGGCCTCGGCGCCCGCTGCGGTCCATTCCACATCGCGCTCGGGCGGGCTGTCGGACAGGACGAACCAGCGCGCGGTGTCGGCACCGTAAGTGCGGATGATGTCCTCGGGGTCGACGACGTTCTTCTTTGATTTCGACATCTTGGCCGAAGGTGTGATCTCGACCGGTTCGCCTGTGGCCTTCACGCGTCCGCCCTCGACATCCGTCGGCAGATGATAGACCGGCCGCCCCTTGTCGTCGCGGGTCTGGTAGATCTCGTGCGTCACCATGCCTTGAGTGAAAAGCGCATTGAAAGGCTCGGTCGCCGTAACCGGCAGGTGACCCGTCAGATGCATCGCCCGCGCGAAGAACCGGCTGTAGAGCAGGTGCAGGATCGCGTGCTCGACGCCGCCGATATACTGGTCGACGTTCATCCAGTAGGCCGCGTCATCCAAGGACGTCGGAGTCTCTGCCCGCGGCGCGGTGAAGCGCGCGTAGTACCACGACGAATCGACGAATGTGTCCATCGTGTCCGTCTCGCGCCGCGCGTCCTGCCCGCAGGAAGGGCACGAAACCTGCGCCCAGGTCGGATGCCGGTCAAGCGGATTGCCGGGCTGATCGAAGCTGACGTCGTGCGGCAATTCGACCGGCAGGTTCTCCTTCTTCTCCGGCACGGCACCGCATCGAGTCGCAGTGAATGATCGGGATCGGGCAGCCCCAGTAGCGCTGGCGGCTCAGGCCCCAGTCGCGCAGCCGGTAGCGCGTCACGCCGTGACCGATACCGCGTTCCTCGCAAAATCCGATGGCCGCCTCGATCGCGTCGTTGCCCGTCTGCAGCTCGTCCCCGGCCACGAGCCGGGTGTAGCGGACCATCTGGTCCTTGGGAGGAACGAAGGCCGCCGTCGCGACGGGCTGGGCATCCTCCACGGCCTCGAACGTCTCGATGACCGGCAAATCGTACTTGCGCGCGAAATCGAGGTCTCGCTGATCGTGGCCCGGCACGCCGAAGATGGCGCCGGTGCCGTAGTCCATCAGGACGAAATTGGCGATGTAGACCGGAAGCTCCCACTCGGGATCGAGCGGGTGCCGCACCTTCAGGCCCGTGTCGAGGCCCAGCTTCGGCGCGGTCTCCAGCGCCTCCTCGGAGGTCCCGAGTTGTCGGCATTCGGCGCAGAACCGCGCAACATCTTCGCTGTCCCGCTCGAGCACCCTGGCCAGCGGATGATCGGAAGCCACGGCAAGGAAAGACGCCCCCAGAAGAGTATCGGGCCGCGTCGTGAAGACCTCGACGTTGTCGTATCCCTCAGGACCAGAGACCAGATCGAACGAGAATTGCAGGCCTCGGCTCTTGCCGATCCAGTTGCGTTGCATCGTCCGGACCTTTTCGGGCCAGTCGTCGAGGCCGTCGAGCCCGCGAAGCAGGTCGTCGGCGAAATCGCTGATCCGGAAGAACCATTGCGTGAGCTCCCGCCTCTCCACCGGAGCGCCGGAGCGCCAGCCGCACCCCTCGATGACCTGCTCGTTCGCAAGCACCGTCATGTCCACAGGATCCCAGTTGACCGTCGCCGACTTGCGGTAGACCAGATCCTTTTCGAGGAAATCCAGGAACAGAGCCTGCTGCTGCCCGTAATATTCCGGATCGCAGGTAGCGAACTCACGGGTCCAGTCGATCGAAAGGCCCAACGGCTTCATCTGGTCGCGCATGACCCGGATGTTCTCGTAGGTCCATTCCGCCGGATGACCGCCGCGCTCGATCGCCGCGTTCTCGGCCGGCATCCCGAAGGCGTCCCAGCCCATCGGGTGCAGCACGTTGTGGCCGGTCGCCAGCTTGTGACGCGCCACGACGTCGCCCATCGTGTAATTGCGCACATGGCCGATATGGATGCGGCCCGACGGGTAGGGAAACATCTCCAGAACGTAGTATTTCGGCTTCGACTCGTCGCGACGCGCCGTGAAGGTTCCGGCGGATTCCCACGCCTCCTGCCATTTCGGTTCGACATCGGCAGCGGAATAGCGGGACATTGGCGGACCTTGGCGAAGTGCGGGCGAAAGAGACGTCCGCAGCCTTAGTCAGCCTTGCCCGGACAGTCTAGAGGCGCGAATCGCGGATGCGAAGCTGGCGTGCCCGCGTCAGGATCGCGTCTTCAACGGCGCGGACGGTCGCGGCACTTGCCGGTCCGCCCTTGCGTCTGCAGCGCCACGTTGAGCGAGCGCGCGTCGAGCGCTGGATCCTGGATGTGGACGGTGGCCCTATACGCGCGGCCCGAACCCGGCGGTGTGCCGTAGCCCATGACGATAACGCCGGAAAACGGATCGACTGCCTCGACCGGCATGAAATCCAGCACCTGAAGCGCCGCGTTCCAGATGTACTTGTTGACCTCGACCGTCACGTTGGCATCGGATCCGCCATCGAGCAGATCCCAGATCGTCTCGCGATCCCGGTTTTGGGCCAGCGGCGTGTTCTGCCGCTGCCTGAGAATCGCCGGATCCACGCCTTCGTCATCGATGGGACGCAGCAGCACGTTGTCGCTGCGCGAGAAGGGCCCGCCCTGTCCGCAGGCGCCGAGGGCGAACGTCAGGCAGAGCATGCCGAAGATCTTCGCCGCATTGCTTGCCCGCATGGTTTCCGTCCCTCGTAAGTCGGCTTGAATGACTAACTTCGACCCCGATGGGCGACAAGGGATTTCTCGATTCGCCCACTCCGGACGGCTGTGGCATCCGTGCACCATTGAGGTCCGATTAACGGCCGCGGCCGGGGGCCGGCTTGCAAAGACGGGGGGCGGGAGCGAAAGACGGTTCATCCAATTCGGTTTTCCCGGATTGGGGTGCATCTTTCGAAGAATGAGGGAAAACCAAATGAAAACGGTCCTCTTTGCCACGACGGCGCTGGTCGCGACCGCTGGCATTGCTGCCGCCGAGATCTCCTTGTCCGGCTTTGCAGAAATGGGTGTCATCGGCGGCGACGCTTTCGACACCATGCAGTTCCACACCGATATCGACGTCACCTTCACCATGTCCGGTGAAACCGACGGCGGCCTGTCGTTCGGCGCGAATATCGACCTCGACGAGTTGGACACGGATCGCTCGATTTCGGGCCGGGTTGTGAACAACCCCGATGATCCCAACGGCGATGCTTCTGTCGATATCGAAGTCGGCGGTTCGCCGGCATTCGACAACGAAACGCAGGGCGGCGAGTTGATCTTCGTTTCGGGTGACTTCGGCACCCTGACGATGGGCGACACCGACGGCGCGCTCGATTGGGCGTTGTCCGAAGCCATCATCGGTGCGTCGATCAACGACGACAACGAGCACGGCGGCTACAACGGCAACGCCGGCCTCGACGGCACCTACGACGGTCAGATCGCGCGTTACGACTACTCGTTCGACGCCTTCTCGGTCGCCGTTTCCGGCGAGATCGACGACGGCGACGCTGGTGATCCGGTCCTCGGCCTTGGTGTCAGGTACGCCACCCAGTTCGGCGGCACGTCGATGGCCTTCGGCGCCGGTGTTCAGACCATCAGCGGCATCCGGGACCTCGCAGATGATATCGCCGGCGATATCTTCGACGACGAGAACAACCTGGCCGACAACGCCACGATCTGGGGCGTCAGCGCCGATCTCGGCTTCCAGGGCGGCGTTCAGGCGATCGTCAACTACACGGATCTCGATGGCATCAACGGCTACGACCACCACTGGGGTCTGGCTGTTGGCTACACCATGGACGCTCTGACGGTTGCGGCGAACTACGGCAAGTTCGACGGCGACATCAACGAAGCCGACGGCTACGCCCTGATCGCCAACTACGACCTGGGCGGCGGTGCTGAGCTGCAAGCTGGCTACGGCAACAGCGACAACAACGGCACTGACTCCGATCAGTTCTCCTTCGGCATCGCGATGTCGTTCTGATCCCTTCGGGACAGTGAGGAAGGGGCGGGCCTTGGCCCGCCCTTTTCTTTTGCGGCCGGGCATGCTTCATCTGCGGCCATGTCGCTCGACGAAGTGAAGTCCCGCATCCGCGCCGCTGAGCGCGCCGCCGGCCGCGCCGAGGATTCGGTCGCGCTGATTGCAATCTCCAAGGTTCAGCCCCTCGAGCGCGTGGAGGCCGTTCTCGACGAAGGGCATCGTCTTTTCGGAGAGAACCGCGTGCAGGAGGCCGCCGGCAAGTGGCCGGACTTTCGAGCCCGCTACGGCGACGTCGCGCTCCACCTCGTCGGACCGCTGCAGACGAACAAGGCCCGACAGGCCATGGATCTCTTCGACGTGATTCATTCGGTCGACCGGCCGCGCCTCGCAACGACGCTGGCCCGACTTGCGCAGCAGCGCGGCGCCTGCCCCAATCTCCTCATACAGGTCAACACCGGCGCAGAGCCGCAGAAGGCTGGCGTCCTTCCGTCCGACGCGGACGGTTTCATTGCCGACTGTCGGAAACTCGACCTGCCGATCCGCGGCGTGATGTGCATCCCGCCCGCCGAAGAGGAACCTTCAGAACATTTCGCTCATCTGGCGGCGATTGCGGCGCGCAATGGTCTGGCGCAACTCTCCATGGGAATGAGCGGCGATTTCGAGAAGGCCATCGCCCATGGTGCGAACTCACGTCCGGGTCGGCTCGGCCATATTCGGCGAGCGCACGCCCTAACGAACGATCAGTCTCGCGCCTGGCTCGACCCGTCGCGCAATCCACCGCAGATGCGCGGGATGCAGCGCGATGCAGCCGGCGGTCGCCGCGCCAGGCCATCGCCATCGATGGATGAAGATTGCCGATCCGCCGCCCGGCCGCGGCGCATCCATGTTCCAGTCCGTCACGAGGATCAGATCGTAGAGCCGATCCGGCCGCCGCAGCACTTCGTGGCCCGGAGCGAAGGGGGCCTGGACCCGAGAATTGTAGCGCGTATCGGCCGGATCATCGCACCAGAGATCCCTTGGCGATATCGGACAGGCCCATGGCGACGGCGGGGGCATCCGGTCCGGGCGGTAAAGCAACCCGATGATCCGGTGCGTGCCGATCGGCGTCGCCCCGTCCCCCTCCGTCTTCGTTGTCGTCAGCCCACCTCGTCCGATGGTGCAGGGCAGGAGCCGTCCCGCGAAACGCAGTCCCATCGGCGTCAGAAGCAGATCGCCGGGCTTCACAGGATATGGCCCGATTTCCGGGCTTTGGTGTCGAGGTATCGCGCGTTCAGCGGGTTCTGGCCAACGGCGAGCGGCACGCGCTCGATCACGGAGACGCCATGCGCTTCCATCATCGAGACCTTTGCGGGATTGTTCGTCATCAGCCGGATCTGCGAAAAACCCATGCGCCGCAGGATCTCGGCTCCGAGCCTGAAGTCCCGCTCGTCATCCTCGAAACCCAGCCGATGGTTGGCCTCGACCGTATCGAAATCCCTGATCCTGAAGGGCGTAGGCGCGCATCTTGTTGGCGAGCCCGATGCCCCGCCCCTCCTGATTGAGGTAGAGGAGCAAGCCATCGCCGGCCTTGCCCATCACGTCGAGCGCCGCATGCAGCTGCGGACCGCAATCGCATTTCAGCGACCCAAGCACGTCGCCTGTGAAACAGGCCGAATGCAGCCGCACAAGAGGCGCCCCGTCGCGCGGCGGGCGTCCAATCTCGACGGCGTAGTGTTCCTCTCCTCCGTCACCGGGGCGAAACACGTGGACCTGGCCCGCATCACTGGTAGCGAGCGGCACCCGGCCATGCACGATCGCACGCATCGGGGAGTGCTCTTCGAGCAGGGGCGCCGCCGCGTCGAGATCCAGTTCGGTGATTTCCCGCGATGCCCGCGGTGACGAAACCACCAGCGCCGCCGGCAGGAGATGCGCCGCCTTCGCCAGCCTGATCGCCGCACGCGCGAAATCGGCCGACCCGCCGCGTGCCATCCGGAACGGTCCCTTCATCGGCGTCTCCAGATCGCCCGACGGATCCGCCACGGCCACCAGCCAGGTCGCCGTGGCGTCCGGCGGCACGATGATGCGGGCGAGATCGCCGTCATAGGCCGCCGCCTTCAACGTCGCCGCCCGGCGCGCGGTGATGGCAAGGATCGTCTCGTCCGCAGACAGCAATGCCTTGGCTCGTTCCGGCGTCAGCGTCTCGACCGCCGCGACCAGCGCCATCGCGTCTCCCTGCCGCAGAAGGACCGGCAGGCCGATCCGCATGTCGGATCGCGCCCGTGCCAGACGTTCGGCCGTGGAAAGGATGAAGGTCATGATCGCTCGTCTCTGGGTCGGGATCGCCATACCGCGCACGTGTCGCATTTGAAACATATGGCTGCGCTGCGACACGTCCGCGTGAAGGGCCTGTCGCAAAACTTGTCGCGCGGCACTGACCTTCGCAAGTCTGCCTTCAAAGGAGATCGATGATGGCGACATTGCGGAAGATTCTACTCGTAGACGATGACGAGGACCTGCGCGAGGCACTCGGCGAACAGCTCGTGATGAGCGAGGAGTTCGACGTGTTCGAGGCCGCCAACGGCCATGAGGCGCTGGAGAAGGCGCGCGCCGCGCTCTACGACCTGGTGATTCTCGATGTCGGTCTGCCCGACACCGATGGACGCGAGCTTTGTCGGCTGTTGCGCAAGCAGGGCGTGAAATGCCCCGTCCTGATGCTGACCGGCCATGACAGTGACTCGGACACGATCCTGGGCCTCGACGCCGGGGCGAACGACTACGTGACGAAGCCCTTCAAGTTTCCCGTGCTGCTGGCCCGGATCCGCGCGCAGCTGCGCCAGCACGAACAATCCGAAGACGCCGTCTTCCAGCTTGGCCCCTACAGCTTCCGCCCGGCGCAGAAGTTGCTGTTGACGGAAGACGAGAAGAAGATCCGCCTGACGGAGAAGGAAACCAATATCCTCAAGTTCCTCTACCGCGCACCCGACGGAGTCGTGCCGCGCGACGTGCTTCTGCACGAGGTCTGGGGGTACAATGCCGGCGTGACGACCCACACCCTGGAAACACACATCTACAGGTTGAGACAAAAAATTGAACCAGATCCCTCCAATGCGCGTTTGCTAGTCACGGAAAGCGGCGGATACCGCCTCGCCGCTTGACCTTCGCGATCCCGTCCGTGTCCGGGTAATGACACGGAACCTCCCTGTTGGACTGGCCCGGACTTCGTGTCCGGGCCATTTTTTTCTGAGGCCGCGCCCTCTCGCCGTGCCACCGCAGGGATTCGTCGTCGTATATTGAAGTGTTTCGCTTCCAGGGCGAAACCTGATGTATTCGAGATCGCGGGCACGTTGCCGTCCGGCGCTCCCCCCGCTATGCCCGCTCCGGCTGCAGCGAGCGAGGGCGCATGGCACTGTCTATCATCACTTGGAACATCAACTCCGTGCGGCTTCGCGCCCCGCTCGTGGAGCGGCTGCTGCGCGAGGAGGCGCCGGACATCCTGTGCCTTCAGGAATGCAAATCTCCGGTCGAGAAGATTCCGACCGACGGCTTCGCCGAGCTGGGCTACCCGCACATCGTCGCGCGCGGACAGAAGGGCTACAACGGCGTCGCCATCCTGTCGCGCCTCCCGCTCGAGGATGCGGGCCAACAGGATTTCTGCGGCAAGGGCGATGCCCGTCATGTCGCCGCGCGGCTCGAGGATGGGACCTTGATTCACAACCTCTATGTGCCCGCCGGTGGCGATGTCCCTGATCCGGCGGTGAACGGGAAGTTCGCCCACAAGCTCGATTTCCTCGCCGAACTGCGCGACTGGTTCCGGACGGATCCGCCGCGCCGTCAGATCCTCGTCGGAGATCTCAACGTCGCGCCTCGTGAAGACGATGTCTGGTCGCACAAGCAGCTCCTGAAGGTCGTGAGCCATACGCCGATCGAGGTCGAGGCCTACGGTCAGGCGCAGGAGGCCGGAAACTGGACGGACGTGACGCGGGTGCATAATCCGGACGGACCGCTCTATTCGTGGTGGTCCTACCGCTCGCCCGACTGGCGCAAGGCCGACAGGGGCCGTCGTCTCGACCACATCTGGGCCTCGTCGGACATTGCCGCGGCTACCCGGTCGAGCCGGGTTCTCAAGGAAAGCCGAGGCTGGGACCAGCCGTCGGACCATGCGCCGGTGGCGGCACTATTCGATCTCTGACGCGGAGCCCCTTGGCCTCGAGGCCGCCTGTGCGCATATAACGCCGCAACCGTATTGCAGGGGGACAGACCATGCTCGAGCTTGGCCGCAAGGAAAGCGAAACCGCGAACCGACGACCTGATCAAGGACGCGACCGAGGCGACCTTCATGGCCGATGTCGTCGAGGCCAGCCAGGAGGTTCCGGTCATCGTCGATTTCTGGGCGACCTGGTGCGGTCCGTGCAAGCAGCTCACGCCGGCGCTGGAGCAGGCGGTGCGCGACGCGGGCGGCAAGGTGCGCCTGGTCAAGGTCGACGTCGACAGCAACCAGGCCATCGCGGGTCAATTGCGGATCCAGTCGATCCCGACGGTCTACGCCTTCTGGCAGGGGCAGCCGGTCGACGGATTCCAGGGCGCCGTGCCGGCCAGCGAGATCAAGGCCTTCATCGACCGGCTCAGCGGACTGGCGGGTGATGGCGGGCTTTCGGAAGCCGTCGAGGCCGCCGAAACCATGCTGACCGAGGGCGCGGCCGTCGATGCGGCCCAGACCTTCGCTGCGATCCTCGGCGAGGAAGCGACTCATGCCGGCGCCTATGGCGGCCTGGTACGCGCGCATCTGGCCATGGACGAGGTGGAACGGGCCGAGGCACTGCTCGAAGCCGTCCCCGCGGAGATCGCCCAGGCACCCGAGGTCGAGGCCGCCCGGGCGCAACTGGAGCTGCGTAAGCAGGGCGAGGCGGCAGGTCCGGTTTCCGAGCTGCGCGCTCAGGTGGAGGCAGATCCGGCCGATCACCAGGCACGCTTCGATCTGGCCAAGGCGCTGCACGCCAATGGTGAGGTTCAGGCCGCGGTGGACGAACTGCTGGAGCTGTTCCGGCGCGATCGCGAGTGGAATGATGGCGCAGCCAAGGCGCAGCTGTTCACGATCTTTGAATCGCTCAAGCCCCAGGACCCGATCGCCCTTCACGGCCGCCGCAAGCTGTCGTCCATGATTTTCGCCTGATCGGGGGACTGGCCGGGCAACATCGCGGCCGGCGGATCCTGCCTTTCGGTCGCAGTTGCCCCGGTGCCGGCCTCGCCCTACGTCTGCGTCATGTTCAGCTCGGCAGACCTGCCTTCGACGATCCCGGTGTTCCCGCTTCCAGGGGCCCTTCTGCTGCCACGCACGCGCTTGCCGTTGCATATCTTCGAACCGCGATACCTCGCCATGATCGAAGACACGCTCAGAACCTCGCACCGATTGATCGGCATGATCCAGCCCCGTGAGAGACAGAAGACCACGACCACCGGCTTCCACCACGTCGGCTGCGCCGGACGCCTCACCGCGTTTTCCGAGACCGAGGACGGACGCTACATGATCACCCTTTCGGGCGTCTCGCGCTTTACGGTTGCGGGATTCCAGGAAGGGTTCACGCCCTACACCACGTGCGACGTGCGCTGGAACGGATTCGAACGTGACCTCGGTGCGTGCGACACCGGCGGAGAGATCGATCGGCAGCTCTTCCTCGATCTCCTCGTGCGCTATCTGGAGGCACAGGGCATGTCGACCGACTGGCAAGCCCTGCGAGAGGCCGAGAACGAACTGCTGGTGAACTCGCTGTCCATGCTCTGCCCCTTCGATCCCGAGGACAAGCAGGCGCTTCTGGAGGCGCCGACGTTGCGGGTCCGCAGCGAGATCCTCGTGACGTTGATGGAATTCGCCGTGCGCGGCGGCACCGGCGAGGAGCTGATGCAATGACCGAGTTCGACCCCGAGGCCCCCGAGAGCGACGCGGCAACCGAAAGTCCGGCACCGGTGGAGCCCGATCGTCACATGCTCGAAGCGCTCGTCTGCCCGCAAAGCCGCGCAGTGCTCTCCTACGATGCCGACCGCAAGGAGCTGATCTCGCGCGCGGCGGGGCTTGCCTACCCGATCCGCAACGGAATCCCGATCATGCTGATCGACGAGGCGCGCCGGCTCGACGCAGAGTAGAGGCGCTAGAGCGGTCGCCCCTGCAGGAGTTTCGGCAGGTCGCCTGTCAGTCCCGCCGCTTCGCGGATCGCGGCACGCCGGGCCCGCGGCACCGCGCCGACAAGCCCCATTCCGATGTCGCGGCCAAAGCGCAGCAGCGGGTTATCGTTCGAGAACAGCCGGTTGAACCCGTCCGTCGCCAATGCCAACGCTGTGACGTCGAACCGCCGCCAGGTCTGATAGCGTGCGAGCACCTCGGGGCGCCCGATATCCTCGCCGCGACGATGCGCCTCGACCAGGACCTCGGCCAGCGCCGCGACGTCCTTCAAACCCGCGTTGAGACCTTGCCCCGCAATCGGATGCACCACGTGCGCCGCATCCCCCACCAGCGCCACCCGCGAGGCGACAAAGGAATCGGCCAGCGACAGGCGCAGCGGATACGCGAACCGCGCGCCCTCCAGGGCGATGTCGCCCAGGAACGCGCCGAAGCGCGGGCGCAGGGCGGCGATATAGCCCGCCTCGTCGAGCGCCATGACAGCACGCGCATGAGCATGGGGCTGGCTCCAGACGATCGACGATCGGTTGTCCTTGAGCGGCAGAATAGCGAGCGGGCCTTCGGGCATGAAGAACTGGTGCGCCACCCCCTCGTGCGGGCGTTCATGGGCGACCGCACAGACCAGCGCGGTCTGCGAATAGGCCCATCCGATCCGGCGGATGCCCGCGCGGGCCGCGACCCCGCTCTCGGCACCGTCGCACCCGACAAGCAGGCCGGCCGACAGACGCCCCTGCCCTGACAGCTCCACCGCGACCCGCGCGATGTCCTGATCCTGCGCGACGACCGTGTCCCTCACCAGGGTGATCCGGCTCTGGGCGTCGATCGCGGCCCCGAGGACGCTCCGCAAGTGGCGGGCCTCGACCATCCAGCCCATCGGCCCCTCGTCGATCTCGCCGTGGTCGAATTCGAGCACGAACGGCGACGGACCCTCTCCCGCGCGGCCGTCCGTGACCGTGATATGCAAGATCGGCTGCGCGTCGTCCTTGAGATCCGACCACAGGCCCAGCGCCGCCAGAAGCCGCTGCGAGATGAGGGACAGCGCATAGCTGCGTCCGTCGAAGGCGCCACCGGCCGGTCCGCCCGACGGATCGATCAGGGTCACGTGCAGACCAGCTTCTGCCAGGGCCAGGGCCAGCGTCCCGCCACCCAGTCCGCCACCCGCGATGAGAACCTGCGTGTCCATGCCCCGGCGGTATGGAGGCGGTCCGGGCCATTGTCCATAAGGCGCACCGCCGCTACCGTCGCGCCGGCGCAGGAACGGGGGCGAACATGGACGAGTGGCATGGATTGAGCGCGGGGGACCTCGGCCGTCGGATCGGCGAGGGCGCGATCGACCCCGTCGCCCTGACCGAGAGTTTCCTGGCGGCGATCGACACGCACCCCGCCGCCACCGACATCTACGCCCGGACGACGCCCGACCGCGCGCTGGCCGAGGCCCGCGCGGCGCGTGGACGGGCGCAGGCGGGGCTGCGGCGATCTGTCCTCGACGGAGTCCCCGTGTCTTGGAAGGATCTCTACGATACGGCGGGCGTCGCGACCGAGGCGGGCAGCGCGCTACTGGCAGGGCGGGTGCCGGAGCGCGATGCGCGCGTCCTGCGCAATGCCGTTCAGGCCGGACTGATCTGTCTGGGCAAGACCCACACGACCGAGCTGGCATTCTCGGGCCTCGGACTGAACCCGGTGACCGGCACGCCGCCGAACATCCACGATCCCGATCTGCTGGCCGGGGGCTCTTCGTCCGGGGCGGCTGCGTCGGTGGCGCATGGGCTGGCCGCTGCGGGGCTGGGAACGGACACGGCCGGGTCGGTGCGCATCCCCGCCGCGTGGAACGACCTCGTGGGCCTGAAGACGTCACACGGCTCCCTGCCCCTCGAAGGCGTGGTTCCGCTTTGCCCCAGCTTCGACACGGTCGGACCGCTTGCGCGAAATGTGGCCGACTGCGCCCTGCTGGTCGCTGCGATGGGCGGCGCCACGGCGCCGGATCTGACGGGAGCGACGCTGCGCGGTCGGCGTATCCTGGTACTTGAGGGGCTGCCCTTTGAGGGAATTGAAGCCGACCCGCAGACGGGATTCGAGACGGCTCTCGACGCGCTTGGCCGCGCCGGCGCGCGCATCGAGCGCGGCCAGGTCGAAACCGACGAAGCGGTTCGCCTGATGCCGCTTCTGTTTGCGCCCGAGGCGTATGGTGTCTGGGGTGCGCGCATCGAGGCACAGCCCGAGGCGATGTTCGCCCCGATCCGGGAGCGCTTTCGCGGCGGACGCGACGCGCCGGCGCACGAATTCGTCGATGGCTGGCGCGCGCTCGAGCGCGTCCGGCAGGAGTACCTGACCCGCTCCGAGGGCTACGACGCTGTGGCGTTGCCGACTTGCGCAATCGCGCCGCCATCGCGAGTCGCCGCAACCGAAGACCCCGCATATTTCTCCGAGCGCAACCTGATGTCGCTGCGCAACACACGTCTGGCAAGCCTGCTGGGTCTGTGCGCGATCACCCTTCCGACGGGCACGCCCGCAGCCGGTCTGATGCTTCAGGCGCCGGGAGGCACGGACCGGCGGCTACTTCGTCTGGCCGCTGCCGCCGAAGCGGCATTGGCCTAGAGCTCGGGGCTGGCCCATGCGCCACACCATCGCGCAGCCTTCCAGCGAGTGCTGGACCCGCCCGCCCCCAAGCCGCTAGAGTCGTGCGACAAAGGGGCGCCACGACCCCGATCGTGAGGCCAGGATGACGTTTCCCGAGCGGTTCGCGGACCTGCCAGACTATGTGTTTCCGCGTCTGCGCGGTCTTCTCGACGTCCATGAGCCGGGCGCCGAGCCGATCGCCATGACTATCGGCGAACCGCGCCATCCGTTTCCCGACTGGGTCGCGGAGGTGCTGGCCGCGCACACGGCCGATTTCGGCCGCTATCCTCCCAACGAAGGCACAGAGGGGTTGCGCGCCGCCATCGCCGACTGGCTCGATCGCCGCTATGGCGTTCGACCCGATCCGGCGCGACAGATCACCGTGCTGAACGGCACGCGCGAGGGGCTGTTCAACGCCATGCTCGCGCTCTGCCCGCGCGACGCGACCGTGCTGATCCCCAACCCGTTCTATCAGGTCTATGCCGCCGGAACGCTCGCGATCGAGGGCGTACCGCTCTATCTCCCGGCGGCGGCCGAGACCGGCTTCCTGCCCGATTTCGGCGCGCTCGGCGGAGAGACGCTTGACCGCGCCGAGATCGCCTGGCTCTGCTCACCATCGAATCCGCAAGGCGCCGTGGCGTCGCGCGATTACTGGCGCGAGCTGATCGGCCTCGCCGAGCAACACGATTTCCGCATATTCGCCGATGAATGCTATTCAGAGATCTGGCGCGAGGGCCCGCCGCCCGGCGCCCTCGAGATGGCGGCCGAGATGGGCGCCCACCCCGAGCGGGTGACGGTGTTCCACTCCCTTTCCAAACGATCCAATCTTCCCGGCCTGCGGTCGGGATTCGCGGCAGGCGGGCCGGAGACCATCGGCCGGCTGAAGGCGCTCCGCGCCTATTCGGGAGCGCCACTGCCGCTGCCGATCCAGGCCGTGAGCGAGCGGCTCTGGAAGTGACGAGGCCCATGTGGACGAGAGCCGCGCCCTCTACGCGGAGAAGTTCGAGATTGCCGAAGAGATCCTTGGCGATGTCGCGCCCCTGCCGAAAGGCGGATTTTTCCTCTGGCTGCCTGTACCGGACGGCGAGGATGCTGCGCTGCGGCTCTGGCGCGAAACGGGCGTGCGGGTCCTGCCCGGCGCCTATCTGGCGCGCGACACGGCCGGCGGCAATCCCGGGCGCGGTTATATCCGCGTCGCCCTCGTCGCCGATGCGGACGAAGTGCGGCACGGCCTGACGGCGATCCGCGACACGATTTATCGAGAGGCATAAGGCATGGCCTATCAGACAGGGCGGCGCGCTCCGCTTTTCGACAGCAAGACCCAGGCCGCGCTTGAACGGCGCGGGGCGGAGCTTCTGGGACTGGCCCTTCTGGCGGCGGGCCTTGCGATCACGCTGATGCTCGGCAGTTACGTACCCGATGATCCGAGCTGGCTCGCGGCCACCGATGCGCCGGTGCGCAACCTGCTCGGTCGCGTCGGCGCCTCGATCGCCTCGCCACTCGTGGTGATCGCGGGCTACGGCTCCTGGGCGATCGCGCTGATCCTCTTCGTGTGGGGCGTGCGGCTCACCCTCCACACCGGGACCGAGGCCATGGGCCGCCTGATCTTCGCGCCGATCGCGGTGGCGCTTCTGTCGATCTACGCCGCCACCCACTCGCCGGGGCCGGGCTGGAGCCATTCCTTTGGCCTCGGCGGGCTCTTCGGCGATACCGTGCTTGGCGCGTTGCTGGGCCTGATGCCGTTCCAGCCCGCCACGGGCCTGCGGATCGCAGCGCTCGGCCTGGCTGCGGGCGCGCTCGTGGTGACGGGTTATGTGCTGGGCCTGACAATGGCGGAGCTGCGTGCCTTCACCGCCTTCTGTCTGCGCAGCTCGCGGGCCGCCCTCGTCTCGACCCTGTCGATGACTCTGCGGGGCGCGGCGAGCACGCTCGACGGCGCGGCGGCAGCCCGACGGCACGTGGCGGAGAAGGCCGCACAGCGCGCCACCGAACCTGTAGTCGAGAACGCGACCCCGGAATCGCCCCCGATCTGGAGCCGAATTCGTCTGCCGCGGCTTCGGAATGCATTTCCTAAGCTCCTGCCCCTGCCGACGACGGAACCCGAACACGCATCGAGCGCGCAACGGATCGAACCCGTGGTGCGACGCGCGCCCGATCTGGTCGAGGACGACGTGCTGCCCGAACCCGAACTGGTGGCCCAAGAGCCATCGCAGATTCCGCGATTTTGGCCCGCTTCGCGCGCCCCCGCCGCCGCAGCCGGTCGTGCAGCACACACCGCGCCGCCCCACCCCCTCACGACAGGCGAGAGCCGAAGCAGAACCGGCCCTTCCGCTCGAGGAGGCGCGCGAGGCCTATGCTGCTCCGCCGCTCAACCTTCTCGCGAACCCCGGACGACATCGTTCGCCATCATCTGTCGGACGAGGCGCTGGAGGAAAACGCGCGGATGCTTGAAACCGTGCTCGACGATTACGGCGTCAAAGGCGAGATCGTCAGCGTCCGCCCCGGCCCCGTCGTCACCATGTACGAGCTGGAGCCCGCGCCCGGTCTCAAGGCCAGCCGCGTCATCGGGCTTGCCGACGACATCGCGCGGTCCATGTCGGCGCTCTCGGCGCGTGTCTCCACCGTACCGGGGCGCAGCGTCATTGGCATCGAGCTGCCCAATGCCAACCGCGAGAAGGTGGTTCTGCGCGAAATCCTCTCGGCGCGCGACTACGGCGACGGACAGGCGAAACTGCCGCTCGCGCTCGGCAAGGACATCGGTGGCGAGCCGGTGGTCGCAAACCTCGCGCGGATGCCCCACCTGCTGATCGCCGGCACCACCGGCTCGGGCAAGTCGGTGGCGATCAACACGATGATCCTGAGCCTGCTCTACAAGCTCAGCCCGGATGAATGCCGGCTCATCATGATCGACCCCAAGATGCTCGAACTCAGCGTCTACGACGGCATTCCGCACCTCCTCTCGCCGGTTGTCACCGACCCCAAGAAGGCGGTGGTGGCGCTGAAATGGGTCGTCGCCGAGATGGAGGAGCGCTACCGCAAGATGTCGAAGATGGGCGTTCGCAACATCGACGGCTATAACGGCCGCGTGGCCGACGCGCTCGGCAAGGGCGAGATGTTCAACCGCACCGTCCAGACAGGGTTCGACGACGAGACCGGCGATCCGGTCTTCGAGACCGAGGAGTTCGCGCCCGAGGCGATGCCCTACATCGTGGTCGTCGTCGACGAGATGGCCGACCTGATGATGGTCGCGGGCAAGGAGATCGAGGCCTGCATCCAGCGCCTGGCGCAGATGGCCCGCGCCTCGGGGATCCATCTCATCATGGCGACGCAGCGGCCATCGGTCGACGTCATCACCGGCACGATCAAGGCCAACTTCCCGACGCGGATCAGCTTCCAGGTCACCTCGAAGATCGACAGCCGCACGATTCTCGGCGAACAGGGCGCCGAGCAGCTCCTCGGCATGGGCGACATGCTCTACATGGCCGGCGGAAGCCGTATCACCCGCGTCCACGGGCCGTTCTGCTCCGATGAGGAAGTCGAGGACGTCGTGCGTCACCTCAAGTCGCTCGGCCCGCCGGAATACGAGAATTCGGTGCTCGACGGTCCCGACGAAGGCAGCGAGGCCGACATCGATGCGGTGCTGGGCCTTGGCGGCAATACCGACGGCGAGGATGCGCTCTACGATCAGGCCGTGGCGATCGTGGCGAAGGACCGGAAGTGCTCCACCTCCTATATCCAGCGCAAGCTGGCGATCGGCTACAACAAGGCCGCCCGCCTTGTGGAGCAGATGGAGGAGAACGGCCTCGTCAGCCCCGCGAACCATGTCGGCAAGCGCGAGATCCTGATCCCCGAGCCGAGCTAGCGATGAATGGCGGCCCCTCCACGCGGAGGGGCAATCGCCTGTCCCGCGCCGGGGCCCACGCTCACGTCAAGGCGAGCGAGCGGAACGAGCGCCTGCGATCGGAGACGATTGCGGTCAGGACAGACGTCGAAGCATTCCGCGCAATCAGGCGCGGCGTCCGATGGAATCGACGCCGAGCACACCCAGAACCTGCGCCTCGATATCTTCGGCATTGAGGCGGGCCACGGCGTACATGTCGCGCGGCGAGGCCTGGTCGATGAAGGTGTCGGGCAGGAACATCGAGCGGAAGCGCAACCCGCGGTCGAAGACGCCTTCTTCCGCCAGAAGTTGCGCCACGTGGCTGCCGAATCCGCCCACGGCGCCCTCCTCGATCGTGATCAGCGCCTCGTGCTCGCGCGCAAGCCTGAGGATGAGCTCGCGGTCGAGCGGCTTGGCGAAGCGCGCGTCGACGACGGTTGGCGTGATGCCGCGGGCGGCGAGGCGCTCGGTCGCGGTCAGCGCCTCCGAGAGCCGCGTGCCGAACGACAGCAAAGCCACCCGCCCGCCTTCGGCGACGACGCGACCGCGCCCGATCTCCAGCGGTTGCCCGCGCTCCGGCATTTCGACGCCGACGCCCTCGCCGCGCGGATAGCGGAACGCGATGGGACCGTCGTCGTGGGCCGCGGCGGTGGCGACCATGTGGACCAGCTCTGCCTCGTCGGCGGCGGCCATGACAACGAAACCCGGCAGGTTGGACAGGAACGCGACGTCGAAGGCGCCCGCATGGGTTGCGCCGTCGGCCCCGACCAGCCCGGCCCGGTCGATGGCGAATCGCACCGGCAGGCGTTGTATCGCCACGTCGTGCACGATCTGATCGTAGCCGCGCTGCAGGAACGTGGAGTAGAGCGCGCAGAAGGGCCGCAAGCCGCCCGCCGCCATTCCGGCCGCGAATGTCACGGCGTGCTGCTCGGCGATGCCCACGTCGAAACACCGATCGGGAAATCGCTCGGCGAAAAGGTTGAGTCCGGTCCCGTCCGGCATCGCCGCAGTCACGGCCGTGATACGGTGGTCCGCCTCGGCTTCCTTGACCAGCGTTTCTGCGAAGACCTTGGTGTAGGCCGGCGCGTTCGACTTGGCCTTGGCCTGTGCACCGGTCACGACGTCGAATTTTGCGGTCGCGTGGCCGCGGTCGGCGGCAGCCTCCGCGGGGGCGTACCCCTTTCCCTTGCGGGTGATCGCGTGGATCAGGACCGGACCGTTTGCCCGGTCGCGCACCGTGCGCAGAACCGGCAGAAGCTGGCCCATGTCGTGGCCGTCGATGGGGCCGACATAGGAGAAGCCGAGCTCCTCGAAGAGCGTTCCGCCGATGGTCAGGTGTTTGAGCAGGTCCTTGGCGCGCTTGGCTCCGTCCCGGAAGGGCGGCGGCAACAGGCCGACCGCTCCCTTGGCCATCGCCTTGAACTCCTGGAACGGCGCCCCCGAATAGAGCCGCGAGAGATAGGCCGACATCGCGCCCGTGGGCGGCGCGATCGACATCTCGTTGTCGTTCAGGATCACGATCATGCGGCGTTTCATGTGACCAGCGTTGTTCATCGCCTCGAAAGCCATTCCCGCAGACATGGCGCCGTCGCCGATCACTGCGATCGACTGGCCGATGGGCGGATCGGCAGGCGCGCGGAGGTCGCGGGCCACGGCAAAGCCCAGCGCGGCCGAGATCGAGGTCGAGGAATGCGCCGCGCCGAACGGATCGAACGGGCTCTCCGACCGCTTGGTGAAGCCAGACAGGCCGTCTTGCTGTCGCAAGGTCCGGATCCGGTCGCGGCGCCCGGTCAGGATCTTGTGGGGGTAACATTGGTGACTCACGTCCCAGATGAGCCTGTCGCGCGGAGTGTCGAAGACCGCGTGAAGCGCCACGGTCAGTTCGACGACACCCAGGCCGGCGCCCAGATGGCCCCCCGTTTCACTGACGGCGCTGATTGTCTCGGCCCGAAGCTCGTCGGCAAGGCGGCGCAGTTCGCTGTCGGAGAACTGGTCGAGATCGCCGGGCGTGGTGACGCGGTCGAGCAGCGGCGTGGCGGGACGGTCGGACATGGAACACTCACCGGGAAACGACTCTGGAGGTGCCGCGCGGCGTCGATACGGCTGGCCGTGGGGAATACAGGAGCCCCGTCCCGTTCGCAACGCGGGTGAGCCATTGGCCGCCGCGTCAAAACAGTGCGCCCGCCGCGCTGTGAGGTCGCGACGGGCGTCTTCTGCGCCCCCGAGTGGAGGGGTGGGCGATACCGGGAGGGGATGTTCGCCCTGCGCACATTCCGACCGCAGAAGCGGCCGGAATGCCTGGGATGCCCTCAGTTGTGGGCGTCGTCGTAGTTGGCCGCAGCATTCATGCGGACCAGTTCGGCCAGCGAGAAGTCGTCGGGATTTACCCGCAACCCGCGGGCAAGCTGGGTCTTGGCGCTCGAACTGGCCCGTGGCGTGGTGCCGATACCGGAGATGTCGTTGATGAGGCGGTGCACGACCACATCCTCGCGATCATCCTGTGCCTTCAGGAGCTGGTGCAGCTGATGGACGGTGACTCCGTTGGCGCTAACGCCCGCCGCAGCGGCCAGAGCTCTGCGGCCCGCGCTGGGCGCGTTCTTGGCCGAGAACGTGACGGTCGTCGCCTGCGCCTTGAGCCGCTTCAGGCTCAGATTGCCTGCGTCGCGATTACCTTCCTCGGCGATCCGGCGCATCTCGGAGATGGCTGCCGACGAATAGATGTCGGGGCCGACGCCGGCGCTGCGCGCCCACTGGGCCTGATCTGCGAAAGCCTGGGTTGCGAGGGCAAGCGAGGTGGCGAAGACAATGGACTTGGTGAACATGGGGTGTTCCTTTGTTTGCATCGGTTTGGCCGGATCAATTGGGTGGGGGGTGTGCGTCCGACTGGGATCAATATCGGTCTGCCCCGTCATAGCGGCGTCAAACGCGCCTGCCGTTCGCGTCAAGAAATTGCGGCGAACCCGTGAAAACGGCGTCAAATCACGGTCGGACGAGCCTCGGGAACCGTTTCGAAAGCTTTAGCGGGCCGCGGGTCCCGCTGCTTCGCGAGACCGGAACCGGATTCTCGGCGCCGTCGACGCGGCTCGGACCGTACCCATGCGCGAGCGTCGGACGGACCAGCGCCCTCTTCAGGGTCGCCCGCGACCCCGCACAAAGCAGCATCCGGCCAGAGCGGGGACAATCAACCCGGGTCGAAAATTGCGGACAGTCAGGACTGTCCAGTCGATACCACGCGACCCTCATCTGCGCGCGAGCGTGGGGGACTCGTGAGATCAATTGACGTGCGTGACGTCCAACCGCTACAATTCGGAATATAATTGCGCAATTGCATGGCGTTCAGGCAACAATTGATTGGAGATCGAATGGCAATTTCAGGGCCACCGAACCCCGGCGTGGACGCGAGGCCGAAATCTCCACGAGGCGAACCCGGACAATGATCCCATTGCCGGGGCATCTGTCCCTTCCCGGCGGTCCTAAGCCCGTATGCCGGCGCGCGCGCCTCGGACTTTTCCGAACGGGCGGCACCACGGGCCAGTATCGCGTACCCGCCGGCGCGATCGCCGTCCGTCACCCGAATTTTGACCGGCTGCCCTGACGGGCGAGGCGGCGTGACGATCCAATCAGGCGCAAGGACTTTCAGATGGACGAGATCAAGGTCGACCCGTTTCGCGAGGTTGGCGAAACCGGCGCCAAAGCCCGGTTCGACGACATGGTGGCCCGCACCGGGCTGGACCCGATCGTCGGCGGTCACACCTTCCGCATGCTGGCGGGGGACATCGACGCAAGCCTCGTCTCCCGCAAGATCGCCGGGGATAATGATGCCCTGGTTTCGCGCAAGAGCCTCGAGTTGTTAAACGAATCGGACGGTATCGACTTCCTGCCCTCGATCTTTCTCGAAATTGGCGCCGAAGCCGCCAAGGCTGTCGGTCGCATCGTCGTGGAGCAGGGCGTCGACCTGACCGGCCGTCAGCAGTCGCGCGGTTGGGTCGGCACGGGGTTTCTGGTGGCACCGGACGTGCTGCTGACGAACTACCACGTGATCAACTCGATCTCGGTGGCGAACGCGGCCAAGGTCTATTTCAACTACCGCACCGGACGCACCGGACGGGTCGAGAGCGACGAGGTCTTTCTCCTGAAACCCGACGACCTGTTCGTCGTGAGCCCCTACACGGACGGCCTCGACTACGCCTTCGTGGGGATCGAGACGCCGGGGCCGCAATTCGGCATGATTCAGCTCGAGCGGCGGCTGCTGGTGAGCCGGCCCAACGGACGGGCCAACGTGATCCAGCATCCGCGCGGCCGCCCGCAGGAAGTCGTGGTGCAGAACAACTTCGTGATGAGCGACGACGGCGTGTTCCTCCACTATCGCTCGGACACCGAGCCCGGAAGCTCGGGCTCGCCGGTCTTCGACAATCGCTGGAAGCTGATCGCCCTGCACCATGCCTCGGCCGGCAAGGACGAGGACGGCAACTTTCGCAACGAGGGCATCAAGATGTCAGCCATCGCCATGGACCTCGAGACTCGTCGCGCGCGGGGCGAAGGGGCGGGACAGGTTGACCGGCTGTTGGGGCTCTTCGAGGGGATCGACGCGGGAACCGGGTTCTTCGGAATGATCGGTCGCTCGGTGACCTCCACGGAATTGGCGCTGGACCGGGTGGTCGACGGCTACAAGGGCGGCGAGCAGGACATCGACATCGGGTTCTGGAACATCGAGTGGTTCGCGAACCGTTTCCAGGACAAGATCGACCGGGTCAGCGCCACGATCGCCGATTTCAGCCTCGACATCTGGGCCCTGATCGAAAGTTCACCAGAAGCGACGGACGCGCTTGTGAAGCGGCTCAAGGAAGATTTCGGCCTCGTCTACGAGGCCATCCATTCCGAGCCGGAGGCACCGTCGGGCAAGCAGACCATCAGCGTGATCTGGAACCCGCGGACCGTGAAGGGCGAACGCATCCCCTGGCCGGAAGAGGCGCGGGAGCTGTTCGAGCTGCACAGCCGCAATTTCCCGGCAGGAACTCGAAGCGGTGCACGGACAGATCTTCAACCGCCGCCCCGGCCTCTTCCGCTTCGTTCCGGTCGGCCTCGATCGGGCGTTTCACATAGTTCCCCTGCACCTCAAGGCACGATCCGAAGGCCAGATGCGGCGCAACATGTCGGCCAAGATCCTCGCCTACGCGATCAGCATCCTCAAGGAACCCGAGGGCGGCCCGTCCGACGTCATCATAGGCGGCGACTTCGACGCCGAACTGGCCAGCCGCGATTTCGAGCCGCTCTCTGAGCGCGGCCTCGTCGCAATTGCGGTGAATGATCATAAGGGCGGCGCGGTCACCTATCTGCGCGACGAGAATCGGTCGCTCACCGACCACGTCTACATTTCGCCCAACATGGATCAGACGATCGGCCAGGGCGAATTCTTCATCGCGGCGGCCGAGCGCCCCATCCCGGAATTCGTGACGACCCTCTCCGACCACCGGCCCGTCCTGCTGCGCGTGCCGCTGCCCCGCGCACCGGAGGAAGGTGCCGAAGGCATCCGCCAGCTCTACGAGACGCTCTCCGCGCTTTATCCTGACATCGCCACCACAAGGATGGGCTGAGTCCCGCCCCGAGCGGGCGCGCGAAAGACCTCCGTATCGCCGGAGCGTGTGGCCTCGCTCCGCGCCGCGTGCTAGGCCGCGCGTCGGCGCAGGACCGCCGCCCCGCAACGAGGGCACGGCGAGCGCCACTCGGGGGACAGGCAGGGGGTTCGGCCGTGGATTTCGTCGACACATTCTTGAACATCGAAGTCATGACCCGCGTCTTTCCAATGCTCCTGCGCGGTGTCGGAAACACCATCCTGCTAGCCGGCACGATCCTGATCTTCGGGGGCATCGCCGGGGTGCTGATCTGCCTGGGGCGGCTCTATGGCCCGCGCCCGGTGCGGTGGATGGCCATCGCGCATGTCGATCTCTTCCGCGCCATCCCGATCCTGGTGCTGCTGGTCCTGATCTACTACGCCCTGCCGTTCGTGGGCATCCGTCTGAATTCCTTCACATCCGCCACACTCGCGCTAGGCCTCGTCTTTTCGGCCTTTACCGCCGAGGTTTTCCGCGCCGGCATCCAGGCCATCCCCAACGGACAGATCGAGGCGGCGGAGGCGCTGGGCCTGCCGTTCCGGGTGACGGTGTGGAAAGTGATCCTGCCGCAGGCCTTCCGCATCGCGATCCCGCCGCACACGTCCAACTCCGTGGCCATCGCAAAGGACACGTCGCTGGCCTCCGTCGTCGCGATGCCCGACCTGCTCAAGCAGGCGACCGACGCCCAGGCGCTGACGGCGAACCCGTCGCCCCTGATCGCGGCGGCGATCATGTATCTGATCGTGCTGCTGCCGGCGGTGCGGCTGGTCTCGTATCTCGAGGAACGCTACCGCACGACGTGAACAAGATCGTCGAGCGGCATCCGCACCTTCGGGAGTTCCGCATGAGCGTCATCGACTGCACGGCGGCCCGCGGTCACGAAGGCGGCCGCGTGCAGACGCCGCGCGGACAGGTCGAGCATCTCATCGACCTTCTGGGGCTCGAAACCCTCCATCGGACAGGCGTCGAGCCGTTGCTGCGCGCAGGCTGCGAGAAAGACGCCGAGACCGATATAGGTCTGCGCCCGCGTCCAGGCCCGACGCTCCTGCTCGTCCTTGCGCTCGAAAATGGCGCGATGGAGCGTCTGGCGTTGCCGCGCAGCGCTCTCGGCATCGAGGCCGCGACTGCGCACCATCAGCGCGACATGCGCGTCGACATCCTCCGCAGCCAGAGGATCGAGATGGGCGAAGATCAGCAGGTGTCCCGCCTCCTCGACCTTCGCCGCGCCGAAGGCATGGGCGCGCAGGGCGCGGCGCAGCGCCGGATCCTCGACGGCCACAATGCGCCACGGCTGCAGCCCGAAGGAGGACGGCGCCAGACGCGCCGCCTCCAGAGCCTGGGCGAGCCCGGAGTCAACGCGAACACCGGGCTCGAACTTCTTGACGGCATAGCGCCAGGAAAGGTCGTCGATCAGGCTCAAACGGCCTCCTTCAGGCGCACCTCGTCACCGGGTCCCGGCCGCAAGCCCTTCTCGGCCAGGATCGGCATCACCTCGTCGCGGAAGTACGGGAACTCCGCCGCGTAGTCGAGGAACGACATCGTGGTGCCGGAGAACCCGGCCTCCGCCAGCGCCGCGATGCCTTCCGCGACCTGAACCGGCGTTCCGATCAGCGGATATCCTCCGTGCCCCGCAGCCATCCTGTCGCGGATCAGCGCCAGAAGATCGTGCGGGAAGGACTGCGCGTTGGCGAATTGCAGGTTGATGAGATTGTCAGTCGCCTCCCAGTCGGCGTTTTCGCGGGCATACCATTCGTGATACTCCCGCGCCTCCTTCTCGGTCGGCCTGCAGCAGATGTGGCTGAAGGTGAGAACGCCGACATCGCGGCCCACGCCTTGGGCCTGGGACTTCAGCTGGACGACCTCTTCCTTCGAGCGATCGATGTCGATTGCCGGCGTGAAGAGGTAGTCGGCGTTGCGCACCGCGAATTCGCGGCCCTGTGCCGAGCCGGCTGCATTGAGGATCGGCGGCCTGCCATCCACGGGGCGTGGGTGACCGAGAATTCCCTTGAGCTGGAAATAGTCGCCGTCCCAGTCGAAGATCTCCTCGCTGGTCCAGAGCTTCTGCACAACGTCGAACCATTCCTGCGCATAGCCGTAGCGCGTCTCGTGGTCATCGGGCAGCTTCAGGCCCAGCGCCTCGTATTCGGGACGGTTCCAGCCGGCCACGATGTTGAGGCCGATCCGGCCACGTCCGATCTGGTCCGCGGTCGCGATCTGCTTCGCCGTCACAACAGGATGGTTCGCGGCGGTATGGATCGTGGCGAAGACCGTGAGCCGCTCGGTCGCCGCCAGCAGACCTGTCGCCCAGGTGACGGTCTCGAGGACCGAATGATGGAAATTCGTCTCGCCGCCATAGCCGATCCACCGCGCGATCGGCAGCATGAAGTCGATCCCCGCATCGTCGAGCATCCGCGCGAGCCGCAAGTTGTTGTCCCAGCTGTTGTCCCAGCGCTCCGGGACCTTGGTCACGGTCATCCCGCTCGAACAGTTCGTGGCGAACGTTCCCAGTTTGAAATTCTTCGAGTTCATGAAAGAGCGCACCGAAACCTCCCTAGCTTGGCTGCAGGGTGATTGAATAACTTTTTGGATCAAAAATCAATGTGAAAATTGCTTGTATAATCGTTCGCGGTTTCGGAAAGTTTTCCAATGGAAAATATCAGCGAAGACCCCGCCCACGTGCCGGATGCGAATCTCGACAGAAGCTGGCATCTCGCGACGACGCCGCTCGAAGTGCGTCTGACCGAACTCGAATATGCGCTGATGCGGGCGGGCGAGTTGTTTGCCCGCTGGCAGGTAGAGTGTCTCGCCATGAGCGGCGAAGCCGAGGCGAGCGGCTTCGAGAATGCCCTGCTCCACGTCATCCGGATGAATGACCGGCCCAAGTCCGCCAAGGAGCTGGCCCGTCTCACCAACCGGGAGGACATGCCAAACATCCAGTACGGGTTGAGAAAGCTGCTGAAGGCGGGTCTTGTCCTCCGCGAAGGCGCGTCGCGCAGCGGAGTGGTCTACATGGTATCGGAAAAGGGCCGCGAGGTGACCGACCGATATGCCGACGTCCGCCAGCAATTGCTGGTCGCGCTACTCGGGCGTCTCGACGACCCCGAGCAGGCCTTCGCGGAGGCCGAGAGAACCCTGGAGATTCTCACCGGCCTCTACGACAGGGCGGCGCTGACGGCGGCGACCCACCGTCAGAGCTGAGTTCAGCTGAACGCCTGCAACCCGGTGATCGACCGGCCGAGGATCAGCGCGTGCACGTCGTGCGTGCCCTCGTAGGTATTGACCGCCTCGAGGTTCATGACATGACGGATCACCGGATATTCGTCCGAGATGCCGTTGCCGCCGAGCATGTCACGCGCCTCCCGCGCAATGGTCAGCGCCTTGCCGCAATTGTTCCGCTTCATCAGGGAGATGAGCTCGGCCGGTGCGCGGTGCTCGTCAAACAGCCGCCCGAGGCGCAGGCTGCCCTGCAGGCCGAGGCTGATCTCGGTCATCGCGTCCGACAGCTTCTTCTGGATGAGCTGGGTCTGTGCCAGGGGGCGCCCGAACTGCTTGCGGTCGATCGTGTATTGCCGCGCCGCGTGCAGGCACGCCTCGGCCGCACCCATCGCACCCCAGGAAATGCCATACCGCGCGCGGTTGAGACAGCCGAACGGACCGGCCAGCCCCTGCACCTCGGGAAGCAGGTTCTCTTCGGGCACGAAGACATCGGACATCTGGATCATGCCGGTGGTCGAGGCGCGAAGGGAAAACTTGCCCTCGATCTTGGGCGCGTTGAGCCCCTTCATGCCTTTCTCCAGCACGAAGCCCTTGATCTTGCCGTCATGGGCGTCGGATTTGGCCCAGATGACAAAAACATCCGCGATGGGCGAGTTGGTGATCCAGTTCTTGGCGCCCGAAAGCTGGTAGCCGCCGTCGACTTTCCGCGCGCGCGTCACCATCGAACCGGGGTCGGACCCGTGGTCGGGCTCGGTCAGGCCGAAGCAGCCGACCCATTCGCCGCTGGCGAGCTTTGGCAGGTACTTCTTGCGCTGCTCCTCGGTGCCGTAGGCGAAGATCGGATGCATCACGAGGCTCGATTGCACCGACATGGCCGAGCGGTAGCCGCTGTCGACCCGCTCCACCTCGCGGGCGATCAGGCCGTAGGCGACATAGTTCGCGCCGGCGCCACCGTATTCCTCGGGGATCGTCGCGCCCAGCAGGCCCTGCGCCCCCAGTTCGGTCATGATCTCGCGGTCGAAGACCTCGTGGCGGTTGGCCTCGATCACGCGGGACAAGAGCCTGTCCTGGCAATAGCCGCGCGCGGCGTCGCGGATCATCCGCTCCTCTTCCGTCAGCTGCTCTTCCAGCAGGAACGGATCGTCCCAGCTGAAGGTGGCCATGTGGGCGCGCGCCTGTTCGGGCGAGGTCGGGGCGTGGGTCACATCCTTGGCGTTCATCGTCAGATCTCCGTAGGTATTTCTTCGAGGGCCAGCGCAACGCCCTGGCCGACGCCGACGCACAGCGTGGCGAGCGCCCGGCGGGCCTCGCCGCGGCCGATGGCACGGGCAGCAGCATAGACGAGCCGCGCCCCGGACATGCCGAGCGGATGGCCGAGCGCGATCGCGCCGCCCTCGGGATTCACATGATCCGCGTCATCCGGCAGTCCCCAGGCGCGCAGGCAGGCCAGAACCTGCGCGGCAAAGGCCTCGTTCAGCTCGATGCGGTCGAAATCGCTGACGCGCAGACCCGTCCGCTGTTCGAGCCGGGCCACGGCCGCCTTGGGGCCGATGCCCATGATCCGCGGCGGCACGCCCGCACTGACCGCACCCGTCACGCGCGCCAGCGGGACAAGCCCGTAACGCTCGACCGCCTCGTCGGACGCGACAAGGATCGCCATGGCGCCGTCGTTGACGCCAGACGCGTTGCCCGCCGTGACCGTGCCGTCCTTGCGAAACGGCGTTGCCAGCTTGCCGAGCTTTTCCAGCGAGGTCGCGCGCGGATGCTCGTCTTCGGAAACCACGATCGGGTCGCCTTTGCGCCGCGGGATGCTGACCGGCGCGATATCCTCGGCCAGCCGGTCACGCGCCGCAGCGGTCCGCTCCTGGCTGCGGAGCGCGTAGGCGTCCTGCGCGGCGCGTTCGATGCCGAACTCCTCGGCGACATTCTCGGCCGTCTCCGGCATGGAATGGATGCCGTGCTCCTGCGCCATCCGCTCGTGCACGAAACGCCAGCCGATCGTCGTGTCGTAGATCTCGGCGTTACGGCTGTAGGCGGACGAGGCCTTGGGCATCACGAAAGGCGCCCGGCTCATGCTCTCGACCCCTCCCGCCACCAGCAGATCGGCGGCGCCGGCCTCGATGGCGCGCGCGGCGTAGATCGTCGCGTCCATGCCGCTGGCGCAGAGTCTGTTGAGCGTGATCCCCGGGACCGTTTCGGGCAGATCCGCCAGCAGCGCCGCCATGCGCGCCACGTTGCGATTGTCCTCGCCGGCCTGGTTGGCACAGCCGAGCACCACTTCGTCAGGCTCGATCTCCCGCCCGTCGATGACGGCGCGGATCACGTGCGCGGCCAGATCGTCGGGCCGCACGTCGTCCAGCGCGCCGCCGTACCGGCCGATGGGCGTGCGTTTGCCGGCGCAGATATAGGCTGGTCGTGTCATGCGACCTCCCTTCGGTTCCTCGTTGCAGGACTTAGGGCGCCTGCATCTCATATCCCGGTTTCTTCCTGCCGGTGTCAGGGATCGTGCAGATCATTTCAAGTCTGAAACTTCAGGCTTGAAATGATCGCGTCAAAGCGTGGCGACGGTCTTGAGGGCCCCGTCCAGCTCCTCGCCCTTCTCGTCGCGCAACGCGGCCTCGCGCAGGCGTCGCAGCCAGTCGGCAGCGTCCGGCCTTCCGCGCAGCATGTCCAGCCCGCCGAGCACCCGCGCGAATTTCGACAGGCCCCGGCTATGGGTGTCGGAGTATCCCTTGATGAGCCGCCGACACCGCAGAACCTCGACACCCACGGCGTAGTCCCGCGCGGCCTCGGCCACCGCCAGGTCGAACCAGGCATTCAGATGCGCCTGCTCCATTTCGTGCCGCCGCAGACTGCGACGCCAGCGCTTCAGCCCGGCCACCAGCCAGAGCGGCACGAACCCGCTGAGCGCGTCGGTGCGCAAGTGCCGCCCCTTGTCGAGCCGCCGCCCGAGCCAGCCGAAGACCCGCGGGCGCGCCTCCACCCATCTTCCCAGACGCGCGGGCATGATGCCGCACACCTCTTCGGCGCGGGGGTGAAAATACTCGGTGACCAGCACGATATCGTCCACGCCGACGTCCTGCTCGCGGCGCAGGCGGGTTTCGCGCGAGGGACGCGTCTTGAGGTCAGCCACACGGATGACGTCGTCATAGGTCATGGCGTTGGCGAGATATTTCGCCGCCTCCCGCGAGAAGTGCCAGCCGCGATCTTCCGAATCCGCTTTCAGCGCAAGATCGAGGCGGTCGAGGTACTCGGCCCCGTAGCGGACATCCTGATAATCGACGACCTTCGTGAGCCCGCTCCGCGCGATCGGGCGCAAGGGATCGGGCAACCGGTCGAGGCGCCGGGAAAGATCGCGCCATTCGGCCAGCACCACATCCGGCCCGTCCGGCGCCGCGCCCGCGTCAGTGACCGACGCGGGTTCGGGCGCGCCCGTCGCCGGCAGCGGCGCCTCTTCCTGACGGCGGCCACCCGCGTCGCGCGACCCTTCCGCTCCATCGAACCCCGCGGCGAAGGCCCGCAGGCTTGCCTCCACGCCCCGGCCCGAGGCGCGGATCGTCTCCTCGAAGAGCGCCCGATCGAATGGCAGGGCGCCGCTGCCGGCGAGCGCACCGAAGAGGCTGGCGGAGATCACGCTTCCGGCCCCGGCGGCCGCTGCTTCCAGATCGAGGCAGATCGCGCGGTGGGCGCTCTGCCGCGCTTCCTGGAGCACCGGATCGGCCTCCACCCGCCCGTCGCCGGGAACGACCTTTTCAGTGGTCGCCAGGATCCGGTGCGTGGAAGCGATGAGCGTCGTGCGGTCGGGCGTCACGAACCCCCGCATGATCGCGCGTCCGGCTTCCATCAGTTCCGCCGCGATCATGATGTCCACGTCGCCGGGCGAGGGCGTCAGCGCAAAGACGGGTGCTCGGCCCTCGTCGCGGGCCATCTCGATGTAGTAGATCGTCGATCCGGTGCGCTGCGCCACGCCCGCGACCGAGGTCGCCTGCGCAAGATAGCCGCCGCGCCGCGCCAGATCCGTCACCCAGTTGGTGAGCACGCCGCCGCCCTGACCGCCGACGGCGAGGATGGCCAGCTTGATGATGGTGCCTGTCGTGTCCTCGCGCGCCTGAGGCAGGTCGGGGAGGTTCTGGACGTTCATGGTTCTGTCCCCTTCCGGTCAGATATGGACGAAGCGCAGACGCGAACGCTCGCGCCGCGCCTGCAGACGGTCGATGACCCAGCGCCGCCAGCGTCTGGCGCGCTGGTCGCCCTCGGTCGGGTTCTGCACGAGATCCGCCTTGTAGAAGGACGGGCAGAGAACCGCGGCATCGGCCACTTCCCCGCAATTGCCGCACCCGACGCAGGATTGGTCGATCGCGGCCACCGGGTCGTCGCGCAGCGGGTCGTCCAGTGTCTTGAGCGATAGCGACGGACACCCCGACAGACGGATACAGGCGTGGTCGCCGGTGCAGACGTCCTCGTCTACGCCGAAGCGGGTCCGCACGACGCGCTTGCCGTCGGCGACCGCCTTGCGGACCTGCGGCTTTTCCCGACGCTGACGGTTGAGCATGCATTCGGACGAGGCGATGATGACCTTCGGCCCGGTTTCCTCGGTCGTAAGCGCGTCCTTCAGCGTGTCGCGCATCGCGGTCACGTCATAGGTCCGGTCGAGATGGCGGACCCATTTCACGCCGACGCCGCGCACCGCATCTGCGATCGGGTGGTTGGTCGACTTGGAGCGGTTGGCGGCGCGCGACGACAGGACATCCTGCCCCCCCGTGGCTGCGGAATAGTAGTTGTCGACGATCACGATCACGCCGTCATGCTGGTTGAAGACGGCATTGCCGATCGACGAAGACAGGCCGTTATGCCAGAAACCGCCATCCCCGATGAACGAGATCGACCGCCGCGCCCCGTCGGCCTTGAACGCCGAGGCCGAGGCCGGCCCCAGCCCGTAGCCCATCGTCGTGGCCCCAATGTCGAAGGGCGCGTTGATGGAGAACAGGTGACAGCCGATGTCGCTGGCGATCAGATGCGGGCCAAGTTCCTCCTCGACCATCTTCGTTGCCGCGAAGATTGGCCGTTCCGGGCACCCCGTACAGAAGGAGGGCGGCCGCGGCGGCACCACGTCGGCGAGTTGCGGGACGGGCTGCGGCGCCGGCGCGTTCGACGCGCGCCCTTCGGGCGGCAGCATGTCGGGTGCGTGATCGCGCAGGAACGCGCCGAGCCCGTCGAACATGATCTGCCCGGTCAGTTCACCGGCCTCCGGCAGGGGTCCCTTGCCGATGAGCTGCGTGGTGCCGCCGGCCTTGTAGAGCATCGCGCCGATCGACTGCTCGATGTAGTTCGGCTGACCCTCCTCCACGACGAGCACGGCATCCTTGCCGCGACAGAAACCGAGGATCTCTTCGTCGATCAGCGGGTAGGTGACGTTCATGCAGTAGATCGGGACCTCGGTGTCGCCGTAGATGTCGGCGAGGCCCAGTCGCTGCAGCGCGCGGATCACGCCGTTGTACATGCCGCCCTGGATGATGAGGCCAACCTTCGCCGCCTCGGGCCCGAAGGTCTCGTTCAGGCCATGCGTGCGGATGTGGTCGACGGCGGCCGGCCAGCGCGTGGAAATCTTCTCCTGCTCGTGCTTGTAGGAGGCAGGCGGCAGCACGATCCTGTCCACGTCGCGTTGCGGCCGCTCCAGCGCGTCGCGCACGGTCACGGACGGACGGACATTGTCGCGCGCCTCGAATTCGCCGGTGACATGGCAGCACCGGATCCGCACCTGGAGCATGACCGGCGTGTTCGACGCCTCGCTGAGCGCAAACCCGTCGCCCACCGCTTTCACGATCGAAGGCAGGTTCGGACGCGGGTCAAGCAGCCAGATCTGACTTTTCATGGCAAAGGCGTGGCTGCGCTCCTGCATGATCGAGGAGCCTTCGCCGTAATCCTCGCCGACGATCACCAGCGCGCCGCCGGTGACCCCGCCGGAGGCGAGGTTGGCCAGCGCGTCGGACGCGACGTTGGTGCCGACAGTGGACTTGAACGTGACCGCGCCACGGATCGGATAGTGGACGGATGCCGCCAGTGTCGCGGCCGCGGTGGCTTCAGAGGCGCTCGCCTCGTAGTGCACGCCGAGTTCGCCGAGGATCTCCTCCGCATCCGCGAGCACATCCATCAGGTGGCTGATCGGCGCCCCCTGATAACCGCCCACATACCCGACGCCATTTTCCAGCAGCGCCTTGGTGATGGCGAGGATCCCCTCGCCGCGAAAGGTCTCACCGGCGCCCATGCGCAAGTGCTGGACCTCTTTCGCAAAAGAGCGTTCGGCCACCCTGTCCTCCCCGATTTTATATGCAAAAGCATATAAAGACCTGGCCGGGCCGTCAACAGATCAGAACGGATGCTGGCGGATGTTTCCAAGTATCTTCTGCAGCGTCGTGACGAAGCGGTCGCGCTCTCCGGGCTCGATCCCGTCGAGCATGAGGTCGGCCGCCGCGCTCATCGACGGCCACGCCGCATCGAAAAGCGTGCGCCCCTTGTCGGTCAGGTACATGCGCCGGGCGCGGCTGTCCTGTCCGTCCTCCTCGCGCCGCACCAGCCCCTCGTCGATCATGGCGGCGAGCGTGCGGCTCATGGTCGACTGTTCGATGACGCAGTAAACCGCCAGTTCGTTGACCATCAGCCCGCTTCGGGCGGCGAGCACGACGAGCGCCCGGGCCTTGGACGTGCTCAGTCCCAGCGTGCTCAGTTTCTGCTGCATGTCCGCATTGTAGCGACCCATTATGCGGTTCATCAGGTACGGCGGAAACTGGTGCAGGCCGATTTCGCCAAGCGACGGGACGTCCTCCTCCGCCTGTGTCGTACCGGGGTCCGGCGACGCGCTCACAGCTCGTCCACCACCTGAACACCCGACCCGCCGCCGAGGCCGGGACCCGGATGGGTGGAGGCGCCGATATGGTAGAGGTCGCGGATGTGGGTGCGGTGGTTCACGCTGTCCTTGAAGGGCCGCCACGTGAAGAATTGATCGACCGTGCAGGCCCCGCCATAGGGGTCACCCCCCACGAGGTTGACGTTCAGCGCCTCCAGGTCCGCGGGCGACATGGCCCGCCGCCGCAACTTGATAGCGTCGAAATTGCGGATATGTCGGCGCAGCACGTCCTCCACTCGGTCCGCGAAGGCCTCGCGCACATCCTCTGACCAGGCGCCGTCTTCGGGCACGTCGATCCGGCCCGCGGCGTCGCCCTTGATGGTGCGCGGCACGTCCGGGATCTGCAGCCACAGGATCGCCTTGCCCGCCGGGCAGCGCGACGGGTCGAGCGCGGCCGGCTGCCCAGCGCAGATCGTCGGCGCCTCGGGGAGCATCCCGCGCTCGGCCTCGTTCACCGCCTTCGACACCGCGTCGAGCCCGTCGGTCAGGTGCAGCAGCGCCACCTCGTTCAGCGCCGGATCGCCCCAGTCGGGCGCGGCATCGAGCGCGTAGTGAAGCTGGAAATTGCCCTTGCCGTAGCGATACGCACGCGCCTGCGCGCGCTTCTCACCGGCATCCTCCTCCCCGAGGAGCTGCTCGTAGAGCTGATTTGGCGTGACAGAGCAGATGACACCCTTGCGCGCGGGGATCAGCCGTTCGTCCGACAGGACGACGCCCGTCGCGCGCCCTCCCGCGACCTCGATGCGCCGGACCTCGGATCCGGTCATGACGCGGCCGCCATTTTCCCTGATCAGCCTTTCGAACGCCGTCGCCGCACGGCCTGCGCCACCCCTGGCGACCGGCGCGCCTGCCGCTTCCAGCGCGAAGGCGATGACCTTGACCATCTCACCCGAGAACGCGGCCTCCGGATTGAAGCCGGCGTGCAGGCACCACGGCGCGAAGAGGGCGCGGACAAGGTCCGACGAGAACTGCGTCTCAAGATGCGCCCGCGACGAGGCCATCGCTTCGCCGGCGAACGCCATCAGGCCTGCGGGCCTGCGCCGCCACGCCTCGCGCCCCACCAACCCCGCCGTCTTGCGGCTTTTGAGGCGGCTGCCGAGCAATCCGAAAATCAGGTCGGCATTGTCTTCCACATGCCCCATCTGCGCCAGATGGGCCGCGCCGTCGCCCAGCGCCACCGCGTCGAAGCGGCGCGCATTCTCCGCGCGGTCCGTCGACAGAACCAGCGACGACCCGTCGGGACGCAGCACGCCCGTCGGGCTCGACCCGTTGCAGAAGTCGAGCCCGTGCCGTGCGAGATCGTCGCCCAGCGCCGCATGGGCCGGTCCGGTGGTGAAAAGCACGAACGTCGCCGCCATGACGTCGTGGACGAAGCCCGGCTCCGTGATCTCGTCTGACCGAAGGCAGCCACCAATGCGGTCGCTGCGCTCCAGCACCAGCACGCTCTCGCCCCGTCGCGCCAGAAGTGCTGCGGCGACGAGGGCGCTGATGCCGCTGCCGACAATGACGTAGTCAGCCGCCTCCACCCTTCCGCCCATTGGTTCAGCCCTTCGGAACCAGGGCAAGCGCCCGGATCGGACTCCCGGTGCCGTTCTCGATCTTCAGCGGCGCCGCGATGAGGATCGCGCCCTTCGCCGGCACCTTGTCGAGATTGGCGAGACTGGCGAGCCCGTAGCGGTTCGACTTGTGCAGGAGGTTGTGTGCGGGGAACGGCGGCTCCATCCCGCCTGCCGCGCCGGCATCGGTGCCGATGCACTCGCTGCCCCAGCCGCGGATGCCCTTCGCGATCAGGTATTCCATGCAGTCGACCGTCGGTCCGGGCGAATGCGGGCCGTTCTCGTCGGCGTTCAGGAACGCATCCTTGTCGTCCGCGCGGGTGTGCCAGTCGCTGCGCATTACGACCCACTCGCCCTCGGCGATTTCGCCGTGCTCGGCTTCCCACGCCTTCACGTGGTCGGCTGTCAGCAGAAAATCGGCGTCGGCAGCGGCCTCGGCAGAGCAGTCGATCACGTTGACCGGGCCGACGAAGTTCTGCGGGGCGATCCTGTCGGTGTAGCCGTCGGAATATTCCTTGCCGGTGATCCAGTGGTGCGGGGCGTCGAAATGGGTGCCCGAGTGCTCCCCGATCTTGAGCCAGTTCCACGCCCAGAACGGGCCGTTCTCATCGTATTCCGAGATCTTGTGGACCTCGATCTCCGGCGTGTTCAGGCCGAATTCCGGCGGCAGCTTCAAGAGCGGCGTGTCAGGGCCCAGCGTGCCCGACAGATCCACCACCTCGATCCCGCCGCTCAACAGCATCTCGCCAACCTGCGCCAGCGTTTCCTTCGACGTCATTCCCGTGCCTCCCCTCGTGATATGGCGCCCGGCCGGCCGCCCTTCCCGAAAATCTGCATAGACGGAAGAAACTGCACGTGCAAATATTCCGGTCAGGAGTTCGCGCAATAATACTGCGAGAACTGGGGTGAGGGAGAAGTTATTGCCTGCATTTGCAGAGTTGTTTGCGCCGAACTTGCGCGAGGGGGCCGGCGATGCATGACGCGCTCATCGTCGGCGGCGGCCACAACGGTCTCGCCGCTGCGGCGCATCTGGCGGCCAAGGGGTGGTCGGTCGCCGTCCTCGAAGGGAACGCGGTTGCAGGCGGTGCAGTCAAGAGCGCCGAGGTCGCGCGTCCCGGTTTCGTGAGCGACCTCGGGGCGATGAACCTCAACCTCTTCGCCGGCTCCGCCTTCCACGCCGCCTACGGGCCGGCGCTGGCCGACCACGGGCTCGCGTTTTGCCGGGCCGACCACTGTGTTGCGTCGGTGTTCGAGGACGGCACCTGGCTCGGCATCACCACCGACGTGGAAGCAAACGTCGCGCAGATTGCCGGCCTCTCCGCACGCGACGCCGAAACCTGGCGCGAGATGACGGCGAACTTCCCGCAGGAGGCCGCGCTGATCGGCGGGCTGCTGTCGACGCCAATGGCTCCGGGCCCGCTGGGCAAGCTCGCGTTCCAGGCCCTGCGCCGCCTTGGGGTGACGGGGACGCTCGACCGGGCGCGGTTCCTGCTTTCCTCGCCGCGCGGATGGCTTGACGAGCGGTTCGAATCCGACCGGGTGAAGGCGCTCATGGCCGCCTGGGGCATGCACCTGGACTTCTCGCCCGACACCAGTGGCGGCGCGGTCTTTCCCTATCTCGAAACCTTCGCCAGCCAGGCTTTCGGCCTGTCGCTCGGCAGGGGCGGCGCGGCTTCGATGATCACCGCCCTCACCGGCCTTATCGGTGCGCACGGCGGCGAGGTCATCACCGACGCGTCCGTCGACGCGATCCTGCGCGAGGGCGGCCGGGCGACCGGCGTCAGGCTTCGCGACGGGCGTGTCCTGAAGGCGCGGCGCGCGGTCATCGCCTCGACCACCCCGAAGGCCCTTGTCGATCGGCTGCTCGACGGCGGAACCGGCGACGCGACTTTCGATGCCCGCGCCCGCGCCTTCCGCCACGCCCCGGGGACGATGATGATCCACGCCGCTCTCGACGGCCCGCTTCGCTGGCGGGCGGGCGACGAACTGAGCCGTTTCGCCTATGTCCATCTCGCGCCCGGCCTCGACATGATGGACCGCGCCTATGCCGAGGCGCGCACCGGCCTGCTCCCGCGCGCGCCCGTCGTCGTCGTGGGGCAGCCCAGCGCCGTCGATCCGTCGCGGGCGCCCGAGGGCAAGCACGTCCTTTGGCTTCAGGTGCGCATGGTTCCGGGCGAGATCCGGGGCGATGCCGCCGGCGAGATCGAGGCGCGCGACTGGAGCAACGCCAAGGAGGCCTACGCCGACCGCGTGTTCGACATCATCGAGCGCGCCGCGCCGGGCCTGCGCGATCTCACCCTCGGACGCAGCGTCGTCTCACCCGAGGAGCTGGAGCGCGACAACCCGAACCTCGTTGGCGGCGACCAGCTCGGCGGCAGCCACCATCTGGCACAGCACTTCCTGTTCCGCCCGTTCCTCGGCGCGGCGCGGGGCCAGACGCCGGTGAAGGACCTCTACCTGACAGGCGCCTCGGTCTGGCCGGGCGCGGGAACGGGCGCGGGCTCCGGGATGATGCTCGCCCGCAGGCTCGCCGGAAACTGAAACAATGCCGAATAAGGGGGCCGGCAGAGCCCCGAAACTTCAGGGAGACCTCGATCATGCAACTCACACGCCGCTCGACGCTGAAACTTTCGCTCGCGGGACTCGCCACCGCCGCGCTGCCGGGGATCGCGCTGGCCCAGATCGAGGATCTGGCCATCGCCTACAACGTCAACCTGCCGTCATGGGACCCGACGACCGGCCCGTCGGCCGTCAACCCGACGATCCAGGCGATCTACCAGGCGGTCTTCGACCAGTTCATCGGCCAGGACCCCGACCTGTCGTTCAAGCCCGGCATCCTGACCGACTGGGGCTGGAACGACGACAGGACGCAGGTCTGGATGGACGTGCGCGAGGGCGTGAAGTGGCATGACGGCTCGGACCTGACGCCCGAGGACGTCGTCTGGTCGCTGGAACGCGCCGCCGATCCCGAGACGGGCAACCCGATCCAGTTCACCTGGTCCACGATCGGCAATTTCAGCGTCGATGGAAACCGCGTCACCGCCGACGTGCTGTCCTTCGACCCGACGATCTTCCAGTGGATGGCGTTCCTGACGGGCTACGTCCTGCCCAAGGCCTATCACGAAAAGGTCGGCGCCGAGGGCTTCGAGCAGGCGCCCGTGGGCTCCGGCCCCTACATGGTCGACACGTTCGAGCGCAATTCTTTCGTCCGCCTCAAGGCGTTCCCCGATTACTGGGGCGAGAAACCGGACTTCGAGAGCGTCACCATCAAGTTCGTCCCCGACGCCGCGAGCCGCGTGGCCGAGATCGAATCCGGCTCTTCCCACGTCACGCTCGAAGTGCCCTACGAGGAGTTCGACCGGCTCAAGGACAAGGCGGGCCTGACCGGCACCACGACGCCCATCGTCCGACATCGGCATGATCTTCCTCAACGACATCGAGCCGATGACCGACCCCAACGTGCGCAAGGCGGCGGCGATGGCGATCGACAAGAAGCTGCTGATCGACCGGCTGCTCTTCGGCTACGGCGTCCCGATCGACACGCTGCAGACGCCGGAATACGCGGCCTACGACGAAAACGATCACGGTCCCCTACGACCCCGAACAGGCCAAGGCGCTGCTGGCCGAGTCCGGTTTCGGTCCGGACAATCCGGTGCGCTTCACCATCCAGACCACGCGCGGCTTCAAGCCCAAGGATTACGAGATGATCCAGGCCATCGTCGGCATGTGGCGCAAGGTCGGCATCGAGGCCGAGATCGAGGTCTACGAGATCGCCAAGCATTACGAGCTGCGCGCGGCCGATCAGCTGGCGCCGGCGGCGTTCTACAACTGGGGCAACGCGATCGGCGATCCGACGACCTCGACGGGCTTCGCCATGTACGGACCCTCACCGCACTCGGTCTGGGACGGCGAAGACCTCAAGGCCATGATCGACCCGCTCTGGGGCGAGGCCGACGAGGAGAAGCGGATCGCGGGCTGGAAGGAGGTCGATCGCAAGATCGCCGAGGACGCGCTGGTCATCCCGATCCTGCAATACGTCCAGCCGATCCTGCACGTCGACACGCTCAAGGTGACGCCGACGGTCGCGGGTGCGCTGCGCCCGCAACTCATCGAACCCGCCTCCTGAACGAAAGCGCCCGGCCGCTCATGGCCGGGCCACGAACATCATGTCACCGACCGGCTTTCTCCTGCGCCTGATCTCCATCGCGCTGACGCTTTTCGGCGTCGCCGTGGTGGTTTTCGTCGTGATCCGCCTTGTGCCCGGCGATCCGATCGCGATGATGCTGCCGCCCGGCGCGACGGACGCCGATATCGACCGCCTGCGCGCGCTCTACGGCCTCGACAAGTCGATCCCCGAGCAATTCCTGATCTGGCTGTCGGGCGTGGTTCAGGGAGATTTCGGCACCTCCATCTCGCTGCGCCAGGACGTGGCGGGGCTGGTGCTGCGGCGGTTGCCGGCGACGCTGGAACTGGCGGCGCTGTCGCTGCTCTTCGCGACGCTGATCGGGGGGACGCTGGCGGTGATCGGCACGATCCGGCGCGGCGGGCGAACCGAAGGCGGCATCGACGTCTGGAACGGCCTTGCGCTGTCGACGCCCGATTTCCTCTGGGGTCTGGCGCTGATCCTGGTCTTCGGCGTGTTCCTGCAATGGTTCGGCGTGTCGGGCCGGGTCTCTCCGCAGCTCGACCTGCCCTTCGTCACGCAATTCTACCTGCTGGAAAGCCTCGCCCGCCTGCGACTCGACCTGACCGGCGACCTGCTTGCGCATATGTTGATGCCGGCGCTGGCCCTCGCCCTGCCGCTCTCGGCGATGCATGGGGCAGATGCTGAAACAGTCGCTGAAGGAGGTCATGGGTCTCGACTACGCGCTCCTGGCCCGCACCAAGGGCTATTCCGAGCGCGAGGTGATCTTTCGCGACGGCGTTGCGCAACGCCGCGCTGCCGACGCTGGCGCTCATCGGCGTGCAGTTCACCTTCCTGATCGGCGGCACCGTGATCGTCGAGCGGCTCTTTTCCTATCCCGGCCTCGGCAACATGGCGATCGACGCCGTGATCAACCGCGACCTGCCGCTGATCCAGGGGATCGTGCTGACCTTCGCCGCGCTCTTCGTGCTCATCAACCTGGGCGTCGATCTGCTGTAGCACGGTGCTGAACCCGAGGTTGCGGCATGGCTGAGACCGCCGCGATCCCGTCGCGACGTGGCGGCGCGCGGCTCTGGCTCGCCGGGGGCTGGCTCGCACTCTTCTTCGCGGCCGCCATCCTCGCGCCGCTGATCGCGCCGCACGACCCGCTCGCGCAGGACCTCCTCTACGGACGGCTGCCGCCCGTCTGGTCCGATGGCGCCGATCCCGGCTTTGCGCTGGGCACCGACAGCCTCGGCCGCGACGTGCTGTCGCGGCTGATCCACGGGGCGCGGGTCGCGGCTCATCGTGGCGGTGGTTGCGGGCGTCCTGAGCTGCCTCATCGGTTCCTCGCTCGGCCTGCTCGCCGGTTACTATCGGGGCTGGGTCGATCAGCTGGTCAGCCGGATCGTCGACGTCTGGATGGCGTTCCCGCGCGGTCCTGTTCGCGATCCTGCTGGTCGCGGTCATCGGCACCGGGCTGACCTCGGTCATCGTCGCCATCGTCATCATCGACTGGACCCGCTTCGCCCGCGTGGTGCGGGCCGAGACCATGGCGCAGTCGCGCATGGATTACGTCGAAAGCGCGCGCGTGGCGGGCTTCACGCGGGCGCGCACGCTCTGGCTCGAGGTCCTGCCCAATGTCCTGCCGATCATCGTGGCGGTCCTGACGCTGGAGATGGGGATCGCGATCATCGTCGAGGCGATCCTGTCCTTCGTGAACCTGTCGATCTCGACCGACGATCCGACCTGGGGCGGCATGATCGCCGAGGGGCGCACTCTCGATCCATCAGGCGTGGTGGGTGCTGGTCTTCCCGCATGATCGCGCTGTTCCTCACCGTACTCTCGTTCACGCAGTTCGGCGACGGCCTTCAAGCACCGCTTCGATCCGGTGCTGCGATGAGCGAACCCTTCCTGCAGGTTGAGCGGCTCGACGCCAGCCTCGCCCACTCGGGCCTGCCGGTCCTGCGCTCGGTCTCGCTCACGGTGGCCAGGGGCGAGGTGCACGGCCTCGTCGGCGAAAGCGGCGCGGGCAAGAGCATGATCGGCAAGGCGATCCTCGGCGTCCTGCCCCGCGCGATCCGTGTCACCGGCGGGCGCGATCGTGCTGGGTGGCACCGACGTCTCGACCCTGCCGCCGGCGGAGCGGCGACGCTTCGTCGGAGCGCACAGCCGCGCTCATCCCGCAGGACCCGCTGACCGCGCTCAACCCGGCGCGCCGGATCGGAAGCCAGGTCATCGACCGGCTGACCCACGTTCTCGGCTGGAAGGCCGGGCGCGCCCGGGCCCGGGCCGAGGAGATGCTGGAGGAAGTCCAGATCCGCGACCCCGCGCCGCGTGATGCAGAGCTACCCGCACGAACTCTCGGGGGGCATGCGCCAGCGTGTGCTCATCGCCGCCGCCTTCGTGTCGAGCCCGCCCTGATCGTCGCCGACGAACCCACGACCGCGCTCGACGTGACCGTGCAGAAACAGATCCTGAAGATGATCAAGACGATGCAGGAGCGGCACGGCACGACGATGCTGTTCGTCACCCACGATCTGGGCGTGGTCGCGCAGGATCTGCCAGCGGGTGACGGTGCTCTACGCCGGCAAGGCGCTGGAGGAACGGGACGTCCGCGACCTTCTGACCACGCCCGAAACACCCCTACACGCGCGCGCTGATCGCCGCGACGCCGCGCTACACCGCACCCGGAGGATTCGCTGGTGCCGGTGCCCGACACGGTCCTCGCCGCCCTGCGCGAAGAGATCGCCGCCAGTGACAGGAGGCGAGCGCGCAATGTCTGAGCCGCTCGTCTCGGCGCGCGACCTGCGCGTCGCGCTGCCCGACATGGCGCGCAAGCCGGCGATCGGGCGCGCGCCCCTCGTCCACATCCTGCATGGCCTGGATGTGGACGTTCCTCGCGGCGCGATCCTCGGCATCGTCGGCGAAAGCGGGTCTGGCAAGTCGACGCTCGGGCGCGCGCTGCTGCGGCTGATCGAACCCAGCGCGGGATCGATCCGGTTCGACGGGCACGACATCACGCACCTCTCCGAAGCCGAGCTGCGCCGCCTGCGTCCGCGAATGCAGATGATCTTTCAGGATCCGATGTCGTCGCTGAACCCGCGGCGCACGATCGGCGGCACGATCGCGGCGCCGCTCGCGCTTCACATGAGTCGGAGCGAGGCCGCGACGCGCGCGTCCGAGACGATCGATCTCGTCGGCCTGCCCCGCGCATTTCTCGACCGCTACCCGCACGAGCTTTCGGGCGGCCAGCGTCAGCGCGTCGGAATCGCGCGCGCCATCGCGCTGCGGCCCGATTTCATCCTCGCGGACGAGATCGTGTCGGGCCTCGACGTCTCGTCGCAGGCGGTTGTGCTGAGGCTGCTGGAGCGGCTGGTCGCCGAGTTGGGCCTGACGCTCGCCTTCATCAGCCACGACCTGTCGGTGGTGCGCCGGCTTTGCGACACGACGCTGGTGCTGCAAGCGGGACGCGTGGTGGAGCAGGGGGCCACGTCGGATCTCTTCGCCGCCCCGCAAAGCACCTATACGCGCGAACTGCTCGACGCTATCCCGCTGCCCGAGCCCGATCAGGTCTGGTAGAGCGAACGGATGACGGCCGGGGACGGGCCCCGGCCGCATCGGTTCAGTTGCTCGGAAGCTCCATCGGTTCAACGGTCGACGTGCCCGGTTCGGGCGCGACGCCGAACCAGGTCTCGTGGATCTGGGCCATCGTTCCGTCGCGCTTCATCTCCGAGATCGCCTCGTTGATCTGCGGCAGAAGCTCGTGATCCTTGCGCATCATCATCGCGAACCGCTCGCCGGTCGGAATGCGCACGAGGATCTCCAGCCCCGGCATCTGCTGGATCGCGTACTGGAAGCCCGCGACCTCACCCGCGCCACCCGCGACCCGACCGTTGGCGGCGTCCATCAGCAGGTCCTGCTGCTTCTCGTAGCTCTTGATGCCGTCGAAGCCGATCGTCTCGGCATTCGCCTCGGCCCATTTGGCACCCGTCGTCGCGGCGACCACGCCGACGGTCTTGCCGCTGAGATCCTCGACCGACTCGATCCCGCCATCGGCGCGACCCACGATCGCACCGTCGCTGTCATAGTAGGGCTGCGTGAAGGACTGGTTCTCCAGCCGCTCCGGCGTGACCGAGATCGACGACACCGCACCGTCGATCCGACCCGAGGCCGTGGCGGCGAACAACGCCTGAAAGCCGAGATTCTCGAATGTGACGTCCATGCCCAGCCGTTCGGCCACGGCACGGGCCACATCGACCTCGAACCCCTCGTATGTCCCTTGTTCGTTGATGAATTCCCACGGCGGGTTGGCCGGATAGGCCCCAACCACCAGCGTTTCGGCCGTTGCGGGCAAAGCCCAGGCCAGCGTCGCCGCGATGGCGAGCATTTTCTTGTTCATCGGATCCTCCCTGTTGGTGATCGGACCCTACGTATGCATCTGCATCCGCTCAAGGGCCCTGAAGCAGACCCTGCCTACAGCGGTGCGCGCGTCAGTTCCGAAAGCGGGCCGTTGATCTCGAAGCGCTTCGCGACGATGCCTTCGATTCCGAACTGGATCAGACGTGCGGTATGCTTGGCCTCGTAGCGTTCGGCCGAGGCTGCGTCGCTGAAGACGTAGATGCCGCCCGCGCGACCCTCATCGGCGTTTTCGGTCCAGATCTTCCAGATGAGGCCGTCCTCGGACGCGATGTCCGTGGCGAGGTCGCGCATCGCCTCCGCCATCTCGTCGCCCCACGGCCCGGTGAAGGGGAAGTCGATTTGCAAAAGTACCATGATCCCTCCCTCGTTCGGCTAGCCGCGCGACAGCACCGCCGTCGCCTCGATTTCCACCAGCGCCTCGTTCTCGACCAGCGCGTTGACGACCACCATCGTCATCGCGGGGAAGTGACGACCCAGAACGCGCCGGTAGACCTCACCGACCTCCTTCTGGCGGGCGAGGTATTCGCGCTTGTCGGTGACGTACCATGTCAGTCGGACGATATCCTCGGCCCGGCCCCCCGCGGCTTCCACCACGTCCATGATGTTCCTGAGCGCCTGCTCCATCTGTCCGATGAAATCCCGACTCTCGAAAACCTGCTCGGCGTTCCAGCCGATCTGGCCGCCGACATAAAGTGTTCCGTCCGCGATCAGCACCCCGTTGGCGTAGCCCAGCGCCCGCTTCCATCCCTCGGGCTGGATAATCTCATGCGCCATCGACGCTCTCCTCTTTCAGTTCGCACACAATCCTGTCGCGCAATGCTGTCACTCCACGGAACAGCCTTGCCGCTATCCAGCGCGATCTGCACAAGCGTCACTCGAACCTCGAGCCGCGCCTCGCCCGCGCAGGAGGCCGCGATCACCAGATCAAGGCTCGACCCGCCGAGACGTATCGGCCGAAGAACGAAGCTCAACCGCTCGCCGAGCCTGCTCGGGGCGCTGAAGGTGGCCTCGATCCGGACGCTCGGCACCCCGAGGGCACCGGGACCGTGCATCTGTGAGAAGGGCTGGTTCAGGCGTGCTTCGAACCAGTCCTCGACCGTCGCATTCACCATCTCGAAGTAGCGGGGGTAAAAGACGATCCCGGCGGGATCGCAATGCTCGAAACGTACCTTGCGCGTGACTGCGAAGCCGTGGTCGCCCTGCTCCTGCCCGTCCACGACCCGGTTCATTGCGCGCACCCCTCGACCCGTTCGACGCTCAGGCTAGCCGCGCAATTCCCTTGCTTCAAGCCTGAAATTTTCTGGCTTGAAGGATATCATGCCCGGCGATCCACCACATACCGCGCACACGCGCGCAGATGCCCGGCGCGAGCGCCATAGGGTTCCAGCGCTGCCTCGGCCTCGGCAGCCAGCGCCTGCGCGCGCGCCCTGGCACCGCCGAGGCCAAGCAGCGAAACGAAGGTCGCCTTGCCTGCCGCCGCGTCCTTGCCCACCCGCTTCCCGGCTGCCTCGGCATCCCCCTCCACGTCGAGGATGTCGTCGGCGATCTGGAAGGCGAGGCCCAGCGCCTCGGCGTAGCGCCGGAGCGGAGCCGGATCGGCCTGTGCGAGCCGCGCCCCGGCCTCCGCGGACCAGATCATGAGCGCGCCTGTCTTTCCGGCCTGCATCTCGGTGATCTGCCCAAGGGTCAGCGGCGGACCCGTTTCTGCGGCGATGTCGCGCGCCTGGCCGAGAACCATGCCCCGCGCGCCAGCCGCCTGCGCAAGCGTCGAGGCCAAGGATCGCGCCACGGCGGGATCGGGGTGCGCCAGAGTCAGTTCGAAGGCCAGGGTCTGAAGTGCATCGCCCGCCAGCACAGCCGTCGCCTCGTCCCAACGGCGATGCACCGTCGGCCGCCCACGCCGCAGATCGTCGTCGTCCATTGAGGGAAGATCATCGTGGACCAACGAATAGGCGTGCAGCGCCTCGATCGCGGCGGCTGCGTCCAGCGCCTCCGCTGCGTCGACACCATGCAACGCGGCGCTCTCCAGAACCAGGTACCCGCGCAGGCCCTTGCCGCCGGTCACCGCGTAGCGCATCGCCTCGATCAACGGCTCGGATGGATATGTCGCCAAGGCCCGCTCCAGGCGGCGGGCGGTGAGGCCGGCGCATTCCGCCAGCCGGTCCGCGAAGGTCACAGCCCTTCGACCCGCTCGGCCCCCTTGGGTTGACCGGAGGCGTCGAGCGTCAACTGCTCGACCTTCTCCTCGGCGGCCTTCAGTTTGGCCTCGCAATGGGCCTTGAGCTCGGCCCCGCGCTCGTAGAGACGGATCGACTCTTCCAGCGCGACCTCGCCATGCTCGAGCTGGTCCACGACGCGCTCCAGTTCGGCCATCGCGTCCTCGAAGCTCATCTCCTTGACCGCTCGCGCCTGCGTCTCGCTCATCGCCTCAATGCTCCGTCAGAACCGCAACATGGGCCGCGACACCCGCGCCCAGCGCCTCCAGATCATACCCCCCCTCGAGTGTCGAGACCACGCGCCCCTGCGCATGGCGCCGCGCGATCTCGCATAGCTGGCGGGTGAGCCACGCAAAATCCGGCTCGGTCCAGTTCAGGTTCGCCAGCGGATCGCGCGCATGCGCATCGAACCCTGCCGAAACCAGGATCAGTTCGGGCCGGAAATCCTCCAGCGCCGGCAGGACGAGATCGGTGTAGGCGTGCCGCATCTCGCGCGAACCCGTATTCGCCGCCAGCGGCGCGTTCAGGATCTGTCCGTGTGCGCCGGTCTCGTGGATGGCGCCGGTGCCGGGGAAAAGCGGCATCTCGTGCGTGGAGGCAAAGAACACCCGCTCCTCGTCCCACATCAGGTCCTGCGTGCCGTTGCCGTGATGCACGTCGAAATCCACGATCGCGACCCGCTCGAGCCCATGGTGATCGAGTGCCCGCTTCGCCGCGATGGCGATGTTCCCGAAAAGGCAGAACCCCATGGCCTTCGCCGTCTCGGCATGATGGCCCGGCGGCCGGCAGGCCACGAAGGCTCGCTGAACCTCTCCCGCCATCACTGCGTCGACGGCCGCCGCATTGCCACCCACACCGCGGCGCGCGGCATCCAGCGAACCGGGCGAGACGTAGGTATCGGCATCGAGCGCCACCGACCCTTCGTCAGGGATCATCGCAGCGATCCGGTCGAGATACGCGCGCGGATGGCACCGCAGGATGTCCTCGTCCGTACCCAGCGGCGCCGTGCGCCGGTCGAGCGGCAACGGGTCGAGCGCACCGGAAACCGCGCGCATCCGATCCACCCGCTCGGGATGGCCGGGCGGGGTGATGTGCCTGTTGCAGTCGGGGTGGCTGAAGATTGCGACAGTCATGGGGCAGCCTACTCCGAAGGCGGCACACGGACAACGCGGCTCAGTCCGGCGCCAGCATGTAGCCCTCGCCCCGCACCGTCTGCAGGTAGCGCGGCTGTTTCGGGTCGTCCTCGATCTTGCGGCGGAGCCGGGTGATCTGCACGTCCACGGCCCGCTCCTGCGCCTGGCCGTGCTGGCGCCCCAGGTCCTCGACCAGGCGTGTCCGGCTTACCGCCTCGCCGGGCGATCCGGCAAAGATGCGCATGAGCTGGATTTCGGTGGCGGTGAGGCGGATCGGCGCCGCGCCGCGCCACATCTCGCCCTTTTCGATGTCGTAGCGTACCGGTCCCAGATGCAGCACCATCGGTCCCGCCTGCGTCGCCTGCGCCGGCATTCGTCGCAGGATCGCGTTGATGCGAAGCAGCAGCTCCTTGGGATCGAACGGCTTGACCAGATAATCGTCCGCCCCGGCCTCCAGTCCGGCAATCCGCTCTTCGGTCTCGCCGCGCGCGGTCAGCAGCAGGATCGGCGTCTGGATCCGCGCGCGCAGACCTGCGGTCAGCGCCAGCCCGTCCTCGCCCGGCATCATCACGTCGATGACCATCAGGTCGAAATCGAGCCCGTCCAGCAGCCGTCGGGCATGGGCCGCGTCCCGCGCCGTCGAGACCCAGAAACCATGCCGGCGAAGGAACCGCTGCAGCAGCACCCGGATCCGCTCGTCATCGTCCACGACCAGGATGTGCGCCTCCGGCTCGGAGGTCATGCCCGCTCTTCGCGCAACGTCCGGTAGCACCGGCGCGCCTCGGGCTCCATCATCGCCTCCAGAACACGCCGGAACCCGGCCACCGCATCCGGGCCGGCGGCGCGGTAGGCGGCGCGCATCCGCTCGCGCTGGACCTCGGACAATTTCCGCTCGAGTTCAGCCCCCTTCATCGTCAATTTCAGGTTGCGCTCACGCTTGTCGCGCGTGCCGATCCGGCTCTCGACCAGCCCGTCCTCGATGAGCGCCCGCAGCACACGGTTCAGCGATTGTTTCGTGACCCCCAGGATCGTCAGCAGGTTGTTCACGGTGGTGCCTGGACAGCGCCCGATGAAATGCAGCGCCCGGTGATGGGCCCGGCCATAGGCGTGGTCGGACAGCAGCCTGTCGGGATCCGCCGTAAAGCCGCGATAGGCAAAGAACATTGCCTCGATCCCCTTCCGCAACTGCTCGTCAGTCAGGAAAAGAAGGCTTTCGCCTCCAGCTCCGTCTTCGGCCATTCCCTCGCCTCTTTCAGGTTCCCTCGTCGTCGGCGAGCATACGTCAGCCTTGTTGACATTCCAAGACTCAACTGGTAGCGCCGGCTGTCTTTGGCGCAATAATTGTCCCGAACCGGACCTAGTTGCGCAACTTCTGGAAAACGGAGCGCGGGATATATGGCTACAGGTGACTATGACGATCGCGACGGCAAGATCTGGGTCAACGGCAGGCTGGTGGAGTGGCGCGACGCGAAGGTCCACATCCTGACCCATGCGATGCACTACGCCTCGTCGGTCTTCGAGGGCGAGCGCGCCTATAACGGCAAGATCTTTCGCAGCGCCGACCATTCCCGGCGGCTGCTGGCGTCCGGCGAGGCCATCGACATGCCGATCACATTCACGGTCGATCAGCTCGAGGCCGCCAAGGCCGAGGTGCTCGGGGCCAGCGGCCACTCCGACGCCTATGTGCGCGCCATCGCCTGGCGCGGGGCCGGGCCCGACATGGGCGTGTCGGCCAAGCGCAACCCGGTCAACGTGGCGATCGCGGCCTGGGAATGGGGCGCCTATTACGGCGCCGCCAAGACCGGTGGCGCGAAGCTCGACATTTCCCGCTGGAAGCGCCCCTCGCCGGAGACCATCCCGGCACATGCGAAGGCGTCGGGCCTCTACATGATCTGCACCATGTCCAAGCACGCGGCCGAGGCGAAGGGCTGCTCCGACAGCCTGATGATGGATTATCGCGGCTACGTGGCCGAGGCGACGGGGGCCAATGTCTTCTTCGTCAAGGACGGCGAAGTGCACACGCCCAAGCCGGACTGCTTCCTCAACGGCCTCACCCGGCAATCCGTGATCGGACTTCTGCACGACCGGCAGGTCAAGGTGCACGAGCGCCACATCATGCCCGAGGAGCTGGAGGGGTTCGAGCAGTGCTGGCTGACCGGCACCGCCGCCGAAGTCACCCCGGTGGGTCAGATCGGCGACTGGACCTTCGAGGTCGGCCAGCTCACCCGCGAGATCGGCGAAGCCTACGAGGCGCTGGTTCGAAGCTGAGGCAATCGTTCACGCGGGCGTAACAGCCCGCGTGGCATCCGACCCGCGCACCCGTATCGCTGTCGGGAAACGACTCTGATCTCAGCTGGCGCCCCAGCGATCGATCCTGAGGTAATTCCTCATGCGCTGGCTTGCCTGTTCGGCGCCGCGCGGCAGGCGGCGCAGGACGTTCACCGCCTGGTGCGGGCCGCGCAGGCGGCTGGTCCGCTCGTGCTCCAGATACCGTGACAGGCGCTTGCTCTTGGTGCTGCGCGGATGATCGGTGACGTGACGTTCCATGACGACCTCTCCCCGAGTCGTTGACCGGATGACGAGAGGATACGGGTGAAGGGCCGTCCAACTCAACCCTGCGGTGTCATAGTCACCCGTGCGCGACCGCGCCGCAGGCCAAGCTGCCGCTCGCGCCAGATGATCAGGATGCCCGCCAGCACGACCAGTGCCGCGCCGCCGATCACCGCCATCGTCGGCACCTCTCCGAAAAAGACGTAGCCGATTCCGACCGCCAGCAGGATCGATGCGTAGTCGAAGGGCGCCACAAGCCCCGCATCGCCGAACCGGTAGGCCGAGGTGAGAAAGATCTGTCCGACCCCGCCCAGCAATCCGGCCGCGACCAGCATCGTGAAGGTGCCTGCCGACGGTATTGTCCAGCCAAACGGCACCGTGAGCAGCGACAGCCCGGTCGCCGTCATCGAGAACCAGAAAACGATCGCGGACGTGCTTTCGGTCTGGACCATCCTGCGGATGAAGACCTGGGCCAGAGCTGCGCAGGTGGCCGAGCCAAGCACCAGCACCGCGCCCAGGGTCTCGGCCGCACCGATCTCGCCGTCGCTCAGCGCCGTCAGCCGCGGCGACAGCACGACAAGCACGCCGACCAGACCCAGCACCACCGTCCCGAGCCGGAAGATCCGGACCCGCTCACCCAGAAACATCGCCGCGAAGACGACGACGAGAAGCGGCGCCGCATAGCCGATGGCCTGCACCTCCGACAGCGGCAGAAGCCCAAGGCCGGCGAAGCCCAGCCCCATCGCAATCGACCCGATCACCCCGCGCCAGACATGGCCCATCGGATCCCTGGCACGAAATCCGGTCCGCAGGTCGTGACGCATCGCGAGCCAGCCGAAGATGATCGGCAGCGCGAAGGCCGAGCGGAAAAAGACCGCTTCGCCCGGCGGCACGTCTCCGGCGGTGGCCTTGATCAGCGACGCCATGATGACGAAGACCGTCACCGAGCCGAGCTTGAACGCGATGGCGCGGAAGGGGTTCATGTATTCGGCCTACAGCGGACAGGACGCAGGGGAAAGTCACGCGGCATCAATGAGTTCCCTAGCCGGGGGACTCGATCGTGAGCTTGATGCTGCCGTACCAGTCGGCCATTGCGCGGATATCGGCGTCCGAGAGCTCCTGTGCGATGGGCGTCATGATCTCGTGCTGCCGCTGACCGCGCCGGAAGGCCTTGAGCTGCGTGTCGATGTAGATGTTGGTCTCGCCGGCCAGGTTCGGCACGGCCGGCGCCACCGCGATCCCGTCCACACCGTGACAGCCGACGCAGAGTTCCGGGGCGCCGCTCGCGTCGGCCGTCAGCTCGGCGCTCGCATCGTGCGACGCGAACCAGGCCGCCACGTCGGCAATCTGCTGGTCGCTGAGGCTGGCGGCGACCACGCTCATCATCTCGTGCTCGCGGCTGCCGTCGCGAAACGCCCGCAGCTGGGCCTCGATGTAGTCAGCCGGCTCGCCGCCGATATGGGGCGCGATGGGTATCCGCGCATAGCCATCCAGACCGTGGCAGGTGCGGCACATGCCCGCCACCTTGCGCCCTGCCTCGGCATCCTGGGCGCCCGCCGGAAAGGCGAGCGCCACGAGGATGGCCCCGGCGCGAAGCGCGCCGGAGCCGAGGCTCACTGGGACTCCTCGTAGCTGATGCGATAGATCGCACCGGCAAGGTCGTCGGAAACCAGCAGCGATCCGTCACGCAACTGCGCCACATCGACCGGACGGCCCAGATACTCCCCGTTCTCGTCGATCCAGCCCTCGGCGAAGGGCTTTGAGGTTGCATTGCCCTCCTCGTCGATCGTGGTGACCATCACCCGCGCGCCCACGGGCGTCGTCCGGTTCCACGAGCCATGCTGCGCCGAGAAGATGGCGTTCTTGTACTGATCGGGGAACATGTCGCCGGTGTAGAACATCATCCCGAGGTCGGCCGCATGGGCTATCATCTCGACCGCCGGGAAGACCACGTCCGCGGGCGGCTCCTCGCCCTTGTATTCGTTGGTGCGGGTGTCCCCACCGCCATACCAGGGGAAGCCGAAGTTCTGACCCATCGCGGTCTGATGGTTGATCTCGCCCGGCGGAATGTCGTCGCCCATGCCGTCGACCTGGTTGTCGGTGAACCACAGATCGCCGGTCTGGGGGTCGAAGTCCTGGCCCACCGAGTTCCGGATGCCACGGGTGTAGACCTCGCGCCCGCCGCCGTCGGTGTTCATGCGGATGATCCCGCCGATGCCGTGCTCGGCGTAGAGATCCAGCTTGTCCGCCGGCGGCACGTTGTGGGGCTGCCCGAGCGAAATGTAGAGCTTGCCGTCCGGCCCGATGTCGCAGACCCGCGCCGTGTGGTTGAAGCTCTCCTCTTCGGCGGGGATCAGCTCGCCCTGCGGCACGACCTGACCGATCGCCACGTCCGGGCTCTCATAGAAGAACTCGGCCGCCGGGAAGACCAGCACCCGGTTCTGCTCGGCCACGTAGAGGAAGCCGTCCGGGCTGAAGCAGACGCCGTTGGGGATCGTGAATTGCAGCGACGGCGCGAAATCCTTCACCTCGTCGGCCTTGCGGTCCTTGTTGCGGTCGGTCACGGCCCAGACCTTGTCCTTGCGCGTGCCCACGAACGTCACGATGCCCTGCGGACCCACCGCCATGTGCCGCGCGTCGGGCACGATGGCATAAAGCTCGATCTTGAAGCCGGGTGGCAACTCGATGCGCTCGAGCGTCGTCTTGATCGCGTCGGCATACTCGCCGGACTGTTCTATGGTGGTGAAGTCGCGCGTCCCGGTGGACTGCATGTTCTGCAGCTTTTCGATGTTCTCGGGCAGTTGACCGGCCTGTGCGAACGCACCCCCGGCGGCCAGCGTGAACGCGGCCGTTGTTGCAAGAAATTTCATGAACTCTCTCCCTAAATAATCTTATGAACACTAAGGATCGCGGCGCCGGGACGCCGGTTCAAGGAGAAAATGACCATGCGTCACCCTGACCGGAGCGGCAGGACGGGCGCGCGCACGCTCTCGAAATCGGCCGAATGGTGACAGGGCGTTCCGGTGGACTCGATCTCCGCGATCGCCTTCAGGCTCGCTGCCGGCGCGCCGACGACCGGCTCGCGCAGGATGACCATGGCGATGCGCCCCGGGTGCCGGGCGATGGCGTCGCGATAGACGAAGGCGTCCTTCTGACCGGTATCGCCCAGCAGCACGAAGGGCAGGTCGGGATTGGACGACAGGATCGCGTCGATCGCCTCGCTCTTGTGGTCGCGATGCCCGGCCGTGCTGCCCAGCCCCAGGTCGCGCAGGAACATCGGCCCCGCCGTGAGCCCCGCCTGCGTGAAGATGCGCACAAGGAAATGATGCAGGTTCCAGGGCGAGGACGAGACGTAATAGACCGGGTTCACCCCGTCGTGCAGCCGCTTCATGAGAGTCACGGCGTCCGGGTAGACGTGACGCGTCAGCGTGCTGCCGGTGAACGTCGTCCAGAGGTTGCGGACCAGCGAATAGGACCCGGTCTCGATCATCGTATCGTCGATATCGCTGATGACCCCGAACCGTGCGTCGGAGCTGGGGATCAGAACCGGAAAGCCGCGGCGGCTCTCGGGACGGCCGGCGATCTCCACAGCGATCTCGCGCCAGCCCGGCTCGAACCCCTGGCGCGGCACCTCGAGCCACAGATACCCCTCGGCATCGCTTTTTCCCGTGACCAGTTTTTCCGGCACCGTGACCTGCACCCCCGCAACCTCGTTGGTCAGGAAGAGTGACACCATCTGCCGCAAATTCGTCCATTTTCCGTGTTCGGGCTCGGGCGCGGTGCGGCGCAGCGCCGTCAGGACCCGGCCCCGCACGATCAACGAACGCGGCGTGGCGAAACCGCGATAAGGGTCAAGCAGGGGGCTGCCCCGCCCGTTGGCCAGCCAGATGATCTGCTCGAACCGTTTCTCGAGCCAGCGCCCCAGGCCCCGGACCGGGCCACGACGACGCCGGAAGGGCGGCGCCACGTCGGTCGTCTTTCGCGTTTCGCTCATCCTCATCGGTCACTCTGCGCCAGCCGCATGACCGCCCAGCGCGCCGCATCCGCCACGGCGGCATCGGGATCCCCCGTCAGGGCCTCGACCGCGGGCCGCAGGCCGGGATCGGCCGAATTCCCGATCGCATAGGCCACGTTGCGCACGAACCGGTCGCGCCCGATTCGCTTGATCGGGCTGCCGGAGAACAGGGCGCGGAACCCTGCATCGTCGAGCGCGGCCAGCTCGGCCAGCCGCGGGGCCACCAGATCGGGCCGGGCGGCATACTTCGCCTCGCGTCCCGCCACCGCGAACTTGTTCCACGGGCACACCGCCAGGCAATCGTCGCAGCCGTAGATCCGGTTGCCCAGCGCCGGCCGAAGCGCCTCCTCCACCGGCCCGTGATGTTCGATCGTCAGGTAGCTGATGCAACGCCGCGCATCGAGCTGGAACGGCGCCGGGAACGCATCGGTCGGGCACGCGTCGAGACAGCGGCGGCACGACCCGCAATTCTCGACCCCTGCCTCGTCGGCCGGCAGATCCTGCGTCGTGAAGAGAGCACCGAGGAAGAACCAGTTGCCCAGCTCCCGGCTCAACAGGTTGGTGTGCTTGCCCTGCCAGCCCAGCCCCGCCGCCTCGGCCAGCGGCTTCTCCATCACCGGCGCGGTGTCGACGAAAACCTTGATCTCGCCGCCCGCCCGGTCGATCAGCCACCGCCCAAGCCGCTTGAGACGCTTCTTGAGCACGTCGTGATAGTCGCGGTGGCGGGCATAGACGCTGATTGTTGCCCGGTCCCGCCGATCCAGAGTTGCCAGCGGGTCCTCCTCCGGCGTGTAGAGCTCGGCCAGCATCACAACCGAGCGCGCCGCGGGCCAGAGCGCAGCGGGCTCGCTGCGCCAGCCCTGCCGCCGCTCCATCCAGCCCATCTGGCCATGACGCCCCTCGGCAAGGAACGTCGCCAGCCGGCCGGCCGCCTGCGGGATGGCGTCGGGCCGGCAGACCCCCATCGCGGCGAACCCTTCCGCCGTCGCCCGCTCTGCCAGCGCCGCCTTCAATGCCGTACCGCGCTCAGAAGTCGAGGTCGGCATAATGCGGCGGCGGGGGAAATCCGGGAACCACGTCCGCCAGGATCGAGCGGAAGGCGGGACGCGACTTGATCTTGGCATACCAGTCGCGGACCGCCTCCGAGCGGTTCCAGTCGACGTCGCTGATATAGTCGAGGGCGCTGAGATGCGCGGCCGCCGCGAAATCCGCCAGCGTCATCTGGTTGCCGGCGAGCCAGCGCCGCTGATCCAGAAGCCAGCCCATGTAGTCCAGGTGATACTTGATCGCCTTGGCGCCGGACTTGACCGCGGCACTGTCGGGGTAGCCCTGCTTGGTCATCTTCTTGATCACCCGCTCGTGCAGAAGCCGCTGGGTCACCTCGCCGTGGAACTTGTCGTCGAACCAGCCTATCAGGCGCCGCACTTCGTAGCGGCCCTCCGCGTCGCGCGGCATCAGCGCCGGATCGGGATGCTTTTCCTCGATGTATTCGCAGATCGCCTGGCTTTCGCTCATGGTGCGCCCGTCCAGCCGCAGGATCGGCACCTTGCCGGCCGGGTTGCGGCGCAGGAAATCGGAATCGCGTTCCCAGTATCGTTCCTCGATCAGCTCCACCTCGATCTTCTTCTCCGCCAGGCACAGGCGCACCTTGCGGCAATAGGGCGAGAGGGGAACATGATAGAGACGGGTCATCGGACTTCGCGGCGGTTGCGGCCCGGCCTCAATGCCCGTTCGAGGCCCGGTCTTCAACTCCTCCGGCCCGAATGCGGGCTCGACCGCGACGGAACTCGATTGCAAGTGGCAGTCCGGTAACGCGCGCGCGCCGGTTCAGTCCGCGGCGTCCTCGAAGCAATCGGCCCGGCCGTCGCGCCGAATGGTCTCCGCCCCGTCGAGGATCGAGGCCGCGCGCCGTCGCACGAAGGCGCCAGGCTCGGCCGGTGAACGATCGCGCGGCGCCGGCAGGATCGCCGCCAGCCGCGCCGCCTGCATCCCCGTCAGATCGGCGGCCGACACGCCGAACCAATGGCGCGCCGCGGCCTCGACGCCGAACACGCCCTCGCCCATCTCGGCCACGTTGAGATAGACCTCAAGGATGCGCCGCTTGGGCCAGACCAGTTCCACCAGCGGCGTCAGCCCGGCCTCCAGCGCCTTGCGCGGCCACGAACGGCTCTGCCACAGATAGACGTTCTTCACCGTCTGCTGGCTGATCGTGGAGGCCCCGCGCCGCCCGCCCGCATCGATCGCCTCCCGGATCGCCGCCATGTCGAACCCCCAGTGGCGACAGAAATTCGCGTCCTCGGCCGCCACTACGGCCCGCGCCATCACCGGCGCGATGCGCTCCATCGGGGTCCAGTCCCGCTCGATCCCGCCAAGCCGCCGCACCTCGCCCAACATCGTCAGGGTCGTGGGCGGTGCGACGAAGCGCGGCAGGACCAGGAGCAGCCCTGCGAGCAGGACCAGTCCCAGAAAAAGCCATGTCAGCAGACGTCGAACACCACCGCGGGGTTCGCCTCCGCGGGCTTCGGCCACGACCACGCGGTCGGTCTTTCTGGAGGATCTCGCCATCGCGTCGGGGCCTACAAGACGGGCGGTCACCCGTCCATCGGCAAGTGATCAGACGTCGTGGGACTGCGAGTTCCTGAACAAATCCCTGCGCCGCGCTGGAATTCCACGAGCCGAGCGTGAGGTGGAGGGATACCACGAGGGTCAGCCCGTCGCCTCGACCGGGATCAACGGGTTGGTCCAAGGCGAAGTCAACGCGCCCGCTCTCGTTCCGGCTTCGCCGCCGCTCGTGGCCTCCGCGTTCCACGGGCCCGCCGGGCTGTGCCGCCGCGTCTGATCGGCCGACGTCGAGATCGAAAAAGGGCCCCCGCAGGGGCCCTCTGTTTATCACTCCGCCGGGATCGCGCTTCTCTCGACGCTGAGCGGGTGCGCCAGACGGCCCAGCATCTCCTTCGGGCAGACCTGGAGGAATTGCGGCAATGCTTCGGCCCAGTGCTGCAACAGGTCGGTCGCCTTGCGGCTGCGCGTCTCGGCGGCATGACGCTCGACCAGGCCCTTCAGCTCGGCCTCCCAGTGATCCACGCTGACCGGGCCGGTCACCAGCGTATCCATGTTCATCAGGACCTGCGCCTGTCCCTCGGGATCGTAGAGATAGGCCATCCCGCCGGTCATCCCGGCCCCGAAGTTGGCCCCGATCGCGCCCAGGATCACCGCGATGCCACCTGTCATGTACTCACAGCCGTTCGACCCGCAGCCCTCGATCACCGCCTTTGCGCCCGAATTGCGCACCGCGAACCGCTCGCCTGCGCGCCCTGCGGCAAAGAGGTAGCCGTCCGTCGCGCCGTACAGGACGGTGTTGCCGATGATCGTGTTCTCGCTCGCCACCAGTGGCGAGTGCATCGGCGGGCGCACCACCACGGTGCCGCCCGACAGGCCCTTGCCCACGTAATCGTTGGCGTCACCCGATACCTCGAGCTTGAGACCCGGCGCTGCAAACGCGCCAAGGCTCTGACCCGCGCTGCCCGTCAGCTTGACGTGCAGGTGGTCGGGCTGAAGCTGGTTGCGCATGCCGAAGCGCCGCACGATATGGCTGGAGACCCGCGTCCCGACCGTCCGCTGCGTGTTCCGCACGGCATAGGAGAGCTGCATCTTCTCGCCGTCTTCCAGGAACCGCGCGGCGTCGCGCACGATCTCGGCGTCGAGCGTGTCCAGCACCGCGTTGCGCTCCTTCAAGCGGTCGTACTTGATGTTCTTCGCTCCATCGACCGTGATCAGCAGCGGGTTGAGATCCAGATCGTCCAGATGCGCCGAGCCGCGACTCACCTGCGTCAGCAGGTCCGCGCGCCCGATCACCTCGTCGAGGCTGCGCGCGCCGATCCGGGCCAGGATCTCGCGCACCTCCTGCGCGTAGAAGGTGATGAGGTTCACCACCTTGTCGGCATTGCCGGTGAACTTCTCGCGCAGCGCCGGATCCTGGGTGCAGACACCGACCGGACAGGTGTTCGACTGGCACTGGCGCACCATGATGCAGCCCATTGCGATCAACGCCGCGGTGCCGATGCCGTATTCCTCGGCCCCCATCATCGCGGCCATCACGATGTCGCGCCCGGTCCGCAGGCCCCCGTCGGTGCGCAGCGTCACCCGCTCGCGCAGCTTGTTCATGGCCAGAACCTGATGCGCCTCGGTCAGGCCCATCTCCCACGGCAGGCCGGCATACTTGATCGACGTCGCCGGGCTCGCCCCGGTTCCGCCGTTGTGGCCCGAGATCAGGATCACGTCGGCCTTGGCCTTCGCCACGCCGGCCGCGATGGTGCCCACGCCGGACGACGCCACCAGCTTCACCGTCACCTTGGCGCGCGGGTTGATCTGTTTCAGGTCGTAGATGAGCTGCGCCAGATCCTCGATCGAATAGATATCGTGGTGCGGCGGCGGCGAAATCAGCGTCACGCCCGGCGTTGAATGGCGAAGCCGCGCGATCAGCTCGGTCACCTTCATCCCCGGCAGCTGCCCGCCCTCCCCCGGTTTCGCGCCCTGGGCGACCTTGATCTCCAGCTCCTCGCAGTGATTGAGGTATTCCGCCGTCACGCCGAAACGCCCCGACGCCACCTGCTTGATCTTGGCGCTCGGGTTGTCGCCATTGGCCTCCGGGTTGAAGTGCGCCGGGTCCTCGCCGCCCTCGCCGGAATCCGACTTCGCGCCGATCCGGTTCATCGCCACGTTCAGCGTCTTGTGCGCCTCCGGGCTCAGGGCGCCGAGGCTCATCCCCGGCGTCACGAACCGCTTGCGGATCGAAGTGATGCTCTCGACCTCCTCGATCGATACCGCCTCGCCCAGCGGCTTGATGTCGAGCAGGTCGCGCAAATGGATGGGCGGCTGCGCGCGCATCATCTGGCTGTATTTCTTCCAGGTCTCGAAGCTGGCGCGGGTGCAGGCCGATTGCAGCATGTGCATCGCCTGTGCGCCCCAGGCATGGGTCTCGCCCGAGCGCCGCGCCTTGTAGAAGCCGCCGATCGGCAGGATCGTCGCCGAATTTCCGTCGCCGCTCCAGCCGCGGGCGTGCACCGCCTCGACCTGCCGCTGCAGACCGGGGACGCCGATGCCGCTGATCCGGCTATGCATGCCGGGGAAGTACTCGGCCACCATCGCGCGGCTGAGGCCGACCGCCTCGAAGTTCAGGCCGCCGCGATAGGACGAGACCACGCTGATTCCCATCTTGGAGATGATCTTGAGCAGGCCCGCGTCGATCGCCGCACGATACCGCGCCACCGCCTCGGTCAGGCTCCCGTCGATCAGCCCGCGCTCGATCCGGTCGGCGATGGAATCCTCGGCCAGGTAGGCATTCACCACCGTCGCGCCGCAGCCCACCAGCACCGCGAAATAATGGGGGTCGATACACTCCGCCGAGCGCACGTTGAGGCTGCAGAACGTCCGCAGCCCCTTGCGGGTCAGCCACGAATGCACGGCGCTGGTCGCCAGGATCATCGGTATCGGCACCTTGTCCGGTCCCTGATGCTGATCGGTCAGGACCAGATGCCCCGCGCCGGAGCGCACCGCGTCCTCTGCCTCGGCCCGGATCCGGGTCAGCGCGTCTGCGAGCCGCGTTCCCTGCGCGAAGGTGCAGTCGATCTCCACCATCGTCGCATTGAAGGCCTGCGTCAGCTCGGCGAACTGCGCGTTTCCGACGAAGGGACTGTCGAGCACCAGGATCTCGGTCTGAGAACTGTCTTCGTCGAGCACGTTCTTGAGGTTGCCGAACCGGGTCTTGAGGCTCATCACCCTGTATTCACGCAAGGAATCTGATGGGCGGGTTGGTTACCTGGCTGAAGTTCTGGCGGAAATAGTGGCTGAGGGGCCGGTATTTCTCCGACAAGACCGCCGAGGGCGTGTCGTCGCCCATCGACGCGATCATCTCCTTGCCGTCCTCCGCCATGGGCGCGAGGATCTGCTCCAGCTCCTCGATGGTGTAGCCCGCCGCCGCCTGCCGCCGCCGCAGATCCGCGCCCGAGAATAGCGGCTTTTCGGTCAGGCTGCCGAGCGCCTCGTCCAGCTCTGTGATCCTGCCGACCCAGTCGCCAAACGGTTGCGCCGCCGCCAGCCTGTCCTTGATCTCGATGTCGTGGAACAGCACGCCTTCGGCCATATCCACGCCGATCATCTGACCGGGGCCGAGCGCTCCCTTTTCGACGACGGAGGCCTCGTCGACCGGCACCATCCCGGCTTCCGACCCCGCGATCAGCAGCCCGTCGCCCGTCACCACGTAGCGCATCGGGCGCAGGCCGTTGCGGTCGAGCCCCGCGCAGACCCAGCGGCCGTCGGTCATCGCCAGCGCCGCCGGGCCGTCCCACGGCTCCATCACCGCGTTGCAATAGGCATACATGTCGCGCCAGGCCTGCGGCAGTTCGGCCGCCTGCTTGGACCAGCTCTCGGGCACCAGCATCGTCTTGGCCATCGGCGCGCTGCGCCCGGCCCGCACCAGCACCTCGAACACCGAATCGAGCGCCGCGCTGTCGGACGAGCCACTTGCCACGATCGGCTTGATGTCCTCGGCCATGTCCCCGAACGTGGACGACGCCATCCGGATCTCGTGGCTCTTCATCCAGTTGAGATTGCCCTTGAGCGTGTTGATCTCGCCGTTATGGGCCAGCATCCGGAACGGCTGTGCAAGCCACCATTGAGGAAACGTATTGGTCGAATACCGCTGGTGGTAGATCGCGAACGCGCTCTCGAAACGCTCGTCCTTGAGGTCGGGGTAGAACTCGGCCACCTGCTCGGCCAGCATCATGCCCTTGTAGATCAGGCTGCGACAGCTCAGCGACGCCATGTAGAGCTGAACCTGCGCGCGGGCCGCCGCCTTCTCGATCCGCCGGCGGATGACGTAGAGCTCGCGCTCGAACGTCTCCTCGTCGGCGCCCTTGGCGTTGGAGATCAGGATCTGCTCGATCTCCGGCCGCGTCGCGTTGGCCTTCTCGCCGAGCACGTCGATGTTCACCGGAACGTGGCGCCAGCCGTAGATGTAGTAGCCCATGCGCAGGACCTCGGTCTCCACGATGGTCCGGCAGGTTTCCTGAGCGCCGAAATCGGTGCGCGGCAGGAACACCTGTCCCACGGCCACCAGCTCGTCCTGCCGCGGCCGGTGGCCGGTGCGCTCGATCTGGTCATGGAAGAATGCGAGGGGGATCTGGACGTGAATGCCCGCGCCGTCGCCCGTGCGTCCGTCGGCATCCACCGCGCCGCGGTGCCAGATCGCCTTGAGTGCGTCGATCCCGTTCTGCACCACCCGCCGTGTGCGGCTGCCGTCGATCGACACCACCAATCCCACGCCGCAGGACGCGCGCTCGTCGTCCGAGCGATAAAGGGAGTTCTCGGCCATCCAGGCGCGGCGGGCCTCTTCCTCGGCGGCCCAGCGTTTCATCGTAGGTCATCGCAGGTCCCCCACATTCACGGATGGATACTTCGCTTCGTATTCGGCGGTCGTCGCTCTCTTGTGGTCGCCCGCAAGGTCGAGCGCGCGTAGCGCCTGATCGGTGTAGATCTCGCTGATCAGCGGATAGCCGGCAGCGGCCTCGAAAAGGCCGGCGGCCAGCTCGTAGTCTCCGTCATCCTCGCGGAACCAGAGGTGGCAGCCGCAGGTGCCGCAAAAGGCGCGCTCTGCAAAGGACGATGCGCGATAGGCTCTACACCGCGCCCCCTCGACGACCACCGCCTCCGGCGCCGCGCCGAAGATTGCCAGTGCGCTACCCGACCAGCGTCGGCAGATCGAGCAATGGCAGATGCCGATCTCGTGCCTGTGCATGGCCACACGGATCAGCACCGCACCGCAGAGGCACCGCCCCTCGATCGGCCGGCTCGCAGCGGTGCGCCGCCCGGGCATGGCCGCTCTCTCCAGTCGCCGTGCTGCCCTTGCCAAGTCGCCGGACCCTCGCGTCTGCACGCACGTTATACAATGCAGTACAGATGTATGTACGCCCCGCGTCACATGCGTCGCGAATGCGGCCGGGCGCTCATTCCGCGGCCATCGCAGGAAGCGCCGCCAGATCGTCCAGGATCGACTGCGCCGCCTCGCGCCCGTCACGGATCGCCCAGACCACGAGGCTCGCACCGCGCACGATGTCGCCCACCGCATACACCCCCGGAAGGTTGGTCCGGTGACTGCGGAAATCGGCCTTGATCGTGCCCCAGCGCGTCACCTCCAGCTCCGGACAGCCCCAGAGCGTCGGCAGCTCCTCGGGTTCGAACCCCAACGCCTTGATGACGAGATCGGCGTCCTCCACATAGTCCGCCCCCTCGATGATCTCGGGCATCTGCCGCCCGGTCACGTCGGGCGCGCCCAGGCGCATCTTGCTGACCATGACTCCCGCGACGACCTCGCCGCTGAAGCCCTTCGGCGCGCTCAACCAGACGAATTCGACGCCCTCCTCCTCGGCGTTCGCGACCTCGCGCTGGCTACCGGGCATGTTCACCCGGTCGCGGCGGTAGAGGCACTTCACGCTCTCCGCCCCCTGCCGGATGGCGGTGCGCACGCAATCCATCGCAGTATCCCCGCCACCGATCACGACGACGCGCTTGCCCTCCGCGTTCAGCTCGCCCGAGTTCGAAGGCCTCCACCTCGTCGCCGAAGTTCTTGCGGTTCGACGCGGTGAGGAAATCGATCGCCCGCACGATCCCCGAAGCGCCGATTCCGGGCGCCTGCAGGTCGCGGCTCTTGTAGACACCGGTGGCGATGACCACAGCTTCGTGTGCCTCGCGGATGTCGGCGAATGAGACGTCCTCGCCCACATTGCAGTTCAGCCGGAACGTCACGCCTGCCTGTTCCAGCTGCTCCACGCGGCGCATGACCACGTCCTTCTCCAGCTTGAAGCCGGGGATCCCGTAGGTCATCAGGCCGCCGGCGCGGTCGTAGCGATCGTAGACCGTGACCTGCAATCCGGCACGGCGCAGCATGTCGGCCGCGGCCAGTCCGCCCGGACCGGCGCCGATGATCCCGACGCTCTCGTGCCGTTCCTGCGTCGGCGTGCCCGGCTTGACCCAGCCGCGCTCCCAGGCGGTGTCGGTGATGTATTTCTCGACCGCGCCGATCGTCACGGTGCCATGACCCGACTGCTCTATGACGCAATTACCCTCGCAGAGCCGGTCCTGCGGACAGATCCGGCCGCAGATCTCCGGAAACGTGTTCGTCGATTGCGCAATCTCGTAAGCCTCTTCCAGCCGGCCCTGAGCGGTCAGACGCAACCAGTCGGGAATGTTGTTGTGCAGCGGGCAATGGGTCTGGCAGTAGGGGACACCACACTGGCTGCAGCGACCGGCCTGCTCGGCCGCCTTGGCATCGGCGAATTCGGCATAGATCTCATGGAAATCATCTGCACGCAGATCGGGCGGCCGCTTCTCCGGCATGTCCCGCTTCACGGTAACGAACTTGAGCATCCGCTCGCTGGCCATACTCGATTCCTCCGCATCGCGTCCCGCGCCCTTCTAATTCGAACATCGAACTGTGAAAAGGCAGACATGCTGACCTTTTTTAGCATTCAATGCGCGCCGCAGAAGCTGCGGGCCGCAACAACAGCCATAATAAGTCAAACATCTTGACGCATTAATCGGCATGTCTCTGTTTTACCTCGTTCTTGTTGCTCTGATCCAGGGCATCACCGAATTCCTCCCGATTTCCTCCTCGGGCCATCTGATTCTGCTGCCGCATCTGATGGGCGTGGAGGATCAGGGTCTGGCGGTTGATGTGGCCGTTCATGTCGGCACACTGGGCGCTGTCGTTCTCTATTTTCGTCGCGATGTGGCGTCAGCACTCCGCGGAACCCTGCGGCTCGTCACCGGCCGGTTACAGGACGCTGAGGCGAGACTGGCGCTTTGCCTCTTGATCGCCACGATCCCGGTCGTGATTGCCGGTCTCGCCTTCAAGATTACGGGCCTGGACGTTGCCCTGCGCTCGACGGCCGTGATCGGCTGGACCATGGCGGGCTTCGGTATCGTGCTCTGGTGGGCCGATACCTTTTCGCCCGAGACCCGCGCGGCCGAAGAGTGGTCGCCGCGGCAAGCGTGGATCCTCGGTCTCTGGCAAGTCCTCGCCCTCGTCCCGGGGACCTCGCGATCGGGCATCGTCATCACCGGCGCGCGGGCGCTCGGCTACGAGCGGAAGGACGCGGCGCGAATCTCGATGCTGATGTCCATCCCGACGATCCTCGCATCAGGGGTCCTGCTCGGGGCCGAGGTCGCAGCAGAGGCGGACATGGATCTGGCGCGCGACGCCGCGATCGCGGCTGGCTTCGCCTTCGTCGCCGCACTTCTGGCCCTCGCGCTCATGTTCCGCCTGCTGCGCAGCGTCAGCTTCACGCCCTATGTGATCTACAGGGTCGTGCTGGGCCTCGTCCTGCTCGCGATCGCCTATTCCTAGGCGCTGTCAGGACCGCAGGTTGCGCGCCGACCGGGTGATCGCCGCATATTGCCCGGAAGGACGGAAGCGCCAGAGATAACCCGGCAGGACCGCCGCCATCGACGTGGGCGTGATGCCGAGGCTCTCCAGGGTCCGGGCGCCATCCGAGACCACATTGTCGCGGCGAAGGTTGCGCACCTGGTCGGCGGTCACCGGCTGCGGCGAAAAACCGAACGTCGCCTTGTGCAGCAATCCGAACCCGACGCCCATCAGATTGCCGAACCAGAACGGAATCGCGGCCACCAGACGCCGCCGCTGAACCACGTCCAGCATCCGTTCCACAAGCTCGCGGAACGTGTTCACGTCCGGTCCGCCGAGTTCGTAGATCCCCGGCTCGGCCTTTCCCGTCGCGGCCTTGACGGCGGCTTGCGCCACGTCATCCACATAGACCGGCTGGAACCGCGTATTGGCGCCGATGACGGGCAGGACCGGCCCAAGACGCGCCATTCCCGCGAACCTGTTGAAGAAATCGTCCTCGGGGCCGAACATGATCGAAGGGCGCAGGATCACGGCGCGCGGGAAATGCTCCCGTACCCCCCGCTCGCCTTCGGCTTTGGTCCGGGCGTAATCGCTGTCGCTGTCGGCATCCGACCCGATTGCCGAAAGCTGGACGAGTTGGGTTACCCCTTGCTCGGCTGCGATGCGCGCGATCCGCGTCGCGCCCTCCGCCTGAAGCGCCTCGAAGGTGTTCGCACCGCCTTCCGTCAGGATACCGACGCAGTTGATCACGCTGTCGGCACCGACCATCACCTCCCGCACGCTGTGGTCGTTGCGGATGTTGCAGAAGACGGGCTCGACCTGTCCGACCGTCCCGTAGGTCCGCACGAAGAGCGCGTCGTTGGGCCGGCGACACGCGACGCGCACCCGCCACCCCAATCCCGCCATGCGTCGGGCAATGTAGCGACCCACAAAGCCCGAGCCGCCATAGATCGTCACGAGTTTCGCCATTTGCGCGCCTCCGGCCATGCCTGCATGGTCTCAATAGCCCCGCAGACCCGCGCGAACAAGGCACGAGGTCAAGGTGTTGACACCCCCCCGGCCGCCGCGTATCAGCCGCTTCCACGACACCGGCCCAGGTGGCGGAATTGGTAGACGCGCCAGCTTCAGGTGCTGGTATTCGCAAGGATGTGGAGGTTCGAGTCCTCTCCTGGGCACCAAGACCCGCGGGGTTCGTTGGCAAATCATCTTCATAAAGGCGATCTTCCGGACGGGCTCGATCTGGGGCCCGTTGTGGCGATTGATTGCGAGACGATGGGGCTGAATCCGCATCGAGACCGGCTTTGCCTGGTCCAGATGTCGGGCGGCGATGGCAATGCCCACATGGTACAGGTCGAAATCGGTCAGGACGCGGCGCCGAACCTGACACGGATGCTTACCGACCCTACGGTTCTCAAGCTCTTTCACTTCGGGCGATTCGACATCGCCGCGCTCCTGAACGCCTTCGGAGTCGTGACGGCGCCGGTCTATTGCACCAAGATCGCTTCGAAACTCGTGCGGACCTACACCGATCGCCACGGACTCAAGGTGTTGCTGTCCGATCTGTTGAACATCGACATTTCCAAACAGCAGCAGATGAGCGATTGGGGCTCCGAAGAGCTGACCGAGGCGCAACTCGGCTATGCCGCGTCGGACGTGCTCCACCTTCACCGGCTCAAGGCCGAGCTTGACCAGCTCCTGCTGCGCGAAGGCCGGATGGATCTGGCGCAGGCGTGTTTTGCCTTTCTCCCGGTTCGCGCGCAGCTTGATCTTGCCGGGTGGCCGGAGACGGACATCTTCTCACACTGATCCCGGGCTGGAGCGATATGGCGGTCGACGAGGACAGATATTCGCGCGTCGTCGGCTGGCTCAAGATCCTGCTGCCCCTGCTGGCGCTCGGCATCCTCTCGATGCTCTTTCTCGTTTCCAAGGACCGCGATCCGGACGGCACGCTTCCCTACAGCGAGGTCGATGTCCGCGAACTCGCCCGGGAAGCGCGCATCGGCCGCCCGGCCTACAGCGGCGTGACGCGCGACGGTACGATCATCACCGTTTCCGCAGCGACAGCGCGACCGGACCCGGAGCACGAGGACGGCATGCTCATCGACGACCTCACCGCAATCCTCGAGAGCGACGGCGATGTCCGCACGGAGGTCCGCGGCGGCTCGGGACGGCTCGACTCCGGTCGCGACGCCCTCATGCTCTTCCGGGATGTTCGCATCACCACATCAACCGTCTATTCGATCACCAGTGACGCGATCGAGATCGGCCTCGACCAGACATGGCTCGAAAGCCCGGGGCCGGTGAACGCGGCCGCACCGTTCGGTTCCCTGACCGCCGGATCCCTGCGCCTCGACCGGGCGGACGACGGCGATCAGACGCTGGTTTTCAAGAATGGCGTCAGGCTGCTATATCAGCCCGCATCCCTGTCGGAGAGCCGATGAAACCGCGCATCCTCATTGCCCTTCTGATTCTTGCGGGGCCCGCATTCGCGCAGTCGGCAGCCGTCTCGCTCGGCGGGCTTCAGCAGGACACGAGCCTGCCGGTCGAGGTCACGGCAGAAAGCCTGTCGGTGAGCCAGACGGACGGCGCGGCCGTGTTTCGCGGGAACGTCGTCGTGGCTCAGGGAGAAATGCGTCTGTCCGCTCCCGAGGTGTCCGTGAATTACGGCAGCGACGACAGCCGTCGCATCTCGTCCGTGGTCGCGAGTGGCGGGGTCACGCTCGCCACGGGGACCGAGGCCGCCGAAGCGCAGGAGGCGACCTATGAGATCGATGCGGGGACCATTGTCATGAGTGGCGACGTGGTCCTGACGCAGGGGCCGAATGCACTTTCGGGCGACCGGCTGGTCATCGATCTCGTGGCCGGAACGGGTCAGATCGAAGGTGGCGTCCGGACCATCTTCCAGACTGGCAACGAGTGATGCAGGACCTGCGCCTCGCCACCGGGGAAGCCGGGCTTTCGGTCCACCATCTGTCGAAGAGCTATCGGCGCCGTCCGGTTATCCGCGACGTCTCACTCGACCTGAACCGGGGCGAGGTCGTGGCCCTGCTGGGGCCGAACGGCTCCGGGAAGACGACATGCTTTTACGCCATCGCCGGGCTGATCGCGCCCGACGGGGGCGACGTGTGCATCGACGGCAGGGACATCACGACGCTGCCCATGTACCGGCGCGCCCGCCTCGGAATTGGGTATCTGCCGCAGGAAGTGTCGATCTTTAGAGGCCTTACGGTCGAGGACAACATACTCGCGATCCTGGAAATCTCGGAGCCCGACCGGATCAAGCGCCATGAGCGGCTCGAGGAGCTGCTGTCGGAATTCTCGATCACCCATCTGCGCCGGACACCCGCGCTCGCCCTGTCGGGCGGCGAGCGGCGGCGAACCGAAATCGCCCGCTGTCTCGCGGCGGATCCGAGATACCTGCTTCTCGATGAACCCTTCGCCGGTGTCGATCCCATCGCCGTAGGCGAGATCCGGGGATTGGTGAGAGATCTGAAGACGCGCGGCATCGGCGTTCTCATCACCGATCACAACGTCCGCGAGACGCTCGAGATCGTCGATCGGGCCTACATCCTTCACGAGGGCCACGTGCTGATGAGCGGGACCTGCGATGAAGTGGTCCGCGACGAGAACGTCCGCCGGGTCTATCTGGGGCGTGACTTCCGCATCGGCTGAACCGTGCCGGTTGACAGGTAGTAGCGGTAGCGCGTCAATAGTTCTGATGCCGAGACCCGATCATCCTGTCGCTGTACTGTCTGTCGACGCAGCACCCTTGGTCCGGCATCGGATCTGCGGGGGGGTCCCAATCATTACATGAATGAAGGAGGTGCAGTTGCGCTACCAGATCACGGGCCACCAGATCGACATCGGCGAAGCCCTGCAGACCCATGTCCGCACCGAGCTGGATGGAGCGGTCTCGAAATATGCCGGACGCCCCACCGATGCAAACGTCGTTTTCTCCAAGAGCGCCCATGAGTATGTCTGCGAAACGACCGTCCATCTTTCTTCCGGTCTGACTGCGCAGGCCAAGGCTCATGCCACGGAAATCTATGCCTCTTTCGAGCAATGCAGCCAGAAGCTCGAAAAGCAGCTGCGCCGCTACAAGAGACGTCTCAAGGACCATCACCGGGACCGGTCCGGCCCGGTTGAAATGATCGACGGGTCCAGCTACGTTCTCGCGTCTGGAAGCGAGGATTCGGAGCCGGATTCGCTGCAGCCGATCATAATCGCCGAGATGGGAACCAAGATTCCTTCTCTGTCGGTCGGCGAGGCGGTCATGCAGATGGAGCTGCAGGGAGCAGCCGTTCTGGTGTTCCGCAATGAAGGTCAGAAGACCGGGGTGAATATCGTTTACCGCCGCGAGGATGGAAACATCGGCTGGATAGATCCAAACTAGCCGATCGGCGGTGCGATCAGAGCAGACCGAGAGGCAATGGAACTATTTGATCTTTTGACGCCGGAAGCCGTGCGCGTCACGAGCACGGCGTCAAGCAAGAAGCGGCTCTTCCAGGAGCTGGGCGAGTTGTCGTTTCTCGCCTATGGCATCAATGCCAGCTCGGCGAGCGACGCGCTTCTGGAACGAGAAAACCTGGGACCGACGGGTGTGGGGCACGGCATCGCCCTGCCGCATGCGCGGCTGAGCGGCGTCGATCGGGTTCGTGGCCTGTTCATCAAGCTGGAGAAGACGCTCGACTTCGACGCGGTCGATCGGCAGCCGGTCGATCTGGTGTTCGGGCTGTTCGCTCCGGAAGAAGCGGGGGTCGAGCATCTCAAGGCGCTCGCACTCGTTTCACGGACGATGCGCAACGCGTCTCTGATCGAGAAATTGCGTGCGAACGCGGATCCCGCGGCGCTGCACGCCATCCTGACGTCCGGCTTGTCGATGCAGGCCGCCTGAGGAGACGCGGCGGCGCGCCTATCCGTCTGTGCTCGGCAGCGCGATGTTCCTGAGGTAGGCGGCAAGTTCGTCTCGCAGTTCGTCGCGTGCCAGTCCGAAGGCGACGGTCGCCTGCAGAAAGCCGGCCTTGGATCCGCAATCGAACCGCTGTCCCGAGAAGCGCAGGCCGTGAACCGGCCGACCCTGGGCGATCTGGGCCGCTATTGCATCAGTCAACTGGATCTCGCCACCTGCACCGGTCGTCTGTCGGTCCAGAGCACCGAGGACTTCGGGGGTCAGGATGTAGCGCCCGATGACCGCGAATTGGGACGGTGCGTCTTCAGGGGCAGGTTTCTCGACCATGCCCCGGACACGAAGCAGGCTTTCCCCAGCATCCGCGACGTCCAGGATCCCGTAGGACGAGGTCTTTTCCGGTGCCACGCTCATCGCGGCGACCATGCACCCACCGGTATTCTCGTAGGCGTCCACCATCTGCTTCAGACACGGCACCTCGGCGGCGATGACGTCGTCGGGGAGGATGACCGCGAAAGGCTCGTCGAGAATGAGTTGGCGGGCGCACCAGACCGCATGCCCGAGGCCAAGGGCCTTGTGCTGTCTCAGGTAGGCGATCGCCCCCGATGGCATGCTGGTTTCTTTCAGGATCTCGAGAAGCCGGGTCTTACCCTTCGCTTTGAGAGAAGCCTCGAGCTCGGGCGCTTCGTCGAAGTAATCCTCCAGAGCGGACTTGCCGCGTGACGTGACGAAGATGAACTCCTCGATTCCAGCGGCCCGCGCCTCGTCGATGGCGTACTGGATGAGCGGTCGATCGACCAAGGTCATGATTTCCTTGGGAACCGACTTTGTCGCGGGCAGGAAGCGCGTCCCGAGACCTGCCACCGGGAAAATTGCCTTCGTCACTCTCGTCACTGCGCCACCCTTCCGCCCGTGAAGGCTGACCACTCAACTCCGCGACGATCTGCTCGATCCGCTACCAATCTTCGCCGTGCGTCATTTTTACCGCGCGAAGTCGGCACAGCGCCAGTGAAACTTCGCTTCGTGGCGCGTCAGCGCAGGATTACGCCGGGCGCGTAGGCCACGAATTTCGGGTTGAGGAAACCTTGCTTGCCGTAGGTCAGCGCGCCTGGCCCCTCCAGCTTGTCGACATGGCCGCCAGCTGCCGCAAGGACGGCGTGGCCTGCAGCGGTGTCCCATTCCATCGTCGGGCCCAGCCGGGGATAGAGATCGGCTATCCCGCTCGCGACGAGGCAGAACTTGAGCGACGAGCCGGCACTCGCCGTCTCGGCAACCTCGTAGCGACGGATGTAGTCATCCGTGGCCGCATCTCGGTGCGATTTCGAGGCAACGACCCTGAGCGCCGCATTGTCGGGTTCGGCGACACGTATCCTGCGCGGCGACGAAGCGGAGCCCTCGGCAGTCGCGTGGTCCAGTTCGTAGGCTTCTCCGTTGGCCTCTGTCATGAACAGGCGGTGCTGGGCGGGAGCGTAGACGACGCCGCGGATCGGCCGGCCGTCCTCCACGTAGGCGATGTTGACGGTAAAGTCGCTGCGGCGCCGGACGAACTCCTTCGTGCCATCGAGCGGATCGACGATCAGGAACGTCGAGGCCTTCAGATCGTGGGTTCCTGCCTGTTCCTCCGTCACGAGGGGCACGCCGGGAAACGCATCCGTCAGCCCGCGTGCGATTTCGGCGTCTGCGGCGCGATCCGCCTCGGTCACGGGGCTCGAATCCGCTTTCGTTTCGACGTCGAAGCCGGTCTTGAAATAATCCATGATGACCTCTCCTGCCGACAGGGCGAGACGCTGGATCGTCTTGGCGAGCAGTTCGTGGTCCATGGAGCCTTCCCCTGTCTGGCAGGCCTGACAATGTCGGGCCGGTGGCTTCGCCACTAGGTCAGAGATCCACGACGCGCAAGGTGAGGTTGATGCGCCCACCTTCTCGCAGGAAGCTCGACGAGCCGAATCGGATGCGATCGATCCCGTGGTGGAGCAGCCGGGCATCGCCCCCCATGACACAGACATCGCCCGATCTCAGCCAGATGCTTTCCGTCGAGCCGCCGCGATCAAGGTTGCCGACGCGAAATAAGGCCTCGTCGCCGAGAGAGATCGAAACCACGGGCCAGACGAAGCTCCCCTCGTCCCGGTCCTGGTGCATACCCATCCGTGCGCCCTCGCCATAGTTGTTCACGAGGCAGCAATCGGGGGCACGCGACACACCGCTGACCCGGTTCCAGACGTCGAGGGCGGTAGGCGGAATCGGTGGCCACGGCCGACCTCCCGGCTGTTCGGCCTCGTAGCGGTACCCGCGCCGGTCCGAAATCCAGCCGTAGCGACCCGCCGATGTCATGGCGACCGACATCTTGCGCCCCCAGCGGGTTTCCGGATGCACCGGCGGCGCCGCCGACGCCACGTCGTCGATCTCGTGAAGAAGCTTCGCCTGGGCATCCATCGCAAGAAAGCCCTGCCAGACACGGATTCCACGGACCTCGATCGTCGGGCGATTTGTGTATTCCTGCATTTCCGGCTCCCAGCGGCTGTTGCAGGGCCATATACCCCCTCTTATATACGGCCGGAACATCGAGCGGTGCCTGTGCTCTGCCCGGTTTCCTGGGATCGGGAGGGGATGCCGCCCCGCGGGTCCGCTCCCAGAACATCGCCGAAGAAAGGACACGAAAAATGGCCAAAGTCATTGGTATCGACCTTGGAACCACGAATAGCTGCGTCGCCATCATGGACGGCTCGCAGCCCCGCGTCATCGAGAACGCGGAAGGGGCGCGCACGACGCCGTCGATCGTCGCGTTCACGGACAACGAGCGTCTCGCCGGCCAGCCGGCCAAACGCCAGGCCGTCACGAACCCGGAAAACACGATCTTTGCCGTCAAGCGGCTGATCGGTCGCCGGATGGGAGACGCCGCCGTCGAGAAGGACAAGAAGATCGTTCCCTACGACATCGTCGATGGCGGTCAGGGCGACGCATGGGTCGAGGCGCGCGGCGAAAAATACTCCCCGAGCCAGATCAGTGCCTTCATCCTCCAGAAAATGAAGGAAACTGCCGAGAGCTACCTTGGCGAGAAGGTCGATCAGGCGGTGATTACCGTTCCGGCCTATTTCAACGACGCCCAGCGTCAGGCGACCAAGGACGCCGGCAAGATCGCAGGCCTCGAGGTGCTGCGCATCATCAACGAGCCGACCGCGGCGGCGCTGGCCTACGGGCTCGACAAGAAGGAAACGCGCACGATCGCGGTCTATGACCTCGGCGGCGGCACCTTCGATATCACCATTCTCGAAATCGACGATGGGCTCTTCGAGGTGAAGTCCACCAACGGGGACACGTTCCTCGGCGGCGAAGACTTCGACATGCGGATCGTCCAGTACCTGGCCGACGAGTTCAAGAAGGAGCACGGCGTCGACCTGACCAGGGACAAGATGGCCCTGCAGCGGCTGAAGGAAGCCGCCGAAAAGGCGAAGATCGAGCTGTCGTCCTCCAGCCAGACCGAGATCAACCAGCCGTTCATCTCGATGGACAAGGACACCGGAACGCCGCTGCACATGGTGGTGAAGCTGACCCGCGCCAAGCTGGAAAGCCTTGTCGGCGACCTCATCAAGAACTCGATCCAGCCCTGCAAGGCCGCGCTCAAGGATGCCGGTCTTTCGGCCAGCGACATCGACGAGGTCGTTCTCGTGGGTGGCATGACGCGGATGCCGAGAGTCGTGGAGGAGGTGACGAAGTTCTTCGGCAAGGAGCCCCACAAGGGCGTCAACCCGGACGAGGTCGTCGCGATGGGCGCCGCCATTCAGGCGGGTGTGCTGCAAGGTGACGTCAAGGATGTCGTCCTGCTCGACGTGACGCCGCTGTCGCTCGGGATCGAGACGCTGGGAGGTGTCTTTACCCGTCTCATCGACCGCAACACCACCATCCCGACCAAGAAGAGCCAGATCTTCTCGACTGCGGAGGACAACCAGAACGCCGTCACGATCCGGGTCTTCCAGGGCGAGCGAGAAATGGCTTCCGACAACAAGATGCTCGGCCAGTTCAATCTGGAACAGATCCCGCCCGCACCACGCGGCGTGCCCCAGATCGAGGTGACTTTCGATATCGACGCCAACGGCATCGTGTCGGTAAGCGCCAAGGACAAGGGGACGAGCAAGGAGCAGAAGATCACCATCCAGGCTTCTGGCGGCCTCTCGGATGACGAGATCGATCAGATGGTCCGCGATGCCGAAAGCCACGCCGAGGAAGACAAGCAGCGCCGGGACCTGGTCGAAGCGAGGAACCAGGCCGAAAGCCTGATCCACTCGACCAAGAAATCGGTCGAGGAACATTCGGACAAGGTCGATCCGACGACGGTGGAAGCGATCGAACTCGCGATCTCCAACCTCGAGGAGCAGATGGCGACCGAGGACCCCGGCAAGATCCGCAGCGGCATTCAGAATGTCACCGAGGCGGCGATGAAGCTTGGCGAGGCGATCTACAAGTCGGAGCAGGAGAAGGCCGGCGAGGAGGCGCCTGAGGGCAACGACGAGCCGCGGGGCGTGGACGACGATATCGTCGACGCCGATTTCGAGGACCTCGACGACAACAAGCGCGCCTCGTAAGGGTGTCTGAACCGCGAATTGGCCGGCCCGCCCCCGGGCCGGCCTTTTCGCATCGGGAGACGTATTGATGGCGAAACGAGATTTCTACGAAGTTCTGGGCGTGTCCCGCGGGGCCTCGGACGAGGAAATCAAGAAGGCTTACCGCCGCAAGGCGAAGGAGCTGCACCCAGACCGCAACAAGGACGATGCAGACGCGGAATCGCGCTTCAAGGAGGCGAACGAGGCCTACGAGGCCCTGAAAGATGCCGAGAAGAAGGCTGCCTACGATCGCTTCGGCCATGCCGCATTCGAAGGCGGGATGGGCGGATCGCGGGCAGGCGCCAATTATCAGGGTGCCGATTTCGCCAGTGCCTTTTCGGACGTGTTCGACGACCTGTTCGGCGATGTGATGGGCGGCCGCCGCGGCGGCCAGCGCGCCACGCGGGGCGCCGATCTTCGGTACAACATGAAGATTTCGCTCGAGGAGGCCTATAACGGCCTTCTGAAGACGATCAGCGTCCCCACTTCGGTGGCTTGCGCCTCCTGCAACGGTTCGGGGGCCGAGGGCGGGTCGGAGCCCCAGCAATGCCCCACCTGTGCCGGCATGGGCAAGGTGCGCGCCCAACAAGGATTCTTCACCGTTGAACGGACCTGCCCGACCTGTGGCGGCGCCGGCCAGATCGTGAAGAACCCTTGCAAGGCCTGTGGCGGCGCCGGGCGTGTCGAAAAGGAGCGATCGCTTTCGGTGAACGTCCCGCCTGGTGTCGAAACCGGAACGCGCATCCGGCTTGCCGGCGAAGGAGAGGCCGGTCTGCGCGGTGGGCCGTCGGGGGATCTCTACATATTCCTCGAGGTGTCGGATCATCCGCTCTTCCAGCGCGATGCTCAGAATCTCTACTGCCGGGTCCCGGTCTCGTTCACCGAAGCGGCGCTTGGCGGCGACATCGAGGTTCCGACGATCGACGGAGGCAGGAGCCGTGTGAAGGTCCCTGCCGGCAGCCAGTCGGGTCGGCAGATGCGCCTTCGCGGCAAGGGGATGCCCATGCTGCGTGGCGGAGGTCAGGGCGACATGTATATCGAGCTCGCACTCGAGACGCCTGTGAATCTGAACGGCCGCCAGAAGGAGCTCCTTCGCGAGTTCGAGAACTTGAGCGAAGGCAACCACCCGGAGTCGAACAGCTTTTTCACGAAGGTGAAAAGCTTCTGGGATGGCATGAAGAACTGAGGTGGCATTCGATCGGGAGACCGTGCAAGCGGCTCCAGGTTCGACCGTAGACAGGCCAATTGGCGGTATGCAGTTGATTGGCAATCCGTTCGACACTCCCGGCGGGCAGACCGCTCGCCGGTTTCACGGACGGCAGCTCATGCTTGCGTCACGGGATCCAATGGTCGAGCGCCGGCGGATGAGATTGGGCGAGATATTGGAGGTCGTCGAGGCAGCCGGCCGCATCGGCTCCTGCCCGGCCGCGGGTGCGACTGAAAAGTCGACACGGAGAGAGCAGCGCATTCAGCCTGTTGGTCCTGCCCATCGGGCCTGCGAGACGAACCCGGACAGCAGGTCTGCCCCCTGGCCATGCCGGCGCGGTCTTCTCCACGATCTCACGCTCCGCCCAGGGAATTGCGGCCTCGCGCCGTAACCGCCGCAGATCCCCGTCGTGCCACACCCTCCGCCAACGGTCTGGAAAAGCCTCATTCCCGCTGGCCAACGCGGCCGGGACCGCCCCGTCGTCCAAAGCAAGAAAGTTCCGGTCTGCCGGACTGTTCCTGTTGTCTGGTCAAGCGACAGGTTCGCGCTGCCAACCCTTCGGAGTTCGTAGTATCGGCGCCACTCTTCGTATCACCCGGCGAAGATCGAGGCGGGAGCCTTGCAGGAGCAGCAACGAACCGTTGCGTCCGAGGACGACATGATGGCGACCGATTTTTCGGAAGGGGATATCTCCATCAGCAGGGATCCTGCCCTGCGCAAAGCGGACATAATGTCAGCATGTTTCAGGAGAAACGCGAAACCTGGGCCTTGGGCTCAGGCGGTGTGGGAACTGCCGCTCTGCGAGCCAGCTGCGTTGTTCAGCCAGCTCTTGCGAAATCACCGGAACCTCCAGCCAACCTGGCCACAATACGGAGGTCACCGACTTCAGTTCCGAAGAGCTTCAGGATCGAAAGATTGTCTTGTGGCTTTCCGAAGAGATACCCTTGGCCCTGATCGCAGCCCGCGGCCCGAAGGAAATCCCGCTGCCCTTCGGTTTCCACGCCTTCGCAGACGAGAGTGAGGCCAAGTTGGCGCGAAAGAAGGACCAGCGAATTCACGATGGCGGCATTCGCAGGTTCGTCCTCAAGGGTCTGAACGAACATCCGATCCAGCTTGATCTTGTCGAGCGGCAGCTTGGACAGGTATCCGAAAGAGGAAAATCCCGACCCGAAATCGTCGAGCGCGAGAGAAGCACCTGTTTCGCGCAGAGCTTCCAACGTCCGGGACAGCTCGTTCGATCCCGCAAGGAAGATCAACTCGGTTATCTCGAGGTGGAGGCGGCGAGGGTCGAGTCCGCTGATCGACAATGCGTGAAGAACGTCCGCGACAACGTCACTCCGCTGGAATTGCAGGGGAGACACGTTCACGGCGACAGTCATCTGCGCGGGCCACTGTGCCGCATCACGGCAAGCGCGTTCCAGAACCCAGCGGCCAAGATGCTCGATGAAACCGCTCGCTTCGGCGATCTCCACGAACTCTACCGGCGAGACCTGGCCCATCGTCGGATGCCGCCAGCGAACCAGGGCCTCTGCCCCCGAAAAGCGGAGGTCGTGCAGGTCGATCTGCGGCTGATACGCCAGGTACAGCTCATCGTGTTCGATCGCCGACCAGAGTGCCCGTTCGATCTGGCGGGAGCGCGCCTGCCGCGCCGACGACGCGGGATCGAAGACGCGACAGCCCTCGGCATCAAGCCGCGCCTCATCGAGGGCCTGTTCGGCATTCTCAAGCAGCGATGCGGCATCGCCGTCGACGTCGCCCAATGCGATTCCGACACGACTGCCCACCCGCACGGACACGCCATCGAGAATGAATGGCGCGGCAATCGCGGCATTCAGGGCTTCGGCGGCGGCCTGAGCTCCAGCCTCGTCGATCTCGGTGCAGAACAACGCGAAGGTGTCCGCACCCAGTCGCGACACGCCCGAGAACCCCGGAGCGAGCAACCCGATACGCTCGACGACCGCGCAGAGCAGGCCGTCACCAACGTCGCGGCCGAGAGACGCGTTGACGGTCTTGAACCGGTCGAGGTTCAACGCAAGAACCGCAGCTCTGCATGGGCGCGGCCGCGTCATGGCATCGGCAAGCCGGACCACCAGCTCGGAGCGGTTCATCGCGCCTGTCAGCACGTCGAAACGGGCAAGGCGATCAAGTCGCGCTTGCTGCTCGCGGGCAAGGGTGATGTCGCGGGCGGTAATGCAGCTCAGGATGATCTCGTCGGCCATGCCGGCACGATGGTGCAGACTTTCCAGCCGCGACGGGGTCACGGCAAATTCGACATGACGGGCACTGCCGTCGACGAGAAACGTCAGCTCCTGCCGGTCTGCGGGTGCCGCCGAGCCGAGGCGGAAGGCCGCAATTGATTCGCGCGTGGCGGCCGCGAGCTCGGGCGGCAGACAGCTCTCAAGGGTAACCGATCCGCCGCGACCCGCGGGGATCGCGAACAGATCGCAGGCGCGCGCACTCATTTCGATCACCGTCCCACTTTCGTCGGCCACGACGATCGCGTCCGAGCTGTCGGTGATGATCCGCTGCAGCACGTTGTGGCTGTTGCGCGTCTCGATCCGCGCCATGCGCAAAAGCCACCTTCGCAAGTCGAGTTCACTGATCAGGACGGTCAGTCCCAGCGCCATGAGCGTCGCGTGAAGGATCGGCGTCGGCACCACCACCGCGTCGCGAATCTGCAGAGCGAAAGCGGCAGCTTCGATCAAAGCCCCAGTGGCCGTGAACGCTCCGAACAACCAAAGCGGCCGGTGCCGGAGTTTCGAGATTGCGATCGTGAAACCCAGCGCCGCCACAGCGAGAAACAGGGGCAGCTTGTGAACCGGAACAAGTGCGACGTCTTGAATCAACGTCTCCGCCGCCAGGATCTGCAGCAAGGGTCCCGGAACGATCCCGTGCACCGGTACCGGCAGGTTGTCGCGAAGCTCCAGCGCATGAGCTCCCACGACGACCGACCGCCCCTCGATCATCGCAGAAGTAACTTCGCCTCCAAGGAGGTCGATTACCGGATAGCTCGGGACGCTCGATGGCGTGATCGCGAAATTGACCGCGAAATCGGTTTCCGCGGCGCCGAACGTGCCCGAGAGCATGGACGCGACGGACGGCACTTCCTCGCCTGCGATGATCTGGCCATATGGATAGCGGCGCACCCGACCGTCGCGATCGGTGGCCACGTTGACCGAGGCCAGCCAGGCATGCTCGCGGAACGCAGGCAAAGGGAGGTTGTCGCTCATCGCGTCGGAGGCGGCCCCGAGTCCCTCCGCCTGTCTGAAGGCCGGAAGGATTATCGCGCCACCGAGATCGGCCAGCGTTGCCGTGAGAACATCATCGGAACTCGCATTCGAAGGCGCGCTGAGATCGACGTCGAAGAAGATCTCCCCGGCGCCGAGTTCCACGAGTCGGCGAGCGATATCCGCGTAGGTTTCGCGCGGCCAGGGCCACACGCCGATCGCATCGAGGCTACGGTTGTCGATCCCGATGAAGACGACATCGCCGCTGGCATCGCGAGGTGCGAAGGCCATCCGCGCCTCGGCGACCATGTTCTCGGCCCACCGGAATGCGCCCAGAAGGTCGAGGCTGAAAACAAGGGCTGCAACGATGAGCAGAGCGACGACACTCGGCATCCTTATCTTGCGGTCAGTCATCTGGTTTGCTCTGCGCTTCCCTCGAAATCTTCGCTCGCCGAGGGGTGACTCGCTCCTGGCTATTTCTTCTTGCCGCTCTTGTCTTTGTCTTCCTTATTGCCGTTGCCGTTGCCGTTGTTTCCCATGCTATGGGCGCCGCTGACCGTCTTCCCGGTTTTGTTCCTGCCTTTACTTTTGCCGCCGCCCTTTTCTCCTTTGCCAGCGGCCGGACCGGAGTTCTTGCCGGGATCCTTTTCCGCGGTTTTGCCACCGCCCTTGTTGTCGCGTTTGTTCTTTTCGCCTTTGCTGAAATCCTTCTTGGCACCTTCGCCGCCGCTCTTGCCGCGATTCCGGTCAGCGCTCGGCCGGCTGCCGTTTTCATGGCCCGCGTCATTGTCTGTGCGGGCATCCTTGCCCTTGTCTTGCGCGTCTTTCGTCGACTTTTCCCGCTTCTCGCCTCGCGCCTTCGCTTCACGCCGCTGCTTCGCTTCGCGGGCCGTCATCGCGGGCTCGACATTCGGCGCGACCGGAGCAACCCGTACGACCGGCGCCTTCACGCCGGTGCCCTTTACGGTCAACCCGCGCGATGAATTCTGCGAGACTTCGACCCTCTGGCCCGCCATCACGTTGACCCGCTCGCCGCGCGAAAGATGCGTTGTCTCGACAATTCCGCGCTCGAACTCGCAACGATGCGCCCCTGCGGCTGACAGCAACCTCGAAGCGCGTGCCCTTCACGACCGCCGCGAGGAACGGCGTCTCCACCGCGGTGTGCTTGGTCGTGCGCGTTTCGACATCGAGAAGGAGCGCTCCGGTTTTCTGCTTGACGTTCGTCAACAACGCGCCGCCTTCGATGCGTGACGTAATCGCCGCAACCGTCGCAGGTTTGAACTGGATCATCTCCGCATCCCGGCGAAGGAGAAGACGACCGCGCTTTCCGGTCTGGATCCAGCTGCGGTTCGGCACTTCCATTCCGGGTCTGATCTCGTGCCAAGTCTGCGCGTCGAGGGTGTAATGCGCGGGCTGCGATACCTGAGCGGCGATCCACTCCTGCGCGTGCACTGATGCGCTGGCAGCCAGGAACGCCCAGACGGCAAAGATTATCGATACTGCATTTCTCATGACCTACCCCACTCGGAGAACGTTTGGGGTTTCATGCGAGGACTTTGCCTAAGGCCTCGTTACCGCATGTCCGCGCCCTACCTAAAAGGCAGTGAAAAATCTCTCGAATGTCAGGTCTTCTCGCAGCTCGACGGCGACGCGGTTCACGCGGACAGCCACGCTAGAGCCCGAGAGGAAGAACACGCTGGCCCGGCGCTCGGGTCACATCTTCTTCACCCGCGTCGCCCACATCCTGTCCGAGACCGAGGCGCGCTAAGACATGGTGTTGACCGACTCCGGTACAGCCATACGGCCCGGTTTCGGAGCCGGGCAGGATCTGGAGCGGGCGAGGTCGCCATTCCGCCCACGCCAGTCCGCCGCAGCCTCACCCGACCCGCGACCACGTCACCATGTGCGCCGGCGCCGGAAAGGAGACCGCGCCGTCCGGGGCGGCGAGGTCGCCGAACGCGCGCTCTGCGGCGGTGGCGAGTGTCACGAACTGGTCATCGTCGATCATCTCGGCGAGGGTCCATCCGCGCACATCGACCCTGACCCATTCCGCGACGGAGGCGAACCGCGCTGTCCCCGTCCGTGTGACGACGCGCGCCTCCGTCATGCCCCCAGCCGCCAGCAGGGCGATCAGGTCCGACCTCTCGCCGAGCACGAAGGGCGCGCGCAGCGCGTCCGCCACATCCGCCCCGAAGAGCCGTTCCAGCAGGGCGATCATCCGCGCGTAGCCGGGCGACGTCCCGACCCTGTCCCAGACCGACAGGGCGAGGGTTCCGCCCCGGCGCAGGACGCGGCGCATTTCGCGCAAGGCGGCGGCCCTGTCGCCGAAGAACATCAGCCCGAACTGACAGAGCACCGCATCGAAGGCTTCATCCGCAAACGGCAGGTCCTCGGCGCGCCCCTCGACGAACTCGATCTCCGGGGATTGCGACCTGGCTACCGCCAGCATGCCCTCGTTGCGATCCAGCCCGACGACCTCGCCGTCCGGCCCGACATGGCTCTGCGCGACCCGGGTCGTCGCGCCGGTTCCGCAGGCGACGTCGAGTACCCGCGCGCCGGCCTGAAGCCCGACCACTTCGCAAAGGGGCTCCGCCCATTCGCCAAAGAGGGCCGGCACGAAGAACGTGTCGTAGATTTCCGCGGCAGTGGCGGAGACCTGGCCGGCGGCGGCGGATTCGATGGTCGAACTCATGGATAGATTCTCCCTGCTGCTGAGCCTTGAGGATGAGCGCGCCACCATCGTGTGGTATAGTTCGAAATCTGTAGCGGCAGGATCGGAGCCGCCATGAAGACCTACGGACAATTCTGCCCCGTCGCCAAGGCCGCCGAGCTTTTCTGCGAGCGCTGGAACGCCCTGATCATCCGCGACCTCGCGCACGGGCCGCGCCGGTTCTCGGACCTCAAGCGCGGCGTTCCGCTGATGTCGCCATCACTCCTGTCCAGCCGGCTGAAACGGCTGGCCGCCGAGGGGATCGTGGAGCGTGACGATCTTGGAGGCGCGCGTCAGGCATACCGGCTGACCGATGCGGGTCGAGATTTCGTGCCGCTCGTCGAGGGCCTTGGGGCCTGGGCGCAGAGATGGACGCGGCGGGACCTTCAGGCGCACGAGATCGACCTCGGCCTGCTGGTCTGGAGCATCGAGAGCTCTGCCGATCCGACCGCCTTTTGCGAAAGGCGCTGCCTGGTGCGGCTGGAACTGACCGATCAGATCGAGGCCAAGCGCTTCTGGTGGTTTCTCAACAGTGCGGGCCGGTGCCAGCTCTGCGTCGATGACCCGGGCGGCGACGTCAATCTCTACCTAGCCTGCACCCTGCCCGATGCGATCCACGTCATTCGCGGCGACATCCCGCTCGCCAGCGCGATCACCTCGGACCGGCTCGAGGTGATCGGGGACGGCTGGGCCCGCGCCGCCCTGCCCGCCTGGCTCAACCTCGGCCCGCTCACGCGGATCGGCAGCCGCGTCGGGGGCCGACGCTGATTCAGCGCCTCAGTCGGCATAACTTAAATGATCTGTTAATTAAATGTTGTGCTAATCAACTCGCAGTGAAATTTTGCAGTCATGACGAATCTTCCCCGTACCTTCGCCGCGCTGTCGGACGATACCCGCCTGAAGATGGTGGAATACCTGATGCGCCATGGCGAGAAGCCGGCCGGCGCTCTGGCCGAGCTTGCCGACATTTCGGCGCCGGCAATCTCGCGGCATCTCAGGATCCTGCGCGAGGCCGGCGTCCTCGAGCAGAGGGTCGCGGGCACGCACCGCTTCTACAAAGTCCGTCCCGAGACGATGCAGACGATCTCGGACTGGACCATCGACCATCGGGCGTTCTGGAGCGCCGGCCTCGACCGGCTCGACATCTTTCTCGCGCTCGACCCGGACAGAGAGGACACCCAATGAACGAGACCGCAACTACGTCCCACGGCCTGGAATTCATCCGCGACTACGACGTGAGCGTCGACCGTCTCTGGCGGGCCGTGACCGACCCGGACGAGGTCGTGCAGTGGTTCGGCCCCGAAGGCGTCGACATCGAGACCTGTCGTATGAACCTGACGCAGCGCGGGCCATGGCATTGCGTCATGGTCGGACGCGAGAGCGGCAAGCGTTTCAAGGTCACCGGACAGGTGACCCACGTCCGCCCGCCCGAGGGCCGCAGCGAAGGCTCGGTCGGTTTCACCTGGGCCTGGCACGACGCCGAGACCGATGCGCGCGGCCCGGAGAGCCACGTGATCTTCGAGGCGTCGTCCCACGCGGGCAAGGCGCGCCTGCGGCTGGTTCACCGCGAACTGGCGGCGGCGGACGTGGCCCGGGAGCACAGCAAAGGCTGGCTCTCCACGCTGGCACGCCTCGACCGATACATGGCCGGGTGACTTTATCGCGATACGACAAGGAGATTTCGATGGCACAATTCATGTTCATCTATCACGGCGGCAAGATGCCCGAGACCGAAAAGGCCCGCGCCGCCTCCATGGCCGCGTGGGGCGACTGGATGGGCGCCAACAGCGCCGCATTCGTCGATCCCGGAAACCCTGTCGGAATGTCGAAGACCGTCTCGGCCGACGGCATCGCCGACAACGGCGGCGCCAATCCGACGAGCGGCTACACCATCGTCGAAGCGGCAGACATCGACGCCGCCTGCGAACTGGCGCGCTCGAATCCCCTCCTCAGCGACGGGGGCACGGTCGAGGTGGCCGAAATCCACCGCGTCGAGATGTAGCCGGCCGCATGGACCGGCCGCCACGGGGACGCCCTCGCCGGCGCCCCCGTGTCGCGTCAGTCGGCCGCGCGCAGGAGCATCCCGAACAGGTCGCGCGGATCGTCGGGATCCGCGATCATGTCGAGGTTCTGGTAGAGCCCCGTCTCGTCGAGCTTCTCGCGCACGTAGCGCAGCGCAGAGAAATCCTCGATCGCAAAGCCCACCCCGTCAAAGAGCGTGATCTGCGACGTGTCGCTGCGCCCCGCCGTCTCCCCGCCGATCACCTGCCACATCTCGGTCACGGGAAAGTCGTCGGGCATCTGCTGGATCTCGCCCTCGATCCGCGTCTGCGGCGTGTATTCCACAAAGACCTGCGAGCGCCCGATTATGTCGCGGTGCAGCTCCGTCTTGCCGGGGCAGTCGCCGCCAATCGCATTGATGTGCACACCCGCCCCGACCATGTTGTCGGTCAGGATCGTCGCGTATTGCTTGTCGGCCGTGCAGGTGGTGATGATCTGCGCGCCCTCGATCGCCTCCTCGGGCGTTGCGCAGGGCTCCAGCTCCAGGCCGGACCCCACAAGGTTGCGCACCATCTTGTCGGTCGCCGCCCTGTCGATGTCGAAAAGCCGCAGCCGGTCGATGCCGCAAACCGCATGCATCGCCAGCGCCTGGAACTCCGCCTGCGCGCCGTTCCCGATCATCGCCATCGTCCGCGCGCCCTTCGGCGCGAGGTGGCGCGCCACCATCGCCGACGTCGCCGCGGTGCGCAAAGCGGTCAGCACCGTCATCTCCGACAGAAGCACCGGATAGCCGGTATCGACCGTAGCCAGCAGGCCGAACGCCGTCACCGTCTGCAAGCCTTCGCGCGTGTTCTTCGGATGCCCGTTGACGTACTTGAAGCCGTAGACCTCGCCGTCCGAGGTCGGCATCAGCTCGATCACCCCGTCGCGCGAATGGCTGGCCACGCGCGGCGTCTTGTCGAAAAGCTCCCAGCGGCGGAAATCGTCCTCGATGAACTGCGACAGTTCCACCAGCATCGTCTCGATGCCGATCCGGTGGACCAGCCGCATCATGTTCTCGACGCTCACGAACGGCACCATCGCCAGGTCGGACGGAAGGGGTCTTGTCATGGCGCGCATCCTTAGCTGAAGCTGCGGGTCGGACGGTCGAAGACCCGGCGGCCCAGCAGGGACGCCGTCAGATCGACCATCAGCGAGGCGGTCCGCCCGCGTTCGTCGAGAAATGGGTTCAGCTCCACAAGGTCGAGAGAGGCGACGAGGCCGCTGTCATGCAGCATCTCCATCGCCAGATGCGCCTCGCGGAAGGTCGCGCCCCCCGGCACCGTGGTGCCGACTGCCGGCGCGATCGAGGGGTCGAGGAAATCCACATCGAGCGAGACGTGAAGCAGGCCGTTCGCAGCCGCCACCCTGTCCAGGAACCGGCGCAACGGAGCTGCGATCCCGTCCTCGTCGATGCTGCGCATATCGATCGCGTCCAT
>CAVPXL010000002.1:0-282677 GCA_963709765.1 uncultured Alphaproteobacteria bacterium | reverse complement strand
AGGTCGTTCCGCCTCCTCGTCGGCGGGAGACGCGGGTTCCGGGCTCCTATCGACGACAAGTTCGCGCGTCGCCACCGTGGCCATGGCGTGCTTCCCGCAGGAAAAGGAGGGGTTGGAGGAGTCCCTCCCGGGGATGCTGCAGGCAGAGATCAACGATCCGACCGGCCCGGAACACCTGGCTGCCGGCACCGGCCATGCCGAGACGGGTTCGCCCGGTCTTCCTTATTCCGCTTGGGTAGCCTCGCCGATCATCGGGCTGCTGACGCGCGCGGGCGAATTGATCGCGAACGGGGGCAGGGGACCTTCGACAGCAGCGCGCTGACGGGACCACGAGCCAACGTCGACGGCGCGATGTTCGCGAACGGCACACTGGGCAGTCACGAGCGCCAAATCGACAAGCAGGTGGCGATCTCACGTGGCGATTATCAGAGTAAACGGTGGTCGAACGCCGGCTCCAACGATATCGGCGGAGCTCGGCTCTCACCACTCATCAGTGAAAGCTGTCATTCTCGGCAGGATCAGGCGGGGAAGCCTCAACGACAGTGAGGAGCGGAGAGCCGATCTGTGGTGCCACCACTCGACGGGCGGCCAAAGCGGGAGGACCAAGACCTCCGCGCTTCTGTGATCGGGCTCCCCGGGCTGACGATTGGGACCTTCTCAATCGTCGGACAGGAGGTCCCCGTGAAAGAGGAGAGGATCACGCCGCTGCGCGAGCGGATGATCGAGGACATGCGCATCCTTGGCATAGCCGGGAAGACGCGGCAGGCGCTCATCCGGGGGGTCAGGGACTTCGCGACGTTCCTGAAGCGATCGCCGGGCACGGCGACGCCGGAGGAGCTGCGGGCCTACCAGCTTCACTTGACGGACGCGGGGGTGTCGGCGCCGACGTTCCACGTGCGCATCATCCCGCTGCGCGGTTCGAGGTGAATCCGCCTGGTACAGCGAGGCCGTGGGATCGACGTCAATCCGCTTCATGTCGGCGAAGCCGACCGTCAGGCCGCCGTTGCAGACGGCGTTGCCCGCCGCGCTATGCCCGCTTCTCTTGATCACGAGCTCGAGGCCCTCGGTTTCGGCAATGCGGACCGCTCCTGCCACGTCACCTGCGCATCGGGGCCGCACGACAGCTGCCGGGTGCCGGTCGATCATCGCGTTCCAGAGGGTGCGGGCCTCGTCGCAGTCCGCCGTACCCGGGGATGCGCCGCGCCGCGCAGCTTCATTGCAGGCCGGCGGTGGTCTTCGGGGAAAGTTCAGTCAACTCGACTGAAGTCATCGGAAGGGCTCTGTTGCACAAATCGGCTGATGGCCGGACTGCCCCTTTCCCCGGACAGACCTATCCCACGGCTTCCGTGACGGGGATGCCGAGCGCGGTGTAGCCGTTCAGAACGGCGATGCGGACCTGGAGCTCGGCGACCTGGCGGTCGAAGTCCCGTGCCATGAGCCGCTGGCCCAGCAACTTGACACAGTGCATCTTCGTCTCGACGCGGCTTCGGCGGTGGTATCCGCTCCATCGTCGCCAGAGCGCGCGACCGAGGTATTTCGCAGCGCGCAGGGCTTCGTTTCGCGCCACGGCTCCGGCGGTGATCGGTCTTCCACGGCTTCGCGTTCTTGCGGGGCGGGATGACGGCATGGGCGCCGCGGTCAGCAATGGCGTCGTGGCACTTACGGGTGTCGTAGGCACCGTCGGCGGTGACGCTGGCGATCTCCTCGTCCGCCGGGATCTGGCTGAGCAGATCGGGCAGCATCGGTGCATCGCCGATGTGGCTCCCAGTGATCTCGACAGCCCGGATCTCCAGTGTTTCCTCGTCGATCCCGAGATGGATCTTGCGCCAGACGCGCCGTTTGGGGCCGCCATGCTTGCGCGCGTGCCACTCGCCTTCGCCCTCGACCTTGATCCCGGTGCTGTCGATCAGCAGGTGCAGCGGGCCCTTGGAGCCCCGATACGGGATGTTCACGGCCAGGGTCTTCTGGCGGCGGGACAGCGTGCTGAAGTCCGGCACCTGCCAGTCCAGGCCGACCAGTTGCAGCAGGCTCTCGACGAACCCGGTCGTCTGCCGCAACGCCATGCCGAAAAGCACCTTCAACGATAGGCACGTCTGGATGGCGGCATCGCTGTAGGTCTGCTGGCGGCCACGCCTGCCCGTCGGCGCGCATCCCAGCTCATCTCGGGATCGAGGAGAGGCAGTGACACGGCCGGCGATCTCCCCCAGGCTCTTCTGCGACGCCTCGATATCGGCATGCGCGAAGAGGATTGTGGCGGAGGCGCCCGGCTCGGCCCCCGAAGCAACTCGCATAACGGTCGAGCGACTTCGTTGCGGAAATCGAGTCGACAAAAGGGCGGGTCAGACCCTCCAACTCAGCTCCGCTGCCAACGTCCGACAGAGCCGCGCGCCGGGTCTCGGTCTCGGTATCGTACCGAGATCCGGCGTTGCAAAGGCTGAGGGATTTTGAAAGCGCCATGCCGCCGACTTTCATCACGAGCGCACGACCGCGAATTTGCTATCACTCCCCGCCCGGGCGGTCCACAAGGTCGGCCGGGTGCCTTGACCCGACCTTCCCATGCGACAGCGGGTCAGGGCTAAGCGGCTCCTTCAGAAGCTCGCCTCGAACTTGAAGCGGAGGGTCTGGCGGGTCACGCCGCCGGCGCGTTCCATGTCGATTTCGGCGTCGAAAGCGATCAACCCGTCGCGCGAGACGCTCCGGACACCGAACCGGCCGCCCCCGCCGCATTCCTCGTCATGATCGTCCGCGACGATGGCGTCGCAGAAGAGTTTCGGCGCGATGGTCAGGGCCGTATCGGCCCCGCGCATGGCCGACCATTCCACCGGCACCCAGAATTCGGGGGTCACGCTGAGCGAGGCAAGCGAGATGTGCCCGGCATCGAGCGACACGGCTTCCGACGTGCCAAAGGCGCGTGCCGTCAGGTCGACCGACCCGATCTCTGCGTAACCGTAGCTGAAGGCCAGTTGGGGGCGGAATTCGTAGGCACCGCGATCGATCGCACCGGACAGTGTGCCGCCGAAGGCAATGATGCGAGTATCGTAGCTTCCGTCGACCTCGATCGTGGCGTCGCCGAGCTCGAGGTCGCTTCGACCGAAGCTGGCGGAGGCGGTTCCGTCGAGAAACAGCCCCGGCCGAAGCTCCGCCACGCCGTAGGCGCCGACACTGGCGGCGTAGCTGTCGCGATTGCCCTCCAGCTCCTGCTCAATGTCGCTGTGGCTGACTTCGCCGCCAACGAAATAACCGATCAGCGCGTCGGACCCCACCTGACGCTCCCAGGCGAGCTTCGCCGTCAGCCGCGCAGTGACCGTGTCGGTGGAATCTCTGCGCGCTTCGAAATCGCCGAAGACGAGCCGCCGATACGTCCCGTCAGCGGATGCAGTCTGGCCGAAAAAGGCGCCCTTGGTGGAAAACATCCCGTCTACGACGTCGGCCGTCCCGTCGACGTCGAAAGGCACGTTTCGGCTCACGTCGGCGCCGCTTCGCTCGGCGACGAAGCGGTTCCTGACGGAACGCAGGAACCGGCGGTCGGCCCCGATGATCCCGCGGATATCGCCGACGGCTTCTTCCTGGACGACGGTTGTGACCTCGTCGCGTACCCGTGCAAACTCGAGCGCGGGGGAGGCGACTTCCACCGTCAGGCGGGCCGCCATGTTGCTGTTGCCCGCGGCGTCCTGCGCGGCATCGGCGGCAACTGCAACACTCACCTGGCCCCCCCCCGCGGGTGTGACAACGAAGCTGTAGCTCGCCCCGGAGCCGGACAGATCGGAGGCGGCGCCATTCGTCACGGCGATGTCGGAGAGCTCGAACCCGCTGACCGCTTCGGAGAAGCTCGCTGCGACCGTGAACGGGCCGGCCTGCATGCCGGATGGTCCTGTCAGTTCGAGGCTCGGCCCGGCCAAGTCCGTTTCCACCACGAGCTGCCTCGCCGCCGCGTTGTAATTGCCGCTGGAATCCTGCGCGACATGCGCGGTGATATCGAGGGTCACCTGCCCCTCGCCGAGCGGCGTCACATCGAAGCTGTAGCTCCCGCCAGAGCCCGATAAGCTGGATGTGGTGCCGTTCGTGACGACGACATCGGCAAGGTCGAAGCCGGTCACGGCCTCGGAGAAGGTCACCGTCACGGTGAACGGTCCGCTCTGAGGGCCGGAAGGTCCATCCAGCCCGACATTGGGCCCGGACAGGTCCGCCACGACGGCGAATTGCGTCGCCTCGACGCTGTCCATTCCCGCAACGTCCTGCGCGGCGGCTGCGGCGACATCGACTGTCACCTGCCCGTCGCTCGACGGGATAATCTCGAAACTGTAGCTCGCGCCAGAGCCCGAGAAATTGCCGGCGGTCCCGTTCGACACGACCACGTCGCTCAGGTCGAACCCGGTGACCGCTTCGGAGAAGGTCGCGGTCACGGTGAACGGCCCGCTCTGGGGGCCGAAGGGTCCAGCGAGGTCGATCGTAGGCGCTGTCAGGTCGGCCGTGAGCGAGAAGCGGTCCGATGCGGTATTGAGGACGCCGCCTGCGTTCTGCGCGACCGCGGCGGGGATCTCGACGGTTACCTGCCCATCGGATGTCGGAGCGACATCGAAGCTGTAACTTGCGCCCGAGCCGGAGAAATTGGAAATCGTTCCGTTCGTCGCGACGACGTCGGACGCGTCAAAGCCGGTGACGGCTTCCGAGAATGTCGCCGTGACGGTAAACGGCCCGTTCTGCGGATCGGCGGGACCTGCGAGTACTGGCGTCGGAGGAGCGGTGATGGTCGTTCCGATAAAGCTGGTGATCCTGAATTCTTCATGTGTGTCCCGAAGCAACAAGGTATTCGGCATGACGCCGACCCATCTTCCATCGTCGGAACGAAAATTCAGGTCATTGAGGCTGCCGACCTCTTCGCCGGAGCCGCTGAAGTTTCCGTTGAAAGCGAACAGATCCACGCTGTCTCGCGTGTAGACGCTCCCTCCGTCGTTGAAGGTGAAGCTCGTGACGGATCCAAGGGGGTCGGAAGGATCGGTGAAGGTGACGGAGCCGGTGCGGGCGTCCGAGCCTGGGGGCAAGCTCGTGTTCGACCAGACAATGTCGTATTCGTAGGTCGCCTGTGCCTGCGCGGCGGTCGCCTTGAGCCCCAGCGCCATCGTCAGGATCAGAAGCCCGACCGATGCAATGACTGCAAGCGACGAGCGCCGCTGGAGGCGAATGGCGGAGCTAGAAATCGAGATCATCGAGACACCTTTGGGAGATCATGCGCCCCCCTAATTCTCTTTATAGTTGATAGCAGGCCATTAATTTCGTGAGGAAATCGGATAGGCGGACAGGGTTGTGACAATTTGCACACGCGGTCCGGACGAGACGAAAAGCATCCGCCTTGGAGGGGCCTCTGGCCCGCCTCCCGATACGCGGACCCTGAGGCATGGCTTTCAAGCCAACGGAGCTGACCCGAGTTCTGACCCGGCTTTCTCGCGATCTTCCGGGCCGGTTTCGTTTGGTCTGGGAACTCTTCTTGCCTTCCCCATTCGGGTGGTCCGGGTTCATTCGTAGGACATGAGGGGCCTCGGCGCCACGACCGGGTTGACCGGAGCAGCGGGCTTAAGCTGCGGAGACGGCCACTGCATGACCTCGGGAGTTGGCGACCTCGGAGATCGACGACATCGCAAGAGAGCGGCTCGCGCGTCGCGGAACGGCGCGACGCCGGGTCAGCTTGAGATGAGTTGCACCGTCGAGGGTGACGATGCTGTCGGCAAGGCGGGCCATGTTCAACCTTCCTGTCTCTCGGAGATGAGAATGCGTCCATGCCGCAGGTGGTGAGGGTGTTCCCCGAGCTGGCCGTACTTTCTCGACGCTACTATACACGATATTCTCCCGTATAGTAGTTGAGCTACTATACCCAAGCGTCTATTGTATAGTAATAGGCATGGGAGGCGGCCGGATGGCGGAGCTTAGGAGTTTGGCGCGGTCGGCTTACAGCGATCTCTTGCGCCTGCTGAAAGACGACATGGTGGCCAACCTGCGAGGATCGGTCAGGAGCAAGAAGGTCGGAGGCAAGGTCCACTGGTACACCACAGAGCGCATCGGCAGCGATCTCAAGTGGTGGTATGTCGGCCCCGACACTGACGACACGCGCCAGCGAGTTGAGCGCATGCGTGATCTGCAAGAGCATGCACCCGATCGACGGCGAGAGCGTGCGCGACTGGTGCGCTTGCTTCGCGCAGAGGGGCTCACCCCGGTTGATCGGGAGACCGGCAGCCTGCTGTTCAATATGGCCAAGGTCGGGACTTTCCGGCTGGGCGGAACGCTGGTCGGCACCCAGGCCTTTCGCCTCATGGAGGGAGAGCTCGGCCTGACCCTGCCCGGTGATGGCGCGGAGAATACGGGCGACATCGACATTGCCCAATTCGAGCGTCTGTCGCTGGCGTTGGAGGATGAGGTTCAGCCCTCGCTCGCCGAGACCTTCACGGCACTGAAATTCGATCCCGTACAGTCTCTTGACCGCAATAGCGTGTGGCGTTGGCGGCAAGCGAAGTCAGGCACATTGGTCGAGTTCCTCACACCTTCCTTCGAAGAAGACGAGGGGATCAAGGCTCTCCCTGCGCTTGGCGTGAAAGCAAGGGCACTCCATCACCTGAACTACCTGATCGCCGCCCCCATACATGCAGCCGCGCTGTACCGTGAGGGCGTCCTGGTGCAGATCCCGCGTCCCGAACGCTACGCGATCCACAAGCTGATCGTGGCAGAGCGCAGGCGCGACAGCGCCAATTCCGGTAAGGCATTCAAGGACCGTCAGCAGGCCGCATGGCTGATCGAGAGCATGGCTGAGGATCGACCAACCGATGTCTGGGAGGCTTATCAGGACGCCATGAATCGTGGCCCCAAGTGGAAGGAGCGAATTGGCCGATCCCTGGACCGCATGCCTTCGGTGCGTGAAGTTCTTGAGGGGTGCGCTTACTGACACAAGGATTGCGATCGCAACCTGAGGAAGCCGGCTCTCTGACGCGCTGTACGAGAGAGCGGGAGGCGCCAGGTCGGCCGCTTGATGTTCAGTGACAGGGATTGTCCGCAAGCCGGGCCAGGTCGTCCGGCGCGTAAATGGTCCGATCGCCGACCCTAACGGCCGGGCTATTTGGGAGCACCTCGCACGGCAGGCCTTGCGCTCCCAGATGAAACGCGAGTCGCGACCAGATGGGCTATCGAAGATATTGTCGACACTTGAGCCTCGAAGATCGAACTGTCTCGCTGATTGATCAGCGGGATTTTCAACGTTTGCCGTCAGGGGCTGGGGCACTGGGTCCGTGACTTCCTTCTGAACCTGATGGTGTTCTGGCGCGGGCTGTGCGTCTCCGAGGCGATCGCGCTGCGCCGTAAGGACTGGCATTATGCTTGCGACGAACTCGTCGGCAATTCTTTGTCTCGGATGCCGGCTTCGCGGTCAAAACTGCGCGGTTCTTTTGTCTGCCAAACGACCCTGCAAAACTCACCCAACTTTTCTATAACTACAAAGATCCAGTCCGATAGCCATGAAGCTGCTCGCGGCAATCCAATGTTAGGCCAATTGCCAAGACAATCGGGTTCAGTGGAAAGAAAGAGGGAATCAGCACGGTTCCGGAAAAAAAGGACGTAGGTCTCAACAAATGAATTGCTCATTCTGGAATTCTGATCATTGGCGCCAATGATGCAGTCGCGGCCTACTTCTCGACGACAGGTTTTGCTGCGTGGGTCAACAACATACTGCCAACGCACAGTCTCGTCGAGGTGATTTCATATCAGCAGAAACCCCATCTCACTGCGGCTCAAACCTCATTTTTCAGTCGCATCGCCCCGGCGGGAGATCAATGGCCGATCTTACCTCAGCACAGGAACGGCGCAATGCGAGCACTTGGAACAATTTTTTGTGCTGCCAGCGCCAGCAGCACGTAATCGGGTTGCCAACTCGGGCCCGAAGCGGTCATTGCCCCCGGGGTCGCAGCGGCAGAGGCGCGAGTGCCTTCAATCGTAAGCGTCCGGAGATAGCCCTTTGGCCAATATATCAGTAGCGTGTGCTCCCGGCGTCGAGACTATGCGAGGGTAGTCAACTTGTTCCGATTCATTCACACGTCCGACTGGCATCTGGCAAAACCGTTCGGCCGCTTCGACAGCGATCTTCCCGCCTTCCTGAAGAAGGCCCGGTTCGACCGGATCGAGGTGATCGCACGGGAGGCGCGCGCTCACGGCGCGGCCTTCGTTCTGGTGGCCGGCGACACGTTCGACGCCGAGACCCCGCCGCCGCAGGTCGTCCGTCATGCCCTGCATGCCATGGAGGCGGCCGGCGACATCACCTGGGTTCTGCTGCCGGGCAACCACGACTCCCTAGCGGCGTCCGATCTCTGGCGCCGGATCGAAAGGGACCGTCCAGGCAACGTCATCCTGGCCCTCGAGCCCCGACCGATCGAATTGCCTGCACTGGACGGCACGCCGGTGGTGATCCTGCCGGCTCCGCCGACGGTTCGGTCTCCCGGGCGCGACCTGACGGAGTGGATGGACGATGCCGCGCCGGAAGATGGCTCGGAGGCCGATTGGAGCGGCGCGATCCGGGTCGGACTCGCGCATGGATCGATCCAGAGCTTCGGAGAGGGATCGAGCGAGGCGGGCGTGATCGCGCCCGACAGGTCCGCGCGCGCAAATCTCGACTATCTCGCGCTTGGCGACTGGCACGGCGAGGTCAGGGTCGGTCCGCGATGCTGCTACAGCGGCACGCCGGAGGCCGACGCTTTCCGCGTGGAGGGCACGGCGGGTGTGCTCCTCGTCGAGATCGAGGGGCCCGGTGCCGAGCCGCGTGTCACGACGATCGAGACGGGGGAGTACCTCTGGCGATCCGCCGCCGTCGATCTGCGCCCGGGCGACGACCTCCGGGAACGGCTCGATGAAGTCCTGCCGTCTCGCGCATCGCGGCGGCAGGCCCTGGTCTACCTGAGCGTGACCGGTCGGGTGAGCATGGCCGACCGCGCCGCGCTGGTCGCCCTTCTTCAGGAGGCGGCGTACGATTTCGCCTACTTCGAAGAGAACCTCGATGAGCTGGGCATCGATCAGGCGGTCCTCGATCTCGATGATATCGCGCGGTCGGGGGCTCTGCGTGACGCGGCCGAGGAGTTGTGGGCCCGCGCCGCGAAGGCGGAGCCGGAGGATCATGAGCGCCGGGTCCTGACCGAGGCCCTGGCCCGGCTCTACGGCTACGCGCAGGCACGTCCTGCGGGGTCGGACACTGGCGCAGGTGAGGCCAGGACATGAAGATCCGGAAGATCGCCCTGAGCAACGTGCGCCGGTTTGCAGGACACGAAGCGCTCATCGAGAACATCGGCGACGGGATCACCACGATCTGTGCCGACAACGAGTGCGGGAAGTCGACGTTCTTCGACGCGCTCGAAGCCCTGTTCTTCGTCGACCACAAGAGCCAGTCCCAGGAGATCAAGTCGCTGCAGCCCTATGGCGGCGGCGCGGTCGAGATCGCGGCGGAAGTGGAGATCGAGGAGGCGGGAGAGTCGCGGCTCTTCCGGATCGAGAAGCGGTTCCTGTCGCGCAAGACGGCGCGCATCCGCGCCCTTCCGTCCGGGCGTGTCGTTGCCCAGGAGGACGAGGCCGAGGCCTGGATCGGGTCGCTTCTGGGCGGCGGCCTGAAGGGGCCTGCGGGATTGCTCTGGGTTCGTCAGGGGACGCCCGGGTTCGGGCCGGCCGGAAGCGGGGCGACCGAGAAGCGGGAACGCGAACGGCTCAGGGATGCACGCCAGACGCTCCTGTCGTCGGTCGGGGGCCAGATCGACGCCGTGACGGGCGGCCGCCGGATGGATGACATCGTGCGCGCCTGCGAGAAGGATCTCGCCGCACTTGCGACCAAGACCGGTCGCCCGCTCGCCAACAGCCCTTGGGCGCGGGCCGTCGATGCCGCCGATGAGCTCGGGAAGGAGGTCATGCGGCTCGAAGGGCTGGCCCGCAGCCTTTCAAGCGACCTGAAGTCACGGGACGAAGCGTCGCGCGAACTCGCTCGACTGGAGGATCCCGAGGAAATGGCGCGACGGGCCAAGGCCCTCGGCGCGGCCCGGGAAGACCTCGCCCGGGCGGAGACGCATCAGGAGCGCATCGAGGCCGCGCGCCGCGCATTCAGCCTTTCGGAGCTGACGCGTGATCGCGCGAGAAGTGCCCTCGACGCACAGGCCCGCCTGACATCCGGCCTCGAGACGGCCACGCGGAGCCTGAGAGCCTGCGAAAGCGCGGCGCAGGACGCGCGAGAAACGCTGCAGCAGGCCCAGACCGACACCCGCCACTCGATCCAACGCCACGACCACGCCAGGACCCGTTTGAAGAGGATCCGGCGAGCGCAGATGCACGTCGCGCTCGAGGCGGATCTGGATGGCCGTCGGCGGGCTCTCGCCGAGGTCGACACTCTCCTCAAACGGCTTGCCAGCCATGAAACGGACCTGCGCGACGCGTCGCGGACCATTGCCGGCAACGGCGGAACGGAGGAGGTCTCCCGAACCGCAGAAGCCATCGTGCGCGAGATCGAGAAGGCCCGCGCCGTGCGCGAGGCGCATGCGGCGACCCTCAGCTTTTCCTACGAGCGATCCGGGCACGAGGCCTTGATCGAAGGCCGCGCCGTGCCGGCCGGCGATGCCATCGCGATCGTCGACCCTGTCGAGATCGATCTGCCCGGGTTCGGGCGGCTCACTGCCCGGCCTGGTGCAGCCCAGGATCGGGCCGGCCGAGACACGCTGGAGGATCTGGAGCAGCGGCTCGAGGACCTCCTCCAAGGGATCGGTTGCGAGCGCATCGGAGATCTGCGCGCCCTCGTGGCCGCCCGCGCTGCGGCGACATCCGCGCGGTCGTCGGCCCAGCAGGCCATTGACGTCATCGCTCCCGGGGGGGCGGACGCTCTGCGCGCCGGCCGCGAGGCTCTCGCGTCCGAGATCGAGGACATGGCCGCGCGTGCGTGCACCGATGGTGGCGGCTCGGCTGCCGACGAGAAAGACAGGCAGGAAGAGGGCATCTCGAAGATCATCGAGGAGGTGCGTGCCTCCTACCGGACCGGGTGTGCCGGGGGGCACGACGCCAGCGCGTTCGAACTCGCCCTCGCCGAAGCCAATCGCACGCTTGAGGAGGCGGAGGAAACCCTCGAGTCATCCCGCGCTCACGAGCGCAGCTGCACGGCGGCATCGGTAGAGGCCGACACGGCTTTGAGGATCGCCCGGGACACTCACGAAACCGCACGCAGGGCCGTCGAGGAGGCGCAATCGGGCGCCGATCAGAACGAGGCTCAGTGGCGACAAGATATGGAGGCCGCCGAGAAGGATCTCGGGAGGGCAGGTGAAGCCCTGCGGGAGATGGAGAGCACGGCTCCCGACATCGATCTGGCCCGCGCCGAGTTCGACCGGCTCCAGAGCGTGACCGACAATACGGAAACGCGCCGCGCTGCCCTGCGATCGGAGATCGCCGGCCTCGACGGACAGATCCGTGCCCGTGCCGACGATCGGGTGGAAGAGCGTCTCGAGGAGGCGCGCGGTATGCTGGAGAAGGAAGAGAAGCGCGCAGCCCGATACGCTTTCGAGGTGGAAAGCCTGCAGGTCCTGCGCACCGAGCTGCAGGCGGCGCGCTTACGGGCGCGGGACACATACTTCGAGCCGGTCCTGCGTGAGCTGAGGCCCCTCGTTGCTGCGGTCTACGGGGGCGCGGACGTGGAGATGGATGGCGACGAGCTCGCGATAGGAAGCCTCGTCAGAAATGGCACCTCGGACCGGGTCGGGGCCCTGAGCGGAGGCGCGTTCGAGCAGATCGCGATCCTGACGCGCCTGGCCTTTGCCCGCCTCTATGCCATCGCAGGCTCGCCCGTGCCCGTCATCCTCGACGATGCGCTCGTCCACAGCGACGATCGGCGCATCGAGAAGATGTTCACCGCCCTGACGCGCGCCGCGCGAGACCAGCAGATCATCGTCTTCTCGTGCCGGTCCCGCGCGTTCGAGGATCTGGGTGGAACGAGAAGCAAGATCAGATGGCTGGATGACAACCAGAGTGCGCAGGCGATTGTCAGCAGCTCCTGAGCCGGGTCCGGTAGGGTGGCAGCAAGCGGGAGGCATACGCTCCTCGGTCAAGGGCATGCGGGTCTTGGGCTGCGTGACGCGGACATGAAGGGGATCCTGCGAGCCGGAGTACGTGACCAGGCGCTCGATCTGCCGGTAGGGCAGCACAATCGGGACATCCCAGATCGGCGGCCGCCTTGCAGAGACGGTTCAAGCCATCGCGGTTGCGCTTGATCGTCGTCAGCGAAAGCCGGGGCGTCAGGCGCTCGGAGAGCAACGCCCGCTTCTCCACGTCGGAGATGTGGTCGAGCGCGCGGATCTCGGTCATGACTTCCTCGTCGGCGAAGTCCGCCGCGTCGATCTCGTCTTGCTTGCTGGACGTGTAGAGCGTCGGATCCTTCGGCGCCTCGCGGCAAAACCGGTTCATGCCGTGCCGCTTGCCAGGGGTCTTGGGAAGCCGCGCCATCCACAGAAAGAAGGCTTCCTGGTCGTCGCGCTTGATCGAAGCCACGGGCCTGCCACCGAACCAGTCGATCGCCAGCTTGGCGATGGCGTCGATGTTCCCCTTCATGTCGCGCGACGGATAAAGCTCGAGCGCGCGGTCCCACGCGGCCTGGAGCGTGACCGCCTGGGTGCGGATGAAGTCGCGGGGCCGCAGATCCGAATGCTGCGCGACGAGTGGCGCGGCGGCCATGTGCAGGTTCTCGCCATCGAGAACCTGCTGTTCCACCGCGTTCGTGTCCTGGGCCAGCTTGATGGCGCATCGCCCGAGTTCCACCGGCATCGGCGCGGGAACGGCAAGGCCGAGGGACTCGGCGGCCGCATCGAGATTCTTATGAACCGAAGCGAAGTCGTTGCGCCGCGCCTGCCGGCGCAACTGCGCATGCTGCGCCTCGAGCGCGGCGATGCGCGCGTCGATCTGCGCATCATCTGAGGTGGCAGCGGATGCCTGCTCCTCGAGGATCCGCGTCAACTCGGCGCGCAGGAGTTCGGCCAGGGTTAGCCCGATCTTTTCCGCAGGAAACGTCTGCAACTCGCGATCCGTCATCAACCGTGTCTCTTCGCCATCCAGGACTGCGAGGAGACGGGCAGCACGGCTCATCGCCTCGGACAGGAGGGGGGTTCGAAGCGACACGCGCAAAAACGCGCGGCCGCACTTTTCTGCGATGACGTGGCGTAAGCGCTTGCGGAAGTAGAAGATGCGGCCGCGCCGCTGGAGGTACGGGCCGACCGGTCGCGGGCGACGGGGCGCCTGAGGGCGGGAGGTGCGACGGGACCGCTGCGCGCCGGCCTGGAGGCCGGTTTGTGTCACAGCATGTGTCACACTTTGTGTCACACCTGCCGGATCAGGCCAGGGAACCCGGAACCGGGGCACGGTTTCCGTTTTCTTCCATGAACTTGGAGCGTTTCACTGGCTGGGGTGGTAGGATTCGAACCTACGGTACACGGTACCAAAAACCGCTGCCTTACCACTTGGCTACACCCCAGCAGGTGACGGCGTGTTTAGACGCCGCGGTGAGGGAGGACAAGACCCGCAGGGTGCAATTTCGTCTCGTCCGATGGCCCAGCATACGCGGACCATGAGTGCAGTCCGCGGGCCTATCCTGTCTGTCTCTCGACGCCCGCCAGCTTGCCTGCGAAGATCGCCATCACGACGGCGAAGAAACTGAAGAGGGCGCCCATCTTGGCCGCATCCTGAACCGGTCCGGCCTCGAATGCGACGCTGGCAATGAAGAGCGACACCGTGAAACCGATCGCGGCGACGCAACCGACGACCAGGAGGTCGATCGTCCGCATGCCCGCAGGAAGTCCCAATCCGAAAGGCTTTGCTGCCAGCCAGCCGACAACGAGCACGCCCACCGGCTTGCCGATCAGGAGGCCGAGCAGGACGAGCCACGTCGGTGCCCCGATCGAAGAGAACTCCACGCCGGCATTCATCAGTCCGAAGAAGAAGAGGATGATCTCCACCGGCAATTTCAGCTTGTGCTCGATGTAGTTGAGCAGGTCTGTGGCGTAGGTTTCGGCCTCGGAGAAGATCCCGAAGGCGCGGTCCGCATGCGGAATGGTCAGGACGACCGGGAGAAGGCCGAGGGCCGGATGAAGACCGCTTTCCTGAAAGCCATACCAGCTGAGCGCGGCGGCCACGGCATAGGGCCAATAGGAAAGTCTTTCCCGGACCCAGGTCGAGGCGGGGCGCAACTCGTCGCCGCGATCCATGCGCCGGGGCAGCCAGTTGAACAGGACGTAGACGGCCACTGACGCGCCCAGAGACAGCAGGAGCCACTGGGGTGCGAGGTCGCCCGAAGGATAGAAGACCGCAAGGATGATGAGGCCCGCCGCATCGTCGGCGATGGCCAGCAGCAGAAGGAAGCGCACGGCCGGGTGTCCGGCACCGAAGACGATGCGGCCGACGAGATAGCTGAAGGCGATGTCGGTCGCCGTGGGAATGGCCCAGCCATTCGCGACCGCGTCGTAGGTGTCGGATCCGAGGATCAGGGCGAGGCCGAAATAGACGGTGATCGGGCCGAGCATGCCGCCTGCCGTCGCGAACAGAGGGGTCGCCGCCTTCTTGCCGCGCAGCGAGCCGTTCTCGAGAATGACGGCCTCCCAGACCTCCTTCGCCGCGATGGCGAAGAAGAGGGCCATCAGAACGTCGTTCACGAGGTAATGGGCGGTCAGGGTGCGGTGGAAGTGTCCGGCTTCGTCGTAATGGGCGTGTCCGATGAAGAAGTCGTCGATCACGACGAAATCGACGAAGTGGTGGTAACTTCCGGCGTCGATATTGGCCCAGAACAGAGCGAGAAGCGCGCCTGAGATCAGCAGGATCGAATAATTTGTGACGAAGTCCCAAACTCGATACATCCGATACCTCCAGTTTCACATGAATCCGAATATCTTAGCGAGTCTCACGGGGCAACCGCCTCTCCCGCCCTGCGTGGCAATTGCGGGGAGCGTGGCACGCGGGTAAGTCGCTGTCATGGACGAGCAAGACGAACTGAGACGCAACCTGCGAAACTGCACGATGTGTGCGGAGCGTTTTGCATCGACGGCGAGCAGGCACGCGCCGAACCCGATCGTATGGTTCCAGCCGGAGGCCAGGATTCTGGTAGCCAGCCAGGCGCCGGGATGGCGGGTGCACAAAGCCAACACGCCATTCTGGGATCAATCGGGCCAGCGGCTGCGCGACTGGCTCGGCATCGACGAGGCGACGTTCTATGATCGGGGCCACGTGGCGATCGTACCGATGGCGTTCTGTTTTCCGGGCTACGATTCCGGCGGTTCGGACCTGCCGCCACCTCCGGTCTGCGCCCGCACGTGGAGAGACGGCGTGATGGCGATGCTAGGGCGGATCGAACTGACGCTGCTGGTGGGGGGCTATGCGCAGCGCTGGCATCTCGGCCCGGCGGCGCGGGGAGGTGTGACGCGTACCGTGGCGGCCTGGCGCGATCATGCGCCGCGGATCTATCCGATCCCGCACCCGTCGTGGCGCAACACCGCATGGTTGAAGCGCAACTCCTGGTTCGAGAGCGAACTCGTGCCCGATCTGCGTGCCCGCGTTAGGGAGGTGTTGGGATGACTCCGCTCGATGCCGTCGTGGCGGCGATGAACGCCGAGCCCGAGGACGAGGCGGCGCGGCTGCGATGCTACGAACGGCTCGTGGATGTGGAGCTGTTCCTCGTCCTTGAAAGCGAGCCCGGGTCGGACGACATCTCGCCGCTGGTTCTTGAGACCGGAAGCGGGTCGTTCGTGCTGGGCTTCGATACCGAAGAGCGGATGGCGGATTTCACCGACAACCCTACGCCCTACGCGGCCCTGTCGGGGCGACGGGTCCTTTCAGCCCTCGCCGGGCAGGGGCTCGGGTTTGGCGTGAATGTGGCGGTCGAGGGGGCCGAGCTCCTGTTGCCGCCAGGCGTGATCGACTGGTTGGCCGAACGCCTGCGGCATCGCCCCGACCCAACCGCGGAAAAGGTCCGCGGTGTCGAAAGCCCGACCGGACTGGACACGCGGCTCCTGTCGGCGCTGGACGCCAAGCTCGCCGGGCTCGCCGGGATGGCTGCGCATGCCTATCTCGCGGGTGCGCGGTACGACGACGGCCCTGCGAGTCTTCTCCTGACCTTCATCAATCCGGTGCCGGGGGCCGAGGACGCACTCGCACAGGCGGTGAACGAGGCCGTGGCGTTCGGCACCGACGCGGCGTCCATCGACGTCATGTTCGCGGCGGCAGAGAATCCGATTGCCGCCCGCCTGGAGCGCGTCGGGCTCCGGCTGGATATCCCGCGCGTGAAAGTCCGGCGGAGAGAGGCTCCGGGCGCGCCCGGCATGGATCCCGACCGGCCACCGCGGCTGCGCTAGGCGGCCCCGTCAGTACCCCGCGCGGCGATCCACGAGGTGCAGGAACGGCTCGCCATTCTCGCCGCGGCGGACGTTCTCGGCGATGGTGCGCGCCGCAGTATCGGGCCGTGTGGCGGACGCGATGTGCGGGGTCACCGTTACCCGGTCGTGACGCCAGAACGGATGATCGGGCGGCAGAGGCTCCTGCCGGAAGGTGTCGAGTGTGGCATGGCCGACCTGGCCCGAGTTCGAGCGCCGCCAGCAACGCGCCGTCGTCGATCAGCGCGCCGCGGGCAGGGTTGATCAATATCGCCCCGCGCGGCAGGGCAGCGAATTCGCCGGTGCCAAGGATGCTGTCCGTCTCCTGCGTGAGGGGCAGCAGGACGACCAGGATCTCGGAGCGCGCCAGCATCGTTTGCAACCCGCCGCTCCCTGAGTGACAGGTCACACCCTCCAGAGTCTTCGGGCGCCGGCTCCAGCCTGCTACGTCAAAGCCATGGCGCGCCAGCGCCTGCGCGGCCGCGCCTCCGAGCTCTCCGAGGCCCAGCACACTGACCTTCCTCTCGCGCGCCAGCGGCGGAACCCGCGGTGCCCATTCCGGCGCATCGCGACGAATGTCGGCGTCGAGGTCGAGGTGATGGCGCAGCACATGCCCGCAGACGTAATCCACCATTCCGTCGGTCATGCCGCTTTCGACCATGCGCGCGAGAGGCTGCGTCAGCGTGGGATCAGGCGCCAGTTTCTCGACGCCGGCCCATGTCCCGAGGATCGCCTTGGCGCGAGTAAACCTGCCGAAATCATCAATCCCGCTGGTATCGCCGATCACTACGTAGTCAGCGTCTTCCGGCGGCAGATCCGGCGAGATCGTCGCCGGTACATCGGCCTCCCGGAAGGCGCGTTCCAGTGGCCCCTGCCAGCGCTCCCATGCGGCGGGCTTTCCCGCGAAATAGACTTTGGTCATCGGCCGCGCGGTCGGTGGACGTGGGCGCTTTGAACCAGGCCGAATGCGGCCATCAGAACGAGCATGGCAGAGCCTCCGTAGCTCACGAGGGGCAGGGGGACGCCCACCACGGGCGCCAGTCCCATCACCATGCTCATGTTGACCGCGAAGAACAGGAAGAACGTCGCGGCAATCCCGAGCGTGAGCAGCGAGCTGAAGCGATCCTTCATCCTTACCGCGATCACGATGCAGAACATGATGATCAGGCCATAGAGCGACAGCAGGGATATGCCGCCGATGAACCCGAATTCCTCGGCCAGGGTCGTGAAGATGAAGTCGGTATGCTTCTCGGGCAGGAAGTTCAGCCGGCTTTGCGTGCCTTGCATGAAGCCGCGTCCTGTCCATCCTCCCGATCCCAAGGCGATCTTGGACTGGGTGATGTGGTAGCCCGTGCCGAGCGGATCTGAGGCCGGGTCCAGGAAAGTGTCGATCCGCCGGTACTGGTAGTCCTTGAGCAGCTGCCAGGGCGTCCCACGCGAGTTCAGGACGGCATAGACGAGGCCCCCCGAAGCGAAGGCAACCGCGCCGAAATACCACCAGCTCACGCCGGCGAGAAACATCACGATCCCGCCGCCCGCGACGAGGAGGATGGCCGTTCCCAGATCCGGCTGCTTCAACACGAGCAGGGTAGGGATCAGGATGAAGGCCAGCGGCACCATCACCCAGAACGGATGCGAAACCTTCTTGACCGGCAGCCAGTCATAATAGGCCGCGAGCAGCATCACGAGCGTGATCTTGGTCAGCTCCGACGGCTGCAGGCGCATGAACCCGAGATCGATCCAGCGCGTCGCGCCCATACCGGTGGTTCCGGCCACTTCGACGGCGACAAGCAGGACGATCGAGATCAGATAGGCGAGGCCGGCCACGTTCCGCCAGAACCAGATCGGCACCATCGCGACCGTGAACATCGCCGCAAGTCCCAGGACAAATCGCTTTATCTGTGGCTCAGCCCAAGGGCTGAGCGAGCCGCCCGCCACCGAAAAGAGCATCAGGAAACCGGCGGAGGCGACGCTGGTCAAGAGGATCACGAGAGGCCAGTTCAGATAGAGGATCTTGCGGAACCCGGTGGGGACTGTCTTGACCGTATATTCCAGATAACTCATGGCCGGCTCGCCCCGGCAGCGTCTGCCATCTCGCTGCACCATCAAGCACGGCTCCGAGCGGTATCCCGAGACGGCGCGGGCCGCAGCGGCAGCGCTTCCTGCATCTCGCGGATCTGATCGCGGACACCGGAAGGGTAGGCAGTGAGCGGTGGCAGTTCACCCCCGTGCAGCGCCTGGAGCATGACGTCCCGCGCAACCGGAGCTGCGGCGGTCGACCCGCCGCCGCCGTGCTCGACAACCACCGCCACGGCATAACGCGGCGCGTCGGCGGGAGCGAACCCCACGAACAGCGCGTGGTCACGGCGCTCCCAAGGCAGATCGTCGTTGCTGGACACGCCTCTCGCGCGCTCGGCCGCCGTGATGTTTCGCACCTGGCTGGTGCCGGTCTTGCCCGCCATCTGCATCGTCTCTTCCGCGATACGGCTGCGATAGGCCGTGCCGCGACGGGAATTGGACACAGAAATCATGCCCTGCCGCACCGCTTCGAGGTGGCCCGCCCGTGCGCCGAGCGGCTCCGGGGCCGGGATCTCGGTCTCGCTCCCACCGACGGACTTGATGAGACGCGGCGCCACGGCGATGCCGCTTGCGATCCGCGCCGTCATGACGGCGAGCTGAAGCGGAGATGCGAGGACGAAACCCTGGCCGATTGCCGCGTTGAGCGTGTCGCCTGGCATCCAGTCGTCGCCCTTGCGTGCGCGTTTCCAGTCGCGCGTCGGCATCAGGCCATCCGCCACGGCCGACATCGGCAGATCATGCCGCTGCCCGAGCCCGAACCGTCGCGAAACTTCCGCGATCTTGTCGATCCCGCAACGCTGCGCGACCTCATAGAAATACACGTCGCAGCTTTGCTGCAGCGCGTCGTGCAAGTTCATGTGCCCGTGGCCACCACGCTTCCAGCAGTGGAAGCGGCGCCCGCCAGACTTCAGGAATCCGGGGCAATAGACGGTGCCGTTGTAGCCGATGACGCCTGCTTCCAGCGCGGCGATCGCCGTCATCATCTTGAAGGTCGAACCGGGCGGGTAAGTGCCCTGGACCGACTTGTCAGCCAGCGGGCGATACTTGTTCTCGGTCAGTGCGCGGTAGTCGGCCGAGGATATCCCGCGCACGAACTTGTTCGGATCGAAACCGGGGCCGAGCCGATGGCCATGATGTCTCCCGTGCGTACATCCAGCACGACCGCCGCGCCGCTTTCCCCGGCGAGCCGGGCCTGCACGAAGTTCTGCAGACGGTGGTCGATCGTCAGCTTGATGTCGCTGCCGGCGATGCCTTCGTGCCGGTCGAGCTCGCGCATCACGCGGCCGACGGCGTTGACCTCGATGCGGCGCGCTCCGGCCTTGCCGCGCAACATGTGCTCCAGCTTGGTCTCGACTCCGGTTTTCCCGATCTGGAACTTCGGGATCTGGAGCAGAGGGTCGGGGTCCTCGGTCTTCGACAGATCGTAATCGCTGACCGGGCCAACGTACCCGATCACATGCGCCAGATCGGGTCCCATGGGGTAGAAGCGCGATAGCCCCACATCGGGCGTCACTCCCAGGTAGCGAGGGCGTATTGACCGCCACTTCGGCGATGTCGTTCCATTCGAGCCGGTCGACGAGTGTGACCGGCACGAAGGCACTGCGCCGGTTCATCTCCCGCATCGACCGTTCGAGCTCCGCGTCGTCGATATGGACGAGGCGCCGCAGCTTGCTGATGGTTTCGTCGATGTCGCCGGCTTCTTCGCGCACGATCACGATGCGGTAGTTCTGCGAATTGTCGGCCACGATGACGCCGTTGCGATCATAGATCAGGCCCCGTGCCGGTGCGATGAGGCGCATGTTGATGCGGTTCTCCTCGGCCAGCAGCCGGAACTCCTCGGCCTGCTCGACCTGCATCTGCCGCATCCGCCAGGCGAGACCGCCCATGAACGCCGCCTGTGCGACGCCAAGAACCAGCGAGCGCCGGGTGATCCGGCGGCTGCTCAGAGCCGCGTCTGCCGCGATCCGCTTCACAGCAGGTGCCCCAGCGCATCGACCGCGCCCGGTGCCGCCTTGCGCAGACCGGTCACGGCGCGGAAGAAGATGACGACAAACGGGTACGCCGCAGCCGTTGCGAGGAATTGAAGAAGGTACATGCCCAAGCCCGGATTTGGGACCAGAAAGGTCGTCAGAATTAACCCAGTTCAGCAGCGTCATCACGAACAGGACACTCGATATCAGAAAGACTTCGCCGAGGAAGTTTATGTCGCGCCAACTCGCTTCCCGTGATCGCAGGAATTCGAGACCGACCAATACGATGGCGGCCCAGAGTCCAGGCGGACGCATCTGGACCACGTCGGCCAGAAGCATCACGGCGGCCACCAGCGCGACCGGAACGAAGTCCGGGCGCCGCAGGACCCAGGCCAGCGTCAAGGCGACGACGAGGTCGGGGCCCGGCAATCCGCCCGCTCCATCGCCGAGGGGCACCAGGGTGGCGAGCAGGATCAGAAGCGCGGCGCCTGTGTAAAGCAGCCGGAATTTGAGGCGCTCGGACGCAACAGGGTCAGCCATCGACGCCCTCCTGGGCAAGGTTCTCGCCGTCGGGCGCGTCGTTGGCGGATCCCGGCGCGATCAGGCCGCCCGGGTCGGTGATGGATTCGCCTTCGGGGCTGCGCAACACCCGCAGAAATTCGAGCCGGTCGTATTCCGCCGCGAGCCGGACGCGCAGGCGCCGGTCGCTCGTTGTGACGATCTGGCCGACGAGGAGGCCGGCGGGAAAGACTTTGCCGTCCCCCGAAGAGACGACGCGGTCGCCCGGCCGCACAAGTTCCGGCGCATCGAGGAACTCGACGAATGGAAGGGTCGAGTTGTCGCCGCTCAGGATCGCGCGCTGGCCCGAGGGCTGGATCGTGACCGGGACGCGGCTGTTGCTGTCCGTCAGCAGGACCACGCGCGAGGAGGAATCCCCGACCCCGGAAAGGCGCCCGACGAGGCCGAGCCCGTCGGTCGTAGCCCAGCCGTCCTGAATGCCGTCGCGCGCGCCGACGTTGAGCAGAACGGACTGCCGGAACGGAGACCCGCTGTCCGCCAACACTACGCCGGTGATGTAGGTAAGTTTGGGATCGAGCCGCACCTTGTTGAGATCAAGCAGTTTCGCGTTCTGCTGCTCGAGCTGGAGAGCGGCTTCCTTCCAGGCCTTCATCTGCTGCAGCTCGCGGCGCAACTGCCGGTTCTGTTCGTAGATCCGCGTGTAGCTTTCAAAGTTCTCGACCATTCCACCGATACGGGTGGCGGGTACGAGGGCCCATTCCATCGGCGGCACGACCCGGTCCACGATCATTGCGCGCACGCGTTCTGCGCGCGGCCCGTCGATCCGCCAGATGAGGAACAGGCCCAGCAGGACCATCACCAAGCCAATCACGAATATCCGGCGAAGCGGACTTGCGTAGTCGATGCTGCCACGATCTCGTGCCATCCAGCCTCTCGGAACGGCGCTTAGGTCAGCTGTCGTAATCTATGACATGCCGAAGCTGCTTTTCATACTCCAGCGCCTTGCCGGTGCCCAAGGCAACTGCGTTCAGTGTCTCATCCGAGACCGAGACGGCCAGCCCCGTCTGCTCGCGGAGCGCGAGATCCAAGTCGCCCAGTAGTGCACCGCCCCCCGTGAGCATCACGCCGCGATCCACGATGTCGGCGGCCAGATCCGGCGGAGTCGCCTCGAGCGCAGTCATCACCGCCTCGCAGATCGCCTGAACTGGCTCGTTCAGGGCCTCGGCCACTTGCGCCTGATTTATTTCGGTCTCCTTGGGGACGCCGTTGAGCAGGTCGCGTCCGCGAATCTGCAACACCGCGCCGCGTCCGTCGTCGGGCATGCGTGCCGTGCCGATCGACGTCTTGATGCGTTCTGCGGTGGATTCACCGATGAGCAGGTTCTGTTGCCGGCGCAGGTAGTTGATGATGGCCTCGTCCATCCGGTCGCCGCCGACGCGGACAGAGCGGGCATAGACGATGTCACCGAGCGAAAGGACGGCGACTTCGGTCGTGCCGCCGCCGATATCGACGACCATCGAGCCGGTGGGGTCGGTTATCGGCATGCCCGCGCCGATGGCCGCCGCGATCGGTTCAGCGATCAAGCCGGCACGCCGCGCGCCGGCGCTCAGGACCGACTGGCGGATGGCGCGCTTTTCGACCGGCGTGGCGCCGTGGGGCACGCAGACGATGATCTTCGGCTTGGTGAAGGTCGTGCGACGGTGAACCTTGCGGATGAAGTGCTTTATCATTGCTTCGGCCACGTCGAAGTCTGCGATCACGCCTTCCCGCATGGGGCGAATCGCTTCGATCGAGCCTGGCGTGCGGCCGAGCATGAGTTTCGCGTCCTCGCCGACCGCGAGAACCTCCTTCTTTCCGCCCTTGACGTGGTAGGCCACCACGGATGGTTCGTTCAGGATGATCCCGCGACCTTTCACATAAACCAATGTGTTGGCCGTGCCGAGATCGATCGCCATGTCCGACGAGAAGAGGCTGAAGAAGCCCGCCATAAAATGTGCCCCAGATTTCTGCTCGATGAGCCGGCGACCTTGGGGGCGCCGGTTGTGCGGACTTATAGAAGCACGCAGAGGTTAACGAAAGGGCAGCTAAAACCTCCTCGGCGCGAACTCGCCGCGATGGTTCCGGGATCATCCGGCCGATTTGTAGCTCACCCGTTTGACGTCCGAGTCCGGATCCGATTTTTCCCGCCGGACCAGAAGACGGTTGAGCGCATGGACATAGGCCTTGGCACTGGCGACGACCGTATCGGTATCGGCCGCCTGTCCTGTGGCGATGCGCCCATCCTCTTCCATGCGCACGCTGACGGTCGCCTGGGCGTCGGTGCCTTCGGTAACCGCATGCACCTGATAGAGCTGCAGCCGGGCGCTGTGGGGGAAGAGGGCCTTCACCGCGTTGAATGTGGCGTCTACGGGCCCGTCGCCCTGCGCCGTGGTCCGTTCCTCCTTGCCGTCGATCTCCAGGATGAGGTCGGCCGATTGCGGCGCGTCAGTGCCGCAGATGACCCGAAGGAACCTGACACTGATGCGGTCGCTTCCGATCTGCGCCTGGTCGCGTACCAACGCGATCAGGTCGTCGTCGTAGACCTCCTTCTTGCGGTCGGCGAGCGCCTTGAAACGTACGAAGACGTCGTTGAGCTGGTTGTCTGCCACATCAAAACCCAGATCCTTGAGCTTCGAGCGCAGCGCGGCGCGCCCGGAATGCTTGCCCATGACCAGATTGGTTTCGGTCAGGCCCACATCTTCGGGCCTCATGATCTCGAACGTCTCGGCGTTCTTCAGGACGCCGTCCTGATGGATGCCGCTTTCGTGGGCGAAGGCGTTCTTGCCCACGATCGCCTTGTTGTACTGGACGGGAAAGCCGCTGACGGTGGAGACCATGCGGCTCGCCTGCATGATTTTCGTCGTGTCGATGCCCGTGTCGAAGGGCATGATGTCATGGCGCACCCGCAGCGCCATCACGACTTCCTCAAGCGCGGTGTTGCCGGCGCGTTCGCCCAGCCCGTTGATCGTGCACTCGACCTGACGCGCGCCGGCCTCGACCGCGGCCAGGCTGTTGGCCGTCGCCATGCCCAAATCGTTGTGACAGTGCGTTGCGAAGACCACCTCTTCGGCGCCAGGAACATTCTCGATCAGATCCCGGATCAGCGCGGCACTTTCGCGCGGAGCCGTATAGCCGACGGTGTCGGGTATGTTGATGGTCGTGGCGCCGGCCTTGATGGCGATCTCTACGGTGCGATGCAGGAAATCCCGCTCGGTGCGGGTGGCGTCCATGGAGCTCCACTGCACGTTGTCGCAGAGATCGCGGGCCCGGGTCACCGCCGCATGGATGCGCTCGGCCATCGCGTCCTGATCCAGTCCGTGCATTTCGCGGTGGAACGGGGAGGTGCCGATGAACGTATGGATCCGCGGATGTCGGGCATGCTGGACCGCCTCCCATGCCCGGTCGATATCGTTCGGGTTGGCGCGCGACAGGCCGCAGACGACCGCGTTCCTGGTCTGATGGGCGATTTCTCGGACCGCCTCGAAATCGCCTTGGCTCGCGATCGGAAAGCCCGCCTCGATGATGTCGACGCCCATCTCGTCGAGCAGCTGCGCGATTTGCAGTTTCTCGATGTGGCTCATCGTGGCGCCGGGCGATTGTTCGCCGTCGCGCAATGTGGTGTCGAATATCAGGACGCGGTTGGAACGTTCGTTCTGTCATTGGATCCTCTTGAGCGGTTTGTGTCCGTCCGGCGCGTTCTGCTGACCCCTGAGCGCGCGCGCCGGGGCTCCGGCACGCTCAGAGGCGGCTAAGAAGAAGACCCGGGAATGGCGCGGACATGCTCATGGAGGCGACTATACGCGTCCGTGCGTGCGCGCCAAGCCCTCCCGTTGCAATTCGTCGCCGGATTTGACGGGAAGGGCCGGCCTCTTATTTGCCTCGCGAAGGGGAGGCGGACGATGGAGAAAGCTTTGGTCATCGGTGCGACAGGAGGCATCGGGTCCGCCGTCGCGCGCGAATTGGCGGCCCGCGGCGTGGAGGTGACCCCGCTCTCGCGCACGGACCACGGCATGGACCTCACCGACGAGGAATCGGTGCGGACCTGCCTCGCCGCAATCGAGGGGCCGGTCGATCTGATCTTCGTGGCGACCGGGGCGTTGTCGATCTCCGGCCGCGAGCCGGAGAAGTCACTCGGCGCGGTCGAGCCCGAGGCCTTGCTCGCCCAGTTCCGGTTGAACGCGATGGGGCCGCTTCTCGTCCTGAAGCATTCGGTGCGTCTGATGGCGAGGGACCGGCGCTGCGTGTTCGCGGCGCTCTCTGCGCGCGTCGGGTCGATCGGAGACAACGCGATCGGCGGCTGGTACAGCTACCGGACCGCGAAGACAGCCCTGAAATCAGCTGCTGCACACGGCGGCCATCGAGTTGCGTCGGACGCACAAGCAGGCTGTGTGCGTTGCACTTCATCCCGGCACTGTCGCCACCGATCTGACGGCCGAATATGCCGCGCGGCACCGCACCGTGTCGCCCGACGAGGCCGCGCGGAACCTTCTCGCCGTCGTCGACGATCTGACCCCCGACCATAGCGGCGGGTTCTACGACTACGCGCGGCAATCGATCCCGTGGTGACAGGATCACCGGTTCGTCAGTTCTGATCCGGTGATGCGGGAGTCTCGTCCGGCTCCTGAGGCTCGGGCTCGGAATCGTCGAGAAGAACACCCTCGCGGAACTCTCCCTCCACGCTCTCGCCGCTCGCATAGCGGATGGTGCCTTGTCCCTGACGCCGACCGTCGATGAACGATCCTTCGTAGACGTCGCCGTTGGCGTAGGTCGCGATCCCCTCACCCTCGATCTCGCCTTCGCTCCATTCGCCTTCGTAGACGAAGCCGTCGGGCATGGTCAGTTTTCCCTGGCCCGCGCGCTCGCCGTCAACGAAGGAGCCTTCGTAGACGGTGCCATCGGGGTAGGTGGCCGTCCCTTGTCCCTGACGCTGGCCGGCCTTCCATTCGCCCTCATAAACGTAACCGTCTGCATGGGTGAGGACGCCGAATCCTTCGTTCTGGGCGCTGATGAACCCGCCTTCGTAGGTGCTGCCGTCCGGGTAGGTGGCGCGGCCTTCCCCGGAAATGACCCCCGCCTGCCAGCCGCCCTCGTACGTGCTCCCGTCGGGATATTCGATGCGACCCTGGCCATCGGCGAGACCGTCGCGGAAATCGCCGGTGTAGACCGAGCCGTCGGGGTAGGAGACGCGGCCTGCGCCCTCGATCTGGCCCTCGACCCAATTGCCTTCGTAGACATAGCCGTCGGTGCCCCGGAACGTGCCTTCGCCATGCCGCTGGTCGTTGGCGAACTCGCCCTCGTAGACGTCGCCGTTGCTGTAGGTGACGGTGCCGGCGCCTTCGCGCTTTCCGTCCACGAACTCGCCTTCGTAGATGTCGCCGTTGGGTTGAGTGAGGGTACCCGCGCCGTGGATCTCGCCGCCCTCCCACTGGCCGGTATAAGTGAGCCCGTCGGGCATCGTGAGGGTCCCGGTTCCCGCGCGCAGACCGCCCGCGAAGTCGCCTTCGTATGTCGCGCCGTCGGGATAGGTGATCCGGCCCGCGCCATTCTTCTCGCCGTTCTCCCACGTACCTTCGTAGACATAGCCGGACGGGCTCTCCATTCGCCCCTGGCCGTGATGCTTGCCGTTCAGGAAGGCGCCGTCGTAGCGCACTCCGTTGGCGTAGATCGCAACGCCTTCGCCGGTCATCTCCCCGTCCAGCCACTCGCCTTCATAGGTGCCGCCATCGGCGAAAGTGATCCGGCCCTGGCCCTCGGGCTTGCCGGCCGCGAATTCTCCTTCATAGATGAGGCCATCGGGAAAACGCGCCGTGCCCGTTCCCCGAATTTCGCCGTCGACCCATTCGCCGGTGTATTCGTAGCCGTTCGGCAATCTGTAGGTACCGGTTCCGTGCTGTTTGCCGTCACGGAATGTGCCTTCATAGACACCGCCGTCGTCGTATTGCTTGGTCACCACGTCCTGGCTCTGCTGCGCGAGAGCCGGCGAGGCTGGTGAAATCGCCAGAATTGCGGCGAGGGCGCGGCCGCGTCCGAATGCAAGCACGATGTTCCCGGTCCTGTTCTTGATCTCTGGGTGGCTCTGGGGCGGGAGCCTAGAGCGGTGCCCTTGGGCTCGCAACGGGTTTGACGCCACCTTTCTTCCCGGGACGCTGGAGGATAGACCCGCGCTTGCCCAGATGGAGTGCATGATGAGCGACCGTTTCCGCCTGACGATGGCGCAGTTGAATCCGACCGTCGGCGATATCGAAGGGAACCTCGTCCTGGCGCGTGACGCCTGGAAGACGGCACGGGCGGCGGGGTCGGACATGCTGGCCCTGACGGAAATGTTCGTCACCGGATACCAGGCACAGGACCTGGTGATGAGGCCGTCCTTTTCGCGACATGCCATGCAGGCGATCGAAGACCTGGCGCGGGATTGCAGCGACGGGCCCGCAATCGGCATCGGCGGCCCCTACGCCTACGGCGACAAGCTCTACAATGCATACTGGATCCTCGAAAACGGCGAGGTCAAGGCGCGAATCCTGAAGCATCACCTGCCCAACAACCGTGTCTTCGACGAATACCGCATCTATCATCAGGGCCCGATCCACGGACCCTACCGGATAGGCCCGCTCAGGATAGGCACGCCGATCTGCGAGGATGCCTGGCACGAAGACGTCGCCGAAGCGCAGGTCGAAAGCGGGGCCGAGATCCTGCTCGTTCCGAACGGGTCGCCCTATTTCCGCCGGAAGTTCGACATGCGCATGGGGCATATGGTGGGGCGCAGCGTCGAGACCGGGTTGCCGCTGGTCTACCTGAACATGACGGGCGCGCAGGACGACCAGATTTTCGATGGCGGGTCCTTCGTTCTCAATCCACATGGGGAACTCGCCGTCCAGTTGCCGGTCTTCGAGGACGCGATCGCGCACGTCGATTTCACGCGCGGCGACGACGGTTGGTGCGCAGAGCCCGGAGAGATGGTCCCCCATCCCGACGAATGGGAACAGGACTATCATGCCATGGTCGTGGCTCTTCGCGACTACATCGGGAAATCCGGATTCTCAAAGGTGCTTCTGGGTCTCTCGGGAGGCATCGACAGCGCGCTTGTGGCTGCGATTGCCGTGGATGCGCTCGGGTCCGGCAACGTTCGCTGCGTCATGCTTCCGTCTGAATACACGTCGGCGAATTCGTTGGAGGATGCGGCCGAATTGGCCCGGATCCTGGGATGCCGTCTTGATCGCATTCCAATCGACCCTGCGAGATCCGCGATCGAACAGACCCTGCAGCAATCGTTCGAGGGGCGAGATGCGGACCTGACGGAAGAGAACATCCAGTCGCGCCTGCGCGGTCTTTTCCTCATGGCGCTATCGAACAAGTTTGGCGAAATCCTGCTCACGACGGGTAACAAGTCCGAGGTCGCCGTGGGTTATGCAACGATCTATGGCGACATGGCTGGGGGCTACAATCCGATCAAGGACCTCTATAAAACGCGAGTTTTCGAGACCTGTCGTTGGCGCAATCGCAATCATCGGGTGTGGATGCTTGGCCCCGACGGAGAGGTGATTGCGCCGAAGATTATCGACAAGGCGCCCTCGGCGGAATTGCGCGAGGGCCAGCGGGATGAAGACAGCCTGCCGTCCTACGAGATCCTCGATCAGATTCTCGAGCAGCTTATTGACCACGAGGAAAGCGTTGCAGAAATCGTGGCGCGCGGGTTCGACCTCGAAACTGTAAAGCGGGTCGAGGGTCTCATCTATATGTCGGAATACAAGCGATTTCAGTCCGCGCCCGGCGCGCGGTTGACCCCCCGGGCTTTCTGGCTCGACCGGCGCTATCCGATCGTCAATCGCTGGCGTGATCCCGCGTGGGAGTTACGGCGTGAAGAATAGCTCTGGAAAAATGATTTTCGTTGCCTCATATACTGCCGCAATAGAGTAGTATGGGAAACACAGTCATGAACGACGATCTCGAGCAAATGTCACGCGAAGATCTTTTGGCACTTCAGAAACAGGTCAAGAAGGCGCTCGACACCTATCAGGACCGCCGCAAGCAGGACGCCCTGGTCGAGATGCAGGAAGTGGCGCGACGTCACGGCCTGGACCTCAACGAGATCATCGGAAACAAGAAGAAGGCGTCGGTCAGCGCGCCGAAGTTTCGTCATCCCGACAATCCGTCGCTGACCTGGGCCGGCAAAGGTCGCAAGCCGCATTGGCTGAACGAAGAACTCTCGGACGGTCGGAATCTGGAAGATTTCCGAATCTGAGGCCGACCCGACTGTCGGTCATTCCCACCAGCGGTCAATCCGGGCGATGTCGTCGTCGGACCAGCCGAAGTGGTGGGCGAGTTCATGAATGGTCACATGACCGACGAGCGCCGCAAGTGTCACGTTTCCGCGGTCCGCCCATTCATCAAGGATCGGCCGGCGGAATAGCCAGATGGTATCGGGCTGCACCGGCTGATCCATGACCGACTTTTCGGTCATGGGCACCCCGTCGTAGAGTCCGGTCAAGCCGAAGGCGTCGTCGATACGCAGATCATCCAGAATATCCTCGGGCGGGAACTCCTCCACACGCAGGAGAACGTCCTTCGCCGCGGCGCGAAAAGGCCCGGGCAGCGCGTCCAGGGCCGCGCGCGCCATCGCTTCGACGGTTGAAAGATCCGGTGCCGTGACATCCCACTCCATGCGCGCAGATATGGACAAGTGCGGCGCGCTGTGGAAGGGCGACGCGTCAAAGGAGGCCGAAGAATGACCGTCACCCGATTTGCGCCCTCGCCGACCGGCTATCTTCATGTAGGCAATCTGCGCACCGCGCTTTTCAACTTTCTGATCGCGCGCAAGGCGGGTGGCACCTTCATCCTACGGCTGGATGACACCGATCCGGAGCGCTCGAAGGAGGAATATGCCGATGCCATCAAGCGCGACCTCGAGTGGCTCGGCCTGACATGGGATCGGGTCGAACGGCAATCCGAGCGCCTTGATCGGTATATCGCGGCAAAGGAAGATCTGGTCGCGGCCGGCCGCCTCTATGAAGCATTCGAAACGCCGGGGGAGCTCGACCTCAAGCGCAAGAAGCAACTCAACATGGGCCGGCCTCCGGTTTATGATCGCGCCGCCTTGTCGCTTTCGGACACCGAAAAGGCGCGCCTGCGGGACGAGAGGGGAGGCCATTGGCGGTTCGAGCTCAACCACGAGCGCATCGAATGGGACGACGGAATTCTGGGGACCGTCTCGATCGATGCGGCCAGCGTCAGCGATCCGGTGCTGATCCGCGGCGACGGCCAGGTTCTCTACACGCTCGCCAGCGTCGTGGACGACGTGGAGATGGGTGTGAGCGACGTGGTGCGGGGCGCCGACCACATCACCAACACCGCTACCCAGATCCAGATCATCGACGCGATCGGCGGCCAGGCGCCCCGGTTTGCGCATCATTCGCTGCTGACCGGGCCGCAGGGCGAGGCGCTGTCGAAACGGCTCGGAACCCTGGCGCTGCGTGATCTGCGCGAGCGTGGTATTGAGCCGATGGCGCTCCTGAGCCTGATGGCCCGGCTGGGGTCGGCCGACCCGGTTGAGTTGCGCGAAGGCCTGGATGACCTCATCGAGGGGTTCGACGTTACGCGGTTCGGCGCCGCACCGACAAAGTTTGACCCCGCTGATCTGGCACCGCTCACCGCGCGATATCTCCAGCGGCTTCCTTTTGACGCCGTGAAAGCAGACGTCGACGCGATCGGCGTGCCCCCGGAGCTCGCGCCGCGCTTCTGGGAAGTGATGCGCGAGAACATCGCAACCCGCGCCGAGCTGGCCGAGTGGTGGTGTGTCTTGCAAGGGGATGGCGCGAAAGTTGTCGCCACCGAGGACCAGGATTTCGTAGCCCAGGCGTTCGAATATCTTGGTCATGCGCCCTACGATTCCGGCACCTGGTCGACCTGGACCTCGCAGGTGAAGGAAGCGACGGGGCGCAAGGGGCGGGGCCTTTTCATGCCGCTGCGGCTCGCGCTGACGGGGCGTGCCAAAGGGCCGGAAATGGCCGACGTTCTGGAGATGATGCAGGTTCGCCCGACATTGCCGCCCGCGCCGGAAAGCTGATCAGCCGGACCGGGAGCCGGAGATTTCCTTGCCCAGGTCCTCGAGAACGTTGTTGATCAGGCGTCTTTCCCCATCCGAAAGGGTCGTGGCGCGGGGATAGATCGGATCATTGCGATCGTCGAGAATCGGCGCCTCCCATCCGTCGGTCGTATCGGTGAAATGGCGCACCCCTTCGGCACCGAACTCCTGAAAGTACCCCTGGAGGACGGCATCGAGATAGCTCAGCAGGATGGGGCTCTCTTGCGTCGGTGCCGCGTGCCTTTCGGTCGGGATCGCGTAGATCGCCGCCGTAACGTCGGTTCCGCAGGCCCGCAGCCGGGCGATCGAGGGATTGCGGTCGTAGGCATGTTCGCGCTGATCGAGCGCTCGCCAGTCGCCCAGCGGAACCGGTGCGACGAGCCCGTCGAGAATTGTGTCGGGGCAGGGGATTGCGGTCAGGAAACTTACCCGTCGAAGCGGCGTGTGCCGCCATGCGCGACGCCAACCCCTGACGGCGGCCGGACGTGCCGGTTCATTGCCATGGGTCTGCCGGTTCACCAGACTGCCGTACCCGAAGAAAAGGGGATCGCTCATGGCGTTTTCTTGGCGCGCAATCGACGGCAAGGCAAGTTCTTGCCCGCCGCTTCGTCACACCGTAGCGTGCCTGACGTCTCGTGTGGGGAGAATCCGGTTTCGGCCGGTGCCGAGGGAACAGACGCCCCGGCAAACTCTCAGGCTCAATGACCTGCGCGGGGTCGAACACTCTGGAGAGAGGCGTCGAGGCGCCCGCCGAAGGGATAACGATCTCAGGCGAAAGGACAGAGGGGGTATCGGTGCGGACGAGGTACCGCGAATAGGCCGATCCTGCCGGCTGCGGACGAGGGACGAATGACAGACGACAGACGGACACCGCTGCACGATCTCCATACCCGGCTTGGCGCGAAGATGGTTTCTTTCGCCGGCTGGGAGATGCCGTTGCAGTATCCGGCGGGTCGTTATGGCCGAGCATCTGCACACGCGACGGGCCGCGTCGCTTTTCGATGTGAGTCATATGGGGCAGGTCATCCTGCGCGGTGACGATCCGGCCGCCGCACTCGAACGGCTGACGCCTGCGGCAATTGTCGGGCTTGCGGAAGGGCGTCAGCGCTATGCGCTCTTGACCGACGAGAATGGCGGCATCCTGGACGATCTGATGGTGGCCAATTGGGGCGACGCGCTTTTTCTGGTGGTCAACGCCTCTCGCGCGGCGGAGGACATTGCCCACATGCGGCAAGGCCTGACGGGTGCTGACGCGGAGCCCGTCTCGGGACGCGCGCTTCTGGCGCTTCAGGGTCCGGCCGCAGAAGCCGCCTTGGCGCGCCTGGTGCCGCAGGCCGCCGGCATGAAGTTCATGGACATCACGCGCCAGCCCTCCGACTGGGGCGAGCTCTGGATATCCCGATCCGGTTACACCGGCGAAGACGGATACGAGATCAGTGTCGATGCCGCGAAACGCGATACCGTTCGCCGAGGCGCTTCTGGAGATGGATGACGTCGAATTGGCCGGCTTGGGCGCGCGCGACAGCCTGCGGCTCGAGGCGGGGCTCTGTCTCTACGGCAACGACATCGACACCGGCACGAGCCCCGTCGAGGCGGATCTCACCTGGTCGATCCAGAAGGCACGAAAGGCCGGCGGCGCCCGCGAGGGCGGGTTTCCTGGCGCCGATCGCCTCATTCGGGAGATGCAGGATGGCGCGGCGCGAAAAAGGGTCGGGTTGCGGCCCGAGGGTCGCGCACCCATGCGCGCTGGCGTCGCCCTTTTCGACAGCGAAGATGCGGAGGCGCCGTGCGGAACGATCACCTCCGGCGGTTTCGGGCCGTCGGTCGAGGCGCCGATCTCCATGGGCTATGTCCCGGCGAACTGCGCCGAAGTCGGCACCCGATTGTTCGCCGAACTGCGCGGCAAACGGCAGCCGGTCAGGGTCGCGGAGCTTCCGTTCCGCCCGGCAAATTACAAACGATAGAGGACAGCGATGAAGTTTACCGAAGACCATGAATGGCTGGATGCGGACGGCGAGATTGTCACGATCGGCATCACCGAGCACGCGGCGAGCCAACTGGGCGATATCGTCTTCATCGAGCTGCCCGAAACGGGGGCGATGCTCATCAAGGGCGACGAAGCGGCCGTGATCGAGAGCGTGAAGGCCGCATCGGACATCTCGGCGCCGCTGGATGGCGAGGTCGTCGAGATCAACGAAGCCGTCGTGGAGAATCCCGGAAGCGTCAACGACGACGCATTGGCGGGCTGGTTCTTCAAGATGAAGATCGACGACACATCGGTTCTGGACGAACTGATGGACGAGGATGCGTACAAGAAGTTCATCGAGTAGCGGCGCGGCCGCCCTCGAGATTGCCGGCCCGTGGGCCGCAGGGTTCTGCAGGAGGCACGATGTCGTTCACCCCGACCGACTATGACCCTTATGATTTCGCCAACCGCCGGCACATTGGTCCGTCGCCGGCCGAGATGGCGTCGATGCTATCTGTCATCGGCGTGGAATCGCTGGACGAACTGATCGATCAGACGGTTCCGACCTCGATCCGCCAAACCGCGCCGCTTTCGGGTGAGCCGATGTCGGAGCGGGAGCTGCTCTGGCGGATGCGGCAGACGGCGCGCAAGAATCAGGTGTTCACGACGATGATCGGGATGGGGTGGTACGGCACCGTGACGCCGCCCGCGATCCAGCGGAACATTCTGGAGAACCCGGCGTGGTATACCGCCTACACGCCGTATCAGCCGGAAATCAGCCAGGGACGGCTGGAGGCATTGCTGAACTTCCAGACAATGGTTTGCGATCTGACGGGGCTTCCGGTGGCGAATGCGTCGCTTCTCGATGAGGCGACGGCGGCGGCGGAAGCGATGGCCATGGCGCACCGGCAGTCGAAGTCGAAGGCGCAGTCCTTCTTCGTCGACGAGAACTGCCATCCCCAGAACATCGCGGTCATGCAGACTCGCGCGGCGCCTCTCGGCATCGAGATCGTCGTCGGCACTCCGGATGCGCTCGATCCCGGTTCGGTCTTTGGCGCCATCTTCCAGTATCCCGGCACGAACGGTCATCTTCGCGATTTCGGCGCGGCGATCGAGCAGCTTCACGATGCGAATGCGATCGGGATCGTCATCGCCGATCCGCTGGCGCTGACGCTTCTGAAGGAGCCAGGCGCGATGGGCGCCGATATCGCCGTTGGCTCCATGCAGCGTTTCGGCGTCTCGATGGGGTTCGGTGGACCGCATGCGGCGTACATGGCGTGCCGCGACGAGATGAAACGCGCGATGCCGGGGCGCATCGTCGGCGTCTCGATCGACGCGCGCGGGAACAAGGCCTACCGCCTCGCCCTGCAGACTCGCGAACAGCATATCCGCCGTGAAAAGGCCACGTCGAACGTGTGCACGGCGCAGGCTCTGCTTGCGGTGATGGCAGGGTTCTACGCGGTGTTCCACGGGCCTGAAGGTCTCAAGGCGATCGCGCAGCGGGTTCACCTGAAGGCGGCGCGCTTGGTGAACGGCCTGAGATCCGGCGGCTTCGAAGTCGAACCGACCGCCTTTTTCGATACCGTCACCGTGAAGGCGGGGCCGATGCAGGGTGTCATCATACGCGCCGCCGAGGCCGGACGCATAAACCTGCGCAAGGTGGGCGATGACAGGATCGGCATAGCGCTCGACGAGACCACCCGCCCCGAATTGGTCGAGGCGGTGTGGCGGGCGTTTGGCCTCGAAATGTCCTACGGCGACGTGGCCGACGGGTATTTCCTGCCAGACGGGCTGGTGCGGACGACCGAGTACCTGGCCCACCCCGTCTTTCACATGAACCGCGCGGAAACCGAGATGATGCGCTACATGCGGCGCCTTGCGGATCGCGATCTCGCGCTCGACCGGGCCATGATCCCGCTCGGCTCGTGTACGATGAAGTTGAACGCCGCCGCAGAAATGAACGCGATCAGCTGGCCGGAATTCGCGAACATCCACCCCTTCGCGCCAGAGCGGCAAACCGAAGGCTACCGCGAACTGATCGACGATCTTTCGGCGCGGCTGTGTGAAATTACCGGCTACGACGCCATGTCCATGCAGCCGAACTCGGGCGCGCAGGGCGAGTATGCCGGACTGCTGACCATCATGGCCTTCCACCGGGCGCGCGGCGAGGAACGCCGGATCTGTCTGATCCCGACATCGGCGCACGGCACGAACCCGGCCAGTGCCCAGATGTGCGGCATGAAGGTCGTCGTCGTGAAGGCCGCGGAGAACGGTGACATCGACGTCGCCGACTTCCGTGCCAAGGCCGAGGCGGCCGGGAATGATCTGGCGGCCTGCATGATCACCTACCCATCCACCCACGGAGTGTTCGAGGAAACGGTTCGCGAGGTCTGCGAGATCACGCATGAACACGGTGGTCAGGTCTATCTGGACGGCGCCAACCTGAACGCGCTGGTGGGGATCGCGAAGCCGGGCGAGATCGGTGCGGATGTCAGTCATCTCAACCTCCACAAGACATTCTGCATCCCGCATGGCGGCGGGGGGCCGGGCATGGGGCCGATCGGGGTCAAGGCACATCTCGCGCCGTTCCTGCCAGGTCATCCGATGACAGGCGGGCGCGAAGGGCCGGTCAGCGCGGCACCCTACGGAAGCGCGTCGATCCTGCCGATTTCATGGGCCTATTGCCTGATGATGGGCGGGGCGGGGCTGACCCAGGCGACGAAAGCCGCGATCCTGAACGCGAACTACATCGCGGCGCGGCTGCACGGTGCATTCGAGGTCCTGTTTCGCGGCCGCAACGACCGCGTCGCGCACGAGTGCATCCTGGATACGCGGCCCTTCGCAGAGGCCGGTGTCACCGTCGACGACATCGCCAAGCGTCTTGTCGACAACGGATTTCACGCCCCGACGATGAGCTGGCCTGTGGCCGGAACGCTGATGGTCGAGCCGACCGAAAGCGAAACCAAGGCCGAGCTGGACCGCTTCTGCGACGCGATGCTGGCGATCCGTGACGAGATCCGGGCCGTCGAAAACGGGGAGATAGCCGCGGACCAGAGCCCGCTTCGCCGGTCGCCGCACACGGTCGAGGACCTGGTTGGCGAATGGGATCGTCCCTATTCGCGCGAAGCCGGCTGTTTCCCGGCAGGGGCGTTCCGGGTCGACAAGTACTGGCCGCCGGTCAATCGCGTCGACAACGCCTTCGGGGACAGAAACCTCGTCTGCACCTGTCCGCCGCTCGAGGCCTACCAGGAAGCGGCGGAGTAAACGCCCCGGTCTTTCGGCAAACGACCTCTCGGGTACCGTTCGCGGGGTCGTTCGCTGATCTATCTTTGGCGCTTTGACCGGCATCAATGTGGGCTCCAAGCACCTGTGCTCAAGCTGCTCGTGAAACGTGATCGAGGGGCAGACGATGAGTGCGAGCGAATATGTCATCTGGTTCAAGGATCTCTCACGAGGCGATGTGGGGCTGGTCGGCGGCAAGAACGCGTCACTCGGCGAGATGGTCGCGTCGCTCGGCGGGGTCGGTATCCGCGTGCCGAACGGTTTTGCGACGGTAGCGGACGCCTACCGGCAGTTCATCGAAGCGAACGGATTATCCGACCTGATCCGTGACCGGGTCGAGGCGTGGAATGCGGGCAAGGCAACCCTGCATTCGGTCGGTGCCGAGATCCGGTCCGCGATCATTGCCGGGGACTGGCCAGAGGAGATCGAAGCGCAGATCCGAGCGGCCTATCGCGCGTTGGGCGATGATCGATCAGAAACCGATCCATCCGTCGCCGTGAGATCGAGCGCGACAGCCGAGGACCTGCCGGATGCGAGCTTTGCAGGACAGCAGGAGACGTTCCTCAATGTCACGGGAGAGGCGGAGCTGCTGCAGGCCTGTCGGGCGTGCTATGCGTCGCTCTTCACCGACAGGGCGATCAGCTATCGCCATACCAAAGGGTTTGATCACGAGCAGGTGGCTCTCTCCGTCGGGGTGCAGCGGATGGTTCGCTCCGATCTGAGCTCGTCCGGCGTCATGTTCTCGCTCGACACGGAATCGGGCTTTGACAAGGTCGTTCTGGTGAACGGCGCCTGGGGCCTGGGCGAAAACGTCGTTCAGGGCGCCGTGACGCCGGACGAGTTCCAGGTGTACAAGCCCTTTCTCGATCGCCCGGGCCTGGTGCCGATCCTTGAGCGCAAGCTCGGCTCGAAAGAGCGCAAGATGATCTACGCCGGAGACGGCGCCCGGATGACAAAGAACGTTCCCACCTCGAAGGCCGAGCGGGGCCGCTTCGTCCTGACCGACGACGAGGTGTTGGATCTCGCCCGGCAAGCGGTGTTGATCGAGGGGCATTACGGCTGTCCGATGGACATGGAGTGGGCGAAGGACGGAGAGACGGGCGAGCTGTTCATCGTGCAGGCACGTCCCGAGACGGTCCAGTCGCGAACCGCGGCCGGCGCCCTGAAGAGCTATCGGATCGGGAGCCATGGCCGCGCATTGGTGACAGGGCTGAGCGTGGGGGAAGCCGTCGCGACAGGGCAGGTCTGCCTGATCGAGAACGCCGCGCAGATCGATCGATTCGTCGACGGAGCCGTGCTTGTGACCTCGACGACGGATCCCGACTGGGTCCCGATCATGAAGCGCGCGGCGGCTATCGTGACCGATCATGGGGGCCGGACGAGCCACGCAGCGATCGTGAGCCGTGAGCTGGGCGTGCCTGCCATAGTCGGGAGCGGTGACGCGACCCATGTGCTACATGACCAGCAGGAGATCACGGTCTCCTGCGCAGAGGGCGACGAGGGTTTCGTCTATCAGGGCCTGGCCGACTTTACGGTGGAGGAGCTCGACCTTGCGGACGTGCCGGATACCGAGACGAAGGTCATGCTGAACCTCGCGAATCCAGCCGCCGCGGCGCGCTGGTGGCGCCTGCCGGCTGACGGTGTCGGGCTGGCCCGGATGGAATTCGTCATCTCGAACACGATCAGGGTCCATCCGATGGCGCTTCTTCACTTCGACCGGCTCGTGGACGAGGCGGACAAAGCCGCGATCGAGGAATTGACGCGGGGCTACGCCGACAAGGCCGACTATTTCGTCGAACATCTGGCGATGGGACTCAGCCGGATCGCTGCCTTCCGGTATCCTGCGCCTGTCATCGTGCGGATGAGCGATTTCAAGACCAACGAATACGCGGATCTTCTGGGCGGACGGCAGTTCGAACCACATGAAGAGAATCCGATGATCGGCTTCCGTGGCGCGTCGCGGTACTATTCCGAAGAATACCGCGCGGGATTTGCCCTGGAGTGCCGCGCCATCAAGCGATTGCGGGACCAGCTGGGGTTCGACAACGTCATCGTGATGATCCCGTTCTGCCGGACCCCGGAGGAGGGCGACCGGGTTCTCGAGGTTATGGCGGAAGAGGGTTTGCGCCGCGGCAAGGACGGTCTCCAAGTCTATGTGATGTGCGAGATTCCGTCCAATGTAGTACTCGCGGAAGCGTTCGCCCAGCGGTTCGACGGGTTCTCGATCGGGTCCAACGATCTCACGCAATTGACCCTGGGCATCGACCGGGACAGCGATCGGCTTGCGGCTCTGTTCGATGAACGCCACGCGGCAGTTGGCTGGATGATCAGGCATGTGATCGAGCACGCGCACAATGCGGGCGCAAAGGTGGGTTTTTGTGGCCAGGCGCCGAGCAACTATCCGGATTTCGCACGGGTTCTGGTGGAAGCGGGAATCGACTCCATCTCTGTTACGCCCGACAGTTTCCTTGCCGTGAAGCAATCCGTCGCGAAGGCAGAAGCGGCGGCGACGGGTCGCTCCACTCCTTGACACTCTCAGGAAAAGAAGCCAGATACCGCCGCGTTGGGGCCGTAGCTCAGTTGGGAGAGCGCGTCGTTCGCAATGACGAGGTCAGGGGTTCGATCCCCCTCGGCTCCACCACCTCAAGCCCTTGCACTGGATGTTCTGCACGTTCCGGCGTCTACGGGTCGTTGCCGTGCGTGGCTTCCGCTGCTCCACCGTTGCACTGAGACGTCGGAAGGCTCGCCAAGCGACGGAGACGTTGAGAAAGGCGAGGGTGGTGAAGCGGCCAAGCGGCAAGTGGCAGGTGCGTTTGCTCGGCAGAGCGATGAGCAGGACGTCCACGCGGCGCGGCGAAGCGACGAGGTGGAGCACCAAGCGGAGCGCGGGGAACTGCTCGATGCGCCACTGTCGCGGAACTTCGGGACACACGCTCGCAGACGTGTTGCGGCGCTACCGGGACGAGGGCGCAGAAGGCGTGCGCCGAGACGGAGCAGAGCGGTGCGCCATCGATGCTCTGCTGCGTCGACCCTTGGCAAAGCGAAGCCTGGACGATCTGACGGCTGAAGACATGAAATGGCGGTGTACCGCGACCAGCGGCTCAGTAAGCAGGCACGACCCGCTGCACTGCATCCCCATGCTTGCCTGCAAGCCCGGCGGGCTGCGCAGCGGAGCGCCGTTCAAGGAGTGGGAGCTGCCGCCCTCCATGCGGCGCGTGCAGCGCAGGCTCGGCCGAGTGCCGCCCGGCGATCGCCAGATGGTCGACGTCCTCGGCGGGTTTCCGACCGACGGGCTCGAGGCCGTGGAGGCGGCCTGCGCCGAAGCACTCGGCGAAGGAGTCCGCTCCGCCGCGGCCCTCGACATCCTCGCCCGACGCCGCGAACCAGCGCCGCCGCTGGCCATCGCCACGCCGGAGGTGCTTCGGCTGACCTGCGGACCCGCCGACTGTGCCCGCTACGACAGCCCCAGCAGACCCGGCCATGGAAAGATCGCAGGTGCCGGACGCCATGGGTCAGATCAAGCTCTGCGGCAGTGGGGGGCCTGCCCGCCACCGGTTCGAGGGCCGGTCGTCGTGGCGCCATCGGTTCGAGCCCGGTGGTCGACGCCCGTCAAGGAGACGCTGGTCCGCGAGCTCGCCGGCGGCGATTCGTCGGCAGCAGCGCAACGTCGGGCTGATCGGCGGCACGCGCCGGCAGAACCCATCTCGCCGTTGCCATTGCGAGAGCCTGCATCCGTAGCGGCAGGCGGGGCCGCTTCTCAACGCCGTGGACCTCGTCAACAAGCTTGCGCCGATCGCCAGGGACGCACGGCGGATCTCCTCTGCCGCCTCGACTTGTTCGCCATCGGTTCCGAACGCATGGCGACGCGATGGCTCACTCCTCGACGAGCTCGGCTACCTGCCGTTCGCCCAGACCGGCGGACAGCTGCTGTTCCATCTCATCAGCCGCCTCTACGAGCGCACGTCAATCATCGTCCCCGCGACCCTCGTCCTCGGTGGATGGCCCGTTCGCCATTGTGCCCGAACCAATGGCGCATCAATGGCTCAGGTTCGGTGACGCCAAGACGACCACGGCCCTGCTCGATCGGCTTACGCACCCCTGCGCATCGTCGAGACCGGCAACGAGAGCTGGCGCTTCAAGACCCGCGCCTGAGACCGGGGCACCCGCCGGCCCGCGCCGCCAGCGCCACCTGAAAGCGACGCCGCCTCCGGCCGCCGGCCCGCGCAGCGAAGGGATCCTTCTGCCAGCCGATCAGCGGTCCCGATCCCGCGCCGATTGACAGGACGCGCCGCTTCAGCACGGCGTGCCCGGCGGCGTCGACGCCGTGGACTTGAGAAGCCGACTTGGCAAGATCGAGACCTAGAATTGTAACATACATGATTTTGCTCTCGAAGCTGGACGTGACGACCAGCCTCATTGGCGACGACGGTGCGGAGGCGGTCAATGCCATCAAGTGGCGAACCTGGAACCGCCATACGATGGTCGACGCCTTCGCGCGCATCGATCACGCCGAGCCCGATGGACACACGGCCACTTCGAACATCCGTACCCTCGTTTCAGCCCCAGCCGCGACGGCGACAGTCCGCTGCTGCCCGCCTCGTTCGATCAGATCCTCGCGAAAGGAAGCGATCGACACCTTGACGACAGTTGGCGCCGATGTCCGCTCGGCACTTCGCTGGACGGCAATTGGCCTGTGTCCCGGACGCCCCGCACTTCGCCGCTGCCACACCCCTATCATCGGCTGGCAGGAGGCCCCGGTCATCCCGATCCGAACTGTCGCTCATCGAGGGGCTGCCGTCCTTACAGCCCGCAACGCGACGCTGCGCGCTTCCCGGCCCAGGCCGGCCTTCTGGAAGGCGGACGGGACAATGCGCCGGAGCCGGATCGGGCGAAGACAGTTTTCTCATTGCCTTCGGCTATTGCATCATCGTATGCGCCCTTACCGCCAGACCCTCGAATCCGACATCCGCATCGCCTGACGAACCTCTTCTCGGGCACCGGAACCGCCGGGATCGTTCGAGTGGCATGACGTCATGGGAAGAAGTTTGCTGCGTCGCCTGCGCCAGAACCACGGCCGGTTTTGATCGAGGCATGGTTGAATAGCGGGTTCGACCGGTTGGCGTGTCCGGACAGAGATCAGTCATGGCGATTGTGTGGCGTTGACACCGTAAGCATGCTTACAATATAAGCTGCTCATGAAATCGGAAATCGAAACATTCGGGCCGCTCCTGCATGATGCCGCGCGTCTGCTGCGCAAGCGGTTCGAGTTGCGCGGAAGGGACATGGGCCTGTCTTCGGCGCAATGGCGGCTGCTGATCCGTCTTCTGCGCGATGGACCGTCGACGCAGGCGCGGCTGGCCGAGCTTCTCGAAGTCGAGCCGATCAGCATTTCCCGGCTGGTCGACCGCATGGCTGCCGCCGGCTGGGTGGAGCGGCACAAGGACCCAAACGACCGGCGCGTGCACATCGTCGCGCCAACCGGCAAGGCCCTGAGCGCGCGTGAGTTGATCCGCGAGATCGCAGGTGGGGTCTACGCCGAGGCGACGATCGGTCTTGGCGACGACGCCCGGGGCCAGATGATCTCGTCGCTGCGGATGATCGTCGCCAACCTGTCGAAATGTGATGACCCATCCGGCGGTCAGCCGGCGCACGAGGATTTGGAATGAGTGCTGTGACAAAGATCAAACCGGTTACCGACGACCACCAGGGCGAGATTGCGGCCGCCGCGCCACCGGCCCGCGGACGGCGAATGGGGCGCATCGCGCTGATGCTGATCGTGCCGCTGGCGCTGGCCATCGGAGGCGGCTGGATGTGGCTGTCTGGTGGGCGGTACCAGGAGACCGACAACGCCTACCTGCACCAGGCTCGTGTTGTGATCGCGAGTGATCTCTCGGGACGAGTGACCGAGGTCGATATCGCCGACAATGAGGCCGTCCATGCGGGGGACGTCCTGTTCCGGATCGACCCCGAGCCCTTGCGTCTCGCCGTCTCGGAAGCAGACGCGGCGATCAGCGGCGCCCGGCTGCAGGTCGAGCAGATGAAAGCTGCCTTCCAACAGAGCCTCGCGCAGGAAGAGGTGGCCCGCGACGAGGTGGACTACCTCACCAAGGAGCTCGAGCGGCAACGCGCCCTCGCCGATCGCGGGGTCACGACGACCGCGACTCTTGACAGTGCCGCGCATGACCTTCGCAAGAGCGAGGAGCAGCTGATCGCGCTCGAACGGGCCACGGCCAACACGCGGGCCGCTCTCGGCGGCAATCCTGCCGCGCCGACGGACGCGCACCCGTCGGTACGGGCGGCCATGGCGACCCGCGACCGCGCCGCCTACAATCTCGACCTCGCCACGGTGAAGGCTCCCGCCGACGGCGTGATCTACCAGGCGTCGTCGTTCCGCGAAGGACAGTTCGTCCGCGCCGGCGAGGCGCTATTCTCGCTGGTCGAGGCCGGGGATGCCTGGATCGATGCCAACTTCAAGGAAACACAGCTGACCCACCTCGCGGTCGACCAGCCGGCCGAGGTCGAGTTCGACATCCATCCCGGGCGCAGATTTCCGGCGACTGTCGCTGCGATCGGCGCCGGGACCGGCGCGGAGTTTTCGTTGCTGCCGGCGCAGAATGCCACCGGCAACTGGGTCAAGGTCACGCAGCGGGTGCCGGTACGCCTGCGCCTTGATGGACCGTTGCCAGAGGGCGTCGATCTGGTGTCCGGCGCGAGCGCCTTGGTCAGCGTCGACACCGGCATTACCCGCACGATGCCGGGCCTTGCCGCGCTCGCGGCTGCCGCCGACTGAACCCGGAAAGGACTGCGCAGATGACTGCCGCTCCGGTGGATCCCGAAGACGTGCCGCACCGGGGGCTGATCACGCTTTCGGTCATGCTGGCGACGATCATGCAGGTGCTAGATACGACGATCGCCAATGTCGCCCTCCCATCGATGACGGGAGACCTCGGCGCGTCGCGGGATACCATCACGTGGGTTCTGACCTCGTACATCGTCGCGGCGGCGATCATGACTCCGATGACCGGCTGGGTGGCAGACCGGTTCGGGCGACGGAACGTGTTCATCGTCTCGGTGGTGGGATTCGTGTTCGCCTCGATGGCGTGCGGCCTGTCATGGAGTCTCGGCTCGATGGTCGCGTTCCGTATCCTACAGGGTGTGTTCGGCGCAGCGATCGTGCCGCTGAGTCAGACCTTCCTTCTCGACATCAATCCGCGCGAGAGACACGGCCAGGCCATGGCGATGTGGGGCGCGGGCATCATGGTCGGCCCGATCATCGGCCCGACCCTGGGCGGCTGGCTGACCGAGAGTTTTGACTGGCGGTGGGTGTTCTTCATCAACGTGCCGGTGGGCGCCCTGGCGCTGGCGGGCTGCCTCACGTTCCTTCCGCGGGCTGTGACCCGGCTCCGCAAGTTCGACTTCTTCGGCTTCGCGATGCTTGCGATTGGGCATCGGCGCGCTGCAGCTGATGCTGGACCGCGGCGCCGAGATGGAGTGGTTTGCCGCGCCGGAAATCTGGGTCGAGTGCTTCCTGGCGATCACCGGGTTCTGGACCTTCGGCGTGCATATCATGACCGCGCGCGAGCCGTTCATCGATCCACGCATCTTTGCCGACCGCAACTTCCTGACCGGGCTGGTGTTCATCTTCATCATCGGCATCGTCCTGCTGGCGAGCCTGGCTCTGCTGCCGCCGATGCTGTCGAACATCTACGGCTACCCGACCATCACGACCGGGCTGGTCATGGCACCACGCGGTGTCGGCACGATGATCTCGATGCTGGTGGTGGGCCGGCTGGTGCGCCGGGTCGACGCCCGGATCCTGGTGGTGACCGGCCTGCTTCTGACCGCCGTCTCGCTGCACATCATGACCGGTTTCACGCCGCAGATGGACAGCACGCCGATCATTGTTTCCGGCGTGATCCAAGGCCTCGGCCTCGGCCTTGTCTTCGTGCCCCTGTCGACGGTGGCGTTCGCGACGCTGGCACAGAAGTTCCGGGCCGATGCGACGAGCCTGTTCAGCCTGGTGCGCAATATCGGCTCCTCGATCGGGATCTCGGTCGTGTCGCTGATGCTGGCGCGGAACATCCAGATCAACCATGCCGAGCTTGGCGAACTGATGACTCCGTTCAATCCTACCCTGCGCACGCTGATGCCTGGGGTCGCGACGGCCGACCCCACGTTGCTGTCCCGGCTTGACGGCCTCGTCAACCAGCAGGCGTTGATGATTTCCTACATCGACGACTTCAAGTTGATGATGATCGTGACGATGATTGCGATCCCGCTAGCGCTGTTGCTGCGCCGTCCGACCGCAAGCCCGACCGGCGCCGCGCCCATGGAGTGAGTTCGGCGCGCCGGAAAGCGCGCCTGCGCATCGCCCCGGGGCAGAAGAACACGCCATTTTGTGTGTCCGCACTCTTGCGAAGTTCCGACCCAGAGGGCCGATCCTAATTACGCGACGGGCCGGGCCAAGGCTCGTAGTGTGGCTATCCTCGGCATCGTCAGCCAAGCCAACATCGACAGCGACCCGAGGCTCGCCATCTGCGGCCGGCAGTTCAGTCGAGATGCGACGCTGTGGGAGCGTCGCTGATGGTGTCGATGCCATGCTCCTGAATTTCTTACGATGGCCTGAGGCAGGTCGTGCGCCCTCATGTTCCTCGATGCCGCTTCGGACCCTGAGGGGAGCAGGTCGGAGATCACGGGTGCCGAGCCGGCAGCCTATCAGGATGCTTGATGGGAGTGTGTTCTCAGGACGTACTGAAAATGCCGGCGGTTCTGGTCCGTTCCGTCTTCCGGGACGTTCCTCTCTCCTCTACGTATCGAGCAACGAACGCCGCTGTTGGGAAAAGGGCAAGGGCGAGATGAGTTGCCTCTCTCGCCCCCGGATTAACCGGTCCCGTCTGGCACCGCTGGCGAAACCGGAAGTTCCCTAGAACTCCTCCCAGCCTTCGCTCGCCACCTTGAGGGCATTCGCGCCGTCGACTGGCGCGGCGATCGGAGCTGCCGGTCTTGCGGTCGGTGCGGGCGCCTTCGCGGCCACGATCTTGCGCTCGACTTCCGCGCTGGCCGGAGCGGATGCGATTTCGAAGCGCTCCATCGTCCTGTTTAACGCTTCGGCCCGATCGTTGAGAGCCCGGCTCGCGGCAGTGGTCTCTTCGAACATCGCGGCGCTCTCCTGCGTGACCCGATCGAGCTGCTGCATCGCGCTGTTGATCTCGTCGACGCTGGTGGCCTGGAATTCGGCCGAGGTCGCGATGCCCGACACGTGTTGCGCGATGTCGCCCACCGAGTTCACGATCCGCTTGAGAACTTCGCCAGCTTCGCCAACCAAATTCACGCCTTTCTTCACGTGGCTGCTGCTTGTCGCGATGAGCGCGTTGATCTCGCGTGCCGCATCCGACGAGCGCTGCGCCAGCGCCCGCACCTCGGAGGCCACGACCGCGAAACCGCGCCCCGCATCCCCTGCCCGCGCCGCCTCGACGCCTGCGTTCAGGGCCAGCAGGTTGGTCTGGAACGCGATGTCATCGATCACCGAGATGATCTTGGAGATTTCGTCCGACGACGTGGCGATCTCGTCCATCGCCGACACGGCGTCCTGCACCACGGTGCCCGACGCCTTCGCCTGAGCTTGTGCGTCGTTTACAATTCCATCGGCCTGGCGGGCGCCATCGGTGGCCGCCTTGAGGCTGTCGTTGATCTGGCTGAGAGCAGCTACGGTTTCCTCGAGCGTCGCAGCCTGGGTCTCGGTCCTCTGCGACATTTCCGTCGCGGCGCCCGAGATGCTGCCGGCCTCGGCGCTGATGGCGATGGCGTTGTCGAGCACCTCCTTGAGCGCGGTGTTCAGGCCGCCGACGGCGAGGTTGAAGTCGCTGCGAAGCTGCTCGTATTCCTGCCCGAACGGCTCGTCGATGCGGCTTTTCAGGTCGCCCTTCGACAGGCGCGAGAGACCCTGACGCAGACTTTCAACAACCTGGTTCTGAGCGATCTGCATCTCGCGCTGCTGCCGCTCGGCAGCCTTGATCATGCCGTTCGCTTCGGTCGTGTCGGCACCGATCAGGACATAGCGCACCGGCTGCCCGGTCGAGTTCAGCACCGGCGTCAGGCTCCCCTCGATCAGGCCGCCCTCCCGCAGGCCGCCTACAGTATTGAACCTGCCGCTGGCCGATCGGCCCGACCGGAAAAGCTCGTGCGACGTCTCGTTGGCATCTTCGATCTCCAGAACCCCATCGAAATCGCGACCGATCAGATCAGCGGCGTCCTTGCCGAAGGCTCCCGCGAAGATCGCGTTGGCGGATCTGAGCCGGCCGGAGATGTCGAACTCGGCCTTGGCCTGGCTCGTCTCGAGCGCCAGGAGGATCGCGGCGTTGCCATGCTCGCTGGTGATGTCTTTCCATTCGATGACGTAGCCGATCAGAGCGCCGTCGCTGTGCACCGCGTTCACGTCCACGGAAAGATAGGTGTCTGTGCGCTGCACCTCGACGTGATAGGGCAGGATCTCGCCGCTCTCGATCTTGGCGCGGTCGTCGGCTGAAAGCGCCTCGAAGACATCGAAGTCGCTGCCGATAATGGAGGCCGCACCCTTGCGCGCGTCGCTCAGGATGGCTTCGTTCTTGTCAAAGAGGTTCCTGAATTCGGCATTGGTATAGACGATCTTGAAAGCCGTATCGGCCATCAGCAGCGCGGCCGAGGAATTTTCGAAGCCAGCGCCCTTGAACACGCCTTCTCGCGTCGCAGCCTCGGCCTGGGCGAGCGAGGCGCGGAACTGTTCCAGCGTATTGGCAATGCTCCCGATTTCGTCGCGTCGCGCGGTCGCCGGTATCTCGATGTCGTATTCGCCCGCCGAAACCTCTGACATGGCCTTGCCGACCGAAAGGAGCGGACGTGTGACGGTCGCACGGAGCACCAGCATCGAAAGTGTCAGCGCGGCCAGAAAGATGCCGGTCGCCAGCGCGACGGCGCGCATCTGGTCCGCCATGATCTGCGTCTGCAGAAACTCCGATGTCCATTTCATGGCGACAGCGCCGACGATTGCCTGTTCATTGCCGAATGCGACCGGATGGGCGACGACGATGCCCGTTTCGCCGTAAGCGTCTCCGTCACCCGCAAGTGCTTCCTTGGCAATGGCGAGAAGTTCGGTGGAATTCGCTTCGCCGGCCGTCGCGACGACATTGCCTTCGCTGTCGATCGCGATGGCGCTCATTGCGGCGCCGTTGGCGTTGCGCAGCGCCTTGTCGAAGAGTGTGTCCAGTTGTTCCGGCTTGCCGTATCGCAGCGCTCCACCGGCCTGTTCGGCAATGAAGCTGGTCGAGTCGATCGCCTGTGTCCGAACGCTTTTGTCAGCGATCTCCAGCGCCGAATTCATGGACAGTACGACAAGTGTGGCGGCGACTGCGGCGGTGCTCAGGGCCATCAGGAGGGCAGAGCGTACGAATACCGAACGAGAGACGAAATTGTACCGGGTGAGAAACGATGGCATGGCGACCTCATCTAAGGCGGCAGTCGACCATTGTCGGTCTCGCCGCAGGAAACGTGTAGCCATTACCTCGAAATGTCTGAATTCCACGTAAAGAGCCACGCTTGCCCCTCCATGGAATGTGGCGGCGGGGTCAGGATTGCCAGACCCCGCCTCTGTTTATTCCGCGGCTTCGGGATCCACGGCGACGGTCATCGTGCCCAGCACGTCGTCGGTGCCCGGCTCGGCAACAGGGAAGCTGATTCTGACTTGGTATGTCTGGGAACTCTCGTCGAATTCCACTTCCCCGACCCGGACAAATCCAGGATCCTGGTCGAAGACTTCGGTGAATTGTTCTTCGTCGGCCTGGTAGAAATCCGTGGTGACGTGGCTGATGCCGGCGTTGAAGCCATTGGCGTCGATCAGCAGGATCTCGGTAATGTCGCCCTCCGATTCCTCGACCTTCCCGCGAAGGAATTCCGATGCGCTGTTCTGTAGCACGGGGTCGATGGTCGGCGTCGATCCCGAACCGACTTCACCTCTCCATTTCTGGTCGAGTTCCTCGATTTCGGCCTCGGACCGACCAGCGGTCGCTTCGTTCGACTGGCGCAACGCATCAAGGAGCACCGGATCATCGGCCCAGGATGCCACATTGCTTTCATAATAGGATTTCATGGCCGGTTCCATGTCCTGTGCCGTGGCAGGAAGTCCGATGAGAGCGGCAAGGGGCAGAAGAACAAGATGACGCACGACGTATCTCCTCTTTTCGTGAGCGTTTCGATTTCGTGAGCGCGGACAGCGAGAGCGCTTATCACTCTTAAGTTGCAAAACTGAGTTGTTGCAACCTTGAATGGCGAGCGGAAGCGACGCACAGGGTGCGTCGCGGGCGACCGGGCTCTGTTTCCATGGAGTTTCCGAAGGCGGGCCTGAGAAACCGGCGAAATCCGGTCATCCGCAGGCGTGAATTCCGGCAGCGATGAACCGAAAGCGGGTGACCGGTATTCTCCCTACCTTGAATAATGAGACCAATTTCACCTGCCGGTTTGATGACCCGTCACGGACCTAGATCGGAAAGTTTCGCCAATTGAAGCATCAGCCGGCGTGCGCGCGTTGCCGGGACCGCGCGAAATTTCGACGCTGGCGATCATCTTTGGCGCGGACGCGCCGCCGGCCGCTATCAGTAGGCGCCTCGGGTGTCGAGCAGGCTGAGCGGCGTGCGCAACAGGATCTTGAAGTCAAGAAGAACAGACCAGTTTTCAATGTAGTACAGGTCGTGGTTGAAGCGCGCTCGCAGCTTTTCGGGATCGTCGATCTCGCCGCGCCAGCCATTGATCTGGGCCCATCCGGTGATGCCCGGCGGCAGGCGGTGGCGGGCCGAGTACCCTTCCACGATCTGGCTGAAGCGGCGCTGGTCGGAAGTGAGTGCCGTGACCGCGTGGGGGCGGGGGCCAACCAGCGAAAGCTCTCCGCGCAGGACGTTCCAGAGCTGCGGCAGCTCGTCGATGGAGCTGCGTCGCAGGAACCGGCCGACCCGCGTCACCCGGTCGTCTTCGCGCGTGACCACGCGGCGGGCGTCGGGGTCACAGGCGTCTGAGCGCATGGAGCGGAACTTGAGAACTTCGATGATGCGGTTGTTGTAGCCATGCCGTTTCTGGCGAAAGAGGACCGGTCCGGGGCTGTCGAGGCGCACCGCGAGCGCGGCGGCGGCCAGAACAGGCGAAAGTGCCACGAGCGCAGCCGAGGCGAAGGCCAGATCGAAGATACGTTTGGTCAGCCGCCGTTCGGGCGAGAAACTGCGCGACATGGCCGAAATCAGCCCGTCCTCGCGTCCGGCAAACCTGTATCCCTCGCTGAAGGCCGAGAGGCGCACCTCGACGGGAAGGACGCGGAAACGGTCGAGAAGCCAGCGGATCCGCGCCTCGGCGTCGAGCGGCAAGGCGATGATGAGCATGTCGATTTCGGCCTCACGCACGAAACCCACCAGTTCTTCGAAGCCGCCCACCTTGGGCACGCCCAGCACCTGAAGGGGCGAGCGGTCATCCTCGCGGTCGTCGAAGAGGGCGCAGATCTCGATGTCGGTCCGGGCGTGTGTGCTGAGCTCACGGATCAGGCGCGCGGCATGGTCGCCACCGCCGGCGACAACGGCGCGCCGCGCGGTCAGGCCGTTGGCCTCGAGCCAGCGCATCGCAGCGGCTCCGGTCAGGCGCGAGGGGATGATGGCGAGCGCGAAGCTCACGGCCATCGCCGCGCCGAGATCCTGGTCCGCGCCCGCCGGCGCCCAGATCCACAGGAGCGTGCAGGGCAGGAGCGCCGCGAGCGCAGCAAGGGCCGTGGCCCGTCGCGCGTCGCGCAGGTGACGCCGGGAATAGCGCCGTGCGAGGGCGAGGAGCGCGGTCGTCCCGGTGCCGGTGGCGAGCGCTGCGAAAGCCGCGGTCAGGGGCGCGAACGCGCCGGGATAGGCTGCGGCGAAGAGTGCGAACCACGCGGCCAGCGAAAATGCCAGCAGATCGAACGACGCCGCGATGCAGGTGATCCAGATCGGCGCAAGCGAGGGCCGGCGAAAGCGCGAGGCCAACGTCTGGGCCGCCTCTCCGAGTACTGCTGCCGGATCGGAGGCGCCGTCATGGTGCAAGAACTGCGTCTGGATCGTCACGTCCCGGTCCGCCCCCTGTTGCCATTCCATTCATGCCCATAAAGGAGAGATGCTTGCGCGCGGGTTAATTCCCCGGCGGATCAGGGGCGACCAAGGGGCGTAATTGCGTTTGCGGTGTCCAGAAGCGGCGGCAGGATGCGGCGGCGGATCTCGTCTTCGGTCCAGCGGTAGCCGGAGACCGAACAATGGACCGCCGCACGCGCGTGGCCGGAAGGGTCGGGGACTGGCGCCGCGATCCCGATCTCGCCCAGGATGACCTCGTCACGGGAGACCGAGAAGCCCTGCTGCGCCGCGGTTTCGACCAGTGCGGCGATGGTGTCACGGTCGACGGTGGTGCGCGGCGTGAAGGCGCGCGTGGTCCAGCCGGCGATGGCTTGCGCGCGCTCCGTGGGGGGCCACGTCGAGAGGATCGCGCGCCCCGACGAGGTGACGAGCGCCGGCAGCCGGCGACCGATCACCGTGGCGGCGAAGTGGGCGCGCGTAGAGGGCAGGCGGGCAACGTATATGATCCGATCGCCCGAAATTTCGGCCATGTTGATGGACTCGCCCAGTTCGCGCGACAGTTCGATCAGCCGGGGCATGGCGTGTCCGACGAGCGGATCGGACCAGCAATAGGCATGGGCCAGTTCGAGCCACGCGTGCGACGGGCGGAAACGGCGCGTCGCAGGACTCTTTTCCAGAAAACCCTCGGCGGTCAGGGTGTGTGCCAGGCGCTGCACGGCGCTCTTGTCGAGCTTGGTGCGCCGGGCGAGCTGGGCCAGGGAGAGGTCACAGTGGGCGTCGTCGAAAGCGCGCAGGAGGCGCAGACCCTTGGCGAGCGCGCCCACATGGAGCGGGTCGCGCAGGGGGCGGTCTGTCGCCTCGGGCGCGCTCATCTGCGGGTCGGGGCTTGACGGCGGGTCGGACGCCGCGCTTTCATCACTCGACATGAGATACGGCGTATCGCATCGCAATACGCTTGATCAAGGGGCGCGGACTGCCTGCCGTGCCGGAGCTACATGGGGAGATTGCATGAGACGGACCACGCTGATCACCACGACCGCCGCGTTCGCGCTGAGCGCCGGCGCCGCGATGGCCGACAAGGCGTCCGATACGCTGAACGTCGCGTTCACCAAGGAGCTTGAGAGCGTTGACAGCTACTTCAACTCGGCCCGCGAAGGCGTGGTGCTGCAGCGCGCGATCTGGGACGGCCTGATCTACCGGGACCCCGAGACCAACGAATATGTCGGCAACCTCGCGACCGACTGGGAATGGATCGACGACACAACGCTCGAACTCAAGCTGCGCGAGGGGGTCACGTTCCACAACGGCGAGCCGTTCAATGCCGACGATGTGGTGTTCACGGTCAACTATGTGGCCGACGAGGCCAATGGCGCCGTCACCCAGCGCAACGTGAACTGGATGGAGAGCGCCGAGAAGGTCGACGACCTGACAGTGCGCATCCACACCAGGGAGCCGTTTCCGGCGGCGATCGAATATCTTGCCGGCCCGGTCTCGATGTACCCGGACGAGTATTACGCCGAGGTCGGCCCATCGGGCATGGGCCTCAAGCCTGTGGGGACCGGCCCCTACAAGGTGACAAGCGTCGATCCGGGGAAGCATTTCGTGCTGGAGAAGTACGAGGGCTATCACGACAGCCCCAAGGGCCAGCCCGAAATCGGCAAGCTCGACATCCGAACGATCCCGGACGTCAACACGCAGCTGGCCGAGCTCTTCAATGGCACGCTCGACCTGATCTGGCAGGTTCCGGCCGACCAGGCCGAACGCATCGCGCAGCAGGGCGACTTCACCGTCGCCAACGAAAGCACCATGCGCGTGGGCTACCTGCAGATGGACGCTGCCGGACGGTCGGGCGAGGACAACCCGTTCACCAAGCTCGAAGTGCGCCAGGCGGTGAACTATGCCATCGACCGCCAGACGCTGGTCGACGCGTTGCTCAAGGGCCAGTCCAAGCCGGTCTACACCGCCTGCTTTCCCAGCCAGTTCGGCTGCACGCAGGATGTGACCGAATACGAATACGACCCCGAAAAGGCCAGGGAACTGCTCGCCGAGGCGGGCTATCCCGACGGGTTCGAGACCGAGTTCTATGCCTATCGCGACCGCGAATACGCCGAGGCCATCGTCAACATGTTGAACGCGGTCGGGATCGAAACCGATTTCCGGATGCTGCAATACTCGGCGCTACGCGACCTGACGATGAAGGGCGAGGTGCCGATCTCGTTCCAGACGTGGGGGTCGTTCTCGCTCAACGACGCGTCGGCCATGGTCAGCCAGTTCTTCAAGCACGGCGATCTGGACAACGCGCGCGACGATCAGGTGCTGGCCGAACTCGACATCGCCGACACCGCGACGGACCCGGAGGTGCGCAAGGAGCATTACGCCGAGGCGCTCCAGCGCATCGCCGAGGAGGCCTACTGGGCGCCGATGTTCACCTACAACACCAACTACGTCTTCACCGACGAGGTGAGCTACGAGCCGACGCCGGACGAGGTACTGCGGTTCCACGACATGAGCTGGAACTGAGCAGCAGCGAGGTCCGGCCGCGCGCCGGACCTCGCGTCAAAGCCGCCCCGGTCACGGCCGCGGGCGGTTCCGACGAAAGGGATAATCCGTGCTACGCTTCATCCTGCGGCGTCTGGGCCTTGCGCTTCTGGTGGCGCTGACCGTCTCGTTCGTGAGCTTTTCGCTGCTGTTCCTGGCGGGCGACCCGGCCATCGCCATCGCGGGGGAAAGCGCCAACGGCGAGGACATCGAGGCGATCCGGCGGCTTTACGGCTTCGACCGGCCGATGCTGGTGCAGTACGGCGACTGGCTGACCTCGGCGATGCGCTTCGACTTCGGGCAGAGCTACTATTTCCGCCTGCCGGTGGCCGACCTGATCGCGGACCGGCTGTCGGTGACGATGGTGCTGGGAGTGTGCGGGATATCGTTCGCGCTGCTGACCGCGGTACCTCTGGGCGTGATCGCGGCGATCCGCCCGAACTCCATCGTCGACCGCGTCGCGCTTTTCCTGTCCGTGGCGGGGCAGGCGATGCCGAGCTTCTGGTTCGGACTGATCCTGATCGTCGTGTTCTCGATCAAGCTGCGCTGGCTGCCGGCGTCGGGCACCGAGACGTGGGCGCATTTCGTGCTGCCGACGATCGTGCTCGGCTATTACGCAATGCCGGCGATCATGCGGCTGACGCGGGCGGGAATGCTCGACGTGCTGTCGGCCGACTATATCCGCACCGCGCGCGCCAAGGGGGCGCCCGAGCGGGTGGTGATGTTCAAGCACGCGCTGCGCAACGCGATCATCCCCGTGGTGTCGCTGGCGGCGGTGCAGATGGGCTTCATGCTGGGCGGCTCCATCGTGGTGGAGTTGGTTTTCGCGCTGCATGGGGCGGGCTATCTGGCGTGGGAGTCGATCGGACGCAATGATTTGCCGACGGTGCAGGCCCTGATCCTGGTGTTCTCGCTATTCTATATCATTTTCACCTTCCTGGCGGATGTTCTTAATGCGTGGCTCGACCCGCGGATGCGGAGCGGCTGAGATGTCGAGCCACGCAGACCCCGCCGCGCTGGAGATCGTCGGACCGACCCCCGCGCAGATGCTGCGGAAGCGCATCTTCGGCCATCAGGGGTTCCTGATCGGCGTGGTCACACTGGCGGTGCTCGTCCTGGTGGCGCTGTTCGCGCCGCTGATCGCGCCGCACGACCCCTACGCGCAGAGCCTGCTGACGCGGATGCAGCCGCCGGTATTCCTCGGCGGCGCCTGGGAGCATCCGCTGGGCACCGACCATCTGGGGCGCGATTATCTCTCGCGGCTGGTCTACGGCGCGCGGGTCTCGTTGCTGATCGGGGCGGTCGCCGCGCTGATCTCGGGCGTGATCGGCACGACGATGGGGGTCGCGGCAGGATATTTCGGCGGCCGCGTGGACGCGGTGGTGACGTTCCTCATCAACGTGCGGCTGGCGATGCCGGTGGTGCTCGTGGCGCTGGCGGTGGTGGCGATCCTGGGCGTCTCGCTCGAGGTGGTGATCGTGGTGCTGGGGCTTCTGCTCTGGGACCGGTTCGCGGTGGTCATGCGCGCCTCGACCCTGCAGGTGCGGGGGCGCGAATACGTCGCCGCCGCGCGCGCCGTCGGCTGTTCGACGCTGCGCATCCTGCTCACCGAGATCATGCCGAACATCATGAACAACCTGATCGTGGTGGTGACGCTGGAAATGGCGCACGCGATCCTGCTGGAGGCGGCGCTGTCGTTCCTCGGCCTCGGGGTGCAGCCGCCGACGCCGAGCTGGGGCCTGATGGTGTCGGAGGGCAAGAACATGATGCTGTTCGAACCGTGGCTGGTGCTGATCCCCGGTGCGGTGCTGTTCGTGCTGGTGCTGGCGATCAACCTGATGGGCGACGGGCTGCGCGATGTGACCGCGCCCGAGAACCGGAATTGAGATGAGCGAAGACCCCCTTTTGTCGGTGCGCGGCCTGACCGTCGACATTCCCGTCGGTGGCGGCACGCTGCACGCGGTGCGCGGCCTCGACTTCGATCTGAACAAGGGCGAGACGCTCTGCATCGTGGGCGAGAGCGGGTCGGGCAAGTCGCTGACGTCGCTGGCGCTGATGGGGCTGCTCGCGCCAGGGATCACGGCGCGGGCCGAGCGTATGGCGTTCGACGACATCGACCTGACCCGCGCCTCCGGGCGGCAGATGCGGCGGCTGCGCGGGGCGCGCATGGCAATGATCTTCCAGGAGCCGATGACGAGCCTCAACCCGGCCTACACGATCGGCGACCAGCTCGCCGAGGCGCTCTTGCTGCACCGGCGGGTGGGCAAGGCCGAGGCGCGGCGCGCGGCGGTGGCGCTTCTGGAGAAGGTGGGGATCACGGCGGCGGAGAGCCGGCTGTCGCAATATCCGCACCAGTTGTCGGGCGGGCTGCGCCAGCGGGTGATGATCGCCATGGCGCTGATGTGCGGGCCGGACCTTCTGATCGCGGACGAACCCACGACTGCGCTCGACGTCACGATCCAGGCGCAGATTCTCCGGCTGCTGGTCGATCTGGGGCGCGAGATGAACATGGCGATGATCCTCATCACCCACGATCTGGGCGTGGTCGCGCGCGTCGCCGACAAGGTGGCGGTGATGTATGCGGGCGAGCTGGTCGAGACCGGACCCGCGGCCGACATCTTCGCCGACCCCTGCCACCCCTACACGCGCGGGCTGATCAACTGCATCCCGGTTCCGGGCAAGACCGAGCGGGGCGGGAAGCTGGGCACGATCCCCGGGATCGTGCCGTCGCTGGTGGGCGAGGTCACGGGCTGCCCGTTCCGCGCGCGCTGCCCGCAGGCGGTGGCGACGTGCACGGGCGACATACCCGAGCGGACGGCGAAGGATGGACGGCAACACTTCCTCTGCGTTCATCCCGACGGACGCCGCGCGGGCGCCGAGGTGCCGGCATGAGCGTCCCGGTGCTGGAGCTGCGCGACGTGAGCAAGGTCTATACCGTCAAGCAGGGGCTGTTCGCGGCGCCCCGACCGCTGACGGCGGTGGACGGTGTGACCCTTTCGCTGGCGCGCGGCGAGGTGCTGGGCCTTGTGGGGGAGTCGGGGTGTGGCAAGTCCACGCTCGCCAAGATCCTGCTGGGGCTGGAGGCGCCGAGTGCGGGGCAGGTGCTGGTCGACGGGCAGGAGATGGCCGCGCAGGACCGGATTGCCCTCTCGCGAAGGATCCAGCCGATCTTTCAGGATCCTTACTCGTCGCTCAACCCGCGCAAGAGCATCGCCGACATCGTGTCGCTGCCGCTGCGGGTCCACCGGATCGGCGACGCCGCCAGCCGCGACAAGGCGGTGCGCGAGATGCTCGACATCGTGGGTTTGCCGGCGCGGGTGATGAACTCCTATCCCAACCAGATGTCGGGCGGGCAGCGGCAGCGGGTGGCGATCGCGCGGGCGCTGGTCATGAAGCCGGAGATCGTGATCTGCGACGAGCCGACCTCGGCGCTCGACGTGAGCGTGCAGAGCCAGATCCTCAACCTGCTGGGGGATCTGCGGCAGGAATTCGGCCTGACCTATCTCTTCATCAGCCACAACCTCGCGGTGGTGGAGCACCTGGCGACGCGGGTGGCGGTGATGTATCTCGGCCGGATCGTCGAGGAGGCGAGCGTGGGCGGCCTCTTCGACCATGCGCGCCATCCCTATTCGGAGGCGCTGCTGCAATCGGTGCTCACGCCCGAGCCGGGGCTGGGCGTGCCTGACACGCAGCTTGGCGCGGCCTATCCCAATCCGATCGACCCGCCCTCGGGCTGTCACTTCCATCCGCGCTGCGCAAAGGTCATGGAACATTGTCCGCGTGTGGCGCCCTGGCCGATCCCGACGCCGGAGGGGCATGTGGAATGCCATCTTTACGACGACAGAAGCGCGGCGGCGGAGTGAGGCGATGACAGGAAGTCTCTCGACCACTCAGGTGGTGCGCAAGACGGTGGTGGAAAGCGCGGGCGGCGTGGTCGCGGCCCAGCATTCGCGCGCCGCGCGGGCGGGGGCCGAAGTGCTGGCGGCAGGCGGCGACGCGGTCGACGCGGCGGTGGCGGTCTCGTTCGCGCTGGGCGTTCTGGAACCGTGGATGAGCGGCCCTGCGGGGGGCGGCGCCATGATGCTCTGGCGTGCGGACGAAGGGCGGGCCCATGCGCTGAACTACGGGATGCGGTCGCCGGCGGCGCTCGACCCGGCCGACTATCCGCTGGCAGGGACGGGCAAGGCGGGCGACCTTTTCCCCTGGGAGGCGGTCGTGGACGAGCGCAACGTGCAGGGCACGACGGCGGTGGCGGTGCCGGGCGTGGTTGACGGGATCGGGCAGGCGCATGGCCGCTGGGGGCGGATGCCGTGGTCCGGACTTCTGGAACCGGCGATCGGCTTTGCGCGCGAGGGGCTGCACGTGGACTGGTACGCGGCGCTCATCATCGCCTCGACGACGCGGGCGCTGGTCGAAGATCCGGATGCCGCGGCGATGTTCCTTGAGGACGGGCGCTGGCCGACCATCGCGGGCTGGACCAGCCTGGCCGACAAGCGCATCGGCATGAGCGCCATGGCCACGACGCTGGAGGCGATCGCCCGGAACGGCCCGCGCGAGCTCTACGACGGCGAGGTGGGAGCGGCGCTTGCGGCCGACATGCAGGCCAAGGGAGGGAGCCTGTCGGCGGACGACCTGCGCGCCTATCGCGCCGAAATCGAGGCGCCGCTGAGCTTCGCCAGCGGCGCGGCACGGTTTCACGTCATGGCGGGGCTGACGGCGGGGCCGACCTTTCGCGACGTTCTGGCGGACCTGCCGGAGACACCGGGACGCCCGGGACCGGACTCGTTCCGCGCGATGGCGGCGTCGCTGCGGGCAGCCTATGAGACGCGGCTCGCGGGGATGGGCGACGACGGGGAGAGCCCGGACGCGCCGGGCACCACCACGCATTTCTCTGTGGTGGACCGGGCCGGCAACATGGTGGCGATGACGCAGACGCTGCTGTCGATCTTCGGATCGCGGGTGGTGTCGCCCTCGACGGGTCTTCTGATGAACAACGGCATCATGTGGTTCGACCCGGTGCCGGGGCGGCCGAACTCGCTGGCGCCGGGCAAGCGATGCCTGATGAATGTCTGCCCGGTGATCGGCGAGGCGGGAGACGCGCGTTTCGCCTTCGGCGCGTCGGGCGGGCGCAAGATCGTCGGCGCGGTGGCGCAGCTTTCGTCGTTCGTGGCGCACCACGGGCTGACCCTTGAGGAGGCGTTTCACCACCCGCGCATCGACGTCTCGGGCGGCGACACCGTGGTGGCCGACGAGGCGCTGCCCGACGCGGTGCTTGACGCGCTGCGTGCCGACGCGCCGGTCGTCACTGCGCGCCGCACCGTCTTTCCTTATGCCTTCGCCTGCCCCGCGGGCGTGCTGCGCCGCGCTGGCCGCAACAGCGGCTGCACCGAAATCATGTCGCCCTGGGGCGACGCCATCGCCGAGACGGAGACAGAATGACCCGCGACGACGCCATCGCCAAGGCCGAAACCTATTTCGACGAGGGACGCTTTCAGTCCGACCTCGCCACGCTGGTGGCCTTCGAGACCGAGAGCCAGGACCCCGACCAGAGCGAGGAACTGGGCCGCTACCTGCGCGAGGCGATGCGCCCGCGGCTCGAGGCGATGGGCTTCGCCTGTTCGATCCATCCAAACCCCGATCCGCGTGGCGGCCCGCTTCTGGTGGGCGAGCGGATGGAGGAGGGGGCCGGGACGACGGTCCTGACCTACGGGCACGGCGACGTGATCCGCGCCCAGACCGAGCAGTGGCGCGAAGGGCTGCACCCGTTCCGCCTGGTCGAGGAGGGCGACCGGCTCTACGGGCGCGGAACGGCCGACAACAAGGGCCAGCACCTGATCAACATCGCCGCGCTCGAGGCGGTGCTGGCGGCGCGCGGGAGCCTCGGCTTCAACGTGCGGATCGTCATCGAGATGTCGGAGGAGACCGGCTCGGCGGGGCTAGCCGAGTTCTTCCGGGCCGAGAAGGCGCGGCTGGAGGCCGACGTGCTGATCGCCTCGGACGGGCCGCGGCTGCAACCCGGCACGCCGACGCTCTTCATGGGGTCGCGCGGCGGGGTGAGCTTCGACCTCACGGTGGATCTGCGCGAGGGGGCGCATCATTCGGGCAACTGGGGCGGGCTTCTGGCCGATCCCGCGATCATCCTGGCCCATGCGATCACGTCGATCTGCGACCGGCGGGGTCAGATCAAGATTCCGGAATGGCGCCCCGACAGCCTGACTGACCAGGTGCGCGCGGCGCTCAAGGACCTGCCGGTCGAGGAGGGAGACGGCCCGGCGGTCGACGCCGATTGGGGCGAGGAGGGGCTGACCCCGGCCGAGCGGGTCTATGGCTGGAACTCGTTCGCGGTTCTGGCGCAGGTGTCGGGCGTGCCCGAGGCGCCGGTCAACGCGATCTCGGCTTGGGCGCGGGCGAGTTGCCAGCTGCGCTACGTGGTTGGCACCGACCCCGAGGACATCCTGCCCGCGCTGCGCCGGCATCTGGATTCCGAGGGCTTCGACATGGTGCGGATCACGCCGCACGACCGTGGCTTCTTCCGCGCGACCCGGCTCGACCCCGACCACCCCTGGGTGGGGTTCGCCGTGGCCTCGCTGGAGCGCACGACCGGCAAGCCGCCGCATGTGCTGCCCAACCTGGCAGGGTCGCTGCCCAACGACTGCTTTGCCGACATCCTGGGCCTGCCGACGGTCTGGGTGCCCCATTCTTATCGCGGCTGCTCGCAGCACGCGCCGGACGAGCATGTGCTGAAACCCGTCTGCCGCGACGCGCTGCGGGTGATGGCGGGTCTGTTCTGGGACGTGGGAGAACGGCAGGCCTGAACCGCACTGGTGGGCGCGAACTCTAGGGTCTGCCCGCCGGCGAAGGCAAGGAACAGAGGCTCTCGGACTGATCGATGCCCAGCGTGTCGAGGACGTTCGTCCGGTGTTCGAACCCCTCCAGCGGGGCGACCGCGATGACCGCATTGTGGGTGGTCAGCAGGATCGGCTGACGCAATTGCCGGTTCCACGATCGGAAACTTCCGGGCACGCCCTTGTAGAGATCGAGGGAGATTGCATCCGACGCAAGGAGCGATCCGATCGTCTGCCCGTCTCCGGTCGCCGCCAGCTTGACCGCCTCCAGGACCGCGCGAACGGCAACCCAGGCGGCCCAGTCCTCGGCCGTCATCTGCCGGTCCGCGATGCGCTCGAAGCGCTGGTTCAGTTGCGGCGCGCCGAAGCGGTCGTTGAAGGCGTGCCAGGCCATCGGCCGCAGGCCCTGGCTACCCACCACAGGCGTAGGGTGGAAGGTCGCATAAGGCACTCCCCGTCCGAAATCGCCCGCGCTGTCGATGAGCCAGAGCACATCGGCGCGGCGCTCGCCGGTCAGCAGCAGCAAATTCGACTCGTCCCGACGGCGCGGGTCGTTGGTGTCCGCGAACGTCTTGTCGCTGACGATCCGCAGCCCGAACTTGCCGAGCGACCGGCGTGCCGTCTCGGCCAGCCCGGTGTCGGTCGGGCCGCTTCCCGAAAGAAGTGCGATCTCGTCCCAGCCCCTCGACCGCAAGTGCTGGGCGAGTGCGTCCGACAGCATGGAATCGGAGGGGATCGTGTGGAACAGGTCCGCGGCACAATCGGCTCCGCGCCACCGGTCTCCTCGATGGCGGATGTTGAGAAGAACGCTGTCGGCGGGACGATCCGCGGCCACAAGTTCGGCGAACAGAGGTTCGGGCAGGTCGACGAGCACGGCGAGCGCGCCGCCCTCGAATGCGGCGCGCAGGGCGGGCTCCGGCCGCGCCTCGGGGTCGAGGAGAACCTCCTCCAGTTCGAATGTCATGCCCAGCGCCCGTCCGGTAATCCGCGCGCCCTCGATCGCGAGGCGCGCCCCGTCGACCGGGCGTTTCAGGTCGGATATCAGGGCCCCGGTATAGGTGCGCTGTGGCTGATAGAGCGGGTCCTCCGCAACGCCGAGATAAGCGATCCGCGCAACCTCCTGCGCTGTCGCCGCAGATGCCGCGACGGCCAGGAACACAAGGGTCGCGAGCCTAGCGATCATCGAGGAGGATCCCGTAGGGCACGCGGCCGACCGGCACCGACCGGAACGCCTCGAGCCGCTCGGTGTCGACCAGCGTCACGTCGTCGGAAAACCCGTTCGCCACGTAGAGCGTGCGTTCGTCGGCCGACAATGCCAGCCCCCAGGCGCGTTTGCCCACGAGGACGTAGTCGATCACCTTGCGGTCCGGTACGTCCACCACCGCGACATGGTTCGCCCGCCCCAGCGCCACGTAGGCGCGCTTGCCGTCGGCCGTGATGATCAGGTCCACAGGCGTCACCTGCTCGGGTCGAAAGCCGGTGGGGAGGAACTGGACGTCCGCGACCAGCGTCAGGCTCTCCACGTCGATGATGTCGACGATCCCTGCCAGTTCGGCCGAGACCCACAATTCGCGCCCGTCGGGCGTGAGTGCGAACCGCCGCGGGCGCGTGTCCACGAGGATGTCGGCGATGACCTCTCCCTTTTCCAGGTCGACGACATGCACGAGGTTCGCCGCCTCCGACGCGAGAAAGACGAGCCGTCCGTCCGCGGTGACCTGAACCCCCTCGGGTTCTTCCCCGGTCCAGAATTCGTCCAGGATCTCGCCGGTCTCGACGTCGACGACGGTCGCCGCGGAATCCTCTTCGTTCGACACGATGAGGCGTCGCCCGTCGGGGTGAAGGTCGAACGTCTCCGGCGCCGCGATCCCCCGGATGCGCCCCACGAGTTCCAGCGATGCTGTGTCATAGATGCCGATCAGGTCGTCGTCGCCGCACCCGACGAAGAAGCGCGCCCGGTCGGCGCTGAAATGCATGCCGCGGGGCCGGGCACAGGTCTCTATCGTCCCGACGACTTCGTGCTCGGGCGACAGGATCGTGAGCGTATCGTCGCGCTCGTTCGCGACGATGGCGCGCCCGCTTCCGCCGGCCGCGGCCGGCGATGCGGCAAACGCCGGCCCGATCAGCGCCAGGAGCAGCAAGACGTGCGGAGCGATCAAACAGTTTCTTCCCCTCGCCGCACGACTCACGTTAGCATCCTTCCTTAAGGTCAATTTAAGCAAGACTTGCACCCAAGGGAGAAGTTCATGAAAGACATTTTCTTACCGGCGGCGGTACTGGCCGCGACAGGACTTCTCTCGGCGGGTGCGCTTGGCGCAGGATGAAACCACCGCCAGTACGCTCTACGGCGATCTCCAGCACGCCACGCAGGACATGCTGAACCGCGCGGCAGGGGACGGGAACAACTTCCTCCACCCCAACGCGAACTATCATCAGACGCGGTACTATCCGGCGAGCCAGATCAATACCGACAACGTCAAGGAACTGCGCCCGGCCTGGATCTTCCAGACCGAGATCGTGGACACGATGGAAACTTCGCCGATCGTGGTGAACGGCATCATGTACGTCACGACGGCGTTCAACCATGTCTACGCGCTCGACGCGCGCACGGGGCAGCAGATCTGGCACCACAAGCACGCCATGGGACCGGTGACGACCTATTGCTGCGGCCCCAACAACCGCGGTGTCGCGGTGTCTGGCGACAAGGTCTTCATGGGCACGCTTGACGCGAAGCTGGTCGCGCTCGACGCGAAGACCGGCAAGCAACTCTGGGAGACCCAGATTGCCGAGGCCGAGCTGGGCTATTCCGAGACGATGGCGCCCACCGTGGTCGAGGACATGGTGTTGATCGGCACCAACGGAGGAGAGTACGGGATCCGCGGTTTCGTGAAGGCCTTCGATACCGAGACGGGCGAACTCAAGTGGACCTTCAACACGGTCCCCGAGGATTCGACCGGGGTCTGGGCCACCGAAGACGCCACGGGCCGCGACATGCATCGCGACATCGAGGCGGAAAAGGCGGCGCTCGAAGACATGGGCGATCCCTACGAGACGCTGGGCGGCGGTGTCTGGCAGAACCCGGCCGTCGACCTCGAGGAGCGGCGGGTCTACTTCGTCGTCGGCAACCCGTCGCCGGACCTCGACGGGTCGCTGCGCCCGGGCGACAACCTCTATACCGACAGCCTCGTCTCGGTGGACCTGGATACCGGCGAGTATGTCTGCCACCTGCAGTACATTGCCCATGACGTGTGGGATCTCGACGCGGTGTCGCCGCCGATCATCACGATGGTCAAGGACGAGACCGGCGAAGACGTGAAGGGCATCCTGCACGGCGGCAAGACCGGCCACATCTATGTGCACAAGGCCGACGACTGTTCGCTCATCCGCTTCTCGGAGGCGATGGTGCCGCAGGAGGATATGTGGACCCTGCCGACCGAGGACGGCGCGCGGATGCTGCCCGGGGCCAACGGCGGCGTCGAGTGGTCGCCGATGGCCATCGATCCGCAGGAACGGCTGGCCTACGCCATCAACCTGCACCAGCCGATGACCTACACGGTGCGCACCACGCCCTATCCCGAGGGCAAGCTGTGGCTCGGCGGTTCGTTCGACGTGATCGCCGACGAGGAGCAGTGGGGCAACATCACGGCCGTCGACTACGATACCGGCGACATCCGCTGGCAGGTCCGCACGGCGCAGCCGATGATCGGCGGCGTCCTGGCCACGGCGGGTGGCCTGGTCTTCACCGGCGAGGGCAACGGGCTCTTCAAGGCCTATGACAGTGCCAACGGCTCGGAACTCTGGCGTTTCCAGGCCGGGGCCGGGGTCAACGCACCGCCGTCGTCCTACACAGTGGACGGGGAGCAATATGTCGTCGTCGCGGCGGGCGGAAACGCGCAGCTCAACTACAAGCGCGGCAACAACATCATCGCCTTCACCCTGGCCGACTGAGCGGGTTGAAGACCACGACGGACGGGCCGCGTGGCCCGTCCGCATTTTTTTGTCGGAGAAGTCCCAGATGTTGCGTTTTGTTTTCCCGTTCGCCTTTGCCATGACGCTGGCCGTGCCCGCCGCCGCGCAGGACGATTTCGATCTCGAGGGGACGTTGAAGCTCTGTGCCGGGTGCCACGGAGAGGACGGCGTTCCGACCGAACCCGCGATCCCCGCGATCTGGGGTCAGGAATACTTCTACATCTACACCCAATTGCGCGACTACGGCGCGGGGCGGCGCGAGCATGAGATCATGACGCCGATCGCGGCGGACCTGGATCGTGACCAGGCGAAAGTCGTCGCCGAGCATTTTGCCGGGCTGCAATGGCCGGATCTGCCGGCGACGGCCGAGGACGGCGACCAGGCCATCGCGGAGCGCGGCATCACCGGCGGCCAGTGCAGTGCCTGTCATGGCAAGTGGGAGGGCGACAGCCGGATTCCCCGCATCGCAGGGCAGCAGCAGGCCTACCTGGAGCAGACGATGAAGGACTTCAAGCACGAGGTCCGGATGAACGCACCGGACAAGATCTCGACCATGAAGCAGCTCGACGACGCGACGATCGAGGCGCTGTCGCGCTACCTCTCCGCGCTCTAGGGGGACAGGAGGGCGCGGGTTTGCGGATCGGCCGAAAGCGCCGCCGCGGTCAGCCCGCCCTTGTCGACCGCAGCCGGATCGGCGCCCTGGCTCAGGAGAAACCGGATCATGTCCGCGTGTCCGCGCGCCGCGGCGATCATCAGGGCCGTGCGCCCCCGGTCATCCTTCGCCGCCGTTGTCGCGCCTTCCGCCAGCAGCAATTGCGCCACAGCGACGCCGTCGCGAGCGGGGGCGTCGTTGGCATGACCCGCTGCCCACATCAGGGGCGTAAGATCGTGGCCGCCGACCGAATCCGCGCGCGCCCCGGCCTCCAGAAGGGCCTCCACCACGTCCGGAAAGGCGCGGCCCGCCGCATAGACGAGCGCCGTCTTGCCTTCCAGGGACGCCCGGTTCACGTCGGCGCCGGCTTCGATCAGCTGTTGCACGAGCCTCGTGTCGCCATCGAAGGCGGCGGCCATCAGCGGCGTCGTACCCTGCTGGTCGCTCGCATTCACGTCGGCGCCGGCTTCGAGCAGCAGGGCCACCATCCGCCGCCGCCCTTCGCGCGCTGCGCCCAGAAGCGGCGTGACGCCCGCGAGATCCCGGTGTTCCAGATTGCCGCCGTGCGTCAGCAACAGCGAGGCCACGTCCCGTGCTCCGGCTGCCGCGGCAATATTCAGGGGCGTCGCACCGCGGCGATTGCGCGCTTCGGCGGTAGCGCCTGCGGCGAGCAGATCCTCGGCGATGGAGGCACAATTCGCGCCGGCGGCGTCGAAAAGCGCTTCGTTCAGGACGCGCCCTTCCAGCGTTTCACCGTCCTGCGCGAGCGCGGTCCTCAACACATCGCAGGGCTGTCCCGTGACCTGCGCCGCGCACATCGACGAGCTTGCGATCAGGAACAGTACGCCCGCCAAGGAACCGGTGATGCCTGCGAACGGCTCGAAGAGAGGCAGGGCGCGACAAGGCCGGCGGAACCCGGCGATCAGTGCGGCGGCGGGGCGGATCAAGTCGATCTCCTCAGATCAATGTCGGGGCTCACGCTAGCAGCGCGAAAGGCGTCGCCGCAATGCGCATGGCGGTGTCTTCGACCGGGCGTCTCGCCGCAGAGTGTCGTCGCGTTCCTGTCCGGACGAGGAGAGGCGGCATCGGCACATCCACCGTATGCAGGACGCCATCCGGATGGGCCGAGAGGGCCATGTCGGAGCCGGACATCTTGCTCGCTCCGGCGGCGGGTTAGTGCGCGAACGCGTTAGAAATGCTAAATTTATTGACGCCCAAGCAGGGCTGGGACTAGCATTCGCGATTATCGGTCCGCCGGGCCGCAATCAAAACAACTTTGGGAGGATAGAATGAAGAAGCTCTTGCTGGGTGCGACACTTGCCGCCGTGGGAGCGGCCGGTGGTGCGATGGCTGACAATCATGAGCCGATCGTGTGTCTCGTCACCAAGACCGATACCAACCCGTTCTTCGTGAAGATGCGCGAGGGTGCGTCCGCCAAGGCGGAAGAGCTGGGCATGGAGCTCAAGGCGTTCGCGGGCAAGTTCGACGGCGACCACGAGACCCAGGCGCAGGCGATCGAGACCTGCATCCTCGACGGCGCGAAGGGCATTCTGCTGACGCCGTCCGATCCGTCCTCGATCGCGTCGTCGGTCCAGCAGGCGCGGGACGCGGGGATCCTCGTGATCGCGCTCGACACGCCGCTCGATCCGATCGACGCCGCCGACGCGACCTTCGCCACCGACAATTACAAGGCGGGCGTTCTGATTGGGCAATGGGCCAAGGCGCAGATGGGCGACGAGGCCGAGAATGCCAAGATCGGCCTCCTCAACATCAACGTCTCGCAGCCGACCGTCGGCGTCCTGCGCAACCAGGGCTTCCTCGAAGGGTTCGGCGTCGACCTCGGCGATGACAGCAAGTGGGGCGACGAGGACGATCCGCGCATCGTCGGCCAAGACGTGACCGACGGCGCCGAGGAGGGTGGCCGCAAGGCAATGGAGAACCTGCTCGCCCAGGATCCGGAGATCAACGTCGTCTACACGATCAACGAGCCGGCCGCGGCAGGGGCCTACGAGGCGCTCAAGGCGCTTGGCCGCGAGAGCAATGTGCTGATCGTGTCGGTCGACGGCGGTTGTCCGGGCGTGCAGAACGTCGCCGACGGCGTGATCGGCGCGACCTCGCAGCAATACCCCCTGAAGATGGCCTCGCTCGGTGTCGAGGCCGTCGCTGCCTGGGCGGAATCCGGCGAAAAGCCCCAGCCGACCGAAGGCAAGGACTTCTTCGATACGGGTGTTTCTCTGGTGACCGACCAACCGGTCGATGGCGTCGAGTCGATTTCTGTCGAAGAAGGGCTGGAGCTCTGCTGGGGCTGAGACGCCGCAGTTCTGTCCGGAGGCGCCGTCGTGCGCCTCCGGCCCGTGACACCGCCGCAGCCGGGCGGAGGCGCAATGACAGGGGGGAACGATGAGCGAAACAAGCCAGAAGTCTGACAATTACGAGTCAGCGGTCAACCGGACCGAGCGGCTCGCCGAATTCGAACAGCACCACAAGGGCTTCGTCGGGCGGCTGCAGCAGCTTCTGCATTTGAACCCGTCGCTTGTGCCGCTGATCGTCCTGCTCGCGGCGATCCTGGTTTTCGGGCTCCTGTTGGGGTCGAAGTTCTTCTCGCCCTTCGCGCTGACGCTGATCCTGCAGCAGGTCCAGATCGTCGGGATCGTGGCGGCGGCGCAGTCGCTTGTCATCCTGACGGCGGGCATCGACCTGTCCGTTGGCGCGATCATGGTGATCTCGTCGGTGGTGATGGGCCAGTTCACCTTCCGCTATGGAATACCGACGCCGATCGCGATCCTTTGCGGTCTGGCCTTCGGAACGATGATCGGCTTCGTGAACGGCTGGCTCGTCGCCAAGGTAAAGCTGCCCCCCTTCATCGTCACGCTGGGCATGTGGCAAATCGTTCTTGCCGCAAACTTCCTCTATTCGGCCAACGAAACCATCCGCTCGCAGGATATCCAGACGGAGGCGCCGCTGTTGCAGGCCTTCGGCACGAAAATCGAAGTGGGTGGCGCGGTCTTTACCGTTGGCACCATCTTCATGCTCGTGCTGATCCTGGTGCTGTCCTACGCCCTGCGGCACACGGCGTGGGGTCGCCATGTCTACGCGGTCGGCGACGACCCGGAGGCGGCGGAACTGTCGGGCGTGAATGTGAAGGGAGTGCTCATCTCGGTCTACATGCTCGCCGGCCTGATCTGCGCGTTCGCGGGCTGGGCCCTGATCGGCCGCATCGGATCGGTTTCGCCCACCTCGGGTCAACTGGCCAATATCGAGAGCATCACCGCGGTCGTGATCGGGGGCATTTCACTTTTCGGGGGCAGGGGGTCGATCCTCGGTTCTCTGTTCGGGGCGCTGATCGTCGGCGTCTTCACGCTCGGATTGAGGCTTCTGGGCGCGGATGCCCAATGGACCTTCCTGCTCATCGGCCTTCTCATCATCGCCGCCGTCGCGGTCGACCAGTGGATCAGAAAGGTGTCAGCCTGATGGAACCCATTCTGAAGGGGCGCAATCTCGTCAAGCGCTACGGCAAGGTCACGGCGCTCGACCATTGTGACTTCGATCTGATGCCGGGCGAGATCCTCGCCGTCATCGGCGACAACGGCGCCGGCAAATCGACGCTCATCAAGGCGGTTTCGGGCGCAGTCGTGCCCGACGAGGGCGAGATCACCCTCGAGGGCAGGAAGGTGCAGTTCACATCCCCCATCGAGGCCCGCGAGGCGGGGATCGAGACGGTCTATCAGACGCTGGCGATGTCACCGGCGCTTTCCATCGCCGACAACATGTTCATGGGCCGGGAGATCCGGAAATCGGGCTTCATGGGCAAATGGCTGCGACAGCTTGACCGCCCGGCAATGGAGAAATTCGCGCGCGACAAGCTGTCGGAGCTTGGCCTGATGACGATCCAGAACATCAATCAGGCGGTGGAAACGCTGTCGGGCGGGCAGCGGCAGGGCGTCGCCGTCGCGCGCGCTGCGGCGTTCGGTTCGAAGGTCATCATCCTCGATGAGCCGACCGCCGCGCTGGGCGTGAAGGAAAGCCGGCGCGTCCTCGAACTCATCCAGGACGTGAAGTCACGTGGCATTCCGATCATTTTGATCAGTCACAACATGCCGCATGTCTTCGAATTGGCGGACCGCATCCATGTCCACCGCCTCGGCAAGCGGCTTTGCGTGATCGATCCGAAGAACCATTCGATGTCCGACGCAGTGGCCTACATGACCGGGGCGAAGGAGCCGGACCAATCGTTGTCGCCTCAGATGGAGCCTGCCTGAGCGAGATCCCTCAGCGCGCCGTACAGCGTGCGAAACCGCTGGAGCCTGTCGGCGAACGCCGCCGAGGGCGCCGGTTGGAACAGCGTCTGCGCTTCCGGCTGATGGCTCACTTCGCTCGCAGCGATCTCGCCGATCCCGCAAGCGGCCAGCCGGGCGGCACCCAGCGCCGGTCCGGCGTCCGAGCCTGACACGCGCCCGACGGGGATGCCGGTCACCGAGGCGACGGTCTGCAACAGGTAATCCGATCTGCTGCCGCCGCCGATCGCCAGCAGGGCAGGCAGTTCCGAGACCGATCCGCCGAGACTGTCGAGGGCATCGGCGAACGTGAAGGCAATGGCCTCGATGACGGCACGAGCGAGCGCGCCTCGATCTGTGGCATCGTCGAGGCCATAGAACGCGGCTCGGATATGCGGATCTCCGTGGGGGCTGCGCTCGCCCGTCAGGTAGGGCAGAAAGATGGGCACTCGGGACGGATCCGCGCTTTCGGCCAGAGCGGCGATTTCCGCGGCGTCCAGTTTCAGCTGCTCGGCGAGCCAGGCGAGGGGACGTGCCCCGTTCAGCATCGCCGCCATCTGGTACCAGCGGCCGGGCACCGTGTGGGTGAAGGCGTGAACGTAGCGGGCCGGGTCGGGGCGGTAATGCGTGTCAGCGACGAAAAGCTGGCCTGACGTTCCCAGCGAGATGAACCCGCGGCCAGGTTCGGTGGCGCCCAGTGCCACGGCCCCGGCCGCGGCATCCCCGGCACCGGCACAGACCACGGTGCCCTGTCGCAACCCGGTCTCGGCGGCGGCCGCGGCGGTGACGGCGCCGACGATCTCGTGCCCGTCATGGAGCGCGGGCAGCCAGTCCATTGCCGTGTCGCTGGCCGCAGCAAGCTCCGGACTCCACGCGCGGGCGCGCTGATCGAGCCAGAGCGTGCCCGCCGCGTCCGATCGATCCGTCGCCAGCTCCCCATGCAGACGGAGGCCGACGTAATCCTTGGGAAGAAGGACGTGGGCGATGCGGCCGTAGATTGTGGGCTCGTGCGTCTTCATCCAGGACAGCTTCGGCGCCGTGAAGCCCGGGAGCGGCAGCACGCCGGCCTTCTCGCCGATATCCGGAATCGCGCGGCGGAGCTGTGCGCAGGCCTCGGCCGCACGGCTGTCGTTCCAGAGGATCGTGGGGCGAAGTGACCGCTTCCGGTGGTCCAGAAGCACGGCGCCGTGCATTTGTCCCGACAGGCCGATCGCGCGCACGTCTGCCAGCGGAACAGTCCGGGCGAGGCTCGAGATCGCCTCGACGGAGGCGCGCCACCAATCCTCCGGATCCTGCTCGGACCATCCGGGTTTCGGACGTGATGTGGAAATCGGCACGTTCGCGCTGTTCAACAGCGCACCGTTCCTGACGACTATCGCCTTTACTGACGACGTCCCGATATCCAGCCCGAGCAGCACCAGACCGAGCTACCGTGAGCGGCGGCGGGAGACAAGCCGCCGCGCGGACAATGCCCTCCGCCCACGGGCAATCCGGGAAATGCGGAGCGCGGTCTTGCATTCGAATCCGGCCTCGGCTCCTTTTGGATGACGTGCCGAACGAGTCCGAGCCGAAAGGTACACTGGCCGTGAACCACTCTCTTCCGCGTCAAGCCGAAGCCCGCTGATGGATTGGGTTGCGGATGCGCCCGTACTGCTTGCCGCCTTCCTCGCATCGCTCGTCGAGGTCGTGGAGGCATTCACGATTGTCCTTGCCGTGGCTCTGGTCAGGGGCTGGCGACCGGCACTCGCGGGTGTGCTCGCTGCGCTGACGATACTTGCCCTGATCGTGCTGGCCTTGGGACCGGTTCTCATGCGGGTGCCTGTCATTTTGCTGCAGATGGTGATCGGCGTGCTTCTTCTCTTGTTCGGGATGGGCTGGCTCAGAAAGGCGTCACTTCGCTATGCCGGCATTCTTCCGATGCACGACGAGGCCTCGATATTTGCCGGCGAGTCGTCGCGGATCCGGGCCGAGACCGGCAGGGCGCTGAGCTGGATCGGTGGCATCGCAGCGTTCAAGGCGGTCCTGCTCGAGGGACTCGAGGTCGCTTTCATCGTCGTGGCCGTGGGGGCTGGCCGGGGTCTGATCTGGCCAGCCGCCATCGGAGCCCTTGCTGCCTGCGCCCTGGTGCTCGTCGTCGGCACGGCGCTTCACAGGCCCCTGACACGCGTACCGGAAAACGCCCTGAAGTTTGGCGTCGGCGTCATAACGTCGGCTTTCGGTGTCTTCTGGACGGGCGAAGGTCTGGGCATTCACTGGCCAGGGGAGGATCTCGCAATTCTGGCTTTTGTTGCCCTGTTCGGGGCGGCAGGGTGGATCGCCATTCTGTTGGCGCGTCGTGCAACGGGACAGGTCGCATGACGTTGTTTCGCGAGATCGTGGCCGAACTCCTCGGAATGTTCGTTGCGGATCTCGGATTGACGGCGACCATCGTCGCAATCGTCCTCGCCGCGGCCCTTTTGCCGAGCACGGGGGGCGGTCTCGTGCTGCTGCTCGGCTGCCCCGCTACGCTGGTCGTCTCCGTCAGAAGAAAGGCGGCGCGCAAGAGCCGGCGTCGTTGACCGGCGGGAGTCGCCGGTCGTCGCGACGGGGCCGCTCCCATTCCTGCCTCACCGAATTGGCTGATCCACCGCCGCGGATCGGTCTCATTAGCCCGATCTCCCCTGAACTCGCACGATAGCCGTGCCACTCCTGCGGAAGCGTGCCCCTGCGTCGGGCGTCAATGCTTCCGGGAACACCCGCCGCATGGGCTCTGACACCAGACACTGCCGTCATCCGGTTCCGACAGAAGATTTCCGGGAGGTCCAGAAGGCGGGTGCCTGAAGGACTGGCGGCGGGTGGGCGCGGGTTCCGAGAGACGCCCGATTGTCTTTCAGCCAGACGCCGCTCTCGTGGCGGTAGGACCAGAAATGTCATGTCCGGGCTGTAAAACAATGCGTCGGCAGCCTAGTTTCTGACCGAAGGAGCTTACCATGAAGCATTACTCCCTGCTCGATCTGTCGCCGGTTCCCGAGGGTGGCACCGAAGCGGAAGCGCTGACCAATACGGTCGAACTGGCGCGCGCCGCCGAAGCCGCGGGTTATCACCGCTATTGGCTGGCAGAGCATCACAACATGCCGGGGATCGCCAGCGCAGCGACGTCGATTGTCATCGGCCATGTTGCCGCAGCCACGCGAACAATGCGGATCGGCGCGGGCGGAATCATGTTGCCCAATCATGCGCCCCTCGTCGTGGCAGAACAGTTCGGGACGCTGGCGACACTCTATCCGGATCGGATCGACCTCGGCCTCGGGCGTGCGCCCGGCACGGACATGGCGACCGCCAGAGCTCTTCGCCGTCACATGACGTCCGAGGACAGCTTCCCGCGGGATGTGGTCGAATTGATCGGCTACTTTTCCGACGCGGAACAACATGCGCCAGTTCAGGCCATTCCCGGCCGGGGCACGCACGTGCCGGTCTGGATCCTGGGATCGAGTCTCTATGGCGCCCAGCTCGCCGCGCATCTCGGTCTGCCATATGCCTTCGCCTCGCACTTCGCACCGGCAATGCTTGGCGAGGCGCTTGACCTCTACAGGCAGATGTTCAGACCGTCGAAATGGCTTGCGGCGCCATACGTCATGGTGGCCGCTGGCGTCTGTGCGGCCGAAACCGACGATGAGGCGGACTACCTGCGCTCGTCCCAGTTGCTTGCCTTCGCGCGCCTGAGATCCGGGCAGCCGGGGAAGCTGCCGCGCCCAACCCGGGATATCGGCGGCGAAGTGCCCGCGCAGGTCCTGACGCAGGTGAGGCAGGCGCTGTCGTTCTCGGCCACCGGTGCGCGCGCGACGGTCCGGATGCAGCTCGCAGAGATCGTCCGGACGCATGCGCCCGATGAGCTGATGGTGACCGGAATGATCCACGATCCCTCAGCGAGAATACGGTCCTTCGAAATCGCCGCCGAGGTTTTGGCCGAGTTGCGGGACACTGCCGCGGCAGCCTGAAGCGGCGCAGGGCCTCGGAGCGCAAGTGAAAGCGGAGAGTTTCCCGAACAGATCAGAAGGTCGAGCATCGTGAGCGTGCCTTGTCTTCGTCGTGGAACCGCGCTTCGGCAGCTCCCTGATGCGGGCGGGATAGCGAACGCTGTCCGGATTCAATTAGGCGTCAAAGGGTGGCGTTTGGACTGCGGCAATCCCGCAACATTGCGATGAACTGCTCCTTCGCGAGCCGGTATCGCCTCGTTGTCCGTTTTCTCATCTGCAGCGGAAACCCTGTCGAGAAGGGAGAGTAGAGAACGCCGTGAAATTTCCGCGCGGACAAGGAAAGCCTCGATGCAAAGCAGGTCGGGCGGTGGAAAACCGCACAAGGTGCCATCGCGGCATCCCGGACATGGACCTGACTTCGTCGCCACGGCTGTCCGGAACCGGACCGCCGCGGCCGGAGCATGGATGGCGTTCATCAAACCCCGTAGTCCCACAGGAGCGCGGACGACAAGAAGTTTCCCGACGAACGCTCACGCGAGAGCCGCAACGCCACGCTCCGCGACAAGCTTCCGATTGGCGCGATGTTTCATTCAATCGCCGAGACATGCGTCGTGACCGCGGCATGGCGCACCCACGCCATACCGCGCGGTCTCATTCGTCAAACGGCTATTGTTCTCCGGCGCCGAAAGCCGTGCCCCCGGTCGGCAGGCAACGTCGCGCCAGCTCCCCGAGAAGCCATCAAATCGTCGCCAGGATCCGTCACTACCCCCGACCGGGGCAGGAGACGTCCAGGGGCTAGCGCGGCCCCTTGTCGGTCCCCGGCTTTCGAGCCTTGTGCCTCGGCGTGCCTCTTCCGCCAGTCTTGCTGGATGCCAGTTGACGTGCGCGGTTCTTCTTGCTTGAGGGTTTGCCGACCGGCGGTTTGGGTCCGGGAAAACGGCCCTGATCCCCGTCAGAATTCTCGGCATTGGACACGCTCTTCTTGCGGGGCTTGCGAGGTGTCGCAGCGGTCGTGTCAGACTGGTTCGTCGAGCGATTCTTGAGCAGGGGACGGGCGCTGCCCTTGGGCTTCTTGACCCGCGGCTTCGGATCATCGTTCCAGTCCACCGGTGTCGAAGTTCCGGGGGGAGTGTCGCCTGTCGCGGGGGGCATTCCTGTCGGCTCGGGCCGGCGCGGGCCCCGGCCCCTGTGCACAGGCTTTGCCGAGCGGCGGGGTGCGTTGTCAAATTGGGGTGCTGCCGGCAATCGGGACAGCGCGGCTCCACCTTCGAGCGTCATGGCGGGCCCGACGGCTGCCAGAAATCCCTGGACCGAGGCTTCGCGCACTTCGATCAGCGACACGTCCTGCTGAATGCGGATCGCGCCGATGTCCTCCCTTGATAGGTTCCCCATCTTGCAAAGCATCGGCAGAAGCCGGCGCGGATCTGCCCCAGCGGAGCGCCCGCCGGCCAGCGAGAACCAGACGCTTGGGCCGAAGGCCTCGCGCGGCTTTCCCGTTTCGCTTGCGTCCGAGAGTTCTTCGGGCGCGGAATGCCGTTCGCGGTAGAGCCGCAGGTAGGCCGCCGCGATCTGGTCGGCGGAAAATTCTTCGGTCAGCTTGCCGATGATATCGCGGTCGGAATCCGCGACGGGCTCCATCCAGTCGGGATTGGCCAGCATCCGTTCTTCATCTCTGGCAGAGACCGCCTCGGCGCCGGGAGCATCGTCCCATTCCGCGGTGAGCTTCGCCCAGCCGAGCAGGCGCTCTGCCTTCTTGCGGGCGACGGGAGGCACGATCATCGCGCTGACACCCTTGCGTCCGGCGCGGCCCGTTCGACCTGACCGATGCAACAGCGTTTCCTGGTTGGTCGGCAATTCGGCATGGATCACGAGGTCGAGGTTCGGAAGATCGATTCCGCGCGCCGCAACGTCGGTGGCCACGCAAACGCGCGCACGGCCGTCCCGCATCGCCTGCAATGCGTGAGTTCGTTCGCTCTGCGAGAGTTCGCCGGAAAGGGCGACAACCGAAAACCCGCGATTGGACAGGCGGGTCGTCAGCCGGTTGACCATCGCCCTTGTGTTGCAGAACACGATGGCATTCGGGGCCTCGTAGTACCGCAGGACGTTGATGATCGCATTTTCGCCATCCCGGGCGGACACCCTGAGCGCGCGATAGGCGATGTCCGCGTGCTGAGATGAACCGCTGGACGCTTTGATGCGGACAGCATCGTTCTGGTAGGTTTGCGCAAGCCTTGCGATCTCGGCGGGAACCGTGGCCGAAAACAGCAGCGTCTGCCGTTCGGCGGGCGCGTTCTCTAGAATGAACTCCAGATCCTCGCGAAAGCCCAGATCCAGCATCTCGTCCGCTTCGTCCAGCACGACCGCATCCAGAGCGCTCAGATCGATCGACGCGCGCATGATATGGTCACGCAGACGTCCGGGGGTGGCCACGACGATGTGCGCGCCGCGCTCCAGGGCGCGCCGCTCATCGCGCATGTCCATGCCACCGACGGTCGAGGCGACCATAGCCCCGGCTTTTTCGAACAGCCACTGCAGCTCTCGCTTGACCTGCAGGGCGAGCTCGCGTGTCGGAGCGATCACCAGGGCCAGAGGGGCGTTCGCGGGCCCGAAGTGGTCGGCTTCCCCCAGCAACCGAGGTGCGATCGCCAACCCGAACCCGATCGTCTTGCCCGACCCCGTCTGCGCTGAAACAAGGAGATCCTGTCCCTGAATGTCGGGGTTCGTCACGGCCTCCTGCACGGCTGTGAGCGACTTGTAGCCGCGGGAGTCCAACGCTTCTGCCAAAGTTCTCTTCACAGCCGTTCCTCGATACTTCGTATTGCCGGGTGATCGGAAGATCAGACGCGGATGGTCGATCGCCAAGGAAGTGCGCCTAGCCCTTCGGAGCGGCAATGTACAGGATTCTCGGCTCCTGTTGATGCGCGAGGCAGGTGATCGGACGTCACATTTATTCACGACGAGGTTGCCGCGAGGGCCGGAATGACCGGGGCAAGTTGTCGATGGTGAAAGGGATGGTCAGAAGACGCCGTTCAAGTGCCTGCAATGGACGGGATCTGTCAGGCTCGGGCCGACCCCGGTCTGGGGCGTGGCTTGACCCAGGTTCTCTCGATAGCAAAGGTGGCCATCGCGGAGAGCCGCGCGATCAATCTTCAGCAAGCACCAGTCAATCGGCAGCGGTTGCACGACGCAGCCTGCCGTCCGTGGACAGGTCGGTCGTTGTCCGTTCCAGGTGTACCCTTGATCGCTATGGTCTTGGCTCTCAAAGCAGGAGGCGGCGCGGGTCCGAGAGGAGGCGCGCGTAGAGAGCCAGAAAGCGCGCAGCATCGGCGCCGTTGATGACACGGTGGTCGTAGCTGAGATCGAGCGGAACCATCGGAACCGGCCGCCAATCCTCTCCGTCCAGACTGGCACGGTCTCGCTGCGCGTGAGGCCGAGGATCGCGACTTCCGGCGGATTCACGATAGGCGTGAAGGCCGTGCCCCCAATGCCGCCGAGGTTCGAGATGGTCATCGAGGCTCCGCCCATCTCGTCGGGCCGGACCTTGCGCGTCTGCGCGCGGGCAGCGAGGTCGCCTATCTCGGCCGCGATCGCCCAGAGCCCCTTGCGGTCGACATTGCGGATGACTGGCACGGTCAGTCCGTGCGGCGTGTCGACGGCAATCCCGACATGGACGTAGCCCTTCAGGATCAGCCTTTGCCCGTCAGAGGAAAGCGACGCGTTGAACCGTGGAAACTCAAGAAGGCATCGCGCCAGGACCTTCACGTGAAAGGCGAGGGCGGTCAGCTTGACGTCTCGCTCCTGTGCTTCCGCCCGGAGCCGCGCGCGCAGCGCGTCCACGGCGCCGAGGTCGGCGCGGTCGTGATGGGTGACGGCCGGGATGAGCGCCTGCGCCGCGGCGAGGTTTTCGGCGGCGACGCGGGCAAAGCGCGACAGCGGCTCCTCTTCGACAGGGCCAAAGGCCGAGTGGTCGACGTCCCAATAGTCACGACCAGCGGATGCGGGGGCGGCATTGCCCCCGCCGCCTGCCTTGTGTTCCACGTCCTCGCGGGCGATGGTCTCGCGTCCGAGCTCGCCCGCCAGCTTCTTGATGTCGACGCCCTTGCGGCCGGCATATGCCCGCACCGAGGGACTCGCGATGACGTCTTTCATTCTGCTCACCACTCCGCCGAGATGTACTGGGTCTCCATGAACTCGAACATGCCCTCGTGCCCGCCCTCGCGGCCGAGGCCCGATTGCTTGGTGCCGCCGAACGGCGCCGCCGGGTCGCTGACGAGCCCGCGGTTGAGGCCGACCATGCCGTAGTCGAGCCGCTCGCAGACCTGCAACGCCCGCTTGAAGTCGCGCGAGAAGACATAGGCGACGAGCCCATACTCGGTGGCGTTGGCGCGGCGGATGACGTCTTCCTCGTCGGAAAAGGTCTGAAGCGCGGCGACAGGGCCGAATATCTCGTCGTTCACGCAATCGGCGGTCTCGGGCACATCGGTCAGGACGGTCGGGGGATAGAAGAAACCGGGACCGTCCACCGGCTTGCCGCCGAGGCGGAGCTTGGCGCCCTTTTTCACCGCATCCTCGACGAATGCCGCCACCTTGTCGCGCGTCGAGGCATTGACCAGCGGGCCGATGTCCACGCCCTCGTTCAGGCCGTTGCCGACCCGGAGCGCGCCCATCGCCGCCGTGAGCTTCCCGGAGAACGCCTCGGCAACCGCCTCATGGACGTAGATCCGGTTCGCCGCGGTGCAGGCCTCGCCCAGGTTGCGCATCTTGGCGAGCATCGTGCCCTTCACCGCGAGATCGAGGTCGGCATCCTCGAAGACGATCAATGGCGCGTTGCCGCCCAGTTCCATCGCGGGCTTGAGAACCTGGTCGGCGGCGGACTTCAGGAGCGTTCGACCGACCCCTGTCGAGCCGGTGAAGCTGACGGCGCGCACCCGCGGGTCGTGCAGCATGTGGTCCACCACCTTTCCGGTCTGGCGGGTGGGCAGCACGTTGACGACCCCTTTCGGCACGCCGGCCTCTTCCAAAAGCGGCATCAGCGCCAGCATCGTCAGCGGCGTCTCTCCCGCGGGCTTGATGATCACCGGGCATCCCGCCGCCAGCGCCGGCGCGATCTTTCGGGTGCCCATCGCCGCAGGGTAGTTCCAGGGCGTGACCAGCACCGCGATACCCGCCGGCTTGTGCTGCACGACGATGCGGGCACCCGAGGACGGGGCGCGGGTGATCAGGCCGTCGGCCCGCACCGCCTCCTCTGCGAACCAGCGGAAGAACTCGGCCGCGTAGGTCGCCTCGCCCATCGCATCGACGCGGGCCTTGCCGTTCTCCAGCGTGATCAGCCTTGCGAAATGGTCAAGCCGAGCGGTCATCAGCTCCCACGCCTTGCGGAGGATCTCGGACCGCTCCCGGGGCGGGCGGGCGGCCCAGTCGGCGAAGGCGGCGTCGGCAGCGTCGAGGGCCGCCCGGGCGTCGTCGACCGTGGCCGAGGCGACCGAGGCGAGCACGCTCTCGTCCGCCGGGTTGATCACGTCGAAGCGTTCTCCGGACGAAGCCGGACGCCATCCGCCATCGATCCAGAGGTCGGTGAACATCTCGCGGGACTGGACAGTATCGGGCATGGCAGAGCCTTTCAGAGAAGGTGACGCAGCGGTTCTTCGATCCGCGCGGCGAGCCTGTCCATCAGGGCGATCGCAGCATCGGGGTCGAGCGAGCCTGCATCGAAATCGAGCGTCAGGCGAAACGTCTCGCTGACGCGGGTGAGGGTCAGGGTTGGTGCCGCGACCGTCCCGAGCGACACGGCCGTCACCCGGCTGCCGGTCAGGTCGCGCAGGACAATGTCTGGCGCCGCGTCGACGGTCTCGGCCCCCTCTCCGAGCGGCGAGAGGTCCGGATCCGCGAGTGTGGCAGCGGCGTTGCCGGGGCTCGTGAGCCCGACATGGATCGCATGATCGGTGCCATTGGCGCGCCTGAGTGCGCCAGCAGCGAAGGCCGCCACGGCATTGAGCGGTGTCACCGTGACGCCTTCCGTTCCGGCCCATTCACAGAACGCCAAAAGAGCGGTCACCGGAACCTCGGCGGCGATCTGTGCCGAAGAAGCGCCGGCCGCGGCCGCGCCACCTGCTTCGGCATCCGGGAGCGCCGCCAATGTCTCGAGATCGGCGACATGGAACGGCGGCGTGTGTCCGGCCTCGACCAGCCGCGCGAGATCCAGCCCGCGTTCGGCGGCGAGGCGACGTGCCTTGGGCGAAGCGAGAATCCGCCCTCCGGATGGCGCGCCCTTCCTGGTGTCCGGGTCCGATCCCTGTTCGGGCTGACGCCGACCCTGCGAATCCGGTGCCTTCGTGCCGGATGTGTCGTCAGGCGCCGTGATTGCCTCCGGCTTGATCGTGGAGGCCGCCGCATCGTCGGTCGCGGTCTCGTCCGACGGCCCTCCGGCCGCGTCCGAGACGTTCACGTGCCGCGGGTTCGCGGGCTTCTCGTCCGCGATCAGGGCGATGGTCAGGCCAACAGCGACCGACTCGCCTGCCTGACCGCGCAGCTCGGCGATCCAGCCGTCGATGCCCGCCGGGACCTCCATCGTCGCCTTGTCGGTCTCGACCTCCAGCAGCGCCTCATCGGCCGTCACCCGATCTCCGGGTGCCTTGAGCCACGTCACGATGATTCCCGCGTCCTGGGCCATGCCGAGCGCGGGCATCACCACGTCCTTGCCCGCCGGCCCATCTTCGGCCGCCTCCTCGGAAGCCCCCGTCGCGGCATCGTGTCCCGCCTGATCCGGCGCGTCGCCGGCCCCGTCGGCGGTGTCGGAGATCATCGCCACGACCTCGCCCACGGGTACGCTCTGGCCTTCGGCGGCGCGGACATCGGTGAGGTAGCCGTCGGCAGCCGCCTCGACTTCCATCGTCGCCTTGTCGGTCTCGACCTCCATCAGGGCATCGCCGGCCTTCACGGCATCGCCCGGCTTCTTCAACCAGGCCACGATCAAGCCGGATTCCTGGGCCATGCCGAGGGCTGGCATGATCACCTCATGCGGCATCGAGAAGCTCCCCGCGCACGGCCTTGCGGGCGCGCTCGGCGACGCGCTCGGGAGTCGGAACCGTCAGGTCCTCGAGCGCCGGCGAGAACGGTACCGGCACGTCCATCGCGCCCATCCGTATCACTGGGGCGTCGAGGTGGTAGAACGCCTTTTCGCCGATCCGTGCGGCGATCTCGGCGGTGACGCCGTAGCTCTGGTGACCTTCGTCGACAACCATCGCGCGGGATGTCTTGCGGACGCTCTCGATGATCGTCGCCTCGTCGAGCGGTACGATGGTGCGCGGGTCGATCACCTCGGCCGATATCCCGTCGCCCGAAAGGATCTCCGCTGCCTTCAGGCAGACCTGCACCATTGACGATGTCGCGACGAGCGTGATGTCGCGGCCTTCGCGCACGATTCTCGCCTCGCCGAAGGGGATCAGGTATTCCTCCTCCGGCACGGAAGCCTTGTCCTGGTACATCAGCTTGTCTTCGAAGATGACCACGGGGTTGTCGTCGCGGATCGCGGTCTTGAGCAAGCCCTTGGCCTCATAGGCCGAGGAGGGCATGGCGACCTTGAGGCCCGGAATGTGCGCGACCAGGGCGTGGAGAGACTGGCTGTGCTGCGCCGCCGAGCGGCGGGTGGCGCCGAGGTTGGTGCGCAGCACCATCGGCACCTTCAGCTTGCCGCCCGACATGTAGTGCGTCTTGGCCGCCTGGTTGCAGAGCTGGTCCATGACCAGGAACAGGAAGTCGCCGAACATCAGGTCGACGATGGGGCGGGAGCCGGTCATCGCCGCGCCGACCGCCAGACCCACGAAGCCGGGTTCGGAGATCGGCGTGTCGATGACCCGCTCGGCGCCGAATTCCTCGACGAGACCTGAGAGAACCTTGAAGGGCGTGCCCGCCTCGGCGACATCCTCGCCCATCACGAACACGGTCTCGTCGCGGCGCATCTCTTCGGCGATGGCTTCGTTCACGGCCTTGGACAGGGTGATTTCGCGGGTCATCTCACACCTCCTCCAGGGCGTGCTCGACGCCGGCATAGACATGCATGTCGACCTCGCGGCGGTCGGGATATTTCGCCTTGAGCGCATAGGCGACGGCCGCCTCGGCGTCGGCCTTGACCTCATTGCCGATCGCCACGAGGTCGTCGGCGCTGACCACACCCTCGGCCTCCAGCCACTTGCCGAAATTGGTGATCGGATCGCGGGTCTTCTTCCACTCCGCTTCCTCGTCCTTGGCCCGGTAATAGTCCCGGTTGATGTCGCCGACGTGGTGGCCGTGATAGCGGTAGGTCTTGAGTTCCATGAAGAAAGGGCCCTCCCCCTTGCGGGCGCGCTCGACCAGTTTCCGGGCCAGGTCGTTGACGGCGAGCACGTCCTGGCCGTCGACCGTGTGGCTCTCGATCCCGAAGGCCTCGGCCCGCGCCGGGATCGAGCCTGCGGCGATTTCGTCGGTCTTGGTGTATTCCGAATAGCCATTGTTCTCGCAGGCGTAGATCACCGGCAGCTTCCAGAGCGCCGCCATGTTCATCACTTCATACCAGAGGCCCTGCGCCGTCGCGCCGTCGCCGAAGAAGCAGACCGCGACCTGGCCGGTCTTCTGCAGCTTCGCCGTCAGCGCGGCGCCGGTGGCGATGCCCATGGAGCCGCCGACGATGGCGTTGGCGCCGAGGTTGCCGTGGCTCTGGTCGGCGATGTGCATCGAGCCGCCCTTGCCGCGGCAATACCCCTCCTCCTTGCCCAGCAACTCGCAGAACATCTCGCGGAAGTTCGCGCCCTTGGCGACGCAATGGCCGTGCCCGCGGTGGGTCGAGGTGATCTTGTCGTCGACCTCGAGCGCCTCGCAGATGCCGACCGCGACCGCCTCCTGACCCGAATACATGTGGGTCAGGCCCGGCATCTTGGCGCTCAGGTAGAGCTGGTTGGCTTGGTCCTCGAAGGCGCGGATGCGCACCATCTGGCGATACATCGTCAGATAGGCGTCGGTGTTCTTCTTCGCGGCGGCTTTCGCGGCCATGCGGTGTCCTCCCGGGTGGGCCCGGTCCCTCTGGCGGAACCGGGTTTCAGTCTCAGTAGCGGTTGCTGATCGGCAGCTCTTCGGCCGGGAACAGCGAGATGACTTCGCAGCCGGTGTCGGTGACCACGACCTCCTCCTCGATCCGTGCGGCGGAGTAGCCGTCGGAGGCGGGGCAGTAGGTCTCGAGCGCGAACACCATGCCCGTCTCGATCTCCATCGGATGCTCCAGGCTGACGACCCGGCTGATGATCGGCCGCTCGTGCAGCGCAAGGCCAAGTCCGTGACCGAACTGGAGGCCGAACGCCGACAGCTCGTCGGGAAAGCCAAATTCCTCGGCCTTGGGCCAGAGCTTGGCGACCTTGTCTGTCGTGACCCCCGGCTTGATCGCCTCGATGGCCACGTCGAGCCACTCGCGCGCCTTGGTGTAGGCGTCGTGCTGGCCCGGGGTCGCCCGGCCGATGTTGAAGGTCCGGTAGTAGCAGGTCCGGTAGCCCTGATAGGATTGCAGGATGTCGAAGAACGCCTGGTCGCCGGGGCGGAAGTAGCGGTCGGTGAAATTGTGCGGGTGCGGGTTGCAGCGCTCACCGGAGATCGCGTTGATCGCCTCGACGTCGTCGCTGCCCATCTCGTAGAGCATCTTGTTGGACATCGCGACGATGTCGCTTTCGCGCACGCCTGGTTTCAGCTCCTCGTAGATCATGTGGTAGACGCCATCGACCATGGTCGCGGCCTGGTTCAAGAGCTGGATCTCGTCCCAGTTCTTGATCTCGCGCGCCGACAGCATGACCTGCTGACCGTCCACGACGTTCAGCCCCGCCTCCTGCAGCGCGAAGAACATCGCCGTCTCGGCGTAGTCCACGCCCACCGGCATGTCGCCCATGCCGGCGTCTCGGATCAGGCCCGCGATCTCTTCGGCGTATTTCTTGATGAGGCCGAACGAGGGCGGGATGGTGCCGCGCATGCCCACCACGCCGGCGCGGCAGCGTTCGGGGTCGAGCCAGTCGCAGTAGACCTTGTGATGCACGGCGGCCGAGCCGAAATCCCAGACGAACGGCTCGTCGTCGCCGCAGAGGAGGGCGAAGCGGCACATCTTGTCTCGCTCCCACTCGCCGATCTTGGTCGCGGTGACATAGCGGATGTTGTTGACGTCGAAGAGCAGCAGCGATCCGCAGTCGGACTTCTTCAGCGCGTCCTTGGCGCGGCTCAGGCGGTAGCGGCGCAGGCGGTCGTGGTCCACACGGCGCTCGAAGTCGACGGCGGTGTGGCCCCATGCGGGAAGGTGCCGGTCCCAGCGCCAGTTCGGGTCCATGTCGCCGGGCTGCAGGATACGTGGGTTCAGTGCGTTCATCAGAGGTCTCCGGATGTCTGGGGGACCGCGCCTGCGGTCACTGGATGCACCAGCCGCCGTCGATGTGGATCATCTGGCCGGTCATGTAGTCGCTGTCGTGGCTGGCGAGGAACGCCGCTGTGCCCTTTACGTCGTCGGGGTAGGACACCCGTTTGATCTTGAGTTCGTTGGCGACGATGTCCTCGTAGGCCTGCCCTTCCTTCTGCTTGAAGCCCATGTCTACGAGGTCCTTGTCGAGCTGCTCCCAAAGGGGCGTCACGACCACGCCGGGCGCGTAGCCATTGACGGTGATATTGTGCTCGGCCAGCCCCACGGCACCGCAATGGGTGAGCGCGAGGCAGCCGTACTTGGATGTGCAGTAGACGGTCACGTCGATCAGCGGCTTGCGCGAGGCGATGCTGCCCACGTTGATGAGCTTGTAGACATGCTCCTGCGGGCCCTGGGCGATCATCTGGCGCGCGGTCTCCTGCATGCCGAGCCACATCGCCTTGGTGTTGACCGTCATGATCATGTCCCAGTTGTCCTCATCGATATCCATGAAGAACCGGGGCTTGTTCAGGCCGGCGTTGAAGAGCCCGACATTGATCATGCCGAACGCCTCGACGGTCGCCGCGACGGCGTCGGCGTTGTCCTCGCGCTTCGTGACGTCCATCTTCACTGCGATGGCGCGTCCGTTGCCCCGCTCGTTGATGCCGTCGGCAACCTTCTGCGCGGCGTCCTGGTCAAGGTCGCCGAGGCACACGTTGGCGCCTTGTTCGGCGAAATGCTCGGCGTTGGTTGCGCCCATGCCGCGGCCGGCACCGGTGATCAATATGTTCTTGCCCTTGAGGCGCTCGGCGTCCATTCATTCCTCCCTCAGTGATTCATGGCGGCGTCGGCGCGCTCCTGCGCGCGCCGGAGCGCCTCGCGCGGCGGCGTGATCCCCCGCAGCATATCGTGAAGTTCCTGGCCGCAGATCTCGCAGATCTCGCTGATCTCGGGGATCGGCGGACGTGGCCAGAATTGCAGCTCGTCGCGCCAGGACATCTGGTCGACGGCGTCGAAGATCGGGGACAGCCGGCGGACATCCCGGTCGGCCCCGACCGAATAGCGCGGCGCGGTCCGGCTGCCGTTCTCGACGTAGAGCTTCTGCGCCCCCGGCGAGGTGAAGGCGATGATGGCTTCGGCTGCAGCGTCCCGTCTCTCCGGCGCGAGGTTCGCGGGGATTCCGAGCGCGTATCCGCCGACCGGGGCAAGGGGCACGCCTTCGGCTCCCGGCGGGTGGGGCAGGTATCCGGTCCGCCCGCAGGCGGGGGAGGTCTCGTCGAGCTCGAAGTACGGCGCCAGAAGTGTGTAGCCGTATGCCATCGCGACCCGTCCCGCCGCGTAGGGCCGGATCCGCTCGTACCACGACATCGACAGGATGTCGGGCGGCGAGAACTCCATCAGCGCAAGCAGGTACTCAGCGGCCTCGCGCGCAAGGGGCGTGTCGATCGTCGGGCGGTTGACGCCTTCGTGCAGCCTGTCGGTGTCGAAGCCGCCAGCGATCGGGTCGAGGTCGAGGATCGGCTGCCCGAAATCGGCGCAGGTCATCAGGAATGTGTGGCCAAGGGCGGTCCCGCGCGCGGCGTTCCAGGCGATGCCGTAACGCCCGTGCCTCGGCTCGTGGAGCGCGCGTGCCGCTGCCAGGACGGCATCCGTGTTCGTCGGCGGCGCGAGCCCCGCTTCGGTGAAAAGGTCGGTGCGGTAGAAGAAGAGTTCGGGCGTCGTCTGGCTTGGCACGCCGTAGGGGCGCCCGCCCCAATGCGTGCCGCGCCAGCCCGCGGTATGGAAATCGCCTGAATCGAGACGGGATACATCCATCACCTCGTCCAGCGGAAGAAGGACTCCCGCCGTCGCGAATTCGCCGATCCACGGCAGGTCGACGGCGATGATGTCATAGATCGAGGTCCGCCGCTCGGCGTTGCGGAGCGCTTCCTGGCGCAGACGATCAATGGAGAACGCGCGTTGGGAGATGCGACAGCCGACGATCTGCTCGAACTGGCGCTTCAGCGCGTCCATCACCATGAATGTCGGATCGCCATGGACAAGAATGCGCAGGCCGCCTCCAAGGTTGAGCGGCTCGGCCAGGACCTGCGGCGGCTGGATCGATCCGCCAGCCATGTAGGAGCGGCCGTAATAGTAGTCGCTGTCCGCTTCGTCCTGGCTGCCGAATGTGCCGGTCCCGAGCCGCAGGATGCGCCCGGAAAACCTCGACCAGGCATCGAGCAGCTCGACGCTCGGATGCAGGGAGAAGCTCTTGCCGCTCCGGGTCCTGGCGCGCGCCTCGATGAGGCCTGCGCGCTTCATTTCCTCGATCCGGCGCACAGCGGTGGCGTAGGGCACACCCGATGCCGCGGCGAGCGATGACGCGGTAACTGTTCTTGCCTCGAGATGATTGCGGATCAGGTGCGTGGCCATCTTCAAGAACGGATTCGGCGTATGGAGGCTCAGCGCGGTCTCGAGCTCGACAGTGAAGTCATCGAGAAACTCGATGAGACCCAGCATCTGCGCCCGCGACTGATGTCGCTGCGTCGTGTCGGCCGAACTCAACCCCCCTTCGTGCTTCTGTCGCGCCCGGTGCCGCGCGCTGCTTCCACTGTTCGTCGCTGGTTTGCTTTTCCGGGACATCTTGCACCTCAAAGCTTGTCCATTGTGGATGAGCGCCGACACAGGCGAATCGTCCATCATGGATAAAATTATATCCGATATGGACAAAACTGGGCAGGCGCTCGGCGCAAGGATCGCCAATCTGGATACATCCGAGGCGGCCGCAAATTTTGACCTCGTAGCGAGGCGGTTGGCCGCCCGTGGTACTTCAGGGAGGAACGACACATGCAGACAAAGTTGATGACACTGATCAGTTCGACCGCAATTCTCGCGGCAGGCGCCGCGGCGGCGCAGGACGAGAAGGTCACGATCGGCATCACGCAGAACAACGTGGGCGTCGACAGCTACCAGACGACCTACGAACAGGCGTTCGAGGCCGCGGCGGCGGAGAACCCGAATGTCGAGACTCTCGTTCTCGACGCCGGGGGCGATGTGGCGCGGCAGATCGCGCAGATCCAGGACCTGATCCAGCAGCAGGTCGACGCGATCATCATCTGGCCGACGAACGGGCAGGCGGTCGTACCTGCTGTCCGGATGGCGCACCAGCAGGGCATCCCGGTGGTCATCACCAACTCGAACATCGCCGAGGAGGGGAGGGAGTTCATCGCGGCCTTCTCCGGACCGAACAACATCACGCAAGGCGCCTATTCGGCCGAACTGATGTGCGAGGCGCTGGCCGACGAGGGCCAGGATCCGTCCGAGGCAACCGGCGCGATCGTTCAGATCTCGGGACAGCCCGGATATACCACCGCGCTCGAGCGGCAGAAGGGTTTCGAGGACCGCCTCGCCGAAGCCTGCCCCGGGGTCGAGATCATGGAGACCCAGCCCGGCGACTGGAACCGGGAGAAGGCGCAGCGCCAGATGGAGGCGTTCCTCACCAAGTATGACCAGATCGACGGCGTTTATTCGGGCGACGACAACATGGGCGTCGGCGCGCTCAACGCCGCGAAGGCAGCTGGCCGCGAAGACATCATCTTCATCGGCGCCACCAATTTCGCCGTGGGCTACGAGGCGATGGGCCGTGGCGAGTATTACGGGTCGATCTACCAGTCTCCGGTCGACGATGCCGAGGCCGCGCTGCAGACGGCTCTCGACGTGCTCGCGGGCGAGGATGTGCCGAAGCTCAACTACTTCGACACGCCCAAGATCACGCAGGAGAACATGGACCAGTTCGAGAAGCCGGTCTTCTGAGCAATCTGCCGGGATACGCGGAGCCCTTCGGGGGGCCGCGCATCCCGGCGCGTCATGAAGGAGGCACCCATGGGCCGCGTATCCGGACGGGTCTGCATAGTTACCGGCGCAGCGCGCGGGATCGGCCGCGCCATCGGCGAAGCGCTGCTCGCCGAAGGCGCCGAGGTCTGTTTTGCCGATCTTGACGGCGACGGTGCCGAGGCCGTGGCGCAGGCCGCCAACCGGAATCTGGACGGATCGCCCCCCCGGGCCATGGGCTGCGCCGTCGACGTCGCCGATCGTGCACAGGTGCGCGAGATGATTGCCAAGGTTGTGGAGCGGTTCGGGCGGCTCGACGTCAAGTTCAACAATGCCGGCGTCAACAAGCCGATGAATTTTCTCGATGTGACCGAGGACAACTGGAATTTCATCATGCGCGTCAACGCGCTCGGCGTCCTGATCGGGACGCAGGAGGCGGCACGCCAGATGATCGCGCAAGGGAACGGCGGCAAGATCGTCAACACCGCGTCGATCGCGAGCCGCCAGGGCTTCGACAACGTCGCGCCCTACTGCGCTTCGAAATGGGCCGTGGTCTCGCTGACGCAGTCGGCCGCGCGCGATCTTGCCAGGCACGACGTCACGGTGACCGGCTTCGCGCCGGGCGTCGTCGATACCGAGATGTGGGAAGAGGTCGACCGCGACCTGATGGCGATCGGCGCTGCCGAGCGTCCGGGTCAGGCAATGGAGGAATTCGCCGCGGGCATCCTGAAGGGTCGCGTTGCGCGGCCCGCGGATATCACTGGCACCACTACATTTCTGGCCTCGCCCGAGTCCGACTACATGACCGGGCAGATCGTGATGATCGACGGGGGAATGACGCTGGTCTGACGGGCCGGCGATCGGGTGAAGGGAGGAGCGCGACATGGCCACGGCCGTGAGACGGAACCGCATGCACAACATCCGGTCGGAGGTGATGCGTCAGGGCATCCTGATTGCCTTCGGCCTCTTCATCGTGGGATTCGCGGTCTTTTCCGACCGGTTCCTGACCCCTGAGAACCTGATGACCGTGGTTCGGCAGGCGGCAATCGTGGGCACAATCGCTGTCGGCGTCACGCTGGTGGTGATCGGCGGACACCTCGACCTTTCGGTCGGCTCCATGCTGTCCTTCGCGACCGTTCTTGTCGTTGATCTGCACGACAAGATCGGACCGGCGCCGGCGATCGTCGTGATGTTCCTGGCGACCGTGGCCATCGGCGCGATCAACGGGCTGCTTATCGGGTTCATCCGGCTGAACTCGCTGATCGTCACGCTCGGCATGCTGTCGGCGATCCAGGGCCTGACCCTGATCTACTCGGGTGGTCAGAACGTCGACATCGCTGACCAGGAAGGCACATGGTTCGCGATATTCGGGCGTGGCGACATTCTGGGAGTGCCGACGCCGATCGTGATCTTCCTCGGCCTCGCCGCGATCCTGCACGTCGGGATGGCCTACACCCCCTTCGGGCGCAAGGTCTACGCGGTGGGCGGCAACCCGACTGCCGCGACGTTCTCGGGGATAAGGCGCAGCCGGGTGGTCTTCATCACCTACCTGATCTCGGCCTTCGCGGTCGGTTGCGCCGCGATCATCCTCGGCAGCCGCGTCATGGGCAGCCAGAACAACGTCGGTCAGGGCTACGAGCTGCAGGTCCTCGCCGGGGTGATCCTCGGCGGCACGTCGCTGCTCGGCGGGTCGGGGAATGTGCTCAAGACGGTGATCGGGGTGTTGATCCTCGGCTTCATCCAGAACGGTCTGCTGCTGCTCGGCTACGCCTACTACGTGCAGTGGATCGTCACATGGGTCGTCATCATTCTCGCCGTCTGGCTCGACATCTCCGCCAAGCGCGGCCGGCTCCTGTCACCGATCGCCTGAGGAGGGAACAGCAATGCAAGCAGTCAACAGCCTGATCCGCAATCCGATCTGGGGCTTCGTGGTGCTGATCTTCGTGTTCTTCAGCCTGACGAACGAGCACTTCTTCGCGCTCCAGAACTTCGAGAACATTCTGGTGCAGACCTCGACCATCGGTCTGATTGCGCTCGGCATGACCATGGTGATGATCAACGGCAACATCGATCTGTCGGTGGGGGCGACACTGGCGCTTGCCGCGAGCCTGGCCATCGATCTCCAGAGCTGGCCCATGTTCGCCGCCTGGGGGGGCTGGGCGATCCTGCCCGCGGTGGTGGCGGCGCTGCTCTGCGGTGTGCTCATTGGCGCACTGAACGGGCTGATCGTCTGGAAGACCGGGGTCGACGCCTTCATCGTCACGCTGGGGGCGATGCTTGGCATCCGCGGAATCGTGTTCATGTACACCAAGGAGCAATCCTTCTTCGCGATGAACTTCGCCTATTCGGACTTCGGCATGAGCGCGATCGGACCGCTCCCCACGCTGGCGGCGCTGTTCCTGATCTGCACGCTGATCATGCACCTCATCCTGTCGCAGACCGTTCACGGCCGCGACACCTACGCCGTCGGAGGCAACCGGGATGCGGCCGTCAACGCCGGCATCCGGGTCGGGCCGCACATGCTGATCAATTTCATGATCGTGGGGTTCTTCGCGGCGCTCGCCGGCGTCACGCTCTCGACGCAGATGGGCGCCTCGACGCCGAACCTCGGGCGCGAGTACGAACTCTGGACGATCACTGCCGTTGTCCTTGGCGGCACAAAGCTCACTGGCGGGTCCGGAACGATGATCGGCACGCTCGGCGGGGTGCTGGCGATCGGCATCCTGAGGAACGGGATGAACCTCATGCAGGTCCCGGCCTTTTACGTGCTGGTCGTGCTCGGCACGATCCTGATCGCCGTCCTGTTCCTCGACAAGCAATTGAACCGCCGCGGCAAGGAGGCGCTGCGCACATGACCCCCGCACTCAAAGTCGAAGGCATCGTCAAGACCTTTCCCGGCGTCCGCGCGCTCGACGGGGTCAGCTTCGAAGTCGCACCGGGGGAGTGTCATGCTCTCCTGGGCGAGAACGGCGCTGGCAAGTCGACGTTGATGAAGGTCCTCGCCGGCATGCACGCGCCCAACGAGGGCCGTATCATCATCGACGGGGAGGAGGTGTCGCTGCGCTCGCCGCTCGAGGCCAAGGCGAAGGGCGTCGTCCTGATCCACCAGGAACTGTCGCTGGCCGAGGAGATGTCGGCCGCAGAGAACATCTTCCTCGGAGAGCTGCCGCGTCGCAGCTTTGGTCGAGTCGACTGGACCACGCTGCACGAGCGGGCGGGGGCGATCCTTGAGAAGCTCAATTGCGACTTCGGCCCGAAGACCCGCGTTTCGTCGCTTTCGATCGCCAAGAAACAGATGGTCGAGATCGCCCGCGCGCTCACTGTCGACGCCAAGGCGGTGATCTTCGACGAGCCGACGGCTTCGCTTACCGATGCCGAAAAGGTCGTGTTGTTCGACGTGATCCGCGACCTCAAGAGCCAGGGCGTGGCCATCGTCTACATTTCGCACCGGATGGAGGAGATCTTTACGATCTCCGACCGCATAAGTGTTTTGCGCGACGGCGGCTACCGCGGCACGCTTGTTACCGCGGATACCAACGAGGACGAGGTGACGCAGCTGATGATCGGCCGCAGCCTCGACTTGTCGCGGAACGTCCAGCACGGCGAGCTGGGCGACGTCGCTCTCGAGGTGCGCGACCTGTCGTGTGGCGATCTGTTCAAAGACGTGAGCTTTCAGGTCCGTTCAGGCGAAGTCCTGGGCTTCTACGGCCTCGTGGGCGCTGGGCGGACGGAGATTGCGGAAACGCTCTTCGGTCTGCGCGATCCGTCTGGCGGCCAGATCCTGCTGGACGGCGAGGAGGTCACGATCGGCTCGCCGGTCGAGGCGATCGCGGCCGGGATCTCACTGGTGCCCGAAAGCCGGAAGGAGCAGGGGCTGGTCCTCGGCATGAACTGCCGGGACAACATGACCCTGCCGCAGGTCGACGACCTGACCGCCGGTCCGTTCGTGGCGAACGGCGCGGAAATCGCGATCTACGATCAATACCGGGACAGGTTGCAGATCAAGACGCCGTCCTGGCGGCAGATTGTCGGCAACCTCTCGGGCGGCAACCAGCAGAAGATCGTCATCGGCAAGTGGCTCGCAATGCACCCCCGCGTGCTCATCGTCGACGAGCCCACCCGCGGCATCGACGTCGGCTCCAAGTCCGAAATTCATAACCTGATCCGCGAGCTTGCGCGCTCGGGCTACGCCGTCATCGTCATCTCGTCCGAGATGCCCGAGGTGCTGCACGTTTCGGATCGCATCATTGCCATGTATCATGGTGAGGTGATGCGCGAGTTCACGTCTGACGAGGTGACCGAGGACAGCCTCGTGCAGGCGATCTCCGGCCTTGGCAACAGGGTCGCCTGATGCGTGTCGGTTTCGCCGGTCTCGGCCGGATGGGGGCGCGGATGGCGCGGAATCTCGTCAGCGCCGGTCATGACGTGACGGTCTGGAACCGCTCGCCCGGGCCCGCTGCCGATTTCGGTGGCCGGGTCGCGGAGACGCCGCGCGCGCTGGCCGAAGAAAGCGACGTGGTCGTGACGATGCTCGCTGACGACGCGGCGTCCGAGGCGGTGCATCTCGGCCCTGAGGGCTTCTTCGCCGCCGAGACCGGCGCGCGCACCTTCATCGAGATGGGAACAATGAGTCCCGACCACCTTTCCGCCCTGCGCGAGGCGGCGGGCGAGCGGCTGGTGATCGACGCGCCGGTCTCGGGCGCGACGCAGGCGGCCGAAGACGCTGCGCTGGTGATCATGGTCGGTGCCGACGAGGCGACCGCGGCGCCCCTGATGCCGATTTTCGAGGCCTTGGGACGCAGGACGATCTGCCTCGGCCGTTCCGGCGCTGGCGCGGTGATGAAGCTCATCGTCAACTCGCTGATCCATGGCCTGAACCAGTCCGTCGCCGAGGCGCTGACGCTGGCCGAGGCCGCGGACATTGCGCCCGGGACAGCCTTCGACGTGATCGAGGTTTCGGCAGCCGCAGCGCCGATGCTGAGCTACCGACGCCCGCTTTATCTCGACGAGGCCGCTCACCCCGTGACCTTCACGGTGGCGCTTGCCCGCAAGGACATGGAGGTAACGGCGCATCTCGCCGAAACGCTCGGTCTCGCGTTGCCGCAGGGACGGCTGAACCTCGATCAGCTCCGCCTGGCCGCCGCGCGAGGTTTCGCCGAACGCGACATGGCCTCGCTTGTCAGCTTTCTGCGTGAGGAGAATCGATGAAAGCCGCAATTTTCGCCGGCGGATGGGAGGGCCACGATCCGTCGGCCTTTGCCGAATGGTGCCGCCACCTTCTCAGTACCGACGGCTTCGAAGTCGACGTCCACGACACGCTGGCACCGCTGGCCGACCCCGACGGGATGCGTGACATCGACCTGATCGTGCCGATCTGGTCCTCCGCCCGCTCGGCCCACCGGCCCGAATTCGGCAACATGACGAAGGAAGAGGAGGACGGCCTGCTCGCCCTGGTCGCGGCCGGCTGCGGGATTGGCGGCTGGCACGGACACATGGGGGACGCCTTCCGCGACCGCCCGACCTACCACTTTCTGATCGGCGGCCAGTTCGTCGCGCATCCACCGGGCTGGCCTGACAACCCGGTGCCGGTCGACGACTACATCGACTACGATGTGACGGTGACCCGCCCCGCGCACCCGATCATGCATGGGATCGGCTCGTTCCGGCTTAATTCCGAGCAGTACTACATGCTCGTGGACCCGTCGAACGAGGTGCTGGCAACGACGACCTTTTCCGGCGAACACCTGTGGTGGATCGAGGGCACCGTGATCCCGGTCGTCTGGACCCGCCGCTGGGACAAGGGTCGTGTGTTCTACTGCTCGATCGGCCACGCGCTTGACGACCTTACGCCATCCCAAGGTGCAGGAGATCGTCCGTCGTGGCCTCATCTGGGCGGCACGCTCGCGAGGGACTTGAGCCAGAGTTGGTGCGGGCGTTCACCTGCGGGCGCCACCCGGAGGCGGCGTCCCTGCGCTTGTCGCGGATGTGGAAACCGGTGAGCCTTGTCGAAGACGCCACAAGGGACAAGGTTCAGGCCGTGCCGGCCATTTCCAGGGTCAACGCGGGCGTGTCCGGACGGGTATCGAGCAGCTCGACGAGCGCCGACTTGGATGATCGCTCCGCCACTTCTTCGGTCCAGACCTTGAAGTGCTTCAGCCGGTAGCTCCCGAACGACGTGATCATTGCGCCGTCGGCGGCGTCGCGGCCGCGGACCATGAGGATCCGGCCGATCCGCGGCGTGTTGTAGCGGGCATCGAAGGTGTACCAGCGGCCTTCCAGATAGGCCTCGAACCACGCGCAGAAGTCGCCCGGCCCGGACGGGGGCACGCCGATGTCACCAAGATAGCCGCTTGCATAGCGCGCCGGAATGTTCATCGCGCGGCAGAACGTGATCGCGAGGTGCGCGAAGTCGCGACAGACGCCGGTTCCTTCCCGCAACGCTTCGGCCGCGGTCTTGGTCGGTCTTCCGAACTTGTATCCGAACGTCAGGTGGTTGTGGACGTAGTTGCATATCTCCTGCACCCGCGCCCATCCGGGCCGGGTCGCGCCGAACAGCGCCCAGGCTTGCGCGGAAAGAGCGTCCGATTTGCAGTACCGGCTTGCCGTGAGAAAGGGCAGCGTCTCGGGCGGCAGCTGAATGACTTCATGCTGGCGGGCATCCCAGTTGAAGACGTCCGGCGCGCCGTCATCCTCGACAATGTTGTCCGACCACAACCGCAAGTCGCCGACCGGGGCTTCCAGCCGGGCGCGGCGATTGTCGAACGGGTCGAGGAATTCCTCGATGGCGACGTGAGGGTCCGCGCTGATGCGATCGACACCGATGACGCGTCCGGCAAATGAAGAGTGCGGAGAAAGCGCCAGGATGAGAGGCAATTTCACTGCGGTTTCAAAGGCTATCTCAAATCCGAAACGAATGAACACGGTGGCTTCCTTGTATGGGCTGAACATGAAATGATGGGCGCTGGAGCATCTTGCGCGCCGCGCAACCAGATCGGACGAATCCCTTGAATATCGAAACCGCCTGATGACGACGTTTCGCGTTCGTCATCGTACCAGTTATTCCTACGACAGGCCCGCGAAATTCGGCCTTCACCGGCTGATGATACGTCCACGCGACAGTCACGATATGCGGCTCATCAACTCGAGCCTCACCGTCACGCCGAACGCTGACGTGCGATGGGCGTTCGACACTTTCGGCAATTCGGTGGCGTTGCTGACATTCGCGGACGCTTCGGACAAACTCGTCATTGCGAGCGAGCTGACGCTGAGGCGTTATGGCTACGACGATCCGCTGGATCGCCTCACCCGTCACACGGGTCCCTATCCGTTCTCCTACGATCAGGAAGAGGCGATCGACCTGGCGCCGATGCTGATGCTGCAACACCCGGACGAACGGGAAAGACTTGTCAGCTGGATGGCTCTCTCGCTGCGGACCGGTCTCGACGACACGCTCCAGTTGCTCAACGAGCTCGCCAGCGTGATCCATCGTGATTTTGTGTATGGTCGACGCGAGATCCGCGGCGTCCAGACACCCGCGAAGACGATCGAACTGGGCAGTGGCACCTGCCGTGACTTCGCGGTGCTCTTCATCGAAGTTGCGCGCTTGCTCGGGTTCGCAGCGCGCTTCGTCACCGGCTACCTCTACGATCCTGCCAGCGACGAAAGCGACGACCAAGGGCTGAGCGGTGGTGGCTCGACCCACGCATGGGCCGATGTTTTCGTTCCGGGCGCAGGCTGGATCGAGTTTGATCCCACGAACCGGATCATTGCGGGGCGCAACCTCTTGCGTGTCGCCACCACGCGCACGCCGACCCAGGCCTTACCGCTGAGTGGCACCTATTGCAGCCCCGGGAGTGTCTTTCTAGGCATGGAGGTCGAGGTTTCCGTCGAGAAGATTGCCAATTGAATGGCGGATCCCGTCGAGTTCTTTCCAATCGCCGCGTGTGAACCTGTAGCTGCGACAACTGATGAAGCATGCGAGTTCGGCCTCTCCTATAGCGTTCACGTCGCCGCGAACCTGTCCGCCTGCTGCCACGAACGGTGGGCCTGGTGGTCGGTTCGCCCTATCGATTTTCCGATCGATCGAGCAGTCCACCGTTGGATTGCGGTTCAGTCTCGTTCAGACGCAAAGAGCGGCTGCTCCGCAGATCGTTCCCTCGCTGTCGCGAACGCGACTCGTTCGTCCAACCGAATCTCATGCGCAGCTTCCTTGCCGGCAGGGCTGCGTCGCGCGGCTTCCGCCGTGCCGGGTGATGCTCCGAACGGACGTGAGCCGACGAGACCGGAACCATCCAAACCTCATGTTCGTTTCCTTGTTCAGCTTGGTCCGAACACTTCCGGGATTTCCAGAAAGAGTGATCTTCCGGACTTCCCGAAAGAGTGATACAGACATGCGGCCTCCCCCCAACACCCCCAGCCACGGATCCGCTGGTCAGGATCCCGACACGCCATGCGATGAGAATGCCGCCGGCGGGTGGGGATCTCTGCGCGGCGTCTCGCGCATTTTCGGCGAAGCGAGCAGTTCCACCCGCGCCCTCTCCATACTGGCGAAGTTGAACAAGCCGAAGGGCGTGATGTGCACCTCCTGCGCCTGGGCAAAGCCGGCCGATCCGCACAAGTTCGAGTTCTGCGAAAATGGCGCCAAGGCGACGCTGTGGGAGCTCGATACCCGTCGCGCCGACGCCAACTTCTTCGCCGGCCACCCGGTCTCGGATCTGCGCGGGTGGCACGATCATGATCTCGAAATGGCGGGGCGTCTCACGGAGCCGATGCGCTATGACGCCGGCAGCGACCGCTATGTCCCGGTTTCATGGTCGGAGGCCTTCGCGGAGATCGGCCGGGAACTCCGCGCCCTGGATCCGAAGGAGGCGGTGTTCTACGCGTCTGGCCACGCTGGCCTCGAGGCATCCTATCTCTACGCATTGTTCGCGCGCGCGATGGGTCACCAGAACCTGCCGCAATCGTCGAACATGTGCCATGAGACGACCTCGGTGAACCTGCAGACCTTCATCGGCACGCCGGTTGGCACCTGCACGCTGGAGGATTTCGACCATTGCGACACGATCTTCTTCTTCGGACAGAATACCGGCACCAACAGCCCGCGCTTCCTTCACGTCCTGAAAGCGGCCGTGGAACGGGGCTGCCGGATCGTGACCTTCAACCCGGTTCGCGAGCGCGGATTGATCGAGTTCGTCGACCCGCAGGACATCGTCCAGATGACCGTGGGATCGCCTACCCAAATCTCCGAGAAATACTACCAGGTGCGGCCGGGTGGTGACATTGCGGTGCTGGCGGGGCTAATGAAATGCGCGCTTGCCGCGGAAGATGCGGCGCCCGGGACCGTTCTCGATCATGAGTTCATTGCCAGCGAAACCGAAGGGTTCCGGGCGACGGAGGAGGCGGTCAGGGAAACCTCCTGGTCTGAAATCGAGCGCCATTCCGGATTGCGCCGGGAGATGATCGAAGAGGCGGCCGAGATCTATCTTGGCGCGGAGAAGGCCATCGGGATCTATGGCATGGGTCTGACCCAGCATGTGAACGGCTGGCTCAACCTTGGCATGCTCTGCAATCTGCTGATGATGCGGGGAAATATCGGGCGGCTCGGCGCCGGTATCTCGCCGGTAAGAGGCCATTCCAATGTTCAGGGGCAGCGCACAGTCGGCATCGGCGAGAAGTCGTCGCACATGCCGGCCGACAAGCTGCGCGATCTGTTCGGCATCGAGCCACCCGACGAGGAGGGGTTGAACGCCGTCCATGCCTGCGAAGGGATTCTCGCTGGGCGGGTCAAGGCGATGGTCTTGCTTGGGGGTAATCTCGTTCGCGCCCTGCCTGACCGCGCGCGGATGGAAAAAGCGTGGCCGGAATTGAGGCTGACTGTGAACATTGCCACCAAGCTCAACCGCACGCATCTGTCACCGGGACAGGTCGGTTACCTGCTGCCCTGCCTCGGGCGCACCGACGAGGACATCCAGGAGGCCGGACCACAGGCGGTGTCGATGGAGGATTCTCTCTCGCACATCTACGGCTCGCTCGGAAGCGCCACCCCGCCAGGACCGGACTTGAAGTCCGAGACCGCCATTGTCGCCGGTCTCGCCAAGGCGACGCTACCGGCAAACCCCAAGTTGAAATGGGACGAATGGACCGGCGACTACGACCTGATCCGCGACCTCATCTCCGCGACGTATCCGGACAAGTTTGCCGATTTCAACGACCGCCTCTTCCAGCCGGGCGGTTTCTACAAGGGCAACCCCGCGCGGGAACGGATCTGGAAGACCGAGAGCGGCAAGGCGCAGTTCACCGCCCCGACAACGCTTTCGGCACTGGGTGAGGCGCCAGAGGGTCGCGAGGTCATGACGCTGATCACCTTGCGCTCGAACGACCAGTTCAACACGACGATCTATGGCTTCTCCGATAGGTTGCGCGGGCTCGAAGGCAGTCGGGAAATCGTACTGATCAACCGCGACGAGATGCAGCGGCTCGGGCTCGAAGAGGGTCAGAAAGTCGGTCTGGTCTGTGCGGTGAACGACGGTATTCCGCGCCGCGTGGATGATCTGACGGTCACGCCCTACGATCTGCCGGCGGGCTGCGTCGCGGGTTACTATCCCGAGCTGAACCCGCTCGTGCCGCTCGGCTACCATGAGAAGAACTCACAGACGCCCGCTTACAAGGGTACACCCGTGGAAATCGTGTCGTGATGCTTCAGGCCGCCGCCCCGGGCACGTCCGGGCGCATCGCCCCCAAACCGGAGCTGGTACGCGAGGCGCCTGTGGCCCTCGTCTGCAACGGCGCGACTCTGGGCGTGATGATGGCTAGCCCCGATGATATCGAAGACTTTGCATTGGGGTTCGCGATCACAGAAGGCGTGATCCGCGACATCGCGGAACTGCGCGACGTCGAAATCGTTGACCATCCCAACGGAATCGAGGCACGGCTCTGGCTGACTCCCGCAGCTTCCGCTCGCGCCACAGAACGTCAGCGCGCGCTGGTCGGCCCCGTCGGCTGCGGCCTCTGCGGGATCGACAGTCTTGGGAAGGTGGAGCGTCCGCTGCCGCGTCTGGTCCGGAGCGGGCTGCGGTTGACCCTCGACGAGGCTTGCGCCGCGCCCGACCTTCTGCGCGCTTACCAGCCGGAGCATGACCGGACGCGCGGGTGCCATGCGGCGGGGTTTCTCCAGCCCGGTGGGGGGATCACGCTCGTGCGGGAAGACGTCGGTCGCCATAACGCGCTGGACAAACTGGCCGGGGCACTTGTGAGGGACGGGATCGACCCGGCCTCCGGCGCTGTCGTCCTGACGTCCCGGGTTTCGACAGAGTTGGTGCAGAAGGCAGTGACGCTGGGCGCACCGGCCGTCATAGCCGTCTCGGCAGCGACTGATTATGCCGTTCGGCTGGCGATGGCGGCCGATCTCACGCTGGTCGCACGAGTCCGCACGAGGCGCTGCGAGATCCTGTCCGCGCCACATCGCGTTGTGCCGTAGTCAGGCCGAACCGTTTCATCATTGCGGTCCAACCTTCGGACCGCCCGCCGCTACGACAGTTCAGCCGGATGATCTCGGAATGCGGAGGGGAGGCGCGAAAGGAATCTGTATCACAATCCGCATCTGTCGATGGCGGATCGCGCAGCACGCCGTCAGCAAATCGTTGCATGTCCCCGGCGATTACCCGTCTGCAACTCGGGTTTGTCTCGCCGCAAACAACTGCTTGTTCGCAGGTCGTGCTGCGCTCACCAAAACATTCCCGGTCGTAGAAGTGGAAAAACCTACTTCTTCTTGTGCTCGCCGAGTGTGAGCGGCTCATTGCCTTTGGCAAAAGCCGTTGCCGCGACAACCTTTTCCTTGGCCTTTTTCGGCTTCTTCGTTTCCCGGTTGCCGCGTCTCTTGTCGCCTTTCGACATCTGTCGATCTCCCTTGGCTGGTCTGTCGTGGATTCGATTGATCGTGCTTGTTTTCGCTCATCGTCCGGCATCGGACGCGAAATTGCGAGCCCATTTTGCGGGCGACTACATCGGCTCGTCCATGTCGGACACCGCTTGGCCTTGGATTGCTCGCTTCGGTTTCTCAGCGATCAGGGCTTCGGTCATGATCATCAGGCCGGCAACCGAGGCCGCATTTTCCAGCGCGATACGCACGACCTTGGTGGGGTCGATGATCCCGGCCGTCACCATGTCTCCATAGGTTTCCGATTGCGCATCGAAGCCGAAACCGGTGCTCGGATTCTCCACGACCTTCCCTGCGACGACCGATCCATCGACGCCGGCATTCTGGGCGATCTGCCGCAGCGGAGCCTGGATTGCGCGGCGTACGATCTCGACCCCGGCAGTCTCGTCAGCATTTTCGCCCTTGAGATCGGTCAGGATCTTTCCGGCATGCACCAGGGCCACGCCGCCGCCGGGCACGATGCCTTCCAGGACCGCCGCGCGTGTGGCGTTCAGCGCATCATCCACCCTGTCCTTGCGCTCTCTCACTTCCGTCTCGGTGTTCCCGCCCACCTTGATCACGGCGACGCCGCCTGAAAGCCGGGCCAGGCGCTCCTGCAACTTTTCCCGGTCGTAGTCCGAGGTCGTGTCCTCGATCTGGGTTCGGATCTGGCTGATGCGCGACGCAATTGCGCTCTTGTCGCCCGCTCCGTCAATGACAGTCGTATCGTCCTTTGTGATCTCGACCTTCTTGGCGACCCCGAGCATGTCCAACGTGACATTCTCGAGTTTGGTGCCCAGCTCGGCAGAGACCACCTTTCCACCTGTCAGGACAGCGAGGTCTTCCATGATCGCCTTGCGGCGATCGCCAAAACCGGGGGCTTTCACGGCCGCAACCTTCAGACCCCCCCGCAACTTGTTGACCACGAGGGTGGCGAGCGCTTCACCCTCGACATCTTCGGCGACGATCAGAAGCTGCTTGTCAGCCTGGATCACCGCTTCGAGCAACGGGACCATCTGTTGCAAAGACGAAATTTTCTTTTCATGCAGCAGGATAACGCAATCTTCGAGCTCGACCGTCATCTTCTGTGTGTTGGTGATGAAATACGGACTGAGATAGCCCCGGTCGAACTGCATCCCGTCGACGACTTCGGTCTCGGTCTCAAGTCCCTTGTTCTCTTCTACCGCAATGACGCCATCCTTGCCGACTTTCGCCATCGCATCGGCAATCTGGCGCCCGACCGCGGATTCCCCGTTGGCCGAGATGGTGCCCACCCGCGCAATCTCGTCCGTGTCTCCAACCGGGCGGGACATGGACCCGATCTCGGTCAGGATCGCGGTGACGGCCTTGTCGATGCCGCGCTTGAGATCCATCGGGTTCATCCCGGCCGCGACCGCTTTCATGCCTCCCCGGGCGATTGCCTGCGCCAGGACGGCGGCGGTCGTGGTGCCGTCACCGGCCTCGTCGTTGGTCCGCGAGGCGACCTCCCGGACCATCTGAGCGCCCATGTTCGCGAAATGGTCCGCGAGTTCGATTTCCCGCGCCACGGTCGCGCCGTCCTTGGTGATGCGCGGCGGGCCGTAGGACTTTTCGAGAATGACGTTCCGTCCCTTCGGGCCAAGAGTGATCTTGACGGCGTCGGCGAGGGTGTTGATCCCCTTCATCATGCGGTCGCGGGCATCGCTACCGAATTTGACGTCTTTTGCAGACATTTTGTATGGCTCCTGGATAAAGGTCTTTGGCGCGAGGGGTCAGGAATCGATGCCGGAATTGCCGCGCATCCTGATGGTTGCCGTCGTCACAACCGCCGCACCGAATTGCCGCCTGCGATGATCAGGTTGATCTGGCTGGCTACGGCCAGATGCATCGCCCGGACATCATCGGGACCGACCGCGTTCTCGTGAGTGGCCGCCGCATCGCGCAAAATGCCGACGATCTCTCGCTCGGGAAGAATTTTGTGATCGTTCATTGCGAGCAGGAGCGCCTCGCAGATGGATAGCGCGGCCATCCCCGAATAATCTGTCTGGTTGGGCATCGTATCTCATCCTTCTGACGGATAACTGATCAGAACCGTTCGCGGGCCTGACGAACTCCATCATTCTCGCAGGATCTGCGGTATGTTGGGCTGATCGAAAGCAGTCACGGTGACACTTTTCTTGAACTTCAAACCGTTTCGGGAGGCGCCCATGACCGCTACTGGAAACAGCCCGCTGACCCGCAAGCTGTCGGCCTTCGTCGCCTTGTCGAAGGTGGAGCTTGCAGCCCTGGAGCGATTGAACCAGCGTCGCCGGAGCTTCGCCGTGGGGCGAGATCTGGTGCATGAAGGTCAGTCCGGGCAGGCCGCCTATATCCTGTCCTCCGGCTGGGTCTGCTCCTACAAGATCCAGCCGGACGGATCGCGCCAGATCATCGATTTCCAGATACCCGGTGATTTTCTCGGATTGCGCAGCGTGCTGTTGCATACTTCGGATCACAGCATCGAGCCCATCGTGGAGATCCAGGCCGCCGAGGTTCTGGCTTCCGACCTTCTGGCGGCGTTCGCACAGATGCCGCGGCTGGCGACGGCCATCCTCTGGGCCGCTTCGCGCGACGAGGCGATGGTGGTTGAACATCTGGTCGGTCTTGGACGACGCGATGCAAACGAACGCATGGCGCATTTCCTGCTCGAACTGGGGGCGAGGCTGGCGCTCGTCGGCATGGGCAGCCAGGCAGGGTATGATTGCCCGCTGACGCAATACCATCTCGCAGATGCTCTCGGCCTGAGCTCCGTGCACGTCAATCGCGTCCTGCGGAGGCTCCGGGAAGAGAGGCTGGTCACGTTTCGGAATGGGCATGTGAGCTTCGACGACTATGAAGGTCTCGTCGCTCTGGCCCGGTTCGACCCTTCCTATCTGGGTCAGAGCGGTCCGCTCCTGAAATGAGAAGGGCCGCCTTTCCGGGTCACGTCGGGCGATCCGTCGATCATGTCGGACGACAAGTTTCGGGAAGGCGGGTTCCTCCCTTCGTCGCGTTGCTTGTTCGCCGTTCTTCGCTTTTTTGGCGCCATGATCAGGCTTCAGGCCTGATTTCGGAGCCGAAATACCTCTTTTGCCGGTCAAGTTGACCGAGCGCATCTTTGCGCCGGGGCTACCCGCTTCCGGTGTCCTTTCATGGACATTCAATAAATGAGATGCGCAAGGGCTGGATATACCCTTTGGAGGCCAAGCCAGCCTTTGCGCATCTTCGGTACTTAAAAACACTGTATCCACCCAATGTTTGGCGAACACACGCCATTTGCCGGGCATCATTGTAATCCCGCACTGACACAGGTTAGTGGCAGGGATTATTCTCGTTCTCAGCTCGGATGGGAATTGCACCGCGACGAAATGATCGCGAATATTTATCCGCTGAAAATGGGAGGGTTCCAGGTGCCGCCGTCCCAGCCTGCTTTGCAGTTTCGGGTCATCCTCTACAGCAGAGAGCAGAGCTTCAGTCGAGCGCGCGGCGCCGCGCAGGAGGGCGGCAAGTTCCGTCTTCTCCTTGTGGGCGAGAGCGCAGAGAACTGTGACGTCATAGGACGCGTCACGCGCTCGAGGATGCCTCGACGCTCATGCGCGAGGGGACGGCAGGAGGCGCGACGGATCTGCGGCGCCAGAACTGTGCCGCTGGCCAGCGCGATTCCGCGACATAGAAGGCACGGGTCTGCGCATCGCGCCGTGCGAAGGCGCTCCGGATGGCGGAGGAGGCCGAGGCGAGGTCCGCGTCGTCACGCTCCAGCGACTGCAGCATCCGACGCGCCGCGTCGAGTCCGCTCACAAGCGCGTTGTGAAGTCCCTGCGACAGGAGAGGATCACAGGACATGGCCGCGTCCCCCACTGCGATCCATCCCGCGCCGGCCGACGGATCAAGGTGTCCGGTATCCGCCGCGTAGGCCGCGAAGCTCTTCGGAACAAACTCACCGGCCCGGGACAGCGGCGCGATGTGTCGCGTTTCTTCCATGAGCTCCTTCCAGGGCTCTGGCCGACCGAGACCCAGCCTGCGGGCTATGTCCGGGTCGGTCGCCAGACAGACCAGCAGCTGTTGGCCGGGGAGCCGGGCGGCATACCACCAACCGTATTCGGCCGCCTCGAGCCAGGTAGAGGCGCTGACTCCATGTCGGAAAGACAAGGCGAAGCGCGCCGCACGGCACTGCAGCGTGCCCGTCCGGCGGCGCCTCGCCCCGACCATCCGGCCAAATGCGGCGCGGCCGCCGGTTGCATCGACGACCCGGCGCGCACTGATCGTCCAGTTCCGTCCCTGGTCGGTGGCCAGCTCGAGGCGATAGCCGGACGCCTCCGGGCGCGCCGCGGCCAGCCGGGTCCGGGAGCACAGGACCGCTCCCGAACTGATGGCGCCCGCCGCCATGAATCGGTCGAAGCGCCTGCGATCCAGGTGCCACCCATGGCCATAGGGATTGAAGATGCTGTCGCTGTAGCCGAGCCGCGAGTCACCCCAGGACGACGCACTTCCATGGCAGGGCAGGTGCCCCTCGGCCGTAAAGGAGTCGAGCAGCCCAAGCGCCGCGAGAGGCGCGCGCGCGTTGGGCGCAAGGGTCTCGCCCATCCGGAACTCGTCATGGCGCCGGGCGTCCACCACCAGAACCCGCAGTTCGGCATTTCCGCGGCGCAGGGCGCGCGCAGTCGCACATCCGGCAGGACCGCCGCCCACCACCAGCACGTCCCATTCCGGCGCGAGATCGCTCAGGTCATTCGAGCCTGCGCACCCCGCACCGGCGCCATTCATGCCTCGCGAGTGTCATCGACGACCGTGTTGGGCCACGGATCCACGGGATCTCCAGAATCTTCGAGCTGGCTCTGGATCTCAAGGTAGAGGTCCGGTGCGAAATCGGACGGATATCCCTCGATCGCGGGACCCTGGACGATCGTGCCGATCCGATGCCAGTTGGTCAGGATGTCGACCCGTTTCTGGTAGCGGCCCACGTTCTGCGCCGGAAACGGGCTCTCTTCGCTCGCGGTGGCGACGGTGCCTTCGCCGCGCACCGAGAACCGCTGCGCAGGCAATTTGCCGCCGCCCGCCATCAGATCCTCGAACGTGTAGACGGCGACCGGCCGCTGCGCTGGCCAGGACCAGAAGAGCGACAGGTTGCGTCCGTCGAAGAGATCGGGATTGTCACGGCCCCCGACCGGCCCGCCGGGGTTGGGGCTCGGCGTATGGGTCGCGCAGGAATTGTAGTCGGTCTGCCACGGGATCGCCATGAACTTGCAGATGTCGCCCGGCTCCACTCCCGGCTGGCCGGGCCGTGTCGGCACGTAGCCCACGCCCAGAAATGGCGTGCCGGCCTCGGCGCTGGCATAGTCGAGCGGGGCCATGCGGACGCGGAACGGGCCGACGGCGGGGTCCTGCCAGCCGGGCGTGTAGAGCTCTGGGTCCCGTGTGATGAAGGTCATGTCGATGCCGGGACTGAACCGCCCGCCAAGGCAGTTGGCCATCACCACCATGTCGAGCTTCTCGCCTGGGCCGGGAGGGACCGGCGGCGTCTTCTCGAACTTGCCGTCGAACCATTGCATCAGGAAGAAGTATTGCGTCGGCGTGACGCTCAGGAAGGGCTTGCCGGAATCGCCCAGCGAGAGCGGCATCATCGGCGCGCCCATATGCGCCTGCGCCGGATTTCCCGGATCCCGGATCAGCAGCTTGACGTAGAGCCGCTCGGACGGGTCCTCGTCGGCGGTGATCTGGCCGATGCTCCGATGCGCCGCAATGGCGCTTTGCGGCAGGTTGGTGTTCCACATCTGCATCGAGGCCGCGACGAAAACCGGCAGGATCTCGGCCCCGAAATCCGGGCGATAGTCGGTCTTGTAGGCGCCGTCGGCCCAGACGTCCGGCCGCAATCCGAAGTTTCGCAGGAACGTGTCGAACTGTTCGTCCCAGAGCGAGACGATGTTGAGCGTCTGCGGCGCATAGGCCGGGTCGGTGGCGACCACCCAGGCCGGCGCGACCTCTTCGCTGCTGCCGTCGTCGTATTCCACCACCGCCGTAACCGGCCCATCAGAGGTGTCGTCGAACCACTTGTCGTTGTTCACGTCGTCGGGGATCGGCAACGCGCTCTCGTCGAACCCGATCGTGCGGCCGAAACCGCCCAGCACCAGAAGCCGTCCCTTGTCGTCTGTGCGCACCTCGCCCAGCGTGGTGATGTCCTCGCCCGCCGGCTTGATGCGGTCGGGAAAGGTCGCGTCGTCTGGGAATTGCCTGGGGTAACCGGGCAGCTCCGTCACCGCGCCATCGCGCCAGATCGAGGCGGGCGTTTGCGTGTCGAAGGATGCGACGGCATCGGCGCCCGCGACCGCTCGCGGCCCGGCATCGATAACGAGGCTGCCGCGGCGCGCGGGATCCGCCGGGTCGCTCGACCCGCCGAAATCGGCATTTCGCAACGGGGGCAGGGCGCCGCCCTCGTAGGCCACCACACCGACATCGTCAGGCGAAAGCCAGTTGTTCGCCTTCTTGTTGGCAAGATGCACCGTCCAGCCGATATTGGTGACGGTCTTGCCGTCCACCTGACTGCCGATCACGATCTCGGTTCCGCCGCCGGTCGGGAAGTTGGTGATCGGCGCGTCGGGATAGTGGTAGAGCCGGAACCGCGCCGCCTGCCGCTTCAGGGCGCCTTCGCTGTCCCGCAGGTCGGCGCTTGTGATCGTCTCGGTCTCGGTTCCCGGCCGGATCGGCAGGCCGCCGGTCAGCGCGCTGCCCTCCTGGGGCATTCCGGCCTGCGTCTCGGGGCCGATGAAGAAGTCCGTGCTCGTCCCGACGCGGGCGATGCCGATGGCCGGATGGATGCGGATCGCCATGGCGGCCTCCTCCTACTCGGTTTGCAGGTTGGTCACGTAGGCGCTGACCACCACGTGGCTGATGTTGAGGTTCTTGCCCGGCAGCGGCTGATCGGGCGCGTCCTCGGGATACTGGGCCTGCGTGTTGTGGCAGGCGAAGCACTGGTTCTCGTTCACCGTCTTCTGGGTGAAGGTCTCGATGACGGAGTTCGAGAGTCGCGTGGAGCCGGTCAGGATCGACCCTTCCATCAGCATCTCGGGCTTGAGCGCGTCCTCCTCGCTGAACCAGATGGCGCCGGTTTCCATGTAGTTCTGCCAGAGCGAGTCCGGCGCAAGCTGCGCGTGCACGCTGGCGTTCATGCTGGCGATGTTGGCGACGTTCGTGGCGCTGCCGCCGCCGAAGGGAAACTGGCGGCAGACCTGGGTGACTGGCGTGAGGGTCTGTGCCTCGGGATCGGTCAGCTCCAGGAAACCCGCGTTGTTCTGGTTGCACTCTCCGGCTTTCGAATTGGCGGCGTAAAAGGTGAAGGCGGTGTCGCTGACCGGGTCGTCCACCATCTGTGTCGCGCCGAACTCGGGCGCGTTCGAGACATGCTCGAAGCTGGCCCAGATCGCCTCCGGGTGGCCCTTCACGATGCCCACGACATGCAACCCCACCAACGCCACGGTGACTTCTGCCGTCTGCTCGGGATCGACAACGACCTCGCCCGTGGCGTCCGTCGTCAGCAGCTGCACCACCGCTTCCGTCGTGTAGAAGCCGGAGGTGTCCTCGCCGTCGGCGACCACCTTCCACGCGGCTTTCAGGGTCAGAGCTCCGATCGGGTAGTTGAGGTCGGCGGGCGCGGCCAGCAAGTTGGCGGGCACGTTGAACTGATTCTCTGTGACGACAAAGTCGAAGAACGTGTCGTTGACGTATTGCGAATAATAGACCGAGCGGCCGTTCTGATCGACCAGCAGACCGAGCGAGCCCGCCTGGCGGATCTCGCCCATATCGTGGCCGACGTCCTGCTTCTGGGAGCGCGGCCGCAATACTGCCGCCTCTTCGGCTTCCTCGGCGGACGTGCCCGAACGCTGCCCGTCGATCACGTCGCTCGCGGGGATCAGCGTCTGAAAGACGAGCCGTCCGTCCCCGGTGGCCTTCGTCAGGGCAAGGAACGCCTGCCACGACCACTGGTGGAAGGCGCAGTTCGAATTGAAGTCTGCGTTGTCGTCGGGCGGCGGCGTCTGCTCGTGCGGGAACCATGCGGACGGTGCGACGCAGTCGACATTCTCCGCCGCCGCCGCTCCGAACGCGAGCAAGGGCAGGGCGGCTGCCGCGAGGGCAGGCCGGGCAAGGATATGGGTCAAGCGTCTGTCTCCGTTGCTGAACCGGAGCGCACGAGAGCGCGGCGCAGACGGTGCGACCCGTCCGCCAGGGTGGCGACGGCAAGAAGGCCCGTCGCGTCGGGACAGGGGAAGAGGCCCTCGCGTTTGAACCGGCGCTCGCCCAATCCGATCTCGAAGCGCGCGATCTGCGGTTCCGCCCGACCTGGCGCGAAGAGCTGCAGACGCCGGACAGAGTGTGGGGAGAATGCCGGCCAAAGGGCCAGAAGCTCGAAACGCGCGACTCCGGTTCGGGAGGCTTCGCGCGTCGCCCGGATCATGAGCTGCGCTTCGCCGGGCTCGGTTTCATCTGCAAGTATCTGGTGCGGGAGGATTGCCACACTCGACGCTGCCAGGCCGCAGCCCAGAAGAGCGCGCCGCGAAGGCGACGCGAAAACAGAGGGGAAAGGCATTGTCGCACCCCGCGCGCGAAAGAATGTTGTGTCAAAATATTCTGAGGCGAACATACTTCCGGTTGTGAGCGCTGACAAGCTTTCAATTTGTTGCGCAGTTTCGAGGAGTCCGTAGTCGCTTGCCGGCGCGGGATCTTCGGCGTCCATGGCAGGGACCGGATCTGAATCACCGGCTGCGCCGCGCGCGAGATTGCGGTGTCGGCGGGCGCCAACGACGGGCGGGTCGCCGTAGTCATGGCCGGAGAATTCGCGCCGGGGAGTGCGCCGACCGGATCAATGCCAGACTATTCAGACCGCGCGCTCGCTCATCGAACTGCGCGGCACCCCTTTGTCTGCGGACATGGCGAACGCATGGGGCGAGCCCCAGACGGCATCTACCGTTGCAAGGAATTGGGAGAGGGCGCGGCGCTCATGGGGCTGAACGGTTCTCGATCGAGCTCCCGGCGAGGGACGTCATCGGCTGCCTCGATACGCCCAGCTGCTCAAACCGTCTCTTCGACGGGATCGAAATCGCCGACCTCGGACGCGACCAGCGCGCGCCGCGATCCCCATACGAGCTGTCGATCATCCGTTGGGTACGCGCAATTTTGGCGAATGCCGGATTCGTCTTCGGGTTATTCCGGCAGTCCGTGCCGCGCATCTCGATCCGATTGACGCACGAGAGATCGCCGCGGGCGGGCAAGGCGTTGGCGCCAGTCGGCAGTCTGTCAGAGCGCCTGGGCGATATAGGCGCACGCCGTGTCGGGCGTTGCGATCAGCGGGTAATCGGCCTCTGGCACGTCCACCCCGAACCGCTTGTGCAGCGCCGAGACGAGGGACAGGAAGTCCATGAAATCAAGGTCGAGGTCGTCCTGCAGGTGGTCAGATCCGCCAACCTCCGCCGGATCGAGGTCCGGGGCGATGCGAACCAGTTCCTCAAGAAAGCCCGCGCGGATTTCGTCGTCTGTCATAGAGCCTCCGGTAACTGCAACTGCCGGTCGATTTCGGCGAGGAAACGGGCACCGACGCGGCCATCGCTGACCCGGTGATCGGCCGCCAACGTCAACGTGACGACGGTGCGAGGCATTATGGCGCCGTCCACGATCCAGGGCCGTCGCACCGGCGCGCCGAAACCCGCGATCGCGACCTGGGGTGGGTAGATCACGCCGTAGAGCGACTCTGTCCCGCGCTCGCCCATGCTGGTCAGGGTCAGCGTGGCGTCGGTCAGCTCGGAACTGCGGAGCCGCCCTGTCCGGGTGCGCTCGATCACGTCGCGCATCGTTGTCATGACGGAGTCGAGCGCAAGGGTGTCCGCATTCCGGATCGCAGGTGCGATCAGTCCTCCTCCACGCAGCGCGATCGCAAGGCCGAGATGGACGGCCTCCGCCGGACGAAAGGTGCCGTTCTCGTGGGTCCCGTTCATCTGCGGAACCTTGCGGGCGGCGATCGCGGCTGCCTTGACGAACAAAGCGCCCATCAGAAGGCGCGTCTCCGGTTGGCGGGTCGCGTTGGCAGTGGCAAGCCAGTCGGTCGCACGTTGAAGATCGACGGTCTGCGCCAAATAGTAGTGAGGGATCTCGCGCTTGGATCGGCTCATGGCGGCGGCGATGGCGCTCCGCATCGCGTCCGGGTCGAGGCCGGGCTTCGTCGCAGAACGCCGGGGTGGCTCAGATGTCGCGGTGGCTTCCACGTCGGCCAGCAGGATCGCGCCGCCCGGCCCCGAGCCCGAGATTGTCCCGAGATCGATGCCGCGCTCGGCCGCGGTGGCCCGCGCGGCGGGGGAGGCGTCGGGCCCGGCTCGCGTCCCAGGCCGTCGTGGCGCAGACGCAGGTTCGCCAGACGACTGAGGTTCGACGGGCGCGCCAGCCGCAGCCGGAGCGACGGGCGCAGGCGTTGCCGCCTCGGGAATTTTCGGCGAGCGCGGGACCGGGGGTGGTGATGCCTCGATCCCTCGCGCCGGTGATTTCGCCGCGCCAACTCCGCGCAGCCGGGCGAGCGGCGCGCCCACCGGAACCTTGTCACCGACTTTGGCGGTCAACTCCTCGATCTCGCCGTTCTCGAATATCTCGATCTCGATCGCGCCCTTCTGGGTCTCGACCACCGCGACGATGTCACCGCGCGAAACCTGGTCGCCGGGCGCCACCAGCCATTCGGCCAGAGTGCCGGCCTCCATGTCGGCGCCGAGGGAGGGCATGGTGAAGACGCTCATCTGCTCATCTGCTCAGCTCCGGCCGAGCGCGGATTTCGCCGCGGCGACGATGGCGGCAGGTTGCGGGATCGCGGCGTCCTCCAGGTGCTTGGGATAGGGAATCGGCACTTCGGCCGAACAAACCCGGCCGACAGGCGCGTCAAGCCTGTAGAACACCGTCTCCTGGATTCGGGCAACGATCTCGGCGGCAAGCGAGCCGGAGCGCCAACCCTCGTCGACGATGACGGCACGCCGGGTGCGGCCGACCGATGCGAGGATCGTCGCATCGTCGAGCGGGCGCAGGGTGCGCAGGTCGATAACCTCGGCCGCGATGCCTTCGGCCGCCAGCGTCTCGGCGGCCTCCAGCGTCTTGTGGAGCGACCCGCCGTAGGTGATCAGCGTGATGTCGGTGCCCTCCCGCCGCACGACCGCGCGATCGATGTCGACCGGACCAGCGTTGGCCGCGAGCGATCCTGCGTGATTGTAGAGCATCACGTTCTCGAAGATCAGCACAGGATCGGGATCCTGAAGGGCGGTCCAGAGCATTCCCCGGGCATCCGCGAGCGTCGCGGGCGCCAGAATGCGCAACCCGGGGATGTGGGCGTACCACCCTTCGAGGCTGTGGGAGTGCTGCGCCGCCAGCTGCTTGCCGGCCCCGGTGGCCATCCGGATCACCAGTGGAACGCCAAACTGTCCGCCTGACATATGGCGCAGGGTTGCGGCGGTGTTCAGAATCTGGTCGAGCGCAAGGAGGCTGAAGTTCACCGTCATCAGCTCGACAATGGGGCGCAGGCCGGCGGCGGCCGCGCCGACGCCAGCGCCGGTGAAACCCAATTCCGAGAGCGGCGTGTCACGGATGCGCTCCGGCCCGAATTCGGCGAGCAGGCCCATCGAGACAGCATAACAGCCCCCATAGGCGCCGACATCCTCACCCATCAGGAAAACGCGCGCGTCGCGCTGCAACGCATCGCGGAGCGCCGCCCGCATCGCCTCGCGGTAAGTGGTCTCGACCGTTTCGCCAGATGGCTCCGACGCCTCGGGCGGTGCGGGGCGTGTCTCGGCCGTGACATGGCGCTCGAGAGCCGCGAGCGGTTCCCATTCCGAAGCTTCGGCGAATGCCACGGCCTCGTCGATCTCTGCGTCGATCTCGGCCTCGATCCGGGCCACGTCGGCATCATGGGCGAGGCCGTTCTCCAGCAGCCATGACTGGAACCGCAGGATCGGCCCCTTGCCGCGCCAGGCTTCCACCTCGGACTTGTCGCGGTAGAGTTGCGCGTCGAACATTGAATGGGCGCGAAACCGGTAGGTCCGGCATTCGAGGAGATATGGCCGGCCGGTCTCGCGGATCGCCGCCAGCGCGCGCCGGGATGCGGCCTCGACCGCGACCACGTCCATGCCGTCGACTACCTCGGTGCGAATGCCGTACCCTGCAGCCCGGGCGTGAACGTCGGTGACCGCCTCTGACAGCGGCAGCGCGGTTCCCATGGCGTAGCCGTTGTTCTCGCACACGAAAAGCACGGGCAGCGACCAGAGCGCGGCGAGGTTCATCGTCTCGTGAAACTCGCCCTCGGCCACCGCGCCCTCGCCGAAGATGCAGGCGGTGACGTGCGGCGCGCCCTCGATCCGGTCGGCCAGCGCCAGACCCGCGGCGAGCGGCAACCCGCCGCCGACGATCGCGTTTCCACCGTAGAAGTTCGTGCCCGCGTCAAACAGATGCATCGAGCCGCCGCGGCCGCCCGAACACCCCGCCGCCTTGCCGAACATCTCCGCCATCACCGCATTCATCGGAATACCGCGCGCCAGCGCATGACCATGCTCACGATATGTCGCCACGATCCGGTCCTGCAATTCCAACAGAGGGATCACGCCCATGGCGACCGCTTCTTCGCCGTCGTAGAGATGCAGGAAGCCGCGGATCTTCTGCTGCGTGTAGAGTTCGGCGCATTTCGCCTCGAAGCGCCGGATGCGGATCATGCCGCGCAAAAGCGTCAGCACATGCGCATGGGTCAGGCGGGGTTTGTCGACGCTGGTCATGTCTCGTCGCTCTCGAGTGTGGAGATGTCACCTTCCGGCAGCCCCAGTTCGCGCGCCTTCAAGAGCCGGCGCATGATCTTGCCCGACCGGGTCTTGGGCAGGGTCTTGCGGAACGCGATTTCGCGCGGTGCAACGGCGGGACCGAGGCGTTTGCGGGCATGGCCGCGTATCGCCCGCTCCAGTGCCTCGCCGGGCTCGAAGCCCGGGTTCAGCGCCACGTAGGCCTTGACTGTTTCGCCTGCCGTTTCGTCGGGTAGCCCGATCACCGCGGCCTCGGCCACCGCTTCGTGCTCGATCAGTACGCTTTCGACCTCGAACGGTCCGATGAGGTGACCGGAACTCTTGATCAAATCGTCCGCACGTCCGACGAACCAGTAATAGTCGTCAGCGTCGCGCATTGCGAGATCGCCGGACAGGTACCACCCGTTCCGGAACGCCTTGGCATAGCGCGCTTCCTCATGGAGATAGGCACGCATCATCGACGGCCAGCCCGGGCGCAGGGCGAGTTCGCCGACCTCGCCAACCGGCAGTTCGCGCATCCCCGCCTCGTCGGTTTCCACGATGCCAGCGACGATCCCGGGCAGCGGTTTGCCCATCGATCCGGGCTTGATGTCCATGGCGGCAGTGTTGGCGATCATGATGCCGCCAGTCTCGGTCTGCCACCAATTGTCGTGGAACGGGTGACCAAATACCCGCTGGCCCCAGACCACCGCCTCAGGATTGAGCGGTTCGCCGACGCTCGCCAGAAACCGAAGGGCCGAAAAGTCACGGCCAGCCGCCGCCTCGGGACCTGCACGCATCATCATCCGGATCGCCGTCGGCGCGGTGTACCAGACCTCGACCCGCTCGCGTTCGAGGATCTCGTACCAGCGCTCCAGGTCGAAGTCGGCCTCGTCCACGATCATCCTCACGCGGTTCACCAGCGGCGCGACGATGCCGTACGAGGTGCCCGTGACCCAGCCGGGGTCGGCTGTGCACCAGTAGACGGCGCCCGGCCGCATCTCGAGTGCGAACCGGCCCGTCGCGGCGTGCGCGACCACCGCCTCGTGGACGTGCACGGCGCCCTTGGGCTTTCCGGTGGTGCCGGAGGTGAAGTGGATCAGGGCAGGGTCTTCGGGCCGTGTCGCAACGGTCTCGAAGCTGTCGGACGCCGCTTTCATCGCGGGCCCGAGGGCGATCGTGCCCTCCGGCGCATCATCATCGACGACAAGCACCACGCGCAGCGACGGGATCTCGGCCCTCCAGGCGGCGATCTTGCGGCGGTAGAGGCTGGCCGTGGTGACGAGAGCCGCCGCCGAGCCGATCTCCATGCGCGACCGGACGGGCTCGGGGCCGAACGCCGAAAAGAGCGGCGAGAATGTGAGCCCCGCCTTCAGCGCGCCGAGAAACGAGACATAGAGGCCAGGCGTCCGGCCCATCAGCGCAAAGAGGTGGTCGCCGGGGCGCAGGCCCTGCTGCGACAGGACGTTGGCGATCTTCGCGGCCTGGTGGGCGAGGTCCGCATAGGTGAGGTCGACAGCGCCTCCGGTCTTGCCCAGCCAGCGGATCGCGACGTCGCCGCCGAACCCAGCCGTGACATGACGGTCGACCGCCTCGTGCGCGATGTTGAGGCCGCCGTCCGGAAGGCCCTCGAGCGCGGCCCGCGCTTCGCTCCAGGTGAATGCGCCGCGCCGCTCTTGCGTCAGCACCGCTGCCTGGCGCTCCGCATCGGTCTTTGCAATCGGGTCCCAAGCCATGCCATCTCCGCCTAGCGGACTGCGTTGTCTGCCCCTCCGATCTGACGCCATGGCCGGTGGCCCGCGCCTTGATGCTGATCAAGTTTCGGCATGTCGGGAAGTATTGCTGCCATCGGCATGCCGCGTCACGCCGGGGGCGTACCCTTCTTGCCAACGGGAAGAGCGCGCAGCGTGCCTCACGCGCCCAATCCTCAAACCGTCTCCCCACCGGAAATCGACCGCCGAAGCGTCCGGCTGCGGAGCGACTTGAACACTTCGGGCACCGCGACAAGGGGCAGCGCGAGCGCGAGGATCATTCCCCAATGTGTCGGCCCAAAGGCGGTCGTCTTGAGCAGGACCTGCATGGGCGCCCAGTGGGCGGCCGCAACCTGCATCGACAGCGTCGCCGCCAGCGCGATCGGCAGGACTGGGTTCGAGAACCACCCGATGGACGTGCACGGCCGCTCGAGCGAGCGGAATGCGAAGTCGCCGAGCTTCTAGAAGACCACGATGGCGGCGAACGCAGCCGTCCGCGCGAGGGTCTCGCCCTGGGGCAGCAGCGCGTAGAACGGCACGAGGCTGGCGCCGCCGGTGTAGAGGCCGAAGACGAGGATGCTCAGAAGTCCCGCCCGTCCCAGGATGCTTTCGTCGCGCGGGCGCGGCGGACGGCGCATCTGGTCCTTCTCGGCGGGCTCGAGTCCCAGCGCGACGGCAGTGACGCTGTCGGTGACGACCTTTATCCAGAGAATCTGCGTCGCCAGAAAGATCAATGGTCCACCGATTAGGATGTTGGCGAGGATGGCCAGGACTTCACCCGCGTTCGAGGCCAGCAGGTCGCGCACGAACTTGCGGACGTTGTCGAACTGTCGCTTTCCCTCGCGGATCGCCCCGACGATCGTCGCGAAATTGTCGTCGAGAAGGACAAGGTCGGCGGAATCCTTGGCGACGTCCGTGCCGCGCTGCCCCATCGCCACGCCGATATCGGCGCGCTTGAGAGCGGGCGCGTCGTTGACGCCGTCGCCCGTCATCGCGACGACATGACCGGCGGCCTGCAGGCTCTCGACGATGCGCATCTTCTGTCCCGGCGCGGTGCGCGCGAAGAGGACGTCCCCGGTCAGGACGCGCGCGAGGTCGGCGTCGGAAAGCGCCGCCAGATCACTGCCGGTCAGGGCAGGGTCATGGCCGAGCCCGAGATCGCGTGCGATCGCGCGGGCCGTGACCGGGCTGTCGCCGGTGATCATGATCGTGCGGATGCCCGCGGCGGCGGCCGTTTCGATGGCGTCGCGGACCTCCGGTCGCGGCGGATCGATCAGGCCCGCGAGGCCGAGAAAGGTGAGGTCCGCCTCCTTCCCCTCGGGTCCTCCGAGGCGACGGTCGGCGAGGGCGATCACGCTCAGCCCCTTGGCGGCCATTGCGGCATAGGCCTGCCCGATCCGGGTCCGAGCCGGCGGGTCGAGCGGCCGCTCGATATCGCCCTGCCGCAGCCGGGAGGAAACCGCCAGGATCGTCTCCGGAGCGCCCTTGGCCAGCAATGTATGCACCGGGCCCTGCCGCACGATCACGCTCATCCGCTTGCGTTCGCCGTCGAACGGCCGCTCCTCGACAATCGCGGTGTCGGGGCCAGGCAGGTCGGCCCAACCCATGTAGGCCAGAGTCACCAGCGCTCCTCCGGTCGGCTCGCCGATCATCGTCCAGCCGGCGGGGCCGTGACTGATCCGGGCGTGGCCGCACAGAAGTGCGACACGCAGGAGCGCGCCGAGACCCGGATCGTCCGCCGCGCGGATCCGTCGGCCGTCCCGGGCGATGTGACCTGCCGGATCGTATCCTGTCCCCGTCACCTTATGGTCGGCTTCGGGCGTCCAGACACGGGTCACGGTCATCCGGTTCTCGGTCAGCGTACCGGTCTTGTCGGTGCAGATCACCGAAGCCGCCCCAGCGTCTCGACCGCCTGAAGCCGCCGTGCCAGCGCGTTCTGCCGGGCCATGACACCGGCGCCCAGGACGAGGGTGATGGTGACGACCGCGGGCAATCCTTCGGGCACCATCGCGACCGCGAGAGAGAGGCCGGTCATCAGCATCACGCCGACCTCGTGGCCGGCAAGAAGACCGGCCCCCGAAACCAACGCCGCGAGCGCGACGGCGGCCAGACCAAGCCGGCGGGCAAGCTGCGACAACGCGATCTGGAGATGCGTGACCTTCTCGCCCACTGATCCGGTGAGCGCCGCGATGCGTCCGAACTCGGTCGCGCCGCTGGTGGCGGTGACCACGCCCTAGGCCCGGCCGGCGGCCAGCGCGCTGCCCATGTAAAGACGCTCGTCCCCACCGACCGACTTCTCGACCGCGAGCAACTCGCCCGTCAGCACGCTTTCATCGACAAGACACGCGTTGGTCGCACTGGCGCGGAGGTCGGCCGGTACGCGGTCACCCGCATCGAGAACGACCAGATCGCCGGGGACCAGTTCCCTCGCGGGGACCATCTGCTCCTCGCCGTCGCGGACCACCCGCGCCCGTGGCGCCAGCATCGAGCGGAGCGCGTCGATCGCCGTCTCGGATCGCCATTCCTGCACGAACCCGAGGACGCCGTTGAGGGCGACAACGATCATTATCGCGAACGCGTCGACTTTCTCTCCGATCAGCAGCGCGACCGCAGCCGCGATCGCGAGGATCAGGACGAGCAGGCTCGCGAATTGCCGCGCAAACATGCGAAGGGGGAGGCGCGGCGCCCGGATCCGAGCGTGTTGGCGCCATATCGCGCGCGGCGCTCCATCGCTTCGCGCGAACTCAGACCGCGTTCGGCCCGGTTTGAGGTGTTGGTCACCGGGCCGCCGTCCCTCTTATGCCGCGTTGTCATGTCTGCAGTGCCGGCGCCGTGCGCGACATGACGGACATCAATGCGCGGACGCTCCGGCGCGAACCAGCGCGTGCCGGTCCCAGTCCCCGAACCCTCGCGCAGATCCGGTCCGAGGGCCGCGCTTCACTGCGGATCATCGGGGGAAGACGGCGTAGGATCACCGGCCCGATCGCCCCCGTTGCGCTACGCAGGTCACGCCCGCATGGTTCGACATGCCAAGCCGCCCGTCCCGGGCAAGGGCGACGGCGGCGGGCGGAAACACCACGAACGGGAGCAACTCCGGAGTGAACGATCTTCTACTGGGCCTGCTGTACGGATCCTTCGCGGGGTTGATGATCCCTGCGGGCGGTTACCTGGCAAGCATCGAGCGCATTCGTCCCAACTGGCTCGAACAGGATTTCCGGCACAGCATGATCGCCTTCGGAGGCGGCATCCTCATCGCCGCAGTCGCGTTCGTGCTCGTTCCCGAAGGCATGGACCTGATACCGCTCTGGATGTCCCTCGGGGCGTTCTTCGCGGGAGGTGGCCTTCTGGCCGGTTTTGATGCGGCGAGGCGGCGGCACAAGGGCGGCAACGCGCAGTTCATCGCCATGCTGATCGACTTCGTGCCCGAAGCGCTGTCCCTCGGGGCGATAATGACCAGCGGGACATCCGAAGCATTGCTGCTGGCATTGCTCATCGGGGCGCAGAACCTTCCCGAAGCGTTCAATGCCTGGCGCGAACTCAACGCGAGGGGCGCGCATCCGAGACAGCGTATCATGCGCATGTTCTTCGCGCTCGCGGCGATCGGCCCGGTGGCGGTCGGTCTTGGGTATGTCTTTCTCACCGGGTTGCCGACATTGACCGGCGTGCTGATGATGGCGGCGTCAGGCGGCATCCTCTACCTGATGTTCCAGGACATCAGCGTCGCGGCGCACATGAGAAACCGGCAGTCGCCGTCGCTCGCGGCCCTGGCCGGGTTCTCGTTCGGCATGGTCGGGCAAGCCATGCTCGGAACCTGGTGAATCCGCTCCACTCTGGCCTGGAAGGCTTCCGGTTCTGGTGATTGGTATTGCTGTGACATCTCGGCGACGCGGCATTTCCGACTTCATCGCGAGGCCAGCAAGGCGGAGGTGGCGGCGCTGATACGATCTGGCCATGACCTGTTCCGGCTACCCGAACTGCCTTTCGTTCGCGAGGCCGCCGCTTCGATGCGACTGAACCGGATCCGGTTGGGTGCGATCCTGATCGCGGGGTCGGGCATGCGCACCGGCGGGAGGGTGCGCCATCATCTGCGGCACAATCTGGCGCATGCCGATTGCAGCGTGATCTTCGTGGAGTTTGCCGCCAGAGGCTCTCTGGCGCGGATCATCATCGACGGCGCGCAATCCATCAAGCTCTTCGCGCTTCAGGGATGGTTCACGGCTTCCGTGCCGACAACCAGGTCGAGCATGTCCGAGGTCATCTGATCCTGCCTTGCCGAGCGTTCCTCGCGCTGCAGATTTTCCAACCGCTCATCGATATTGCGCGCCGCGGCATCCATCGTCTGCAATCGCGCCCCGTTCTCGCTGGCCAGACTTTCCATGAGCGCGTGAGCGATTTCGGCAAAGAGGTATTCCGCGGCGAGGCTTTCCATGAGCCTGCCGGGCGAAAGGTGGTGCAATGGCGGGAGGCGGACGGCATCGGCATGTCCAGTGGCGGCAAGCGGCAGGACCTGTCGGTTCTCGATTTCGAAGCTCGCTCCGGATCGATATCCCGCAAAGACGATCCGCGCGTGGGCGACATTGACCAGACGTGCCGCGATACGCCGCGCAAGCTGGGTGACGCCTGCCACGTGCGAGGTCATCGCAAAGACGAGATCCGCCGTGACCGCGCGCTCCGATGCCGTGATCTGTCCGCGACGTCCGACGACGACCAGCGTTTCGCCGATCTCGCGCAGGTCGAGGGCGCGGTCCATGAGGCGGGTGTTGAAACCACCGACGAAGCCGTTTTCTGACGTGATGACAAGGAGAAGCCGTTCCCCCCCCGATCAGGCGACACCTCGGCCGCGCCCGGGTCGACTTCGGAGATCGCGCGTTCGACGATGCCGCAATAGGCCCGGGTTCCGGGAAAGGCCTCCTGCGCCTCGCGGGCGCGGGAAGCCGCGATGATCCGCAATGCGCCGACGAGTTCGCCGAGGCTTTCAATGCTTTCCAGACGCTCTTCGAGTTGCGCGAGGTCCGCCACCTATGCCGTTCCTTTCGGGCTGGCGCCGGGAAGATCAGCGACGCAGGCGTCGACAAGATCGAGGAGTGCAGTTCGCGTCGTTTCCGACAACTGCCCGGTCTTGTCGATTTCCGCAGCCGCACGCGGGAGGTCCGTGAACAGCCGCGCGGCAAGCATGGTCCTGAACTTCACGACATCCGAGAGAGGCATGGCGTCGAGCCGACCCTCCGAAACCGCGAGGAGCAGCGCAACCTGCATCGAGAGCGACAACGGCGCGTATTCCGGCTGGGCCAGGATCGCGCGAAGCCGTCGTCCATGCGCGATCTTTCCGGCCGTGCGCTCGTCGAGCATCGCGCCGAACCGGGTGAAGACCTCGAGCTCCAGATACTGCGCGTAGTCGAGCTTGAGCGTGTTGGCGAGCGACTTGATCGCCTTGGCCTGCGTGGCGCCGCCGACCCGCGATACGCTCATTCCCACATTCACGGCCGGTTTCTGTCCTTCGTAGAACAGCTTCTGGTCGAGGATGATCTGACCGTCGGTGATCGATATCAGGTTGGTCGGGATGTAGGCCGTCAGATTTCCCGCCTGGGTCTCGGCAATCGGCAGGGCCGTCAACGACCCGCCGCCGTGTTCTGGAGAGAGCTTCGACGCCCGTTCGAGGAGCCGTGCATGCAGGTAGAAGACATCGCCCGGATAGGCCTCGCGCCCGGGCGGTTTGCGCAAGAGGAGCGAGAGCTGGCGATAGACGATCGCGTGTTTGGTCAGGTCATCGAGGATCAGCAGGGCGTGCTGTCCGCGATCCCGAAAGTACTCCGCGATGGTGCACGCTGCGTAGGGCGTGATCCACTGGGCCCCCGGCGCTGCGTCGGCCATGCCGACCACGAAGACACATCGGTCTGCGGCGCCGTGTGCATGCACGGCCTCCACCACCCGCGATACGGTCGAGGCCTTCTGCCCGATGGACGCATATACGCAGATCACATCGGTAGCGCGCTGATTGATCATCGCGTCGACGGCGATAGAGGTCTTGCCGGTCTTGCGGTCGCCGATGATGAGCTGACGCTGTCCGCGACCCAGCGGAATCATGGAATCGATCACCGTCAGACCGGTCAGCAAAGGCTCGGTCACCAGATCGCGATCGACGATGCCCGGCGCGGGCCGCTCGATCGGGTCGAAACGCTCGGCGACGATGGGCGGGCCGGCGTCCAGCGGCTCTCCGATCGGTGAGACGACACGTCCCAGAAGGGCGTCTCCGACCGGCACCCGGGCGATCGTGTCCGTGTTGAAGACCCGGCTTCCCGCGGCGATGCCGTCGTCGGACGTGAGCAGCACGCAGCCCAGCGACCGTTCTCCGACCGTCATGGCCAGCCCGAGCGTGCCGTCGTCGAAGCGCAGCAATTCATCGAGCTTCGTGTGCGGCAGCCCGTTGATGATCGCGACACCATCGCCGATCTGCCCGACGCGGCCGACCCGCTCAAGACGCGGTGCGAGAGTCCGGTCTTCCAGGTGCCGTCGCGCCTCTTCGATCCAGTCGCCCGTCTTTCGTTCGAGGGTCATGGCTGTTCCCTCAACGCCGCCGCCGCACGCTCGAGACGATCCGCGGCCGAAAAACGCAGGACGGCATGGGGGAAGTGGATTTCCGCACCGCCGAGAATGTCGGGGCGCGCCTCGAACGCGACATGCGCTTTTGCGCCGAACCGTTCCGCGAGCATCTCTTGCCAGTCGCACGCCGCCTGATCCGACAGCACGGCCGGCGTGACCACGGTCACCGTCGCGCCCGCGCCGTTCAGATCCTGTCGAAGGTCCGCGAGATCGGATGCCGGCAAATCCGCGAGATATTCCGTCACCCGCGCAATCGCGTCGTCCGCGCCCGGGCCGGCGAGCGCCGTGCGCGCCAGATCGCGGGCGAGGTCGGTGACGCGCCCCTTCAGGTTCTCGAGGGCCTGCACCGCCTCGCGATCGGTTTTCGCGCGTGCATTGGCCAGAAGCTCCGTGGCCTCCCGGCGGGCTTGCTCAAGGATTGTCGCGCGCTCCTGCTCGGCGCTCGCATGAAGCTCCGCTTCGCGTTTCCGGTGCGCTTCGGCAAGGTCGGCCCGGTCGCGCTCGTAAGCTTGCCGGGCGGCCTCCGCCGCCTCCGTCTTTTTCCGCGCGTCTTCCGTCCCCTGTCGATCGGCGGCTTCGCGCTGCTCGATGATGCGGCGGATCGGACGGTACAGGAAGCGGCTCAACAGCCAGATGACGATCAGGAAATTGACCGTCTGCAGCCCCAGCGTCCACCAGTCGATATGCATCGTCAGCCGACGAACGGGTTGGCGAACAGAAGCAGGAGCGCGATGACCAGACAATAGATCGCCATCGTCTCGATCATGGCGAGGCCGACGAACAGGGTGCGCGACAGCGTCCCCGCCGCCTCCGGTTGCCGCGCGATCGCCTCCATTGCGGCCGCGATTGCGCGTCCCTCGCTGTAGGCGGGCATGATGGCGCCGAACGACACGGCGATCACCGCGCCGATGATGCTGGCGAGTTCGACGGCGTATTCCATGCGACTTCCTTCCTAGGCTTCCACGGCGCCGACCGCGGCGGCGATGTAGACGGTTGCGAGAACGGTGAAGATGTAGGCCTGGATGATCCCGATCAGGATGCCGAGAAGCAGGAACGGAATCGGCACAAGCAGACCGGCGAGAAACACCACGATCGCGATGACGAATTCGTGGCTCATCATGTTGCCGAAGAGGCGGATCATCAGAGAAAAGGTCCGCGTCAGCTCCGCAAGCAGGTTCAGCGGCAGCAGGAACGGATTGGGTTCGAGGTAGTGGCGCAGGTACCGACCCGCGCCACGCGCTCGGACGCCGTAGACGTGGACCGAGACGAAGACGATGAGCGCGAGTGCGGCAGGCGTCTCGATGTGACCCGTGGGAGGCGAGGCCCCCGGGAAGACGGCCGCGAGATTGGCGAGGCAGAGAAAGAGGAACAGCGAGCCCAGCAGCGGCAGGAAGGGCCAGGGATCCCGGCCGAGGATCTCGCGCAACTGCTCGGCGATGGTCAGGACCACGATTTCCAGGACTGCCTGCATCGCTCCGGCCTCGGTCGAGGTATGCCGGAGCGTGATCACGAGGAAAGTGGCAAGGACAGCCATGAGTGCCCACGTCGTCACGACCGCGCGGCTGATCGGCACGGGACCGATCGTGAAGAGGATGTCCGGCAACAGGGGGCTCGCGTCCATCCTCAGCCCACCCGCACCCGCCGGATCACCACCGTGCGCGCGAGCAGGAAGCCGGCGAGCATCAACAGGAGGGCGGCCGCGCCGGACATCGCGGCCAGCGCGAACGCCGCGACGGCCAGACCGATCCGCAGCGCCAGATACAGGGCGGCCGCATACCACGCGGACGCGGCGTGGATCGCCGCCAGGCTGCGGGCGATGAGGTAGAGATAGACCCCTCCGAGTGCAGCCCCGGCGAAAAGCCATCCTGTCGCTTGCAGCAGATATCCAGCGCTCATTCGTCGTTCATCCTTCTCCAGGCGAGATAGAACCCCAGGCAGGCCCCCGCGAATGTCAGGGCGCCGCTGAAGGTCACCCCGGTGCCGAGAGCCCCGTCCAGCCACCGCCCGGCGAAGACTCCGATCAGGGTCGGCGTCACGATCAGCCAGCCCAGCGCGCCGACCATCGACAGGTTCTTCCACAGCGGCCGTTCGCCCTCGCGCTGCCAATGGTCCCGGCGCTTCTGCTGACGACGGATGGCGTCCTGCATCTCCTTGCGGCCTTCGCGGTCCGGCTCGCTCATTTCGGCGCTCCCGGTCTGGAAGGCGTCTGTCGCGGAGTGAGCTGGGGCGCGAGCGAACTCGTGTCGCTTCCGCCGCGCAGCATCCGTTCGATCTGCCGGATCGTCGCGAGATGAAGGCGGGCCTCCGATTTGCGCGACACGTCCTCCGCGTCGTCGGCTTGCTGCAGTTCTTCAAGCGCCGCGTCTCCGAGCGAGGCCAGTTGGTCTTCGCGATAGGCACCCCGGGCCGCGATCTCGACAAGCTTTCCCGCGCGCACGCTCAGGACGCCGCGACGCACCGCGACAAAGCCTTCGCGCGCGGCGTCGCGCCATGTGACGATGGAAACCGGAAGCACGGTCACGAAATCGGCGTGGCCTGGCCTGATCGCGAAAGCGCCCGTTTCGTCTTCCGCGCGGACCTCGCGGACGCCCTCCACGTCTTCGACCAGGGCCGTCGGTGTGGTGACGATCAGCCTCACTTCGGCTGACCTTGCGCCTGTTCCTTGGCGCGAGCGTCCGCGAGCGTGCCGACCATGTAGAGAGAACTTTCCTCCCAGTCGTCGGTCTCGCCCCGCAGGATCGCCTCGCAGCCCGACAGCGTGTCGTCGAGGCTGACCGAAACGCCCGCACGTCCGGTGAATTGCGAGGTCACCGCGAAAGGCTGCGAGAGAAACCGGATCAGCCGCCGCGCGCGGCCCACGGCCTTGCGGTCGGTGGCGCTCAGCTCCTCAATTCCGAGCAGAGATATGATCTCCTGCAATTCGCGGTATCTCTCGATCAGGCGCCGTACCTCTTCGGCGATCCCGTAGTGCCGCGTTCCGACGATGGTCGGATCCTGCAACGTCGAGCTGGATGCGAGCGGATCGATTGCGGGATAGAGGCCCTGGCTCGCCATGTCGCGGCTCAGCACGATCGAGCTGTCGAGATGGGTGAAGGTTTCGGCCACCGCCGGATCCGTGAAGTCGTCAGCCGGCACATAGACCGCCTGAATCGAGGTCACCGCGGCCCCGTGGACCGAGGCGATGCGCTCCTCGAGCTCGGCGATTTCGGTCGCGAGCGTCGGCTGGTAGCCCACGCGCGATGGCAAGCGGCCCAGCAGGCCCGAAACTTCCGAGCCGGCCTGAACGAACCGGAAGACGTTGTCGATCAGCAGGAGCACGTCCTGCGCCATCTCGTCGCGAAAATGCTCGGCGACGCTGAGCGCGGAGAGCGCCACCCGCCAGCGCGCGCCCGGCGGCTCGTTCATCTGCCCGAATACCAGCACCGTGCGGTCGATCACACCGGAGTGCTTGAGGTCGAGCCAGAGTTCGTGCCCCTCCCGCGAGCGTTCGCCGACCCCGGCGAAGACCGATCGTCCCTTGTAGCGGTCTGCGATCGAGCGGATCAGCTCCATGATCAGCACCGTCTTGCCGACGCCCGCGCCACCGAACATCGCCGCCTTGCCGCCCCGGGCGAGCGGGGCGAGCAGGTCGATGACCTTGATGCCGCTCAGAAAGACTTCGCTCCCCGCATTCTGTGCTGAGAGCGGCGGCGCCTTCTGATGGATTCCCCGGCGGGGGACGTTCTTGTCGAGCGGTGGCCCGTGATCGATGGTCTCGCCGATTACGTTCAGAAGGCGGCCAAGAACCGCCTCGCCAACGGGCACGGTGATCGGATCGCCGGTGTCGATGACTTTCGTGCCGCAGGCGAGTCCCGCGGTTTCCTGGATCGCCAGACATCGCGCCGTCGTCGGGTCGGAATGCTGCTGGACCTCCAGCACCAGTCGTTCGGGACGATCCCACAGGACGTGGAGGGCGGTGTTGATCTGCGGAAGATGCCGGCGCGGAAACGTCACTTCGACCACGGACCCGCTGATGTGGGAAACGTGGCCCGTTGCCCGCTGGCTCGACGGCAACGCGGATGAGGTGTCGGGCGCATCGACCATCAGATCGAAGCGGTGTCGTCGCGGCGAACGGCAGGGGGCTGATCGCGGCGCCTGTTCGCGTTTCGGGGCCATTCGGCAAGGGGTCCGACGCGCACGACGTCGCGACTTCCACGATCGAAGGTGTGGTATGGACAGGGTATCTTCGACTCCTTCCGCTGATGGCGAGAGCCGCCGGGGGCGGAGCGGCACATCAGGGAACCTACCTTGGGCGTGGGGGAACGCCTTGATTTGAATCAGGGCACCGGGCGGGGACGGCCCCGACTGTAGGAGCGCCGCTCGCGCACGTTCCGGGTGAAGGAGGTCGCCGCCCTGGTGCGACACCGTCCCGGCGTCCGCGGCCGCGATCCCGCAGGACACCTGGGCATCGAGAGGAGGAGGCGAGATGTTCACGGCGATGAAGTTCACCATCCTGGCACTTCTGGTGCCGCCGCTGCTGCTGAACTCCTGCGATGATGATCGAAGCAACGTGTCGCTCGGCGTGCTGGCGCGGGAGCGGGTCGCCCTGACCGCGACGGCGAACGAGATCGTGACCGACCTGCCGGTGGCCGAGGGCGAAATGGTGAAAGCCGGCACCATTCTCGTGCAGCTTGATGACACCCTTGGGAAGGCGAACCTCGCGGTGGCGATGGCCAACCTCTCGCAGGCGGAGGCCGACCTCGACAAGACCCGGCGCGGCGCGCGGCAGGAAGAGATCGCCATCGCCGAATCTCGCGTCGATGGCGCCCGCGCCGTCCATCGCGAAGCGGAATCCACGGTCGCGCGGAACACGACGCTTCTCGAACGCGGGGCGATCACGCAATCCCGTCTCGATCAGGACATCGCCCGGCTCAACGCGGCGCAGGCCGACTTGCGAAGCGCCGAACAGAGTCTGCTGGAGATGACCGCCGGTGCCCGGGAGGAAGACGTCCGGATCGCCGCGGCGCGGCTTGAGGCCGCGCGGGCCGTGGTGGCGGTCGAGCAGACGCGCCTCGACAACCTCACAATCCGTGCATCGCGCGACGGCGTGCTCGACAATCTTCCCTGGAACCTCGGCGAGCGCGTGCCTCAGGGCAGTCCGGTCGCGATCATCCTGGCGGATGCGCGACCCTTTGCGCGCGTCTACATCCCCGAGCCGTCCCGCGCGGGGCTGAAGAAGGGGGATCCGATCCGGGTCGGGCTCGATGGGCTGGACACGGTCTTCGAGGGCAAGCTGCGCTGGATCAGCGAGGACCCGGCCTTCACGCCCTATTACGCGCTCAACCAGGAACAGCGCAGCCGGCTCGTCTATCTCGCCGAGATCGACCTGCCACCCGAGGCCGATGGGCTTCCGGCGGGCATCCCGGTGATGGCGTTCCTGCCGTGAGCGACGTGGTCGTCGACGCCGTCGGGCTGACACGCAGGTTCGGCAAGCAGACCGCGGTCGACAATCTGGACCTCTCGATTCGCAAGGGCACGGTCTACGGTCTTCTGGGGCCGAACGGGTCGGGCAAGACCACGGCCATGCGGCTTTTGACCGGCCTGCTGACTCCGACGGAGGGACATGCGGTGGTCATGGGCACCCGGCTTCCCGGCAATTCCGAACCGCTGAAGCGTCGGATCGGGTACATGACCCAGGGGTTCACTCACTATCGCGACCTGACGGTTCTGGAGAATCTGCGCTTCGCCGCCGACATCTATGGCCTCACCGCCGCACGGAAGCGCCGGCGGATCGACGAGCTTCTCGACACCTACGACCTGCGTGAGCAGGCGCATGTCCTGGCCGGGGACATGAGCGGCGGGCAGCGCCAGCGGCTCGCCCTGGCGGCGACGATCCTGCATGAGCCCAAGCTTCTGTTTCTCGACGAGCCCACGTCGGCGGTGGACCCCGAGACGCGGCGCGGGTTCTGGGAACGTCTGTTCGATCTGGTCGACGCGGGAACGAGCATGGTCGTCTCGACCCACCTCATGGACGAGGCGGAGCGCTGCCACCGGATCGCGATCCTCGATCGCGGCCGCAAGCGCGCGGACGGCACGCCGCGCGAGCTGATGGACCGGATCGCCGCGCGCATCGTCGAGGTTTCTGGACCCGATGTGCGTCACGCTGGCCGGGCGCTCGCGTCCGAGCCGAGGATCCTGTCGGTGGCGCAGCTCGGCGCGCGGCTTCGTGTCCTCGTCTCGGAGGCCGCGCACGACCCCGTGGCGTTGGTCGACGAGGCCTTGCGCGCCTTCTCCGGCCTGACCACGGAGGCCGTGCGGCCAAACCTCGAGGACGTGTTCGTCGCTGCCACGCTGAGGCAACCGGAATGATCTCGTTCCGGCGGATCCGGGCGATCATCCGCAAGGAGCTGCTGCAGCTTCGGCGCGACAGGCTGACCTTCGGGATGATCGTGATGATCCCGCTGATCCAGCTGGTCCTCTTTGGATACGCGATCAACACGGAGGTGCGCCACATTCCGGCGGCTGTCGTGGATCTCAGCGACACCGGGCTCAGCCGGGCGCTCGTGCAGATGGTCGAGGCGACGCAGGTCGTCCGGTTCGAGCAGCGCTTCGCGACGATCGCGGAGGCGGAGCGCGCCATCGTGCGCTCCGAGCTGTCGGCCGCCTTGATCATCCCGCATGATGTCGCGAGCCGGCTGGTCCGGAACCCCGCGATCGGCGGGCGGTTCGCCGGGGCCGTGCCCGACGGCACCGCCCGCCCGATCGCCCAGTGGATCGCGGACGGCTCCGACACGCTTGTCGCGGGCGCGATCAAGGGGTTGCGGAAGATGCCGCTGAACGAGCTCTTCCGTGAGCCGGCCAACGCGGCGACACCGACCTTCGAGGTGACCCTGTTCTACAACCCCGAGCAGCGGACGGTCGTGAACATCGTGCCGGGCCTCGTCGGGATCATCCTGACGATGACGATGATCATGTTCACCTCGGCCGCCATCGTGCGGGAACGCGAGCGGGGCAACATGGAGATGCTGATCAACACGCCGATCCTGCCCGCGGAGCTGATGATCGGAAAGATCGTCCCCTATATCTTCATCGGCCTGATTCAGGTCGCGATCATCCTCGGGCTCGGCTGGGCGCTGTTCTCGGTCTCGGTCGCCGGGTCGATCTGGACGCTGTTCCTGGTCACGCTTCTCTTCATTCTTGCGAGCCTGTCGCTCGGGCTGGTTCTCTCGACATTCGCTTCGAACCAGCTTCAGGCCATGCAGATGACGATCTTCGTGCTCTTGCCGTCGATCCTGCTGTCGGGCTTCATGTTTCCGTTCGACGGGATGCCGGTTCTCGCCCAGTGGCTGGCCGATCTGCTGCCCGCCACCCATTTCATCCGTATCATCCGCGGCGTCGTTCTGCGCGACGCGGGTCTCGGCGATCTGCTTCCGGACGCGGTCTGGCTCATGGGTTTCACGGTTTTCGGGCTGACGGTGGCGTCGTTCCGGTTCCGCAAGAAGCTCGACTAGGACCGGCGGGAAGACCTCTGCATCCGAAATCCCTGGGGCACGCAGCTTCGCGCGGGAGATGCCGGCGGCCCGGGAACCGGGCCGGCTGCGCAGTGCGGCTCTCGCCGTCACGACTGTCCAGATCGGCGCGAAAACGGCATGTCACCCTGCGTGCATACTTCTGTACACCCCCTGTGCATACGCGCGCCGGGCAAACGCCGCGCGCAACGGTGCCGCGACCGGCGGGAAGCCGACACGGCTGGAGCGTGCGGAAGCGCCTGCCGCGCTCGGAAATCCTGTCGCGCGGGATCGCCCGACGCGGCGGCGGGCTAGGGCGTGGCGTTGGGGAAGAAGAGCTGCTGACCGGCGACCGAGAAATCGGCGATGGCCGCCTGACCCTCTGCGGAGAGGAGCCAGTCGATGAATCGCTGCCCGTCCTGCGCGTTGACGTTGGGACAGGCGTCCGGGCTGACGAGGATCACGCCGTACTGGTTGAAGAGGTCCGGGTGGCCCTCGACCTGGATCCCGAGGTCGCCCTTGTTGGCAAAGCTGATCCAGGTCGCGCGGTCGGTGAGCGTGTAAGCCCCCATGCCGACGGCGGTGTTGAGGGTCGTGCCCATGCCCGAGCCGGTCTCGCGGTACCACTGGCCCGACGCCGCGGAGGGGTCGATGGCGGCGGAGTGCCAGAGCTGCATCTCCTTGGTGTGGGTGCCCGAGGAATCCCCGCGCGAGGCGAAGATCGCCTCGGCCTGCGCGATGGCGGCAAGGGCGTTGGCCGGGTCCTGCGTGTCGCGGATGCCGGCGGGGTCGTCGGAGGGGCCGACGATCACGAAGTCGTTGTACATCAGGTCGAAACGCTCCACGCCGCCACCATCGGCGACGAACGCCTCCTCCTGCGCCCTGGCATGGACCAGAAGGACGTCGCCGTCGCAGTTGCGCGCGTTGCGGATCGCCTGTCCGGTGCCGACGGCGACGACCTTGACCGTCAGGCCGGTCTTCGCCTCGAAGGGCGGCAGAAGGTGCTCGTAGAGCCCGGAATTGGCGGTGGAGGTCGTGGATTGCACCAGGATCGAGCCCTCCTCGGCCGATGACGGGGCCGCGACGGTGATGGCCAGGGCGGCCATTCGGGCGAGGGCTTTCCAGTTCATGCGGTGTTCCTTGAGCGGTCAGCGGGGTCTGACGGAGGCGCGGAAGGACAGGCTACAGGCGAGCCGGTGGCGCCCGCAAGCACGCGCGGCACACGAGGCCGAGAGGGGCGGCGAAGGGCGACCGGGAGGGGGAAATGCGCCTTGCCCCCGGCGCGGCGGATGGCCAAGAGTCCGGGCGCGGCGGCAAGGGGGGACGGCATGAACATCGCGATGTGGTCGGGGCCGCGGAACCTGTCGACGGCGATGCTCTATTCCTTCGGCGCGCGGAGCGATTGCGCGGTCCGGGACGAGCCGTTCTATGCGGCCTACCTCAAGGCGACGGGGCTGGACCATCCGATGGCGGACGAGATCGTCGCGCGCTACGAGACCGATTCCGATGCCGTGGCGCGGGCCTGCGCGGCGCCGCCGCCAGCGGGGCGCGCGCATGTCTACCAGAAGCACATGGCGCAGCACATGCTGGACGGATTCGACCTCGCCTGGATGGCGGAGCTGCGCCATGTGTTTCTCCTCCGGCACCCGGCGCGGGTGGTGGCGAGCTACCATGCCAAGCGCGAGCATCCGCGGCTGGCCGATATCGGGATCGTGCGGCAGGGCGAACTCTTCGACCATGCGCGGGCGCTGACCGGGCGGGCGCCGGTGGTGATCGACAGCGCCGATATCCGCCGCGCGCCCGGGCCGGCGCTGAGGGCGCTTTGCGACGCGATCGGGATCGGGTTCGACCCGGCGATGCTGTCATGGCCGGCGGGCGGGCATCCGGACGACGGGATCTGGGCGGCGCACTGGTATGGCGCGGTGCATCGCAGCATCGGGTTCGCCGAGCCGGAGGGGCCGCTGCCCGATCTGCCGCCCGACCTGGCGGCGGTGGCCCGGGAAGCGATGCCCCATTACGACCGGCTGGCGGCGCAGGCGCTGGAGATCCGGGCCTAGTCGGGCGGACAGGGCAGGTAGGATTGCCGCTCGACCTGCGGGAAGGTGTCGCCCGCGCGGACATAGCGGCCCTGCGGGCGCGGCACGAAGTCCCACGGCTCGACCCGGCCCGTCGCGAGCGCGTCCGCGACGACGCGGCGCGCCGCCTGATCGGCGGCCTTGTCGCGGGCCAGCGTGTCGAGGTCCCAGATCGCCCCGGCCCTGGCGACGAGGCGGCGGAGCGTGTCCTGCGCCTCGGGGCGCGCGGCGAGGTCGCGCAGTTCCAGAGGATCGGCGTCGAGATCGTGGAGCATCGGCGGATAGGCCCGCGACAGCACCAGCTTCAGCGCGCCCTCGCGCAGCATGACGCGGGGCGCGGCCGTTCCGCCGTCGAGATGCTCCACGCGGATGTCGCGCGCGCGGGTCTGGCCGGTGAGCGCGGGCGCCAGGCTGATCCCGTCGAGCGGCGTGCGGATCGTGCCGGAGGGCGCGCCCGCCAGATCGGTGAGCGTCGGCAGCAGGTCGAGCGTCGAGACGGGATCGGCCACGCGCCCGGAAACGATGCCCGGTCCGGCGAGGATGAGGGGCACGCGGATCGCCGGCTCGAACAGCGTCTTCTTCCACCACATCCCGCGCTCGCCCAGCATGTCGCCGTGATCGGAGGCGAAGAGGACGACGGTGTTCTGCGCCAGACCGGCCGCGCCCAGCGCCGCGAGGACGTGCCCGAAGAGCGCGTCGACATGGCTCATCATGCCGTAATAGGCGCGCCGCGCGCGGGCCGTGGCGGCGGCGTCGATGTCGATGCGGTCCTGCCCGTAATGGGCGTGGAGCGCGCGCGAATGGGGATCGCGGGCGTCGAGCGGGACGAAGGGCACGCGCGGCGGGTCGATGGCGGCCCCCGCGTAGAGATCCCAGTAGGGGCGCGTCGTCAGGTAGGGGTCGTGCGGCTGCGAGAGCGACACCGTCAGCAGGAAGGGGCGGGGATCGGCGTCGCGGGCGCGGGCGTAGATCGCGCGGACGGCCTGATGGGTGACGTCCTCGTCGTAGTCGATCTGCATGGTGCGCGCCATCGGCCCGGCGTCGAGCACGGTTTCCACCGACGAGACGCCCGCGCCGAAGCGGTCGGCGTCGTCGCCATCGGGGGCGGCCGGGGTCCAGCCGAAATCGGCGGGGTAGATCTCGGTGGTGAGCCGGTCTTCGAAGCCGTGGAACTGGTCGGGGCCGATGAAGTGCATCTTGCCCGCGATGGCGGTGTAGTAGCCCGCGGCGCGCAGGTAATGGGCGAAGGTGGGGACGGAGGCGCGGAACTCGGCGCCGTTGTCCCAGGCGCCGATGCGCGAGGCGAGCCGGCCGGACATCATCGCGAACCGGGACGGCGCGCAGAGCGGGTAGGGGCAATAGGCCGCCTCGAAGACGGTGCCGCGGGCGGCGAGAGCGTCGATCTGCGGCGTGCGGCAGACCGTGCCGCCATAGGCCCGAAGCGCGAAGGCCGTGAGCTGATCGGTCATGAAAAGCAGGATGTTGGGCCGTTCGTCGTGGTTCCGTGACGTCATGGATTCCCCCCCGTCGCGCCGGGCGAGACTTGCACGGAACGCGGGACACTACCACGACGCCGCGTCGGCTAGCGGGTCGACAAGCGCCGGACGGGAGGCGAAGGTGCCCCGGGCGGCCGGCACCAGACCGGCGCGAGAGGGCCCCGGTCAACGGGGCCGCAACAGGACCGACAGAGGGGAAAGACGATGCGGGAGATTGTGAAGGCGGCCGGTGCGGCCGCGTTGGCGGCCAGCCTTGCCCTGCCCATGGGCGCGACGGCGCAGGCGGCCGATCCGGGCGAGACGGTGAAGGCGATCATGGATCGCGACAGCCTGCTCTGCACCGGGCACAACGGCAGCTATCTGGGCTTCGCCGAGGTCGACGACCAGGGCGAATGGTCGGGCTTCGACATCGAGATGTGCAAGGCGCTGGCCACGGCGATCCTCGGCTCGCCCGACAAGCTGCAGATCATCCCGGTGAGCTGGGCGCAGCGCTTCCCGGCGCTGCAATCGGGCGACATCGACGTGATCATCAAGGTCACCGGCTGGACCATGAGCCGGGACACCGAGCTTGGCCTGCAATATTCGCGGCCCTACTTCATCGGGCCGACCAACATCCTGGTGCGCTCCGACCTCGGCGCCGCGACGCCCGAGGATCTGGCCGGCGGGGTGTTCTGCATCAACGCGGGCACCTCGATCGAGCGCATCGTGGCCGATTACATGGGCGCGCGCGGGATCGAGTACGAACCGCTGAACTTCGAGAAGCCCGAGGAGCTGCGCTCGGCGCTCTACGGCGGGCGTTGCGACGCGCTGGCGGGGTTCGGGCCGTTCCTCGCCGCGACCCGCTTCAACGCGCCGAACCCCGACGATTTCGAGATCATGGACGCGGTGCTGGCGCTCGAACCCGAGGGGATCGCCGCGCGCGAGGGCGACGACGGCTTCATCGACGTGATCAACTGGATGACGTCGGCGCTGCTCATGGCCGAGGAGGCGGGGATCACGCAGGCCAACGTCGACGACGTGCGCGCCGATCCGCCCTCGGCCTCGATCGAGCGGCTGCTGGGGGTGAGCCCGGGTGTGGGCGAGCGGCTGGGGCTCCCGGACGACTGGGCCTACAACATGATCAAGGCGGTCGGGAATTACGGCGAGATCTATGACCGGACGGTGGGCGAGGGCTCGGTCTACAAGCTGCCGCGCGGCAAGAACAAGCTGTGGAGCGACGGCGGTCTGCTCTATCCGCTCGTGCTCGACTGAGACGGGCTGCCGGGGCCGCCAGCGCGGTCCCGGCGCGCCTTCTGCCGGAGAAACCGATGCTGCGCGCATGGCGAAACCGCACCTTTCGCGGCCGGGCGATCCAGGCCGCCGTGCTCGTGGTGACGGTGGCGCTGGTCGCGACCTTCGTGCTGACGGCGCGGCGGAACCTGCTCGATCAGGGGATCGCCACGGGCTTCGGGTTTCTGGAGCGCTCGACGGGGTGGCCGCTGAACTTCGCGCTGATCGATATCTCCGACCGCTCCCCCTACTGGCGGGTGCTGCTGGCGGGGTTGATCAACACGCTATACGTCGGGCTCTTCGGGCTGCTCGGTGCGACGCTGGTCGGGCTGCTGGTGGGGCTGGCGCGGGTGTCGGGGAACCTGATCCTGAACATCCTCGGGACGGTCTTCGTGGAGACGTTCCGCAACGTGCCGCTGATCCTGCAGATCATCTTCTGGTACGCGATCCTGACCCATCTGCCGCGACCGCGGCAGGCGATTGACCTGGCGGGGATCGGGTTCCTGAGCAACCGGGGGCTGATGCTGCCGGCGTTTTCACTGTCGGCGGCCGATCTGGCGCTGCTGGCCGTGGGTCTTGTCGCGACGATCTGGGCGGCGCGGCGCTGGGGCGGTCGGCTTGCGTGGGGTGCCGCGCTGGCGGGGCTCGGGGCACTCTTCGCGCTGGTCTTGCTGACGGGGCGCGAGCCGGGGGCGCCGCTGGTGACCCTGCCGGAGCTGCAGGGGCTGCGCTTCGTGGGCGGGCTGGTGATCAAGCCCGAATTCGCGGCGCTGCTGATCGGGATCATGGCCTTCGGCGGCGCCTATGTCGGCGAGATCGTGCGCGGCGGCTTCCTGTCGGTCGATCCCGGCCGGCTGGAGGCGGCGCGGGCGCTGGGCCTCAGCGGGTGGCAGGTCAACCGCTTCGTGCGCATCCCGCTGGCGGTGCGCTCGATGCTGCCGGCTCTGACCAATCAGTATGTCTGGCTGATGAAGGCCACGACGCTGGGCGTCGCCATCGGCTACCCGGACTATTTCATGGTGGTCTCCACCTCGATCAACCAGGCGGGGCAGACGATCGAGCTTCTGTTCCTGCTGATGGCGGGTTTCCTGCTCATCAACTACACGCTGAGCAGCGTCATGAACGCGATCAACGCGCGTCTGGCCATCAAGGGGAACGCGTGAGGTGAGCGACGCCGCGATCCCGGTGCCGCCGCCCGCCGCCGACGGAACGCTCGCCTGGCTGCGCCGGCGGCTCTTTTCGACGTGGTTCGACGCGATCGTGACGGTGATCGCGGGGGCCCTGCTGATCTGGATCGTGGTGACGGTCGGGCGCTGGGCGTTTCTCGACGCGGTGTGGGACGCCGACCGGAGCGAGCTTTGCCGGCAAGCCAGCGGCGCGTGCTGGGCGGTGATCGAGGCGCGCGGGCGGCTGATCCTGTTCGGGCTCTACCCCTACGAGGAGCACTGGCGCTCGACGCTGGCCTGCGCGGTGATCGTCGCGACGATGATCGCGTCGTGCATCCCGCGCTTCTGGGGGCTGCGGAGCCTGCCGGCGCTCTGGGTCGCGGGGTTCGGGGTCTTCGTGCTGCTGATGCATGGCGGGGTCTTCGGGTTGCCGGTCGTGACGACCGAGCAATGGGGCGGGCTGAGCCTCACGGTCTTCATCTTTGCCGCGGTCTTCGTCCTGGGCATGCCGCTGGCGGTGGGGCTGGCGCTGGCGCGGCGCTCGCGGCTGCCGGTGATCGCGCGGCTGGCGGCGCTCTTCATCGACTTCGTGCGCTCGCTGCCGCTGCTGACGATCCTGTTCGCGGCGGCGGTCGTGGTGCCGTTCGTGGTGCCGGACTGGGCGCAGGGCGACAAGCTGGGCCGGGTCGTCGTCGCCTTCGCGATCTTCTACGCGGCCTACCAGGCGGAGATCATCCGCGCCGGGATCCAGTCGCTCCCGCCGGGGCAGGAGGAGGCGGCGCAGGCGCTGGGCATGAGCTACCGCGCGCAAGTGTTCGATATCGTGCTGCCGCAGGCGTTCCGCGCCACCCTGCCGGCGACGATCAACCAGGTGGTGATCACCTTCAAGGAGACGTCGATCGTCACGATCATCGGGTTCTTCGAGGTGACGGCCTCGGGCAGCGCGGCGGTGGGGCGTGGCGAGTGGGGCGCCTATTACGTGGAGGTCTACGTGTTCGTGGCGCTTGTCTATTTCGTCTTCGTCTTCGGGCTGTCGCGCTATGGCGCCTACCTGGAACGGCGCGCGCGGCTCGGTCATGGCTGAGCCGGCGATCCGGATGCGCGGGGTCGGCAAGTCGTTCGGCGCATTCCGGGCGCTTGTCGGCATCGACCTCGACGTGGCCGAGGGCGAGCGGGTGGTGGTCTGCGGCCCGTCGGGGTCGGGCAAGTCGACGCTCATCCGCTGCATCAACCGGCTCGAGGCGCACGATGCCGGCACCATCGAGGTCGAGGGCGTGGCGCTTTCGGACGACGACGACGTCATCCGCGAGGTGCGCCGCGAGGTCGGGATGGTGTTCCAGAGCTTCAACCTCTTCCCGCACATCGATGTGCAGGAGAATTGCGCCCTGCCGCTCATGCGGGTGCGCGGCGTGACGCGGGCCGAGGCCGAGGCGACCGCGCGGGAGGAACTGGCGCGGATGCAGATCGAGGATCAGGCCGCGAAGTTCCCCGACCAGCTCTCGGGCGGGCAGCAGCAGCGGGTGGCGATCGCGCGGGCGCTCTGCATGAAGCCGCGGATCATGCTGTTCGACGAGCCGACCTCGGCGCTCGACCCGGAGATGATCGGCGAGGTGCTCGACAGCATGGTGCGGCTGGCGGAGGCGGGGATGACGATGATCTGCGTCACCCACGAGATGGGGTTCGCCCGCCGCGTCGCCGACCGCGTGGTGTTCATGGCCGAGGGGCGGATCGTCGAGGCGGCTCCGCCGGAGGTGTTCTTCGACAACCCGCGGGAGCCTGCGACGCGGGCGTTCCTGTCGCAGATCCTGGGCAATTGATGCGCGCGCGCAAGGTCATCCATGTGGTCAGCGCCCATGCCGGGGGCGAGGTCGGTGACGTGATCGTGGGCGGGGTGGCGCCGCCGCCCGGCGAGACGCTATGGGCGCAGCGCGGCTGGATCGCGGCGGACGGGGTCTTGCGGAACTTCGTGCTGAACGAGCCGCGCGGCGGGGTCTTCCGCCATGTGAACCTGCTGGTCCCGCCGAAGGATCCGCGCGCGCAGATGGGCTTCATCATCATGGAGCCCGGCGACACGCCGCCGATGTCGGGCTCGAACGCCATCTGCGTGGCGACGGTGCTGCTGGAGACCGGGATCCTGCCGATGACGGAGCCCGAGACGCATCTGACGCTGGAGGCGCCGGGCGGGCTGGTGGAGGTGACGGCGCGCTGCCGCGACGGGGTGGTGGAGGAGGTCGCGGTGACCAACCTGCCGAGCTTCGCGCAGCGGCTTGACGCGCCGCTCGACGTGGAGGGGCTGGGCACGCTGCGGGTCGATACGGCGTTCGGCGGCGACAGCTTCGTCGTGGTCGACGCCGACGCGCTCGGCCTTGCTCTCGAGCCGGGGGCGGCGCGTCACCTGGCCGAGCTCGGCATGCGGATCACCGCCGCCGCGACGGAGCAGATCGGGTTCGCGCACCCGACGCTGCCCGACTGGCGGCACATTTCCTTCTGCCTCTTCGCGACGCCGGTGCGGCGTGGGGGGCAGACGCTCACCACCCGCCACGCCGTCGCGATTCGGCCGGGCAAGATCGACCGCTCGCCCACCGGCACCGCCGTCTCGGCGCGGCTGGCGCTGCTGGCGGCGCGGGGCGAGATGGGGGACGCGGACCGGCTGGAGGCGACCTCGATCATCGGGTCGGTCTTTACCGGGCGCATCGCGGGCCGCACCCGGCTGGGCGAGGTGGAGGCCGTGCTGCCGCGCATCGCCGGGCGTGCCTGGATCACCGGCACTCACCAGCACATGCTGGCCCCCGACGACCCGTGGCCCGAGGGCTACCGGGTGGCCGACACCTGGCCCGGCGCGTGACGAGAGGAAAGCGGATGAACGACACGACCGAACACCACACCACCCACGACGCCGAGGAGGACGCGCGCAACCGCGACATCCTGATCTACGTGAACGGCGCGTTGAAGCCGCGGGCAGAGGCGACCGTCTCGGTCTACGATTCCGGCTTCATGCTGGGCGACGGGATGTGGGAGGGAATGCGGCTCTACAACGGCAAGTGGGCCTTCTTCGACGAGCACATGGACCGGCTCTTCGACAGCTGCAAGGCGGTGTCGCTGGACATCGGGATGGACCGCGCGGGGGTGCTCGATGCGCTGTCCCGCACCGCCGAGGCGAACGGCATGGTCACGGATGTGCATTGCCGCCTGATGGTGACGCGGGGGCTCAAGGCCAAGCCGTTCCAGCATCCGTCGCTGTCGCGGACGGGGCCGACGGTTGTGATCATCATGGAGCATTCAAAACCCGTCGATGCGCTGCAGAACCGCGGCATCCGGCTTGCCACCGTGCCGCAGGTGCGGGGCCTGCCGATGAGCCAGGACGCCAAATACAACAGTCATTCCAAGCTGAACTGCGTCATCGCCTGCCTGCAGGCGGAGCAGGCGGGGGCGGACGAGGGGCTGATGCTCGACCCCCACGGCTTCGTCAACACGACCAACGCCTGCAACTTCTTCATCGTGCGCCGGGGCGAGGTCTGGACCTCCACCGGCGACTATTGCATGAACGGCGTCACGCGGCAGAAGGTCATCGACGTCTGCCGCGCGGACGGCATCCCCGTCTTCGAGCGCAACTATTCGCTGGTGGACGCCCACGGCGCCGACGAGGCGTTCCTGACCGGCACGTTCGGCGCGCAGACCCCGGTGGCCGAGATCGACGGCAAGCCGGTCGGGCGCGACGGCGGGCGCGGGCCGGTCCTGCACCGCATCCGGGAGCTCTACGCAGATCTCGTCCGCCGCAACACCGCCTGAGGAGGCCACCCCATGCGCATCACCGCAATCAAGGTCTGGCAGGTGGATCTGCCGCTCAAGGAAGGCCGCTACACCTGGTCCGACGGCCATTTCGTCGAGGTCTTCGACAGCACGATCGTCGGGGTGGAAACCGACGAGGGGCTGACCGGATACGCCGAATGCTGCCCGCTGGGCTCGGCCTACCTTCCGTCCTACGCGGCGGGGGTGCGCGCCGGGCTGGCCGAGCTGGCGCCGCAGCTGATCGGGGCGGACCCGCTGCGTCTGGGCGATATCAACCGGCGGATGGACCGCGCGCTCAAGGGTCATCCCTATGCCAAGGCGCCGATCGACGTGGCCTGCTGGGACCTGCTGGGCAAGGCGACGGGGCGCTCCGTCTGCGACCTGCTGGGCGGGGCGATGCAGGACGACGTGGTGCTTTACCGCGCGATTTCGCAGGAGACGCCCGAGGCGATGGCGGCGAAGATCGCGGGCTATCGCGACGAGGGATATGTCAAGTTCCAGCTCAAGGTCGGCGGCGCGCCGGACACCGACATCGAGCGGATCCGGGCGACGCGTGCGGTGCTGGAGGCCGGCGAGGTGCTGGTGGCGGACGCCAATACCGGCTGGACCCGCGCCGAGGCCGCCCGCGTCGTCAACGCCATTGCCGGGCTCGACGTGCATGTGGAGCAGCCGTGCCCGACCTACGAGGAATGCCTGTCGATCCGCCGCCGGACGCCCTTGCCCTTCGTGCTCGACGAGGTGATCGACGGGGTGGGGACGCTGACGCGCGGGCTGGCCGAGGATGCGATGGACATCATCAACCTCAAGATCTCCAAGGTCGGCGGCCTGACCCGCGCGCGGCTGATGCGCGATCTCTGCGTCGAGGCCGGCATCCCGATGACCATCGAGGACACCTGGGGCGGCGACATCGTGACGGCGGCGATCGCGCATCTGGCGCAGTCGACGCCGGCCGAGTTCTGCTTCTCGGCCACGGATTTCAACTCCTACGGGACCATCGCCATCGCGACCGGCGCGCCGCAGCGCCGGGACGGGCGGATGGCGGCGCCGACGGGGCCGGGCCTCGGGATCGAGCCGATCCCCGAGGCGCTGGGCGAGGCGGTCTTCGTCCAGGGTGCCCGGACCTGAGCCGCCCCCTGCTGGCGCGGCCGGAAGATGCGGCTTGCCTTCGCCCCCGCGCCGGGGCGATCTTGCGCCCCGTCCGCTGAGACCGGGGCGCTTCATGCCGATCCATTCCTTTTCGCGCCGCACATTCCTTGCCGGGATGCTGGCGCTCATGCCTCTGGGCGCGGCGGCGGCGGAGCGGGTGACCGTCTTCGCGGCGGCGAGCCTGGGCGATGTGCTGCAGGACGCGGCGGCGGCCTTCGCGCGCCACGCGGATGTCGAGGTGGTCGTGGCGGCGGCCGGCAGCTCGGTCCTGGCCCGGCAGATCGCGGCGGGCGCGCCGGCGGACCTCTTCGTTTCGGCCAATACCGACTGGATGGACGTGCTCGAACGCGACGGCCTGATCCGCGCCGGGACGCGGGCGAATGTGGCGCGCAACACGCTGGTTCTGGTGGCGCATGACGCGGGGGCCGTGGCCCTGTCGCCCGACCTGGACCTCGCCGCGCTGCTCGGGGAGGGGCGGCTGGCCGTCGCGCTGACCGAAGCCGTGCCCGCGGGGATCTACGCGAGGGCCGCGCTGCGGCATCTGGGGCTCTGGGAGGCGGCCGCGCCGCGCCTGGCAGAGGCCGACAACGTGCGCGCGGCGCTGGCGCTTGTCGCCATGGGCGAGGCGCCCTACGGGATCGTCTATGCGACCGACGCGGAGGCCGAACCGCGCGTGCGTGTGGTCGCGACGTTCCCTGCCGAAAGTCATCCGCCGATCCTCTATCCGGCGGCCGTTACGCGCGACGCGGCGGCGCCGGGGGCGGCGCTGGCCTTCCTCGACTTCCTGCGCGGCGACGAAGCGCGGGCGATATTCGCCCGCCACGGGTTCGGCGGGCCGGGCTAGGGCATGGCGGACTGGCTCGGGCCGCAGGAATGGCAGGCGGTGGCGCTTTCGCTGCGGGTGGCGTTCTGGGCCACGGTCTTCAGCCTTCCGTTCGCGGTCGTCGTGGCGCTTCTGCTGGCGCGGGGACGGTTTGCCGGGCGGCAGATCCTCAACGGGGTGGTGCATCTGCCGCTGATCCTGCCGCCGGTGGCGACGGGATATCTCCTCTTGCTGACATTCGGCCGGCGCGCGCCGCTCGGGCGGTTTCTGGAGGAGGCGTTCGGGCTGGTCTTCGCCTTCCGCTGGACCGGGGCGGCGCTGGCGGCGGCGGTCATGGCCTTCCCGCTCATGGTGCGCGCGATCCGCCTCGCGGTCGAGGCGGTGGACCCGAAGCTGGAGGAGGCCGCAGGCACGCTCGGCGCCTCGCGGGTCTGGATCTTCCTGACGGTGACGCTGCCGCTGATCCTGCCGGGGATCCTCGCGGGCAGCGTGCTGGCCTTCGCCAAGGCGATGGGCGAGTTCGGGGCGACGATCACCTTCGTGTCGAACATTCCCGGCGAGACCCGGACGTTGCCCACGGCGATCTACGCGTTCCTCCAGGTGCCGGGGGGCGAGCAATCCGCGCTGCGCCTCGTCGCGGTTTCGGTGGCGGTGGCGATGGCGGCGTTGCTGGTGTCGGAGTTCGTGGCCACCCGCGTGGCGCGCCGGATCGGTGCGAAATGACGCTGTCGGTGGCGATGACCCACAGGCTGGCGGGGTTCACGCTCGACCTCGGCTTCGAGGCGCCGGCCGGGGTCACGGCCCTGGTCGGACGGTCCGGAGCCGGGAAGACGACGATCGTCAACGCCGTGGCCGGCCTGCTCCGGCCCGAATCCGGGCGCGTCAGCGTGGACGGGGCGGTGCTGTTCGACACGGCGCGGGGCGTGTGGCTGCCGCCGCATCGCCGGCGCGTGGGCTACGTCTTTCAGGAGGGGCGGCTCTTTCCCCATCTGAGCGTGCGGCGCAACCTCGGTTACGGGCGCTGGTTCGCGGGTGGCGGGCACGACGCGGGGGAGACGGCGCGCGTCGTGCGGCTTCTGGGGATCGGGGCGCTTCTGGGGCGGCGGCCTGGCGATCTCTCGGGGGGCGAGAAGCAGCGGGTGGCGATCGGCCGCGCGCTCCTGTCGCGGCCGCGCCTGCTGCTGCTGGACGAGCCGCTGGCCGCGCTCGACGACGCGCGCAAGGCCGAGATCCTGCCCTATCTGGAGCGGCTGCGCGACGAGACCCGGGTGCCGATCCTCTATGTCAGCCACTCGGTGGCCGAGGTCGCGCGGCTGGCCACGACGGTCGTCGCCATCCGGGACGGACGCGTGGTGCGCGCGGGCCCGGCCGCCGAGGTGCTGTCCGATCCGGAGGCGGTGCCGGCGCTGGGCGTGCGCGAGGCGGGCAGCCTGTTGTCGGGCAAGCTCGTCGCCCACCATTCCGACGGGTTGAGCGAGATCGCGGTGTCGGCGGGGCGGCTGTTCCTGCCGCGCATCGCCGCCGCGCCGGGGGCGCCGGTCCGGGTCCGGATCGAGGCGCAGGACGTCATCCTGTCGCTCGGCCAGCCGGTGGGGCTGTCGGCGCTCAACGTGCTGCCCGCGCGCGTCGCGGCGGTGCATCGCGGCGCCGGCCCCGGGGTTGCGGTGCAGCTCAGGGCCGGGGAGGACCTGATCCTTGCGCGCATCACCCGCCGGTCGGCCGACGCGATGGCTGTCGTGCCGGGGCTCGACTGTCACCTGATCATGAAGGCCGTGGCGGTGGCGCAGGCCGATGTGAGTTTCGGCGCGGGCGCCCCGGCCCCCCCCCCCTGATCGCCATGCCGCTCGCGCGGGGCCGGGGGGGTCAGTCGTCGAGGCGCAGGATCGCGCCCCCGGCCGCCTCGGCGTCGCCCGGATCGTGCGTCACCAGAAGTGTCGGCAGATCGCGCGCGCGGGCCCGGGCGAAGACCAGCCGCCGGACCTGGTCGCGCAGCTCCGCGTCGAGGCGCGAGAAGGGCTCGTCGAGGAGGAGCGCCCGTGGCTCCGCGAGAAGCGTCCGCATCAGCGCCACCCGCGCCTTCTGGCCGCCCGAGAGCGTCGCCGGATCGCGGGTGGCGTAACCGCCGAGGCCGACCTCCTCCAGCGCGGCTTCGACAAGAGCGTTGCGCTGCCGCGCCGTGCCGCCGGGCGTGAGGCCGAACGCGATGTTGGCGCCAACGGAAAGGTGCGGGAAAAGCAGGTCGTCCTGGAACAGGATGCCGATGCGCCGCCGCTCGGGTGGCAGGGCGGTGACGTCGCGCCCGTCGAGGAAGATCCGACCGCGCAGGGAGACCTCGCGCGGCAGCGTCCCGGTGATCGCGGCAAGCAGCGTCGACTTGCCCGATCCGGACGGGCCCATGACCGTGAGAACCTGGCCCGGCGGGATGGTCACGTCGAGCGTCAGCAGTGTCCGCTCGCCGAGTGACAGGCCAAGCCGATCGAGCACCAGTCCGCGCGCGGGCCGCGCTGCCTCGCCTGGTGTTTCAGTCATGGCGAAGCCCGCGCCTGTCGGCCCAGAGCAGGCGCGGCAGCGCGAGCGCCAGCGTGAAGGGCAGGAGCGCCGCGGCGGTCTGGGCCAGGGCGTAGACAGCGATGGCCCGCCGGTCGCCGCCCGAAGCCAGCGCCACCGCCTCGGTCGTCAGCGTCGAAACCCGGCCGCCACCGACCAGCAGGGTCGGCAGGTACTGCCCGACGGAGACCGCGAATCCGACCGCCGCGGCCGTGAGCACCGGCTGGAGCAGCATCGGCAGGCGCACGCGCCAGAGAACGCCGTCCGGGGTCGCCCCCAGCGCTGCCGCCGCCGCCCCGTATCGCGTGTCCCAGCTGCGGAACGCGCCGCCGAGCGAGAGAAAGACGTAAGGCAGCACAAAGACGATATGGCTCGCGATGACCGGTCCGGTGCCGGATTCGAGGCCCGCGCCCAGCATCAGCAATTGCAGTCCCGGCAGGAAGGCCACCTGCGGGACGAGGAGCGGCGTGTAGATAAGCCAGAGGGCGCGGCGGCTCAGCGTCAGGCCGTAGCGGTGCTCGGCCTCAAGGCAGCCGATCGTCAGGAAGAGCGCAACCAGGGTCGCGGCGGCGGCGATCGAAGCGGTGGTCAGCGCGGTCGACAGGGCCCCGGGACCGTGCCGCATCCAGCTTTGGGCGCCGATCGTGCCGGGCCAGGCGTCGGGAAAGGACCAGAGCCCGGCGACCGACCAGATCGCCAGCACCGCGAGACCCAGCAGGACCGCGCCGCCGGACATCACGCCGAGCGAAGCGGCCACCGGCCGGAGCAGCCCGTCGCGCCGGCCGCGTCCGCCGCGCATGATCCATCGTCGCCCGAGCGCTGCCACCACGGCCTCGCCCGCACGCCAGAGGGCCAGGGCGGCCAGGACCAGGCCGAGCTGTACCAGGGCCGCGGCTGCCGCGCGCAGGCGCAGGGCAAGGTCGGGATCGGCCATCCAGCGCACCAGCTGCACCGAGAGTGTCGGCGGTGTGTTGGGGCCGAGGATCACGGCGGTATCGACCACCGTCATCGAATAGGCGAGCACCACATAGACCGGGAGCCGGATCTGTCCGTAGACCCGTGGCAGGACCGCCTTGAGCCAGCCGGCCGACCGCCCGTAGCCGAGCGCGCGCGCGACGGTGACGCTGCGCGCCGCATCGGCCTGACCCAGCGCCGCGATCGTCATCAGCATGAGGAACGGAACCTCCTTGGTGACGAGACCGGCGATCAGGGCGAAACCGGCCGGATCCTGCACGATGAGCAGGTCAGGGGGGCGGTCCCACCCGGTGGCCCAGGGCGAGGCGATCCGGGCAAGCCAGCCGGACGGCGTGATCAGGAACGCCAGCCCGAAGGCCGCCGCGGCGTGCGGCACCGAGAGCAACGGCGACAGCAGCCGCTCGATCATGCGGAACGTCCGTGTGCCCTGCCAGCAGGCGGCGATCATCACCACGATGCCCAGCGACAGGGTCGTCGCCGCCAGCCCCGTGGTCACGCTGAGCCGTATCGCGGGCAGGAATCCTGGCCAGGCGCCCAGCTCCCGGAAGGGCGCGAGCGAGGGTGTTCCGCCCAGTCCCGGCATCAACCCGAAGGCGGGGGCGATGGTGCCCGCCAGTCCCGCCGCGACCGGCCCCAGCATCACCAGCAGGGTCAGAGCCGGCATCCAGTGCAGACCCCGCGACCGCCGCACGACCTCGGGACGGCGCCTCAGCGGGATCGCCGCGACGTCGCTCACGGACGCTTCGCGCGCGCGAAGGCCGCGAAGGCCCGGACGATCCTCACTTCGTCACGCCGTAGCGGGCGATCCAGTCGGCCTCCAGACGCTCGGTCCACGAAGGGTGTGGCTCGGGCAGGGCCTGGCCGAGATCGGCGGGCGCAAGCGTCGCGGTGCCAAGCTCGACGGCGTCGAAACGCGCGCGATCCTGTGGCGTGAGGCGGTCCATGTCGAGCACCGTGCCGTAGCCCAGATGCGCGGGGTCGAGCGCGCGCGCCTGCGCCTCGGGCGACAGCAGGAAGTTCGCCACGACCATCGCGCCCTCCTTGGCGCTCGCGTTCCAGGGGATCGCCACGAAGCTCGCATTGCCGATCGTGCCGCCGTCGAGCACCGCGGTCCGGATCGTCTCCGGCAGCAATCCGTCGGCCATAGCGGCGGATGCCTCGCCCGGGCTGAACGAGATCGCCAGGTCGATCTCCTCGTCGGCCAGTAGCTGGATCTGGCGCGGCCCGCTTTGCGGATAGGCCCGCCCCTGGCGCCACAGATGCGGTGTCAGCGCATCGAGGAAAGTCCAGAGCGGCGCCGTCACGGCCTCGTAATCGGCCTCGTCCACCGGACGCTGCAGGACCGCCGGATCGTCCGCCAGATCGAGCAGCGCCTGTTTCAGGAACGTCGTCCCGAGGAAATCGGGCGGCTGGGGAAAGGTGAAGCGCCCGGGCTCCGAGCGGGCCCAGTCGAGCAGCGCAATCATGTCGCGCGGCGGGTGCGGCAGGTCGGCGCTGTCGTGGATGAACACGACCTGTGCCGTGGCCCAGGGCGACTCGAACCCTTCGATCGGCAGGGTGAAATCATGGGTGACCCGCGCGTCGGAGCCATCGACGGCGGCCCAGTTGGGCAGGGCCTGGGTGAAGGGGCCGTAAAGCAGCCCCTCCTTCTTGAGGGTCGCGAAATTCTCGCCGTTGAGCCAGATGAGGTCCACGGCACCGCCTTCGTCGCGGCCGGCGGCCTTTTCGGCAAGCACCCGGCTCACCGCTTCGGCCGTATCGCCGAGCTTCACGTGTTCCAGCGTGACGCCGTGATCCTCCGCCACGCGCGCGCCGACCCAGGCGATGAACGCGTTGGTCGCGGTGGAGCCGCCCCAGGCGTTCCAGTAAACCGTCTGGCCGCGCGCGGCGTCGAGAACCGATGACCAGTCCTCCGGGTCCGGTCCGGCCGCGGCGGGAGTGGCCGCAAGGAGGGCGGCGGCAAGGGCGAGGAGTTCGCATTCAGGTCTCCTGTGGTTGGGCGCGGGGCTCGGGGTCGCGGGGCGGCGCGGCCGCAAAGACCTTGCGCGCGAGCAGGAGCCGCGAGCCCCCGGTGACGAAGCAGAGCGCCCCGAAGATCCAGGCCAGCGGAGCGAACCAGCCGGGGACCAGGCAGATCACGACGAAGAACGCGATCGTCTCCGTCCCCTCCAGCAGCCCGCCGGTGAAGTAGAGCGATTTGACCCCGCGCGCGTCGGTCCGCATCCGGTGCTTCTCGGCGAGGATCGCGAAGCCGAGAAAGCTCGTGCCGTTGAAGTAGAAGCTCGTCAGGAGCCACGCCCCGGCCGCGCCGTTGGCTGCCGGATCGAGCCAGACGAACGCCATTGGGATCGCCCCGTAGAAGAGAAAGTCGGCCGCGATATCGAGGTATCCGCCGAAATCGGTGCGTCGCGTCGCCCGCGCCACCGCCCCGTCGAGCCCGTCCGCGAGGCGGCTGAGCAACAAGAGCACGACGGCGAGGCGCGGCGCGCCGGCCGCGATCATCGCGGCCGCGGTCAGGCCGAACACGAGCCCGGCAAGGGTCACCTGATCGGCGCTCACGCCCAACCGTGCCAGAGTCTGCCCCTGGCGGTTCAGGATCGGGTCGATCAGCTTGCGTGCGCGTGCATCGAGCATCTGCCTGATCTAGCGCGTCCCGGCGCGCGTGTCCCGGCCCCGAATGGGACCGCGCGAAACTTTGAGCGGCGCGTGAGGCGACCGGAGCAGGGCAGGAATCCGGCCCGGGGAAGGCGTTTCTGTGGTATGATCTCATGGGTGAAAAAGGGAGGGAGTTCACCATGAAACTTGCGCAACTGGGACTCTGCATGGCGTTGGTGGCGGCGCCGGCGATCGCGGACGAGCATACGGACTGCCCGCTCACCTACGACATCTTCGAAGCGGCGGTGCCTCATACCGATCTCGAGGAATGCCCCGCCTCGATGGACGTCGAGGCGGCATTCTGTCGTGTTTCTGTCATTGCCGAGCTCGCGACAGTCTTCGCGTTCGACGAGGACTCGACGTGCCTCATGGCGGCGCGGCTCTATGACGAGAGCGAGTTCACTCTGACGCTCAACTGAGCGCCCTCGGCGCCCGGTCCCGCGCGGGGCGGGCTGCGAGGGAATGTCCGGCCTCGCCACGATGCGAGGCTCTCCGCTGCCGGTGGCGTGTCCCGGGCCGGCCGCATGGTCGGGGTGACGGATTGCGCCGGCTCCGGGCGCGGGTGAGCCGCCTGCGCCCGGCCTTCCCCTTGACCACGGACCTGCGTGCGGGCCACTAGGTGCAGTGATGAGGGGCCTTCCATGACGATCCGACTGTTTTCCGACGCAGACCGCCCGGTGCATCTCGGGCCCTATCCGATGGAGCGGCTGAAGCGGGTTGCCGCGATGCCTGACCTTGGACCGGGTGCCGGAACCCGCAGCGCCCGTATTCGAGCGGCCCGACAGTCCCGAATGCCTCGCGAACGCCATGGGCGATTTCCAGGCCATGATGGATGCGCTGCGCGACGGACTGGTCAACGGCGCAAGTTCCGGGTGTCCGGACGACCCGTCCGAGCGGGCGCGCCACCTCAAGGCCTTCGGATATTTCCAGGATGCGAGCATGGTCGGGATCGGTCCGGTGCCGCAGGCCGCCCGGCTCGACCTGCCGGTGGCGAACGATGGCATCGAGCGGCTGCGACGGGATCTCGTGACGCGCCAGACCAAGACGCTCGCAAGCGGCATCGATCTCATCATGGCCGAGCTGAAGGAGTTGATGGAGGCGCCGCCCTCGGGCATCGGCGGACACGGCCATGCGATCGTCCTGGCGTGGGAGTTCCCGCGCGACCCGGATCCCGGTGAGCCCGGCGCGACCTGGATCCTCGACACGCAGGCCGAGCGGGCGTGTCTGCGCGCGTCCGAGGCGGCGGTGGTGCTGGCCAACTACATCCGTCTGCTGGGCTGGGACGCCAAGGCGCACACCGGCACCGCGCGCGACGTCAGCCTTGCACGGCTGGCCGTCGCCGCGGGGCTGGCGGCTGTCGAGGACGGGCGGCTGGTGAACCCCTATCTCGGGGAGCGGTTCGGCCTTGCGGCGGTGACGACCGACATGGCCCTGACCCATGATGCACCGATCGCACCGCCGCGCGAGCAGCCGGGCTGGCGCGCCAAGGGTCCGGCATGGTGGCTTGGCAAGGGCACCGCCAAGAGCGCGCTGAACCGCGACCCTTACGCGCGCCGCCGCTACGTCGAGGGCGCTCATCCGTTCGAGCGGCTCCGGCGGGTGGACACGCCCACCACCCATATCGACGAGGCGCGCGTGGCGCGGGTGCCCAAGCGCGCCGACCTCTTCGCCCGCGCCCAGTTCGGCGACATGGGCCCGGCGGCGCAGGCGGCGGCCAAGGGTGGCCACTATGCGCGCAAGGCGGCGCCCTCGATGGCGCAGCGCCGGATCCTCGGCGCGCTCGTGCTGCTGCAGGACGGCGAAAGCGCGCCGCAGACGGGCCTCCGGGACGGCGCGCGCGACGCCGAGGCGGTGAAGGCCGCAAGCTACTATCTCGGCCTCGACGCGGTGGGGATCAGCCGCTGTCCGGACTGGACGTGGTATTCCCACGACGCGACCGGCGCACCCATCGATCCGCCCCATGACCAGGCCGTCAGCATGATCGTCGATCAAGGCTACGAGACGATGGAGGGCGCCTCCGGTGACGACTGGATCAGCGTTGCGCAATCCATGCGCGCCTATCTGCGGTTCTCGCTTCTGGGCGGAGTCATGGCGCGACAGATCCGCAACCTCGGCTATGCGGCCAAGGCCCATACCGTGCTCGACGGCGAGGTGCTGCAACCGCCGCTGCTGCTGCTGAGCGGGCTGGGCGAGGTCAGCCGGATCGGCGAGGTGATCCTCAACCCCTATCTCGGTCCGCGGCTGAAATCGGGCGTGGTCACGACGGACCTGCCCATGGCGCATGACCGGCCGATCGATTTCGGGCTGCAGCGCTTCTGCGAAGCCTGCAACAAGTGCGCGCGCGAATGTCCGTCGGGTGCGATCACCGCCGGGCCGAAGCTCATGTTCAACGGCTACGAGATCTGGAAATCCGACAGCCAGAAATGCGCGACCTACCGGATCACCACGCCGGGCGGCGCCATGTGCGGGCGCTGCATGAAGACCTGCCCGTGGAACCTGGAAGGGACGTTCAAGGAGGCGCCGTTCCGCTGGCTCGCGATGAACCTTCCCGCCGCGGCGCCGGTTCTGGCCAGGCTCGACGACGCGGTGGGCAACGGCGGCCTGAACGACGTCAAGAAATGGTGGTGGGATCTGGAGCTGGAGGAGGACGGCGCCTATCGCCCGACCCGGCATCCGGTCAACCGGCGCGATCTGCAGACGGATCTCGACCTGCGTTACGAGGATCAGACGCTGGCGGTCTATCCTGCGCCTCTTGCGCCGCATCCCTGGCCCTATCCGTTTCCGATGGACCGCGAGGCGGGCATCGCCGCCTACCGCGATCTGATCGACGCCGACGCGTACCGCGCCCGGATCGCCGCGGGCGACGAAAGCCATGTCCACCGTTATGCCGCGTCGGGCGCTTCGCCGGTCCTGCGGCTCGTGGTGTCGAAAGTCGAGCGCATGACGGCGGCCGTCACCAAGTTCGAGTTTCGCGACCCCGACGGCCACGACCTGCCGCCGTGGCAGGCGGGCGCGCATCTCGACGTGGTGGTGGCGCCGGAATACCTGCGGCAATACTCGATGTCGGGCGATCCGGCGGACCGCAAGGTCTACCAGATCGGGGTGTTGCGTGAGGATGCCGGGCGCGGCGGCTCGAGTCTCATGCACCGGATCTTCGGCGAGGGGCGGCGCGTCTTCGTCTCGCGCCCCATCAACCACTTTCCCCTGGACGAGGGCGCGGCGCGGACCCTGCTCATGGGCGGCGGCATCGGGGTCACGCCGATGATCGCCATGGCGCATCGGCTCCACGCGACCGGGGCCGATTTCGCGTTGCACTACTCCGCAGCGCGTCGCGACAGCGCAGGTTTTCTGGAGGATCTGGCGGCGGTGCCATGGAGCGACCGGGTGATCCTGCATGTGAGCGACGAGGGCAGCCGCGCCGATCTCGACGCCATCCTCGGAACGTGGCGGCCGGACTGGCACCTCTATACCTGCGGACCGGATCGTTACATGCGCGCTGTCATCGAGGCGGCCGAGCGTCACGGATGGCCGGAGGCGGCGCGACACCTGGAATATTTCTCGGTGCCCGAGGTGGAGGCGCGGCCCGATTGGCCCTTCCGGCTGCGTCTCGCGCGCTCGGGACGCGAGATCGACGTGCCCGAGGGCGCCCGCGCGACCGATGTGCTCGCGCAGGCCGGTGTGGCGATCGACGTCAAATGCTCCGATGGGCTCTGCGGGGTGTGCCGGGTCGGGGTCGTTGGCGGCGACGTCGATCACCGCGACTTCGTTCTGAGCCGCGCGCAACGCGAAGCATCGATGATCCTCTGCCAGTCCCGCGCGGCCGAGCCGGGGGGCGTGGTGGAGGTCGATCTCTAGGAGCTGTTCCGAGGGCAAGCGATGCGAGACGCAGGCCATTGGCGCGAGGCGCTGCGATCGTCGGAAAGGGAATGCAGATGACCACGATCTACGTCGATGCCGACGCCTGCCCGGTCCGGGCGGAGGCCCTGCGGGTCGCCGACCGGCACGGGATCGCCATGATCGTGGTCTCGAATGGTGGTATCCGTCCCGCCGATCACCCGCTGGTGGAAACGGTGGTGGTTCCCGACGGCCCCGACGCGGCCGACCAGTGGATTGCCGAGCGGATCGGCGGTGACGACATCTGCGTCACCAGCGACACGCCGCTCGCCGCGCGGTGCATCGAGGCCGGCGCCCGTGTCGTGCGCCCCGACGGCGACGAGTTCACGCAGGCCAACATCGGCCAGCGGCTCGCCATGCGCGACCTGATGGCGGATCTGCGCGCCGCCAGCCCGCTCGGCGGCGGGGGCGGCGGAAAGCCGTTCTCAAGGGCGGACCGGGCGCGGTTTCTCCAGACGATGGACCGTCTGCTCAGCAGGCGCTGACGCCCATCGTGCCGGGCCGCCGCCCCCGTTCCACGCGGCGTCAGGGCAGGTGGGGCAGAAGCCTGTCCGGAGTCAGCGGATAGTCGCGGACCCGGATCCCCGTCGCGTTGAAGACGGCGTTCACGATTGCCGCGCCGGCGCCCGAGATGCCCAGCTCGCCGATGCCCTTGGACTGGATCGGGCAGGCGGCGTCGTCGCGCTCGTCGAGGAACACCACCTCCAGCGGCGGCACGTCGAGGTTCACCGGGACATGGTATTCCGCAAGATCTCGCGTGACGATGTGTCCATCGCGCGGATCATGGGCGATCGCCTCGGTCAGCGCCGCGCCGAGACCCCAGATCATCCCGCCCAGCGCCTGGCTCTCGGCGGTCTTGGCGTTGAGGATCCGGCCGGCGGCGAAGAGGCCCAGCATCCGGCGGACCCGCACCTCGCCGGTCCGGGCGCTGACGGCGACCTCGGCGAAATGGGCGCCATAGCCTGCCTGGGACCATTTTTTCGCGGCCTTGCCGGGCTCCAGATGCCCCAGTTCCGACATGGCGGCGTCACCGACGAGTTCCCCCAGCGGCGCGCGACGATTGCCGCCGGTCGCGACCCCGTCCTGAAGCGTCAGGTCGTCGGGGTCGCAGCCGAGCCGCTTGGCGAGCGTTTCGCGCAGGGCCTGCGCCGCCAGGAACACTGCCGATCCCGCCGAAGAGGCGCCGAAGGACCCCCCGGAGCCCGAGCCCGGCGGCAGGTCGGTATCGCCAAGCCGCACGTCCACGGCATCGCGGGAAAGGCCCAGCATCTCGGCCGCGATCTGGCCGAGGATCGCGTAGGTGCCGGTGCCGATATCGGTCATGTCGGTCTCCACGACCGCGCGTCCGTCGGGCGAGAGCGTGACGCGCGCCTTGGCCTCCTGCAGCAGGTTGGCGCGGGCGGCGGCGGCGACGCCGAGACCGGTCATCCATTCGCCATCGCGGCGCTGTCCGGGTGCCTGCCGCGCCGACCAGCCGAAGCGCTCGGCGCCCTGCGTCAGGCAGTCGGCGAGGGCTCGGGCCGAGTAGGGGATATCCTTTTCGGGATGCCGTTCGGGAATGTTGCGCAGGCGGAGCTCGACCGGGTCGATGCCGCTTTCATGGGCGAGCTCGTCCATGGCGCATTCCAGCGCGAGCATGCCGACCGCTTCGCCGGGGGCCCTCACGGAACCCGCGCAGGTGCGGTTCACGCGCGCGATCTCGTGGACATAGCGACGGTTCTCGCCGCCATAGAGAAAATGCGTGGCCTGCGCGGTCGGTTCGCTGAAACTCTCGCCCGGCAGGTTGGAGACGCGATCGCCGTGGCCGACGCCGGTCAGGCGCCACTCCGGATCGGCCGAGAGACGGATGCGCTGGCGCGTCTCGGAGCGGCGCATGGTTCCCTCGAACACCTGCTGGCGGGACATGACGACGCGCACCGGCCGGGCCAGCTCGCGCGCGGCGAGCGCGGCGGCCACCGCCTCGGGCGAAAGGCCGAGCTTGGCGCCGAAGCCGCCGCCGACGAACGGGGCGAGGACACGCACGTTCGCCTCGTCGACACCCACCGCGTCGGCCAGTTCGGCGCGGTTGTGCTTCAGCATCTGGTACGAGCCGTGAAGCGTCAGCCGGTCGCCGTCCCATTCCGCCAGCGCGGCATGCGGCTCCATCGCGGCGCTGCTATGTGGCGGCGTCGTGTAGATCACATCCACGCTGTGCGCGGCCGCTTTCATGGCCGCGTCGAGGTCGCCCTGATCGAGCTGCTTCTTCTCCGGGCGGTCGACCTGGCTCGTGGTTTCCGGGTCGGTTTCGGCGGGCTCCTCGGCATAGTCGGGCCGAAGCGCCTGGGCGGCATGGCGCGCCGCCTCGAAGCTTTCCGCGACGACGAGCGCGATGGGCTGGCCCAGATAGGCGACCACGTCCGCGCCCTGAACCGGCGCTTCTCCCGCCCCGCCCTGGGCCGGGTTGCGCAGGAAGCGCGGTCCCGAGAACACGCCCAGCACGCCGGGCAAGGCGCGGACCGCCGTGTCGTTGAGCCGGGTGACGCGTCCGCGCGCGATCGTGGCGCGCACGAGCACGCCGGTGACGAGGCCGGGGCGGTCGTATTCGGCGGTATAGGTGGCGCGGCCGGTGACCTTCAGTCGGCCCCTCGGGTCGATCGAGCGGCTTGCCCAGCACATTCTGCGCCGTCCGGTCGAGAAGCCGGGGTTGAGCGTCGTCCATCTTCAGGTGGCGGGTCATGCGCGGGGCTCCGTTCCGGTGGCCTCGGTCAGCACCGCGGCGAGGGTGCGGCGTGCGAGGGGGATCTTGAAGTCGTTGCCGCCGTGACCTTCGGCCTCGGCCAGTAGGATGTCGGCGGCGCGCTCGAAGAGGGCCGGGGAGGGGGCCTCGCCGGTCAGGGCGGCTTCCACCTCGTGGCTGCGCCACGGCCGCGGTGCGAGGCCGCCGAAGGCGAGTGCGACGCTGTCGATCCGATCGGCTTTCATGCGGAGCGCGCAGGCCACCGACACCAGGGCGAAGGCGTAGGAGGCACGGTCGCGCACCTTGCGGTAGATCTGCGTGCCGCCAACGGGCGCGGGCAGGATGACGGCGGTGATCAGGTCGCCGGGCGCGAGCGTCGTCTCGCGATCGGGCGTGTCGCCCGGCAGGCGGTAGAGTTCGTCGAGCGTCAGGGTGCGGGCGGTCCCGTCGGCCGCTTCCACTTCGACGGTGGCATCGAGCGCGCGCAGGGCGACGGCCATGTCGCCGGGATAGGTGGCGATGCAGTCGGGGCTGGCGCCGAGGATGGCGTGGTTTCGGGTGACCCCGCCGATGGCGCGGCAGCCCGAGCCGGGTTCGCGCTTGTTGCAGGCCATCGCGGTGTCGTAGAAATAGGGGCACCGCGTCCGCTGGAGCAGGTTGCCGCCGGTCGTCGCCTTGTTGCGAAGCTGTCCGGAGGCCCCGGCGAGCAGGGCGCGCGCGAGAACCGGCCAGTCGCGACGCACGTCCTCATGCGCGGCGAGGTCGCTGTTGGTGACGAGGGCGCCGACCCGAAGCCCGCCATCCGGGGTCCGGTCGATGCCGGACAGGTCCAGCCGGCTGATGTCGACCAGCCGCTCCGGCGACATCACTTCGAGCTTCATCAGGTCGAGAAGGTTCGTGCCGCCAGCGATGAAGGCGGTTCCGGGCTCGGAGGCGGCGCGGACGGCCTCGTCCGACGAGGCGGCGCGGGTGTAGTCGAACGTCTTCATGCGCGCTCCTCGCGCCCGATTTCCGGTCCGGGGTCGGGATCCTCCAGTCCGGCGGCGGCGCGCACGGCTCGCACGATGCCGTCATAGGCGGCGCAGCGGCAGAGATTGCCGCTCATCCGTTCGGAGACCTCCTCGTGGCTGAGGTCGACAGGGCCGGAGAGGTCGTGGGAAACGTGGCTGGGCCAGCCTTCCTCCGCCTCGCCGAGCATGGCGGTTGCCGAAACGATCTGGCCCGGCGTGCAATAGCCGCACTGGAACCCGTCATGCCGCACGAACGCTGCCTGCATCGGCGACAGGGCGTCCGGCGTGCCGAGCCCCTCGATCGTGGTGATCTCGTCGCCGTCGTGCATGGCGGCGAGGGTCAGGCACGAATTGATCCGGCGTCCGTTGACCATGACCGTGCAGGCGCCGCACTGGCCGTGATCGCAGCCCTTCTTGGTGCCAGTCAGGCCCAGATGGTGGCGCAGCGCGTCGAGCAGGCTGGTGCGCACGTCCAGGTCGAGCCGGTGCCGCTCGCCGTTGATCGTCAGCTGGATGTCCATGGATGTCCCCCTTCGCGTGACGACGCGGGAATCGGCCGCTCGGTTCCCGTTCAGGGCGAAATTGCCGCGGCAGGTTCAGCTTTCCAGATCGATCACCAGCGCGGCGTGGTCGCTGGCATGGGGGCGATGATCGCCGACGCTCGGCAGTCGCGGCCCGCTGATAGCGCGCCGCCTCGCGCCCCATGCCGGCCCGCACGATTGCCGGGCACGCGTCTGAATACGCCCGTGCCAGCGCGGGAGAGGCCAGCATCGCGTCGGGCCGGGAATAGCGGCCGGATTCCGCTTCGTGGTAGGACCAGCGTTCGCCGGCCGGCAGGCGCGTCAGAAGATCGCAGCCGAAGCCGTCGGCAAGCGGCGCGATGGCGCTTTCCCGCGTGGTGTCAGGCGCTTCGTTGAGATCGCCGAGGATCAACCAGCGGGCCCGCCCGGGCCGGGCGAAGCGGCGTTCGATCAGGCGGCGCGCGGCGAGGGCTTCGCGCCGGCGCACTGGCCATGCCGCCGCCATGTCGGGGTGCGGCGCCTTGAAGTGACAGACGTAAAGCGTCAGCTCCCCGATATCCGCCTCAAGGCAGTCGCGGCGAAAGACCGGACGGTGCGCTTCGTCCGGCGGACACTCGATGTCGAGGTCGGCCGGTGTCACTGCCGCATGGCTCGACAGGCGGTCGACCGGCAGGCGGCTCAGAAGCGCGACGTTCAGGCCGCGCCCGTCATTGCCCGGCAGGCAGAAGCGGTACGGGTAGGCGGCGATGCCCTGGGTCCGCATCACTTGGTCGTGGAAATGGTCGAGCGTCTCGCGGTCGAAGACCTCCTGCAGGGCCAGCACATCCGCGTCGATCCGGCCGATGAGCTGCGCAGTGAGGCGGCGGTCCGGTCCGTCGAGCGCCCTGGCGCGCGGACTCGCATCGCGGGGAACGTTGCCGTCGCGGGCGCCGTCTAGGTGCTCTGCCGGGCCGTCATGGCGCAGGCGCATGTTCTGAACGTTGAGCGTGGCGATACGCATGGGGCAGCCCTGTCGCGGGTCGGGCCATGAGTGTCGGTCAAGGGCGGGGGAAGCGCAAACGGTGCCGGATGATCATCGCGATATCGGGCCACCCTGGTTGGCCGGGGCTCGCAAGAGCCCCGGCCGGTCTCGGATCACTGCTGCCAGGACTGGATCAGCTCGTCGTAGGCGATGGTCTCGGGCTCGGGATCTTCGTTCTCGAGCTTCGCCTTGGGCGAACCGGCTTCGTCCAGCCACTCCTGGGGGTCCTTCGGCTCGTTGAGCTTCGGACCCAGATCGCCCTGCACACCCGCGCGCTCAAGACGCTCGAGCACCCGTTCCTGCTGCTCGCAGAGACTGTCGAGCGCTTCTTGCGCGGATTTCGCGCCGGACATCGCATCCCCGATGTTCTGCCACCAGAGCTGCGCCAGCTTCGGGTAGTCGGGGATGTTCGTGCCGGTCGGCGACCACTGCACCCGTGCGGGCGAGCGGTAGAACTCCACCAGGCCGCCGAGCTTGGGTGCACGCTCGGTAAAGCTCTCGTGGTTGATCGTGCTTTCGCGGATGAAGGTCAGGCCGACATGGCTCTTCTTGGTGTCGACCGTCTTCGAGGTCACGAACTGGGCGTAGAGCCACGCGGCCTTGGCCCGGTCGTCCGGCGTCGACTTCATCAGCGTCCAGGAACCGACGTCCTGGTAGCCGACCTTCATGCCTTCCTCCCAGTAGGCGCCATGCGGCGAGGGCGCGAGACGCCATTTCGGCGTGCCGTCCTCGTTCATGATCGGCAGGTCTTCCTCGACCAGCGAGGGCACGAAGGTCGTGTACATGAACATCTGCTGGGCAATGTTGCCCTGCGCCGGGACCGGACCGGCCTCGGAAAAGGTCATGCCCGCTGCGGCCGGCGGCGCGTACTTCTCCAGCCATTCGATCGCCTTGGTCACGGCATAGACCGCCGCGGCATCGTTGGTGGCACCGCCGCGATCGACGCAGGACCCGACGGGCTGCGACTGCTCGTTGACGCGGATGCCCCATTCGTCGACCGGCAGGCCGTTCGGCTCGCCCTTGTCGCCCATGCCGGCCATCGACATCCACGCATCGGTGTAGCGCCAGCCGAGCGACGGGTCCTTCTTGCCGTAGTCCATGTTGCCATAGACCTCCTGCCCGTCGATTTCCTTGCCGGTGAAGAACTCGGCAATGTCCTCGTAGGCAGACCAGTTCACCGGCACGCCGAGGTCGTAGCCGTACTTCTCCTTGAATTCGGCCATGATGTCGGGGTCCGTGAACCAGTCGTAGCGGAACCAGTAGAGGTTCGCGAACTGCTGGTCCGGAAGCTGGTAGAGATCGCCATCCGGGCCGGTGGTGAACTGGAGGCCGATGAAGTCGTCGAGGTCGAGCGTCGGTGACGTGACGTCCGCGCCCTCGTTGGCCATCCATTCGGTCAGGTTGCGCGCCTGCTGATAGCGCCAGTGGGTGCCGATCAGGTCGCTGTCGTTGACGTAGGCGTCGTAGATGTTCTCGCCGGACTGCATCTGGGTCTGCAGCTTCTCGACGACGTCGCCCTCGCCGATCAGGTCGTGGGTGACATTGATCCCGGTGATCGCCGCGAAGGCGGGTGCAAGCACCTGGCTTTCGTAGGCGTGGGTATCGATGGTTTCGGAGACGACCTTGATGTCCATCCCCTGGAACGGTTCGGCGGCGTCGATGAACCATTGCATTTCGGCTTCCTGCTCCTCGCGGGAGAGGACGGACATGTCGCCGATCTCCTCGTCGAGGAACTGGCTCGCCTCCTCCATGCCTGCGAAGGCTGGCCCGGACAGTGCCAGGACGAGCCCCAGCGCCGTTGTGGCCTTGATCGTGGAATACATACTTATCCTCCCTGATATGTGCGGCCCGTCCGGCCGCGGATCGTGAAACTTGTCAGACGAAGCGGAAGCAGAAGGCGGCCCAGATCGCCATCAGCACGAGGCCCCACCACTGGTTGAGATCGGTCAGACCCAGCCATGCGAGATTGATGAACGCCCCGCCCAGCAGCGTGATGAAGAGCCGGTCTCCCCGCGTCGTCTCGATGCGCAGCACGCCGACCCGCGGTGTCTCGGGGTGACGCAGCGCGAGGATCGTGAAGACCACGAGTGTCACCGCGATGACCACGAAAAAGATCGCCGTCGGCCAGGTCCAGGCCATCCAGTCAAGCATGGCGAGACCTCCTCGCGCTTCTTCGCGGGCGGTTCTTCTGTGCGATGACGATCATCGTCCCTGTCCTTCATCCATGAGGCTCGCAAGCTCTCGGGCCAGCGCCATGATGTCGTCGTGATGGACCCGCAATTCTGCATGGCCGGGCGTTCCGATCCAGAGCTGGTTCGGAGGCTCGCGCTCGTCGGTGCGGATGTGGGTGATGTGACGGGTCGACAGGACGGTGTCGCCGGGCCGGATCCGGTCGGCGTTGTCGATGAGGTGCGCCACCCCGTGCCTGATTGCCAGCAAGGCCATCACACCCTCCCCAGGGCGAAGCCCTTGGCGATGTAGTTCCGGACGAAGAACACCACGAGCGCGCCGGGAATGATCGTCAGCACGCCCGCCGCCGCCAGCACGCCCCAGTCGAGGCCAGAGGCCGAGACGGTGCGGGTCATCGTGGCGGCGATCGGCTTGGCATCGACGCTGGTGAGCGTCCGGCTGAGCAGGAGTTCCACCCAGGAGAACATGAAGCAGAAGAACGCCGCGACGCCGATGCCCGACGCGATCAGCGGCATGAAGATCTTGATGAAGAAGCCGCCGAAGGAATAGCCGTCGATATAGGCGGTCTCGTCGATCTCCCTGGGCACGCCGCGCATGAACCCTTCGAGAATCCAGACCGCCAGAGGCACGTTGAAGAGACAATGCGCCAGCGCCACCGCGATGTGCGTGTCGAAGAGCCCCACAGACGAGTAGAGCTGGAAGAACGGCAGCGCGAAGACGGCGGGCGGCGCCATGCGGTTCGTCAGCAGCCAGAAGAACAGGTGCTTGTCGCCCATGAAGCTGTAGCGGCTGAAGGCGTAGGCCGCCGGCAGCGCCACGGTGATCGAGATCAGCGTGTTCATGACCACGTAGATCAGCGAGTTGACGTATCCCATGTACCACGACGGGTCGGTCAGGATCGTCTCGTAATTGTCCAGCGTCGGGTTGCGCGGCCAGAGCGAGAACGCGCCGAGGATCTCGGAATTCGTCTTGAGGCTCATGTTCAGCAGCCAGTAGATCGGCAGCAGCAGGAACAGCAGATAGAGCGTGATGACGATGGTGCTGCCCGAGGGCCGCCAGCCGCGACGCCGCAGCCGCGTGCTGGTCCCGGTGTCGTCGGCGGTCAGCTTCTCGGGGAGATGCACGTCGGTGGTGCTCATGTGCCCCTCCGGTCGAGGTTGACCATTACGGTGTAGAAGACCCACGAGATCAGCATGATCACGAGGAAGTACATGAGGCTGAACGCCGCCGCGGGGCCGAGGTCGAATTGCCCCAGCGCCATCTTCACGAGGTCGATGGACAGGAACGTGGTGGCGTTGCCCGGCCCGCCGCCGGTGACCACGAAGGGCTCGGTGTAGATCATGAAGCTGTCCATGAAGCGCAGCAGAACCGCGATCAGCAGCACGCCGGACATCTTTGGCAGCTCGATGTAGCGAAACACCTTCCAGCGGCTGGCCTGGTCGATCTTGGCCGCCTGATAATAGGCCTCGGGGATGGATTGCAGGCCGGCATAGGCCAGAAGCGCCACCAGCGAGGTCCAGTGCCAGACGTCCATGACGACGACCGTGACCCACGCGTCGATCGCGTCCTGCGTGTAGTTGTAGTCAAGGCCGAGCGCCGCGAGCGTGTAGCCCAGCAGGCCGATATCGACGCGCCCGAAGATCTGCCAGATCGTGCCGACCACGTTCCACGGGATCAGCAGTGGCAATGCCATCAGCACCAGGCAGGCACTGGCCCAGGCGCCCTTCTTGGGCATCGACAGCGCGACGAGAATTCCCAGCGGCACCTCGATCGCCAGGATGATCGCCGAGAACGCGATCTGCCGCAGCAGCGCGTTGTGCATGCGCTCGGAGCCGAGGATCTCCTCGAACCATTCCAGTCCGGCCCAGAAGAAGACGTTGTTTCCGAACGTGTCCTGCACCGAGTAATTGACCACCGTCATCAGCGGAATGACCGCCGAGAACGCCACCAGGATCAGCACCGGCAGGACGAGAAACCACGCCTTCTGGTTGACGGTCTTTTCCATCAGGCGACCCTCCGCTCAGGCCCTTCGGGGGCGATGCGCCAGTCGTCGGCGTAGACGTTGATCCGCTCGGGCTCGAAGACCGCATGAGCGGTGCCGGACGGGACCGGCGCGCCTTCGGGCAGGATGACATTCAGTTCGGAGCCTTCGTGGTCGGCGCGCACGATCCGGTGGCGTCCCACATCCTCGACGCGGCGGATCGTGACGGGCAGGCCGGCCGGGCCGTCGTCAAGCCGGACGAACTCGGGCCGGATACCGATCTGGACGCGGCCGCGGGGCCGACCGTAATCGGCGCCGAGCGAGATCTCGTGGCCGGCGATCCGCGCCGTCGAACCGTCGATGCGGGCGTCGATCACGTTCATCCCCGGCGAGCCGATGAAGTAGCCCACGAAGGTGTGGGCGGGCGCATCGAAGAGCTCTTCGGGCGTGCCCATCTGGACGACGCGGCCGTCATGCATGACCACGACCTTGTCGGCGAAGGTCAGCGCCTCGGTCTGGTCATGGGTGACGTAGATCATCGTGTGCCCGAACTCGCGATGGAGCGCCTTGAGCTGCGTGCGCAGCTCCCATTTCATGTGCGGGTCGATGACGGTCAGCGGCTCGTCGAAGAGGATCGCGTTGACGTCCTCGCGCACCATTCCGCGTCCGAGGCTGATCTTCTGCTTGGCATCGGCCGTCAGCCCGCGGGCCTTGCGGTCGAGCACGTCCTCCATGCCGATCATGCCCGCGATGGCCTGCACCCGGTCGCGGACATAGGCAGCGTCGGCGCCGCGATTGCGCAGGGGAAAGGCCAGATTGTCGCGCACCGTCATGGTGTCGTAGACGACCGGAAACTGGAACACCTGCGCGATGTTACGGTCGGCCGTGGCCGCGTGGGTCACGTCGTGCTCGCCGAAAAGCACGCGGCCCCGGCTGGGGATGAGCAGGCCCGAGATGATGTTCAGCAAAGTGGACTTGCCGCAGCCCGACGCGCCGAGCAACGCATAGGCCTGACCGTCCTCCCAGACGTGATCCATCTGCTTGAGCGCCCAGTCGTCCTCTCCCTTCGGGTCGGCGAGGTAGGAATGCGCGAGATTGGATAGCGTGATCCGTGCCATGTTCGCCCCTCCTCAGGCCGCGAGCGCGTAGGGCGCGGGCGCGACGAGGCCGCCGTCCTCGCCAAAGACATAGATGTGCGCCGGGTCGAGCCAGACGTCGATCTCCTGACCCAGCGGCAGATCGCGGACTCCGTGGATGAGGCCGACCCAGCGTTCGCCGTGATGGTCGAGGTGAACGAAGGTCTCTGATCCGGTGATCTCGGTCACGCTGAGCCGCGCGCGGAATTTCAGCGCGTTCTCGGTGTGGCGATCGATCTCCAGATGGTTCGGCCGGAAGCCAGCGAGGTAGCGGCCCCGGGGAAGGTCGGCGAGGCTGCCGCGCGCCGGCGCGGCCTGTCCGTCCCCGAACTCGATCCGGTCGTCCGTGCGCGTGACCGGCAGGAAGTTCATCGGCGGATCGCTGAAGACCCGCGCCGTCGTGGCGTCGGCGGGCTGGCGATAGACGTTGGGCGTGAGGCCGAACTGGGTTACGCGCCCTTCCCAGAGGGTTGCGGTGTTGCCGCCCAGTAGCAGCGCCTCCTCGGGCTCCGTCGTGGCGTAGACGAAGATCGACCCCGACGCCTCGAAGATGCGCGGGATCTCGGCGCGCAATTCCTCGCGCAACTTGTAGTCGAGGTTCGCCAGCGGTTCGTCGAGCAGGACAAGGCCCGCATTCTTGACCAGCGCCCGCGCGAGGGCGCAGCGCTGCTGCTGTCCGCCCGACAGCTCAAGCGGTTTGCGGTCGAGCATCGATGTGAGCTTGAGCATCGCCGCCGTGTCGCGGACGGCCGTGTCGATCTCGTCGCGGCTCTTGCCCATGAGCCGCATGGGCGAGGCGATGTTGTCGTAGACGCTCATCGACGGGTAATTGATGAATTGCTGGTAGACCATTGCCACCTTGCGGTCCTGCACCCGCATGCCGGTGACGTCCTGGTCGTTCCAGAGGATCCGGCCGCGGTTCGGCACGTCGAGACCGGCCATCAGCCGCATCAGTGACGTCTTGCCCGAAAGGGTCGGCCCGAGCAGCACGTTCATCGTGCCGTTCTCCAGGGTGAGGTCCGTCGGATGGATATGGGTTTGCGCCCCCACAACCTTCGAGACGCCGTCGAGGACGAGGGTCATGCGGTTTCTCCCGTGAGGACGTCGGCGGTCTGGCCGCGCGCCTCTGCCATCCATTCGTCGAGGGCGCTCACCTGGCCGGCATCGAGCCTGAGGCCGAGTTTCGAGCGGCGCCAGACCACGTCATCGGCGGTGCGCGCATATTCGTGCGTCATCAGCCATTCCACCTCGCGCGCGGTCAGGGTCGCGCCGAAATCCCGGCCGAGATCCGCTGGCGATCCGGCCTCGCCGAGAAGCCGCCGCGCATCGGTGCCGTAGGCCCGCACGAGGCGACGGGCCCAGTAATCGGTAAGAAACGGGTAGGCGGACTTGAGATCGTCGATCAGCCGGTCCACCTCGTCGACGCCGAAATCCCCGCCTGGCAGCGGCGCGCCGGCGGTCCAGACTCCCTTGTCGACACTCAACATCGAGCCGATCTTTTCCAGCGCGCCCTCGGCCAGCCGGCGATAGGTCGTGATCTTGCCGCCGAAGATGTTGAGCACCGGCGCTCCGGCCGAGCTGTCGATCTTCAGCGTGTAGTCGCGCGTCGCCGCGGTGGCCGAGCTGGCGCCGTCGTCATAGAGCGGGCGCACCCCCGAATAGGTCCAGACGATGTCGTCTCGCGTCACGGGCCGCTTGAAGTATTGCGAGGCGAAGTTGCAGAGGTAGTCGCGCTCCGCGTCGGTGCAGACGGGCTTCACGTCGGGGTCGGGATGTTCCTGATCGGTGGTCCCGATCAACGTGAAATCGGTCTCGTAGGGGATCGCGAAAATGATCCGTCCGTCCGTGCCCTGGAAGAAGTAGCACTTGTCGTGGTCGTAGAGGCGGCGCGTGACGATGTGACTGCCGCGGACCAGCCGAACCCCCTCGCGCGAATTCGAGCGGACCGTGTCGCGCAGGATCTCGCCCACCCAGGGCCCGCCCGCGTTGACGATCATCCGGGCGTGGTGCGTGCTCTGCTCGCCGGTCTCGGTGTCCTCGACGGTGATGGTCCAGATGTCGTCCGCCGCGTCGGCCGAGACCACGCGGGTGCGCGGCAGGATCGTGGCGCCGAGCCGTTCGGCATCGCGGGCATTGAGCACGACGAGACGGGAATCTTCGACCCAGCAGTCGGAATATTCGTAGGCGCGCTCGAAGCGGTCCTGAAGCGGCATGCCGGCGGGGTCGGTCTTCAGGTCGATCGTCGAGGTGCCGGGCAGGATCTTCCGCCCGCCGAGCGTGTCGTAGAGAAAAAGGCCGAAGCGGATCAGCGCCGACGGGCGGCGGCCCTTCATCCAGGGCATCGTCAGGCTGAGAAGTCTGGAGGTCGGCGTCTCGGCCTCGAACCGCATGTCGGCGTGATAGGGCAGCACGAAGCGCATCGGCCACGAGATGTGCGGCATGGCCCGCAGCAGCGTCTCGCGCTCGATCAGCGCCTCCCGCACCAGACGGATCTCGAAATATTCCAGGTAGCGCAGCCCGCCGTGGAACAGTTTGGTGGAGGCCGATGACGTGCCGGAAGCGAAGTCGTTCATCTCGGCCAGGGTCACGGAGAGGCCACGGCCCGCCGCATCGCGCGCGATCCCGCACCCGTTGATCCCCCCGCCGATGATGAAGAGATCCGTCAGCTCCTGCGCGTTTGCGTGTCCGGCCACGGCGTCCCCTCCCTGGCGTCTCAAGTGCTCCCGGGCGGCACATTAGGCAAAGACGGCGCCGGGATGAAGAGGGTATTTTCGGTTTTGATCGAAAATCGGCGGTTGACTACCGCCTCGGGGGTTTTCCGGTCCTATTCTTGCGACAATGCGGGTCTGGTCGTAATCGAAATTTCGCGAGCCGATCCGATTTGCCGGTTCGAACATGGATCAATGTTCGTATATGTTGTTTTCTGACGCTGAACTTGTAGAACGCGGGGAGGAGGCGTCGCCATTCATGTCACAGAGTTTTCGCCAGCCCGAGATCCTCGAGATCGCGCGTCGAGAGGGGAAGGTGACGGTCGAAGGTCTGGCCGAGCGCTTCGGCGTGACCTCTCAGACGATCCGGCGCGACCTGACCGAGCTCTCTGACGCGGGCAAGTTAGACCGGGTTCATGGCGGCGCGATCCTCCCGTCGGGCACGTCGAACATCGGCTACGAAGACAGACGCGGACTCCACGAGGCGGAAAAGGACGCCATCGCCGCCGCTTGTGCCGCGAGGGTGCCGAACGACGCGTCGGTCTTTCTGAACATCGGGACCAGCACCGAGGCGGTGGCGCGAAAGCTCTTGCGGCACCACAACCTGATGGTGGTCACCAACAACATGAACGTCGCGCGCATTTTGGCCGAGGGGTCGGATTTCGACGTGGTGCTGGCCGGCGGATTGCTCAGGCGGTCGGATGGTGGGCTTGTCGGGCACCTGACGAGCCAGGCGATCGGACAGTTCAAGTTCGACCTCGCGGTCATCGGCTGCTCGGCGCTCGACGAGGAGGGGGACCTGCTCGATTTCGACATGCACGAGGTGGGGGTGAGCCAGACCATCATCCGACAGGCGCGGCGGACATTCCTGGTCGCCGACGCCTCGAAGTTCCAGCGCACGGCGCCGGTGCGGATCGCATCGCTGCGCGAGATCGACGCGTTATTTACCGACGGTCCGCTGCCGCCTGCGCTGGCGGCGCGCTGCGCCACGTGGGAGACCTCGGTCGTCATCTCGCGGACTGTCGAACCGGCGGTCGCCGGGCCTTGAACGGTCGAGACGTCACGGCGTGAGCAGCCGCGCGGCGGGAGATTCCTGCGCCGCGAGCGGCGATCGCGGACGGAACTGAAGGCGCTTTGTTGTCGAAGGTCGCGAGGGGCGAAAGCCGTCCCCTGACATCTCCGGCCGATCTCTCGGCGCTCAGGAGAGGCGGCTCGACATCAGGCCGCCGGTTTCTTCCACGATCGGATACGCGGCCATGGTGAAGGCGGTATTGATCTGCTTGAGCGCGCGCAGCGTCTCCTGATGCAGGTTCGAGGTGTTCACGCTCTCCTGCCTCCCCACGCGCAGGCGCTGCAGGTGGCGCGACTGCAGCGTCTGCTCGAGGGTGCGGACGCGGTCCTTTTCCTCGACAAGTTGCCGGGCGGAATCCACGTCGCCCGTGAGCATCACGTTCAGGGCCAGTTGCGCGTTCGACAGGACCCGGTCGTGGAAATCCGACAGCTCGCGCCGGCCTTCGCTCGAGAAGGCGAGCCCTTCCTTGGACAGGCGTCGCGCCATGTTGAGAAGGTCGTCCGAAATGATGTCGCCCGCGGCCTCCAGATTGGTCGCGATCGTGGCCAGGTCCATCGAGCGGCGCGTGACCTCGCTGCCCAGCTCCTTTTCGTGCAGGCGGGCGAGGTAGAGCTTGGTCTCGAAGTGGAGCCGGTCCAGTTCGCGTTCCCGCTGGGCAATGGCATTGGCCGTGGCTTCGTCCCAGCCATCGAAGAGCGGCATGACGAGGCCCAGCATCGCCTCGGTCTCCTCGCCCATGTGCAGGATTTCACGGCTGGCGCAGGCGAGCGCGTGCTCGGGGCGGGCCAGCGCCTCTTCGTCGAGCGCGCTCGGGCGGGCATGGAGTGCGCTGTCGAGCGTGCGCTCGGGCATCAGAATTTCCAGCCAGCGCGCGACACGCCCCAGCAGAGGCAGTGCCAGCAGAACGAGGATGCCGTTGAAGACAAGGTGCCCGATCGCCGCCTGCCGCGCGGCGGTCTCGCCCAGCCAGCCCGCCAGCCCCGGCGCGAGATTGAGCGCGATCAGCGCCGCGGCCGCTCCCGTGCCACGCACCAGCAGATTGCCGAGCATGATCCGCCGCACCGCAGGCTCGGCGCCGGCCGTGAGAGTCACCGGAATGGCCGCGCCGCCGAGATTGGCCCCGAGCACCAGCGCCAGCGCCGCCCCGCCGGACAGGATGCCGGCGGCCGCGAAGGTGATGAAGGTCAGTACCGCCGCGACGCTCGAATGCATGGCCCAGGCCAGCAACGCGCCAAGCAGGAACGCCGTCAGCGGATCGCCGTCGAGATAGGCCAGCGCCGGCCCCAATCCCTGGATGGCGGCAAGCGGCGCCGTTGCGGCACGCATCAGGTCGAGCGCCAGAAAGACGAGGCCGAGCCCCACGATGACGCGCCCGACCTGACGAAGCCGGCGCCCTTGCCCGCGCTTGAACAGAACGAAGCCCACGAGGATCAGGAGCGGCACGATCCAGGCCGCCCGCAGGAGCAGGATCTGCGCGGCCACCGCAGAGCCGAAATCGGCGCCGACGATCAGGGCGAGCGCCATCATCGCGGTGACGGTGCCGCTTTCGAGGAAGCCTGCCGCCAGAAGGGCGACCGCCGTCGCGCTCTGCAGCATGATCGCGGCGCTCGACCCCACCAGGGCGGCCTTGGCCGGATTGTCGGCAAGTCCGCGAAAGGCGCGGCGCAATTCCGTGGCGAAGGCGCGCTCCACCCCCGTCCTGATCATCCTGACGGCCCAGAGAAGCAGCGCCGCCGCTCCGGCGACGTTGAGAAGAAAGGCGAGCATTTGAGAAACTTGGTCCACAGAAGAACGATCACCCTAGGCTTCGGCATCAGACGGCGCAAGCGGGCCGACGTCGCGGCATTGCGTCCGCCCATCGCTTCGGTCATGTGCGCCGCTGGACCGGAATCGGAGCTATTTCATGGACAACCCCCACCGCGCCGTCGTCTTCGACCTGGACGGCACACTCATCGACAGCGCGCCGGATCTGCAGGCGGCTGCCAACGCGATGCTGGCCGAGATCGGCAGGGCGCCGCTGCCGCTGGAGACGGTGATCTCCTTCATCGGCAAGGGCACGGGGGTTCTGGTCGAGCGCTGCCTGGACGCAACGGGGGGCGCTGTGGACGGCTTCGACGCGCTTGCGCATTTCCTCGACCATTACGGTCGCGAGCCCGTGGCGCGCACCACCTTCTATCCCGGGGTCGAGGAACTGCTCAAAGCGCTCGAGACGCGCGGCATCCCGATGGCGATCTGCACCAACAAGCCGGAAGGACCCGCGCGCGAGATCGCGCGGCGGCTGGGCCTGGAAATCGAGGTGATCGTGGGCGGCGACACGCTCGATGTGCGCAAGCCCGACCCGGCGCCGCTGCACCTGGCGGTCGAGCGGCTGGGCGTATCGCGCGCCACCGCGATCTACGTGGGCGACAGCGAGACGGACTATCGCACGGCTTGCGCGGCGGGCGTTTCGTTCATCTATTTCGACGGCGGCTATCAGCGTGGCGAGATCGAGGATTTCCGTCCCGATTACAGGATCTCGCGCATGGACGCGGTTCTGTCCGTGATCGGTTGACCGACGGTCGCCATTGTCAGGCGTGGCGACGCCTTGTTAACTCGCCCTGATTTAGGGAGGATCAAAATGACCCACAAATCGACCTTGTCCACTCTGGCGCTGGCTTTTGGCCTCGCCGTCACGGGCGGTGCCGCCTTGGCGCAGGACTGCGAGCGCGGCGATCTCGACGAACGCTATTGCGACACCGACGGCGACCTGATCGCCGACGTGCCTGCGGACGAAAGCGAGCAGCTCGACCCCGACACGCTGATCTTCGCCTACACCCCGGTCGAGGATCCGGCGGTCTACAAGGAGGCGTGGGCCGACTTCCTGACCTTCCTCGAGGAGAAGACGGGCAAGAGCGTGCAGTTCTTCCCGGTGCAGTCGAACGCCGCCCAGATCGAGGCGATGCGCTCGGGCCGCCTGCACATTGCGGGCTTCAACACCGGGTCGAACCCGCTGGCCGTGAACTGCGCCGGCTTCCGTCCCTTCACCATCATGGCGAGCGAAGACGACAGCTTCGGCTACGAGATGGAGATCATCACCTATCCGGACTCCGGTATCGAGACGGTCGAGGACATCAAGGGCAAGCAGATGGCCTTCACCTCCCCGACCTCGAACTCCGGCTTCAAGGCGCCGTCGGCGATCCTGAAATCCGACTTCGACATGGAGGCCGATCGCGATTTCGAGCCGGTCTTCTCGGGCAAGCACGACAACTCGATCCTGGGAGTCGCGAACAAGGATTATCCGGCCGCATCGGTCGCCAATTCGGTCATGCAGCGGATGATCGAGCGCGATGTGGTCACGGAGGATCAGATCGTCTCGATCTACAAGTCGCAGACTTTCCCGACCACCGGTTACGGCGTGGTCTACAACCTCAAGCCCGAGCTGCAGCAGGCGATCCAGGACGCGTTCTTCGAGTTCGAGTGGGACGGCTCCTCGCTTCAGGAGGAGTTCGAGAAGAACGGCGAGGCCAAGTTCATCCCGATCACCTACAAGGACGAGTGGGACGTGATCCGCAAGATCGACGCGGCCAACGACGTCAGCTACAGCTGCCAGTGATCTGCTGAGAAACTGTCGCGGCGGCCCGGAGGCGGGCCGCCGCGTGCGCTTTGGGAAAACCTACGGGGGAGCGTCGATGCTGCGGCTTGAAAAGCTGGTCAAGACCTACAAGACCGGCGACCAGGCGCTGAAGGCGGTCGATCTGGAGGTGCCTGACGGGCAGGTTCTGGCGCTCATCGGGCCGTCGGGTGCGGGCAAGTCGACCCTGATCCGCTGCATCAATCGGCTGGTGGAGCCGAGCTCCGGTAAGGTCTGGCTCGGCGATACCGACCTGACGTCGCTGGGTTCCGGCGCCCTGCGCCGCGAGCGTCGCCGCATGGGCATGATCTTTCCAGGAATACGCGCTGGTCGAACGGCTGACCGTGATGGAGAACGTCCTCTCCGGCCGTCTCGGCTATGTTGGGTTCTGGCGCAGCTTCACCCGCCGATTTCCGCAGAAGGACGTGGACGAGGCGTTCCGTCTGCTCGACCGCGTCGGTCTGCTCGCCATGGCCGACAAGCGCGCCGACGAGCTGTCGGGCGGTCAGCGTCAGAGGGTCGGCATCGCGCGCGCGCTGATCCAGAACCCGGCGCTGCTTCTGGTGGACGAGCCCACCGCGTCGCTCGACCCCAAGACATCGCGGCAGATCATGCGCCTGATCTGCGAGCTTTGCGCCGAACGGGGCCTGGCCGCGATCATCAACATCCACGACGTGGCGCTCGCGCAGATGTTCGTGCAGCGCGTCATCGGCCTGCGCGTCGGCGCCATCGAGTTCGACGGCCCGCCCGAGGCGCTCACCCCCGACGTGCTGACCACGATCTATGGCGAGGAGGACTGGGAGGCGACGATCCGCAAGATCGAGGACGAGGAGGGCGCGGCCCCCGATACCGAGCCCGAGGCCGCCCAATGAGCCGGTCCGGCACCGAGCTGGAAACGCTGCTCGGCACGCCCTGGCGCAAGCCGCCCTTCATTCGCCGCGCCTGGCTGCGCTGGGCACTGACGATCGGGTTCGGCATCTACCTTGTCGCCGCCATCGCCTCGGTCGAGGTGAACTGGTCGCGGGTCTACGAGGGCCTCGACCGCGGCGGCGCCTTCATCATGTCTTTCACGCATCCCGATTTCGTCAGTCGCGCCGGCGACATATGGGAAGGGTTGCTCGAAAGCGTCGTGATGACGGTCGCGGCCTCGGTCGTCGGCATCGCCATCTCGATCCCCATCGGTCTTGGCGCCGCGCGCAACATCGCGCCCCTGCCGGTCTATCTGATCTGCCGGGGCATCGTCGCGCTCAGCCGCGCGCTGCAGGAGATCATCGTGGCGATCCTTCTGGTGGCGATCTTCGGCTTCGGGCCGCTGGCCGGGTTCCTGACGCTCTCGTTCGCGACGATCGGATTCCTGTCCAAGCTGCTGGCCGAGGACATCGAGAGCATGGACCGTGTGCAGGCCGAAGCGATCCGGTCGACCGGATCGCGCTGGATACAGTGGATCAATTACGGCGTGCAGCCGCAGGTCATGCCGCGTCTCATCGGCCTGTCCATGTACCGCATCGACATCAACTTTCGCGAAAGCGCGATCCTCGGTCTGGTTGGCGCGGGCGGCATCGGCGCCACGCTGAACACCGCCTTCGACCGCTACGAATTCGACACCGCGGCCGCGATCCTGATCGTGATCATCGGCGTCGTCATGGCGCTCGAATACCTCTCGGGCATCGTCCGGGCGAGGGTGCAGTAATGCCGGTGATCGAGACCGCCGGCGGTCCGGTCTGGCGCCGTCGCACCCGGTCCGAGGCGCTGACGCGCTGGGCTGGCTGGCTGCTCGGCATCGCCGCCTTCGTCTGGTGCTGGAACCGCATATCGGGGGCGACGACGTGGTTCTTCGTCTGGGACGCGCCGCGCATTGCGGGCGACATCCTCGACCGGGCGACGCCACCGCGCTGGTCCTATATCGACAACCTCTGGATCCCGATCTGGGATACCATGAACATCGCGACGCTGGGCACGATCATCGCCCTCGTCCTCGCGGTGCCGGTGGCGTTTCTGGCGGCGCGCAACACCACGCCGTCGCGGTACTTCATCCGGCCGGTCGCGCTCCTGATCATCGTCTCCACGCGCTCGATCAATTCGCTCATCTGGGCGCTGCTGCTGATCGCGATCATCGGGCCGGGCGTCTTTGCCGGCATCCTCGCCATCGCGATCCGTTCCATCGGGTTCTGCGCCAAGCTGCTCTACGAGGCCATCGAGGAGATCGAGGAAACCCAGGTCGAGGCGATCACCGCCACCGGCGCCAGTCGCTGGCAGGTCATGGCCTACGGGATCCTTCCCCAGATCATGCCGGCCTTCGCGGGCGTCGCCGTTTTTCGCTGGGACATCAACATCCGCGAGTTGACGGTGCTTGGGCTGGTCGGCGCGGGCGGGATCGGCCTGCAGCTTTCGTCATCCCTGAACACCCTCGCCTGGCCGCAGGTCTCGCTGATCCTGCTGGTGATCCTGTTCGCCGTCGTCATCAGCGAGTGGGTCTCGGCCAAGGTGCGGGGCGCGATCATCTGATGCGGGACATGACAGACGCCGCCTGGGCCTTCGGCGCCTACGAGGCCGTGCGCCAACGCCTGCCGCGCGCCGTATTCTCCGGCGAGCCGCAGGCGGCGCCCGACCTCGCGGCGCTCGCCGGTGCGTACGATGCCTTCCTGCTCGACAGCTTCGGCGTGTTGAATATCGGCGAGACGGCGATCCCGGGCGCCGTCGAGAGGATGCGCCAGCTCCGAGCTCGCGGCAAACGGCTGATCGTGGTCACGAACGCGGCCGGCTATCCCAAGCGGTTGGCCATGGCGCGCTACCATCGGCTCGGCTTCGACTTCACCGAGGACGAGGTGGTCTCGAGCCGCGATACGCTTCTGGCGCATCTCGCGGATCAGCCGCCGCGGCACTGGGGCCTGGTAGCCTCCACCCGTTTCGGGCGGGAGGAGATCGAGGCGCTGGATGCCGATTTTCTGGGCGAAGATCCCGAGACCTATGACCGGGCAGAGGGGTTCCTGTTCCTCGGAGCCTCGGAATGGACCGAACAGCGGCAGGCGCTGCTCGAGGCGTCGCTGCGCCGGGATCCGCGTCCGGTGCTGGTGGGCAACCCGGACATCGTGGCGCCGACCGAGAATGGCCTGTCGCGTGAACCGGGCCACTTCGCCCACCGTCTCGCCGACGCGACCGGTGTCGAGCCGGAATTCTTCGGCAAGCCGTTTCCCGCGATCTTCGCCATGGCGCTGGGCAAGCTGCAAGAGATCCCGCGCGAGCGGATCGCCATGGTGGGCGACACGCTGCACACCGATATCCTCGGCGGCGCGGCCGCGGGGCTGGGCACTGTCCTGGTGACCGGTCACGGTGCCCTCAAGGGCGAAAACATCGACGCGGCCATCGGTACGGCCGGCATCGTTCCGCGCCACATCGTGGCAACCCCCTGAACCGCGGCGACGCCGCGACGCTTCACCCGCGTTTCGCCGACTGCCTCAGCCGCCAGTTTTGACGCCACATCTTGACCGCTTTGTCGTCGATCAGGCGACATTCCGACTGCGAGGTCAAATTTCAGTGGAACCTGTAACGACGCCGGGGGCGTTAGGAACCCGACAGCCGGCGGTTCTGCACGGCCGGAAAGCTGTATTCCGGCCATCCTAAAGCGGGGCCGTGTACGGAAGACGAGCAGGGCCGAGTACCGAAAACAAGACCGGGAGGGACATGATGGCACGTTCTGCACGGCGCGCGGGAACGCTCGCGACGCCTCCGAAGCTTGACAAGCTGGCGGAGAGCCGGATCGCAATCGAAGGGATCGATCCTGAGATCGACGGCGGCCGTTTCCCGGCCCGCGCGGTGCAGAATGCGCCCTTCACCGTCGAGGCCGACGTCTTCTGCGACGGCCATGAGGTGACGCGCGCGGCGCTCGTCTACCGCGCCGACGGCGAAAAGGAGTGGGCCGAGACCGAGATGACCTTTCTCGGCAACGACCGCTGGACCGCGACCGTCACGCCGACCGAGGTTGGCCCCGCCGCCTACACGATTATCGCGTGGCGCGACCTCTTCGCCCATTGGCACAAGGACACGACGAAGAAGATCGCGGCCGGTCTCGACGTGTCTCTGGAAGCCGAGGAGGGGCGGCAACTGGTCGAGGGGGCGCTCGACGCCCGCCCGCGCCCCGGCCGAGAGGACCGCGCCGCGCTCAAGGCGCTCCACGACGAACTGGTGCATGTGGAGACGCCCCGGCGGATCGAGATCCTGATGGCCGACGAGACGCTCGACCTGATGCTGCGCGCCGGGCCGCGCTCGAACCTCACGCGCTACGACAAGGACCTGATCGTTCTGGTCGATCGCGAAAAGGCGGCGTTCAGCGCCTGGTACGAGTTGATGCCGCGCTCATGGGGCCCGAACGGTCAGCACGGTACCTTCGACGACGTGATCGGCCGTCTCCCGTACGTCAAGGATCTCGGTTTCGACGTGCTCTACTTCCCGCCGATCCATCCGATCGGCAAGATCAACCGCAAAGGCCGCAACAACACGCTCACACCCGCGCCGGACGATCCCGGCAGTCCCTATGCCATCGGCTCGGATGAGGGGGGGCACCGTGCGATCCATCCCGAGCTTGGCACGCTGAAGGACTTCGAGCGGCTCGTGAAGGAGGCCAAGAAGGTCGGGCTCGAGACGGCCATCGACTTCGCCATCCAGTGTTCGCCCGACCATCCGTGGATCAAGGAGCATCCCGAATGGTTCGACTGGCGCCCCGACGGCACCATCAAGTATGCCGAGAACCCGCCGAAGAAGTACGAGGACATCGTCAACGTCCACTTCTACCGAGACGCAATTCCCGCGCTATGGCACGAATTGCGCGACATCGTCCTGTTTTGGGTCGACCGCGGCGTGAAGATCTTCCGCGTCGACAATCCGCACACCAAGCCGTTCCCGTTCTGGGAGTGGATGATCGCGGAGGTGCGCGCCAGACATCCCGACACGATCTTCCTCGCGGAGGCCTTCACCCGTCCGAAGGTGATGAAGCGCCTGGGCAAGGTCGGCTTCAACCAGAGCTACAGCTACTTCACCTGGCGCAACACGAAAGAGGATCTGACCGAGTACCTCACCGAGCTGACGACCGGAGAATGCCGGCATTACATGCGGCCCAACTTCTTCGTGAACACGCCCGACATCAATCCGCACTTCCTGCAGACGTCGGGGCGTCCGGGCTTCCGTACGCGGCTCGTGCTCGCGGCAAGCCTTGGCGGAAATTACGGGGTCTACAACGGCTACGAGATCTGCGAGGCCGCGCCGTTCCCCGGCAAGGAGGAGTACCTCGACAGCGAGAAGTACCAGCTGCGGCAATGGGACTTCGATCAGGAGGGGCACATCAAGGACGACATCCGACTGATGAACCGCATTCGCAACGAGCACGCGGCGATGCGCGACTTCACCAGCCTGAAGTTCTTCCACGCCGACGATGACGCGGTCCTCTACTACGGCAAATTCGATCCGCGAAGCGAAAGCTACTTGCTGTTCCATGTCCTGCTTGATCCCAATGCGGGACGGGACTTCGGCTTCGAGGTGCCGCTCTGGGAGTTCGGACTACCCGATGAGGCGTCAATAGAGGTGCAGGACGTGATCCAAGGCAACCATTTCACCTGGCATGGCAAGACCCACGGCCTTTCGCTCGACCCGCACGCACGGCCCTACGCCATCTGGCGACTGCTGCCGCCGGGAGGGGCACGCGCATGAACGTGGATGCCAACCGCAGCCTCGACGCGGCCATCGATCGCTCCGTGACCGACTGGTACAAGGACGCGATCATCTATCAGGTCCATGTCAAGGCGTACCAGGACAGCGATGGCGACGGCGTGGGCGACTTCGCCGGGCTGATGAGCCGTCTCGACCACATTCAGGAGCTTGGCGCCACGGCGGTCTGGCTCCTGCCGTTCTATCCCTCGCCCCTGCGCGACGACGGCTATGACATCGCGGAATACGAAGACATCAATCCGCAATACGGGAAGATGACCGATTTCAAGGCCTTCGTGGAGGAGGCTCACAGACGCGGCCTGCGCGTCATCACCGAACTCGTCATCAACCACACCAGCGATCAGCACCCGTGGTTCCAGCGCGCGCGCAGTGCGCCGAAGGGCAGCGAGGAGCGGGACTTCTACGTCTGGTCGGACGACGACCACAAATGGCCCGAGACGCGGATCATCTTCACCGACACGGAAAAGTCGAACTGGACCTGGGACGACGAGGCGCAGCAATACTACTGGCACCGCTTCTTCAGCCACCAGCCCGACCTTAACTTCGACAATCCGAAGGTTCTGGCAGAAGTCCTGCGGGTGATGAACTTCTGGCTCGACATGGGCGTCGACGGGCTCAGGCTCGACGCGATCCCCTACCTCGTCGAGCGCGACGGCACGAACAACGAGAACCTGCCCGAGACGCATGACGTCCTGAAGGCGATCCGGACGGCGCTTGACGAGCGTTACTCCGACCGGATGCTGCTGGCCGAGGCCAACCAGTGGCCCGAGGACACGCGCCCCTATTTCGGCGAGGGCGACGAGTGTCACATGGGATTCCACTTCCCGCTGATGCCGCGCATGTACATGGCCGTCGCGCAGGAGGACCGGCACCCGATCACCGACATCATGCGCCAGACGCCCGAAATCCCGGAAAACTGCCAGTGGGCGATCTTTTTGCGCAACCATGACGAGCTGACGCTGGAAATGGTCACCGACAAGGAGCGCGACTATCTCTGGCAGACCTACGCCAGCGACCGGCGCGCGCGCATCAATCTCGGCATCCGGCGCAGGCTCTCGCCGCTCTTGCAGAATGACCGGCGCAAGATCGAGCTTCTGAACTCGCTGCTGATGTCGATGCCTGGCACGCCCATCGTGTATTACGGCGACGAGATCGGCATGGGCGACAACTTCTATCTGGGCGACCGGGATGGTGTGCGCACGCCGATGCAGTGGTCGTCCGACCGCAACGCCGGATTCAGCCGTGCCGATCCGCAGCGGCTTTTCCTGCCGACCATCCAGGACCCGCTCTACGGTTTCCAGGCGATCAACGTCGAGGCGCAGCAGAACGACCCGTCCAGCCTGCTGAGCTGGATGCGGCGCATGATCAACGTGCGCAAGAACCATACCGTCTTCGGGCGCGGCGAGATGAAGCTGCTCTATCCCAGCAACCGCAAGGTGCTGGCCTATGTCCGCGAGACGGCGGAGGAGACCGTTCTCTGCGTCGCCAACCTGTCGCGCTCGGCACAGGCCGCCGAGATCGACCTCAGCGACTATCGCGGCCGGGTGCCGGTGGAACTGACCGGGCGCTCGCCGTTCCCGCCGGTGGGCGAGTTACCGTACCTTCTGACGCTGCCGTCCTACGGATTCTACTGGTTCCTGCTGGCGGCCGAGGTGGACTCGCCCCGCTGGCACCAGGAGATCACGCCGCCGCTGCCCGAGTTCCTGACGCTCACCACCCGCGACGGGCGCCTCTCGACGGCGCTTGCCGGGCGCGAGGGCCGGGAGCTGGCGCGCGACACCATGCCCAAGTTCCTGCCGCTTCAGCGATGGTTCGCCAGCAAGGACAAGCGTATCCGCTCGGTCGACATCGTCGAGCTTGCCGAGCTGGACGGCCGCCATTCGCTCTCGGTGCTCGACGTCAAGATCGACGGCGACACGGAGCGCTACTTCATGCCGCTCTCCGCGATCTGGGGCGAGGAGCATGTAAGCCACGGCTCGCCCACCCTCTGGGCCACCGTGGCCAAATTGCGACGTGGTCCGCGCGTCGGGGCGATGATCGACGGGACCGCCGATCACGAAATGGCGCTGCGCCTGCTCGAGGGGATGCGCCGGGACGAGGTCGTCGACGCCGCCGAGGGCCGCATCGTCTTTCACGGCAACGACCGCCTGCGCGAGATCGAGAGCGTGGGCGAACCGCGCACCCTGTCGGCGGAGCAGAGCAACGCGTCGATCGCCTTTGGCGACAGCGTCATTCTCAAGCTCTACCGACGTCTGCGCGAGGGCGTGCAGCCCGAGGTCGAGGTGGCGCGCTTCCTGACCGAAGAGGCCGGCTTCGCCAATACGCCTGCCTTCCTCGGCAGTCTGGAGCATCAGCACGGCAACGGATCATCCACGTCGCTGGGCGCGGCGTTCCGCTACGTCCAGAACCAGGGCGATGCGTGGGCGAATCTCGTCGACGCGCTCGACCGCGATCTCGAGGATGTCGAGGTCGCCAGCGAAGAGGATCTGGACGACCGCATCTTTGCCGGCCCGCTCGCGGTCGGGGAATTGCTGGGTCAGCGCACCGCCGAGCTTCACCTGGCGCTGGCGACGCAGACCGACGATCCGGCCTTTGCCGCCGAAGAGATCAAGGCCGATGACGTCGCGGTCTGGGTCGCCGAGGTCAAGGCCGAGATCGATGCCAACCTCGCCGCACTGGACCGCTCGCTCTCGTCGCTCGACGAAGACGCGCGCGCCATGGCACAGCGCGTTCTGGACGGGCGCGGCGTCCTGATCGACCGGCTCGACGCGGTGGAACGCATGACCCCTTCGGGTCGGCGCATCCGCATCCACGGCGACTATCACCTGGGCCAGGTCCTCGTGGTGCAGAACGACGTGATGATCATCGACTTCGAGGGCGAGCCCCGCCGTCCCGTCGTGGAGCGGCGCGCCAAGAGCTCCGCCCTGCGCGATGTGGCGGGAATGCTGCGCTCGCTCGACTATGCCGCCTGGTCCGCGCTGAACAAGCGCACCGAGATGGGCGGCGGCTCCGAGGCCGCGATCGAGCGCGTCACACGCTGGCGCGCGCAGGCGGTGCGGGAATTCCAGGACACCTACCACGCAACAATGGCCGAAAGCGCCGTGCATCCAGACGACCCGGACTTTGCGCGGGCGCTTCTGGATCTCTTCCTGGTGCAGAAGGCCGTCTATGAAATCGGATACGAGCTCGCCAGCCGCCCGCATTGGGTGACGATCCCCTTGCGCGGCGTGCTGTCGATCATCGAACGGGAGGACTCTTGATGGCCGCGAACCCACGCCGGCAATACTCCGAACCCACGCCTGAAGAGATCGAGGAGATCGTGCGCGGTCAGCACGGCAATCCGTTCGCGGTCCTCGGGATGCATGCCGAGGGCAAGGGCGTTCCGCGCGTCCGCGTCTTCGCGCCCGATGCCGCCGAGGTCCAGGTCATCGACGCGAAGACCGGCGAGACCGTCGTGGAGCTCGAGCGCGTCCACAAGGAGGGCTTCTTTCAGGGCCAGGCCAAGGGCAAGCGGGGCCGGTTTGACTACCGCCTGCGGTTCCGTGCCGGCGAGGCCGAGTGGGAGCGTGGCGACCCCTATGCCTTTGGCCCCGTTCTGGGCGAGATGGACGAACACCTGATCGCCGAGGGCCGTCACGAAGACCTCTACAGCAAGCTCGGCGCCCATCCGATGACCCATGAGGGTGCCGACGGGGTCAACTTCGCCGTCTGGGCGCCGAACGCGCGCCGCGTCAGCGTGGTAGGGCACTTCAACGCCTGGGACGGCCGCCGCCACGTCATGCGCAAGCGCTGGGGCAGCGGCATCTGGGAATTGTTCGTTCCGGGCATCCAGCGCGGCGAGATCTACAAGTACGAGATCATCGGCGCCTACGGCGAGACGCTGCCGCTCAAGGCCGATCCGATCGCCTTCGCGCAGGAGGCGCCGCCGCAGACCGCTTCGGTGGTCACCGGATTGCTGAAATACGAATGGCAGGATGGCGACTGGATCGCGCGGCGCAGTGAAAAGGACCTCGTCAGCCAACCGGTCTCGATCTACGAGGTACATCCCGGCTCCTGGCGCCGGGGCGCCGACGGCGAGGTGCTCGACTACGCGACGATGGGCGACATGCTGGCAGAATATTGCGCCGACATGGGGTTCACCCACGTCGAATTCCTGCCCGTCAGCGAACACCCCTTCACCGGATCCTGGGGCTACCAGCCGATCGGCATGTTCGCGCCCACCGCCCGCTACGGCAGTCCGGCCGATTTCGCCGCGATGGTGGATCGTCTCCACCGCGACGGCATCGGCGTGATCGTGGACTGGGTGCCTGCCCACTTCCCTTCGGACGCGCATGGCCTGGCGCATTTCGACGGGACGGCGCTTTACGAGCACGAGGATCCGCGGCTCGGGTTCCACAAGGACTGGAACACGCTGATCTACAATTTCGGGCGCAACGAGGTGGCGAACTTCCTGCGCTCCTCGGCGCTGTACTGGCTCGACCAGTTTCATGTGGATGCGCTGCGCGTCGATGCGGTGGCCTCGATGCTCTACCTCGATTACTCGCGCAACGAAGGAGAGTGGATCCCGAACCGCTACGGCGGGCGCGAGAACCTCGACGCCATCGATTTCCTGCGCGGCACCAACGAGCAGGTGGAGAAACGCGCGCCGGGCACGATCACCATTGCCGAGGAATCAACGGCATTTCCGGGGGTTAGCCGGCCGGTCGGAGACGGCGGGCTTGGGTTCAACTTCAAGTGGAACATGGGGTGGATGCACGACTCCCTGGAATACATGAAGCTCGACCCGATCTACCGGCGCTACAACCACCACCAGATGACGTTCGGCATCCACTACGCGTTTTCCGAGAATTTCGTCCTGCCGCTGAGCCACGATGAAGTGGTGCACGGCAAGGGGTCGCTGTTGACGCGGATGCCCGGCGACGAATGGCAGAAGTTCGCGAATTTGCGGGCATATTTCGGGTTCATGTGGACTCATCCCGGCAAGAAGCTGCTCTTCATGGGCGGTGAATTCGCGCAGGAGAAGGAGTGGAACCACGACCAGTCGCTCGACTGGCATCTTCTGGAAAACCACTACCATGCGGGCGTGCAGCATGTGGTGCGCGACCTGAACCGGCTCTACCGGGACGAGCCTGCGCTGCACCAGCTCGACTGCTCGCCGGAGGGGTTCGAGTGGATCGACGGCGGAGATGCGGAAAACAATGTCTTTGCTTATCAAAGGAATGGCAAGGAAGGCACGCGTCCTGTCGTGATCGTCTGCAACATGTCGCCGGTGCTGCGCGAGGGCTATCGGCTCGGGGTTCCGCAGGCCGGAGCGTGGCGCGAGCTGATGAACACCGACGCCTCCATCTATGGCGGGTCGAATGCCGGAAATGGCGGACTTCTCAGGGCGGTCGACGACGGAACGCATGGTCGGCCGGCGTCGCTGATGCTGACGCTGCCGCCACTTGGAACGCTCGTCCTGGCGCCGGAATCGAAGACGACGGAGACCAAAGAGGTCAAGAAAAAAACAAGTAAAACAAAAGCCTGAGTAGCGTCGCGATGTTGGAGAGCCGGCTCGATATCCGGGTGGAGTGGGGGCACTGCGATCCGGCGCGGATCGTGTACAATCCCAATTTCTACGACTGGATGGAGGCCGGCCTCCTGGCGCTGTTCGATGCGGCAGGGGTCCGGATGACGCGGATGGTGGCCGAAGATCCCCTGTTTCGCGGAACGCCGCTGGTCAACGGGCAGGCGGTCTTCAAGGCCCCGGCGCGGGTCGGCGACCTTCTTGTATTATCCAGTCAGATCAAGAGATTGGGCGAGGCGTCGTTCGACGTCGCGCACCGTTTCACGCGCGACGACACGCTGCTGGTGGAGGCGCATCAGACCCGGGTGTGGGGCCGCGCTCCGGAGGGGGAGCCGGAGCGGCTGACGACGGAGCGGATCCCGCAATTCGTGCGGGATGCGTTGAGCGAGGCGCGGGTTTCGCATCTGCGCTACGTCCGCGACTGACGCGGGAAATGCGATCGGCGGGCGAAACTTGCAAGAAGTAGCAAGATTTTACCCCCCCATTTTAAACTTCTGACAAGATTTGAAAGACCCGGGCAGGGCCGGGCGGAGCGGTTCCGGTCGCTCTCAGACGTCGAGCCAGATCGTCACCGGGCCGTCGTTGACCAGCTCCACAGCCATGGTCGCGCCGAACCGGCCGGTGGCGACGGAGATGCCCTCGGCGGCGAGGGCGTCGGCGAAGGCGCGACAGGCGGCCTCGCCGTCCCCGGGCGGGGCGGCGGCGGAAAAGCCGGGGCGGTTGCCCGACGCGGTGTCGGCGGCGAGGGTGAACTGACTGATCACGAGGGCGGCGCCGCCGGTGTCGAGGAGGGAGCGGTTCATGCGCCCGGAATTGTCGCGGAAGATGCGCAGGCGAGCGGCCTTGCGGGCCAGCCGCTCCGGCGCGGTCGCGTCGTCGCCGCGCATGGCGCAGACCAGGATCAGGAGGCCCGCGTCGATGGCGCCGATGGTTTCGCCGTCCACGCTGACGGCGGCGCGGGTGACGCGCTGGACAAGGGCGCGCATCAGGCGGAGACGGCAGAGGTGAGGGCGGGCATCACAGTTCGTCGCGGCGGGGCGGGTTGGCGCCGGCGCGGGAGACGGTGATCGCGGCGGCGCGCGCGCCGAGCGACAGGGCCGCGTCGAGGGTCGCGTCGTCGAGATCGGGGAGGCCCGGGCGCAGGGCGTCGTGGTCGTGCAGCCCGGCGAGGAGCCCGGCGTTGAAGGTGTCGCCCGCGCCGACCGTGTCCACGACCGCGACGCGCGAGGCGGCGGCGTGGCGTGCGCCGGTGGCGGTGTAGCCGGTGACGCCCCTCGCGCCCTCGGTGATGCAGACCAGGGCCGGGCCCATCCTGATGATGCCGCGCGCGAGGCTGGCGGCGTCGCCCGCGCCCCGGAGCCAGTGCAGATCCTCGTCGGAGAGCTTCACGATGTCGGCGGCGGCGATCATCCGGTCGATGCGGGCGCGATAGGCGGCCTCGTCACGGATGAAGCCGGGGCGGATGTTGGGGTCGAGCATGACGGCGCGCTGCCCGGTCTCGGCCAGGGCGAGGGCCTCGTAGGCGCCGCCGCAGGGTTCGACCATGAGGCTGATGCCGCCGAAGAACAGCGCGGTGACGTCGGGGCCGGGGGCGGTCATGTCACCGGGCATCAGCATCCGTCCGGCGGTGTTCTCGTCGTAGAAGGCATACCGCGCCTGACCGTCGGTCAGTTCCACGAAGGCCAGTGTCGTGGGCCGGTCGGAGCGGATCGCGGGGCGCGCGTCGACGCCGCTTTGTGCGAGCGCGTCGATCAGCATGCGCCCGAAGAGGTCGGTGGAGATGCCCGACAGGAATTGCGTGGCGCGTGCCGAGCCGCCCGAGCGCGATGGCGGTGTTGAAGACCGCGCCGCCGGCATGGGGGGCGAAGGCGGTCTCGCCCGCGTCCGTCCGGCGCGGCAGCATGTCGATCAGGGCCTCGCCGCAGCACAGGATCATCCGGTCACTCCCCTCGGTTCGGGCCGCTTGCGGCGCGGCCCTTGGACTGGCGGGCGCGGGCGCCGCGCTTGCCATGGGGCCTACCTTACGGTCGGTGGGGCGCGGAGGGCCAGCGCTTTGCCGGGCGGCGCGAGGCCTACCAGGAGACGCCGCCGCCCTGGCCCTGGGCATAGAACCAGGCCGCGGCGGCGGCGAGGAGGAGCGCGAGGATCACCGCCGCCGCGACCTTCCACGGCGACCATGGGCGCTCGCCCGCGACGCGCCCGGTCTGACCGTTGACGACGAAGCGGTAGGGCTTGCCGCGCCAGGTGTAGGCCGCGACCCAGACCGGCAGCAGGACGTGCTTGAAGGTGACGTTCGAGACGTCGGTGCGGATCTGGTGGATGCGCTGGCGGTCGCCGCCGATGTCGAAGCGCACGTCGCGTTCGATCCGGCCGTCCATGATGGCGCGGGCGCGGGTCCAGCCCTCGCGCAGCTCGACCTGGTAGGCCTCGGCGCGGAAGCCGGCGAGGTATTCGGGGGCGTAGGGTTCGAGGGCGGCGAGCTGCCAGGGCTGGAGCGCGTCGGTGTGCCTGGCGGGGAGCGAGCGGCTGGCGAGGACCAGGACGTCGTCGAAGGCGCGGGCGACGCGGCCGCGCACCCGGGCCCAGCGGATCTCGGTCTGGGGCACGGTGCGGCGCTTGCCGTTCTGGACGACCGTGCGCATCCGGGTGTGGGCGGTGCCGCGTTCGCCGGAATACTCCGACCGGGTGTCGGCGTCGAAGGTCCAGTACGGGACGTAGATGCCCTGCAGCGGGTGGGAGCGGCGGGCGTAGCGGCGCAGGCCGCCGGGCGCGAGCCAGAGCTGGCCGAGCCAGTCGCGCATGGCGGCGCGGGCGGCGTCCTGATCGAGGGCGAAGGGCAGGACGGCGCCGGGCTTGACGTGCCGGTTGACGCCGGTGTCGGTGACGATGGGACTGGCGCAGAACGGGCATTCGCGGGCGTGGGTGTCGGGGTCGAACTCCACCTCGGCGCCGCAGGACTGGCAGGTGACGGTGCGGGTCTCCTCCATGTCGGTGACGAGGAGGGCGGCCTCGACGGCGGCGCGGAAGTCGTGCTCGACGATCGGGGCGTTGGCGGGGCCGCGGCCGGCGATCTTTTCCACGTGGCCGCAATGGTGGCAGACGAGCTGTTCGGCGCCGGGGTCGTAGCGCAGGTCGGCGCCGCAGGTCGGGCAGGGGAAGCGGTGTTCCTCGGCGCCGGCCGTGGGGGTGGGCCGGTCAGCCATGAAACGGGCCGGAGGGGAGGGCGTGGTCGGGATGCGCCGTGGTCGGGCCGGTCGCGGGTGGCGGTCCTGCGGCCGGTCCGGGGACGGGCATGAGGCCGCAAGGTCGAGGCGGGGAACGCGCGACGGGCCGGGCCGGACGCCGAAGCGACGCTCCGTGAAGGATGGCGGTGAGGCGTGCGGGACGGACGGACACCGGGGCCGGGGCGCGTGGGGAGGCCGACGGGCCGCCGCGCAGGTGCGCGTTGCGCCTTTCGGCGGGACGGGTCGCGCGGCGCGGGGCCTGCTCAGGCATCGGCGGGCGGGGGCGGGGGCATGACGGTGAAGAGCTGCGCCAGTTCGGGGACGTCCTCGGCGCGTTTCCAGCCGTCCTGCCCGGCGGTCCAGACCCAGCTTTCGCGGGTGAGGCCGCCGTCGCCCGACATCCGCCCCAGCGCGGCCCTGGAAAAGGGGCCGCTCGTCTCGCCGGCCCGGGCGATGTGCCAGACATGCTCGGACGGCGGAGGCGGCGGTGCGGCGGCGGCAGCGGGAGCGGCGGCGGCGGGAACGGCGCCCCAGGGGCCGGCGCGGGCGGCCTGCGCGCCCATGGCGAGGCCCATTCCGGCGCCGAGGCCGGCGCCCATCCCGGCACCGGCGCCGCCCGGATTGGCGGCGGCGCGGGTCATGGCCTCGGCCGCCGAGAACTCGGTGTAGCGGCCCAGATCGCCGACCACGCCCATGGAGGTGCGCCGGTCGAGGGCCTGTTCCACCGCCTGTGGCAGGGAGATGTTCTCCACGTAGAGCTCGGGCATGGCGAGGCCGTATTCGGCGAGCGTGCCGCTGATCTCCGCGGCGACGAGCTTGCCCAGATCCGCGGTGTTGGCGGCCATGTCGAGGACGGGGATGCCGGAGGCGGCGAGCACGCGGCTGAACTCCTGCACGATGATGTTGCGGATCTGGAAGGTGATCTCGTCGGAGGTGAAGGCGCCGTCGGTGCCCACGATCTCGGTCAGGAAGCGCCCCGGCTCGGTCACGCGGATGGCGTAGGTGCCGAAGGCGCGCACGCGGGTCGGGCCGAATTCGGGGTCGCGCAGGATGATCGGGTTCCTGGTGCCCCATTTGAGGTCGGTGAAGCGGCGGGTCGCGACGAAGTAGATCTCGGACTTGAAGGGCGACCGGAAGCCGTGGTCCCAGTGCTGGAGCGTGGTCATCACCGGCATGTTGTTGGTTTCCAGCAGGTAGAGGCCGGGCATGAAGACGTCCGCGAGCTGCCCCTCGTGGACGAAGACGGCGGCCTGCCCCTCGCGGACGGTGAGCTTGGCGCCGTACTTGATCTCGTTGCCCTGCCGCTCGAAGCGCCAGACCATGGTGTCGCGGCTGTCGTCGGTCCATTCGATGACGTCGATGAACTGCCCCGAGAGATAATTCCAGATCATGGGGCTTTCCTCAGCTTCCGGGCAGGAGTTCGTTGGCGATCTCTTCGGCCAGCGGACGGGCCTGCGCGACGGACATGCCGGGGATCATGCGCGGGTCGTAGAGCATCGTGAGCAGCAATTCGTCGTGGCGGGTGAGGAGCGCGAATTCCTCGTCGTCGTTGAAGATCGAGGGGCGCGCGGCGGGGCTGTCGTTGGACAGGCCGAGGCCCTGGGCGATCTCTTCGTGGAGGCACGAGAGGCGCAACAGGTCGGGATGCTCGGCGCGGATCACGGCGACGGCGCGCTCGTAGGCGCCGGTGTCGGACGGGTCGAGCGCGAAGACGAGGCAATAGCTGGAGCGCGGCAGCTCGACGACGGTGCGCACCGCCTCGTCGCTGATGCCGGGGATGAGGTCGTCGAGCGTCGCGCCGAGGCGTTCGCGCGAGTCTTCGTCGACGATGAGGACGTGGAAGTTGCCGCCCTCTTCGACCATGCGGATCGGGTGACCGGAGACGCGGGCGAGTCGGGCGACGTAGTCGCGCACGGCGGCGGTGTCGCGAAGGCGCACGTCTTCGGACACGCCGTCGCCGAAGGCCAGTTGCAGGCGCACCGGGTCGACCCATTTGTGCAGCTGGCTTTCGGTCTGGCGCGCGACGATGCGGCCCGCGACGTTGGCGTATTCCTGGTAGAGCGCGATGCGCTCGAAGTTCTCGACCAGATCGCGGGCCGAGAACGGCGCATCGGCGGCGTCGTAATCGGTGCGCAGGAGGCCCTGCGCCTTCAGGCCGAACTGCACCCGGGCGTAATAGCGCGCCAGGCCGGCGCTCCTGTTCGAGCGCGAGAGGTCGGGCGTCGCGGGTGCGACGGCGGGGCGCGCCGCCGGCGGCGACCTGGCGGCTTCGGGGAGGGGCGGCTCGCAGGCCGACACCAGGACAAGCGCCGCCGCGAGGAGGACGAAGCGGAGTTTCATGCAGGGCGGCCGTTGCCGGATCTGGCCCTGGCCGGGGCAGCCTGTGGCTGGGCGGATTGGGCCGGGGCGCTGGCCGCGGCGAGGGCGTTGCGCAGCTCGGTCTCCATGGTGCGCAGCTCGCCCTCGGCGGTGGCGCGGCGGGCCTTGGCCTCGTCGGCCAGGGTGAGCGTTTCCTCGATGGTGGCGATCAGGGTGTCGTTGGCGGCCTTGACCGTCTCGATGTCGAAGACGCCGCGCTCGAACTCGGTGCGGATCTCCTTGTTGGCCTGGCGCAGGGTCTCGGCGTTCTGGCGCAGAAGGTCGTTGGTCAGGTCGGAGGCCTCGCGCACGCTGGCCGCCGCCTCGCGGCCGCGGCGGATGGTCAGCGCCTGGGCGAGCTGCGTCTCCCAGAGCGGCACGGTGTTGACGAGGGTGGAGTTGATCTTGGTGACCAGCGCCTTGTCGTTCTCCTGCACCAGGCGGATGGAGGGGAGCGACTGCATCGTGACCTGGCGCGTCAGCTTGAGGTCGTGGACCCGGCGTTCCAGGTCGTCACGCGCGGCGCGCAGATCGCGCAGCTCCTGCGCCTCGATCACGTCGTCGCCCTTGCCGTCGGACATGGCGCGCTCGGCCGCCGGGATCGTCTCGGTGTCGAGCTGGCGCAGCTTCTCCTCGCCGGCGGCGATGTAGAGCGCCAGTTCGTCGTAGAAGGCGAGCGTCTTGTCGTAGAGCAGGTCGAGGGCGCGCGACGTCCTTCAGGAGCTGGTGCTCGTGACGCAGCAGGCGGTCGGTGATGTCGTCGATCTGGACCTGCACCTTCTCGTAGCGCGCCATGAATCTGGCGACCGGCTTGGCGCGGCCGAGAAGGCGTTCCCACCAGGAGCGGCGGCGGTTCGGGTCGAGTTCGGAGAGCGAGAAGCCGCGCAGGGTGGTGACGATCTCGCGCAGGTTGTCGCCGGCCAGGCCGACGTCCTTGTTGCGCACGTCGGCCAGCATCGACTGGCTGATGCGCTGCAGCTCGCCCTGGGCGCGGGCGCCGAAGGAGACGATGGACTGGGTGTCGGCCATGTCGATCTCGGCCACGCGGCGGTCGATCTCGGCGGCGGTTTCGGCGGGCGCGTCGCGGCGGTCGGGCACGGCATCGCCGACATCACGCAGCCGCGCGCGCCCGAGTTCGTCCACCAGCGTCTGCGTTTCGGCGGCTTCGGTGCGCACCTTGTCCGACATCACTCGTCCTTCCTTTGCGTGGTGACGCCCTCGCGGGCGAGCCGGTCGCGCAGCACGCCGATCTCGACGTCGAGATCGGTGCGCGACTCGGCCATGAGCCGACGCGTGCGCTCGGCGAAGGTGTGGTCCAGATCGTCGAGCAGCGCCACGTAATCCGCGCGCGCACCTGAATCGCCGGAGCGGCCGTGAAGCTCCACGAACCGGGTCGTCGCGTCGCGCGCGCCGAGCAGGTAGACCCCGAGGTAGCGGCGCACGCCGGCGAGGTCGCGCGGGTCCTCCTCGACCGAGCGGAAGAGCGCGCGGGCGGTGTCCTGAAAGCGCTCGACGCGCTCGATCAGGGGGCGGTCGGTGGTCTGGGCGATGGTGGCGCGGATGTCGGACAACAGGCGCTCGGCCTCGTCGACGGCGCGCATGACGCGGTCCGACTGCATCTCGTCGACGCCCTCGGCGCCCTTGTCGCGCAGCGGGTCGGTGCCGAAGGCCACGACGTGCAGCACCGCCGCCACGCTGCCGAAGAGCAGGGGCGCGAGCATGCCGCCACCGCCCTCGAGCGCGGCGAGCGCGACGCCAAGGCCGGTGCCGACGCTGGCGAAGAGCTTGCGCGGGATCGACGGGCGCCTGGCGACGTTGCGCTCGGCATAGGCGGCTTCGGCCTTGAGACCCTCTCCGAGCAGGTAGGCCGAGCCCCACAGGAGGGCCAGCGCGGCCAGATCGCTCGCCATGCCGACGGCGCCGCCGGCGAAGGCGGTAAAGAGGAGCGGCGCGGGCGCGAGCCACAGAAGGTTGCGCCGCATCGCCATCCGCTCGGGGCGGCGGGTGCGCGGGGCGGCCGTCTCGTCCTTGCCGTTCGGGGAATATGTGCCGCCGAAGCGCCGCGCCATCAGAGCCCGCCCAGCCAGCCGGTGGATGTTCCGAGGATGACGAGGAAGAGGCCCGCGAAAGCCAGTTTCTGCATGGTGATGCCCCCGCTGTTGGTGCCGATCACCGGCGTGTCACGCGGCTCGAGGCTGCGCCGGAATGCGCGCGCAGCCATGGTCAGGACGCCCACCAGGATGGCCAGCAGAATGATCGCAAGTGCCAGACGCTGCATCGCCCCGATACCGCTCCGATAGGTCGGAGACACTGTATTTCAGCGTGTCCCCGCGTGCCAGTGGTCAATGCCTCTTGCGGCCGTGTCGTTCCGTGCGGGCGTGGCGGACCCTGCGTCAACCGCGGCGCGGGCCGCCGGAGCCGCGCGGGCCCCCGGGTCTGCCGGGACCGGGGCGGGTCGGGCGATCCCCGGAGGGGGAGGCGCGGGGCCCCTTCGGGCCGCCGCCGCTTTCGGGCCGCCGCCCGCCTTCGGGCCGCGCGGGCCGGGGCCGCTCGGCGGGCCGGAGCGGCCAGCGGGGCCGGATTCGCGGCGGGGTCTGGAGCGGGGCGCGGATTCGTCCGGGGCGCCGCCGCGCGCCTTCGGACCTGTCGCGCCGGTGTCGTCGGCGGAGCGCCGGGGACCGGACCGAGACGGGCGCGCGCCGCGCGGCTCTTCCGTGTCGTCGACGGACCGGGGGCGGGGTTTCGGCGAATTTCGCGGGCCGCCGCGTTTCGGCTCGCTGCGGCCCTCGGCCAGAACGTCGCGCCCGTCGGACGGCCTGGGGCGCCCCTTGCCCGGTTTGCGGGCGAGGACGCGGCGCGGTTTCGCGCTGGCGGTGCCGGTCTCGGAGGCCGGGTCGGACGGCAGGCCGAGCTGATCGCGGACGATCTTCTGGCGGACCTCGGACACCGCGCCGGCGGCCAGTTCGGCCAGCCGGAAGGGTCCGTAGCTGACGCGGATGAGACGGTTGACCGACAGGCCCACGGCCTCCAGCGCGCGGCGGATCTCGCGGTTGCGGCCCTCGCGGATGGCGATGGTAAGCCAGGCGTTGGCGCCCTGCTGGCGGTCGATGGTCACGGTCATGGGGCGAAACCGCTCGCCCTCGACCGTCAGACCGTCGCGCAGGGGCTTGAGCATGTCGTCGGACGGGGCGCCGTGGACGCGGACGCGGTACTTGCGGGTCCAACCGGTGGTGGGAAGTTCGAGGCGGCGCTTGACCTCGCCGTCGTTGGTCAGGAGCAGCAGCCCCTCGGAGTTGAGGTCGAGCCGCCCGACGCTCATCACGCGGGGCATGTCGTCGGGCAGGCTGTCGAAGACCGTGGTGCGGCCCTTTTCGTCGCGCTCCGTCGTCACGAGGCCGAGAGGCTTGTGGTAGAGCCAGATGCGCGGCGGCTCGCGGTCGGGGATGGGCTTGCCGTCGACCTCGATGCGGTCGGCGGGCCCGACGTTGAGCGCCGGGCTGTCGATGCGGCGGCCGTTGACCGAGACGCGCCCGCCTTCGATCATCCGTTCGGCCTCGCGGCGGCTGGCGATGCCGGCCCGGGCCAGCACCTTGGCGATACGCTCGTCTGTCATGGGCGGGGCATAGCGCGGGCGGGGCGCGGGGGGAAGCGGCTTGGCATTCGGACGCGGCGGCGGCATGACCGGGCCATGACCTTTCGCAGCCATATGGACGCGGCCCTGGCCGAGGCGCGGGCGGCGGGCGCGCGCGGCGAGGTGCCGGTGGGCGCGGCGATCGTGCGCGGCGGCGCCGTGCTGGCGGTGGCGGGCAACCGCACGCGGGAGCTGGCCGACCCGACCGCCCATGCCGAGATGCTGGCGATCCGGGCGGCCTGCGCGGCGCTGGGGTCGGAACGGCTGGCCGGGTGCGACCTCTACGTCACGCTGGAGCCCTGCGCCATGTGCGCGGCGGGAATCGCGGCGGCCCGGATCGGGCGGCTCTATTACGGCGCGGACGATCCGAAATCGGGCGGGGTGGCGCACGGGGCGCGGGTGTTCGCGCACGCGCAGTCCCACCATGCGCCCGAGGTCTATTGCGGTATCAATGCGGGCGAGGCGGCGGCGCTTCTGCGCGGGTTCTTCGCCGCGCGACGGGGCTGAGGCGGGGACGAAAAGCCGTTGCGCCGGGAGGATCCGTCGCCCTCAAGTTGCGCAAAGGACGGGAAAGGAAAGCGGATGGCGACGCGGGACCGGCTCGAGGCGTTCGTGCGCGAGGCGCTGATGGCGGGGCGCGGGCGCGAGGAGATCGCCACGACGCTGACTTCGGCGGGGTGGAGCGGGGACGAGGTGGCGCAGGCGCTGGCGGCATGGGCCGACGTGCCCTTCGCGCCGCCGGTGCCCCGGCCCGTGCCGCGTTTCACGGCGCGCGACGCGCTGGTCTATGGCATCGTTCTGACGGCGCTGGTGGCGGGGGCGGTGCATCTGGTGGTCCTCTTGCACGCGATCATCGACCTTGTGTCGCCCGGGCGGGCGTTCTCGAATTCGGGCGCGGAATACCGGGTGCGGTGGGCGAGTTCGGTGCTGCTGGTGATGGGGCCGCTCTATCTCTGGCTCGACCGGCGCGAGGCGGGGCGGCAGAGGGACGGGCCGATGCGGCTGTCGCTGGCGCGGGCGATGATGACGAACGTGGCGCTCTACCTGTCGGCCTGCGTGCTGCTGGGGGATCTGGTGTCGGTGATCTACGCGCTCCTGGACGGCGGGCTGAGCTGGGTGTTCGCGCTCAAGGCGGCGGCGGTTGCGCTGGTCGCGGCGGCGATCTTCGGGCGCTACCTGCCGGAGCGGGGCGCGCGGTGAGGCGCGTTCTGGGCGCGGGCTTCGTGGCGCTGGTGGCGGCGGCGATCGCGCTCGGGCTGTTCCTTGTTGGCGGGCCGGTCGCGGTGCGCAAGCTGCACGAGGACGAGGCGCGGCTCGGCGCGCTGCGGGACCTGTCGGTGCGGTTGCGTTGCGGGCGTCCCGGGGAGGCGGTCGAGCCGCTGCCGCGCGACCTGACGGCCGGGACCCTGCGCGACTGGTGCGGCGGGCGGATCCTGCGGGAGGGCGACCTTGCCGACCCGGTGAGCGGCGCGCCCTTCGTGCTGGAGCGGCGGAGCGACACGGATTTCGCGCTTTGCGCGCAATTTCACGATGCCGAGCGGCTGGCGGATCGCCGCTACGGGCGCGAGGTCTTCGATTTCGACGCGGGCAGCGGGTGCTTGATGGGCCGCACCAACCCGAGATGAGCCTGCGTGCCGCCGCACCCCGTGCGGGCGACGCGCATCCGGTGTCGGCGCGCTGGCCGGGGTCGGGGCGGGCTTCGCGCATCTTTACCCCGGCAGGGCCGGCGCCTATACAGCCGCCCATGTCGTTTCCGGTGATCATCGGCCGAATTACCGGCCCGGCGCTCTGCCCCTGAGCCGCCGGGATCGGGCCGGATCGACTTCGGCCATCGTCACAGCCCCCAACCTTCATCCGCCAGGACAATTCCCATGTGCGCCGACACGCCCGACTACCGCGACACGCTGAACCTTCCGCAAACCGACTTTCCCATGCGGGCGGGCCTGCCCAAGCGGGAGCCCGGCTGGCTGGAGCGGTGGGCGCGGATCGGCATCTACGACCGCCTGCGCGAGAAGGACGGGCGCGAGCCGTTCATCCTGCATGACGGCCCGCCCTATGCCAACGGGCACCTGCATATCGGCCACGCGCTCAACAAGATCCTGAAGGATTTCGTGGTGCGCAGCCAGCAGATGATGGGGCGGGACGCGCGCTACATTCCCGGCTGGGACTGTCACGGCCTGCCCATCGAGTGGAAGATCGAGGAGCAGTACCGCAAGAAGGGCCGCGACAAGGACGACGTGCCGGTCGTCGACTTCCGCCAGGAATGCCGCCGCTTCGCAGAGGGCTGGGTCGACATCCAGCGCGAGGAGTTCGAGCGGCTCGGCGTCACCGGCAAGTGGGAAAAGCCCTACCTGACCATGGATTTCCATGCCGAGCGGGTGATTGCCGAGGAGTTCATGACGTTCCTGATGAACGGCACGCTCTACCAGGGCTCGAAGCCGGTGATGTGGAGCCCGGTCGAGAAGACCGCGCTGGCCGAGGCGGAGGTCGAGTATCACGACCGGGTCAGCCCGGCGATCTGGGTCAAGTTCCCGCTGGTGCAGCTTCCGGCGCAGTTCATCGAGTTCGATCACCCTGATCGGCGATGACGAGGCGCAATTCCCGATCGAGGAGGTCGACCGGGCCGTGCGCGACGCGAGCGTCGTGATCTGGACCACGACTCCGTGGACCATCCCGCAGAACCGTGCCATCGCGTTCGGCCCCGACATCTCCTACGGCGTCTATCGCGTCACCGAGGCGGCCGAGGGCAACTGGTGCGCATTGGGCGAGACGCTGATCGTCGCCGACGAGCTGGCCGAGGCCGTGCGGCAGGCCGGCCGGATCGACGCGTGGGAGCGGCTGATCGGCTTCAACCCCGACGGCGCGGCCTGTGCCCATCCGCTGCGCGGTCTCGACGGGGCCGGGGGCGAGTGGGATTACGACGTGCCGATGCTCTCGGGCGCGCATGTCACGGTGGATGCGGGCACGGGCTTCGTCCATACCGCGCCCAGCCACGGCGACGACGACTACCAGCTCGGCCTCAAGCACGGGCTGCCGATGACCTACAACGTGATGGAGGACGGGGCGTTTCGCGACGATCTGCCCTTCTTCGGCGGCAAGGTTATCGTGCGCCCCAACGGCAAGGAGGGGAACGCCAACGACGCGGTGATCGCCAGGCTGTCGGAAGCGGGACGGCTGGCGGCGCGCGGCAAGCTCACCCATTCGTATCCCCATTCCTGGCGCTCCAAGGCGCCGGTCATCTACCGCAACACGCCGCAATGGTTCGCCGCCATCGACAAGCCGGTGGGGGACGGGCAGGACGAATACGGCGCGACGATCCGCGAGCGCGCGCTGACGTCCATCGACGAGCTGGTGCGCTGGACGCCGAAGACCGGGCGCAACCGGCTTCACGCGATGATCGCCGCCCGACCTGACTGGGTCCTGAGCCGTCAGCGCGCCTGGGGCGTGCCGCTGACCGCGTTCGTGAAGAAGGGTGCGAAGCCCGATGCGGACGATTTCCTGCTGCGCGACAGGGCGGTCAACGCGCGCATCGCGGAGGCGTTCGAGGCCGAGGGCGCGGATGCCTGGTACGCAGACGGCGCCAAGGCACGGTTCCTTGGCGGCGATCACGACCCCGAGGCCTACGAGCAGGTGTTCGACATCCTCGACGTGTGGTTCGATTCAGGGTCGACCCACGCCTTCGTGCTGCGCGACCGGGAGGATGGCGCGCCGGACGGGATCGCCGACCTCTACCTCGAAGGGACGGACCAGCATCGCGGCTGGTTCCACTCCTCGCTCCTGCAGGCCTGCGGGACGAAGGGGCGGGCGCCTTATCGGGGCGTTCTGACCCACGGCTTCACGCTGGACGCCAAGGGCAACAAGATGTCCAAGTCGCTCGGCAACACGATCCTGCCCGAGCAGATCGTCAAGCAGTACGGCGCCGACATCCTGCGCCTCTGGGTGGCGCAGTCGGACTATACCGGCGACCAGCGCATCGGCGACGAGATCCTCAAGGGCACCGCCGACAGCTACCGGCGGCTGCGCAACACCATGCGATTCCTGCTTGGGAACCTGGCGGGTTTCGACAGGCAGGAGCGGGTCGATCCCGCCAGCATGCCCGAACTGGAGCGCTGGGTCCTGCACCGCCTGTCGGAACTCGACGAGGTGGTGCGCGAGGGCTACGCCGCCTACGATTTCAGCCGCGTCTTCCAGGCGCTGTTCAACTTCGCCACGGTGGAGCTGTCGTCGTTCTATTTCGACGTGCGCAAGGACGCGCTCTATTGCGACCCGGACGGGCGGCTGGGCCGGCGCGCGGCGCGCACGGTGCTCGACATCCTGTTCCACCGGCTCTCGGCGTGGCTGGCGCCGATCCTGACCTTCACCATGGAGGAGGTCTGGCTGGAGCGGTTCCCGGGCGACGACAGCTCGATCCACCTGCAGGACTTTCCCGAGACGCCGGCGGCATGGCGCGACGAGGCGCTGGCCGAGAAGTGGGGCGAGATCCGCCGGGTGCGGCGCGCCGTGACCGCCGCGCTCGAAGTGCAGCGGCGCGACAAGGTGATCGGCGCTTCGCTCGAGGCGGCGCCGGTCGTGCATGTGGCGGACGGCAACACCCGCAACGCGCTGGCCGACGTGGCGTTCGACGATGTCTGCATCGTGTCCGGCATCACCGTGACCGAGGCCGAGGCGCCCGCCGGCGCCTTCCGCCTCGACGAGGTGCCGGGCGTCGCCGTGGCGTTCGCGCGGGCCGAGGGCCAGAAGTGCGAGCGCTGCTGGAAGATCCTGCCCGACGTGGGCACGCACGCGCATCCCGGCGTCTGCGGGCGCTGCAACGACGCCCTTGACTGACGCGGCGGTGGCGGCGCGGCTGCGCGCTGCCGTCGGGGGCGGGGTGGCATGACGGGCGCGGTGTTCCTCGCGGTTCTGGCGGCGGCGTTCCTGCATGCGTTCTGGAATGCGCTGGTCAAGACGGGCGCCAACAAGCAGACCGCGATGCTGATGCTGACATTGGGCAACGCGGTCTGCGGCGCGGCGGTCGTGGTCCTTCGTCCCTGGCCCGCGGCGGAGGTCTGGCCGTGGATCGTCGGGTCGGGGCTGATCCACACGGCCTACCAGCTTTTCCTGGCCTTCGCCTACGAGCAGGGCGACCTCAGCCGGGTCTATCCGATCGCCCGGGGCGCCGCGCCGATGATGGTGCTGGCGGCGAGCGCGTTCTTCGTCATCGATCCGCTCGACGGGGCCGAGGCCGTGGGGATCCTGGTGCTCGGCGCCGGGATCCTGCTGATGGCGCGGGGGATCTTCACCAACGGCGAGTCGCGCGCGATGCTGCCCTTCGCGCTGGGCTCGGCCACGGCGACGGCGGGCTATTCGCTGGTCGACGGGCTGGGCGCGCGGGTGTCGGGCGATCCGGTCGCGTTCGTGGGCTGGATCCTGATCTTCGCGGCGATCTTCTACATCCCGGCGATCCTCGCCATGCGCGGCACGGCGACGCTGGTGGCCAGGCGGCGCGCCTGGGGGCTCGGCATGGTGGCGGCCGGCGCGTCCTACGCCGCCTATGCCATTGTCGTCTGGGCGATGACGGTGGCGCCGATCGCGCTGGTGACCGCCCTGCGCGAGACGTCGATCCTGTTCGCGGTGCTGATCGGCTGGCTGGTGTTCGGCGAGCGGATGGACCGGGCCAAGGCGGCGGCGGCGCTGCTGATCGTGGGGGGCGCGGCCGTCACCCGGCTCTGACCGGCGCGGCCTAGCCTTCGGGGCCGTAGAGCGCCTGCTGCGCCGCACCCGCCCCGACCAGGTAGACCGAGGATGCCACGAGACCCCACGTGGCCCAGCCGTTCGGGTCGAACCCGACCCAGGCGGCATACCCCGCCAGCAGGGTCCAGGCGAGCGTCATCGGCAAGGTGAGCGCCCGCCACCGTTCGGTCCGCACCGGGTGAACGAACTTGATCGGCGGAAACATCGCCGCCGCCAGGATCACCACGACCGCCAGCGTGACCCAGAAGTTCGGCTCCACCGCGAAGAGCACCAGCACCACCATGTTCCAGCAGCAGGGAAAGCCCGCGAACGAGTAATCCGTGGTCTTCATCCGCGTGTCGGCGAAGTAGACGACGCTGGTGTAGGTGATGACGATGATCGCGATCCATCCGGTCCAGCCCGGCAGCAGCCCGCTGGCGAAAAGCGCGTAGGCCGGGATGAAGACGTAGGTCAGGTAGTCGATGATGAGGTCGAGCAGGACGCCGTCGAACTCGGGCGCGTTGACCTTGACGTTGTAGCGGCGCGCCAGCGGACCATCGATTCCGTCGACGGCAAAGGCGACCACCAGCCAGAAGAACATCAGGGCCCATTTGGCTTGAACGGCCTCGAGCAGCGCCAGCATGGCGAAGACAGCCCCGCTGGCGGTCAACAGATGCACGAAGATGGCGCGGCGGCGCGGCGTTCCCATGCCCTCGTGATGGCTCAAACCGTCGCCCGGCGCAAACGGATCGACGTCGTTCACCCTATCGGCTTTCTTGCGCGCGGGGATGCGCCATGCGGTAGACCTCGACCAGCCGCGCGGCATCGACAGCGGTGTAGGCCTGGGTCGTCGAGAGCGTGGCGTGGCCGAGCAGTTCCTGGATCGCCCGCAGATCGCCGCCGGCGTCGAGCAGATGCGTGGCGAAGGAATGACGCAGGGCATGCGGTGTGGCGGTGGCTGGCAGGCCGAGCTGGTTCCGGGCGCTTTCCATTGCCTGCTGGATGGTGCGGGGCGAAAGCCGGCCGCCGCGGGCGCCGCGAAACAGGGGCGTGCCCGGCTCCAGCGGGAAGGGGCAGAGTGCGGCATAATGCGTCACCGCATCCCGCGCGACGGGCAGGACCGGAACGAGACGCTCGTGGCCGCCCTTGCCCACGATCCGCAGCGAGTCGGCAAGCGGATGGGCGTCGGCATCGAGGCCCAGCGCTTCGGAGATCCGCAGCCCGCAGCCCCAGAGCAGCGTCACCACAGCGACGTCGCGTGCCGCGATCCACGGCTCGCGCGCCTGGGCCTCGACGATCCGCAGGACGTCGCGCGCGGCCTCCTTGGCCAGGGGACGCGGCAGGCGCCGCTGATAGCGCGGCGACCGGGCGGAAAGGATGGCCGTGGGGTCGAACCCTTCGCGTTCGGCGACCCAGCGGGTGAACGACTTCACCGCCGAGAGCGACCTCGCCAGCGACCGCGCAGCCACGCCGCGGCCGCGTTCGTGGGCCATCCACGACCGCATGTCGCTGACCGTGAGCCGGGCCAGCGCCCCGGTGCCGAGGCTTTCGCCGTGATGGATCGTCACGAACGACAGGAAGCCGCGCAGGTCGCGGCCATAGGCCTCGACCGTCTGCGCCGCCGCGCCGTCGAGCGCCGCGATATGGGTCAGCCAGCGTTCCAGCGCGTCGCGCAGGCCCGGGGAGATCACAGCCAGCGCCGCAGGCTCCGCTCGACCACGCCGCCGAGGAACGCCAGCAGGTCGGTGCCCTGGTTCGGCGCGAATTGCTGCGGGTCGGTGGTCGCGAGCTGCACCGCCGCGGCCGGTGCCTCGGGGCCGAGATCGAGCAGGATCAGCGCCTCGGACCCGGCCTCGCCCTGGCGCAGGGTGACCCGGCGCGGCGAGACGGCGCGTCCCGAGGTCAGCAAGGCGGTGACGTGGCCGGCCGGAACGAGGGCGAGGCCTTCCGACAGTTCTGGCCGCTCGCCGCCCTCGAGCAGGATCGAGGCGCGCTCGACCCGCAGGATCTCGGCGACCGGCCCGGCGAGGTCGCGCAGGAAGCCGTCGAGGTCGCGCGCGTCGAGCAGGCGCAGGGCCGCGCGATGGATCAGGGCCATGCCGTTGAGGTTCTCGTGAGCGGCGGCAATGACGCTGCGATGGGCGTCCTCCAGCCGGTCGAGCCGCGCCTCGAGACGCTTCATCGCGATGCCGCGCAGGTCGATCACGTTGTCGCCCATCGCGGATTCGTTAGCCGCCGCAAGGGCTTGCATCATTTCGGGGTCGTCGAGGATGACGTCGGGGCTCTCGATGATGCGGGCGCGCACATCTTCGGCGATCTCGGTGTGCTGGGCTGTCATGATCCTGTTGCCTTCCTGCTCGGTTTTCCGGCAGGTTAGCGGCGAAAGTTCATCCGTGCCAACCCGCCGGCCACACTCCGCCCGCAGGTGCGGCGGCGCTGCATCAGGCCCCGGAAAGACCCTGTCACCCTGCGTGCATACTCCTGTACACCCCCTGTGCATACGCACGCGCGCAACGCCCCGGCGCAACCGGGGAGCGGAGAGGGGCCGCGGGCGCCCGCGGCGGCTGCGGCGACCCTGCGTCGGCGGGTCCGGGCGGAGATGTTCGCGGCATGGCGCACGGAATCCTTGCCCGCCCCGCCCCGGGGCCCGACAAGATCGACGAGGTCGACAGAATGGAGTGCGCATCCGATGAAACGCCTTGACGGAAAATCCGCCCTCATCACGGGGGCCGCCCGCGGCATCGGCAGGGCATTCGCCGAAGCCTATGTCCGCGAAGGCGCGCGCGTGGTCCTTGGCGATATCAACGTCGAGGCGGCCGAGCGCGCCGCCGCCGAGATCGGCGACGGCGCCCATGCCGTCGAACTCGACGTGACGCGGCAGGAGAGCATCGATGCGGCCGTCGCCGCCGCGGTGGCGACGGCGGGCAAGCTCGACATCCTGGTCAACAACGCCGCCCTCTTCGACGCCGCGCAGACCGTCGACATCACCCGCGCGAGCTACGACAAGCTCTATGCGGTCAACGTGGCCGGGACGCTCTTCACGATGCAGGCCGCCGCCCGCCAGATGATCGCCCAGGGCCATGGCGGCAAGATCATCAACATGGCGAGCCAGGCCGGGCGGCGGGGCGAGAGCCTGGTGCTGGTCTATTGCTCGACCAAGGCGGCCGTCATCTCGATGACCCAGTCGGCGGGGCTGAACCTCATCCGGCACGGCATCAACGTCAACGCCATCGCGCCCGGCGTGGTGGACGGCGCGCATTGGGAGCATGTGGACGCGATGTTCGCCCGCCTGGAAGGCAAGGCGCCGGGCCAGAAGAAGGCCGAGGTCGCGGCGGGCGTGCCGGCCGGCCGCTTCGCCACGCCGGACGACCTTGCCGGGATGGCCGTGTTCCTGGCGTCGAAGGAGGCCGACTACATCGTGTCGCAGACCTACAACGTGGATGGCGGGCAGTGGATGAGTTGAGGCGCGGGGCACCGGTGGCGCGGCGGACAGCGGCGGGATCGCGCGCGCGCGGGACCGGCAGGGGAGGTCGCGCATGACCACCCGGCCCGAGCTGCGCAGGGGCGCCTGTCACTGCGGATCGGTCCGGTTCGAGGTTCGACTGACGAACGGGCTGGAGACCGTCCGCCGCTGTTCATGTTCCTTCTGCCGGATGCGCGGTGCGGTCGCGGCCTCGGCCCCGCTGGACGGGCTGCACTTCATCAGGGGGGAGGAGATGCTGACCCTCTACCAGTTCGGCACCCGGACCGCGAAGCACTATTTCTGTTCCGTCTGCGGGATCTACACGCACCATCGCCGCAGGTCGGATCCGAGCATGTTCGGCATCAACGTGGCCTGCCTGGAGGGGGTCAGTCCGTTCGATTTCGCGGAAGTGCCGGTGCTGGACGGCGAGCGGCATCCCTCGGACACATCCGCGGGAACGCGGATCCACGGGGTGCTGAGATTCGAGAGATAGCAGATTCTGGCGACCCGGACCCGGAACCCGGACCTGGCGCGGGGCGAAGGGCCCCGCGCGTGGCGCTCAGACGATCTTCTGGCCGGTCTTCTTCCAGTCGGCGAGGAAGCCTTCGAGGCCCTTGTCGGTCAGCGGGTGGCTCGCCATCTTGCGGATCACCTCGGGCGGGGCGGTGGCCACGTCGGCGCCGATGCGGGCGGCTTCGGTCATGTGGTTGACCGTGCGGATCGAGGCGGCAAGGATCTGCGTCTCGAACCCGTAATTGTCATAGATCGTGCGGATGTCCTGGATCAGCTCCATCCCGTCCACGTTGATGTCGTCGAGCCGTCCGATGAAGGGCGAGATGAAGGTCGCACCCGCCTTGGCCGCCAGCAGCGCCTGGTTGGCGCTGAAACAGAGGGTGACGTTGACCATGCGGCCCTCGTCGGAGAGCGTCTTGCAGGCCTTGAGGCCGTCCCAGGTGAGCGGCACCTTGATGGTGATGTTGCCCGCGATCTCGGCCAGCTTGCGGCCTTCGGTGATCATGCCCTCGGCGTCGAGCGCGACCGTTTCCGACGAGACCGGGCCGTCGACCAGATCGCAGATCTCCTTGGTGACCTCGCGGATGTCGCGGCCGGATTTCATGATCAGCGACGGGTTGGTGGTCACCCCGTCGACCATGCCCAGGTCGTTCAACTCGCGAATGGCGTCCACATCGGCCGTGTCGACGAAGAATTTCATGGCTTCCCTCCTCCTGCGGCGGCGCCGCCTGTCCTGCGCCCGGTCTAGCGCAGGCGAGGCGGCGCCGGAAGCCCCGGCGGGGGCTGCGTGAGCGAGGGGTTCGCCGAAGGCGACCGGGTGGGCGTGCTGACGACGCAGCCGCTGGGTCACGGGCTCGACTACAAGGCGCCGGCGGGGGGCTGCCGGGTGGGCGATTTCGTGGAGGTGCCGCTGGGTCCGCGGCGGGTGCTGGGCGTGGTCTGGGACGGGGGCGACGGCGGGTATGCGCTGGAGCGGCTCAGGCCGGTGGCGCGGGTGCTCGACGTGCCGGGGATGCGCGGCGAGATGCGCGAGTTCCTGGTGCGGGCGGCGGAGTACACGCTGACGCCGCTGCCGGCGATGCTGCGGCTGGCGACGCGGGCGCCGGATCTGGGCGGCGGGCCGGCGGTTCGGCGGGTCTACCGGCTGGGCGCGGGGCGGCCCGACCGGATGACGCCGGCGCGGCGGCGGGTGCTGGCGGCGTTCGAGGAGGTCGGCGGGCTGGCGATGACGCCGGGCGAGATCGCGCAGGCGGCGGGCGTGTCGGGGTCGGTGCTCAAGGGGCTGGTGGCGCAGGGCGTTGTGCTGGAGGAGGAGGCGCCGCGGGACCTGCCCTATCCGGCGCTGGATCCGGGCCGGGCGGGGGTGACGCTGACCGGCGAGCAGGCGGTGGCGGCGGCGCGGCTGCGCGAAGACCTGGGGGCGCGGCGCTATCGCACGACGCTGCTCAAGGGGGTGACCGGGTCGGGCAAGACGGAGGTCTACCTCGAGGCGGTGGCGGAATGCCTTGCCGGCGGGCGGCAGGCGCTGGTGCTGTTGCCGGAGATCGCGCTGACGGCGGAGTTCCTGTCGCGGGTCGAGGCGCGGTTCGGGGCGCGGCCCGCCGAATGGCATTCGGGCGTCACCCAGACCGAGCGGCGGCGCTGCTGGCGGATGGCCGCGACCGGGGAGGCGGGGCTGGTGGTGGGCGCGCGCTCGTCGCTGTTCCTGCCGTTCCGGGATCTGGGGCTGGTGGTCGTCGACGAGGAGCACGACACCTCCTACAAGCAGGAGGACGGGGTGCTCTACAACGCGCGCGACATGGCCGTGCTGCGCGCGTCGATCTGCGGCGCGGCGGTGGTGCTGGCCTCGGCCACGCCGTCGCTGGAGACCTGGGCCAACGTGGAGGCCGGCAAGTACGCGCGGCTCGACCTGACGGCGCGGGTCGGCGAGGCGGTGATGCCGGAGCTGCGCGCGGTGGACATGCGGGTCGAGACGCTGCCGAAGGACCGCTGGATCTCGGACACGCTGGCGCAGGCGGCGCGGGCGCGGCTCGAGGCGGGGGAGCAGGTGCTGCTGTTCCTCAACCGGCGGGGATACGCGCCGGTGACGATCTGCCGGGCCTGCGGGCACCAGATCGGCTGCGACCAGTGCGACGCGCGGATGGTGGAACACCGGTTCCGCAAGGTGCTGGTCTGTCATCAGTGCGGGGCGACGCGGCCGGTGCCCGACGCCTGCCCGTCCTGCGAGGCGGTGGGCAAGCTGGCGGCGGTGGGGCCGGGCGTGGAGCGGCTGGCCGAGGAGGCGGCGGCGCTGTTTCCCGAGGCGAGGATCGCGGTGCTGTCGTCGGACCTCTTCGGGTCGGCGCGCGCGCTCAAGGCCGAGATCGAGGCGATCGGGCGCGGCGAGGCCGACATCGTGATCGGCACCCAGCTTGTCGCCAAGGGACACAACTTTCCGGCGCTGACGCTGGTCGGGGTGATCGACGCGGATCTGGGGCTTCAGGGGTCGGACCTGCGGGCGGCGGAGCGCACGTTCCAGCTCATGCGGCAGGTGGCGGGGCGCGCCGGGCCGGGCCGAACGGCCGGGGGTGGCGCTGCTGCAGACGTGGCAGCCCGAGCACCCGGTGATCCGGGCGATCCTCGGCGGCGACGAGGAGGCGTTCTGGCGCGCCGAGGCGAGCGAGCGGCGGGCGCTGGGGATGCCGCCCTACGGGAGGCTGGCGGGGATCATCCTGTCGGGGCCGGACGTGCAGGCGGTCTTCGCGCTGGGCATGGAGCTTGCGCGCAACGATGCGCCGCTGCGCGCGATCGGGGCCGAGGTCTGGGGGCCGGCGCCGGCGCCCATCGCGCGGGTGCGCGGGCGCCACCGGGTGCGGCTGCTGGTCAAGGCGGCGCGCGGGGCGCCGCTGCAGGCGGCGCTGTCGGACTGGATCGCGCAGGTGAAGCCGGCGGCGAACCTGCGGCTGAGCGTGGACATCGACCCGCAGAGTTTTCTCTGAGGGATCAGGCGGCGGGTCTTCCGCTGGCGGGAGCGGCGCGGACGGCGCCGGCGATGGCCGGCGAAACGCAGGTGCAGACCGAGGGTGGCCAGACGCCGACATTCAGCTTCGCCGGCGTGCCGGGGCGCGCACGATACCGGCGGCCCCTGACCGATGGCGCCGGGCGCTGGTCGCTGATGCTCCCGGCGTCGGGCGCTGCGGCGCGCAGAACGGCGGGACCGAGAGTCCGGGCAAGGCCGGGGGAGACGGTTGCGAGGTCGCGGCTCGGGGCTGCTCTGGCCGGGGGCGTGTTCGTTGCGGCACCGGCATCGGGCGCCGCCGTGCGCGCGGCCGGGGCTAGCGCATCATCCAGCGGGTGACGAGGTCGGTGAGGCGGCCGCCGGGCGGGCGGATCGCGGGCCGAGAGGTGGCGCGCGGGCTGATGGAGGACGCCGCGCGCGTGGGTCATGGCGCGAAAGCCCTCGCGGCCGTGATAGGCGCCGATGCCGCTGTCGCCGACGCCGCCGAAGGGCAGGTCGTCCTGCATGTAGTGGGTCATGGTGTCGTTGATCGTGACGTTGCCGCTGGTGGTGCGGGCGAGCACGGCGTCGCGCTGGCCGGCGTCGTCGCCGAACCAGTAGAGCGCGAGCGGGCGCGGGCGGGCGTTGACGTAGGCGATGGCGTCCTCGGGCGTGTCGTAGGGCACCACGGGCAGGAGGGGGCCGAAGATCTCCTCCCGCATGACGCGCATCTCGTCGGTGACGTCGAGGATCAGGGTCGGCGCGACGGCATCCGGGCGGGCCGTGTCGGTGGGGGCCGGCTCGACGATCCGGGCGCCGTGGGTGCGGGCGTCCGCGATCAGGGCGCGCAGGCGGTCGCGGTGGTGGGCGTTGACGATCGAGGTCAGCCGCGCGTCGCCGGCGCCGCCGGGCCATCTGGCGCGGATGGCGGTGCCGATGGCCTCGACGAAGCGGTCGAGGTCGCCGCGGTGGACGAGCGCGTAATCGGGGGCGATGCAGGTCTGCCCGGCATTGGCGAGCTTGCCGAAGGCGATGTCGGCGGCGGCGCGGGCGGGGTCGAGGCCGGGCTGGACGATGGCGGGCGACTTGCCGCCGAGCTCCAGCGTGACGGGCGTGAGGTTGGCGGCGGCGGCGGTCATCACCTTGCGCCCGACTTCGGTGGAGCCGGTGAAGAACAGGTGGTCGAAGGGGAGCGCGGCGAAGGCGGCGCCGACCTCCGGCCCGCCGAGGGTGCAGGCGACCTGTTCGGGCGGGAAGGCGGCGGCGAGCATCTCCGAGAGCAGGCCGGCGGTGGCGGGTGTGACCTCGGACGGCTTGAGCATCGCGCGGTTGCCGGCGGCGAGCGCGGTGGCGAGCGGGACGAGGGCCAGCGCCAGCGGGTAGTTCCAGGGCGAGACGATGCCGATCGTGCCGAGCGGCTGGCGCAGGACGCGGGCGCGCGCGGGCCAGAAGAGCGGGTCGACGCGGCGCCGTTCGGGGCGCATCCAGCGGCCGAGGTTGCGGCGCATGTGGGCGATGGCGCGCAGGGCGGGGGCGAGCTCGAAGAGCAGCGTCTCCTGGGCGGGGCGGGTGCCGAAATCGGAGGCGACGGCCTCGACCATGTCGTCGCGGCGCGCGCGCAGGAGGGTCGCGAGGCGGTCGAGATCGGCGCGGCGGGCGGCGAGGTCGGGCGCCCCCGCCGCGCGGAAGGCCCGGCGCTGCGCCGCGAGGAGGGCGGCGGGGTCGGCGGTGCGGGGCGGGGTGTCGGGCATCGGGCGCTCCGGTGCGTGGCTGACGGCAAGGGGCAGCATAGCACCGCCGGCCGGAGCGGCGAGGCCCGGCGGCGTCAGACGGTGCGGAGGCGGCGCTGGTCGACGATCATGTCCGCGGCGACCGCGCCCAGCCACATGCAGGTCAGCGCGAGCCAGGCGGTGCCGGCGAAGATCGCCGTGCCGGAGACGCCGTTGCCGATGCTGCATCCGCCCGCGAGCATGCCGCCGAAGCCCATGAGGGCGGCGCCGATCATGGCGCGCTGCATCGAGACGACGCCATCGAAGCCCTGGAAGGCCAGTTCGCGCGCGGCGGCCGCCGCGGCGAAGGAGCCCGCGAAGACGCCGGGCACGAGGCCGATGGCGAAATCGACGCCGGGTTCGTCGCTGAGAAAGAACATGAGCGTGCGCGCCGAAGGGCCTGTGAACGTGACGCTTTCGACTGTCGTGGGATCGAAGGAGACGGACGCGAGCGAGAATGTCAGCACGTAGCCCAGCGCCACGGCGAAGCCCACGCCCGAGCCGAAGATGAGGATGCGCGGCGAGAGCGCCTGACGGTGAACCAGCCAGAGTGCGAGGGCGGCGAAGGCGAAGCCGACGGCGAGACCGCCCGCCGGGCCGAGGCCGGCGGCGCGCAGCAGGTCGAGGTTGTGGCCGCCCTCGGTGACGGAAAGCCCGGCCAGCCAGTTGCGCAGCGGCGAAAGCCAGCCGCCGAGCGACATCTGCGCCACGACGGCGAATATGAGCCCCGAGACGATGGCGCGCAGGTTGCCGGTCGCGGCGAGGACGAGGAGGCGCCCCGAACACCCCCGCGCCAGGATCATGCCCACGCCGAACATCAGGCCGCCGATCACCGCGCCGGACCATGAGCCGGGGACGGCCATCATCCGCGCGTCGCCCGGGCGCAGGATGCCGGCAAGGGTCGCGCCCTGGACCCAGACAACGGCCGTGGAGAAGCAGAGGAACCAGACGGCCATGCGCGGTCCGAACCGAGCGCGGGCGAACTCGACGGCGGAGGCGCGCAGGCAGAAGCGGCTGCGCTGGGCGGCGACGCCGAAGACGAGGCCGGTGATGGCGCCGAAGAGGAGCGCCGTGGGGGCTTCGCCGAGCCGGTCGACGAGGGGGATGATGTCCACATTCATGGATGTCGATATGAGCGGGCGGCCGCGGCGCGGCCTTGATCCAGGTCAGGTCGCGGGGCGGAATCCGCTCGCACGGGGGGCGGCGAGAGATTATGGGATGACACATGCGCGCGCGAGCCCCCGTTCCCCTCGCCGAGGCGCGGCGGCTGCCGGTCTGGCGACGGCCGACGACGCTTCTGGTGCTGATCGCCGCGGCGATGCCGCTGGCCTTTGCCACCTGGTCGGCGCTGCTGAACAACTTCGTCATCGAGGCGGCGGGATTCACCGGGGTGGAGATCGGCTGGCTGCACACGGTGCGCGAGATCCCGGGATTTCTGGCCGTGGGGGTGATCGCGATCATCGTGTTCGTGCGCGAACAGGTGCTGGGGCTGGTCAGCCTGCTGATGCTGGGGCTGGCGACATCGGTGACGGCGTTCTTCCCGAGCTTCGCGGGGATCCTGACGGTGACGATGATCTCGTCGATCGGATTCCACTATTTCGAGACCGTGAACCAGAGCCTGCAGCTGCAATGGCTGCCGAGGGACCGCGCGCCGCAGATGCTGGGCTGGATCGTGGCGATCGGGTCGGGGGCGAGCCTCGTGTCCTACGGGCTGCTGGTGGCGACATGGGACACGTTCGATCTCAGCTACGCCACGGTCTACTTGATCTCGGGCGGGGCGTGCGCGGTTATCGCCATCTGGTGCATGCTGGCCTTTCCGCAATTCGACGCGCCAGATCCGCAGATCAAGCGGCTGGTGCTGCGCCGGCGCTACTGGCTCTACTACGCGCTGCAATTCATGAGCGGGGCACGGCGGCAGATCTTCGTGGTGTTCGCCGCCTTCATGATGGTCGAGCGGTTCGGCTTCGAGGTGCACGAGGTCACGGCGCTGTTCCTGTTCAACTTCGTGGCGAACATGATCTTCGCGCCGCTGATGGGGCGGGCCGTGGGGCGCTGGGGCGAGCGACGGGCGCTGGTGTTCGAATACACCGGCCTGATCCTGGTCTTCCTGGCCTATGGCGGGGTCTATTTCTTTGGCTGGGGCGTCGCGCTGGCGGCCACGCTCTACGTGATCGACCACCTGTTCTTTGCGCTGGCGTTTGCGCTCAAGACCTACTTCCAGAAGATCGCGGCGCCCGGCGACATCGCGCCCACGGCGGCGGTGGCCTTCACGATCAATCATATCGCCGCGGTCTTTCTGCCGGTGCTGCTGGGCTATCTGTGGATCGCGTCCCCGGGCGCCGTGTTCGGGCTGGCGGCGGGGATGGCGTCGGTGTCGCTGGTCTTCGCGCTGCTGATCCCGCGGCATCCGGCGCCGGGCAACGAGACGGTCCTGGCGCGCTGGCGCCACGCGGCCGTGACGGCGGCGGAGTAGAGGCCGGCGGGCGGGCGCCCTATATGAGAAGCTGACACTATCAGGAGGACCTGCATGTTTTTCGGGCAGAAGAAGAGCGAGATGGTGAGCGCGGGCGACGCCCTGCCGGGGCGGGACGCGGCGATCCCGACAGCCGAGACACACCACGTCAGCGGGCGCAGGCTCGACGCGCAGGTGCCCGGGGGGATGGAGGTCGCCCTGTTCGGCATGGGCTGTTTCTGGGGTGTGGAGCGCCTGTTCTGGAACCTCGACGGGGTGCATCTGACGATGGCGGGCTATGCGGGCGGCTACACGCCGAACCCGACCTATCAGGAGGTCTGCGGCGGCAGAACCGGCCACACCGAGGCGGTGCGGGTGATCTTCGACCCCGCTGTCATTTCCTACGAGGCGCTGCTCAGGGTCTTCTGGGAGGGGCACGATCCGACTCAGGGGATGCGCCAGGGCAACGATCGTGGCACGCAATACCGCTCGGCGATCTACTGGACGACCGAGGCGCAGCGCGATGCGGCCGAGAAAAGCCGCGCCGCGTTCCAGGCGCGTCTGAGCGAGTCGGGCTACGGCGAGATCACGACCGAGATCCGTGCGGCACCGGACTTCTACATGGCCGAGGATTATCATCAGCAGTACCTGTCCAAGAACCCGTCGGGCTATTGCGGGCTGGGTGGCACGGGCGTGAGCTGTCCGATCGGGCTGGGCGCGGTCGAGGCTTGAGCGAAGCGCTCGACCGGATCGCGGGCGGCGGGTGGTACGATTGCCTGGCGCCCGAGCTCGAGGCGCTGCGCCGGATTGCCCGCCGGGCCGTGCATCGGCACAACACGCTGGACCCGGACGCGCGCGGGGCCTGCGCGCCCGACCTGGCGGCGATCCTGGGCGCGCTGGGCGACGGCGTTTATGTCGAGGCGCCGTTTCACGTGACCTATGGCGCGAACCTGTTTCTGGCGGAGGGGGTTTACCTCAACGCGGGCTGCGTGATCCTCGATACGGCGCCGGTGCGGATCGGGGCGCGCTCGATGCTGGGCCCGTCGGTCCAGATCTATTGTGCCGATCATCACCGCGAGCTCGCGGCGCGGCGGCGGGGCCTCGAGCGGGCGCTGCCGGTGACGATCGGGGACGACGTCTGGATCGGTGGCGGTGCGATCCTGTTGCCGGGGGTGAGCGTGGGCGAGGCCGCGACCGTCGGCGCGGGAGCCGTGGTCAGCCGGGACGTGGCGCCCGGCGCGCGTGTCGCGGGATCGCCGGCGCGCGACACCAGGGGCCGCTGAGCGTCGGCGGCGGCGATGGCCGCTTGCATCCGGACGGATTTTTCGTCAGCCGCAGTCAGGACATCAATGGAGGCCAAGCATGGCGACCTGGAGCGCGTTGACGACACTATCCGGCCAGGATCGCGCGGTGGCGCTGTCCGAGGCGCTGGAGCGGATGGAGCCCGAGCCGATCGGCGTCGGGATCTACGAGGTCGAGGACGGGTCGGGGCTCTGGGAGGTCGGCGGCTATTTCGAAGCGGCGCCCGAGGGGGCGGCGCTGGCACTTCTGGCCGCGGCGTTCGCGGCGCGGCCCTTCGCGGTGAGCGAGGTGCCCGACGAAGACTGGGTCGCGAGGGTCCGGCGCGAGCTGACGCCGGTCGAGGCGGGGCGCTTCTACGTCTGCGGCAGCCACGATGCCGACCGGATTCCCGCCGGGCGCGTGCCGCTCCTGATCGAGGCGGCGATGGCCTTCGGAACCGGCCATCACGGCACGACGCTGGGGTGTCTGCAGGCGCTCGACGCGCTGGCCGACGAAGGGTTCGCGCCGCGGGCCGTGGCCGACATCGGCTGCGGCACGGCCGTGCTGGCGATGGGCGCGGCGCATCTGTGGCGGGTCCCGGTCCTGGCGTCGGACATCGACGCGGTCGCGGTGGACGTGGCGCGGGCCAACGTGGCGGCGAACGGTCTCGAGGGGCGCGTGGTCTGCCTGGAATCCGCCGGTTTCGAGAACCCGGCGCTGATGGAGGCGGCGCCGTTCGACCTGATCTTCGCCAACATCCTCAAGGCACCGCTGATCGAGCTGGCGCCGTCGATGGGCGCGGCGACCCGGCCGGGATCGAAGGCGATCCTGTCGGGTCTCCTGCACGCGCAGGCGGACGAAGTGGCGGACGCCTACCGGACGGTGGGATTCACCCGAACCGACACGCGCCGGATCGAGGCCTGGTCAACGCTCGTCCTGTCGCGCGACGCCTGATCAGCGCCGGTGCACGAACGCGTCGATATCGCCGCGGTGCAGCCCGATGTCCGACAGCTCCCGCGGGGAAAGCCGGCCCAGCGACTTGCGCGTCAGTCGGGCGTCGTTCCAGTCCACCACCGAGGCGATGGCGAGGCGCAGCTGGTGGGGAAGCCGCCGCAGGCGGGGCGAGGGGGTCGGTGTCTGGATGAGGTCGAACGCGGCCATGATGGTCGTCCTTGGAAGCGTGTGGTCGGGCGTGTTTCTACAGTCGCAGCTAGAACCGCGTGCAGGCGCGCGCAAGAGGCGAATTGCAGCGGATCGACGGCAGTTTTCCGCTTCGCAGCTTCGCGGTGTAACCCTCCCGTAACATTAGGGGAATGCGCCTTGCAAGAATGTCGCTGGCAGACGAGTTCGGTGACGTTTTCAGACCTCTGTGCGGCCGTGGGCCGGGCCATTGCCTGTGGCGGACGTTCGCGCTTCGTGCTAGGCCGTAACGAAACGTGATCGACGGCGGACGGCACATGCGGATCATCGGGATCGACCCCGGCCTCCAATCGCTCGGATGGGGGGTCATCACGGTGACGGGCAGCCGACTCGCCCATGTCGCCAACGGCCAGTGTCGGACACGCAAGGCCGACGGGCTTGCGGCGCGGTTGCTGTCCCTGCACGAGCAGCTCGCCGAGGTCATCGGCCGCCATGCGCCCGACGCCGCCGCGATCGAGCAGACCTTCGTCAACCGTGACGGCTCGGGTTCGCTGAAGCTGGGTCAGGCGCGCGGGGTCGCGGTGCTGGCGCTGGCGCAGGCCGGTCTGGCGATGGGCGAATACGCGCCGAACGCGGTCAAGAAGACCGTCGTGGGGGTGGGCCACGCCGAGAAGTCGCAGATCGCCCGGATGGTGGCCCTGCTCCTGCCGGGCGTGACGCTGGCCGGCGCGGATGCGGCCGACGCGCTGGCGGTGGCGATCTGCCACGCGCACCAGGCGGGGCCGGGCTCGCGCCTGCAGGAGGCGGTGATGCGGGCAGGCGGATGATCGGCCGGATCGCGGGGCGGCTGGAGCATCGGGGCGCGGACCACGTGCTGATCGACGTGGGGGGCGTCGGCTACATCGTGCATGTCTCGGACCGGACGCTGGCGGCGCTGCCCGGGCGCGGCGAGGCGGTGGCGCTCTGGACCGAGCTGCTGGTGCGGGAAGACCTGCTGCAGCTCTTCGGGTTCCCGACGCTGGCCGAGAAGGAGTGGCACCGCCTGCTGATGGGGGTTCAGGGCGTGGGGGCAAAGGCCGCGATGGCGATTCTCGGGACGCTGGGGGCCGACGCGGTGGAGCGGGCGATCGCGCTGGGCGACTGGAGCGCGATCAAGGCGGCGCCGGGCATCGGACCCAAGATCTCGCAGCGCGTCGTCAACGAGCTGAAGGGCAAGGCGCCGGCTGGGTCGTCGGTCGCGCCGATCCCGCTGGCGGGGTCCGCGGCGGGCGCCGAGGCACCCCGCGCGCAGGACGAGGCGCTGTCGGCGCTGGCCAACCTCGGCTACGCGCCGACGGACGCGCACCGGGCCGTGGCCGAGGCCGCCGGGGCGATGCCGGATGCCGACACCGCCGCGCTGATCCGCGGGGCGCTGCGTCGTCTCGCGCCGGCGGGTTGACCTTGGCGCGGCGGGCGAACAGAGGGTCGGCGCGATGAGCAGCCCCGACCCGACCCTGCGGCCCGACGAGCTGCCCGGCGACGACCGCGCGATGCGGCCGCGCAGCCTCGACGCCTTCACCGGGCAGGCCGAGGCGCGCGCCAACCTCGCCGTCTTCATCGAGAGCGCGCGGCGCCGCGGCGAGGCGATGGATCACGCGCTGTTCCACGGCCCGCCGGGCCTGGGCAAGACGACGCTGGCGCAGATCGTGGCGGCCGAGCTGGGGGTCAATTTCCGCATGACGAGCGGCCCGGTGCTGGCGCGGGCGGGCGATCTTGCGGCGATCCTGACCAATCTCGACGCGCGAGACGTGCTGTTCATCGACGAGATCCATCGGCTCAATCCGGTGGTGGAGGAGATTCTCTATCCCGCGCTCGAGGATTTCCAGCTCGACCTGGTGATCGGGGAGGGGCCGGCGGCGCGGACGGTGCGGATCGACCTTCAGCCCTTCACGCTGGTCGGCGCGACGACGCGGCTCGGCCTTCTGACGACGCCCTTGCGCGACCGGTTCGGCATCCCGATCCGGCTGCAGTTCTACGAGGTGGACGAGCTCGACCAGATCGTCGCGCGCGGGGCGCGGCTGATGGGCATCGAGGCCGAGCCGGCGGGCACCCGCGAGATCGCACGGCGGGCCCGCGGGACGCCGCGGATCGCCGGGCGGCTCCTGCGGCGGGTGGTGGACTTCGCGCTGGTGGAGGGCGACGGGCGGCTGACGCAGGTGCTGGCCGACAGCGCGCTGACCCGGCTGGGCGTTGACGCGATCGGCCTCGACGGGGCGGACCGGCGCTACCTGCGGCTCATCGCCGAGCAGTACGGCGGCGGCCCGGTGGGGATCGAGACCATCGCCGCCGCCCTGTCGGAGGCGCGCGACGCGCTGGAAGAGGTGATCGAGCCGTTCCTTCTGCAGCAGGGGCTGGTGCAGCGGACCCCGCGCGGGCGGATGCTCGGGCGCCACGCCTGGCAGCATCTGGGGCTCGCCGCGCCGCGGGTGGCCGGGCAGGACGACCTCTTCGAAGGCGGCACATGACGCCGGAGGAGGTGCAGGCGCTCTTCACCCGGGAGGACGGCAGCTACGTCTTCGCGCGATGGGGACGGCCGGTCGCGCCGGTGGTCTTCGGGGTCGAGGACGCCACGCTGGGCACGATCAAGGGCGCGATCGAGGCTGTCTGCCATCTGGCCGGGCACGAGACGGCCGAGACCGACCCGGAGCTTGGCGCGAACCTGATGATGTTCTTCGTGCGCGACTGGGCGGAGCTGCCGCAGGTGCCCAACCTCGACCGGCTGATCCCCGATCTGGGGCCGCTGACCGACCGGCTTTCGGCGACGGGAGCGACCCGGTACCGGGCGTTCCGCTCCGACGAGGCGGGAGCGATCCGGGCGGCGTTCGTGTTCCTGCGGATGGACGCGGCACTGTCGGCGATGCCGGCCGAGACGCTGGCGCTGACCGAGGCGGTGCAGACGATGCTGCTGTGGTCGGAAACGGCATTCCGCGCGGCCTCGCCGCTGGCGCTGCTGCCCGGCGGACAGGCGGTGCTGCGCCCCGAGATCGCGGCGCTGGTGAGCGCGGCCTACGACCCGGTGCTGCCGGCGGCGGCCGACGATCCGGCGCACGCGCTGCGTTTGTTCGCGCGGCTCGGGCGCGGGTGAGGCGGCGCGGATGAGGCGGCGCGGCCGCATCCCGCCGGCCATCCGCCCCGTTCGCTCGGCGGTGAGGCCCTCAGGTGTCACCCTGCGCGACTTCGGGGCGCTGCCGCCGGCGGAGCAGAAGCTGCGCGACGGGGTGGGAAGCGGTGAAGTGGTCGTCGTCTCGCCGTTCGTGCCCGACGCCGACACGCCCGAGGTGCGGGTGCGCGCGAGCTTCATCCGCTACCTCGCCCTCGGCGGCTGCCCCGCCTGCCGCCCGCATCACAGGGGGGGTGCGGCTGCAGGGCGCCTTCGTTCTCGGCGACGGGCCAGAGGAGGTCCCGACGCGTGGCATCGACCTGGAGGGCTGCACGCTGGACGCCGACCTCCTCTTGTTTGCCTGTCGTATCCCGGACGAACTGCTCTTATCGGCGAGGCACAGACGCGGTGGCTCACGTCGCCGCGCATGACGCAGCTTTCATGTTATCTGCGGCAGCCCGAGGCGGCGAGCTACCCAAGGTTTCAAGCGGCGGTCTACTCGCTCGACGCTCTGCTGCCGATCGTCGACTTCGAGATGCAGCGGCACTGGACGCCAGACGAGGACAGGGGGCTGCGCGAGGCGATGACGCGGTACTACCTCTGGGTCCACATCTTCGCCGGTTGGGCGCTGTCGCTGCTCGCCGTGGCGGGGTTCTCGGGGTTGGTGAAGTCGGAATGATGCACGTCTTTCATACGCGGGTGTTCTACGAGGACACCGACATGGGCGGGATCGTCTATCACGCGAACTACCTGAAGTTCATCGAGCGGGGGCGATCGGACTGGGTGGCGGCGCTGGGCGTGGACCAGATGGCGCTGCGCGAGGCGGGGACGGTCTTTGCGGTGCGGCACATGGAGGCGGATTTCCTCGCGCCTGCGAAGTTCGGCGACGCGCTGGAGGTCACCACACGGCTGGTGCAGGCGACGCCCGCGCGCGCGGTGCTGGCGCAGGAGGTGCGGCGCGGCGAGACGGTGCTCTTTGCCGCGCGGGTGACGGTGGTGGCGCTCGGGCCCGGCGGGCGGCCGGCGCGGCTCCCGGCGGAGATCCGCCGGGCGGGTGGCTGACGTCGCGGCGGATTTCGCCTGACGCGGTTGTGTTGGCCTTGGCGGTGGAACTCGTCTAGGTTTGAGGCAATGAGCCGTGTCGACGCGGCCAATCGAGAAGAGCAGAATCATGGAAACCGAGACGCTGGCCCTCGCCGCCGAGATCGACTTTTCGTTCTGGGGGCTGTTCCTGCGCGCCACGCTGGTGGTGAAACTTGTGATGCTGGTGCTGATCGCGGCGTCGGTCTGGGCATGGGCGATCATCGTGCAGAGATTGATCGACTACCGCCGCGCGCGCGCCGAGCGGGAGGCCTTCGAGGAGGCGTTCTGGTCGGGCGAGCCGCTGGATGCGTTCTACGAGCAGCTCGGGCCGTCGCCCGATGGCGCCTCGGAACGGATCTTCGTGGCCGGCATGGACGAGTGGCGGCGCAGCTACCGGCAAGACGGCGGAATGATCCCTGGCGCATCGGCGCGCATCGACCGGGCGATGAACGTGGCGATCCAGAAGGAGGGCGAGCGGCTGACGAGCGGTCTGCCGTTCCTGGCCACGGTCGGTTCGACGGCGCCCTTCATCGGGCTGTTCGGCACGGTCTGGGGCATCATGAACGCCTTCATCAACATCGCAGAGCAGCAGAATACCAACCTCGCCGTGGTGGCGCCGGGCATCGCCGAGGCGCTGCTGGCGACGGGACTGGGGCTTCTGGCGGCGATCCCGGCGGTGATCTTCTACAACAAGCTGTCGACCGACGCGGACCGGATCATGGCGGGGCACGACGCCTTCGCGGACGAATTCGCGACGATCCTCGGACGTCAGATGGACGACGCGGCCTGAGATGGGCGCGGGCGTTCTCCAGAAGGATCAGGGCGGGCGACGGCGGCGGAACCGGGCGCGCACGCGGCCGATGGCCGAGATCAACGTGACGCCGTTCGTGGACGTGATGCTGGTTCTGCTGATCGTGTTCATGGTCGCGGCGCCGCTCCTGACGGTCGGGGTGCCGGTGGAACTGCCCAAGACGGCGGCACAGTCGCTGCCGACCGAGCAGGAGGAGCCGCTAACCGTGACGCTGACGGCGCAAGGCGGGCTGCAGATTCAGACGACGGACGTCGAGGACGGCGTCTTCATCCCGCGACTGCGCGCCATCGCGGCGGAACGGGCGGGCGACAAGGTTTTCCTGCGCGCCGACGGGGCGATCCCGTATGAGCGGGTGATGCAGGTGATGGGCGCGCTCAATGCGGGCGGGTTCTCGAATATCGGGCTTGTGACCGACGCGGGCGGGCCGCGGATGGACGAGAGCGGCGGCTGAGGCCAGGGGCGGTGCGGACCGGCTATCTCATTTCGGGCGCGGGACACGCCGCCCTGCTCCTGCTGATCCTTCTCGGCGGTGCGTTCGATCGCGACCTTCCGAGCGTGCAGGTGGCGGAGGTGCAGGTCATCTCCGCCGAGGATTTCGCCGCCCTGACCCGTCCCGAAGAGGGGCCGCAGGCGGTGGTGCGGCCGGCGGCACCGCCGGAGCCGGACCCGGAGCCCGTGCCTCCGGCAGAGGCGCCAGCGGCCGAAGCCCCGCCGCAGGTCGCGCCGCAGCCTGCGCCCGCGGACACCGCGCGACCCGGATTCCGTGCCCGCAGAGAGGCCCGCCTTGCCAGCCCCGGAGGCCGAAGTGGTGGACACGCCGCCGGCCATTCCCGAGACACCGCGCGCGCCGGATGCGGCGCCGGCTCTGGACGATCCGGTGCCGCAGGCCGCACCGCGCGTCGCGCCCGAAGCGGCCCCGCCGCCGCCGGTCGAGGCCGAGCGCGCGCCGGAGGTGACCGAGCTTGCCGCGCCCGAGCCCGAACCCGAGGCCGAGCCGGTTCCCGAGGAGGAGGCGCCGACCGCGCCGCAGGAGGCCGCCACCGAGATCGTGACCGAGGCCGAGGAGCCGGCGGGACGCGCACCCGACGAGACCGTGCGCCCGCGCGGACGTCCGCAGCGAACCGCTGCCGCGCCGCCGACGCCGGTGGAGCAAAGTCCGGGGGAGTCGTTCGAGGCGGCCTCCACCACCGAGCCGGATCCGGTGCCGGAACCTGAGCCCGAACCCGCGGTCCCGGACGAGCCACCCGCCGACGAGCCGTCTTCCGACACCACGGCCGATGCGATCGCGGCCGCCGTGGCCGCTGCCAACGAGGTGGAGAGTGCGCCGCAGGTCGGCGCGGCGGCCGGCCCGCCCCTCACGGCGGGCGAGCGGGACGCGCTGCGCCTGGCGGTGCAGCAATGCTGGAACGTGGGCTCCTTGTCGTCAGAGGCGTTGCAGACGAGTGTCGTGGTCAGCGTGCGGATGGTCCGCGACGGCAAGCCCGACACCGCGAGCATCCGGATGAAGGACTGGCAGGGCGGCAGCGAGTCCGCCGCGAAACAGGCCTTCGAGGCGGCGCGCCGGGCGATCATCGTCTGTGGCCGGCAGGGCTACGACTTGCCTTCGGAAAAGTATGACCAGTGGGCCGAGGTCGAGATGACATTCAATCCAGAAAGCATGAGGATCCGATGATATTGCTGCTTCGCATCGCCCTGATCGCCCTTGCCGGCATGACCGCAGCCGCCTCCGCGCAGGAGCGCGGGCCGCTGCGGATCGAGATCACCGAGGGGGTGATCGAGCCGCTCCCGCTCGCCATCCCCACCTTCCTGTCCGACGGGGCCGGAGCCGAGGGATGGGCGGGCGACATCACGCGGGTGGTCGCGGCCGACCTGACCGGGACCGGGCTGTTCCGGGAGATTCCGGCCGAGGCGTTCATCTCGCGCCCGGCCTCGCTCGACGAGGACGTGCGCTACGCCGACTGGAAGGCGATCAATGCGCAGGCGCTGGTTGTCGGCTCGGTCGCGCTCGACGGGCAGCGGCTGACGGTCAGGTTCCGCCTCTATGACGTCTTTTCCGAGGCGCCGCTTGGCGAGGGGCTGCAATTTGGCGGCGACGTGTCGGACTGGCGGCGGATCGGCCACAAGGTCGCCGACCAGATCTACAGCCGGATCACCGGAGAGGGCGGTTATTTCGACAGCCGCGTGGCCTTCGTGGCCGAGGCCGGACCCAAGGACGCGCGCGAAAAGCGGCTGGCGATCATGGATTACGACGGCGCCAACCTGGAATACCTGACGGGCGGCAACAGCCTCGTGCTGGCGCCGCGTTTCGCGCCGGACGGGGAGCGGGTGCTGTTCACCAGCTATTCGACCGGGTTCCCGCAGATCTACGAGATGAACCTGGCGACCGGCAACGTGCGCGGTCTCGACGAGCAGCCGGGAACGATGGCCTTCGCGCCGCGCTTCGCGCCCGACGGGCAGCGCGTTGTGTTCTCGCTGAGCCGGGACGGGAACACCGACATTTACCTTCTCGACCTGGCGGGTGGCGCCCGGACGCGGCTGACCGACGCGCCCTCGATCGAGACGGCGCCGAGCTTTTCGCCCGACGGCAGCCAGATCGTCTTCGAGAGCGACCGCTCGGGCACCCAGCAGATCTACGTCATGCCCGCGACCGGTGGGGAGGCCAGGCGGATCAGCTTTGGCGCCGGCCGCTACGGCACCCCGGTCTGGAGCCCGCGCGGCGACATGATCGCCTTCACCAAGCAGAATTCCGGGCGCTTCCACATCGGCGTCATGCGTACCGACGGCTCGGAGGAGCGGCTGCTGACGGGAAGTTTCCTCGACGAGGGGCCGACCTGGGCGCCGAACGGGCGGGTCATCATGTTCACCCGCGAGACCAGCGGTGCGGGCGGAGCGCCGGCGCTCCATTCGGTCGACGTGAGCGGGCGCAACCTCAAGCGGCTGCCGCTCGAGGGGGCGGCCTCGGACCCGGCCTGGTCGCCGTTGCTGCCGTGACAGGAGCCGTTGCCGATGCTAGCCAGTCAATCCAGGGACACGCAAAGGGGTTCTCCAACATGTCGCGACTGAAACTGACTTCCGTCCTGCTTGCCGGGCTCGCGCTTTCCGCATGCCAGAACGCCGACCGCTTCGGCACGGGCGGCCCGGGCGCGGCCGGTGGCATGGCCGGCGCCGGGGCTGGCTACGGCGCGGGCGGCGTGACGGCTGCTCCGGACACGCCGGCGTACTTCCAGCAAGCCGTGGGCGACCGGGTCCTGTTCGCCGTCGATCAGTCCACCCTGTCGCCGGAAGCGCGCGTGGTGCTGGACGGTCAGGCGCAATGGCTGTCGGACAACCGCGAATTCACCGCCGTGATCGAGGGCCATGCCGACGAGCAGGGCACCCGCGAATACAACCTCGCCCTCGGTGCCCGACGCGCGTCGTCGGTGCAGGAATACCTGGTGTCGCGCGGCGTCTCGCCGGCCCGGCTGCGGACCGTCACGTACGGCAAGGAGCGTCCGATCGAGATCTGCTCGACCGAGGCGTGCTATTCGCGGAACCGTCGTGCGGTGACCGTGCTCGCCGCCGGAGCGGGTGTCTGATCCGATGCGGCTGATCCTTGCGTTGACAATGGCGCTCGCGGGCGGTCCGGCCGCCGCGCAGGTCGCCGGCGAGACCCTGGCCGACATGCGTCAGGAGCTCGCCGTCCTGCACGTGGAGTTGCAGCGCCTGAAGCGGGAGTTGTCGACGACCGGCGCCCCTGGCACGGCCATCACCGGCAGCACGACGCTGGAGCGGCTGGACGCCATCGAAGGCGAGTTGCGGCGGCTCAACAGTTCCGCCGAGACGCTCACGAACCGGATCGACCGGGTCGTGAGCGACGGCACGCGGCGGGTCGCGGACCTGGAGTTCCGGATCTGCGAGCTGGAGCCTGGATGCAGTATCGGCGAGATGGGCGACACCCTGCCCATCGGGGGCGAGGCGGTGGCGTCTCCCGCGACGGCGCGGCCGGCGGCTCCGACCGGCGGGGCCGAGCTGGCCATGGGCGAACAGGCGGCATTCGACCAGGCGCGGGCCGCCTATGAGGCCGGCGATTATCAGGTCGCCGCGGACGGTTTCGCGGCGTTCGCCGAGACCTATGTGGGCGGACCGCTCTCGCCCGAAGCGCATTTCCTGCGCGGACGGGCGCTGGCCGAGCTCGGCCAGGACACTGATGCCGCGCGCGCCTTTCTCGACAGCTTTTCCAGCGCGCGGGAGGGAGCGCGGGCCCCGGAGGCGCTGTTGCGGCTCGGACTGACGCTCCAGCGGCTGGGACAGCAGCAGGAGGCCTGCCAGACATTGCGCGAGGTCACCGCCCGCTTTCCGCAGGCGCCCGCCTCGCTGGAAGCCCAGACGGCGGTGGTGGATCAGGGCTGCACTTGAGCGAGGCCGCCTGCGCGGCGCTGGACCGGTTTCGCGCGGCCCGGCCATTCTCCCGGCTGGGCCTGGCCGTGTCGGGCGGCGGCGACAGCATGGCGCTCCTGCACATCGCCGCGGACTGGGCCCGGGAGCGCGACGTCGACCTCTTCGTGGCCACGGTGGATCACGGCCTGCGCTCCGGCTCCGGCGATGAGGCGCGCTCGGTGGCCGCCCGTTGCGCGACCCTCGGTCTGCCGCACGAAACGATTGTCTGGACAGGCTGGAACGGGCGCGGCAACCTGCAGGACGAGGCCCGCAAGGCGCGTCGGTCGCTGCTGTCTGACTGGGCCGAGGCACGCGCGATCGCGGATGTCGCGACCGGCCATACCCGCGACGATCAGGCCGAGACGTTCCTCATGCGCCTGGCGCGGGGAAGCGGTGTCGACGGGCTGTCCGCCATGCGCGCGACGCGACACGGCCGGGTGCGGTGGCTGCGCCCGCTCCTCGAACTTGGACGATCGGAAATGCGATCGTATCTGGGTGCGAAGAATGTCGCCTGGCACGAGGATCCGAGCAATGACGACCTGGCCTTTGACCGGGTCAAGGCACGCAGGGCGCTCGCAACGCTGAACCCCCTCGGTCTGGAGGCGCGGCGTCTGGCCGAGACGTCCACGCGGATGGCACTGGCGCGCGAAGGGCTGGAGCATCTGGCGTCGATGGCGGCACGCGCAACCGTGCGGCTCGAGTTGGGAGACGTCATTTTCGATCTCGCGCGGCTGGACGATTGGCCGCAGGAGACGCGGCTGCGTCTGGGGGCGCAGGCAATCCGGTGGGTGACGGGCGCGATCTACCGTCCCCGACTGGCCCCGCTCGAACGGCTCATGGGTGCGGCTCGGACGGGGACGCTTGGCGGCGCGTTGTTCGTGCCGGACGGGGATCGCCTGCGGGTGACGCGCGAGGCAGCGGCGGCCGATGGTCCGTGCCGGCCGGACGAGATCTGGGACGGACGATGGCGGCTCACGGGGCCCGCGGGGCCAGGCGACGTCGTGGCGCGGTTGGGAGCCGGGATCCGGGACTGCCCCGACTGGCGGAATTCCGCGCTGCCGCGCAGTTCGCTTCTGGCCTCGCCGGCCGTGTGGCGCGACGGCGAGCTGAGGGCTGCTCCATTGGCGGATTTCGGCGAAAATTGGGACGCGCGGCTGGTGCGCGACGGCGCGTCATTCTATGCAGGCCTCGTTACGCGTTGAAGACCGTGCGCTGACCATTATCTTAGAACAACGCCCGGCCGGGGGCAGAGATCCCGCCGGCAATGCTTATCCGAAGGAGATCTTCTTGGGCAACGCGCGAAACATCGCCTTCTGGGTCGTTCTGTTCCTGCTGATCCTGGCGCTCTTCAACCTGTTCAGCGGCGGGCAATCCTCGATGTCGTCGCGCTCGATCAGTTATTCGGACTTCGTCGAGATGGTCGATCAGGACGAGGTCTCCAGTGTCACTCTCGATGGCGAGCGGGTCCTGTTCCGGGGCCAGGACGGGAACGATTACGTGACCATCCGGCCGGACGGCGCCGACATCACGGACCGCCTGATCGAGAACGACATCACCGTGAACGCCAAGCCGCAGGAGCAGTCGGGCTTCACGACCATCCTGATGACCTTCCTGCCGTTCCTGCTTCTGATCGGCGTCTGGATCTACTTCATGAACCGGATGCAGGGTGGCGGACGCGGCGGGGCGATGGGCTTCGGCAAGAGCCGCGCCAAGCTTCTGACCGAAAAGACAGGTCGGGTGACGTTCGACGACGTGGCGGGCATCGACGAGGCCAAGGACGAGCTCGAAGAAATCGTCGAGTTCCTGCGCAATCCGCAGAAATTCTCGCGCCTCGGTGGCAAGATCCCCAAGGGCGCGCTGCTGGTCGGTCCTCCGGGGACGGGCAAGACCTTGCTCGCGCGCGCCATCGCGGGCGAGGCGGGCGTGCCGTTCTTCACGATTTCGGGGTCGGACTTCGTGGAAATGTTCGTGGGTGTCGGCGCCAGCCGCGTGCGCGACATGTTCGAGCAGGCCAAGAAGAACGCGCCCTGCATCGTCTTCATCGACGAGATCGATGCGGTGGGCCGCAGCCGTGGCGTCGGCTATGGCGGCGGCAACGACGAGCGCGAGCAGACGCTGAACCAGCTTTTGGTGGAGATGGACGGCTTCGAGGCCAATGAAGGCATCATCATCATCGCGGCCACCAACCGTCCCGATGTGCTCGACCCCGCGCTCCTGCGCCCCGGCCGGTTCGACCGGCAGGTGCAGGTGCCCAACCCCGACATCAAGGGCCGCGAGAAGATCCTTGGCGTCCATGCCCGCAAGGTGCCGCTGGGTCCGAACGTGGATCTGCGCATCATCGCGCGCGGCACGCCCGGGTTCTCGGGTGCCGATCTTGCCAACCTCGTGAACGAGGCGGCGCTGATGGCCGCCCGTGTCGGCCGGCGTTTCGTGACCATGGAGGATTTCGAGAACGCCAAGGACAAGGTGATGATGGGCTCCGAACGGCGGTCCATGGTGATGTCCGAGGACGAGAAGAAGCTGACCGCGTATCACGAGGCCGGCCATGCCATCGTCGGACTGAACGTGCCGCAGCATGACCCGATCCACAAGGCGACGATCATCCCGCGTGGCCGCGCTCTGGGGCTGGTGCTGAGCCTGCCGGAGCGGGACCAGCTTTCGGTGACGTTCACCAAGTACACGTCCAAGATCGCCATGGCGATGGGCGGGCGGGTCGCCGAAGAGCTCATCTTCGGCCGCGACAACGTCACCAGCGGGGCCGCGAGCGACATCCAGCAGGTCAGCCGGATCGCGCGCGCCATGGTGACCCAGTTCGGCTTCTCCGATCAGCTCGGCATGATCGACTACGCCAACGAGCAGCAGAGCTATCTCGGCCCCTATCAGGGGCAGGCCAATGCCGGTCCCGACACGCAGGAGCAGATCGACGGCGAGGTTCGCCGCCTGGTCGACGAAGGCTACGAAGTTGCGAAGCGGATCCTCACGGAGAAGATCGAGGATCTGCACCGGTTGGCTCAGGGCCTCCTGGAGTACGAGACATTGACCGGAGACGAGATCACGAAGGTCATCGCGGGTCAGCCGTTGAACCGGGGCGACGATGAAGACGATGCGTCGGCCGGACCGGGCAATTCGGCGTCGGTGACCGCGATTCCGAAGACGAAGTCGCGGACCCGCAGTCAGGATGGCGGGATCGAGCCGGAGCCCGAGCCCTCGACCTGAGCGGACGCTGACGTCTCGCCAAACGCCCGGATCCTGAAGCGGGTGACGCATTCTGGGTCCTGGGACTGGACGACAACGCCTGCCGGGTTTTTCTCGGCGGGCGTCTGCTTATTTCAAGCCATTTTCTTGGAAGAAGTAGTGACGAGCGCGGGAAGTTTGTCCCTCTGCAAAGCTTGGAAGAAAGTGCGCTCGGCGGCTCTGCTTCGACGGAAGCGGCCACCATCGCTGCCGGCTTCCGGAGGCCATCCCGCCCTGTGACAGAGTGATCACATTGCGGTCGAGGACATTTCGCAGCCTTCCATGAAAGCTGTTCGCCCCCAGCGCCGGAAACCAGCCTGAACACCTGCGGCGATAGGGGGGTGGCCGCCATGGCATAGCCGCAAACTTCTCGCGACCAGTCTTCGAGGGGCCATTCAGCGCGAGACGTTCACGTCGGTCAAAATCCCAGTTTTCTCGTTCGGCCCGGAATTCCCAGTGCTGAACGGGATTCTTGCCGCCCGGGATATGGTCGATCGAAGAGGCCATTTACAACAGGATCGACGGCGAGCTGAACGCTGAACGGATGGCGCAAGGCAAGAACTGCATTTCCGGCCGTCCATCGGGCTGTTCGTTGAGGCGGTTCGCGAGTTGGGGGGAGGAGCGACTTCGAGCGCGCAGGAGTTGGCTGCCACCGGTGTGGAGATTCCGCCGGCACGAACTTCCGTTATGGAGGATGATGGATTGATATGGTCCAACCGGGACACCGGCCGTCGGCTTTCTCACACAGGCTTTGACGGCGTGGCGCCGGTTCGCCAAGGTCGGCGAATGCCTGCGCTTGTCCCCACCGCATTCACCGCGACGATCACCTGGCTCGGCCGCGTGAACGATCGCGCCGCCTCCTTGCGCGCCGCGGCCGTGGACCGTCTGGAATGCAGTTTCGCAGGACCCGTGGGCGAAGCGCATGGCGGTCTGGTCCGCCCGTCGTGCAGCCGGGTCATTGCCCAACATTTCCGAGAGACTCGCCCATTCGGAATGTGCGCCAGTTCTCCATTCTCTCCGAAGAGGAGCTGGAGCTTGTCGCGGAGCGGATGGCGATCGAGCGGCTCGACCCGGCGTGGACGGGGGCACAGATGGTGCTGCGCGGTCTGCCGGATTTCAGCCATCTGCCACCGTCCTCCCGGGTGCAGGGCGAGGACGGCGCGACGCTCGTGATCGACATGCAGAACCGCCCCTGCCACCTGCCGGCCCGTGTCATCGATGACGACCTGCCGGGCCTGGGTCATCGTTTCAAGCAGGCCGCAGCGGGCTTGCGCGGCGTCACCGCCTGGGTGGAACGCGAAGGGTGGCTCTCGATCGGGGACGAGATGCGCCTTCACGTGCCGGATCAGCGGGCCTGGCGCGGCGCAGCCTCGTCCTCTGCCGGCTAGCGATCCGGACCGGGGTTCAGACGAGCAGGAACGCGGCGACGCCGAGCCCGATGGCGAGTCCGGAATGAATGGCAAGGGTCATGAACATGACAAGGGTTCCACAATCGTTACAGCACTAACGGCACGATAACCTAGATGCCTTGAAAACGTTTCCGCTTCGTTTCGCAAAACACTGTTTCCGCTCGGGCAACGCGGGCGCAACCGGGCCGGAATGGGTCGGTATTGCACCTCGCGACGGTCCCGCCGCAGTCTATCCGAGAGGCAGGGACACCGCGCCGGGGGGACAGAATGGCACACCGCACCGACATCGAGATCGCGCGTGAGGCGCAAAAGCTTCCGATCATGCAGATCGGCGAGGCATTGGGGATTCCCGGCAAGGACCTGCTGCCCTATGGCCACGACAAGGCGAAGGTGTCGCAGGACTTCATTGCGAGCCTTGCGGACCGGCCCGACGGCAAGCTGATCCTCGTGACCGCCATCAACCCGACCCCCGCGGGCGAGGGCAAGACCACCACCACGGTGGGCCTCGGCGACGGGCTCAACCGGATCGGCAAGCGGGCGGCTGTCTGCATCCGCGAAGCATCTCTCGGCCCATGCTTCGGGATGAAGGGCGGCGCGGCAGGCGGCGGACTGGCCCAGGTCGTGCCGATGGAGGACATGAACCTTCACTTCACCGGTGATTTCCACGCGATCACCAGCGCGCACAACCTGCTGGCGGCGATGATCGACAATCACATCTACTGGGGCAACGAGCTGGAAATCGACATCCGCCGCGTGGTCTGGCGGCGGGTCATGGACATGAATGATCGCGCGCTCCGGCAGGTCGTGGCAAGCCTCGGCGGCGTCGCCAACGGTTTCCCGCGCGAGACAGGGTTCGACATCACCGTCGCCTCCGAGGTCATGGCCTGCCTCTGCCTCGCGTCCGACCTCGCGGACCTGCAGCGGCGCCTGGGAGACATCATCGTCGCCTATCGCCGCGACCGGACGCCGGTGACCTGCCGCGACATCAAGGCCGACGGCGCCATGACGGTGCTGCTGCGCGACGCGATGCAACCGAACCTGGTGCAGACGCTCGAGAACAACCCGGCCTTTGTCCATGGCGGCCCGTTCGCCAACATCGCCCATGGCTGCAACAGCGTCGTGGCCACGCGGGCCGCCCTGAAGCTGGCGGATTACGTGGTGACCGAAGCCGGATTCGGAGCGGATCTGGGCGCCGAGAAGTTCTTCGACATCAAGTGCCGCAAGGCCGGTCTGTCGCCCTCCGCGGTCGTGGTGGTGGCCACGGTGCGGGCGCTAAAGATGAACGGAGGCGTGGCAAAGGAAGACCTCGCGGCGGAAAACGTCGAGGCGGTGCGGAAGGGCTGTGCGAACCTCGGTCGTCACCTGGAGAACATCGCCGGGTTCGGAGTGCCCTCGGTTGTCGCCATCAATCACTTCGCTGGTGACACCGACGCGGAGATCGACGCCGTGCGCACCTATGTCGCGGAACTCGGCACAAGGGCGTTCGTCTGTCGTCACTGGGCCGAGGGCTCGGCCGGCATCGAGGAGCTTGCGCGCCGCGTCGTCGAAATGGCCGAAGCAGACACGGCGCAGTTCCGCACCCTCTATCCGGACGCGATGCCGCTTTTCGAGAAGATCCAGACGATCGCGAAACGGATCTACCGCGCCGAGCAGGCGATCGCGGACGCGAAGGTGCGAAACCAGCTGCGCGAATGGGAGCAGCAGGGCTATGGCGACCTGCCGATCTGCATGGCGAAGACCCAGTATTCCTTTTCCACCGACCCGACCTTGCGCGGCGCGCCAACAGGTCACGACGTGCCGGTGCGCGAAGTACGACTGAGCGCGGGGGCGGGGTTCGTCGTGGCGATCTGCGGCGAGATCATGACGATGCCGGGCCTGCCGCGGGTTCCTTCGGCCGAGAGCATTCGTCTGGATGACGAGGGGCGGGTCGAGGGCCTGTTCTAGGATCGGATCGACTGGTTGGAACCGGCCGCGACCTGAGGCAGATTGCGGCGCGACGGGTGACGGAAGGAGTGGCGCGATGTCGGCGACGATCATCGACGGGAAGGCGCGGGCCGCGCGCTTGCGCGAGGCCGTGGCGCAGGACGTTGCCCGGCTCGCCGAAATGGGAATCACGCCCGGTCTGGCCGTGGTGCTGGTCGGCGATGATCCGGCCAGCGGGGTATACGTCCGGTCCAAGGAGAAGGCCTGCCGCTTGGCGGGGTTGAACGGGACGGTACATCGTCTCGGCGCGCAGACAGGAGCGCGCGCGCTGCTGGACCTGATCGACCGGCTGAACGCCGACCCGGGCGTGAATGGCATCCTGGTGCAGCTTCCCCTGCCGTCGCACATCGAGCCGACGCAGATCCTCGACGCGGTCGACCCGGCCAAGGACGTGGACGGGTTCCACGTGCGCAATGCCGGCGCGCTCGCGACCGGACGAGGCGGGATGGTTCCCTGCACGCCGCTCGGCTGCCTGATCCTGCTGCGCGATGCGTTGGGCGATCTGAGCGGGTGCGAGGCGGTGGTGATCGGCCGCTCCGGCATCGTCGGTCGCCCGATGGCCCAGCTCCTGCTGGCCGAGAACTGCACCGTCACGATTGCCCATTCGCGCACCCGCGATCTGCCCGGCGTGGTCCGGCGCGCCGACATCGTGGTCGCGGCGGTGGGCCGCGCAGGATTCGTCGAGGCGGACTGGGTCAAGCCGGGGGCGGCGGTCGTGGATGTGGGCATCAACCGGGGGGAGGACGGCAGGCTTGTCGGCGATGTGGCCGCGGGAGTCGCCGAAGTCGCCGGCCATCTGACACCGGTTCCGGGCGGCGTTGGCCCGATGACCATCGCCTGTCTGCTGGCGAACACCGTCACCGCTGCGCGGCGGCAGCATGGCTTGCCGGAGATCGATCTCGTCAGCGGCTGATTTCCGATTTCAGGGCGCGACGGGGATCATCGTGCCCTGCATGAGCGCCACCAGCGTCTCGCCGGCATGGACTTCGGCCGACACGACGACGAGGCGGCGGCCGGGTTTGATCACGCGGCCGACCGCGCTCAGTTCGGCTCCGCGCGCGGGGGCGAGAAGGTTGATCTTGATCTCTGCGGTCAGGACTTCCTGACCTTCGGGAACGACACTGAGCGCTGCATATCCTGCCGCCGTATCCCCGAGTGCGAAGGTCAATGCCGCGTGGCCATAGCCGTGCTGCTGCAGCGCGCCCGGGCTGACAGGCGCGGTGATGCGGCACATGCCGGTCGCGATTTCCGTCAGGCTGGCCGCAAAGGTCTGCATCATCGTCTGCCGCGCGAAGCTCTCGCGGATCCGCTGCTCGATGGCGGGGCTCATTGCACCACCGCTTTCGTGGCGCGCCCGTGGACCGGGACGGGCAAGGCGCAGGGGGTGGGGCCCACGAGAAGCGCGCGTGCCTCGGAAGACAGAAGGCCGCGCAAGACTGGCGCAGTCCAGTCGAGGCCGCCGGTATAGGTGCCATAGGCCGGCAGGATGATCCGCCGGTCATCGTGAAGCAGACATCGCCGGGTGATGCGCGCACCGCGCGCCGAAAACCGCGCACAGGGATGATAGTGGCCTGAAACCTCGGCTTCGGCACCGGGCGCGGCGATATGGCGAAACGCGAGCGGGCCGAGATGCATCTCGTGCATCCACGCGCCGGGCAGGTCCGGCACGTTCGGATCGTGATTGCCGGCGATCCAGATCCAGCGGCGCCCGTCCGACAGGCGGCGCAGCGCAGCCCGGTCCGCATCCGCGATCGCGCGGCCCGCTTCGTCGTCGTCGAAACTGTCGCCTAGGCTGATTATCAGCGCCGGATCAGATGCCGCGATGTCGCTCTCCAGGCGCTCCAGCGTGTCCCGCGTCTCGTAAGGCGGCAGCATCGTGCCCCCGCGACGGGCGATCCGTTCGGTCTTGCCCAGATGCAGGTCCGAGACGCAGAGCAGCCGTTCCCGCGGCCACCAGAGCGCGCCCGAGGGCAGCATGGCGAGCGACAGCGTACGGAAGGTGAAGGACAGGGCGTTCATCCTTCGTTCGTGACCGGGCTCGCGCGGATTCGCAAGGGGTTCACGCCAGTCCGGCCTCTGCCATCAGACGTTCGGCCTCGTCCTCCAGCACGCGTTCCACCGCGCGGCCCACGACGGGCACACGTCCGGCCTCGAGGAAAAGCGGGGCTGCAAGCGGCGTCACCCGGTCCAGCGTCACATGGTCGATGCGACCCGCCGTGCGCGCCAGCATCTCTTCGATCCGGCCGAAATCCACGAGGCCGCGCAGCGCTTCCTCCTGCGTGATCTCGAGCAGCAGATGCCCGGGGTCGTAGCGCCGCAACGTGTCGTAGAGGATATCGGACGAGAACGTCGCCTGCCGCGCGCTCCGCCGCCCGCTCTGGATGGTCTGGCGCGGAATCAGGCCGGCGATGGTCGCCACCTGCTTGAAGGTGCGCTTCATCACCGCATTCCCGGCGAGCCAGGTGTCGAAGGCCGCGCGCAGGTCGTCGGCATCGAACAGCGCGCCGGGGTCGGTCACCGGGTCCAGTCCCCAGATCAGCGTCGCATAGTCGGTGGCGACGAACCCCAGCGGCCCGAGACCCAGCGTTTCCATCCGCTGCGTGGTCAGAAGCCCCAGCGTCTGCATCGCGTTGCGTCCCGCGAAACCGTAGATGCAGGTGTGCTGCTTGCCGTCCCACGGAAAGCTCTCCACCAGGAGGCGCGTGGCTTGCGGCAGGTGGCTCACCTCGCGCTGAAGCTGGAGCCACTCCGCCGTGGAGCGCGGCAGTTGCGGCCAGTCGTCTTGCCGGAACATGTCGAGAATGCGCTGGCTGAGCTGCGTCGAGGTGGCGAATTTCGTGCCCATGTATGCGGCGACGCGCGGTTCCTTGTCGGCGCGACGGGAAACCTCGACCACCATTTCGCGCAGGTTCTCGAAGCGCACGACCTGCCCGCCGAACAGGAATGTGTCACCCGGTGTCAGCGTGGCCGCGAACCCTTCTTCGATCTCACCCAGCGGTTTGCCGGTGCCACGAGTTCCGAGCCGGACCTTGAGCAGGTCGGTGTCCATGATTGTCCCGAGATTCATTCGGATCTCGCGGGAGGCGCGCGGATCGCGCAATTCCCACAGGCCGTCGGCGCGCCGTTTCAGACGCTGCCATCGGTCATAGGCGCGCAGGGCGTAGCCACCGGTCGCGACAAAGTCGAGGCAGGCGTCGAAGTCCGCGCGGGTGAGCCCCGCATAGGCGCCGCCACTCGTCACCTCGGCATAGACGAGATCGGGGTCGACCGGTCCGGCACAGGCGACGGTCAGGATGTGCTGACAGAGCACGTCGCGCGGCCCCGGCCCTCGCGGGTCGCCGTCGAGCGCGTGTTCCCGCACCGCTTCCAGCGCGGCGACACATTCGACCACCTCGAACCGGTTGGCAGGCACCAGCAGCGCCTTCGACGGGGCGTTGTAGCGGTGATTCGCGCGCCCGATGCGCTGGACCAGGCGCTTGACGTTCTTGGGTGCGCCGACCTGGATCACCAGATCGACGTCGCCCCAGTCGATTCCGAGATCGAGGCTGCCGGTGGCGACGATGGCGCGCAGCGCGCCGGCCACCATCGCCGCCTCGACCTTCTGGCGTTGCTCGCGCGCAAGGGAGCCGTGGTGGATGCCGATGGGCAGCCCCTCGTCGTTGGCGAGCCAGAGATTGTGAAAGAAGATCTCGGCCTGCGCGCGCGTGTTGTGAAAGACGAGCGTCGTGCGATGGAGGCGGATCTGCTCCAGCACCGCCGGAATCGCATAGGCGCCGCCGCCCCCCGACCATGGCGGCGGGGCATCGACCTGAAGCATGCGGATATCGGGGTCGGGGCCGGGATCGGCGAGCACGATCGGACAGGGGTCGGGATGCCGGGCGAGATAGGAGGCCATCGCGGCCGGGTTTTCGACCGTGGCGCTCAGCCCGACGCGCCGGAGGCCTGGGCGCAGTGACTGCAGCCGCGCTAGGCCGAGCATGAGCTGATCGCCACGCTTGGATTCGGCCAGCGCGTGGATCTCGTCCACGATCACGCGTTCCAGTCCGGCGAAGATGCGTGGTGCGTCCTCGTAGCTGAGCAGCAGCGCCAGACTTTCGGGAGTGGTCAGCAGGATGTGCGGCGGATCGGCGCGCTGTCGGCGGCGCTGCGTGTAGCTGGTGTCGCCGGTGCGGTCCTCCACCCGGACGGGCAGGCCCATCTCCTCGATCGGGATGGTCAGGTTGCGCCGGATGTCGGCCGCCAGCGCCTTGAGCGGCGAGACATAGAGCGTGTGCAGCCCCTGATGCCCCTCGGCCAGCTCGACCAGCGTCGGCAGGAAGCCGGCCAGGGTCTTGCCCCCGCCGGTGGGTGCGATGAGCAGGAGCGACGGCGCGCGGGCCCTCTCCAGCATGTCCAGCTGGTGCGGGTGGATCGCCCATCCGCGGGCGGCGAACCAGGCTTCGAATGTGGGCGGCAGAGACGTCATGCCGCCCATTCTAGAGCGCGCCGGCGTATCGGCTAGCCGATTTCCGGTGCGGGTCCTCGGCTGCGGCGGAGCGAGATGACTCGCCCTGCCGCGGGTTCTGCTAGCGCTTGCGGCGACGCAGGGCCGCAACACCGCCCAGGGCGGTCAACAGCAGCGGCAGGCCGGCGGGAACCGGAACGGCCGCGGGCGTCTCGAAATCGTAGGTGCCGTTGGCGCCTTGCGTCCCGTTGATCGAGACGTTGTCGAAGAAGTTCAGCTGATCCTGGTTGTAGGAGCCGATGCCGATCCCGACCGAGATGAGCGTCGCGCCCTGGAAACCGGCGTCGAAGGAATTTTCCCAGTCGGCGAGCGTCATGAAGGGCGCGCCACCCGCGCCATTGGGCTGACCGAACATGCCGGTGGTCCAGAACAGGCCGGTGTCGAGATCGATGACCTCGGTCATCCACATGTCCGGCGCCGGGTTGTTCACCGTGCCGTTCGGCTGCCAGTAGGGTTCGTAGATGAGTTCGCCATAGCCGTCGCCCTGATAGCTGGCGTTGTAGAACTCCAGCTTCAGCGTCGGAGCGGCCGAGGCGTTGCCGGAGCCCGACGACTTGTAGAACGAATATCCGAAGCCGAGGTTCTGGTCGAAGATATCGGCGACGGTGCCGAAATTGCCCGAGAGCTTGACGGTCGACTTGTCTGCGTTGGCGCCGGTCGTGGTCTGCATGACGGCGCCGGTCGGCAGCGGCTGGTTGTTCTCCAGGTTTCCGCCCTGGCCAGAAAGATCGACGATTGCGGACTTGCCGGCCGCGGTGTTCTGTTCGGTCCAGCCCTGGCTGCCGTCGATGGCGGTGACGACCGGTGCGGCCGATGCGCCGAATGCCACGAATGACGAGATCGCCGCCGTGGCTGCAATATTATGGAAAGACAATGATGTAACCCCTTACTCACGTGTCTTGGCTGACACTGGGTGACAGTTACCGGCTGGTTAGCGAGAGGTTAAGCCATTCCCGGACTCAGGGTTAACGCTACCGGGCGATCGCCTCGTCGCGCACGAACATGTTCGCCCAGGCGCGGTCCACCAGGGCGGTCGACATCTGCGGTGCGATGCCCTCGAAGTCGCAGATCGACAGCATCTGGTCGATGAGGAACACCGGCTGGTAGTTGGCATAGGCGTGGCTGATCGCGGGGTATTTGTCCTCCAGCAGGTAGCGCAGGGTCGTTTCGCAGACCGGCATGCCCTTCTTGCCGGCGACCAGTCGGAAGATCGCGATGAAGCCGTCGCGATCGGGGCCGTCTACCTTGATCTTGTAGAAGATCCGGCGAAGCGCGGCGCCGTCGAAGATCTCGTTGGGGTGGAAATTGGTGGAGAAGATCACCAGCGTGTCGAACGGAACCTGAAACTTCTCGCCTGACTGCAACGCCAGGATGTCGCGCCCCTCTTCCAGTGGCACGATCCAGCGGTTGATGAGGCTCTGCGGCGGTTCGGCCTGGCGTCCGAGGTCGTCGACGATGAAGACGCCGCCCGTGGACTTGAGCTGCAGCGGCGCCTGATACGTGCGGCTGACGGGATTGTAGACCAGATCGAGCATAGACAGCGACAGCTCGCCTCCCGTCACCACCGTCGGGCGGTCGCACAGCACGTAGCGCGTGTCGGAGCGGTTGGTGCGGCGCAGGCTGAGCGGGTTGTCGCGGACCTCTTCGGCGGCCGAGTGCACGATCGGGTCATAGACGGTGATGACCTGGCCCGCGTATTCGATCGCGCGCGGAACCCAGATCCGGTCGCCCAGCGCATCGCGGATGCCGTTGGAGATCGACGACTTGCCGTTGCCTGGCGGCCCGTACATCAGGATCGAGCGACCGGCGCCGACCGCGGGGCCGAGGTGATCCATCAGGTCTGGCGGCAGGATGAGGTGGCCCATCGCCGCATTCAGGCGGGCACGGGTGATCTGCAGGCTGCGGATCGACTGGCGCTTCACCTGCTCGGCATAATCCGCCATCGGCACCGGCATCGCGCCGTAATATTCCGACTGGGCCAGCGCCTCGACCGCGCGGGCCTTGCCGTTTTCCGTGAGCTGGAAGCCCATCTCGCCGCCTGCACCGGCATGGAGCGAGCCTGTGGCCTCGACCAGGCGCTGTTCGCGGGCGATATCCACCAGTTCTTGCGTGACCGCGACGGGAAGGCAGATCGCGGCGGCGATCGCGGCGACGCGGTCGACGTTCTGGCGGAACATGGTCTTGAGAAGGATGTCGCGCATCAGGACGGGCGAGAGCCCCATTTCGTCGAGCGAGCGCGGCACCGGCGGCGCGATCACGTCGGACACTTGCATGTTCATGGGACTCTCCCGTCGACTGTTCGAGGGTGGGTCTATGAACCAAAGACGGCGAAAAGATGGAGTGGAGGAGACGAGCCGGCGGCAAGCGCCAGATAGATGACGAGGGACGGGCCGAGCGCGAGGCCCATGGGGAATTTCCGGCTCTGCCAGCTTTCCCAGTGTGGTGCGAGGCGACGCAGGGCACGCAGCCGGCGGACCGCGCGGTGCGTTGCGAACGCCGCGATCAGCAGGACGGCGAGGAGCATCAGGAAGACGGCCGCGTCGCTGCGCGCGACGAAGGGGGCCATGGCTGCCGCGAACTTGGCGTCACCCGCGCCGAGCGCGCCGGCCGAGCTCAGCAGGAAACCCGCGGCGAGGATCACGGCGAGGTGGAGCCATCGCCAGCCCCATTCGGGCAGCGGCAGGACGAAGGGGCCGACGAGGGCATGGACCGCCACGAGGGCCAGCACGGCGCGGTTCGGGATCCTCATCCGCGCCAGATCGGACCAGGCGACCCAGAGACAGATCGGCGCGGCGAAGGGCAGGAACCAGGCGGCGGCCGACGGCGCCACCCCCGCGTCAGCCTGCGCTGGAGCGCAGCGCGGCGAGCGAGCGGGCGGCGGGTTCGAAGTGCTGCGGATGCGTCTCGATCGCCTCGCGCAGCAGCGCCTCGCCGGTCGCGACATCTCCCTGCTTGATGGCTGCAAGCGCCAGTGTGTGCAGAAGTTTCGCGCGTTCGGTCTGACTCATCGGGATGATCGGCAACTCGTAGCTGCGGCGTGCCCCCCGGGCCATGACCAGGTTGTTCTTCGTGGTGAAGAGATTGGGATCGTGGCTGAGCGCCTCGGTGAAGAGTTGCTCGGCATCGGCGTAGGCACCCCGGCTCAGCTTGGAATAGCCCCAGTTGTTCAGCACGCCAGCGGGCGTGTTGGTCAGGCTTGCCGCCGTTTCGTAAAAGGCGTCGGCCTTGCTCCACTCATTGTTGCTGTCGGCGATCATCGCCTCGAGCCGGTAGCGGCCGTAGCTCTGGTGGCTGGGCGGCGTGGCGTCGAGCACGGCTTCGGCCTCGGCCCAGTCGCCCATGCGGATCAGCGCGTCGGCAAGACCGACGCGGTCCTCTGGGAGGGAATTGGGATGCGCGGTCACGTCGCGCCAGGCATCGACCGCCGCGACAGGGCGTCCGGCCCTGATCAGCGCGGCTGCGAGACCGCGCCTCAGGTCGACGCGGTCAGGCTTTTCGGCCACGGCACGACTGAAATAGGCCGCTGCGTCGGCCGGGTCGGCCGCTGCCAGCATGATCTCGTTGAGGTTGGCATCGTCGATGATGTTCACGCTGTCGATCGCGCGATCGACCTCGGCATCGGTGCCGCGCATCTGGCAGCCCGAGGCGAGGAGGGCTCCGCCGAGGCAGACTGCCCTGAAGAAGTGCTGGCGCATGGTTGGCGTCCTCGACTGCTCGCGGTCGCCGTTCATCCTCGCGCCATTGACGGGCCGGCTGTTCGGCCGTCAGGCGCCGCAACGCGGCGAACCTGTTTATCGTCAGAAGGATACGCATGAAACTTCATCCGCAACAGCGGGCGAGGCAGGTTCGGCGGCAATGGCGGCATTTCGGCCACTGTCGGTGCGGCACCTACATCCCGCCACTCAACGTCTGGGCGATCTTCCAGAGGGAGGGGCCGATCAGGATGATCAGGAGGGGCGGCACGGTCAACATCATCGTGGCCAGCGTCATCTTGGTGGGCAGGGTGTTGGCCTTTTCCTCGGCCCGCATCACCCGCTTGTCGCGCATCTCGGCGGCATAGACGCGCAGCGCTTCGGCGATCGAGGTCCCGAACTTCTGGCTCTGGATCAGCACGGTGACGAAGCTGGTGACGTCTGCCACGCCGGCCCTGTCGGACATGTCGCGCAGCACGACGATGCGCTCCTTGCCGGCCTTCATCTCGTGGCTGACGACCTCGAACTCCTCGGCCAGCGCCGGGTAGCCCGCCCGGATCTCGCGCGAGACCCGCAGGATCGACTGGTCGAGCGACTGACCGGCCTCGACGCAGACCAGCATCATGTCGAGCGCGTCGGGAAAGCCGTTGGTGATTTCTTCCTGACGGGCCTGACGGCGGCGGCTGACCCAGTATTTCGGCAACATGTAGCCCACGACGCCGGGGATCAGCAGGGCCATGATCAGGGTCTGGGTCGACATCGCGCCGGTGGCCGTCTGCACCGCGGCCCAGAGCCCGCCCAGTACCATCAGACCCAGACCGAGTGCGAACTGGGCGAAGTGGTAGGTCCGCACCGCCGATTTGTGACGATAGCCCGCCTGCATCATCTTCAGCCGGACGGCCGAGTATTCTTCCTTGTCCTGCGGCTCCAGGAAGGTCGCGTATTTCTCGAGACGGTCGGTTTTCGTGCCGCTGCGCAGGGCGGTCTCGGCGATATCGCGCGCCGGATGCAGCTTGCGCGACAGCTTGTCGAGCGGATCCTCGCGCTTGCGCAGCAACGTCGCGAGGGCCAGCGCGACGAGCAGCACCCCGAGCCCGCCGACCGGGATCAACGGGCCGAAAGCGCCGAATTGCGCGTCGAGCCAGAGGCGGGCTGCATCGAGCATCTGCGTCAGACCTTGATGTTCACGAGCGTGCGCATGACGAAGATGTTCATCGTCAGGAACGCCCCCACGACGAGGCAGGCCGGTATGAACAGCGCCGTGCCCTTCACATCGTCATAATAGCCCGGCTGCAGGATGTTGATCCCGACCAGCGCCATGATCGGGAAACCCGACAGGAACATGCCTGACCATTTGGCCTCGGCGGTGATCGCCTTGACCCTTCGGAAGAGCTTGAAGCGCGCGCGGATGACCTTGGCCAGACCGTCGAGGATCTCGGCCAGGTTGCCGCCGCTCGTCTGCTGGATCGTCACCGCGACGGCGAGAAAGCGCATGTCCTGCATGTCGAGCCGCTCGGCCATCGCCTTGAGCGCTTCGCCCACGTCGCGGCCATAGGCGGCCTCGTCGGCGATCACGCCCATCTCGGTGCCGAGCGGGTCGGCGACTTCCCGGGCGACGATGCCGACGGCCGACAGGAACGGGTGGCCGACGCGCAGCGAGCGCACCATCAGCTCCACGGCGTCGGGCAGTTGCTCCTCGATCAGGGCGAGGCGCTTCCTGGCCTTGCCGTTCACCCAGACATAGATGCCGGCGACGCCCATGACGGTCGCGACCGCGATCCGGACGGGCAGGGCGGCAGAGGTGCCGACGCTCAGCCCGAGAAAAGCCACGAAGCCCAACACGATCATCATCACGACCAGCTGCGCCGGAGAGAAGGCAATGCTGGCCTTCTGCGCCCGGTCTGCCAGCATCGCATAGAGCGGGATCGCGCGGGAGGCGCCGTGCTGTCCCATCTCCTTGCGGAGCTGTTCGAGCACCTGCTCGCGCCGGCCGCCCTTTTCCAGCATGGCGAGGCGGCGGTTGACCCGGTGATTGAGGCTGATCGACTTGCCGAAGACCGTCAGGTAGATGCCCTCGACCAGCAACAGCACGCCGACGAAGATCGCCCCGTAGATCAGCGGTTCGGGCGAAATCACCATCGCTCAGGCCCTGGGCTCGAAGATGTCGCCGGGAAGGTCGTAGCCCCACATCCTGAACCGGTCGGAGAAGGCGCTGCGCACGCCGGTCGCGGTGAAGTGGCCGAGGATCTTGTTGTCGGGCGTGAGGCCGGTGCGCTGGAACTTGAAGACTTCCTGCATCGACAGGACCTCGCCTTCCATGCCCGTGATCTCTGTCACCGACACCATCCGGCGCGAGCCGTCCTGCAGGCGGCTGACCTGCACGATCAGGTGGACGGCGCTGGCGATCTGGGCGCGCACGGCCTTGAGCGGCATCTCTATCCCGGCCATGGCCACCATGTTCTCGAGCCGGCTGATGCCGTCGCGGGCGGAGTTGGCGTGGATCGTGGTCATCGAGCCGTCATGGCCGGTGTTCATCGCCTGCAGCATGTCGATGACCTCCTCGCCGCGGGTCTCGCCGACGATGATCCGGTCGGGGCGCATCCTGAGCGCGTTCTTGAGACAGTCACGCTGGCTGACGGCGCCCTTGCCCTCGACGTTCATCGGGCGGCTTTCCATGCGGCCCACATGGGTCTGCTGAAGCTGCAGCTCGGCGGTATCCTCGATGGTCAGGATCCTCTCGGCATTGTCGATGAAGGACGAGAGCGCGTTGAGCGTCGTCGTCTTGCCCGAGCCGGTGCCGCCCGAGACGATGATGTTGAGCCGCGTGGCCACTGCCGCCTCCAGGTAGCGGGCCATGTCGTCATCGAAGGCGCCGAAGCGGACGAGGTCCGGGATTCCCAGCTTTTCCTTCTTGAACTTCCGGATCGACACGAGGCTGCCGTCGACCGCGATCGGCGGCACCATCGCGTTGAAGCGGCTGCCGTCGGCCAGGCGCGCGTCAACGTAGGGGTTCGATTCGTCGACCCGCCGACCCACCGCCGAGACGATCTTGTCGATGATCCGCAGGAGGTGCTTTTCGTCGCGGAACGTCACTTCGCTCAGCGTCAGGCGGCCGTCGCGCTCGACGAAGACCTGGCTCGGCCCGTTCACGAGAATGTCGTTGACCGTGTCGTCCTTGAGGAGCGGCTCCAGCGGGCCGAGACCGGTGACCTCGTCATAAAGCTCCTGGTTGAGGATCGTGCGTTCTTCGCGGTTGAGCACGACACCCATCTCGGTCAGGGCCTCGCCTGCGATCGCCTCGATCTCGTCGCGCAGGTCCTGTTCCCGCGCGGTTTCCAGCGCCGCGAGGTTCAGATCTTCCAGAAGACGCTTGTGCAGCTCCACCTTGAGTTCGGCCATGCGCCGCCGCCGGTCGCGGTCGCGGTCGACAGGCGCCGCCTGCGCAGGCTTTGCCGGCGCGTGCGCGGGCGCAGCCGGTTCGGGGGCTGGGCTGACGGGCGCGGCGCCCTCGATCATGTCCGACTTGCGGTATCTTGAAAACATGACGGTGACGCTAGACCGCCACGGTTACGGATCGGTTGAGGTCGTGCAGCGACCGCGCGAGTTTGCGGATTTCCTTCCGCAGCGGGTTGCCCTTTGCCATGACGGCCAGAGGCTTGCCGTGGTCGGTGGCATCAACGACGTGTTTGCCGCCATCGGGCAGCTTCGCCCCCCATGTCACGTCGAGAAGTTCCGTCATCCGGCTCACCCGCGACTTCCCCGCCATGTCCGCCCAGCCCGGCGCGCGGTTGAGCACGAAGCGCAGCTTGTCCACCGGCAGATCCTCGGCCTTGAGCGCGCGCAGGAACCGCAGCGTGTTCTGTATGGTCCGCATGTCGTGACGCAGGACGGCGAAATAAATGTGCGCCGAGTGCAGGACAGTGTCGCTCCAGGCCGTGACGGTGCTCGGCATGTCGATGACGACATAGTCGAAATTGGCGCGCGCCCGTTCGATCAGGCGGTAAATGTCGTGCGGCGTGACCAGGTCGAGGGGCAGCATCTCCTCCGGCGCGGTCAGCACGCGCAGCCGGTTGTCGACCGCGCTCAGCGCCTGCAAGAAGCTGTCGTTGTCCATCTCTTCGGTGTTGGACAAGAGCTCGTAGACCGCGCTGCGCAGCGGCAGGTCGAGATATGTCGCCACCGCACCGAATTGCAGGTCGAGGTCGAGCAGGCAGACGCGGGGCGGCGTTCGCGCATCCACGCATTCCAGCTCCCAGGCGAGGTTCGTGGCGAATGTCGTCGCGCCGGTGCCGCCGGCCAGTCCATGGACGGCAATGACAGTGCCGCTCCTGTCGCTGCGGCTGCCCGTGACTTCCGGCGTCTCGGTCGTCGCCCTTGGCGTCCTGAGGTCCTGCAGCGCGCGCGTCAGGGCCCCGTCGGGCAGGGGGTAGGGGACGAAACCGCGAGCGCCCTCGGACAACAGCCGGTGCAGTGCCGCCGCGCCCAGATCGCGCGCCACCACGAGCAACGGCACACCCGCCTCGGCAGCTCTGCGCACCAGCTCCAGAGCCGGTTCCAGGTCGCCTTCGTCCTCCGGCCCGAGAACCAGCGCGGCAAGGTCGAGCGTCGCCCCTTCCGTCATCAGCCAGGTGCCGGCCTCGTCGGGGGTGAGGTTGCCCCAATCGGATCCGAACTGCGCCTCCAGTTCCTCCACCAGCAGACCGAACCGGGTCAGGTCGCGGCTGATGGTGCAGGCGCGGATCTTTCCGGGCGACGCTTTGGCGATGGCGGCAATCGTGCTCATTCCGGTCACTCCTTGGGGAGGGCAGACAGGTGGTCTTCACCTGCAACCGGATGGCTATCTGCCAAAGGCGGCGGATTTGCGGCGCTCGCTGGACGATTGTCCGCAGACCGGCAACATTCAGTTGGAGGAAACACCGATCGCGGCGGTGCCACCGGCCGGGCCCCGCGCGCCGGGTCGGGCCGACTCGACGTAGCTGCGAAACACGATCTGCGCGTATTTGCCGTTGAGCACCGACGGGTGGTTTTGCACGAAGCCGGACACTTCGGTGACCGCGCGACGGTTGCGCCGCTCGCGACCCGGCACCGGAACCAGCGGCTGATCCTCACCGAAGGAGACGAGCGCCGCGAGGCGTCCGCGGTCGACGCCATGCGAGGTGAGATAGCGCACCACCGCCTGCGCCCGGGCCAGGCCCAGCCTCTGGTTGTAGCTTGACGGCCCGACCAGATCGGCGTGGCCATAGACGCGGAACGTCACTTCGGGAAACTGCCGGATGAAGGCGGCCTGTTGCTGCAGGATGGCGCGGGCCTCGGCGTCGAGCGCGGCGCTGTCGAACGGAAAGGTGACCATGGCGGTCACGGCCGCGGCGAACCGGGTGTTGAGATCGGTGACGTAGCCCGCCTCGCCCGACTGGACGAGCCGGTTCTGCGCAGTGGCGTCTCCGAAGCCGTTTTCGGCCAGCTCCGCGCCCGCCGGGTCGAAGAACGGATCGGCCGGATCGCAGGCGGCAAGGGAGATCGCGAGGAGCCCCAGGGGCAGGAGGGAGAGACGCGCCGTCATTCCATCACATAGCCGTAGGAGCCCGAGAAATCCTGCCGCGCGACCTCGCCGACGCCACCGGCGCGGTTGCCGGTGACGCCGCGCAGGAACAGCTCGTTCTCGGTGGGCGGGCGGATCCGGTCGGTCGGCAGGGCCAGCGCCTCGCCCCGGACGGGGTTCACGAGGTGCGGCGTCACGATGATGACGAGCTCGCTCTGCTTGCGCTCGTAATCGGCGCTGCGGAAGAGGGCGCCGAGCACCGGGAGGTCGCCGAGCCAGGGAACCTGCCCCACAAGGTCGCGGAAATCGTCCTCCAGCAGGCCCGCGATGGCGAAACTCTCGCCGTCGCGCATCTCGACCGTGGTCATCGTCTCGCGGCGGCGGAAGCTGTCGACGGCGAAACCGTTGGCCTGGAAGGTGACCGTGGTGTCGATTCCGGAAACCGCGGCGTTGATCTGCAGGTTGATCCTGTCGTCATTGACGACGGTCGGCGTAAACGAGAGCTGCACGCCGAAGGGCTTGTATTCGATGGAGACGCCGCCCTCGTCGTCGACCATCGGGATCGGATATTCGCCGCCCGCCAGGAATCTGGCCTCCTGCCCCGACAGGGCGGTGAGGTTCGGCTCGGAAAGCGTGCGGACCAGCCCCTTCTGCTCCAGCGCCTCCAGAAGGATCTGGAACGAAAGGTCGCCCGCGTCGATGCCCAGACCGATGGAGCCTACCGCCTCGGGGTCACGGTTGAAGCCGACCGATCCGCCCCCGCCGAACCCGGTGCCGGACAAAACGCCTCTGCCACCGGCAGCCGAGCCGCGCACATCGCCGCCCCTGCCGACAATCGTCAGGCCGGAGGAAAGGCGCTTGGTCACCGATCGCTGCATCTCGGCGAAGCGCACCTTGAGCATGACCTGCTGCGTGCCGCCGACATTCATCAGGTTGGAAACCCGGTCCGCCGCATAAAGGCCCGCGAGGTCGAGCGCGCGGTCGAGGTTCTCGATCGACGAGACGGTGCCCGACAGGACGATCCCGTCATTGGCCGTGCGCACCTCGATCGGCTCCCGCGGGAGGATCTGGCGCAGCCGTTCCTTGAATTCGGTGATGTCGGGCGTGACGAGCACCCCCACATTGCTGATCAGCCGGCCTTCGGGGCCCAGCAGCGTCAGGGTCGTGCGCCCCGGCGCCTTGCCGAGGACGTAGATCGTGCGATCCGAAAGCGACGAGATGTCGGCAATATCGGGATTGGCGATCGAGAGTTCGGCGAACGGCTCTTCGGCCTCGACGACGACGGCGCGGCTCACCGGGACCTTCAGGTCGGCAGCCGCGGCACCTTCCATGACCCGCAATGCCTGCGCGGACAGCGCGCCCGGAGACGCCCATCCGACCGCGAACCCTGTCAGGACCGCTCCGATCCACCTGTCGACATTCATGTGATCCCGCCTCTGCCGATCACGTCACCGCTCGGGCCCTCTTGCGGGGCCGCTGGCGCGAATCATGCGGGCAGGACAACGCCGAAGCAAGAAAGTTCCGCGTTCAAACGGCGCGGGGCGGCCGCTTCGCCGCCCGGACCGCGACATTTCTGCACCGGAGGCCTCGCGGCGGCTCAGTTGGTGCAGGGGATCGGGATCTCGACCACTTCGGCGCCGCGCCGGTTGCGGATCGTGCAGACCTCGACCTGGGGTTCCGCGGCGATCTTACGTTCCTTGATGCCCAGAAGCTCGCGCTGGTCGATCTCGACGGAGGCCGCCGTGCTGTTGTCGGCTGCCCCGACAAGGGCCAGCGACAGGCGCCCGGTGTTCTGCGCCTGGGCCAGAGTCGCCACCTGTCGCGGCGTGACCTCGACCGTGACGGTTCGCGCGACGACCGGGTTGGAATGGTCCTCGTCGGCCGATTGGTCGACCGCGACGAGGCGCACGCCCGTCTCGATCAGCTTGGTCATCTCGGCCGCGTCGGAACCGGCCCTGCCGCTCCAGTAGACGTCGACCCGGTCGCCTGGCCGCAGGAAGCCGGAGACGCCCGAGGCGACGTCGACGCGGACCGCAAAGGCGCGCATGCCTTCGCTCAGACGGGTGGAGACACCGGCGTCCTCGCCGGGCCCGGTCAGCTTGACGGCCAGAACGGGCTCGTCCTTTTCCATCGCCCGCAGGACGCTGCGAGGCGCCTCGCCGCCGGCCGGGAAAAGGCTGGCTTCGTCCTGGAACGCGCCGGCAGGTACCGCATCCGCCGGCCAGCGGATCAGGCGCACGTCCTCGGCCTTCAGCCGCTCGCCGTAGCGCAGGGGCCGTGTCGCGACATAGACATCGCTCAGCGCCACGACTTCGGACCGCGCGGCCCGCTCCTGGTCGAGCGCGACCCGGTAGGCGTTGACATAGCCGCGGGCCATGTAGACCGCGTACCCGGCCAGGCCGAGACCGAGAAGCAGGACGGCGAAGAAAACCGATCGCATGGGACACCTCTTGTGGCGGAACGCACGAGGGGCAGGCGGCTGGTCCGCGCCCGTCGCGCGCCACCGGCGGTTTTCGCGAGGGCCGCGCGGGTCGACGCGGGCCTCGCGATCAGGGACCTGGTCCTGTCTTAGCCGCCGGCGCTGCCGGTGGTGGCGGCAGTGATGGCGTCCGAACCGGCGCCGGTCGAGCTCTCCGTGAGGTCGGTGTTGATTTGATCGGTCAGGCTGCCGATGCCGCCGCCGACGGCGCCCAGCACCGCGATGCCGATGCCCACGATGGCAGCGGTCAGGACAACCCAGTCGACCGTAACGGCACCGGATTCGTCGTTCCTGAAGGTCCGGACGAGGTTCATCAGTTTCATGTTCGTTCTCCGCATTCAGATGGGGCGCTCGGGCCCGGGGCTGGTCACTCTTCGCCGGGCGGTGAACCTCTCCGGGTCCTTCTGCGCCGCGTCGGCATGGGTCCATATGGCTGCCCAATTCGGGCGAGAATTGGACCGCGAGCGTACAATTTCGGGTCCGAACGGTGAAACGACCCCCAGGCCCGTCAAGGCGCTGAAATGCAAAGCCCGCCGAGCGGTATCGGCGGGCCTTCAACGTGGTTCGGCGCGGAAATGTGGCGAGGACGGGCCCGGGTCGGGCCCGAAGCGATCACACGATGGTTGCCTCGGTCGCCGCGCGCATCTGTTCCTCGGTGACGCCATCGGCCAGATCCACGATCTTCAGCCCGCCTTCGGTCACGTCGAGCACACCGAGATTGGTGATGATCCGGTCGACGACGCCGGTTCCCGTCAGGGGCAGGGTGCATTCCCTGAGCACCTTCGATTCGCCGGCCTTGTTCTGATGGTCCATCACCACCACGACGCGGCCGACGCCGGCCACGAGGTCCATCGCGCCACCCATCCCCTTGACGAGCTTGCCGGGGATCATCCAGTTCGCCAGATCGCCGTTTTCGGCGACTTCCATCGCGCCCAGGATCGCCACCGCGATCTTGCCGCCCCGGATCATGGCAAAGCTGGTGGCGCTGTCGAAGTAACTGGTGCGGTTGAGCTCGGTGATGGTCTGCTTGCCGGCGTTGATGAGGTCGGGATCGACCTCGTCCTCGGTCGGGAAGGGGCCCATGCCGAGCATCCCGTTCTCCGATTGCAGGGTGATGTCCTTGTCGCCGACGTAGTTCGCCACCAGCGTCGGGATGCCGATCCCGAGGTTGACGTACATGCCGTCCTCGAGCTCCTCCGCCGCACGCGCGGCCATCTGGTTGCGATCCCAGGGCATTGCCAAGTCCTCTCGTTCCTTCGGGCGCAGGAATCCGCGCCGCACTTGTTGCTCATGTCGCGCGGGCGTCAGCCAGACGCGATCGATTCCTCGGGCACGTCCAGGATGACGGTCGTGCCGTTTCTGCCGCGTACGACATTGAGATCGGCCTCGAGACCCGCGATCAGGCCGTGAACGATGCGTCCACCCGTACTGCCGGTGTCTGGCCAGGTCTGGTCGTCGGCCATGCCCACGCCATCGTCGGCCACGGACAGGCGCAGGCCGTTGGCCAGACGGTTCACCCGTACCGTGACGCAGCCTTCGCCGCGGCCGGGAAAGGCATGTTGCAGGGCATTGGTCAGAACTTCCGAAAGGATCAGACCGAGGCGCAGCGCGGTCTCGGTCTCCACATGGACAGGATCCATGTCGACATTGACCCGGACTCCCGCGCGGCCGTCCAGGTGGGAAATGGCCGAGCAGATCCGCCCCAGATAGGCGCCCAGCGCCAGGCTCGACTTGCTGCCCATGGAGGGGCGGCTGAGTTCCTCGTAGAGGAGTTGCAGGCTCTCGATGCGCCGGGCCAGCGTGTCGGAGCGTTCGCTCTCGGCCGTCTCGCGGGCTTGCAGGCGGATCAGGCCCACGATCATCGACAGGTGGTTCTTGACCCGGTGCTGGATCTCCATGATGGAGCGGTCCGCCGAGGGCGTGAGCCTGTCGGCATCCCGGGCGGACAGGTCCTTCTGGATACCCAGGAAGTAGACCGGCTTGCCATCCTCGTCGCAAACCGGCGCGACGATCAGACGGTTCCTGAACGGTTGACCGTCGGCCCGGTAGTTCTGCAGATCGAGCGAGATCTCCTCGCGCCCGGCCACAGCGTCACGCAGGGCCGCGATGTCGGCGGCATCGGTTTCCGGGCCCTGCAGGAACCGGCAGTTGCGGCCAATGGCGGCATCGGCGGAATAGCCCGTCATCCGTTCGAAGGCGCGGTTGACGTAGACGATTGGATTGTCGTCCTGGTTGGGGTCGGTGAGAACCATGGCGACGGTCGAGCGCGAGAAGGCGACCATCGCGTCGCCTTCGCTCAGCGCATCGGCCATTTCTTCTCGGATCGTCATGCTTGGCGGTCTCCGGAGCGGTTCAGGCGGCGCGGACCGTGCGCTGTTCGATGCGTTTCTCGTGCGCACCCTCGATCAGACGGTGCACGAAGATGCCGGGCAGGTGGATGTGGTCGGGCTCGAGGCTGCCGCGGGGGACGATTTCCTCGACCTCGGCGATGCAGACCTTGCCGCACATGGCGGCCGGCGGATTGAAATTCCTCGATGTCTTGCGGAAGACGAGGTTGCCGGTGTCGTCGGCCTTCCACGCCTTGACGATGGCGAGGTCGGCGACGATGCCGCGTTCGAGGATGTAGGTCTCGCCGTCGAAGTCCTTGTGTTCCTTGCCTTCCGCGATGATCGTGCCGACGCCGGTCTTGGTGTAGAAGCCCGGGATGCCGGACCCGCCGGCGCGCATGCGCTCGGCCAGCGTGCCCTGGGGGTTGAACTCGAGCTCGAGCTCCCCCGAAAGGTACTGGCGCATGAATTCGGCGTTTTCCCCGACATAGGATGAGATCATCTTCTTGACCTGCTTGGATTGCAGGAGAATTCCCAGGCCGAAATCGTCCACGCCGGCGTTGTTGGACGCCACGGTGAGGCCCTTCGTCCCCGCATCGCGGATAGCGGCGATCAGGATCTCGGGGATTCCGCACAGGCCGAAGCCTCCGGACGCGATGGTCATTCCGTCAAAGAGAACGCCGTCGAGCGCCTCCGCTGCGGTGCCGAATACCTTCTTCATCCCCGTCCCCTGCTGTCGTTCGCCGGGCGCATTATTCGCGGCGGCGCGGCGAAGTCAAACGGGATGCCAGGCCGGTTGCGGCGGACGCGGAGTTTACGTGCGCAGGGCGAAGTTTTGTAAGAAGACTAAAAACTTGACCCCCCCCATTTGCAACTTCGCTAATATCTTGCACGAAGGCGCGCATGCGCCCGCGGCCGGCCGAGCGGGTCCCCGGAGGGGGCCCCGAGGCCGGACGCTTCCCCCCGGGTCCCGGTCTCGTGCGGATGGGAGGGTTGCCGCGTCAGTCGGTCGAGCTCTCGTCCGGGGGCGCCTTCTTCTTCGCTGCGGGTTTTCGGGCGGCCGCCTTTTTCGCCGCCGGTTTTTTGGCCGCCGGTTTCTTCGCCGCACTCTTCTTTGCCGCACTCTTCCTGGCGGCGGGTTTCTTCGCCGCGGTCTTGCGGCCGGTGCCCTTCCTGGCGGCCTTCTCGTCCACGAGGCGGACGGCCTCCTCGAGCGTGATCGCCTCGGGCTCCATTTCCTTGGGCAGGGTCGCGTTGACCTTCTCCCATTTCACGTATGGCCCATAGCGGCCCTTCATCACGGCGATGGCGCCGCCCTTGTCGGGGTGCTCGCCCAGGTCCCTGAGCGGTGCCGCCGCCGCCGCGCGGCCGCGTTCGGGCTTGGAGGCCAGGACTTCCACCGCGCGGTTCATGCCGATGGTGAAGACCTCGTCGACATCGGGCAGGTTGGCGTATTTCTTGCCGTGCTTCACGAACGGGCCGTAGCGGCCGATCCCGGCCTCGACCGGTTCGCCGTCCTCGGGGTGGGGGCCGATCTCGCGCGGCAGGCTCAGCAGCATCAGCGCCTTGTCGAGGTCGATGTCCTCGACCGACCAGCCCTTGGGCAGGCTTGAGCGGGGCGGCTTGGGCTCGTCCTCGGTGGCTTCGCGGCGCTGGACGTAGGGGCCGAAGCGGCCGTTGCGCAGGCTGATCGGGTCGTCGCCGTCGTAGCCGAGCATCTTGCCCTCCGGACCGATCGGGTCGTCCTCCCCGCCGGGCGCCGAGAGCGGCCGCGTGTAGCGGCATTCGGGATAGCGCGAGCAGCCGATGAAGGCCCCGCCCGAGCGCGCGGTCTTGAGGTTGAGCCGTCCCTCGCCACAGATCGGGCAGCTGCGCGGGTCGGTGCCGTCCTCGCGCGGCGGATAGAGGTGCGGCGCCAGCACGTCGTTGATCTTTTCCAGCACCTCGCCGATGCGCAGGTCGGCGGTCTCGTCCAGATGGGCCGAGAAGTCGCGCCAGAAGCGTTCGAGCACCTCCTTCCAGTCGCGGCTGCCGGCGGACACGTCGTCGAGCTGCGATTCGAGGTCGGCGGTGAAGTCGTATTCCACGTAGCGGCTGAAATAGTTCGCCAGGAACGCCGTCACCAGCCGCCCCTTGTCCTCGGGAATCAGCCGGTTCTTGTCCTTGCGCACGTAGCCGCGGTCCTGGATCGTGGTGACGATCGAGGCGTAGGTCGAGGGCCGGCCGATGCCGAGTTCCTCCATGCGCTTGACCAGCGTCGCCTCGGTGTAGCGCGGCGGCGGCTGGGTGAAGTGCTGCTCCGGGGTGACGGATTTCTTCTCGGCCGCCTCGCCCTGGCTGATCTGGGGCAGGCGCTTGTCGTCGTCCTCCACCGGCTCGTCGCGCCCCTCCTCGTAGACCTTGAGGAAGCCGTCGAAGAGCACGACCTGACCGGTGGCGCGCAGCTCCACCTCGCCGTCCTTGCTGGCGACGTCGACGGTGGTGCGCTCGAGCCGGGCGGCCTCCATCTGGCTGGCGATGGTGCGCTTCCAGATCAGGTCGTAGAGCTTGCGCTGGTCGGGTTCCGAGACCCGCAGCCTGTCGGGCGCGAGGTCCATGTCGGTGGGCCGGATGCATTCGTGCGCTTCCTGCGCGTTCTTGGCCTTGTTCTTGTACATGCGCGGCGATTTCGGGACGTAGCTCTCGCCGTAGCGGGCCTTGATCGTGTCGCGCGCCGACATCACCGCCTCGGGCGCCATGTCGATGCCGTCGGTCCGCATGTAGGTGATCAGGCCGGCCTCGTAGAGGCGCTGCGCCGTGGACATGGTCTGGCGGGCGCCGAAGCCGAACTTGCGGGAGGCCTCCTGCTGGAGGGTCGAGGTCATGAACGGCGCGGACGGATTGCGGGAGGCGGGTTTGGCCTCCACCGATTTCACCGCGAGGTCGCGCGAAGTGATCGCCTGAACCGCCATCTCGGCGGCGGTCTCGTTGGCGATGTCGTAGCGGTCGAGCTTCTTGCCGCCGAGCACCGTCAGGCGGGCCTCGTATTCCTGGCCGCGGGGCGTGGAGAGCAGGGCCTTGACGGTCCAGTATTCGCGGGCGCGGAACGCCTCGATCTCCATCTCGCGCTCGACGATGAGGCGCAGGCAGACGGACTGAACCCGGCCCGCCGACTTGGCGCCGGGCAGCTTGCGCCACAGGACCGGGCTGAGGTTGAAGCCGACAAGGTAGTCGAGCGCGCGGCGGGCGAGGTAGGCCTCCACCAGCTCCATGTCGACCTGGCGCGGTTCGGCCATGGCCTTGGTGACGGCGGCCTTGGTGATGGCGTTGAAGACGACGCGGCTGACGGGGGTGTCCTTCTTCAGGGCGCGGCGCTTGGTCAGCGCCTCCTGCAGGTGCCACGAGATCGCCTCGCCCTCGCGGTCGGGGTCGGTCGCGAGGATGAGCGACGGGTCGGATTTCAGCGCCTCGGCGATGGCGCGGACGTGTTTCTGGCTGTCGCTCGCCACTTCCCAGAGCATCTCGAAGCCGTTGTCGGTGTCGACGGATCCGTTCTTGGGGGGCAGGTCGCGGACATGGCCGTAGGAGGCCAGCACGGTATAGTTGTCCCCCAGATACTTGTTGATTGTCTTGGCCTTGGCGGGCGACTCGACGACGACGACGGGCATCTTGAACCTTCCTGGGAGGGGCAGGGGGCAACGGCGGCGCAAGATGTGGGTGCGCATCGGGGTTGTCAATGAGCCGCGGTGGCGGGGCCGGGCCGGCTCAGGTCCGCGTCAGCATCGCGCCCGGCTGCCGGTCGACGAGGCCGTCGAGTTCCAGCGACGTGAGCTCCGCCGCGAGGGCTGCGGCATCGACCCCGAGATCCCGTATCAGCTGATCCTCCGACACCGGGGCGGGGCCCAGCCGATCGAGAATGGCCGATTGCAGCGAGCTGCCGTGCGCGGGCCGCGTCCGGGGGGATTTCGCGGGTTCGGGGGCTTGTGGGGCGGGCTCGGAGGGATGCGCCGGGGTCGTGGCGTGGGCCGGGGCCGTGGACGGGGCCGGGCCGAGGGCTTCGATCACGTCGGCGGCATTGCGCACGAGCGTCGCGCCGTCGCGGATCAGCAGGTTGCAGCCCGAGGCGCGGGCGTCGAAGGGATGGCCGGGCACGGCGAGGATCTCGCGCCCCTGGTCGAGACCCATGCGCGCGGTGATGAGGGTTCCCGACCTGATCGCGGCCTCGACCACGACGACCGCCTTCGAGAGGCCGGAGACGAGGCGGTTGCGGCGCGGGAAGTGCCGCGCCTGTGGCTGCGTGCCCATGGGCTGTTCGGAGACGAGCAGTCCGCATTCCGCGATCCGGTCGGCGAGGTCGGCATTCTCGGCGGGGTAGACCACGTCGACGCCCCCGGCCATGACGGCGATCGTTCCGCCCGTCAGCGCCGCGCCGTGCGCCGCCGCATCGATCCCGCGCGCCAGCCCCGAGGTGACGACGTAGCCGGCATCCGACAATTCGCGGCCCAGCGCGCGTGCCATGCGCAGCCCGAGGCTGGAGGCATTGCGCGCCCCGATGAGCGCGATGGCCGGACGGGCGAGGAGCGAGGTGTCGCCCTTCACCCAGAGGAGCGGCGGCAGATCGGGGAGATCCAGCAGCGCCGTGGGGAAGTCGCGGCTTCCGACGGCCAGCAATCGCGCGCCCGCCGCGCGCCCGGCACGCAGCTCGGCGGCGGCGATGCCTTCGGGGCAGACCTGATATCTGGAGACGCCCGAGCGTTTCGCCAGCTCGGGCAGCGCATCGAGCGCCGCGGCGGCGGTTCCGTGTTCGTCGATCAGGCGGAAGAAGGTCGCCGGGCCGACCCGGCGTGAGCGCAAGAGGCGAAGCCAGTCCAGCTGTTCTTCCGCTGAGGGGGGTGGGGTGAGGGGGTGTTGGGAAGAGGTGTGATCCACAACCGTCCTGTCCTCGCCGTCTTGCAAGAACCCTTTTGAGGCGAGTCGGTTAATGATGTGTGAACGCCTGCGGCGCGTGTCGGCTCCTTTGTGCAAGAGTCTGGAAACAAGGAAAAAAAGGCGCGAAGAGATTTCCGATTTCCGATTTCCGATTTCCGATTTCCGATTGCCGGGGCGGGGACGGCCGGGAACGGGGATTGCGACAGGAAGGGACGAGGGCACGGCGGGGCTCGGTCCGGCAGGCGCGCGGGGATTGCGGCCGAGTCGCGCAACCACGCGCCGGACGGGCGGCGCGCAGTCGGGACGCGACCCGATCAGGCCGCGGAGCCGCCCACGGTCAGGCCGCCGATCAGCAGGGTCGGCTGACCGACGCCGACGGGCACCCATTGCCCCGCCTTGCCGCAATTGCCGATGCCGGGGTCGAGGGTCATGTCGTTGCCGATGGCGCGGATCTTCTGCAGGGCGGTGGCGCCGTCGCCGATGAGCGTGGCGCCCCGCACCGGCGCGCCGACGCGGCCGTTCTTCACGCGGTAGGCCTCGGTGCAGGAGAACACGAACTTGCCGTTGGTGATGTCGACCTGCCCGCCGCCGAAGCCCACGGCATAGATGCCGTCCCTGAGGTCGGCCACGATGTCGCCCGGCGCGGCATCGCCGGAGAGCATGTAGGTGTTGGTCATGCGCGGCATCGGCGGGTGGGCGTAGCTCTGGCGGCGGCCGTTGCCGGTGGGCGCGACGTCCATGAGGCGGGCGTTCTGGCGATCCTGCATGTAACCCACGAGGATGCCGTCCTCGATCAGGACGTTCCTGCCCGAGGGCGTGCCCTCGTCGTCGATGGTGAGCGAGCCGCGGCGGTCGGGGATCGTGCCGTCGTCGAGAACGGTGACGCCCGGCGCCGCCACGCGCTGGCCCATCAGGCCCGAGAACGCCGAGGATTTCTTGCGGTTGAAGTCGCCCTCGAGGCCGTGGCCCACCGCCTCGTGGAGCAGGATGCCGGGCCAGCCGGGGCCGAGGGCCACGTCGAACACGCCGGCCGGGGCGGGCTCGGCCGAGAGGTTGACGAGGGCGATGCGCAGCGCCTCGCGGGCGGACTCCTCCCACGTCGCGCGGTCGATGAGGCCGAGAAGCCCGAAGCGCCCGCCGCGCCCGTCGTTGCCGCTTTCGCGGCGGCCGTTCTCCTCGACGATGACGCTGACCCCGAGACGGGTCATCGGGCGCACGTCGCGCACGCGCCCGCCTTCGGGACGCAGGATCTCGACTTCCTGCAGCGACGCGGCGAGGGAGGCGCTGACCTGGACCACGCGGGGGTCGAGGGCGCGCGCGAAGGCGTCGATCTCGGCCAGCGTCTCGACCTTGAGGTGGAACGTCGCGTCGGCCATGGGGTCGGCGTCGCCGTAGAGACGCCGGTTGGTGGCGCGCGGCGGCGCGGCCAGCGTGCCGCCGTCATCGCCGACGGCCAGGCGGGCCGTTTCGACGGCACGTTTCAGCGCCGCCTCGGTGATTTCCGAGGAATGGGCGTAGCCCGAGGTCTCGCCGCGCACGGCGCGCAGGCCGAAGCCCTGTCCGGCGTCGTAGCTCGCCGTGCGCAGGCGGCCGTCGTCGAACGACAGCACTTCGGCGCGCCGGCGTTCGAGGAAAAGTTCGCCGTCGTCGCCGCCGGCCACGGCCTCGCGGAGCAACGAAAGGGCGCGGCTCTCGTCGAGATCGAACTCGAACGGGCGAAAGGGCTGGTCGTCCATGCCGGGGGCCTCCGTGTTGTGGCGGACCGGGGTTGCGAGCGCGGCGCGGCGTCCGTTTGACGCAACACGCTCCCTTGTCCGTCGCCTGACGATATGATTTGTAGCGCGCGGGATACAATGGCCGGTGCGCGAGTGTCGGTCTGAAGGCTGCCTCATGGCGGCGACGAACCGGACAGGAAGACATGATGCGCGTGACCCACATCTGGACCAGCCTCGGGGCTGCAACCGCCGCCACCTTCGCCGCCGGCGTCGCCCGGGCGCAGGATCAGGACCTTCCGATCATCGGCATGCCCGAGAACGGCGCGCTCGGTTTCCAGCCCGCGGTGACCGACCTTGCGCGCGACATCCACTGGCTCGACGGCATGATCCTCTGGATCATCACGATCATCGTCCTGTTCGTCCTGGGCCTGTTGGTGGCAGTGATGTTCCTCTTCAACCAGCGGCGGAACAAGAACCCGGCGCACTTCACCCACAATTCGCCGCTCGAGATCACCTGGACACTGGTGCCGATCGTGATCCTCGTCTTCATCGGAGCGTTTTCGCTGCCGATCCTGTTCAAGCAGCAGGAGATCCCGGAGGCCGACGTCACCATCAAGGCGACCGGGTACCAGTGGTACTGGGGGTACGAATATCCCGACCACGAGTTCGAGTTCACCTCCGTCATGCTCGCCCGCGACGAGCTGGCCGATTACGGCTATCCCGACGATACCTATCGCCTGGCGACCGATACCGCGATGGTCGTGCCGGTGAACAAGACGATCGTCGTCCAGGTCACCGGGGCCGACGTCATCCATTCCTGGACGATCCCGGCCTTCGGCGTGAAGCAGGACGGCGTCCCGGGCCGCCTCGCCGAGCTCTGGTTCCGGCCCGAGCAGGAGGGCGTCTATTTCGGCCAGTGCTCCGAGCTCTGCGGTCTCAACCACGCCTTCATGCCGATCACCGTCAAGGTCGTCAGCGAGGAGGCTTACGAGCAATGGCTGAACGGTGCGATCGCGGAATACGCAGGCAAGCCGCGCGCCCTCGACGTGGCGTCGGCCGAGTAGGGCGGACAGCATGAGCGATATCGGATTTTCCGGCGTCCACGCGGACGCACCCGAGGCCCAGTTCGGCGACTACATGGCGCTGATGAAGCCGCGCGTGATGTCGCTCGTGGTCTTCACCGCGGCGGTCGGCCTGCTGGTCGCGCCGGTGCCGGTCCATCCGATGATCGCCTTCGCGTCGATCCTGTTCGTCGCCGTGGGCGCCGGCGCGTCGGGCGCGCTCAACATGTGGTGGGACGCGGACATCGACGCCGTGATGCGGCGCACCCGCCGTCGTCCGATCCCGGCCGGCCGCGTCGCCCCCGAGGAATCGCTGGCGCTGGGCGTGGCACTGTCGGGCTTCGCGGTGGTCATGCTGGCGCTGGCCGCGAACCTGCTGGCGGCGTGCCTTCTGGCCTTCACGATCTTCTTCTATGCGGTCGTCTACACGATGTGGCTGAAACGCTGGACGCCGCAGAACATCGTGATCGGCGGCGCGGCGGGAGCGTTCCCGCCGATGATCGGCTGGGCCGTCGCGACGGGCGGCATCTCGGTCGAGAGCGTGCTGATGTTCGCCCTCGTCTTCGCCTGGACGCCCCCGCATTTCTGGGCGCTCGCGCTCTTCATGCGCTCGGATTACGAGGATGCCGGGGTGCCGATGCTGACCGTGACCCACGGCCGCCGCGCAACCCGCCGCCATGTCCTTGGCTATTCGCTCCTGCTGGCGCCGGTTTCGCTCGGTCTCGCGTTCACGTCGATCGGCGGGCCGGCCTACCTCGCCGTTGCCGTCGTGATGAACGCATGGTTCCTGCTCGGTGCGGTGCGGGTCGTGCGGCGTGACGAGGCGGCGGCCGAGGCCGATGCCTATGCCGCCGAGAAGGCTCTGTTCAAGGTTTCGCTCATCTATCTCTTCGCCCATTTCAGCGCGCTGCTCCTTGACGCGACGCTGCGCAGCGCCGGAGTTCTGTGATGGTGATCCGGGTCGAGCACGAGCTTCACAGGCGGCGGATGTCGCGCAATGTCGGCCTGGGCGTCGTGCTCGCGCTGCTGATCGCGGTCGTGTTCGGCCTCACCATCGCCAAGATCTCCGCCGGCGAGCCGATGGAAGGCTTCGACCACAGCTACCGTCCGCAGATGGAGCCCGGACAATGACCGGCCCGCAGAGGACGGTCGCGCTGACCCTCGGGACCGTGCTGCTCATGGGGTCGCTCGCCTGGGCGTCGGTTCCGCTGTACAATCTCTTCTGCCGGGTGACCGGCTATGGCGGTGCGACCGGTGTTGCCGAGTCCGGGTCCGACCAGGTGCTCGACCAGACCATCACGATCCGTTTCGACGCCTCTCTGGCGCGCGACATGCCGTGGACCTTCAAGCCCGCGCAGCGCGAGATGGAGCTGCGGATCGGGGAGACGGGGCTTGCCTTCTACGAGGCGACCAACCCCACCGACCGTCCCATTGCGGGCCAGGCCAGCTACAACGTGGCGCCCTTTTCCGCCGGCGGCTATTTCACCAAGATCGATTGCTTCTGCTTTACCGAGCAGGTTCTCCAGCCCGGAGAGACGGTGCAGATGCCGGTGACCTTCTACGTCGACCCGGCGATCGTGAACGATCGCGACGCAAGCCATGTCGAGCGGATCACGCTTTCCTACACCTTCTACGAAATCGACATGCCCGAAGAGCACGCGCGACTTGATCCCGCCGCCGTGAGCATCCAAGACTGAGCCGTCCCAGGAAAGAGCCCGAGCCAATGGCCCACGCGAAAAACCACGACTACCACGTCCTGCCGCCATCGATCTGGCCGTTCCTCGGCGGGCTCGGCGCATTCATCATGCTTTTCGGTCTCGTGCTGTGGATGCACGACATGGGGCCGTGGGTGTCGCTGATCGGCTTCGCGCTGGTGATCTACGTCATGTTCGCCTGGTGGTCCGAGGTCGTCGCCGAATCCAACGCGGGCGACCACACCGCCGTCGTGCGGATCGGTCTGCGCTACGGCTTCATCCTGTTCATCATGTCCGAGGTGATGTTCTTCTCGGCCTGGTTCTGGTCGTTCTTCAAGCACGCCCTCTACCCGATGGCCGCGTTCAGCGAAGGCCAGTGGCCGCCCCCCTCGATCGAGACGTTCGACCCCTGGCACCTGCCGCTGATGAACACGCTGATCCTGCTCTGCTCGGGCGCGGCGGCGACGTGGGCCCACCATGCTCTGGTGCACGAGAACAACCGCAAGGACATGCGCAACGGCCTGATCCTCGCGATCGTGCTCGGCGTGTTCTTCACGATCCTGCAGGCCTACGAGTACAGCCATGCCGCCTTCGGGTTCTCCGGCAACATCTACGGCGCGAACTTCTTCATGGCGACGGGGTTTCACGGTGCGCACGTCATCATCGGGACGATCTTCCTGTTCGTCTGCCTGATGCGCCTTCAGGCGGGCCAGTTCACCCCGACCAAGCATGTCGGCTTCGAAGCTGCGGCCTGGTACTGGCATTTCGTCGACGTGGTCTGGCTGTTCCTGTTCGCGTCGATCTACATCTGGGGCTCCTGACCGCCCTCATCCGGGTTTGCATGACGCCGGGCCCTTCGGGGTCCGGCCTTTTCACTTCCGCGTCTGGGTGCGAACCGCGTGCGGGCCCAACATGCGGGAGAGGGCGGGATGATGCGAAGGATGTTCTGGCCGCTCGTCTTCGGCCTTGGCGGGCTCGCCATTCTTCTGGCGCTGGGGTTCTGGCAACTCGACCGGCTGGAGTGGAAACGCGGCATCCTGGCCGAAATCGAGGATCGCATTGCCGGCGATCCCGCGCCGTTGCCCCTCGATCCGCAGCCCGACCGCGATCGCTACCTCCCCGTCGCCGTCGTCGGGCATTACCTGCCGGGCGAGATCCATGTGCTGATCGGCAGACGGCTTGTGGGCGCAGGCTATCGCATCATCGCGCCGTTCGAGACCGAGAGCGGGCGCCGCGTCCTGATCGACCGGGGCTTCGTTCGCGCCGCGGACAAGTCGGCGCCGCGCCCGCCGCGGGGCGAAACCTCGCGGGTGACCGGCAACCTGCACTGGCCGCAGGAGCGCGACTCGTTCACGCCTGATGCGGACCTGTCGGAGAATGTCTGGTTCGCCCGCGAGGTCGACGCGATGGCGCGCAACCTGGGCACCGAGCCGCTGCTCATCGTCGCGCGCGACGCGACCGGGGACGGGATCGAGCCGCTCCCCGTCGGCACAGAAGGCATTCCGAACGATCACCTGCAATACGCGCTGACTTGGTTCGGCATTGCGGTCCTGTGGGCGGGGATGACAGGGCTGCTGCTGTGGCGTATCAGGCGTCGCGACACGTAAGAGGGGCCAATGCAGTACATCTCGACCCGGGGGACGGCCCCGGCGCTGGATTTCGAGACCACGATGCTCACCGGCCTCGCGCGGGATGGCGGGCTCTATGTGCCCGAGTCGGTTCCGACGCTGGAGCCGATGGTATTCGAGGCGCTGGCCGGGCGCCCCTACGAGGAGGTTGCGCTGGCTGTCATGCGCCCGTTTTTCGGAGACGGGGCCGATGACGGGGAATTGCAGCGCCTGATCGCGGCCGCCTACGAGACCTTCCGCCATCCCGCGCGGGCGCCGCTCGTGCAGGTTGGGGCGAACCATTTCCTTCTGGAGCTGTTCCACGGGCCGACGCTGGCCTTCAAGGACTTCGCCATGCAGCTCATCGGCCAGCTCTTCCAGGCGGCGCTGAAGCGTCGGGGAGAGCGCATCACCATCGTCGGCGCCACCAGCGGCGACACCGGCAGCGCGGCGATCGAGGCGTTCCGTGGGATCGATAATGTCGACGTCTTCATCCTCTACCCGCACGGCCGCATCAGCGAGGTGCAGCGCCGCCAGATGACGACGCCCGACGATGCCAATGTCCACGCGCTGGCGCTCGACGGGGATTTTGACGATTGCCAGGCGGCGGTGAAGGCGATGTTCGCCGACGACACCTTTCGCGACGAGGTCGGGCTGGCGGCGGTGAACTCGATCAACTGGGCGCGGGTACTGGCGCAGGTGGTGTACTACGTGACCGCCGCGACCGCGCTGGGGGCGCCGCACCGCAGGGTCAGCTTCACCGTTCCGACCGGCAATTTCGGCGACATCTTTGCAGGGTCGATCGCCCGGCGGATGGGCCTGCCGATCGACCGGCTTGTGGTGGCCACCAACCGCAACGACATCCTGCACCGGACGCTGGCCACCGGCACCCACCGCAAGGAAGGGGTCGAGCCGACGATCAGCCCGTCGATGGACATCCAGGTCAGTTCGAACTTCGAGCGGGCCGCTGTTCGACGTCTACGACCGCGACGGGCCGGCCATCGCGCGGCTGATGGACGAGCTCGGGCAGGGCGGCTTCGAGTTGAGCCAGGGCGCGCTGTCGCGCCTGCGGGAGACCTACGACAGCGGCCGCGCGTCGGAAGCCGAGACGCAGGCGACGATCCGGCGTGTCTTCGCCGAGACCGACATGCTGATCTGTCCGCACACGGCGGTGGGCCTGAAGGTCGCGGAGGAGCATCTCGACCCCGAAGTGGCGATGGTGACGCTGGCGACTGCGCACCCGGCCAAGTTTCCCGACGCGGTGGAGGCGGCCACCGGCATCCGTCCGCCTCTTCCCGAGCGGCTGGCGAACCTCTATGACCTGCCGGAGCGCGTGGCCGAGGTGCCCAATGACCTCGCCGCGCTCAAGGACCTGATCCGAGGGAGGCGCGCAGCTTGACCGTCCAGACCCACACATTGGCGAACGGCGTCCGCATCGTGACCGAGCGCATGAGCGGCCTCGCCTCGGCCTCGCTCGGCATCTGGGTCAATGCGGGCGGGAGGCACGAGCGGCTGGAGCAGAACGGCATCGCCCATTTCCTCGAACACATGGCGTTCAAGGGCACGAAGCGGCGCAGCGCGCTGCAGATCGCCGAGGCGATCGAGGATGTGGGCGGCTACATCAATGCCTATACCAGCCGCGAGATGACCGCCTATTACGCGCGGGTTCTGGAGGCCGACGTTCCGCTGGCGCTCGACGTGATCTCCGACATCGTGCTGAACCCGGTGTTCGATGCGCGCGAGATCGAGGTGGAGCGCGGCGTGATCCTGCAGGAGATCGGCCAGGTCAACGACACGCCGGACGACGTGGTCTTCGACTGGCTGCAGGAGGTCGCCTACCCCTCGCAGCCGTTGGGCCGGTCGATCCTCGGGCCTACCGAGCGGGTGTCGAACTTCACCCGCGACGACCTCTCCGGGTTCGTGCGCGAGCGCTACGGCCCCGAGAACCTGATCGTCGCGGCTGCGGGCGCGGTCGATCACGACACCATCGTGCGCGAATGCGAGCGCATCTTCGCGGGGATGGAGCGTCGCCCGGCTCGCGCCGCCGAGGGCGCCGTCTTCCACGGCGGTGAGCGGCGCGAGGTCAAGGCGCTGGAGCAGGTCCACTTCGCCCTGGCGCTCGAGGCCCCGGGCTATCGCGACGCCGGGATCTACATCTCGCAGATCTATGCCACGGCGCTCGGCGGCGGCATGTCCTCGCGCCTGTTCCAGGAGATCCGCGAGAAGCGCGGCCTGTGCTACACGATCTTCGCGCAGGCCGGTGCCTATGCCGATAGCGGCATGCTGACGGTCTATGCCGGCACCGGGCCGGACGAGATCGCAGACCTGGCGCAGATCACCGCCGACGAGATCGCGCGCACGGCCCGCGACCTGGAATCGAGTGAGGTCGAGCGCGCCCGCGCGCAGATCAAGGCGGGTCTTCTGATGGGTCTGGAAAGCCCGTCGAGCCGCGCCGAACGTCTGGCGCGGATGACGGCGATCTGGGGCCGAGTGCCGCCGCTCGAAGAGACGGTGTCGCGCATCGACGCGGTGACGACCGCCGACGTGGCGACGCTGGCCGGACAGCTCGCACGTTCGAGCGGGGTGGCGCTGACGCTCTACGGACCGGCCGCGGCAGCGCCCGGCCTCGACGGGTTGCGCGAAAGGCTCGCCGCCTGATGATCCGCGTCAAGCGTCGGTTTCGGATCCAGACCGACCGGCTGCTGCTGCGCCCGCCGCAGCACGTGGATTTCCGCGCATGGGCCGGCCTGCGCGAGCACTCGGCGGCCTTTCTGACACCCTGGGAGCCGGTCTGGGCTTCCGACCACCTGACGCGGCGCGCCTTCAGCAACCGGGTTTCGTGGGCGAGCCGTTCGATCACGGGCGGCACCGCGATGCCGCTTTTCCTGTTTCATCGGGAGAACGAGACGCTGCTCGGCGCGATCACCCTCGACAACATCCGCCGCGGGCCGGCGCAATCGGGAACGCTCGGCTACTGGATCGGGGCGCCGTTCGCGCGGCAGGGCTTCATGGGCGAGGCGATCCGCGGCCTTGTCCACCACGCCTTCACCGAGCTCGACATCAGCCGGGTGGAGGCCGCCTGCCTGCCCGAAAACGCCGCCAGCCGCGCGGTGCTGGAGCGCAGCGGCTTCAAGTACGAAGGTGTGGCCCAGAGCTATCTTCAGATCGCCGGGCGCTGGCGCAATCACGTGCTTTACGCCAACCTGCGGAGCGACAGGCGGGGGCGCGCCGAAGCGGGGTGAAAAGGCGCCGCAGGGACATCGCGCGCCACTCATGCCAGGCTGGTCCGAAAGAGGGGTATCATGCTGCGACTTATCCTTGCCTCGCGCTCTTGCGGGCGGCGCCGCCACCGCGCAGGAGCGTCGGCCGAGCCATTGCATCGCCGTTGCCGAATGCCGCGCCGGGGCTTGTCTGGCGCGCGAACTACACCGAAACGGTGCCAGATTTCTCGGTCCGCATCAGCTACATCGATCACGCGATGTTCCTGCTCCAGACGCCGGGCGGGTTGAACGCGGTCACCGATTATGTGGGCTTTCTCGGCAACCGATCCGATCTCGTCCCGGACGTGGTGACGATGAACCATGCGCATTCGACCCACTGGACGGCCGTCGCCCGACCCGGCCATCCCGCACGTCCTGCGCGGCTGGGGCGACGGGCGCACGCCCACCGAGCACCACCTCGACCTGGGCGAGATGCTGGTGCGCAACGTGCCGACCGACATCCGTTCGGGCTTCGCCAGCGACGGGGTGGAACGGTTACGGCAACTCGATCTTCGTCTTTGAGGTGGAGGGGCTCTGCATCGGCCATCTGGGCCACCTGCACCACGAACCCGACGAGATGCAGTACGCCGCGCTCGGCCGGCTCGACGTGGTGATGGCGCCGGTGGACGGCGGCCTGACGCTGGACCTGCCGACGATGATCCGGGTGCTGAAGCGGCTAAGAGCCTCGGTGGTGATCCCGATGCACTGGTTCGGGCGCGGGTCGCTCGATGTCTTCCTGGCGGGCATGTCCGACGAGTTCGATGTGCGGCGCACCGGCGATCAGAGCCTGGTGGTCAGCCTGCGCAGCCTGCCCGACCGACCGACGGTCGTGGTGCTCGAACCCGCCCATCTCAACGAGGCGCCGTGATGGCGGCCGACGGCGGAACCGCTCTGATCGAGGCGCTCCGGGCGCGGCTGCCGGAGGCGGCGTTCCGCGAGATCGCGCCGTCGTACCTGGAAGAGCCGCGTGGGCGCTGGCGCGGGCAGGCGGCGGCGGTTATCGCGCCGGCCTCCGCCGAGGAGGTGTCGGAGGTCGTGCGGCAGGCGGGCCGGGCGGGCGTCGGCATCGTGCCCTATGGCGGCGGCACCGGGCTGGTCGGCGGGCAGGTTCTCTCGGACGGGCCGGCGCCGATCCTTCTGTCGCTGGAACGGATGACGGCGATCCGCGACGTGCTGCCGCGCGAGAACGTCCTGGTGGCCGAGGCGGGCGCGATCCTGACGGATGTGCAGGACGCGGCGGAGGCGGTGGACCGGCTGTTTCCGCTGTCGCTGGCGAGCGAGGGCTCGGCGCGGATCGGCGGGCTCCTGTCGACCAATGCGGGCGGGGTGAACGTGCTGCGCTACGGCAATGCGCGCGATCTGGTGCTGGGGCTCGAGGCGGTGATGCCGGACGGGCGCATCTGGCACGGGCTGCGGCGGCTGCGGAAGGACAATACCGGCTATGATCTCAGGCACTTGCTGATCGGGTCCGAGGGGACGCTGGGGGTGATCACGGCGGCGTCGCTGCGGCTTTTCCCGCGTCCGGCGCGGCGGGGCGCGGCGATGCTGGTGGTGCCGGGGCCGGAGGCCGCGCTCGACCTGCTGGCGCTGGCGCAGGACCGGATCGGCGAGGGGGTGTCGGCGTTCGAGCTGATGGCGGGGCAGGGCTTCGAGTTCCTCCGGGAAACGGGGGTCGAGGCGCGCGTGCCGTTCGAGCCGGCGCCGGATTGGACGGTGCTGATCGAGCTTGGCCTGCCGGCGGCGCTCGATCCCGGACGGGGCATTGGAAGAGCTGTTTATTGCGGCGGATGAGCGGGGGCTGGTGACCGACGGCGTGGTGGCGCAGTCGGAGGCGCAGCGGGACGCGTTCTGGCATGTGCGGGAATCGCTGCCCGAGGCGAACAAGCGGGTGGGCGCGATCGCCTCGCATGACGTGTCGCTGCCGCTCGGGGCGATTCCGGATTTCATCGCGCGGGCGGCTGTCGCGCTGGCGCGTGTCGGGGCGGTGCGGATCAACGCGTTCGGGCATCTGGGCGACGGCAATCTGCATTACAACGTGTTCCCGCCGAAGGGCGAGACGCGCGATGCCTGGCGCGCTCAAGCCACTGGAATCACGGAGATCGTTCACGATCTGGTGCAGGAGTGCGACGGCTCGTTCAGCGCCGAGCACGGGATCGGACGGCTCAAGGTCGCGGATCTTGAACGCTATGGCGACCCGGTCAAGCTGGCGGCGATGCGCGCGATCAAGGAGGCGCTGGACCCGGCGGGGATCATGAATCCGGGGGCCGTGCTCAGACGGTGAAGGGCGCCGCGAACGGCGCCCTTCGTTTGTGAGTGGTGCAGGAACGGCTGAGGGAAAATAGGTGCCGTTGCAACCATAACGGGAAGGGGCCGCGGGAGTTCCGGTCGGAGGGATAAATAATCGAAGCAGGGTCCGCGCGGCCGCCGCGGCGCCGTTTCTTGCAACTTCGTGCAAGAATTTACCCCCCCGTTTTAAACTTGTAACAAGAAATCGGGCCAGATCTGCAAGTTGTCGAAGGGCCCGGAAACGGATTTCGCAGGGACCTATTCGCCGTCGAAGCGCCACCAGAACGTGGACGTCGTGGCCGGCCGCTTCGAGCACCTTGCGCCCGCCGAGGGCGGGCAGTTCGATGATGAAGGCGCAGCCGACGATCTGACCGCCCAGCCGCTCGACGAGGTCGATGCCGGCGGCCGCGGTGCCGCCGGTGGCGAGCAGGTCGTCGACCAGCAGGATGCGCTCGCCCGGCGCGATGGCGTCGTCGTGGAGCTCGACCGTCGCCTCGCCGTATTCGAGCTTGTAGCTCTGCCGGATGGTCTTCCCCGGCAGCTTGCCCGCCTTGCGGATCGGCACGAAGCCGAGGTTGAGCTGATGGGCGATGGCGCCGCCGAGCACGAAGCCGCGCGCCTCGAGACCCACGACCTTGTCGATGGGTTCGCCCGCATAGGGGTCGAGGAGCTGGTCGATGGCGATGCGCAGCCCGCGCGGATCGGCGAACAGCGTCGTCACGTCGCGGAACATGATCCCCGGGTGCGGGAAATCGGGGATGGTGCGGATGTAGTCGGCGACACTCTTGCGGCGCGCGGTCACGGCCCTGGTTTCCTGGGGATTCACAGCACTCTCCCTGCGATGGCGTCGAGCCGGGCGACAAGGTCCGCGTCCCGCGCGCCCGGCGCCGTCAGGATCGCGTGGTCGAGGGCCCGGTCGCAGCCGTGGGCGCAGGGTGCGCGGACCGATCCCGGGCTGTCCGCTCCGAGATGGGATGGCAGTCCGGTGACGACGGCGCGGGCATGGGCGGAATTGGCGGTCATGGTGCGCAGGATGTCGGTGATCTCCACGGCGCCGTGATCGGGATGCCAGCTGTCGTGATCGGTGATCATGGCGATGCTGGCATAGCAGATCTCGGCCTCGCGGGCGAGCCGGGCCTCGGGCATGTTGGTCATGCCGATCACGTCGCAGCCCCAGACCTCGCGGTAGAGGCGGCTTTCGGCAAGCGTGCTGAATTGCGGGCCTTCCATGGCGAGGTAGGTGCCGCCCCGGTGGACGCGCACGCCGGCGGCTTCGGCGGCGTCGGCGCAGGCCCGCCCGAGGCGGGCGCAGGTCGGGTGGGCGAGGCTCACATGGGCGACGCAGCCGGACCCGAAGAAGGAGGTTTCGCGCGCGGTCGTGCGATCGACGAACTGATCGACAATGACGAAATCGCCCGGCGCCATGTGCTCGCGGAACGAGCCGCAGGCCGAGAGGCTGACGAGGTCGGTCACGCCGAGCCGCTTCATGGCGTCGATGTTGGCGCGGTAGGGGATGGTGGACGGGCCGTGGACGTGGCCGCGCCCGTGCCGGGGCAGGAAGGCCATCGCCACGCCGTCGAGGGTGCCGGTCAGGATCTCGTCCGAGGGCGCGCCCCAGGACGTCTCGACCCGGCGCCAGGCGGCGGCGTCGAGGCCCGCGATCTCGTAGAGCCCCGAGCCGCCGATGACGCCGATGGTGGTGTTGGACATGGCAGCCTCGAGTCGTGGCGGGGAGGGGTCAGGCCTCGGCGCTGACCCAGAGCAGTTCCCAGACATGGCCGTCGGGGTCCTCGAAGGCGCGGCTGTGCATCGATTCCTGGCTGTTGGGGCCGCGCGGCTCGGTGGCGCCGCCTTCCAGGGCGGCCTGCATCATCTCGTCCACCTGCTCGCGGCTGGGCAGGCGCAGGCAGGTCATCACCGAGGTCACGGTCGCGGTGTTGGCGACCGGCTTGTTGGCGAGCGCCGCGAAGGTGTCGCGGCTGACCAGCATGGCCGAGACGCTGTCGGAAAAGACGATGCAGGCGGCGCGATCCTCGGCCGCGAAGCGCGGGTCGGCCTCGAAGCCGAGGCTCTCGAAGAAATCCTGCGCGCGGGCCACGTCGGACACGGGCAGGTTGATGAAAACGCTGTTGGCGCGTCGGGTTTCGGGCATGCAGTGTTCCTCGCTCTGAGCAGGCGCCGACCCTAGGTGATTGCCTGCCCGAGGAAAAGCGCCTATGCACCCGCCGCATGGCTGCTGCCCGCCGCGCGGGGGTGCCCTCGGTGGGGACGTCCGGTAGACGTCGCGGCTTCGTCCTGCCAGCACGGGAGACGCGTCCCTTGATGAAATCCGGCCTCGCCACCTTCGCCGACCAGATCGGTCTGGCCCGCGGTTTGCCGCCGTCCAACAGCCTGCGCATCGAGATCCTGTCGGGTCTGACGGTCGCGCTGGCGCTGGTGCCCGAGGCGGTGGCGTTCTCCTTCGTCGCCGGGGTCCATCCGCTGGTCGGCCTGCACGCGGCGTTCATGGTGGGGCTGATCACCGCGCTGTTCGGCGGGCGGCCGGGGATGATCTCGGGCGCGACCGGGGCGCTGGCCGTGGTGATGGTCAGCCTCGTGGCGCAGCACGGGGTGGAGTACCTGTTCGCGACCGTGGTGCTGATGGGGATCATGCAGATCCTGGCGGGGGTGCTGCGCTGGGGCAAGTTCATCCGGCTGGTGCCGCATCCGGTGATGCTCGGCTTCGTCAACGGGCTGGCGATCGTGATCTTCATGGCGCAGCTCAGCCAGTTCCAGGTGCCGGGCACCGCCGAGGCCTCGGGGCACGGCATGGCGGGCGGCGAGTGGCTGTCGGGCTGGCCGCTGATCCTGATGCTGGGGCTGGTGGCGCTGACCATGGCGGTGATCTGGGCGACGCCGAAGTTCACCACCGCGATTCCCGCGCCGCTGGCGGGGATCGGGCTGACGGCGCTGATCGTGATCGCGCTCGGGCTCGACGTGCCGCGGGTCGGCGACATGGCCTCCATCGAGGGCGGGTTGCCGGCGTTCCACATCCCGATGGTGCCGCTCGACTGGGAGACGCTGTCGATCATCTTCCCCTATGCCGCGATCCTGGCGGCGATCGGGCTGATCGAGAGCCTGCTGACGCTGAACCTGGTGGGCGAGATCACCGGGAAGAAGGGCGGCGCCAGCCAGGAATGCATCGCCCAGGGCGCGGCCAACACCGTGACCGGGCTGTTCGGCGGCATGGGCGGCTGCGCGATGATCGGCCAGTCGATGATCAACGTGAAGTCGGGCGGGCGGCATCGCCTGTCGGGCGTCGCGGCGGCGCTGTTCCTGCTGGCGTTCATCGTGGTCGCGGCGCCGGCGATCGAGCAGATCCCGCTGGCGGCGCTGGTGGGCGTGATGTTCATGGTGGTGATCGGCACCTTCGCGTGGCGCTCGCTGGTGATCCTGCGCAAGGTGCCGCTGCCTGACGCGCTGGTCATCGTGCTGGTGACCGTGGTGACGGTGCTGACCGATCTGGCGACGGCGGTGGTCGTGGGGGTGATCGTCTCGGCGCTGGAATACGCCTGGACCAACGCCAAGCGCATCACCGCGACGGTCGAGGAGGAGGAGGGCGCGCGGGTCTACCGGGTGCACGGGCCGCTGTTCTTCGGCTCGGCGTCGGGGTTCGCGGACCTGTTCCATCCCGAGGACGACCCCGACACGGTGGTGGTCGATTTCGCCGACAGCCGGATCGCGGACCAGTCGGCGCTCACGGCCGTCGAGGCGCTGGCCGCGAAGTACGAGGCCGCCGGCAAGCGCATCCAGCTGCGCCACATCAGCCGCGACTGCCACCGGCTGCTCAACCGCGCGGGTCAGCTCATGGTCGACAGCGACGACGACCCGGATTACGGCGTCGCCGTCGACTATTCCGTCCGCACCGGGCAGCTCGGCGCCGGCCACTAGGCCCGCGGCAGCACGCCCGGCCGAGCGGGGTCCCGCAGGGGCCTCCGAGGTCGGGCGTTCCCCCCCGACGGTCCTATTCTCCGGGTCGCCTGAGACTGAAGACCTCGCTCACGCGGGCGTAGTCGCGGTAGCCGAGCCGGGCGAGCGGCTGGTAGCGGGTGACGTCGAAGCGGCCGTCCACCACGCAATCGTCGCGCAGATGCACGCCCGTCACCTCGCCCAGGACCATGAAGTTGGCCGCCCCCGGCAGGGTCACGATCTGCGTGAGTTTGCATTCGAGGTTGGCGGGCGCGGCGACGACGCGGCTGCAGGGAATCGTGTCGCATTCGGCGCGGCTGAGCCCCGCCTTGTCGAACTCGTCCACCTCGCGCGGCCACGGCCCCGACGAGGCGTTCATCGAATCGCGCAGCGCGTAGGAGACGATGTTGACGCAGAACACGCCCGTGTCGCGGATGTTGGCGACGCTGTCCTTGGTGTCGCCGCGGTCGTCCTTGGCCGAAGTCGAGGCGAACATCACCTGTGGCGGAACGTAGGCGACGGCGTTGAAGAACGAGTAGGGCGCGAGGTTTTCCGACCCGTCCGCGCCGCGCGTCGAGATCCAGCCGATCGGGCGGGGTGTCACCACCGCGTTGAACGGGTTGTGGGGCAGGCCGTGGCCATCCTGGGGTCTGTAGAACATCGCGCCTCTTCCTCGTGGTTTGTGCCCGACCTAGCGCGCATGCTAGGTCGCCACCAGTGGTCCGCCGAGGGAGGGCGCCATCAGGCTGGAGCAGGAACGGCCCGAAGATGCCGCCGAGGTGGAGACACTTTACGACCAGTGCTTTGCGCCGGGGCGCACGGCGTTGTCGTCCTACCGGCTGCGCGAGGGCGTGGCGCCGGTGGCGGCGCTGTGCCTGGTGCTGCGCCACGGCGGCGAGGTGGCGGCGGCGATCCGGCACTGGCCGGTGCGCGTGGGCGCGGCGCCCGCGCTGTTGCTGGGGCCGGTCGCGGTGCACCAGACCCATCAGGGCGAGGGGCTGGGCGGGTTCCTGATCCGCTCCGCCGTCGAGCGGGCGGGCGACTGGGAGCGGATGCTCCTTGTCGGCGACGCGCCCTATTACGGGCGCTTCGGGTTCCGGCGGCTGGAGGGCGTGGAGATGCCGGGGCCGACCAACCCCGCGCGGATCCTCGGGCTGGAGCTGGTGACCGGGGCCTGGGCCGGGGTGACGGGCGAGGTGCGGCCGTGGGACGCTTGCCTGCGCGTGCGCGAGGCTCCATGATCGCGGCCATGAACAGCACCCAGATCGTGACCGCCCCCCTTGATGACGAAACGCTCGCGCGGCTCGACGCGCTGACCGCGCGCTACCGCAACGCCGACGGCCTGGTCATGCAGGTGGTGAGCGTGGTGGGGGGCGGCGCCGAGTCGCTGATCGACCGTTTGCCCGTCACCGTGCGCGACAGGCTCGACGGCGCCACGCGCAAGGCGCTGGAGGTCGCGTTCGACGCCGCGATCCGGTCGCGCGACCATGTGCCTGACACGACAACCTGGCTCAATACCGCGCTGACCACGGCGATGGGGGCGGCGGGCGGTTTCGGGGGCCTGCCGACGGCGCTGGCCGAGCTGCCGGTGACGACCACCGTGATGCTGCGCGCGATCCAGAACATCGCGGTCTCGCACGGGTTCGACGTGTCCGACGAGCAGGTCCGGCTGGAATGCGTGCAGGTCTTTGCCGCCGCGAGCCCGCTCGAGGACGACGACGCGGCGGACCTCGTGTTCCTGTCGACGCGGATGGCGTTCTCGTCGGCGTCGGTGAAGGGATTGATCGCCAAGGTCGCGCCGCGTCTGGCGGGGGTTCTGGGCCAGAAGCTCGCCGCGCAGGCGGTGCCGATCCTGGGGGCGGCGGCGGGGGCGGCCACGAATTACGCCTTCACCAGCTATTATCAGGAGATGGCGCACGTCTATTTCGGGTTGCGCCGCCTGTCGCTGGACCAGGGCCATGACCATGCGACGCTGGTGGCCGAGTTCCGCGCCCGCCTCGCCGCGAAGGGACCCGCGCCGAGCGCGGTCTGAGCCCTGGCGGACCGCCTGTCCGGGGCGTCGCAGCGGGGGCGTTGCCTCCTTTCGTGCGGCAAAAGCGGGCGGCCGGACCGGTCGAGCCCGGGGGGGTGTCCGGCGTCGCCCGGAATCCCCGAATGCAAAGGAGATCAGACCGATGAAACCATTTCTTGTCGCAGCCACGCTTGTTGCCACCGCGCTCTTCGCGAGCGGTGCGTCGGCCCAGTCGGACCAGATGCGCGCCGCCGTCGAGGATATCCTGCGCACGACCGACACCGATGTGGATGTCGACACCCTGACCGAGGCGCAGCTCGACGAGCTTTATCTCGTGGCGACCGGCACCGAGAGCGCGTCGGAGAAGTCCGAGCGTATCGAGCAGATCCTGCGCGAGGCCGGCACCGCGCCGTCCGACGGCGACTGAGGCCACGGGTCGCCGCGCGGCTTGGGATCAGGCGAGGGCCATGACGGCCAGTTGCCACAGGCCGAGCCCGATCAGGAACAGCAGGCTGATGAACAGCGCGAGGAGCAGCGCGGCCTGCGGTGTGGGTCGCGGCCCCGGCGCCTCAATGCCGTGAATATCGTTGCGGCGTCGCTTTCGCATCGCGTCCTCCCGCCCCTAGTGTAGCCGATGCGCTGGAAGGAAATCGACCGCCCGGACTGGGAGCCGCTGACACAGGCGGCGCCATTGCAGCAGACATGGGCCTGGGGCGAGGTGATGGCGGCGTTCGGCGCGCGGATCGAGCGTCGTGTTCTTGACGACGAGGGTGCGGCGCGGGCGTTGGCGCAGGTGGCGACGCGGCGGGTGGGGCCGGTCGCGCTGTCGCTGGTTTCGCGCGGGCCGGGCCCGGAACCGGTCTCGACGCGGGCGCTGGCGGCGCTCGGGCGGTCGCTGGCGGGGGGGCGGGCGCGGGTTCTGGTGGTGACGCCGGATGCGGGGCGCGGGCGCGGGCTGGTGCCGCTGATGACGCCGGCGCATCTGGCCGAGATCGACCTGAGCCAGTCCGAGGCGGTGCGACTGGCCGCGATGCATGGCAAGTGGCGCAACCGGCTGAACCGTGCCTGGCGCAGCGGCCTGGCGCTGAAGCGCGAGGACCGGCGCCCCGAACGCTACGGCTGGCTTCTGGAGGAGGAGGCCAGGCAGGCGCGGGCGCGGGGCTATCGCGGCTGGCCCGCGCGGATGTCGCGCCTCTGGCACGAGCGGGGGGGGCGGATCCGTGTGCAGTCGGTGTGGCGGGGCGACGAGCGGCTGGCGGCGATGCTGTTCCTGCTGCACGGGCGGGTCGCCACCTATCAGATCGGCTGGTCGGGCGAGGCGGGCCGCAAGGTGTCGGCGCACCAGCTCTGTCTCTGGGAGGCGGCGAACGCGCTGGCGGCGGAGGGAATCGCGCGCCTCGATCTGGGGACGGTGGATACCGAGGCGGCGCCGGGGCTGGCGCGGTTCAAGATCGGGTCGGGCGCGCGGGTGCGGGCGCTGGGACCGACCTGTCTCGTGCCGCCGGGCGCGGGGCTCTGGCGAGGCGGGACCGGGTGAATTTGCGTCGGCGCGGCGGCGGTTCGGGTCGTGACGGCGGCGCCCCTGCGCGGGGAGGCGGTTGCGGTGCCGGGGCCGGGGCGCCTGACGGGTCGCGCCGGTGTCATGCGGCGCGGCGCAGGAAGTCCATGATGGCGGGGCGCACGGTCTGCTCGCCGCTGACGCGGGCGGCATCGATGACCTTCTTGGCCTCGCCGAGATCGATGCGGCGCAGCAGGCTCTTGACCGGGCCGATGGAAGCCGGGCGCATCGACAGCGCCCGCAGGCCCATGGCGGCAAGACAGACCGCCTCGACGGGGCGGCCCGCATCCTCGCCGCAGAAGCTGAGCGGCGTGCCGGTGCCGAGGCAGCGCACCACCACCGTCTCGATCAGGGTGAGGTAGCTGACGTTGAGCGAATCGTAGCGGCGGCGCACGCGCTCGTTCTCGCGGTCGGCGGCGAAGAAGAACTGCTTGAGGTCGTTGCCGCCGATGGAGACGAAATCGGCCATCTCGAAGAACTGGCGCGGCGCGAAGGCCATCGAGGGGGTCTCCAGCATCGCGCCGATCTCGACCTTTGCCGGCAGGACGTGGCCGAGCTTGTCCTCGCGCTCCAGCTCGTCGAGGAGATGCTGTCGCGCCTCCTTGAACTCCTCGAACTGGGCGATGAAGGGGAACATGACGGTGAGCGGGCGGCCGTCGGCGGCGCGGATCAGCGCCTGGAGCTGCATGCGCATGACGCCCTTCTTGTCGAGCCCGACGCGGATCGCGCGCCAGCCCATGGCGGGGTTGGGCTCGTCCTGGGGCTTCATGTAGGGCAGCACCTTGTCGGAGCCGATGTCGAGGGTGCGAAAGACCACCCGCTTGCCGTTGGCGGCTTCCAGGACCCGGTTGTAGAGCGCCGCCAGCTCGCCCCGGCGGGGCACCTTGTTGCGCGCCAGGAACTGCAGCTCGGTGCGGAACAGGCCGACGCCCTCGGCGCCCGAGCTCTTGAGGCTGGGCAGGTCGGCCATGATGCCCGCGTTCATGTGCATCTGGATGGTGGTGCCGCAGAGCGTCTGCGCCGGCTTGTCGCGCAGGCCGGCATAGCGTTTCTGCGCCTCGGCCTGCATCGCCATCTTGTCGCGGAAGGCGTCGACGATGCTGTCCTCGGGGCGCAGGTGGACGATGCCCTGGTCGCCGTCCACCAGGATCTGATCGCCGTTGAGCGCTTCGGTGGTGATGCCGGCCGCGTTCAGCACGAGCGGGATCGCCCAGGCGCGGGCCACGACCGAGGCGTGGCTGCCGACCGACCCCTCTTCCAGCACCACACCGCGCAGGCTGCGGCCGTATTCGAGCAGTTCGCCGGGGCCGATGTTGCGCGCCACGAGGATCGGGTTGTCTGGCAATTCGGCGCCGGTGTCCGAGCCCTGGCCGGTGAGGATGCGCAGGAGGCGGTTCGACAGGTCGTCGAGGTCGTGCAGGCGCTCGCGGAAATAGGGGTCGGGAACCTGGCTCAGGCGCGCGCGGGCGGCGGATTGCTCCTTTTCCACGGCGGCTTCGGCGGAGAGGCCGCGGTCGATATCCTCTTCCATCCGGCGCAGCCAGGAGCGGGAATTGGCGAACATGCGGTAGGCTTCGAGGACCTGGCGGTGCTCCTTGTCGCCGGTGTCGGCGCCGTCGAGCATGCCGTCGACGGAAAGACGCAGCTCGTTCACCGACTCGCTCAGGCGGCGGCGCTCCTCGTCGGGGTCCTCGGCGATGGGCTGGGTGACGACGACGCGCGGCTCGTGGAGCCAGACGCGGCCCGCCGCCGTGCCCTCCTGTCCGACGACGCCGCGGAAGACGGCCGGGCGCTTGTGCAGGGCGCGCAGGGTCTCGCCTTCGCCGACGAAGGCGCCGAGCTCGGTCATCTCGGCGAGGACCATCGCCACGACCTCGAGCGCGTAGACGGCATCGTCTGAGAATTCGCGCGCTTCCTTGGACTGCACGACGAGCACGCCGAGACGTTCGCCAAGGCGCTGGATCGGGATGCCGAGGAACGACGAATAGCGTTCCTCGCCGGTCTCGGGCATGTAGCGGAACCCGCGCGCGGCGGGGGCGTCGGCGGTGTTGATCAGGCGCGCGGTGCGGGCGACCTGGCCCACGAGGCCCTCGCCGAGACGCATCCGGGTCTGGTGGACGGCTTCGGCGGCAAGGCCCTCGCTGGCCGAGAGTTCAAGGGTTTCGGGGTCGCGGAAGAGGTAGATCGAGCAGACCTCGGTCGCCATGCTCTCGGCGATGATCTCCACGACCCGGTTGAGCCGGTCCTGACCGGCGCGGTCCTCGGCCAGCGCCTCGCGCAGGCGGCCGAGGAGCCTGCGGCTCTCGCTTTCGGTGTCGGCCATGGCTCCCCGTCACGGCTGCGTCGTCAGGTCGCCCCGGTCAGGCGGCCTTGTCCAGCCCGAAGGCATCATGCAGGGCCTGAACCGCGAGTTCCATATATTTCCGGTCGATCAGGACACTGATCTTGATCTCGGAGGTTGTAATGACCTTGATATTGATCCCCTCGTCCCGCAGGGCCCTGAACATGTCGGCGGCAACGCCCGCATGGGAGCGCATGCCGATGCCCACGACGCTGACCTTGGCGACTTCGGTGTCGGCCACCAGTTCGTGGAAGTTGATCTCGCCGCGCGCCTTGGCTTCGTTCATGGCCTTTTCGGCGCGTTTCACCTGATCGACGGGACAGGAGAAGGTCATGTCGGTGCGCCCCTCCTCGGAGATGTTCTGGACGATCATGTCGACGTTGACATGGGCCTCGGACAGCGGGCCGAAGATCGCCGCGGCGATGCCGGGCCGGTCGGCGACCGAGATCAGCGTCATCTTGGCTTCGTCGCGCGAGTAGGCGACGCCGGCGACCACGTTGCTTTCCACGATATCCTCCTCGGCACAGACGAGGGTGCCTCCGTTGGGGTCGTCCTCGAAACTCGACAGGACGCGCAGTTTCACGCCGTAGCGCATGGCCAGTTCGACCGAACGGGTCTGCAGGACCTTGGCGCCGAGGCTGGCGAGTTCCAGCATCTCCTCGAAGGCGATGCGGTCAAGCTTTCGGGCCTTGGAGCTGATCCGCGGGTCGGTGGTGTAGACGCCGTCCACGTCGGTGTAGATGTCGCAGCGCTCCGCCCCGAAGGCGGCGGCGAAGGCGACGGCGGTGGTGTCCGAGCCGCCGCGGCCGAGCGTGGTGATCCGGCCCTCGGGCGAGATGCCCTGGAAGCCGGCGACCACGGCGACTTTCATGCCCGCCTCGAAGCGGCCCGTGAGGTTCTCGGTCGGGATCTCCTCGATCCGGGCGGCGCCGTGGGCCGACGTGGTCTTGAGCGGCACCTGCCAGCCTTGCCAGGAGCGGGCGGGGATGTTCATCTCCTGAAGCGTCAGCGCCATCAGCCCGGCGGTGATGTTCTCGCCCGAGGAAACCACGGCGTCGTACTCGCGCGCGTCATGGAGCGGGCTGATCTCGTCGACCCAGCTCACGAGCTCGTTGGTCTTGCCCGACATCGCCGAGACGATGACGATCACGTCGTAGCCGTTCGCGACCTCGCGGCCGACGCGCTTGGCCGCGCGCCGGATGCGGTCGAGCGTGGCGACCGACGTGCCGCCGAACTTCATCACCAATCGCGGCATAGCGCGCGTCCCCGTCCCGTTCGGGCGGTGCCTTAGTCGAGCGCGCCCGGCAGGGCAAGGGCAGGGCGGGCCCGGGGAGCTTTCGCCGGCTTCCCGCAGGGCGGCGATGCGCGGGCGACGGGCGCGGATTCCGGCCGGCAACCCGCGCCCGTTAACATTGCGGCAATCGCTCTCTCGTAGATCGCTCGGGAGTTCGTGCGAGGGGCGATGCGCAGTCTTCGAATCCTGTTTCTGATCGTTGCGACCGGTCTTGCCGGGCCGGTGCTGGCGCTTGCGTCGGCGCATCCGGTGGGCGGCGACGTGATGCTGGTCGTGGCGGCACCCTGGACCGACCGGGATGCGCTGATCTTAAGCGCGGGGGGCGCCCCCGTGGGACCGCGCAGCGCCCCCCTGGGAAGTCTGGCGGTCTCGGACGACGGAGATTTCGCCGCGGCCCTGATGGCTCGCGGGGCTTGGATGGTTCTTGACGGGCGCCTGCTGGCCTCGATCTGTGGAGTGGAAAAATGATTCAATCCGAAGGCTTCATCGCTGCACGGGACCTGGCCGCCCGGCGGATCGCTCTGGCGAGCTGGCTGCTGGTTCCGGTGGCGCCGCTGACCGCGTGGCTTGCCGGCAACGGCCCGGTGGCCGTGGCGCTGGCCAGCACGCTCTTTGCCGTCCTCGGCAATCTGGGCGGGCGGGCGAGATCCGACGTCGGTCGGATCGCCGTGGGTCTTGCGCTGACCGGTCAGGCGATCGCCATCACCGCCTCGCTCGCCGGTCATCCCTGGCAGCTCGACAGCCACATGCTGTTCTTCGCGCTGCTCGCCGTGACGATGGCGATGTCGGACGCCAAGGTCATCGTCGCCAGCGCCGCGGCCATCGCCGTGCATCACCTCGCCCTGTCGATCGCGCTTCCGGCGTTGCTCTATCCGTCGGCCGACTTGATGCTGAACATCGAGCGGACGGTGCTGCACGGCGCCATCGTCGTCGTCGAGGCGGCGGTGCTCTGGCTTGCCATCCGCCACGGCAACCGCATGGATGCCGCCAGCGTCGCGATCCAGGAGCAGCTTCGTGCGGCATCGACCGAGGCGCAGGACGCCCTGGCGCGTGCCGAGGATTCCGCCAGGGCCACCGAAACGGCTCTGGCCGAAGCGCGGCAGTCGAGCGATGCGGCCGAAAGCGCCCGCGCCACCGCCGAGGCCGAAACCGAGAAGGCGCGCGCCGCCGATCTTCAGGCCCGCGAGACCGAAACCCGTGAGCGCGATGCGCGCGCCCGGATCGAGGCCGAGCAGGTCAAGGTCGTGGAAGCGCTGCGCGAGGGGCTCAGGAAGCTTTCGAACCGGGATCTGAGCGCGTCGATCGACGAGGCCTTCGCGGCGCAGTACGAAGATCTGCGTCAGGACTTCAATTCGGCGGTCAAGGGCCTGCGCGAGGCGATCGACACCGTGCTCGACAACGCCGGCGCGATCATGAACGACGCCAAGGAGATCTCGGGCGCCAGCGAGGATCTTGCCCGCCGCACCGAGACCCAGGCCGCGACGCTGGAGCAGACCACGGCGAGCATCTCGCAGATCTCGACAGGCGTGAGGGAATCGGCCGAGGGCGCGCGCCGGGCCAACGAGGTCGTGCGGGGCGCGCATTCCGACGCGGAATCCTCCGGTCAGGTCGTGCAGCAGGCGGTGTCGGCCATGAGCGAGATCGAGACGTCTTCCGAGCAGATCACCAAGATCATCTCGGTCATCGACGACATCGCGTTCCAGACCAACCTGCTGGCGCTGAACGCGGGCGTCGAGGCGGCGCGGGCGGGCGATGCGGGGCGCGGCTTCGCGGTCGTGGCCTCCGAGGTCCGGGCCCTGGCGCAGCGCTCGTCGGATGCGGCGCGCGAGATCAACACGCTGATCTCGACCAGCGGCGAGCACGTCAACCGCGGCGTCTCGCTGGTCGGTCAGGCCGGTGACGCCCTGAAGAAGATGATGGCGTCGGTCAGCGACATCGCCGACCATGTCTCGGCCATTGCAAGCTCGGCCGAAGAGCAGTCGACGAGCATCGGCGAGATCAACACCGCCATGCTGCAGCTCGACCAGGTGACGCAACAGAACGCCGCGATGTTCGAAGAGACCAGCGCCGCGAGCCAGGCCCTCACGGCCGAGGCGGAGCGTCTCAACGAGACGATGGCGCGGTTCCAGACGGGCCGCGAGACGGCCACGGTGACCGCCCTGCGCCGCCCGGCCGTGAAGCCCGCGGCGAACGCGCCGGCTCCGGCCAAGGCGGCCTTGCGACCCACGCCGCTGGCGGCTCCGGCGAAAGTGGCGCCGCGACCCGCGCCCGCCAGGCCGGTGGCAAAGGCGTCGTCGGCACGGGCGAGCGCAGCCGCGCCGGCCCCGGTCGCTTCGACCGACGGTTGGGAAGAATTCTGAAACCGGAACGGGCGCCCCATGCGGGCGCCCGTTTCAGTTCAGCTTTCGCGTGGGCTTGAAGGGCAGGGGCGCGACCGGCACGCCGTCCTCGATCAGCGCCCGGGCCTCGTCCCCGCGCGCCTCGCCCCAGATCGAGCGCGCGGGCGCTTCGTCGTTGTGAATGGCGCGCGCCTCGTCGGCGAAATCGCGCCCGACATATTCCGCCTTCCGCTCGACCTCCCGGCGCAGTCGCTCGAGAACGTCCTGCCGCATCGCGCCCTCCGGGGGCATTTCCCGCAGGGACCGTGCGGATGACGGCTGAGCGGGCGTCGAGACCGAGACGCGGGGCGCCATGACGGCCTTTTCGACGATCGACGAACCGCAATCGGGGCAGGCGAGGCCGCCGGCCGCCTTCAGACGGTCGAACGCGGCCGCTGACGCGAACCAGCTGTCGAAATCGTGCGCGTTGGCGCATTTGAGGGCGAAGCGGATCATGCCTCAGGTCCCGTGTTTCTCTGACGCAGGGACAGGCACCGGGGCGCGCGGCTGGGGATGCGCCGTTCCCGTGCCTGCGGGTGCTTGTCAGGTAAGTGTCGTGCGCGGATCGAAGTTCCGCAGGATGGAGCTCAACTCGGGCTCGTTCACGGCGGCCGCCGCGTCGCGGGGCGTGAACCAGCGCCGCCGGCGTTCGTCCCTCTCGGGCCAATCCTTGACGAGCCGCTTCACCTTGAGAGGGAAGATGGCGACGATGCAGGGCAGATCGTCCTCGTCGTCCTTCACGTAGTGAAAGATCCCGATGCACTGGGAGCGGATGTTGCCCTCGACGCCCGCTTCCTCCCACGCCTCGCGCTCGGCCGCGCCGGCCGGGGTCTGGCCGTCCATCGGCCACCCCTTCGGCGTTACCCAGCGCTTCTGGCGCCGGCTGGTTATCAGCAGGATCTGAACCTCTCCCTTGCGCTCGCGCCAGCACAGGGCGCCGAACTGGGTCCGGACGTCGCGCTTGCGGGCCGGGGACAGGTTCATGGGCTGCTGCTGGTACTTCAAGGAGGGCTCCACCCGGGGTTCTGCTCAGCTGCGGACAAGCGCCCGCCGACAATCTTCCGTTGTCGTGAAGGAGAGCTTAACATTTCAATCTCGCGGGGAAAAGTCCCTCCGAATCCGCGACTTCTCAAGAAGGCTCGCGATCCGCGCGACGGCTCTGCGACATCATGCGCCCTGTGACGCGCGGCATCGGCGGCGATCTGTGACGGCGGGGGCTGAAGAGGGTGGCCGATGGGTGAGAACGAGGTCGCGAGGCGGGATCCGCGGTTCATCGGCGCCGAGATCTACAGGCATTCGTCGTTTGGCGTCCGGCATCCGCTGCGCATCCCGCGGGTCTCGACGGTGATCGACCTCGCGCGGGCGCTGGGCTGGTTGCCGGGCGAAAGCTACATCACGTCTCCGCGCGCCAAACCCGCGGCGTTGCACGCCTTTCACACGCGCGACTACGTCGCCGCCCTGCAACGGGCCGAAGCCGAGGGCCATGTCAGCGACGAAACCCGCCTGCGCCACGGTCTGGGCACGCCGTCGAACCCGGTCTATCCGGAGATGTTCCGCCGTCCGGCGACCGCGGCCGGAGGCTCGCTGCTGGCCGGCGAGCTGCTCGCGCGGCCCGGGATCGTCCATCATCCCGCCGGCGGCACCCATCACGGGATGCCCGATCGCGCCGGCGGGTTCTGCTACCTGAACGATCCGGTGCTCGCGATCCTGTCGCTGCGCCGCCACGGGATCGGGCGGATCGCCTACATCGACATCGACGCGCATCATCCGGACGGAGTTGAGGCGGCCTTCGCCGACGATCCGGAGGTGATGCTGATCTCGGTGCACGAGGAACGGCGCTGGCCGTTTACCGGCGCGATCGAGGATCGTGGCGCGGGCAACGTCTGGAACCTGCCGGTGCCGGCGCAGTTCAACGATACCGGCATGCAGGCGGCGCTCGAGGAGATGATCCTGCCATTGGCAAGCGACCATCGGCCCGCGGCGATCGTGCTGCAATGCGGCGCAGATGCGGTGACGGAGGATCCGCTGTCGCGGCTGGCCCTGTCCAACAACGCCCATTGTGCGCTGGCCGGGGCGCTGGCCGGCCTCGCGCCCCGGCTTCTGGTGCTGGGCGGTGGCGGCTACAATCCGTGGTCGGTGGCGCGCTGCTGGACCAGCGTCTGGGGCACACTTTGCGGGCACGAGGTTCCGGACCGGTTGCCGCAGCAGGCCGAGGCGATCCTGCGCGCGCTGAGCTGGACCGGGCGGCTCGACATGGAGCGACCGGAGAGCTGGTTCACGACGCTGCGCGACGCGCCTCGGCCGGGTCCGCTCGGCGCCGAGGTTCGAACCCGGCTGGCCACGCACCGCGCACGCCGGCGCGCCTGGGTCTGAGGCTGCCGCGAAGCGCCGCGCGCGACCTCCGGCGCAAATTGATTGAATCGCGTGAAGGATGTAGGCTCGAACGGCATTCACGCCGGCGACAGCGCCCGCAAGGGATCCCGAAGGCCGCTTGTCGCGCGCATCGGCAGGCGTTAGTGGCCCAGGCGGAAGCCGGCAAGGGGAAAGGCAGTCGATGACGCAATTTTCCGTGAACCCGCATCGGCTGGATCCCTACAAGTCCTTCAGGTTCCGAGTGCGCTGGGACGGCCGGACCGTCGCCGGAATTCAGCAGCGTCTCGGCCCTGCGTCGGAGCACCGAGGTGGTGTCGCATCGTGATGGCGGCGATATGGCGGTCAGCCACAAGTCGCCCGGCCGCACGAGCTGGGAGCCGATCACGCTCGAACGCGGGATCACCCATGACACCGCGTTCGAGGATTGGGTGAACCAGGTCTGGAGCCTTGGCGCGGGACAGGGCGGCGACATCGACCTGACGTCGTTCCGCAAGGATCTGGTGCTGGAATTCCACAACGAGGCCGGGCAGATCGTTCTGGCCTACCGCATCTATCGGTGCTGGCCGTCGGCCTATCAAGCGCTGCCCGAACTCGACGCCAATTCCGGCGCCGTGGCGATCGAATTGCTCACGCTGGAAAACGAGGGCTGGGAACGCGACCGCGACGTGGCCGAGCCGCAGGAACCCGGATGAGCGCCGTATCCGGCCCGGGACGGAAGATGCGGGCCACCCGCGGACCGCGCCCGGACTAAGAAATTGGAAACTGCTTTCGGCTATCCGTGCGGAACATCTCCACGGGAGCAGGAACGGTATGGACGACACGTCCACGACGCAGGTTGCGCCGCAAGACGCGGGTCTCGAGATCGAATTTCCGACGCAGATTGTCGATGTCCTGATGGCGGGCTTTCTCAGCGAAGCCTGGCAGCGTGAGCTGAGGGAACTGGCGGCGTGCATCGGTGCGCAGCACGTGGGCTACGGCTATGCCACGAAAAACGGCCTTGTCATGCCGTTCTGCAGCACGTTGCCGATGGCGTTCATCGAGCAGTATGCGGATGCGCAATACCAGTCCAGGGACCCGGTGCCGCTCAGGATCGCCGGTGCGTCGGCGCCCGTGGTCTTCGACAAGATCATCCGTCAGGACGCATTTCAGGAAATCTTTGTCGAGAACGGCAAGCGACACGGCATCGAGGCGCCGACGCTCGGGGTTCCGATGCAGGGCGGTTTCGGACAGAGGGCCGGCGTGGCCTTCTACGGGCTCGAGATCCCCGACGACCCCCACCACCGGGCCAGACTGCTGAAAGAGGCCCAGCGACTGGCGCAGCAATTCCACGCCCGCGTTCCTGCCGGTACGCAGATCTTCTGAGCGCCCGCAGGTGGAGTGCGCCACCGGATGCGCCGTGCGGGCGGCGATCGGGGTGCGCCGCATCGCCTGACACAGACATCGCGAGACACGAAAAAGCCGGCGCCCGGATCATCGAGCGCCGGCTTTTTTCGCTGGCCGGATCCGCTGCCGCCCGGACAGATGCCCGGGCGGCAGGGTCGTCATCACGCCGCGACGGCGATGCCGCTCTCGCGCCGCGCGGATTTCTCGACGGTCTGGAAGTGCGACACCAGCTCGGAGAGCTTGGTGGCTTCGCTGTTGAGCGACTGGGTGGCGGCCGTGGTTTCCTCGAACATCGCCACGTTCTGCTGCGTGGTCTGGTCGAGCTGAGCGACGGCGGTGTTGATCTCGCTGATGCCGGTCGCCTGCTCGCCGCTCGACGACGCGATCTCCGACACGTGGGTCGCTATTTCCGACACCGATCCCTGCGATGTCCTTCAGCGCGTTCCCCGCTTCGGCCACGAGCCCGGAGCCACTGGTGACATGCTCGGCCGACGTCGTGATCAGGCCGTTGATCTCGCGCGCCGCCTCGGAGGCACGCTGCGCCAGACCGCGCACCTCGGTGGCGACGACGGCAAAGCCCTTGCCTGCATCGCCGGCCCGCGCCGCCTCGACGCCCGCGTTGAGCGCCAGAAGGTTGGTCTGGAAGGCGATGTCGTCGATCACGCTGATGATCTTGGAGATCTCTGCAGACGAGTGCTCGATCGCCGACATTGCCGAGACGGTGCGCGCAACCACATCGGCGCTGGCCTCGGCCCGGGTGCGGGCGTTGACCACCAGATCGTTGGCGCGGTTCGCGCCCTCGGCGGAGGAGGCGACCGACGCGGTGAGCTCGTTGAGCGCGGCAGCGGTCTCCTCCAGGGTCGCGGCGGTGGTCTCGGTGCGGCGTGACAGGTCGTTGGCAGCCGCCGCGATCTCGGTGGAGTTCTCCGAGATGATGGTGCCGCTGGCGGTGATCGTGCCGATCAGGTCGGAAAGGTTGCCCATCGCCGCGTTGAAGTCGTGCCGGAGCTTCTCGTAGCCTTCGGTGAACTCGACCTCGATCTCGGCGCTGAAATCGCCCGCCGACAGACGGCGCAGGCCTTCGGCCAGCGAGTCCACGACGAGCGCCTGCTCTTCGGCGCGCCTTGCATGTTCGGCCTCGGCCCTGACGCGCTCGGCTTCCTTGCGGTCGGCCTCTTCGCGCTCGCGGGCCCGCTCGGCTTCGGCCATCTCCTGCTCGCGCTGGTGCTCGCGTTCCAGGCGCTCGCGCTTTTCCGCCTCGGCGCGCAGCTGCTCCTCGCGGCGTTCCTCGTCGGCGCGCTTCTGCTGCTCCTCGAGCTCGATCTTGGCGATCAGGCCGTCCCGGAAGATGCGGAGCGCTTCGGCCATGCGGCCAATCTCGCCGCGCGTGGCCCTGATATCGACGCGGTGCGAGGTCGCCCTGCGCCAGCCGCTCGGTCGTCCGGGCGACCGCCCGCATCGGGCGAACCAGCGTGAACCACGCCATGCCGAGGCCGAGCAGGACGATGCCAGCCGAGAGCGCGGCGATGAGCATCATCCGGCGGGAGGCTTCGGCGCCATTCGCGACCAGTTCCTGGCTCGCGTCCTTGATCCCGACGAGGGCCGTGTTCTCGAAGCCCAGCGCCTCGGCCGCGATCGCCTTCACGCTCTGCGCCGCCTGCCGCGAGATCGTCGTGGCGTTGCGCCGCGCGTTCAGGACGGCGCTGCGGTCGGCCATGAGACCGGTCTCGGGCTCGGCCACCGCGTAGGCCGGGGCGAGCATCTCGCGGACCTCGACGCTCTCGCGCGCGGCGACCGCCTGCATCGCGGCAACCGACGTGACGAGGTTTTCCTGAAAGGCCTAGCGCCTCGGACGGGGTCTCGGCGAGCGCCACCAGCAGCGCCTTGCCGAACACGTCGCGGACCGAATCCGACAGGGCCGCCATGTCGCGGATCCTCTGGACATGCACGTCCAGCAGGGCGCGGATGGCGCTGCGGTTCTTCTCGCTGACCTTCTCGGCGTTCATGACAAGACCGAACTGGATGTCGTCGAGCGCGTCGACCATGGCCAGGTCACCCTCCTGGCGCGCTTCGAGCACGCGGCCGGCATCGATGCCCATCCGCTGACCGTTGCGCAGGATGCCCGCGATCGCGGCGCGGGTCCGTGCGACGGAGGCGGCGGCCTCGTCGGCCAGACCGGTCTCGGCCAGAGCCGGGATCAGGTCGGAGAGGGCGTTGTCGGCGCTGGTCACGATGTCGCCCAGCATCGACGAGACGGCCGGATCGCCGGTCGAGGCGATGGCGAGCACGGCGCCGGAATAGAGGCTCAGTTCGGAGCGGATCTGCATCGCGATCTCGAGCGCCATCACGTCCCGCTCCATCAGGCCGCGCAGGGAGGATTCGACCGAGGTGATCGTGTCGCTGCCGCCCCGGCCGAGCTCGAAGAGCGCCTTGACCGACCGCTCGGACACATCCGTGGTGATCGCGGCGTTGAGGTCGCGCAGTTCGGCGACCGACGCGGCGATCTGGGCCTCGGCGACGAATTCGTCCGCCCGGGCCTCGGCGAGCATCTTCGTATTGTCCTGAAGAACATCGACGAGCAGCGACAATTGCTGCGCTCCGGCCTTTTCGAAGGAGGCAAGGAGGGCGCTCTCCTGTTCGGTCAACGCCGCATTTTTCAGGGCCGCCTCGAGCTCCGTCTCGTCGCTCGCCAGCAGGATCTCGGTGAGCCCGTCCTTGAGGTGGCTGGTCAGCGAGATGACCTCGCTGCCCTGCTGCAGCGCCGGGATCTGCTCGTTCGCGAGATCCTCCATGTTGATGCTGAGCTCGTCGAACACCGCCAGGCCCACCACGATGGCCGCGGCGATCATCGCCGAAAGGCCCGCGACGATCACGCCGATGCGGACGGTGATGCCGCTGAATATGTCGAGCACTCTGCTCATTTGCCTATCCTTCAGAAATGGGGCGCTGGCCGCAGACCGGCGGCGCGCCGAAAACCGTTATTCGACGCCGATCTTCTCGAAGCCGCCATCGGCGGTGATGCGGGTCAGGAAGACGCTGTCGGAGCCCTGGTTGTCGTCCTTGCCGTAGGCGAGCGTCATGCCGCCCAGCTCGACCCGGCCGAGCGACGACAGCGCCCGGAGGTAGCTTTCCCGCGTCAGGTCGCGGCCGGCCTTTTCCAGCGCCTCGATGGCGATGCGGCCGACGACGTAGCCTTCGAGCGAGACGAAATCGGGCTGTGCCGCGGCATCGAGGCCGGCCATCGCCGCCTGATACGCGCGCACGAGCGGGATCGACTCGTCCCAGGGGAACGGCACGACCTGGCTGATGATGACGCCCTTGCCGTCTTCGCCGAGTTCGTCGGCAAGCGCGCGCGAGCCGACGAAGGAGATGTTCACGAACGGCTTGCGGAACCCGAGGTCCCTGGCCGTCGAGATGAATTCGGCGATCGGCTTGTAGGCGCCGACCATGACCACCGCGTCGGGGTCCTCGTCGCGCAGGCGCAGCAGCGGCATCTTCACGGCGGTGGTGTTGCGCGTGTAGCTGGCCGTGGCGGCAAGCTCCATCCCGCGCCTTTCCAGCGCCGCCTTGACGCCGTTGAGGCCTACGCGGCCGAAGCCGTGGTCCTGATAGAGGATGGCGATGCGCTTGAGTCTGAGCTCGTCAACAAGGTAGCGGACCCATTCCTCGGTCTCGGCGTCGTAGGTGGCGCGCACGTTCAGCACGTGGCTGTTCTCGGGATTGCGCAGGAAGCCCGCGCCGGTGAACGGACCTATGAAAGGATAGCCTGCCTCCCTCGCGATGGGTTGAGTGACCGCGGTGGTCGGCGTGCCGACGGGTCCGATCAAGCCGATATGGGCGTCGCGGCCGATCAGCTTGCGGACATGGGCGGCGGAGGTCGCCGGTTCGTATCCGTCGTCGATGCTCTCCAGCTCGAGCTTGCGGCCATGCACGCCGCCGGCGCGGTTCGCTTCTTCGAAGGCCGCGAGGATTCCCTGGCGCATGCCGGTGCCCAACGCCGCGGCGGGACCTTCAAGCGCCGCAACCTGCGCAAAAGCGACGCTGGCGGTGTCGATGCCCTGTCTGGACGCGGCCGTGGCGGCGCCGGCAGAGATGGCAAGAAGCGTCGCGGCGGCGACGGCTCGGGAGATGGATCGCATCGAATCGAGACCTCTGGCTTTGAAATCGGGATGGTCAATGAGGCCTGCGGTTTAAGATGAGGTTAGGAGCGATCCGGGACCGGCACGTTTCGCCGCGTTCGGTTTTCCGGTGGATTGCGCTATACCTACAGGTGAACCGCGCGCGCCGGTGCTCGCGGTCGACCAGCAGGGAGTTCCTCATGGTCAACCTAACTGTCAACGGACAGGACGTGAGCGTGGACGTTCCGGACGACACGCCACTGCTCTGGGTCCTGCGCGACGAACTGCGCCTTACGGGGACCAAGTTCGGCTGCGGCGTCGCGCAATGCGGGGCCTGCACGGTGATGCTGAACGGCATGACGCGGCGCGCCTGCGTGACGCCGGTCTCCATGGCCGAGGGTGCCACGGTCGAGACCATCGAGGGACTCGAGACCCCCGAGGCGAAGGCCGTGCAGCAGGCCTGGGTGGCCATCGACGTACCGCAATGCGGCTGGTGCCAGTCGGGGCAGGTGGTCAGCGCGACGGCGCTCCTGACCGAGATCCCGAAGCCCACGGACGAGGACATCGACCGCGCGATGGCCGGCAACATCTGCCGCTGCGCAACCTATGTGCGGATCCGGCAGGCGATCCACGATGCAGCGAAGATATTGGAGGCCTGAGCCGATGACGATCCAGACACGCCGCTCGTTCCTCGCCGGCTCCGCCGGCCTCGTTCTCGCCGTGACGCTGTCGCCGCGTGCCTTCGCCCAGTCGGGCGCCGCCGCCGCCTTCCAGGAGGGCGCGGTCGAAGCCGGCACGCTGGTGCCCAACGCCTTCGTGCGGGTCGCTCCCGACGATACGATCACCGTCGTGATCAAGCATATCGAGTTCGGCCAGGGGCCGTACACCGGCCTGTCCACGCTCGTCGCCGAAGAGATGGATGCCGACTGGTCCCAGATACGCGCCGTCAGTGCGCCCGCCGATGACGAGCTCTACAAGAACCTGCTGTTCGGGATGCAGGGCACCGGCGGGTCGACCGCGATGGCCAATTCCTACACCCAGATGCGTCAGGCGGGCGCCGCCGCGCGCGCCATGCTCGTGGCCGCGGCGGCCGAGGAATGGGGTGTGCCCGAAGGCGAGATCACGATCAGCAAGGGCGTCATGCGCCATGCCGGCAGCGACCGTTCGTCCGGGTTCGGCGCGTTTGCCGAGAAAGCCGCGACGATGACCGCGCCGCAGGAGCCCGTGCTCAAGGCGCGCGAGGATTTCGTGCTGATCGGGACCGACGTGCCCAAGCTCGACACGCCGGCCAAGACGACGGGACGGGCGATCTTCACGCTCGACGTCTATCGCGAGGACATGCAGACGGTGGTGATCAAGCGCCCGCCGCTCTTCGGCGCCAAGGTGGCGAGCTTCGACGATTCGGCGGCGCTGCAGGTGCCGGGCGTCGTGGCGGTGCGCGAGACCCCGTTCGGGGTCGCGGTCTATGCCTCGTCGACGGCTGCGGCGCTGAAGGGGCGCGAGGCGCTGAGCGTGGAATGGGACGAGGCCGACGCCGAGACCCGGTCGAGCGAGCAGATGTTCGAGGCGTTTTCCGAAGCTGCGGCCGAAGGCGGACGGATGGCCGAGGAGGCCGGCGATTCGAACGCCCGGCTCGACGCGGCCGAAACGGTGATCGAGGCCGAGTTCCGCTTCCCCTACCTGGCCCATGCGCCGCTCGAGACGCTCGACGCGGTGCTCGAGTTGCGCGACGGCAAGGCGGAGCTGTGGATGGGGTCGCAATTCCCCGCGCTCGACAAGCCGACGCTGGCGCAGACGCTGGGTCTCGATCCGGCCAACGTGTCGATCAACGTGATGCTGGCCGGTGGCAGCTTCGGGCGGCGGGCACAGCCCACGGCCCACGTGGCGGCCGAGATCGGCGAGATCGCCAACGCGGCCGGTGGTGACGGCGCGTGGAAGCTGATGTTCACCCGTCAGGACGACCTGCATGGCGGCTACTACCGCCCTCTCACCGTCCACCGGATGCGCGGCGGCCTCGACGCGGACGGAAACATCGTCGGGTGGCAGGACGTGGTGGCGAACCAGTCGATCATGGCGGGCGGCCCGATGGCGGCCATGATGAAGGACGGAATGGATCCGACCTCCTACGAGGGCTCCACCAAGATGCCCTACGATCTGGCCGATCTGCGGGTCGGATGGGCGCAGGTGGAGAGTCCGGTGCCGGTCCTGTGGTGGCGCTCGGTGGGGCACACCCATACGGGTTACGCGACGGAAGTCTTCCTCGACCAGCTGCTGGAGGCGGGCGGCAAGGACGCCGTGCAGGGGCGGCTCGACCTCTTGCGGGGCGATGCCGGACGCGATCGCGGAGTGCTCGAGAAGGTCGCCGAGATGGCCGGCTGGGATGGCGAGCGGGTCAAGGGCGATCGCGGGTACGGGGTGGCCCTCCACGAGAGCTTCGAGACGTATGTGGCTCAGATCGCAGAGGTTTCGGATGTCGGTGGGATGCCGCGCGTGCACAAGGTCTGGTGCGCCGTCGATTGCGGCGTGGCCGTCAACCCGAACATCATTCGGGCCCAGATCGAGGGCGCGATCGGCTATGGCCTCAGCGCGATCCTCTACGACGAGATCACCCTGGGCGAAGGCGGACGCGTGCAGCAGGACAATTTCGACACCTATCGCATTCTGAGGATCAACGAGATGCCGGAGGTCGAAGTGGCCATCATCGACAGCGACGCCGATCCGACGGGCATCGGCGAGCCGGGGACACCGCCGGTCGGGCCCGCGGTCGCCAATGCGTGGCGGGCGCTGACCGGGAAGGCTGTCACGCGACTGCCGTTCTCGGCGTCGGCGGGGGTGTGAACATGAAGCTTATCCTTCCGATGGCACTTGCGGCGCTGGCGCTGGGCTCGATGGCACATGCGGAGACCGTGAACGGTCTGCGCAGCGCGGACGAATTCGACGGGATCGCCGAAGAGAGCGAGCGATCGGCCGCACTCTTCGAAGAGATGCTGGTGGTGATCCAGCATCCGCGCTGCCTCAACTGCCATCCGGTGGACAACTCGCCGCGACAAGGGATGGAGATGACGGTCCATCAGCCTCCCGTAGTCCGTGGCGCGGCGGATTTCGGCGCGCCCGGCATGCGCTGCACC
>CAVPXL010000001.1:0-655350 GCA_963709765.1 uncultured Alphaproteobacteria bacterium | reverse complement strand
CTGATGTCGCCGCGTGGATCGCGCCGATCTCGATCCTGGCGATCACGGCGATCTACGGACTCGAACTGCTCGTGGCCTTCATCCAGGCCTACGTCTTCACCATCCTGACCTGCGTCTATCTGAAGGACGCGCTGCATCCGCATCACTGACGGTCGGACAACTTCTAGCCATTCCAAAAGGAGAGACGCAATGGAAGGCGATATCGCAAACATGGGACAGTTCATCGGTGCCGGCCTCGCCGCCATCGGCTCGGGCGTCTTCGGCCTCGGTGTGGGTCATTGTCGCCGGCAACTTCCTGTCGGGTGCTCTGCGCAACCCGTCGGCGGCCGCCGGGCAGACCGCAACCCTCTTCATCGGCATCGCATTCGCAGAAGCGCTGGGCATCTTCGCGTTCCTCGTGGCGCTGCTGCTGATGTTCGCCGTCTGATCAGGCGACCGGCGTCATGGGCGGGGCGGCGACAGCCTCCCGCCCGACCGAACCGATCTGACGAAAGGCGTGCCCTATGGCAACAGTGACCGAACACGCGGTCGTGCTCGAGGGAGAGCCGCTGGGCGTGGTGCACGAGGCACCGGGCATGCCGCAGCTCGACTTCTCGACCTTCCCGAACCAGATCTTCTGGCTTCTGGTAATGCTTGCCGTCACCTACTTCGTTCTCAGCCGGGTGGCGCTGCCCCGAATAGGCGCGGTCCTGGCCGAGCGGCAGGGCACGATCTCCAACGATCTCGCAGCCGCCGAAGATCTTCGACGCAAGGCTCAGGAGGCAGAGGACGCCTATGACAGGGCCCTCGCCGAAGCGCGATCCGAGGCCCAGCGAATAGCGCAGAAGGCGCGAGACGAGATCCAGACCGACATCGATGCGGCGATGGCAGACGCGGATGCCAGGATCGCGGCCCAGACGGCGGAGTCCGAGAAGGAGATCGCGACCATACGCGACGAAGCGATCCGGAACGTGCGCGAGGTCGCCAAGGACGCGGCCGCTGCCCTGGTGGACGTCCTCGGCGGAAACCCGGACCAGGCCGACATCGATGCGGCAGTCGCCGAGAATATGGAGCGCTGACATGATCCGGAAACTGGCGTCGCTGTTCATCGTCCTGCCCTTGCCGGCACTTGCCGCGACAGGGCCGTTCTTCTCGCTGGGCAATACCGATTTCGTCGTCCTCCTGGCGTTCCTGCTCTTCGTCGGTGTTCTGCTCTACTTCCGGGTTCCCGGCCTGCTCGTCGGCATCCTGGACAAGCGCGCCGCCAGCATCCGGGCCGAGCTGGACGAAGCCCGCGCCGTGCGGGAGGAGGCCCAGACCATTCTGGCGTCCTTCGAACGGCGTCAGGCCGAGGTCAAGGAACAGGCCGAGCGGATCGTGGCACATGCGCGCGAAGAGGCGACGGCCGCGGCGGAACAATCCCGCACCGACATCAAGACGATGACGGCGCGCCGGATCAAGGGCGCCGAGGATCAGATCGAGTCGGCACGCGCCGCCGCGATCCGGGAGGTTCGCGATCGCGCGATTCAGGTCGCTGTCGCAGCCGCCTCCGATGTCCTCGGCAAGCAGATGACGGCCGAGCGGGGGGACGAGTTGATCAATTCGTCCATTGAAACAGTGTCGGCGAAGCTGCACTGAGCCGATCAGCATCGGTCGACGAGTCTCGTTTCAGGCCGGCCACCGAAAAGGTTGACGCATTCCGGGATCTGGGACACGAGGCGGCCCCGGCGAAAAAGTTCGCCGGGGCCTCTTGTCATCTGGTCTCGAACTTTCGCCACAGCGGGGTGCCGTGGAAGAGCCACGGTCGGTAGAGGATGCGTCGGGGGTCCGGTGCCTGGTTGCGCGGCGCATCTGCACCGAGGCGCATGGCGGGAGTGCGCATCAGCGGCGCTGCTGCACGGCGCTTTGGGATCTTCATCGTCTCTCCAGACCCTGGGATTCGGATATGGGACAGACCTTCTTCGACTTCCGCTTCACTTGAAGCTTCCGCGCCGGGACCAACATACTGGCGACTTTCGAACCAGTTGAACCAGACCCGGTAAATGTTGAGAACCGCCACCAGCACGGCGGGATTAAACACCGCACCGTTGATATAACTCGGGCCAGTTCGGGCTGACTTCCCGCCGGCGCGCTGTGTGTGGCTGGTCCGCATCCGCAGTGAGTTCATGAACGAAGAAACAGGCTGGATGGTTGCCTTTAGAACTCTCCGCGCCAAAGCATCGCGCAACTCTTGATCTGTTACCTCCTGATCAAAAGCTTGTCCCTTCAGCTTTCTGCGATACTCTTTTCGGAGGAGCGGAAAACCAACCGATTTCTCCGTTTCCCCAAATTGCTGCACAGGCGATTTGATCCAAACCTGCGGAAACTGTATCGACTGAAAGTTCGATATCTGGATGGGATGTGGCGTGTTGAAGCGATCCAGCACATAGTTGCTTCGCAGGTTTATACTGCAATACCGTTGAAGGATTTCATACCGTGCCAGCTCCTCACCAGAGGACAACAGGGCGGCAGCGAACTTGTCCAAGTCTTCTTGAAAGTCCTTTTTGCGCTTGTTGCTGACCGGCGTCGATGCCTTCTTGTCGAACTTAATGATCATCCACTCGAACAGGTCATCGTGGATTAGGTCTCGGAACAAATGGGGGGTGACCCGCGCCGTTTGACTTTCCATTTCCCCCACAAGGGTGATCTTTCCCTTCGGCAACATCTCCCGGAGAGCACCAAAATGCGCCGCTTTCGTATAGGTCGGACCGACCATGATCCCCTGGAAGCTGCCGCGAAAATCCTTGTTCGTATCCGGAAATCCGAAGTAGCGATTTCGGATCTCGTCGATCGTTAGCCGGCGATCGCACGCCTTCTCCCGCAAGGACTGAACCTCGCTCGGGAGCTGCATGCCCAACGCCAGCTCATCTTCATAGGCTCGCTCCAATTTCTCTGCGAAGACCCGCCAACTACCTTCAGCGCTTGCGAAGAGCGAGGCCTCGTCGTAGCGCCCACTCGGGCGCTGGAACCGCATGAGAGGCGCGGTGAATGTCTTCCCAGATTTCTGGCTGTAGGTGCGATTCAAGTTGGCCGGCTTTCCCAACTCGTCGAGGTAGTGCTTCTCGACAAAACCGACTGGATCAATGCGCGGATCGAAGTTAGCGTCGATCCGAAACACATACCCGCTCCGAATATCGGCACTTACCGAACAGTATATCGGCGTCAGGCGTTGGTCACTCTTACTTTCCCAATTCACGGAAATGACGACATCGTCGTGCGCAATGCGGGTATGTGAGAAGCGTTCGGAAGCCTCCTCGCGGGCTTTCCATTCTTTCAGTTTTGCGCGCTCGAACGCGAGGAGCGCTTTCTCAAGCCAGAAGATTCGACTGTAGATCCGGCTTACCCCACACTTTTTTCCTGTATCTGGGTCGGAGAGCAATCGACGGAGGTCGTTTATGCTTGCTCCATTCACCAAGGCGCGGAGAAGCCTGACATTGTCGTTTTGTTTCTTCTGCGCCTGGTGGTCCAGCGTCGCCGAGATCCTGGCGCCGGCTTTCCCCTTACATGGCTTGTGAATGATCCGGAAGCCGGAAGGCTTCTCTTTGCGCCGGTTTCGCTCTGCGGGCAGCACGCCATGCGTCCCGTTGAATACGAACTCCTCAGGATGATCGAGATACCGTCTCCCGCAGTTCTTGCAGACGGGCCCCTCCAGAGCTCCGTTCTGGGTGCGAAGCCGATCCAGCTCGTCGAGGAAGTGCTTATTCGACAGAACACCGAATGAGATGCCGCATTCGCCATTTCCCCGTTGATGATGACATTCGATTTCTCGCCCGTCCGACCATACTCGCGGATCACCGTCGTATTCGAAGACATCCGAGATTCGCTCGCGTTTGTCGTCGGTCGTCATGGTGTAATGGCCACGACCGACAGACAGCGCCGGGTCGGCGGCTGACGCGCGTAGCTTTCGTTCGGCGGCGTTCGGGCCTTTGAAGACGGGCCGAGCGAAGTCCGGTATGACGCCGTAGTTCCCACAATCCGGGTCGGCGCAGGTATTGAGGTTGATCTCCGGTAGCGCCGGAGGATAGACTGCCCGCAAAGACAGTTGGTCCAAGCCGTTGACCACGCGATTTCCTTTCAGTCGTTCGGTCAAGCTGGCCTCCGGAGACCGACAGAGACATTGGCCGTTTCGACGCGGCCGGAAATCTGTCAGAGATTTTTCTTGCATGTGTTGCAGCGGGACAAAACTCCCGCGAGCAACATTATTTCTCCTCGGAAAATATGAAACAAAGACAAACGCCTACCAAGTAAGAACTCGGTAGGCGTTGCTCGCGTGTCCCAGAACCCGGAATGCGTCACGAAAAGGTGGCCGGCCTTTTTTTTTCTGGTGTGATCAGGTTCCCCGGCCAACGGACCGGATTCCGTGACCCTCGCGAGAAAAAGCCGCCGGGGTGAACACCGCCGGCGGCCTCTTGAGCCTCGAGAGAGAGCGGCGTCAGTAGGGCCGGATGATGATGTCCACGCGGCGGTTCTGCGCGCGCCCGGCCGGGGTCAGGTTCGACGCAATGGGCTGATCCTCGCCACGTCCGACGGCCCGCAGGCGCGACGACGAGACGCCCTCGGAGCGCAGAATGGACGTGACTGCCGAGGCCCGGCGCTCCGACAGATCCTGATTGTACGCCGCGCTTCCGGAATTGTCGGTGTGGCCGATGACCTCGACCTCGGAATCGGGGTAGCGCTGCAGGTTCTGGGCGAGAACGCGCAGATCGCTTCGCAGGTCGCCGCGCACGGCCGTGCTGTCCACGTCGAACAGGATGTCCTGCGGCATGCGCACGATCAGTTCGGAGCCGGTATTCACCACGTCGATCTGGCTGTTGTCGAAGTCGTTGCGCAGCTCCGAAGCCTGCCGGTCCAGGATCGCGCCGGCCCCGCCGCCGATGGCAGCCCCGATGAGGGCTCCCTTGGCCGCGTTGCGCACCCGGTCATTCTTGTCGTCGCCCCGCTTCGCGCCGACGACGGTTCCCAGAGCGGCCCCGATCATCGCGCCCTGGCGTGTGCGCTCGTTGTTGGGGTCCGACATCATGCCCGGCTCGCACGCGGCGAGAGCCATGGCTCCCACGCCTGCGAGCAGGAAGGGTTTGGTGTAACGCTTCATTGGACTCATTCCTCGTTGAACGTCGTGCATCTCCGTCTGGACAACTAAACCGACGCGCCAAGGGTTTCACCTGCCTTTGCGGAGCCCCGGCGGAATTGTGCCTCATCGCCTTCGAGCACCGCCGCCTCCCGTGCTAGCATGGCGCGCTTGACCGGCAGCCCCCAGTGATAGCCCCCCAGCCCGCCGGACTTGCGCAACGCCCGGTGACACGGAATGAGCCAGCTGATCGGGTTGCGGCCAACTGCGGTTCCCACGGCCCGCACTGCCCTGGGCGCTCCGATTGCGCACGCGATGGCCGAGTAGGTCGTGACATGGCCGGACGGTATGCCCAGAAGCGCCTCCCACACCTTGATCTGGAAGGGTCCTCCGATGAGGTGGAGGCGCGCCGTCCCGCGCCGATGGATGGCCGCCTCGACGGCCGGCGCGACGACTTCGGGCGCAGCCTCGAAACGCGCGCGGGGCCAGCGCGACCGGAGGTCGGCCATGGCGGCCTCGTCCCCGACGTCGTCGGCGAAGGCCAAACCGCAAAGTCCGCGATCGGTACCCATCGCGAGCATGCGGCCGAAGGGGCCGTCGAACCAGCCGTAGGAGATGGTGAGCCCCTCTCCGCCGCGCGCATATTCGCCCGGGCTCATCGCCTCCCAGCGCAGGAACAGATCGTGCAGACGTCCGCTGCCGGACAGGCCCGCCGCGCCGGCTGCCTCGAGCGTGGTGAACCGGTCGCGCAGAAGCGACCGGGCGTGGTCCATCACGAGATACTGCTGGTAGCGTTTCGGCGAGACGCCGGCCCAGCGGCTGAAGACGCGCTGAAAATGGGCCGGGCTCATCGCCATCTCCGCGGCGAGTTCCTCGAGCGACAAGGCGCGGTCGCCCGCGGCGTCGATACGCTCGATCGCCCGGCGCACAACCTGGAAGTGATAGCGCCCGTCCGTCTCCGGCACAGAGGTCTGCTCGTTCATGTCCGCCTCCATTCTTGACCCGATGATAGGTGCCGGGCCGAGGCGGGGCGACCCGAATCCTGCGCAAGGTGTGCCGTTCGGCGCGATGCGAGTTGTAGGCCGCGAGACCGCATGGCATTGGAGCGCATGGCCGCGGCGATGGATTATTCGACACTCTGCAAGGTCTTCGCGCGTTTCGAGGCGGCGGAGCCGAACCCGGTCGGCGAGCTGGTCCATCACAACGCGTTCACCCTTCTGGTCGCTGTCGTGCTGAGCGCGCAAGCGACGGATGCGGGGGTGAACCGTGCCACGGCCGAGCTTTTCCGTCTCGCCGCCACGCCGCAGGCGATGCTCGATCTGGGCGAGGAGCGGGTGACCGAGCATATCCGCACCATCGGGCTTTACCGCAACAAGGCGAAGAACGTCATCAAGCTCAGCCGGATCCTGGTCGAGCAATTATGGCGGCGAGGTGCCGGAGAGCCGCGCCGCGCTCACCGCCTTGCCCGGCGTCGGGCGCAAGACCGCGAACGTGGTGCTGAACAGCTGGTTCGGACACCCCTCGCAGGCCGTCGACACCCACATCTTCCGGGTCGCAAACCGGACCGGTATCGCGCCGGGCCGTGACGTCGAGGCGGTCGAGCGCGCCATCGAGGACCGCGTCCCGGTGCGCTATCAGAAGCACGCCCATCACTGGTTGATCCTGCACGGGCGCTACGTTTGCACGGCACGGCGGCCGAAATGCCCCGTTTGCGTGATCCGGGATCTTTGCGACTACGAGGACAAGACCGAGACATGAGCAAGAGCTATCAGGTAGTCGGGATCGGCAACGCCATCGTCGACATCATCGCCCAGACCGGGACGAAGATCTTGCCGAAAAGGGCATCGAGAAGGGCATCATGCAACTGGTCGAGCGCGACCGTGCGGAGACCCTCTACAACGGCATGTCGCAGCGCCGACAGATCGCCGGAGGCTCGGTTGCCAACACGCTGGCGGGTCTGGGGGAGATGGGGCTTTCATGTGCCTTCATCGGCCGCGTCTGCGACGACGAGCTGGGCCAGTTCTACGCCGCGGACATGGGCGCGGATGGCACCGATTTCGTGAACCCGCCGATCGCGGCGGACCTGCCGACCTCGCGCTCGATGATCTTCGTGACGCCGGACGGCGAGCGATCGATGAACACCTATCTGGGGATCTCGGCCGAACTTGGCCCCGAGGATGTGGACCCCTCCGTGCCGGGAAAGGCGGAGATCCTGTTCCTGGAAGGGTATCTCTACGACAAGGCGCCGGGCAAGCAGGCCTTTTCGACGGCGGCGCGGGCCTGCCGCGATGGTGGTGGCAAGGCCGGCATCGCGCTCTCGGATCCGTTCTGCGTGGACCGTCACCGCGCCGATTTCCGCCGGCTCGCGCAGGAGCTCGATTACGTCATCGGCAACGAGAAGGAATGGAAATCGCTTTACGAGACCGAGGATCTCGAGGGCGCCCTGGCCCGGGCGGCGCGCGACTCGCATCTGGTCGTATGCACGCGGTCGGGCGAAGAGGTGATCCTGCTCCGCGGCGAGGAGCGTGTCACCGTCCCGGTCCATCGCATCGTGCCGACGGATGCCACCGGTGCCGGCGATCAGTTCGCGGCCGGTTTTCTCTTCGGGTTGTCGCAGGGGCGCGATCTGGCAACGGCAGGACGCATGGGGTGCATCGCCGCGTCGGAGGTCATCACCCATTACGGCGCCCGTCCGCAGACCGACCTGCGTGCGCGATTTCGGGAATCGGGTCTGATCTGACGCGGTTCGCGCGGGCATGATTGCCGGAACACTCGCGTATTGGTAGCCTGACAGCGCATTGAGCCCAGTCTGTTCGACCAATTCTCGTTGGCGAGGTGTCGGCCATGGACGACTTCATCATCCTTCGCGACATGAATGCAGGGCACCGTCTGCGCGGCGCCACGGGGCTGCCGAACTCCTTCGGTCCGGCGGCGCGTCGGATCGAATCGGCCCATGTCGCACCACCCGTTCCGACCATCGAGACGGAGCGGATGGGCAGCGCGGAACTGCGCGAGCTGCGCCGGGATCCGACCGTGATGGGGATCGCGCGGTCCATGCCGACGCAACTGATCCGTCCGGCGGGCGAAGGCGCGGCGCAGGCTTCGGCGGGCACGGCAACCTGGGGCGTTCGTGCCGTGGGCGCAGATGTGAGCCCGTTTGACGGCACCGGGGTCCGGGTGGCCGTGCTCGACACCGGGATCGATGCCGGTCATCCGGCCTTCGCCGGCGTCGCGCTCACGCAGCGGGATTTCACGGGCGAGGGTGACGGCGACAGAAACGGGCACGGCACCCATTGCGCCGGCACCGTCTTCGGGCGCGATGTGGAGGGGACCCGCATCGGTGTCGCCCGTGGTGTCGACGAGGCGCTGATCGGCAAGGTTCTGGGCGAGGGGGGCGGCGGCAGCTCGCAGATGCTCTTCGACGCGATGTTATGGGCCGCCTCCGAAGGCGCTCAGGTGATATCAATGTCTTTGGGTTTCGACTTTCCGGGGCTCGGCAAGCGGCTGATCGAGGATGGCTTTCCGCCCGATCTCGCCACTTCGGCGGCACTTGAAGGCTACCGCGAGAACATCCGGGTCTTCGATGCCATGCTCGACCTCTTCCGCGCCCAGGCGTCGATGACGGGCGGTGTCATCGTCTGCGCTGCCAGCGGCAACGAGAGCGAGCGCAATCAGGACCCCGACCACGAGGTCAGCGCCTCGCTGCCGGCCGCGGCGTTCGGCGTCATTTCCGTGGGCGCACTGGCCGAGGGTGAGACCGGCTATCGGGTCGCGCCCTTTTCCAACACCAACCCGACCCTCTCTGCGCCGGGCGTGGATGTGCTGTCGTCTCGCGCGGGAGGCGGCCTCAGGTCGCTGAACGGAACGTCGATGGCGTGTCCGCATGTGGCCGGCCTCACGGCCCTCTGGTGGCAGGCGGTGCGGGCGCGCAATCTGCCGATCACGGCGGACGGTGTCGCCGCGCGGCTGCGCGCCGCCGCGGCGACCGACGTCTTCGCCCCGGGAACCGACATCACCGACCGCGGCGAAGGCCTGGCACTGGCACCACGATAGCCGCAGCCGCGCGGCGCCTTCGGCTTGCAAGGTCGCCCCCGATTGCCGATCAACGCACCATCAGGATGGTGGAGGGCCACATGGCGTGGAGCTACGACGATCAGAACATCTTCGCGAAGATCGTGCGGGGCGAGATCCCGAACGACACCGTGGCCGAGACCGAGCATTCGCTGGCCTTCAACGACATCCGGCCGCAGGCGCCGGTGCATGTCCTGGTCGTTCCCAAGGGCCGCTATGTCAGCCACGACCATTTCGCGGCAGAAGCCAGCGATGCGGAAGTGCTCGATTTCATGCGTCTGACGGCGCGGATCGTGGCCGAGAAGGACCTTGCAAAGGACGGCTTTCGCGCCATCACGAACGCGGGGCGGTCAGGCGTGCAGGAAGTGCCGCACTACCACCTTCACATCCTTGGCGGACGGCCACTGGGGCGGATGCTGCAGCCGGCGTGATCCTGCCGCTACGTTAAGAGTTGGTTCAGACTGGTTGCCAATTGCCAGCTTTCGTCAGCGTCCTGCCCCGATCTCGTCACATTCCGGAGGGCATCTGGCCCCGTGAGCACGAAATGCTCCGGACGCCGAGGGATGCTCCATGGACCGAGCGACGAAACGGGCTGTCGCAGGCTTCTCCGCCCGGATCGGGGCTGTTGCGCTGATTGCGACGATGTCGGGGTTCACCGGCGCGGCAAATGCCGGGACGCGCGCGTTCCTGCCGCAGGTCAAGGCGGTTGCCCCGCCGGCAGGCGCGGCAGGCCTTTGCCGCAGCTATGGCTGGGCCTGCGCAGCGCCGACGCGCCAGCCCCTGACAAACGCCCAGATCAAGACCGCGCGCCGCATCAATCGCGTCATCAACCGGAAGGTGCGCGAGATCTCCGACCTGCACCAGTATGGCCGGAGCGAGGTTTGGGCCCTGCCGACGGCGCGGGGCGGTGATTGCGAGGATTTCGCGCTGGCCAAGAAGCGCGCGCTCGTGGAGGCGGGTCTGCCGCCCGAACGTCTGCTCATCGCCTCGGTTCTCGACCGGTCGCGCAACCCGCACGCCGTCCTTGTGTTGCGCACGGGCGAGGGCGATCTCGTACTCGACAACCTGACCGACCGTATCGTCGGCTGGCAGGCGACCGCCTATACCTTCCTGCGCATGCAGGACCCCGCGCGCCCGGGATCCTGGCAGGCCGTTCTGGCCGGCGGCGTCATCAGGGGCTAGCGGCGCGATCCAGGCGGTCGCCCGTGCCGGTGGTTGGGGGACCGGGGTCGGTCTAGCCCTTGCCACCTTTGGACGATTTTCCATCCCGGTCGGATTTCCGCCGCTTCCGGAATTTCCGGACGACCTGTCCTTGCGGCTGTTGTTGTCTTCTTGTCTTTCTTGTCTTGTCTTGGCTTCGCCGGCTTGCCCTTGCCGGCTTCGTATTTCTTGCTCTTCGCCTTGTCGGTTTCGACTTTTCGCCTTTGCCTTGCCCTTTCGGCTTTGGTTGCCGCTTGTTCGGCTTCTTGGTCTTGCCCTTGTCGGCTTTGGAGCTCTTTGCCCTTCTTGCCGCGATCCTTCTTCGTTCTGCTCGTCTTGTCCTTGCGATCGGCTTTCTCGTCCTTCGCCACTCGCTGCTTCCGGCGGCTGACGATGCTGCGGCGGATCCTCGTGCTCTTCTTGGTTTTGGCTTTGGTTTTCGTCTTGGTCGACGATTTCGTCGTCTTGACTGTCGTGACGCCGTCCACCGTCGCCCTGGTTTTCGTCTTCGAGACCACCTTGGTTTTCGTGACGACCTTGGTCTTGGTCTTGTTTTTCGTCGCCTTGTCGGTGTTCTTCGAGGGCTCGCCTGCCTGATCGTCGTCAGCGGCCTCGTCGTTGCCGCCTTGGCCGTTCACGTGCCGGACCCGTCGCTCAGACCATCGTCGCCGTCCGACGCCTCGTCCGCGTTCCCATCGCCGTTGCCATCGGAATCCGCGGAAGTGCCGGGATTGCCGGAGCTGGAGCCGGAATTGGCGGACTTGCCCTGCTGATCATCCGACCCCTCGTCGCTCCCTCCTTGGGTTGTCGAGCCGTCGGCGTTTTCGTCGTCATCGCCATTGGTCTCGCCAGCGGAAACATCTGTTTCGTCGCTCGTCTGGCCAACCGATATCGTCGTCGTCATTCGAGCCAGCTGAGTTCGCCGGTCGTCCCATCACCTTCGTGGGAATCGGAACCGACGTCGCTGTCTGACGGAGCGGTCGAACTCGTCGCCGGACGCGTCAGACCCGCCATGCGTCTGGTCACCGGTACCGGCCCCTGCGCCGTCGGATCCGCTTTGGTCTCCGCCGGTGTCGGTCGCGCCACCGGTGTCCGCATTGTCGGTCGGATCATCTGCGGCGTCGTTCGACCCATCGCCGACACTCGGAACCTCCGTAGTTCCGCCGGCAGAGGCGCCGCCATCGTTACTGCCGCTTTCCTGTTCCGGCGCATCCGGGTTCTGGTCGACAGCGCTATCGCCTTCCTGGGGCCCGGCGCCTGCGCCGTCACCGGGATCCGTCACGTCAGGCGCGTTGTCGGACGGTGTGTCGGTTTGCTCTACGTCCGGGTTCTTGCCGCTGTTATCGGGCCGTGACTTCGGGACGCGGGCTGGCGGGTTTGCCCGGTGCACCGCCTTCGCCCTGGCTGTCGCCGGTCCCGTCGGTCGGCTCGCTGGCGGGTTCGACGACGACTGCCGACGGCTCTTCGAACGTCGCCCCGGGCGCTACGTCGGGCGTCTCGTCGTCGGCCAGCACCAGGTCCATGAAGTTAACGTCGTCGCCATTCCCGCGCGACGGCGTGTTCCGCGCCGGCGCCTGCGGCGAGATGGAGCCGGTCGCCCGATCGCTCAGGGACAGCGCTACGTCAGGGCATGTCTCCGCCAGATAACGAAACAGGTCGTCGTACCGGGGCGTGCCTGCGATGCCTTCCGGCAGAGGCGTTTCGGAACAGTAACGCCGCCAGTCGTCATTCTGCGCCTGGGCATTGGCTGTGGATGCAAGCACGCTGAATGCAGCGCTCGCCAGAACGGATATCGCTATGGATCTCATCGACTTCCCCCGATGACCTGCCGCGGGGTTCTTCCACGCGGTTTGTCGGGTCTGCCTATACGCCGCAAGGTAAACGGAGGTTTAACAGCCTGCTTTCGAATTGAAGTTGATGGTCGCCTGCGACTTCACGCGGGCCGGCCCGCCCTGTGGCGTCAGGCCTTGATGCACGAATAGCGCCGCTTGGCGCAGCGCGACATTCTCAGTCCGTCCTGTCATCTAGGCGGCCCGGCTGCGCGCCTCGCGCGTCAGTGTCAGGAACACGTCCTCGAGCCGCGGCTCTTCGGTAGCCACGTCGCGCAGGCCGATTCCCGCCTCCCGAAGCGCCGTCAGGATCGCGTCCGGCGACGTCTGTGACCGGCGGTACGTGAAGGCCAGATAGCCGCCGGTGCGGCGTTCCATCGTCACGCCCGCAGGCAGCTCCGGCTCGATCTCGTTTTCGGTGTCGGGAAGGATGACGAGGGTCTTTCGGTCGAGCCGGCCGACGAGCTGCCGCGTCTTGTCGCGCACCAGCACTTCGCCCTGGTCGATGATGGCGATCTCGTCGCACATCTCTTCGGCCTCTTCGAGGTAGTGCGTCGTCAGGATGATCGTCATGCCCGCGTCGTTCAGACGCCGGACGTTCTTCCACAGCATCTGGCGCAGCTCGATGTCGACGCCCGCGGTCGGCTCGTCGAGGACCAGCACATGGGGCCGGTGGACCAGCGCCTTGCCGAGCAGCAGCCGCCGCCGCATCCCCCCGGACAAGGTGCGCGCATAGGCTTCGGCCTTGTCGGTCAGGCCGATCATTTCCAGGATCTCGTCTGTACGCCGCTCGCGCTTGGGCACGCCGTAGAGGCCCGCCTGCACATCCAGCGCACCGCGCGGGGAGAAGAACGGATCCATGTGCAGCTCTTGCGGCATGACGCCGATGGCCGCCCGCGATTGCCGCGGGTTCGTGTCCTGGTCGAAGCCCCAGATGCTGACGCTGCCGGCCGTCTTGGTCACGAGACCTGCGAGGATGTTGATCAGCGTCGACTTGCCGGCGCCGTTGGGGCCCAGCAGACCGAAGATCGAGCCGGCGGGGATGGTGAGGTCAACGCCCTTGAGCGCCTCCTTCGGCGGCTCGCCGCCGCTCCCGGCATAGGTCTTGCGAAGGCCCTCGATCTCGATCGCGTTCGTCGTCATTCGGGTCTCCTGGCTAATCCGCCCCTTGTCGCCCCGGGCGTCCAAGGTATCATACGCGTCGACCTAGCGGCCCCGGAGCGGGTCGGCAAGGCGGGCACGGGCGAAGGAAGACGAGGAATGGCGCAGCTTACCGAAGGCAACGATCCGCGGCGCAGCGTGGCCGAGCCACCCGAGAGCCAGGTTGTCGCCGGCTGGCGCGTCTCCTGCGACGGCGGAGAAGGTGCTCTGGGCCATCCTCGCGTCTGGCTCCAGATTCCCGAAGAGCTGGGCTGGGTCGAGTGCGGCTATTGCGACAAGCGCTTCATTCACGAAAGCGCCGTTACGCCCGGCGAACCGGTCCAGCCGGTCGACAATCATCCCGAGATCCCCTGAAGCACTCCGTGCCACTGTACGGGATTCTGGCCGGCAGCGAAGTCGCTGCCGGATTCGCGACCGCGCACAAGGCGAAATGACGGCATCTCGGGGCGCGGGTTTTCTGACTCAGTCGTCGTCGCAGGGGGAGTCATCGTAGCGGTCGCTGAGGATGCGCTGGCCATCCCCCTCGAGGTCCTCGAACTGACCCCGCCGCAGGGCCCAGATGAACGCCGCGAGGCCCGCGCCGCCGAGGATCAGCGACACCGGGATCAGGATCGCCAGCACCTCCATCAGCGCAGCCGCAGCGCGTTGAGCGACACCAGAATCGACGAGGTGGACATGGCGAGCGCCGCTATCAGGGGTGTTGCAAATCCCGCAAGCGCCAACGGGACTGCCGCCGCGTTGTAGAGCGCGGCGATGGCAAAGTTCTCGCGGATGCGGCGTGTGGCGGCCCTGGCGGTATGGGCCGCATCGGCCAACGGCTCCAGGTCGCGGCCGATAAGAACCATGTCGGAGACGGTGCGCGCCGCGTCCAGCGCCGTAGCGGGCGACACCGAGACATGCGCGCCTGCAAGCGCGGCGGTGTCGTTCAGACCGTCTCCGACCATCAGGACCTTGCGCCCCGCGCGAGTCAGCGCGGCAATTCGGGCGGCCTTGTCCTCGGGCCGCATCCGCGCGTCGAATGCGTCGATCCCGACCTGCCTGGCAATATCCGCGACTGCACTCGGCTGATCGCCGGACAGCAGGAGCACGTCGTACCCTTGGCCGCGCAAGCCCTCTATCGCCGCCTTCGCACCCGGCCGGAGGGTGTCGGTGAACCGGTAGGCTCGGCCGTCGGACAGATAGGTTGCGGTCTGATCGACCGGGCAGGCGCCGGTCCAGTCGGGCCGCCCCAGCCGCACGGTCCTTCCGCCAAGCAGGCCCTGAACACCGTGACCGGGCACTTCCATGACGTCGCTCAGCGGGGCGGGCGCGATCCCGCGCCGAGCCAAACCCTCCGCCAGCGCCTGCGCCAGCGGGTGCGACGATGCCGACGCGAGCGCCAGCGCGACCGAATGCTCGCCGGGGCCCGGATCCAGCAGCTGCGGGCGCCCCTCGGTCAGCGTGCCGGTCTTGTCGAAGACCACGGTGTCGGTCTCGGCCAGACGCTCGAGCGCGGTTGCGTCCTTGACCAGGATCCCGCGCCGGAAGAGCCGGCCCGCTGCCGCCGTGGAGACTGCGGGCACCGCCAGTCCAAGCGCGCACGGGCAGGTGATGATCAGGGTTGCAACCGCGACGTTGAGAGCCACCCGGACGTCGCCCGTGGTCCAGAACCAGGCGACGAAGCCGCTGAACGCGATGACGTGGACGGCCGGTGCGTAGATGGCCGCGGCCCTGTTGGCGAGCGAATTGTAGCGGGTGCGCGCCGCTTCGGCGACGGCCACAAGCTCGGCGAGCCGGTGCAACGACGTGTCGGAGCCGGCGGCGCTGACGCGCACGACAAGCGGCCCGGTGAGGTTCAATTCGCCCGCGCTGACAGGGCTGCCGATGTCCACGTCGTCGGGAAGGCTCTCGCCGGTCAGGAGCGACCGGTCGACTTCGCTCGCGCCCTCGATGATCGTGCCGTCTGCGGGTATCCGACCGCCCGGCCGCACCCGGATCAGGTCGCCTGCATCAAGCTCGGCCGCCGCGACCACAACCTCGCCCTCAGGCTCGATTCGCGTGGCGCGCGGCACTTCCAGTGCGGTCAGCTCGTTGGCCGCCGACCGGGCGGCGCGTCGGGTGCGATGGTCGAGATAGCGTCCGGCCAGCAGGAAGAAGGTGAGCGACAGCGCGGCATCGAAATAGGCATGGACGCCGCCCGACGCGGTCTCGTAGACGCTCATCCCCGTCGCCAGCAGGATTGCCAGCGTGATCGGCACATCCATGTTGAGGCGCCCGACCCGAAGGGCGGAAAGCGCATTGACGAGGAACGGCCGCGCCGAAAACGCGATGACGGGAATCGCGATGGTTGCCGAGATCCAGTGGAACAGGTCGCGCGTGGCCTCTGTGGCGCCGGCCCACACGGCGACGCTCATCAGCATCACGTTCATCATGGCGAAGCCCGCCACACCGAGCCGCATCAGCAGGTCGCGCCCCTCCCGGTCGGCGCCGAGCGCGCCGAGGGCGGTGGCGTCGAGCTCGTGCGCTTCGTATCCGGTCCGTTCGAGCGTCGTGATCAGATCGGAGGCGGGGACGCCCGATGCCTCGATCACGACCCGTTTCTGGGTCAGGTTGACGCGCGCCGACTGCACGTCCGGGCGGGCGAGCAGGGCTTTCTCGACGGTGGCGATGCAAGCGCCACAATGGATGCCGGGCAGCGACAGGACGGTCCCGCGTGCGACCTGCGCCAGTTCGCGCGCGGCCGGCGCGGCCACGCAGGCCGGGCATGCGGAAGAGGCCGCGCTGTGGCTCACTTGTCTCGGATCCAGAGTCGGAGGCGCTGCCGGAAGCGGGTTCCGTCCTCGGCCTCGGCGGTCAGGTGCAGCGCCCAGCGGCCCGGTTCGAGGGGCGCATCCGCTGTCCATGTCGCGCCGGTGTTGCGGAATTCGGGCGATACGTCGTCGGCGACATGCGTTGGCCGTCCGATCACGACATCCAGGGCGGCAAGGCGCGCGGGGTGCCCTTCGGCATCGGTGATGTCGAGGCGGACGCGCCGGCCATCCGCGTCGGCCGCGACCGTCCAGCCGAGGGCCTTCTGGGCTGTGCGCTCGGCATCGAAATGCTGACTCGCGACGTAGCTGTTCCCGGTTTCCAGCCCCGGAAACGTGTGAACGGCCGAGAATGCCAGCGCGAGGTTCACCGCGATGATGACGCCGAACGCGCTCACCGTGATGACGGCGACCCTACGACCCGTCAGAGGAGCTGACATCAGAGCTTTCCCTTCCGTTGAATATCGTATCGACATAGGCTCGGTCGCCGCTGGCGATGTCCTCGACCCATATCCGGAGACCGGTCCTTTCGCTGGTGGCGGCAGGGCTGTCGGGCCGCGCGGAGACATAGACGCGTTGCAGCTTGGTGCTGTCGGCCGGCACCTCCACGCTGAGGCCCTCCGTGCCCTGGAGGCTGATCCGGAGAATCTCGTCGGAGCTCAACGATATGCGGAATGGCCGGTCGTCGCCATGCTTGTTGCGCAGACGCACGTCGTAAGTGTTGCGGATCGTGCCATCGGAGAGGGTGACGAAGGTCGGGTTGCGTACCGGCGCCACGGTCAGGTCGATGTCGGAGCGGATGAAGAGCGCCACAATCAGGCCGATGCCGATCAGAGACCATAGGGACGTGTACAGGATGGTACGCGGGCGCAGGATGTGCCGCCAGACGCTTTTCGGCGGCTCGCCTGCCCGCTCTCGGGTTTCGTCGGTCAGCGCGATATAATCGATCAGGCCGCGCGGCTTGCCGATTTTGGCCATCACGTCGTCGCAGGCGTCGATGCAGAGCGCGCAGGTGATGCATTCGAGCTGCTGCCCGTTGCGGATGTCGATGCCCATCGGACAGACGTTCACGCAGGCCATGCAGTCGATGCAGTCGCCTGGACCGGCCGGGGCGCCCGCCGGGATGTCGCCGCCGACCTGAAGCTTCGCGTTCGGGTAGGGCGTCGAGGGATAATGCGCCCTGCCGGCGCCCGCGGCCTGCGCCTCGATGGCCGCCTGCGCGGCCTGTGCCGTCGAGCGACGGCGGACATTGCCCTTGCCGCGCGGCTCGCCCCGCCATTCGCGGTAGGCCACCGTGATCGTGTCGGGATCCATCATCGCCGCCTGGATGCGCGGCCAGGGGCAGGCGTAGATACAGATCTGCTCGCGCATGAAGCCGCCGAAGACGAAGGTCGTGGCGGTCAGGATCGCGATGGTGATGTAGGCGATCGCCGGTGCCGAGAAAGTGACCAGATCGCGGGCGAGGGTCGGCGCATCGGTGAAATAGAACACCCACGCGCCGCCGGTCGCCACGGCGATCAGCAGCCAGACCGCCCACTTGGTCAGGCGCAGGCGCCATTTGGTCGCGTCCCACTTGCGGTTCCAGAGCCGGACGCGGGCGTTCCGGTCGCCCTCGATCCAGCGTTCGACCAGGATGAAGAGGTCGGTCCAGACCGTCTGCGGGCATGTATAGCCGCACCAGACCCGCCCGAGCGCCGAGGTGAAGAGGAAAAGGCCGAGCCCCGCCATGATCAGCAGGCCCGCCACGAAATAGAACTCGTGCGGCCAGATCTCGATCCAGAAGAAGAAGAATCGCCGGCTCGCCATGTCGACCAGCACCGCCTGATCGGGCAGGTTGGGGCCGCGGTCCCAGCGGATCCATGGCGTGAGATAGTAGATGCCCAGCGTGATCGCCATCACCCACCATTTCAGTCGCCGGAACGTACCGGTGACGCGGCGCGGGAAGATGGGCTCACGCGGAGCGTAGAGAGAGGGAGCGTTTTCAGACATTCCGGGCACAATTCGACCTTGAGGTTCAGGCGCTTCTTGTGCGCGGAGGCGCCGTTGCCCGCCTTGACGTGGATCAATCGCCGGACGGAGCGGCTTCCGCTAGGTCACTGCGCCGGTTAGGGTTTCCCGGTCCGATAGAGACATCCACAGCCTGGGAGGATAGATATGCGAATTCTGACGACAATCGGTGCCATTGCGGCGCTGGGCCCGCTGCCGCTGGCGGCCGGCGAGATCACCCACCACAGTTTCTCGTCCGACACGCTGGGGCGCGACTATGCCTACAACGTCTATTTGCCGGACGGGTATGACGAGGGCGACAAGGTCTATCCGGCCATGTATCTGCTGCACGGCTCGTTCGGCAACGAGAACAACTGGGCCGTCAGTGGCGGATTGCAGCAGACTGCCGACCGGCTGATCGAGGAGGGGACGATCCCGCCAGCCGTCATCATCATGCCGGGCAGCGAGAGCTGGTGGGTCGACGGCTACAACGAGGCGGCCGAGACGGCGTTCTTTGACGACCTGATCCCGCATATCGAGGCGACCTGGCGAGTGATCCCCGAGCGCGAAGGCCGCCTGATCGGGGGCCTTTCCGCCGGCGGCTACGGAACGATCAACTTCGTTCTGGAGCATCCCGACATGTTCGCCGCGGGAGCGGCGCTCAGCCCCGCCTCCTACGTGCCGGTTCCGCCGAGCAACTCGTCCGGCAACCGGCATCCGGCCTATCTCGACGAATCCGGCGCCTTCGATCCGGCCAAGTGGGAGGAGCTGAATTACACGGCCTATATCGATGACTACAAGGCGCAGGACATCGTGGTGCCGCTGTATATCAATTCTGGCGACCACGACGTGTTCGACATCGCCTTCCACGCTGCCGTGCTCTACCAGGCATTGCGGGAGCACCAGCCGGACAAGGTCGAATACCGCGTCGTCGACGGTGACCACGAGTGGAAGGTCTGGAGCGATACGTTGCCCGAGGCGATGACCTACGTCTTCAGCTACGCCGCGCGGCCGCGTGGAGAGACGCCTACCAACTGACGCAACGCAGCGCCGACACTGAAACGGCGGCCTCCTGTCCGGGGGCCGCCGTTTTCCTGCACGGGCGTCACGGTCTGCCGCGCCGCTCCGTTTGGGTGGTCATTCCATCGCGGTCTCGCCGCCGCCGAGCTGGTGGACGTAGGCCGCCACCGCATTGACCTGCGAGTCGGAGAGCCGCGGGCCCCAGGCCGGCATCACGCCGAACCGGCTGTATGTGACCGTCTCGCGCACCGTCTCGCGGTCACCGCCATAGAGCCAGATCGCGTCGGTGAGGTTGGGCGCGCCGACCGCATTGTCGCCGGTGCCGTTCTCGGAGTGACAGGCGGCGCAATTCTCGAGAAAGACCGTCTCGCCAGTCGTGGCCAGACCCGCGTCGTGATCCTGTCCCGAAATTGCCAGGACATGCTCAACGACCGCGGCGATCTCCTCGTCCGGCAGGATTTCACCGAACGCCGGCATCTGGGAATAGCGCGCGTCATCCGATTGCTCGTTCCGGATGCCGTTCTCGACGGTGTAGGCGATCTCGTCGATCGTACCACCCCAGAGCCAGTCGTCATCGAGCAGGTTGGGGTATCCCTTGGCTCCCGCCGCGCCCGAGCCGTGACACTGCGAGCAGTTGGTGCGGAACACCGATGCGCCGCTCTGGATGGCGTAGTGGTAGAGTTCCTCGTTGTCGCCAAGGGTCAGGACGTCGGCAGACGCCAGTTGCGTCTCCAGCGCTGCGTTGCTGTTGCGCCAGGCCGCGACGTCCTCTGCCACGTCGTTCCGGGTCGAGAAGCCGAGCAGGCCGGGCGTCGCCCCGGAAATCAGCGGCCAGGCGGGATAGGCGATCACGTAGAGAATTCCCCAGAAGACCGTTCCGTAGAAGGTCCAGAGCCACCAGCGCGGCAAGGGGTTGTTGTATTCCTCGATCCCGTCCCATTCGTGGCCGGTGGTTTCGACCTCGTGGGGTTGGGACGGTTCGTCTTTCTTGCTCATCTGTCTTTCTCCTCGGTCGAGGGCCGGTCCGTGGCCGGTTTGTCCTCGTGCCGGAATGGAATGTCGGCCTGGTCGCGGTGGACGGCGCGGCTGCCGGGGCGGAAGGCCCAGGCCACTACGCCGATGAAGAAGATGACCAGCAGCAGGAGGACCCAGCTGTCGGCGATCTGTCTCAGAACCGTGTAGGTTTCCATGCGTTCTACCGGCTGGCGTCGGCTTCGAAGGTCGAGAAGTCGACGAGCGTGCCGAGCATCTGCAGGTAGGCGATCAGCGCATCCATCTCGCTGATGCCTGGACGACCATCGAAATTGCGCACCTGCGCGCCCGGGTAGCGTTCGATCAGACCGTCGCTGTCGGCGTCCGGATCCGCCTGCGCCATGAAGTCGGCCCTGGCGTTGACCACCATCTCCTCGCTGTAGGGAACCCCGACGATCGCGTGAGTTTCCAGCAGCTCTTCCACATAGTCGGACCGGATCAGCGTGCGTGACAGGTAATCGTACTTGGGCATGACGCTTTCGGGCACGACCGATTGCGGGTTCGTGAAGTGGTCGACATGCCATTCGTCCGAGTAGCGGCCTCCGACGCGGGCGAGGTCGGGCCCGGTCCTCTTGGAGCCCCATTGGAACGGGTGATCGTACATGGATTCCGCTGCCAGGCTGTAATGGCCGTAGCGCTCCACCTCGTCGCGCATCGGGCGGATCATCTGGCTGTGGCAGACGTAGCATCCCTCGCGGACATAGATGTCGCGTCCCGTCAGCTCGAGCGGGGAGTATGGCCGCATGCCGTCCACCTCCTCGATCGTGTTCTCGAGGTAGAAGAGCGGCGCGATCTCCACGATGCCGCCAATCGTCACCACGAGGAAGCTGAACACCAGCAGCAACGTCGCGTTGCGCTCGATGATGCCGTGCATGTCGATCAGCGCCGTTTCGGGCGGCAGCTCGTTGGGAACCCCGGGAAGGTCCTTCAGGGTCTTGGTCTTCGGGTCCTCGTCCGGGGAGGGGACCTGATCGTTGTGGTCGGTCATCTGTCAGGTCCTTCCTATTCGGCCGGTATCATGTCGGCGGCCTCAGCCCGCACAGGCGCGCGGCGCACGGTCATCCAGAGGTTCCAGGCCATGATCAGCGCGCCGGTGAGGAAGAGCACGCCGCCGAGGGCCCGCACCACGTACATCGGGTATTTCGCGCTGACGGTGTCTGCGAAGGTGTTCACCAGGAAGCCCTGGGGGTCGACCTCGCGCCACATCAGGCCCTCCATGATGCCTGCCACCCACATGGCGGCGGCGTAGAGCACGATGCCGATCGTCGCGAGCCAGAAGTGCCAGTTGACAGCTGTCAACGAGTAGAGCCGCTCGCGATTCCACAGGCGCGGCACCAGGAAGTAGAGCGCGCCGAAGGTGATCATGCCATTCCAGCCGAGCGCGCCGGAATGGACGTGACCGATGGTCCACTCGGTGTAATGGGAAAGCGAGTTCACCGCGCGGATCGACATCATCGGCCCCTCGAAGGTCGACATGCCGTAGAAGCCGATCGAGACGACCATCATCCGGATGATCGGGTCGGTCCTGAGCTTGTCCCAGGCGCCCGAGAGCGTCATCAGGCCGTTGATCATGCCGCCCCAGCTGGGCATCCACAGGATCACCGAGAACACCATGCCGAGCGTGCCGGCCCAGTCGGGCAGGGCGGTGTAGTGCAGGTGGTGCGGGCCAGCCCAGATGTAGAGGAAGATCAGCGCCCAGAAGTGGATGATGCTGAGCTTGTAGGAGTAGACCGGACGCTCGGCCTGCTTGGGCACGAAGTAGTACATCATCCCGAGGAAGCCGGCGGTCAGGAAGAAGCCCACCGCGTTGTGGCCGTACCACCACTGGGTCATCGCGTCCTGCACGCCGGAGAACACCTGGACGCTCTTGGAGCCCCAGATCGAGACCGGGATCGACAGGTTGTTGACGACATGCAGCATCGCCACGGTCACGATGAAGGCCAGCAGGAACCAGTTCGCCACGTAGATGTGGGGCTCGCGGCGCTTCATGATCGTGCCGAGGAATACGGCGAGGTAGGCGACCCAGACGATGGTCAGCCAGATGTCCACGTACCATTCGGGCTCGGCGTATTCCTTGGACTGGGTCGCGCCCAGCAGGTAGCCGGTCGCCGCCAGCACGATGAAGAGGTTGTAGCCCCAGAATACGAACCAGGCGAGGTTGCCGCCCCAGAGACGCGCCGCCGAGGTGCGCTGCACGATATAGAAAGACGTGCAGATCAGTGCGTTGCCCCCGAACGCAAAGATCACCGCGCTGGTGTGCAGCGGGCGCAGACGGCCGAAGTTGAGGTAGCCTTCCGACCAGTCGAAGTTCAGCACCGGAAACGCCAGCTGGAACGCGATGAAGGTTCCTGCAAGGAAGCCCACGATTCCCCAGAGGGTCGTCGCGACGACGCCTGCGCGGATCACGCCATCCATGTAGCCCGATGTGTCGACGACGGGTTTTGCCTCGTCCACCCCGCGCAGGATCCACAGGAACATGCCGCCGCCGACGACCATGATGATGATGGCGTGAACCTGGTAGGCCAGGTCACGGGCGTAGTTGGCCGCGATCGCCGCCAGAAGCGTGATCAGGGCCAAGGCCGCCAGTTTGGCATAGTCCGACATGCCGTCCCTCTTTTCTTATTACCGGGACGGGCCGCCCCATCCATTCTCAAGGTTCTCCTCATAGGGGGCGAGGTTCCAGCCGCTTTGATCCAAATCAAGCGCCGCGGCGCAGAGACTTGACGCGCATCAACGACAGCGAGAGCCGGGCGGGAAATATGGATTCAGGCAAGTGATGTGGCGATACCGGAGGTGAGATGACGTACAGAACGCTCGCGACGATCCTGACAGACATGGAGGCCGAAGCGGCGACGCTCGAGGCGGCGATCGCGACCGCCGAGTCCTCCGACGCGCATCTGGACGTGGTCTGCATCGGTATCGATCAGACGCAGCCCGCAGCCTATTTCACCGGCACGGACGCGTTTCCCATCCAGGACACGATTGCCGAAGCGCGCGCCGAGGCGGAGCGGCTCGAAGCCGCGGTGCGCGAGAGATTGGCGCAGAGCGCGGCGCGCTCGGAGGTCGTGGCGGCGGCCGTGCCGGCGGGTGGCATCACGACCCTGGTGGCCGATCAGACACAGTTCGTCGACCTGACCATCCTGCCCCAGCCATACGGCGCGGGGCGCGGGAGCGAATCCGTGGCGGTCGTGGAGGCGGCGCTCTTCGCGGGCGGGGCTCCGACGGTCGTTCTCCCCACAGGTTATAGCCAGCCGATCGCGCCGCGGCGTATCGCCGTTGGCTGGAACGACAGCCGGGAGGCGCTTCATGCCACGCGCGCCGCCCTGCCTTTCCTCAAACGGGCGGACAGCGTCTGGATCGCCATCGTCGACCCGTCTCCGCATGCCACGGACCGATCCGATCCCGGGGGCGCCCTGGCGCAGATGCTCGCGCGTCACGGTGTGAAGGTGGAGGTCTCCGTTCTGGCGCGTTCAGTGCCCAAGATTTCGGACGTGCTGATCCGGTTCGCCGGCGATTGCGATGCCGACATGATCGTGATGGGCGCCTACGGCCATTCCCGCCTGCGCGAGGCAATCCTTGGCGGCGCGACCCGGAACATGCTGCAAGCGGCTTCGGTTCCGGTGCTCATGGCGCGTTGAGGCGACCGCACCAGCGGCTCGGGCGGTGTGGCCCGAGCCACCTGCCGTCAGTCGACGTAACCGCCATCGGCGTCGTCGCCGGATTCCTCCAGCAGACGGCCATAGTCGGGGATGATGAGGCGTCGCTTGCCTTCCAGATGGACAATGCCCTCGCGCTTCAGGGCCGAGATCTGACGGCTCACCGTCTCGAGCGTCAGGCCAAGATAGTCGGCCATCGCTTCGCGGGTGAGCGGCAATGTAACCTGCATCCCCGGCGAAGGGCGCCGTTCGGAGAGGGCGGCTTCGCGCCGCGCGATTATGGCAATCAGGCTGGCGATCTTCTCGCGAGCCGTCTTGCGCCCGAGAAGCAGCATCCACTCCCGTGCCGCGTCCAGCTCGTCGAGCGCCATTTCCAGCAGCCGCTGGCCGATATGCGGCGTGTTGAACAGGAGCTGCTCGAACGGCCGGCGGCGGAAGCAGCAGATCGTCGTATCGGCGACCGCGGTGACGTTGAAGGGCGCAATGTCCCGGCCGGGGCGGCCGATGAAGTCGCTCGGGAAAAGCAGCCCGACCATCTGCGTCCGGCCGTCCTCCATCGTCTGGCTGAGCGTTGCGACGCCCGACACCACCGACCCGACGAATTCCAGCCGGTCGGCTGCCCAGACCACCGTCTGTCCGGCCTCGAACCGGCGGTAGAACTTCATCTCTTCGAGTTTCGTCAGTTCTGCGGCGTCACACCTCGCACAGACAGCACGATGTCGGATCGGACATTCCCTGCAGTTCTGAAGAAAGTCCGGCGAGACATGCTGCATGGAATTCTCCGGTCGGGCTGTACTAGCTAGGTAGGGTCAACTCCGCCCGCTCGCAATGTCACTGCGAATGGACTCGCCGGACGGTCTTGCCCGGCTGCCTGGAGACTATCCTGACGCGGTTCATGTTTCAAACGAGTATGAACCTGTCGCCGCGAAACGTGGGCAGCGGCGGTGTTTTGACGCATGGCCGTTTGGCGAATTTCGCGACTTCGGGCGTGATCCGGCTGCCGGAGAACACGGCGTCCCTTGGCCTCGTCCGCCGCGGGCTCTAGGGTCTTCCGAAACAGGGGGAAGCGCGACATGCAACTGACCGATCAACGCGACATCAAGGCCGATCCGGCGATCGTCTGGGCGGGTCTCACCGACCCCGAGGTGCTCAAGGCCTGCGTGCCCGGCTGCCAGGAGATGACCGGCTCTCTCGAAGAGGGCTTCGAGGCGGTCGTGGTCCAGAAGGTCGGCCCCGTCAAAGCGACGTTCAAGGGTCAGGTGACGCTCGACGACGTGGTCGAGGGCGAGAGCTGCACGATCGTTGGCGAGGGCAAGGGCGGACCGGCGGGCTTTGCGAAGGGGTCTGCCAAGGTCGCGCTCGCGCCGATCGAGGGCGGCGGGACGCGGCTCTCCTACGACGTCGATGCAAAGGTCGGCGGCAAGCTGGCCCAGCTCGGCAGCAGGATCATCGACGGATTCGCCAAGAAGATGGCGGAACAGTTCTTCGCCCGCTTCCAGGAAGTGGTCGAAGGACCCAGCCGCGAAGAGGCCGAGGAGATGATCAAGGAGGCCGATCCGCAGAAGAAGAAGGGGTGGCTCGGCCGGTTGCTGTCGCGGGAGGACGAGGGGACGGCCCCGAAGGCCTGACCTCCTGTCGCTAGTCGTGGTCGAGCCGGATCGACAGCGTCGTCGGCTCGCCGCGCAAGGGACGCGACCACAGCTCCGTGAAGGCCGCGCGCATGTCGGCGCCCTCGTGCAGGATTGCGTGGACCGTCTTGCAGATCGGCATGTCGATGCCGATCAGCCGTGCCAGCTGCACCACTGATCGCGCGTTCACCTCGCCCTCGACAACCACGGCCCGGCCGTCGAAACATGCCTCCCGGCCTAACCCGCGGCCGAGCTGAACGCCGAGGGACATGTTCCGCGAGGTCTCGCTGGAACAGGTCAGGATGAGATCGCCGGCCCCCGAAAGACCCGACACCGTTTCGCGTTTGCCGCCCAGCGCCTCGGCCAGCACCTTCATCTCTTCCATGCCGCGCGTGATGAGCAGGGCGCGCGTGTTTTCGGCAAATCCGGCGCCCGTCATCATGCCGCAGGCGATGGCGATGACGTTCTTGACGGCGCCCCCGATTTCGACCCCCACAAGATCGTCCGAGACGTAGGGCCGGAACCCGGGCGCATTGAGGGTGAGGGCGAAGCGCGCGGCGGTGCTGTGCGCAGGAGCGAGCCGGTCGCGATGCGCGAAGCGGAAGGCGATCGTGGCGGCGGTGGGGTGACCGAGTGCCGCCTCGCGGGCGAAGGTCGGTCCCGACAATGCGCCGATCGGGTGGCCTGGCAGTTCTTCGGCGGCGACATCGGCCAGCAGCAAGCCGGATCCCTGTTCGATCCCCTTGGCACAGAGGAGCAGCGGCACGCCCTCGGAAAGATGGGGTCGCATGCGGCGGCAGACCTCGCGCAGCGTCCGTGACGGCGTCACGACGAGCACGCCCCCGGCGCGCGCGAGCGTATCCCGCAGGTCGGTACTGGCCGAGAGCGAGGTCGGCAAAGGCACCCCGGGGAGGTAGTGCGGATTCTCGTTTGCGGCGTTGATCGCGGCCACGACCTCGGGGTTCCGTCCCCAGATCCGTACCGTCCGTCCCGACCGCGCCGCGATTGCCCCGAGGGCTGTTCCCCACGCCCCGGCGCCTACGATGGCGGGTTCGGCATAAGGTTCCGTCTGGGCCGGAACCGACCCGGGTTCTGCACCGTTGTCCGTCATGATTGTGCGGCCTCTGTGGCGTCAAATGTTCTCGTCACGTTAACGCAAGTCTGACGTAGCGGGTTTCTCCGGCGGGGTCTTCGCGTTAAATGAATTTGCCGCAGTGCAGCCATGTCGCCGGGCGAGCCCACGTAGGAGGTAGTTTTAATGAGTGCGAACCGCGTACGGACCGCGATTTTTCCCGTGGCGGGGCTGGGAACCCGTTTCCTGCCGGCAACCAAGGCGACGCCAAAGGAATTGCTCCCCGTCATCGACACCCCGCTGATCCAGTACGCGATCGACGAGGCCCGTGATGCCGGCATTGAGCGGATGATCTTTGTCAGCCATCCTTCGAAGGACGCGATCGAGCGTTACGTGAAGGCCGATGAGGAGCTGGCCGAGACGTTGCGGCAGCGCGGAAAGGCAGGCCTGGCGAAAGAGCTTCAGCTCAACGCGCTCGACCACGATGAACACGACATCGTCTTCGTCATGCAGGACAAGCCGCTTGGCCTCGGTCATGCCGTGAACTGCGCACGCGATCACGTGCTGGACGGCCCGGTAGCGGTGATTCTGCCGGATGACCTGATGCTGTGCGATGGCGCCGGTTGTCTGGCGCAAATGATCACTGCCTACGAGCACTCCGACGGCGGCCACATGATCGCTGTCATGGATGTCGATCGGGAAGCTGTTTCGAGTTACGGTGTGCTTTCGGTGGTTTCGCGCAATGGAAACATCGTGACGGCCGACGGCATGGTCGAGAAGCCCGATCCGGCCGAAGCCCCGTCGCGGACGGCCGTGATCGGGCGCTATATCCTCGATCCCGTGATCTTCGACGCACTCGCGACCCAGAAACCGGGAGCAGGCGATGAGATCCAGCTGACGGACGCCATTGCGAAGGGCATCGAAGACGTCGGGCTCAAGGGATGCTATCTGGCCGGACAGCGCTTCGATTGCGGATCGAAGGCGGGAATGCTTTCGGCGACCTTGTTCCTCGCCTCGCGGCAGCCCGAATATGCGGCTGTGCTGGAGGAATATGTGGCGTCGAGGGCGCCGTCGGCAGCGGCCTGACTGCCACTTTCTCTCACTTACTGCGAATACTGCAAAAAATTGTGGCGCCAGTAGGTTTGGCGTTAACAGTAAGTGGGTGAAGGTGGAGTTGAGGGTCGCGAGGCTCCTCGGCGACGCAACGAGGTTGAACGACGATGAAGACGAAGCATCTGGACGAAGCTGTCCTCAGGCATCTGAAGTACGCGCTCGGCAAGGATGTCAACCATGCGGGGATCTACGACTGGCGGATGGCGCTGTCGCTTGCCGTTCGCGACCGCATGGTCGACTGCTGGTTCGCCTCCACACGTCAGACATATGTGAACAATTCCAAGCGGGTCTACTACCTCTCGATGGAGTTCCTGATCGGGCGCCTGCTCGAGGACGCGGTCAAGAACCTCGGGCTTCTGGACGAGGCCGAGCGGGCCCTGCGCCCCGCGGGCCTCTCGGTTGATCGGGTTTTCGCGGACGAGCCGGATGCAGCCCTGGGCAACGGCGGGCTCGGGCGACTCGCGGCCTGTTTCCTCGAATCGCTTTCGACTGTCGGTTGCCCGGCGATGGGCTATGGGATCCGCTACGAGCACGGCCTTTTCCGGCAGCGGTTCGAAAACGGGATCCAGATCGAGGAGCCCGAGGATTGGCTGACCCAGGTTCATGCCTGGGAATTCGAACGTCCCGAGGCGGCCTTCGAGATCGGCTTCGGCGGCGGCGTCGAGACGTCGGCCGGTCGCGCATCGTGGCAGCCGGAGGCCAGTGTGCTCGCGCGCGCCTACGACACCCCGGTCGTCGGGTGGCAGGGGCGCTGGGCGAACACCCTGCGGCTCTGGGGCGCACTTCCCACGCGTCTTTTCGATCTCGACCGGTTCAACGCGGGCGATTACGCCGCCGCCGCGGAACCCGAGGCCCTTGCGCGCACGATCAGCCGGGTCCTCTATCCCGACGACACGACCGATGTCGGCAAGGAATTGCGGCTCAAGCAGGAATACTTCTTCACGGCGGCGTCCCTGCGCGACCTGTTGCGGCGTTTCGAGCAGGAGAACGACGATCTGCGCAAGCTGCCGCAGAAGGTCGCCATCCAGCTCAACGACACCCATCCCGCCATCGCCGGGCCAGAACTCGTGCGTCTGTTGCATGACGAGCGTGGAATGGACCTCGATCTGGCGATCGAGACGGCGCGTGGCTGCCTGAACTACACCAACCACACTCTTCTGCCCGAAGCGCTGGAGCGGTGGAGCGACGGTCTGATGGGCCGCCTGCTGCCGCGTCACCTGCAGTTGATCGAACGGATCGACCATGCCCATGCGCGCATGCATCCGAGCCGCCGCGCGGGGATCCGCGAACACGGTCAGGTCAAGATGGGCGAGCTCAGCTTCATCATGGCGAACCGGGTCAACGGGGTTTCAGCCCTGCACACCGATCTGATGAAAACCACGGTCTTCGAGGATCTGCACCGCCTTCACCCCGAGCGTATCGTCAACCAGACCAATGGCGTCACGCCGCGCCGCTGGCTGTTGTCGTGCAACCCGCGGCTCTCGTCGCTCATCACCGAGGCGATCGGCACCGGCTGGGTCGGCGATCTCGAGCAGCTGCACAAGCTGGAACCTTTCACGAACGACGCGGGGTTCATCGAGCGCTTCGCTGCCGCCAAGCGGGCGAACAAGCAGGATCTTTCGGACTGGCTCGCCGATACCCGCGGCGTCCGGGTCGACCCGTCGTCGATGTTCGATATCCAGGTCAAGCGCATCCACGAGTACAAGCGCCAGCACATGAACATCCTCGAGGCGATCGCGCTCTGGCAGGAGATCCGAGACAACCCCAACGGCAACTGGACCCCGCGGGTCAAGATCTTCGGCGGAAAGGCCGCACCGGGCTACGTCTTCGCCAAGCAGATCATCCACCTGGCCAATTCGGTGGCGGAGCTGCTCAACAACGATCCGATCACGAACCGCTACCTCAGCGTGGTCTATCCGGCGAACTACAACGTGAGCCTCGCCGAAAAGCTGATCCCTGCGGCCGACCTCTCCGAGCAGATCAGCACCGCCGGGAAAGAGGCGTCGGGCACGGGCAACATGAAGTTCGCGCTGAACGGGGCGCTGACGATCGGCACTCTCGACGGCGCCAACGTCGAGATCCGCGAGCAGGTCGGGGCCGAAAACTTCTTCCTCTTCGGAATGACGACGCAGGAGGCGACGGCCCGGCGCGCGATGCCGGATCACGCGGCACAGGCGATGGCCGATGATCCACGTCTGGCCCGCGCCGTTGCCGCGGTCGCGGATGGGACGTTCTCGCGCGATGACCCCTCGCGTTTCGCGGCCATCGCGAACGACCTGAGGAGCAAGGACTATTTCCTCGTCGCGAGCGACTTCACCGATTACTGGCGGGTGCAGCGCGAGATCGACAGCGCCTTCCTCGATGGCGCGAACTGGCATCGCATGGCCGCTCTCAACACGGCGCGCTCGGGCTGGTTCTCGTCCGACCGGACCATCAGGAGCTACATGCGCGACGTCTGGCACGCCGAAGCCATCGGCCCGATCAACTCCGCGCGTGACGTCGCCCTCCCGTCCGAACAGAACGCGGTGCCCGCCCCGGTCTGAGCAAGCCGCGGGCCCGACGCCAGCGTCACGAAGGCCAGGCAGATGATGCCTGGCCTTTTCGCGTTCTTCCAGACGATCCGTGACGTTCGTCACGGTCCGCCTGAAACCGCCCGAAGTCGTCGAGCTTCTATTGCTCGTTGATCTTTAATGAAATCTGGCGGACCCTTGACCGCAGGGGCGGCGACCGAGAACCGGCCTGGACGGTACAATGAGGTCCACAGCGGGGGAACGCAGAAATGACCAATCCAGCGCAACGTCTTACAAGTCGCAGCATGGCCTTCGTTCTGGCGGGAGGGCGGGGCAGCCGCCTGAAGGAGCTGACGGACTACCGGGCCAAGCCAGCGGTCTACTTTGGCGGCAAGACGCGGATCATCGATTTCGCCCTGTCGAACGCGTTGAATTCCGGTATTCGCAAGATGGCCATCGCCACGCAGTACAAGGCTCACAGCCTGATCCGCCACTGCCAGCGCGGCTGGAACTTCTTCCGGGCGGAGCGGAACGAGTATCTCGACATCCTGCCCGCGAGCCAGCGGGTGAGCGAGACGCAATGGTATCTCGGCACCGCCGACGCGGTCACGCAGAACATCGACATCGTGGACAGCTATGACGTGGATTACGTCCTGATCCTTGCCGGCGACCACGTCTACAAGATGGATTACGAGGTCATGTTGCGCCAGCACGTCGAGAGCGGCGCCGACGTGACGGTGGGCTGCCTGACCGTTCCGCGAGAGGAGGCGTCGGCTTTCGGCGTGATGGCCATCGACGAGAACGATCGGGTGACGTCGTTCCTTGAAAAGCCGGCCGATCCGCCGGGTACGCCCGACGATCCCGACGTGACGCTGGCCTCGATGGGAATCTACGTCTTCGCCTGGCCGTTCCTGCGAGAACTGCTGCGCCGCGACGCAGCGGATCCCGACAGCAAGCACGATTTCGGTGGCGACATCATCCCGGCCATCGTGCGCGACGGCAAAGCAATTGCGCACCGTTTTACCGAAAGCTGCGTCAAGTCCGACCCGAGCGACGAGGCATACTGGCGCGACGTGGGGACGGTCGACGCGCTCTGGAAGGCGAATATCGATCTGACCGATTTCGAACCGGATCTGGACCTGTGGGATCGCAACTGGCCGATCTGGACCTATTCCGAGCATGTCCCGCCAGCCAAGTTCATCCATGACCAGGAGGACCGTCGCGGCATTGCCGTGTCGAGCCTCGTGTCGGGCGGATGCATCATCTCGGGCACCGAGGTTCGCAACTCGCTGCTGTTCACCAAGGTCCACGCCAACTCCTACTCGGTCCTGGAAGAGGCTGTCGTGATGCCGCGTGTGGTCATCGAACGCTCGGCGCGCCTGCACAAGGTGGTCATCGACAGCGATGTCCGGATCCCCGAGGGGCTCGTCGTCGGCGAGGATCCGGACGAGGACCGGAAGTGGTTCCGCGTGACCGAGGGCGGCGTGACGCTCATCACGCAGAGCATGATCGACGCAAGGGAAGCGTCTCTGTGACGAGAATCCTTTCGGTGGCGTCGGAATGCGCGCCGCTGATCAAGACGGGCGGCCTGGCGGACGTGGTCGGCGCCTTGCCGGCGGCGCTCGCCGGCCATGGCTGCGACATGAGGGTCATGCTGCCCGGCTATCCGGGTGTGCTCGACGCGCTGGGCGACAGCGAACAGGTGGCGGCCGAGACCGACCTGTTCGGTGGCCCGGGGGAGGTCCGTCGCGCCCGTGTGGCTGGCCTCACCCTCTACGTCGTGCGGGCACCCCATCTCTACGAGCGTGACGGGACGATCTACCTCGATGCGACCGGACAGGATTGGGCCGACAACCCGCGGCGGTTCGCGGCGCTTTCCTGGATGGCCACGCGCGTTTCCGTGGAGGGCGATGGCGACTGGCGGGCCGACGTGCTCCATGCGCACGACTGGCAGGCGGGGTTCGCGCCGCTCTATCTGCCGCCGGGCGGACCGAAAAGCATCTTCACGATCCACAACATCGCCTTCCCCGGGCTGGCGCCCGAATGGATGATCGAGGGCTTGCGCCTTCCGCGTCACCATTTCAGGGCGGAAGGCTACGAATACTGGGGCAACGCCAGCGCGCTGAAAGCCGGGCTGGTCTTTGCCGATCGCATCACGACCGTCAGTCCGACCTATGCGCTGGAGTTGCAGACGCCCGAGTTCGGGCTGGGGTTCGACGGTGTCATCCGCGGTCGCGCGGCGGATCTCCGGGGCATTCTCAACGGCATCGATCTTGACGTGTGGAACCCCAGAACCGATCCCGCGATCGAAAATTACGGTGAGCCCTCCGGCAAGGCCGCCGCCCGGGCGGCACTTCTGCGCGAGATGGGCCTGGGCGGGGGCGAGGGGCCGGTGGTGGGCGTGGTGTCGCGCCTGACCGGACAGAAGGGGCTCGACCTGCTGATCGAGGCGCTGCCGCGTCTGCTGGAACGCGACGGGCGGCTGGTGATGCTGGGCTCGGGCTCCGTCGAGCTCGAAGGCGCCTGGCGCGATCTGGCAGGACGCGATCCTCGGGTGGCCGTGCGGATCGGCTATGACGAAGGGCTCTCTCACCGGATCATCGCCGGATCCGACGTCATCGCGGTGCCTTCGCGCTTCGAGCCGTGCGGGCTTACCCAGCTCTACGGTCTGCGCTATGGCACGATTCCGGTGGTTGCGCTGACCGGGGGGCTTGCCGACACGGTCGTGCATGCTAATCCGATGGCGCTGCGCGCCGGTGTCGCCACGGGTGTCCAGTTCGCGCCGGTCACGGCGCGCCGGCTTGGTGACGCGCTGGCACAGGTCTGCGAACTTTTTGCCGTTCCCGACGTTTGGGCTCGTCTGCAACGAAACGCAATGTCACAGCAGGTTGGCTGGGACGCTTCTGCGGCGGAGTATGCCGCCCTTTACGAGGATGTCGTCGGAACAATATGATTGGAAATCTGCGAATAGCCCCTGGCCGACCCGCGCCGCTCGGCGCCACGTTCGACGGGGACGGAGTGAACTTCGCCGTGTTCTCGGAGCACGCCGAAAGAATGGTGCTGTGCCTGTTCTCGGAGGATGGGAAACACGAGGTCGACCAGATCGACCTGCCCGAACGCGACGGCGATGTCTGGCACGGCTACGTGTCCGGAATGCGTCCGGGGCGCATGTACGGGTTCCGCGCGCACGGGCCCTACGCCCCGCACAAGGGACACCGGTTCAATCACCACAAACTGCTGGTCGACCCCTACGCCAAGCGGTTGACGGGTCATCCGCGCTGGCACGATGCCCTGATGGGCTACAAGATCGGGCACCGCGACGCGGATCTGTCCTTCGACACCCGCGACAGCGCGCCCTACATGCCGCGCTCCATCGTGGTCGATCCGGCTTTTTCCTGGGGCGAAGACCGCGCACCGATGACGCCAATCCACCAGACGGTGATTTACGAGGCGCATGCCAAGGGGCTGACCAAGCTCCACCCGGACGTGCACCAGCGCGGCAGTTTCATGGCGCTGGCCTCGGACCCGGTGCTGGAGCATCTGACCAAGCTCGGTATCACCGCCTTGGAGTTGCTGCCCGCCCAGGCGTTCCTCAACGATCGCTTTCTGGTGGACAAGAACCTCACGAATTACTGGGGTTATCAGACGCTGGGCTTCTTTGCACCGGACCCGCGTTACCTGCATGGCGGCCAGATCACCGAGTTCCAGCAGATGGTGGCCCGCTACCATAACGCCGGAATCGAGGTCCTGATGGACGTGGTCTACAACCACACCTGCGAGGGCAGCGAGCTGGGGCCGACGCTCAGCTTCCGCGGGCTCGACAACGCCAGCTACTACCGGCTGATGCCGGACCGGCGCTATCACGTGAACGATACCGGCACCGGCAACACGGTGAATGTCGATCACCCGATGGTTCTGCGGATGATCATGGATTCGCTGCGCTACTGGGTCGAGGTGATGCATGTTGACGGCTTCCGCTTCGACCTCTGCTCGACCCTCGGCCGGGTGGACGAGGGCGGGTTCGACCGCGGCGCCGCCTTCTTCGACGCGCTGCGCCAGGATCCGGTGCTGACCAAGGTCAAGCTCATCGCCGAGCCGTGGGACATCGGACCCGGCGGTTACCAGCTGGGTGCGTTCCCGCCGCCCTTCCTGGAGTGGAACGACAAGTACCGCGACGGTGTGCGCCGCTTCTGGCGCGGTGACAGGGGCATGCTGCCCGAACTCGCGGACCGGCTCACCGGCTCGGCGGCGCAGTTCGATCATTCGGGGCGCCCGGCGATCGCGTCTGTCAACTTCCTGACGGCCCATGACGGCTTCACGCTCGAGGACGTGGTCAGCTACGATGAAAAACACAACGAGGCGAATGGCGAAGACGGCAACGATGGCCACAACGAGAACTGGTCGGACAACATGGGCGCGGAGGGCGGGACCGACGACCCCGACATCCTTGCAATGCGCGCCCGCCGCAAACGCAACATGATGGCGACCCTTCTTCTCAGCCAGGGAACGCCGATGCTCCTGGCCGGTGACGAGATGGGCAACAGTCAGGGCGGCAACAACAACGCCTATTGTCAGGACAACGAGATCGGCTGGGTCGACTGGTCCGGCGCGGATCAGGACTTCCAGGATTTCGTGGCGCACATGATCGCCTTCCGCAAGGCGAACCCGATCGTGCGGCAGAAACGCTTCCTCCATTCCGTCCTGCGCGAGGACGGTAAGCAGGACCTCTTCTGGTGGCGGTCCGACGGCAAACAGATGCACGACGAGGATTGGGCGGATCCGGACCTGAGGTTCATCGCGGTCGAAAAGCGCACCGCCGCCGACAGCCCGGACTATGCGGCGCGCGATGACGCGATCTTCGCGGTCTTCAATGCCGGAGAGACGGTCGATGTGGTTCTGCCCGATCCGACCGAGGGGCGGCACTGGATCTCCCATATCGATACCGCCGCGCCCGATAGCGGCCCGAACGCCGTGCGCGGAAAGATCCGGGTCGACGCCCAATCCGTGGTCGTTCTGGTGAAGGGCGCCGAGGAATGAGCAGCGGCGAACCGCTTCGCGACCTCGCGCGCGCGGCGGGGATCGCCACGACCTATCATGACCAGATGGACGAGGAGCGCGCGGCGTCGCCCGAGACGCTGCGTCCGATTCTGGCGGCGATGGGTCTCGCCGCGACCACCGACGACGAGGCCGAGGACCAGCTGGCCGAGCTGAAGGCAGCCCGCGACGCGCGGCATGTGCCGCTCTGGACAGTGGTGGAGGCGGGAGCGCCAGGCAAGCTGCCGCTCGCCAACGAAGCCCGCCGCTGGCGGCTGCAGCTCGAAGACGGCACCGAATTGTCGGGTGTGGCGGACGAGTCGCCGCCGCCACTGCCGGTCGGCTACCATACGTTGGCGGCCGGCGGGGACGTCGCGATGGTGCTCGCCGTGCCGCCGACGCCGCCACTGCCGGATCGGGCATGGGGCCTGACGCTGCCGCTCTATGGACTCCGTCCGCCGTCAAGGGGCGGGATCGGCGACTATTCCGATCTCGCGAGGGCATCCGAGGGGCTTGCGCGGCAAGGCGCCGCCTTCGTCGGAATGAACCCGGTTCACGCGGGTTTTCTTGAGGATGCCAACGCGAACAGCCCCTATTCGCCTTCCCATCGCCGCCGCCTCAACGTGCTTCACGTCGCGGTCGCGGTCGCGCAAGACCAGGCCGCCGACGGGCCGCTCATCGACTACGCGGCCGCGCGATCGTCCAAGCTCGACGCACTCGAGACCGCGTTCCGAAGCTTCGAGAAGGCGGGGGGCGATCCGCGGTTCGAGGCCTGGCTGCGCGATCAGGACGACACGCTTCACACCTTCGCCGTGCATCAGGTTCTGTCGGAAACCTTCGGGCCCTACTGGAACGAGTGGCCGAAGGATTTTCACGCGCCCGACTCCTCGGCGGTAGCGACGTTCGCGGCCGGAACGCTCGACCGCGTCCGGCTTCACGCGTTCCTGCAATGGCAGGCCGAAACCCAGCTTCTCGACGCCGCCGTCTCGGCGAGAGAGGCCGGCATGACCTACGGTCTCTATCTCGACCTGGCGGTGGGCACCCACCCCCACGGTGCCGAGACGTGGAGCGAACCGGAGGCGTTCGCCAGAGGCGTCTCTCTCGGCGCGCCCCCGGACGCGTTCTCGGCCGACGGACAGAACTGGGGCCTCGCCCCGTTCAACCCGCGCGCCCTGGCGCTGGACGGATTCCGTCCGCTGATCGACACCCTTCGCACGCAACTGCGCTACGCGCGGCTTCTGCGCATCGACCACATTCTGGGCTTTGACCGCGCGTTCTGGGTGCCGCCCGACGCGCCGGGCTCCTACGTGCGGATGCCCAAGGCCGCGATGCTCGCGGTGGCCCGCATCGAGGCGCATCGTGCCGGGGCCGTGATCATCGGCGAAGACCTTGGCAACGTGCCCCAGGGCCTTCCGGAAGACCTCGCCAACGCCGGCCTCCTGGGCTGCCGCGTCGCGATGTTCGAGCGGGACGGGGACGGCGCCTTCCGCGATCCCGAGACATGGGAACCTCGCGCGCTGGCGTCGTTCGGGACCCATGATCTGCCGACCTATCTCGGCTGGCGCAGCGCGCGCGACATCGAGTGGCGTCAGAAAGTCGGCGATATCGACCGCCGCACTGCACGGCGTGCCTGCGCCGCGCGCGAAGCCGATGTGGCGGCCTTCGACCTGGCCGCGGGTGGCGCGGACACCGACGCGATGCACGCGCATCTTGCCCGCACCAGTTCGGCGCTGGTCGCGGTCCAGATCGAGGACGTCATGGGTCTGGTGGAGCAGCCGAACCTGCCGGGAACCGTGGACGAGCATCCCAACTGGCGCCGCCGGCTGCCGGAGACCCCGGAAGCCCTGGGCCGGGACCAGCGGGTCGCGCACGTGGCGGAAATCATGAAGAAGGGGGGGCGATGACCATGCAGCCGTTGACGATCGAGACCAAGCCGATCGAGGGGCAGAAGCCGGGAACGAGCGGCCTGCGAAAAAAGACGCGCGTCTTCATGGGGTCGCACTTTCTGGAGAATTTCGTCCAGTCGATCTGGAACGGCATCGGCGGGGTTGAAGGCAAGACCTTGGTCCTGGGCGGCGACGGTCGCTACTTCAACGACCGCGCGGCGCAGGTGATCCTGCGGATGGCGGCAGGATCGGGCGCGGCGAAGGTCATCGTCGGGCAGAACGCCCTGCTCTCCACGCCGGCGGCCTCCAACCTCATCCGCAAGCACAAGACCGATGGCGGGATCATCATGTCGGCCAGTCACAACCCCGGTGGACCGGACGAGGATTTCGGCGTCAAGTTCAACACGCCCAACGGCGGACCGGCGCCGCAGGAGGTCACCGACCGAATCCATGCCGCCAGTCGGGAGATCACCCGGTACCACATTGTCGAAAGCCAGGACGTCGATCTGTCGCAACCCTCCATCACGTCGCTTGCGGGGATGCAGATCGAGGTGGTGGACCCGGTGGCCGACTATGCCGAACTGATGGAGCGCCTGTTCGATTTCGACAAGATCCGGTCGCTGATCGCGGGCGGCTTCCGGCTCCGGTTCGACGCGATGCACGCGGTGACCGGGCCCTATGCCCGGCGCATCCTCGAGGACCGACTCGGCGCATCCGGGGGCAGCGTCGTCAACGCCGAGCCTAAGCCCGATTTCGGGGGCGGTCATCCGGACCCGAACCCGATCTGGGCCAGCGAGCTCATGAACGTGATGATGGCGGAGGACGCTCCTGATTTCGGCGCCGCCAGCGACGGCGACGGTGACCGCAACATGATCGTCGGCCGCGGGATCTACGTCACGCCGTCCGACAGCCTCGCGGTTCTGGCGGCCAACGCGCATCTGGCGCCGGGCTATGCGGACGGGCTCAAGGGCGTGGCGCGCTCGATGCCCACAAGCCGCGCGCTCGACCGGGTGGCGGAGGCCCGGCGTCTCGACTGCTACGAGACACCGACGGGGTGGAAGTTCTTCGGCAACCTGCTCGACGCGGAGCGCATCACGCTCTGCGGCGAAGAAAGCGCCGGGACCGGCAGCGATCATGTCCGCGAGAAGGACGGCCTCTGGGCGGTGCTGTTGTGGCTCAACATCCTGGCCGAGAAGGGCAGCTCGGTCGGCGAAATGCTGAACGCGCATTGGACGGAATTCGGGCGGAACTACTACTCGCGCCACGATTACGAGAATGTCGAGGCGGCAGGCGCGGAGCGCATGATGCAGCGCCTGCGCGACCGGCTTGGCGACCTGCCGGGGCACACTGTTGCCGGTCGCCGGATCGAGAACGCGGACGAGTTCGCCTACGACGATCCGGTGGATGGGAGCCGCGCCGAAGGGCAGGGCCTGCGGATCCTGTTCGATCGTGGCGGCCGGATCGTCTTCCGGTTGTCGGGGACTGGTACGGCGGGTGCGACGGTCCGCGTCTATCTGGAGGATTACGTCGACGATGCCGAACGTCTCCATCTCCAGCCCGAGGACTCCTTGGGCGAGATGATCGAGGCCGCCGAAGAGATCGCGGGTCTGCGTGAACACACCGGGAGGGATGAACCGGACGTCCGCACATGACGGCCACGCCATCGCTCCTCGCGGAGCGGGCGCGATCCTTGCGGAGTGCTGGGGAGATGGCGGCGCGACGCCGGGAGACGCTGACCTCCGCGGCGACGTCATTCGAGGGTGAGCTGGAAATCGCGCGCATGCTGGGCGGCATCTGCCGCGAGGGCCGTGTCTATTCGGTCGCGAACAACTTTCGCCGGCTCAAGGACCTGGGTTTCGAGACGCGGGCCGATCTCGCGCGGTTCTTCGAGTTCCTGCCGGCGCTGGTGGAGGTCACCGCGTACGACCTCGACGAGATCGCCCGATTGCTGAACGCGGTCGAGCCGCCTCTGGCCGGGCCATCCGGTTATGATGTTCCCGCGCTCAAGCGGATCGCGCGGGCGTGGATGGATGACATGCACGAATACTGCAACGTCGCCAATTCCCTGTCCCACCTCGACCCGGCGCAGACGGGCTTCATGCGCCGGTTGCGCACCTTTCGGCAGGCGAATGCCTGGCTGCGGCACAATTTCGGGCCAAACGACCGGTTCGATTACGTCAGCCCGATCGCCGGACGGACGATCTTCACGTCGCTGCGCCACGCGCCCGACGGGAGGCAGGTCTATGCCGTCTGCCACATGGAGGGCACGCCCATGGAGGCGGTGGATCCGCTGGACCTCCTGCCCGGGCTGGGCCGCGATGGCTGGTCGGTCGGGCTCAGGACGCCAGGCATCGCAGAGTCCTACGCGGGCGGGCCGGTGGCCCTGCACGACAGCACCGGCCTGCTCTTCGAGCGCGGCGGCTGACGTCAGGCGGCATCGAAGGGGTCGGCAGGGTAGCGCACGGCCATAAGACACAAGCCGCCCGGAGGTGCGACCGGCCCGCAGGCCGCCCGGTCGCGTGCGTTCAGGGCCTGCGCGACCCGGTGCGGTGGCCATGCGCCGGCGCCCACGCGTTCGAGCGTGCCCACGAAGCTGCGCACCTGATTGTGCAGAAAGCTGCGCGCCCGGACATGGATCTCGAGGCACGCGCCGGCGTCGCTCTGCCGGTGCTCCACGCGGATCTCGTCGACCGACTTCACCGGGCTCGCCGCCTGACACATGGTCGAGCGGAAGGTGGTGAAGTCGTGCCGCCCGACCAGATGCCGCGCCGCCTCGGCCATCAACGCGGGATCGAGCGGGTGCCGCACGAGCCAGACATGCGGATCGAGGACGGCCGGTGCCCGCCGGTTGAGGATCGTGTAGCAGTAGCGCCGTTCCACCGCCGAGAACCGGGCGTGCCATTCGTCCCCGACCGCGGCTGCCGCCACGATCGCCACCGGGTCGGGCCGCAGGTGGTGGTTGAGGGCCTCCATCAGCCGGAACGGCTCCCAGTCGCGGCGCAGATCGGCATGGGCGACCTGGCCGCGGGCATGGACGCCGGTGTCGGTGCGACCTGCCGCGGCGATCGAGGGCACGTCGCGCTCGAGCCGGCCGAGCGCGCGTTCAACCGCCCCCTGCACCGACGGGCGGTCGGACTGGCGCTGCCAGCCCGAGAACGGGCGGCCGTCGTATTCGATCCTGAAGGCATAGCGGGGCATCGCGTCGGGTTATCGGGCCCCGGCAATGCGTGCAACATGGTGCATGGGGCGCTGGCCCATCCCGGGCCAACCCCCTAGTGTCGCCGGGAAACGGGCGAGGAGGGGCCGAGTGGTCGTCGGACAGCTAGCGGAAGGCTTGTCGCGCAGCGTGGAGCGGGTGGGCGATACCGTCTCCGAGGCGTTTTTCGAGCCCGTGATCCGGCTGGGCGTGACCGGGCTTAGCCGCTCGGGCAAGACCGTCTTCATCACCTCGCTCGTCGCGAACCTGCTGGAGCGCGGGCGGCTGCCCGGCCTCACGGCCGCGTCCGAGGGCGCCATCATCGCCGCCTATCTGCAGCCGCAGCCTGACGACACCGTGCCGCGTTTCGACTACGAGGCGCATCTGGCGGCGATGACCGGTCCGACGCCGCGCTGGCCCGACGGGACCCGCGCCATCAGCGAGCTGCGCCTGTCGCTCCGTGTACGGCCGGGCGGGCTCTTGCGCGGTCTGTCGGGGCCGCGAACGGTTCACCTCGACATCGTGGACTATCCCGGCGAATGGCTGCTGGACCTGTCGCTCCTCGACCGGGATTTCGAGAGCTGGTCGGAGGAGGCATTGCAGCGGGCCGGGCAACGCGACTTCGCGCGGCCGTTTCTCGCGGCGCTCGACGCGACGGATCCCCGGGCCGAGCTTTCGGAGCCCGCGGCAAAGGCGCTGGCCGCTTCCTTTACCGACTACCTGAACGAGGCGCGGTCCCGCGGGTTTTCCGACTGCACGCCAGGGCGCTTCCTGCTGCCGGGGGAGATGGCGGGCTCCCCGGCGCTGACCTTCGCCCCGCTGAGGCCGGGCAATGCGCCGCGCGGCTCGCTCGCCCGCGAGTTCGCGCGGCGGTTCGAGGCCTACAAGCGCGAGGTGGTCAAACCCTTCTTCCGCAACCATTTCGCGCGGATAGACCGACAGGTCGTGCTGGTCGACGTGCTGGGCGCGATCCATGCGGGGCCAGCCGCGATGGAGGATCTGCGCACCGCGATGGCCGATATCCTCTCGGCGTTCCGACCCGGCCGAAATCGCTGGCTCAACAGGATCCTGCTGGGGCGGCGTGTCGAGAAGATCCTGTTCGCGGCGACCAAGGCCGACCATCTGCACCATCGGCAGCATCCGCGGCTGACGGCGATCGTGGAGGCGCTGGTGGCCGAGGCGCGCCGTCGCGCCGACTTTGCGGGAGCCGAGACCGGCGCCATGTCCGTGGCCGCCCTGCGTGCCACGACCGAGGACACGGTCGAGCATGACGGGCGCGATCTCGACGTGGTGCGCGGCACCCTGCAGGCGGACGGCCGACGCGCGGCGTTTCATCCCGGCGAGCTGCCGGAGGATCCCGCCCGCCTTCTGAGCGCGGCGCGGGGCGGCGCTCGGGCGTGGCTCGACGCGGATTACGAGATCATGGCCTTCGCCCCCGCCGAGCTGCGTCTCCGACCGGGGGAGGGCCTGCCGCACATCCGGCTCGACCGGGCGCTGCAATTCCTGATCGGGGACCGCCTGCGATGAGCGGAGGGCGCGGACATGGCTGAGCGCGAGAAACCGGTTCTGATCGAGCTTTCGGGAGACGCTGCGCCGTCGCCGGCCGACGCGCCGCCCGTTCCGGAAGTCGACCGGGTCTCCGGCGCGCCGGGTCAGGCGATGCGGACGGCGGCGTCGATCGCCGCGCGACGGCCTTCGAGGCTGGCGGCCTGGTTCTGGCGGCTGCTTGGATCGCTCATCGTCTTTGCGCTGTCGGTCTGGGCGTGGATGGCGGTCGACCGCCTGATCGCGGCGAACGCGATCATCGGCTGGATCGCGCTTGCGCTTCTCGCGGCGTTCTTTCTGGTCTGCCTCGCGATCGTCTTCAAGGAGGTCGCGGCGCTGGCCCGGCTGGCCCGGCTGGAGGATCTGCATCGCGACGCCGCGGCGGCACGGCTGACCGCCGATCTTGTTCCCGCCCGCGCGGTGACCGAACGTTTGCTGCGGCTCTATGCCGGACGCGACGATCTGCGCTGGGCGCGGGAACGATTTGCCGAGCGGCGCGAGGACGTGTTCGACCCCGATGCCTTGTTCGATCTTGCCGAGGCGGAGCTTCTCAAACCGCTCGACGAGGCCGCCCGCCGCGAAATCGAAGCCGCCGCGCGGCAGGTGGCTGCCGTGACGGCGCTGTTGCCGCTGGCGCTGGCGGACGTGGCGGCGGCGCTCACGTCGAACGTGAGGATGATACGCCGGATCGCCGAGATCTACGGCGGTCGGGCCGGCACGCTCGGGGCCTGGCGGCTGACCAAGGCGGTGCTGACCCATCTGGTCGCTACGGGCGCGGTCGCGGTGGGCGACGACCTGATTTCGTCGGTGGGGGGTGGGCACCTGCTCGCGCGCGTCTCGCGGCGGTTCGGGGAGGGGGTCGTCAACGGCGCCCTGACCGCGCGGGTCGGGATCGCGGCGATGGAGGTCTGCCGCCCGCTGCCCTTCCATGGCCAGCCCCGCCCGCGGGTGACGACGCTGGTTCAGCGGGCGCTGACGGGGCTGTTTCCCGGCTGAGGGTCCGTGCCCCGCAGCCGCCGGAACGTCAGATGTCGATCGTCTCCATCACATCGGGGCTCCTCACGTCGACGCCCGGCAAGGCGTCGACGAGTTTCTGCGCCGATTGTTCCAGCAGATCGAAGGTCTTGTAGTGACACGGGATCACGGTCCGGAAATCGAAGTAGCGTCTGGCCGCCCAGGCCGCACGCGCCATGTCCATGGTGAAGTGTCCGCCGGCGCAGAGGATGCCGATATCGGGGGCGTGCAGCTCGCCCATCCATGCCATGTCGGCCATGATGTCGGTATCGCCCGAGAGGTAGATGGTATGACCCTCCGCCGAGATCATGTAGCCGGCCTCGCTGCCGGCATAGACGGGGCCACCGGCGCCGTCCTTGCCCGCGACGGAAGACGAATGGACCGCGTTGACCATGGTGACGGCGACGCCGCCGAGATCCACCGTGCCGCCCTTGTTGAAGCCGATGGTCTGGATGCCGTGCTCCTGCGCCCACCATTGCATCAGATCGAATATACCGACCACCGGCACGCCCAGTTCTTCGGCAAGGGCGGGAGCCTCGCTGGCATGGTCGCCGTGGCCGTGGGTCAGCAGGATATGGGTCGCGCCCTCGATCGCCTCGCCGCGCCTGTCGTCGGGAAAGACCGGATTGCCGTTCAGCCAGGGGTCGATCAGCAGAACCTGTCCGCCGATCTCGAGCCTGAACGATGCGTGGCCCAGCCATGTGAGTTTCATCCCGATCTCCCCGTTTCTCGTCCTGTTGTCGTGGAGTGAGGGGAACACGGCATGGACTGGACGCGCAAGATCGACGGCTATTGCGAGCGGATGGACCCGGGCTTCTGGGCCGAGCCGGTCAATGCGCTGACCAACGCGGCCTTTCTTCTGGCCGCGATCATCTTGTGGCGCCGGACGCGGGGCCTGCCGATGGCGCGCACGCTCTGCGCGATCCTCTTCGCGATCGGGGTGGGCAGCTTCCTGTTCCATACCGCCGCGACCGTCTGGGCGGCGCTCGCCGACACCGCGCCGATCGCGATGTTCGTCCTGACGTATCTGTTCGCCGTGAACCGGCATGTCTGGCGCTGGCCGCTCCGGGCGAGCCTGGTCGGGACGGCGGCCTTTCTGCCGTGGGCATCCATCTTCGTGCCGGTCTTCTCGGCGCTGCCGTTCTTCGCGTTGTCCGCGATGTACTGGCCGGTGCCACTCCTGATCCTGGTCTACGCGATCCTGCTGCGTCGGAGGGCGCCGGAGACCGCGGTCGGAATGCTGTGGGGCGCGACGATTCTGGCGCTGTCGCTCGTCTTCCGGTCGCTGGACGGCCCTCTGTGCACGGCAATTCCGGCGGGGACGCATTTCGTCTGGCACCTGCTGAACGCGCTGATGCTGGCGTGGATGATCGAGGTCTATCGCCGGCACCTCCTTGAAGGGGGACGGCGGGGGCGCTAAACGCGCCTCGGAACGATCGGAGACAGGCGCCCATGTCCATCGACACCGAAACCGCGCGGCGCGTCGCGCATCTGGCCCGCATCGCGGTGCCCGACGAGGAGCTGCCGGCCCTGGCCGCTGAATTCAACACGATCCTTGGTTTCATCGAACAGCTCAACGAAGTCGACGTGGAGGGTGTGGAGCCGATGACCAGCGTCACGCCCATGCGGCTCAAGCGGCGGGCTGACGAAGTGACGGCGGGCGGCTATCCCGACCACGTGATGTCGAACGCGCCGGATTCCCGCGAGGGGTTCTTCGCCGTGCCGAAGGTGGTCGAATGACGGGCAACGGGCTGACCATCGCCGAGGCGCGCGACAAGTTGCGCGCCGGCGAGTTGACCTCCGTCGAGCTGACCGCGTCGTGCCTTGCGGCGGTCGAGGAGGCGGGCGCGCTGAACGCGGTCGTCCATCCGACGCCGTCGATCGCGCTGGCCCAGGCCAAGGAGGCCGACTCGCGGCTGGCTGCTGGCGATGCGCCGGGCATGTGCGGCATTCCGCTGGGCATCAAGGACCTGTTCTGCACGCAGGGCGTGCCGAGCCAGGCCGGGTCGCGCATCCTCGAAGGGTTCAAGCCGGAATATGAATTGACCGTCTCGCGCAAGCTCTTCGAAGCGGGCGCGGTCATGGTCGGCAAGCTCAACATGGACGAGTTCGCGATGGGCTCGTCGAACGAGCACAGCGTCTATGGCGGGGCGGTGAACCCCTGGCGGCGCGGCAATGACGAGGCGGCGCTGACGCCGGGCGGCTCGTCGGGCGGCTCGGCCAGCGCGGTTGCGGCCGACCTCTGCCTCGCGGCGACGGGGACCGATACCGGCGGCTCGATCCGGCAACCCGCCGCCTTCACCGGCATCGTCGGGCTGAAGCCAACCTACGGGCGGTGTTCCCGCTGGGGTATCATCGCCTTCGCCTCGTCGCTCGACCAGGCCGGACCGATGACCAAGAGCGTGCGCGACGCAGCGATCATGCTCGGCGCCATGGCGGGGCACGATGCCTGGGATTCGACCTCGGCCGATCTCGCGGTGCCGGATTTCGAGGCGGCGCTGACCGGGGACATCCGCGGCAAGACAATCGGCATCCCGCACGAATACCGTATGGACGGGATGCCCGACGAGATTGCCGATCTGTGGGACAGGGGCCGCGAGATGCTCGCCGATGCCGGCGCGAAAATCGTCGACATCAGCCTGCCGCACACGAAATATGCGCTGCCGGCCTATTACGTCATCGCGCCGGCCGAGGCCTCGTCGAACCTGGCGCGCTACGATGGGGTGCGCTACGGCCGTCGCGCCAGGCTGGCGCCGGGCGACGGCATCACCGAGATGTACGAGAAGACCCGCGCCGAGGGCTTCGGCGCCGAGGTCAAGCGGCGCGTCATGGTCGGCACCTACGTCCTGTCGGCGGGGTTCTACGACGCCTACTACAACCGCGCGCGCAAGGTCCGCGCCCTCATCAAGCGCGACTTCGAGACGGTGTTCGCCGACGGTATCGACGCGATCCTGACACCCGCGACGCCCTCCGCCGCCTTCGGCCTGGGCGAGATGGACGAGGCCGATCCGGTGCAGATGTACCTCAACGACGTCTTCACCGTGACCGTGAACCTCGCGGGTCTGCCGGGGATCAGCGTGCCGGCCGGGATCGACCGGAGCGGCCTGCCGCTGGGCCTGCAGCTCATCGGGCGACCGTGGGAGGAAGGCGACCTGCTCAATGTCGCGCATTCACTGGAACGTGCGGCCGGTTTCGTGGAGAAGCCGGCGAAATGGTGGTAGGTCATGAAGATGCGTAGCCTTGCCCCCCTCGGCCTTATCCTGCTCGCCGCCTGCGCGGCGCCGATCTCGGACGATGTCTACAGCCAGCAGCGCGAGTCCGAATTGCGCGGTCAGCCGCCGGTCACGTCGATCTATCCTCAGGCAGAAGCGGGCGGACCAATCTCGCAGGAAGAGCTGTCGGCCGCGGGAATCCCGATAAACCCGGTGCCCCAGAGTCCCGGCGCAAGTTACGAGGCGGGGTCGGCTCCCACAGCGTCGGTAAGCGTGAACAATCCCGGCATCAGCGACGAGCAGGATTTCGGCGCCGTCGCCGAGCGGGAATCCATCCAGTCCGACCGCGAGCGGCTCGAGGCGCAGCGCGAGGCCTATCGCGTCATTCCCCCGGAGCCCATCGCGCGGCCGGGTGATACCGGCCCCAACATCGTGGCCTATGCGATCAACACGACGAATGGCGTCGGAGAGCAGGTCTACAGCCGTTCGGGGTTCAACGCCCAGAACCGTTTCCTGCGCAATTGCGCCAAGTATCCGTCGTCCGACCTGGCGCAACGTGACTTTCTGGAACGCGGCGGGCCGCAGCGCGATCGTCTGGGCCTCGATCCCGACGGCGACGGCTTTGCCTGCTACTGGGATCCGGCGCCCTTCCGGTCCGCCCGGGGCGGCTGAGCGGAGGCGGCGTGATCCGCCACCCTTCCCCGAATCATGGAGAGCGGCGCGCGGGGGCGCGACCGGACCTGGTGGTGCTCCACCATACCGTCCTCGACTGCGCTGCCTCTCTCGAGCGGCTGTGTGACCCGGCGGCCGAGGTTTCGGCGCACTACCTGATCGACATCCACGGCGAGACCTTCGCGCTGGTATCCGAGGCACGCCGCGCCTGGCACGCCGGTGCAGGGTCGTGGGGGGCGGTCAGCGACGTGAACTCCCGTTCCATCGGCATCGAGCTGGAGGGCGGGCCGCTCTCCGGGTTTCCTGAGCCCCAGATGAGGGCGCTGGAAAGTCTGCTGGCCGAGATCCTCCGGCGGCACGCGATGCACCCCGCGCGCGTGATCGGGCATTCGGACATGGCGCCGGGCCGCAAGGACGATCCAGGCGCGCGCTTTGACTGGCAACGGCTGGCGCGTTCCGGGCTGTCGGTCTGGCCGGATGCGGCGCAAGGCTCCGGGTGCCTCGACTCGGCCCTTCTGCAATTCGGCTATCCACGCGACGTGACGCCCGCGCTCAGGCTCGCCGCCTTCCGCCTGCGCTTTCGCCCCTGCGCGGTCGGGACGGCTAGGCCCGCCGACGATGAGGATGCGCGTCTGGCCACCGATCTGGCGACGCGTTTTCCCGTTGACCGGTGGGATCGCGGCGCCTAAATGCGTCGCGCGCGGATGGCTGGATGGCCGCACCTTTCGGGGTGAGGAAAGTCCGGACTCCACGAAGCGACGGTGCCGGGTAACGCCCGGCCGGGGCAACCCGAGGGAAAGCGCCACAGAAAACAAACCGCCCGGCAGGTCCGGGTCAGGGTGAAACGGTGGGGTAAGAGCCCACCGCGGGACGGGCAACCGGACCGGCACGGCAAGCCCCACCGGGAGCAATGCCAAATAGGGGTCCCGTGCGGCAACGCGGGGCGCGGCTTCGGCCTCTGGGACCCGGGTTGGCAGCAAGATCCCGTCGGTGACGGCGGGGCCAGATGAATGGTCATCCAAGGGGGGCGACCCCCGGGACAGAATCCGGCTTACAGGCCATCCGCGCAGTTGGCTTTTTCGTCACGGCATTGTTGACAGTGCGGGGAAGGTGCGTAAAAGGCGGGCTTCGAGATTTTTCCGAGGGTGGCCCGCGCTGCCCCGCGCGAGGAGACGATTATGGCGAAACCGACCACGATCAAGATCCGCCTGAACTCCACGGCGGACACCGGCCACTTCTACGTGACCAAGAAGAACGCCCGCACGATGACCGAGAAGATGTCGGTGCGGAAGTACGATCCCGTCGCGCGTAAGCACGTCGAGTACAAGGAAGGCAAGATCAAGTAGGACGTTCACCCGTCGGACTTTCTTGTGGCCGCGCGATGCTCTCGTGCGGCCTTTTCGTTTGCGGCGCCGTCTCGTTCGCGGCATCGCTTGTCTCTTCTTGTCACGGGATGGCCGCGCGGTGATGTCCTTGCCCGCAGCAGCGGCCGCGCCCCGGCCACGTGCGTCTATCGGCGCTCATTTGCGGCTCTGCTGCCGACGACGCACCGAAATCCGCGCCGCGCCGATCCCTGCTGTCCGGGCGCGGCACGTGACCGGAGGGGTGCCGGCGCCGCTTTGACCGCGCCGCCGCCGCGTGGCAAGCTCGGGGATGCCCAGTCGAGGGAGTGCGTCGATGCCGGTCGCCGCCGGATCTCATCGGAAGAAGTTCACGGCGGAAGAACTCAGCGCGGTGGCACATCTCTACCGCGGCGAGGTCTATCGCTCGACCCTCTGGCGCCAGCGTCTCGACACGACGACGAACTGGGCCGTGGTGACCCTCGGCATCGCCCTCTCGATCGCCTTCGCCGCGCCGAAGGCTTCGCCGCTTCCGCTGGTGCTGGTGGGCATCCTGATCGTGTTCTTCCTGATGCTGGAGGCGCGGCGCTACCGCTATTTCAACGTCTGGCGCGCACGTTGTCGCTGGATGGAGCGGCATGTCTTTGCGCCGATGTTGCGCGACGGCGATCTCCACCTCGAGGACGACTGGCACGAGATTCTGGCGGAGGATTACCTCCACCCGCGCCACCACGTCAGTTTGCGCGTGGCCATCGGGCGGCGGATCCGGCGCAACTATTTCTGGATCTTGATAATCCAGACAGTCGCCTATCTGGGCAAACTCATCGTCCATCCCACGCCGCTAGAGAGTCTGGCGCAGCTCTACGAACGTGCGGACGTGGGCCCGATCCCGGGTGAGATCATGCTGAGTTTCGGAGCGCTCTACTGCCTCAGCTGGGGCTTGATCGCCCTCTGGAGCTGGCGCAAGGACAGCCGCCGGGCCGAGTCCCGGCAGGACCGCAGCGACATGGGCTGAGGCGTGGCCGAAATGAAAAAGGGCCGGCGCGGGCGGTGACGCATCCGTGGCAAAGCTTGGGGATGAACCGGACTCGGCGGTTTCGGCGCAGACCTCTACAACCTCGCCGGTGTGCCGGATTGATCGCAGATCAGCTCGCCGAGAGGGCAACCGAAGCAGACAGTGTTTCCGACAAACTGGCGATCCGGACGGGCTCTGTCCCCGGATGCAGTTATCCCACGGTATCCGTGGCGGGTATGCTAGGCGCGGTATAGCCGTTCATGATGGCGATGCGGACGTGGACCTCGGTGACCTGTCGGTCGAAGTTTCGTGCCATGTGCTGCGGGCCCAAAAGTTTCATGCGGTGCATCTTTGTCTCTGCACGGCTTTGTCGGTGGTATCCGCTCCAGTTTCACCAGATCGCGCGTCCCAAGCATTTCCATGCTGAGCTGGCCCAGAAGGTCCGGCAGAACCGGCGCGTTCCCGATGTGGCTTCCGGTGATCTCGACCGCCCGGACTTCCAGCGTTTTTTCGTCGATCCCGAGATGGATCTTGCGCCAGACGCGGCGTTTGTAGCGCCATCCCGAAGAGCGCTTTCGTCGTCAGGCACGTCTGGACGGCAATATCGCGGCAAGGTCGGCTTTCGGCCGCGCTTGCCGGTCGGCACAGCATCCCGACCCACCTCCGGGTCGAACCAGATGGTCAGCGAGCCACGGCGCTTGCGCGCATCGTTATAAGCCGGCCAGTTCGTTGTCTTGCAGGTCGCCGGTGTGGGCCTGCTCATGCCCGCCAGCTACCACGCTGGATTCACGAGATGAATCATCCACTTCAACCGTGCAACAAAGCTGCTGCCGCGCGAAGATGAAAATGCCCAGACAAACAGAAACCTGCCGACCCGAAGGCCGGCAGGTTTGGAGGATCCGGGTCCTGCAACAGCGACTGCGTCACGCGGGCGGTTTCGAGGTCCGGCTGCGTTACTCGCGGTTGCCGAGGAATTGCAGCAGGAACATGAACATGTTGATGAAGTCGAGATAGAGGCTCAAGGCGCCCATGATCGCCGACTTGGCAAGCCATTCGCTATCGGCCACCTGTGCGTGCTGCACGTAGTCGGTCTTGATCTTCTGGGTGTCGTAGGCCGTCAGGCCTGCGAAGATCAGCACGCCGATCGCGGAGATCGCGAAATTGATGGCGGCGCTCGCGATGAAGATGTTGACGACCATCGCGACCACAAGGCCGATCACGCCCATGATCAGGAACGCGCCCCAGCCCGAGATGTCGCGCTTGGTGGTGTAGCCGTAAAGGCTCAGCCCCGCGAAGGCGATCGCCGTCACGATGAAGGTCTGCACGATCGAATAGCCGGTGAAGACCAGGAAGATCGAGCTTATCGACACGCCCATCACGGCGGCGAAGGCGTAGAACACCGTCTGTGCCGTGGCCGCCGACATGCGGTTGATGCCCGCGGTGAAGCCGAAGACGAAGATCAGCGGCGCGAACATCACCAGCCATTTGAGCGGCGACGCGTAGAGCGCGACGCCAAGGTCGGTGAGATACTTGTCCTGGCTGATCTGGGCCGCGGCGAGCGACGGGTCGGTCGTGGTGGCCAGACCCGAGATCGCCCATGCCGCGAGCGCCGTGATCAGCATGCCCACCGACATGGTGCCGTAGACCTTGTTCATGTGGGCGCGAAGACCCGCATCGATCTGGGCGGCGCGGGCACCGACACCAGCCCGGATCGTCTGATATTCAGCCATTAATCTCCTCCAAGACCTGTCAAAAGCATCGGCGGCCCCCAATGGCCCGCCGTCCCTTGCAAATATCGTGGAGCGAGGCGCAGCTTTCAAGAAGTTCCGCAAGGTTCGGAGGCGCACAATGTCGCGGTCGCGGCTCTCGGGGGCCCCGGAAACCCTGTCGCACATCGTACGGCTGCCGCCAGGTTGCGCTGGTCTTCCCCGATTCCCGCGATCCGGGTCAGTTGCCGGGCAATCGGGACAGCCATGGCGGCAGCGTCGCGCGAGGGCGCGTCGTTCGGCTGGCCCCCGAGGCCGGGGGAGGCGGAGCGGTTCCAGTCGCTCCTGTCCGCGGCGTTCGGGTCAAATCGTCACGACCACCTTGCCCGTGGCCTTGCGCTCGCGCAGCAGATCCATCGCCTGCTGCGCCTTTTCCAGCGGCAGGGTGTGGCTGACATGCGGGTGCAGGCCGCCGTCGGAATACCATCCGAAAAGGGTTGTCAGGCTGTCGGAGATGACCTCGGGGCGAAACGCCATGTACCCGCCCCAGTAGAAGCCGAGGACGCTGGTATTCTTGACGAGCAGGTGATTGGACTTGATCTGCGGGATGTCGCCGCTGGCAAAGCCGATCACGAGGACCCGGGCCTCGGGCCGGACCGCCCGCAAAGCCGCGTTGAACAGTTTGCCGCCGACCGGGTCGTAGACCACGTCCGCGCCGCCGAGATCGAGGACCCGCTGGCGCAGGTCATCGGTATCGGTGTCGATCAGATGATCCGCACCGGCCCTGGCCGCGACTTCCAGTTTCGCCGCGCCCCGGGCTGCCGCGATCACCGTCGCGCCCATCTTCTTGCCGATTTCCACGGCCGTCAGCCCGACACCGCCGGCCGCGCCCAGAACCAGAAGCGTCTCGCCGGCCTTGAGGCGGGCACGGTGGTCGAGCGCCACGTGACTGGTCCCGTAGGCGATCACGAAAGCGGCCGCATGCTCGAACGGCATCCCGTCGGGGAGCGGCACACATCGTGCCGCCTGACAATTGGCCAACTCGGCGAGGCCGCCAGTGCCGCCGAAGACCGCGACCCGGTCTCCCGCCCTGAGATGGGACACGCCGTCGCCCAGGGCGGCGATCGTTCCCGCAAGTTCCATCCCGAGCGTGAAGGGCAGATCCGGCTTCTCCTGGTATTCACCCCGCGCCATCAGCAGATCGGCGAAATTTATGCCGCAGGCGGCGACCTGAACCTGAACCTCACCGGGTCCCGGCGCGGGCAGCTCGACCTCGCAGATCCGCGGCGGGGCATCGACGTCATGGACGCGAAACGCTCTCATCGGGCAATTCCCCTAAAAATCGATTCGCTGGGCGGCGAGTCCCGCGAGGAGGTTGTGTTTGCAGAATAGTTCGCAATATGCGAAACACGCTTAAGGCGAGTTTTCAAATCGCAACGGGCCATGGGTCGATCTCTCCTGGTTTCGGTCGTCAAGAAATTATCAATCGGCATATCAATGTATTGATCGGGGTTGAGCAACATCGAGCCTATCCTTTTCGACAGGTTGCGGTGAGCCTCCTGATTGATTGGATGGGGGTGGCTCAGTCGTATTAGAGGAGTGTAACGATGAAGCATCCGGTGGACGTCCATGTCGGCAAGCGAGTCCGTCATCGGCGCTGGATGGTGGGTATGACGCAGCAGCAGCTTGCCGAGCGCGTAGGTATCAAGTTCCAGCAGATTCAGAAGTACGAAACGGGGATGAACCGTATCAGCGCTTCGCGGCTGTGGGACATTTCCGAAGCGCTCGGGGTGCCGGTTTCCTTCTTCTTCGAAGGTCTGGGGGACGCTGCCGCCAAGACTGCTCTGCCGGGGGACATCCTGGCCGACAAGGAGGCGCTGGAGCTTGTCCGTTCCTACTACGCCATTCCGGAGACGCAACGCAGGCGTCTCTTCGAACTGGCTCGCGTCCTCAGCGACGCGGCCTGAATGCCAGAAGGCAGATCGCGGAGAATCCGCGATCGTCTTCTTCCACGCCAATGATCGCTCGGGTGTCGCCGACGGAGCTTGACCGCCTCGCGGCGGCAAGCTAGCCGCCGGTCATGCGACATGACGAACGTCTGCTGGCCGATCTTCTCGCGACGGCCCATGCACTGGCCGGCGCCGCCCGCGTCGAGACCCTCCGGCATTTTCGTCGGGCGGATCTCGCGGCGGACACCAAGTCCGACGAGGCTTTCGACCCCGTGACCGAAGCGGATCGGGCGGCAGAGCGCGCCATGCGTGCCCTGCTGGCCGAAAAGCGCCCTGCCGACGGCGTCATCGGGGAGGAGTTCGGCGAGGAGAGCGGCACTTCCGGCCTCACCTGGATCCTCGACCCCATCGACGGGACCCGTGGCTATCTCAGCGGCACTCCCACATGGGGTGTTCTGATCGCCGTGGCCGATGCAGCGGGGCCGATCCTCGGCATCATCGACCAGCCCTATATCGGCGAACGCTTCGTGGGCGCGCCCGGTCTGGCCGAAATGACGGGGCCGCATGGCCGTGCCGCTCTTCGCACGCGCGGGCCGCGGCCCCTGAGCGATTCCGTGCTCTTCACGACGTTTCCCGAAATCGGGACCGAGGCCGAGCGGCGCGCCTTCGAGGCGGTCTCGCGCTTCGCGCGTCTCACCCGCTATGGGATTGATTGCTACGCCTACGCGCTCCTCGCCGCCGGCCAGATCGACCTGGTCATCGAGGCGGGCCTGAACACCTACGACATCGCCGCGCCCATCGCCGTCGTCGAAGCCGCCGGCGGCATCGTGACCGATTGGCAGGGCCGGTCGGCCCTGAAGGGCGGGCAGGTCATCGCCGCCGCCAATCGCGAGATCCATGCCGCGGCCCTTGCGCACCTCGCGACGCCAACCGGCTGACGCCGCGCGCGGGCAGCGGAAACCTCTTGCCCGATCGCGTGTTTGTCTTCCGACACGAGAGAGAGGATGCCATGAGCGACGAACACGACCAGTTCGAGATGCGCGACCCGCGCAGTCTCTACCCCGCGCCGCCCTTCCCCGATCAGCCACAGGACAAGCCCGGCTGGACCGACGCGATGACCCCGCGGCCCGATCACGGCGAGACGACGTATCGCGGAACCGGTCGCCTGAAGGGGCGACGGGCCCTGATCACCGGCGGCGACAGCGGATTGGGGCGCGCCGCCGCCATCGCCTATGCGCGAGAAGGCGCAGCGGTCGCGATCAACTACCTCGACGCGGAGGAGGAGGACGCGCAGTCGCTCAAGGATCTCGTCGAAGGCGAGGGCGGCATCCTCCACCTCATGCCCGGCGATCTCAAGGACGAACGCTTCGCCCGCGGGCTGGTCGGCAGGGCCGCCGAGGCGATGGGCGGCCTCGACATCCTCGTCTGCAACGCCGGCAAGCAGGTGTTCCGCGAGGGCCTGCCCGACATCTCGTCCGAGCAGTTCGACCAGACGATGAAGACGAACATCTACGCGATGTTCTGGATGTGCCAGGAGGCGCTGAAGATCATGCCGCCGGGGGCGTCGATCATCAACGTGACCTCGGTGCAGGGGTTCGATCCGTCTCCGACGCTGCTGGACTACGCGACGACGAAATTCGCGATCCGCGGCTTCACGCAAGGACTGGCGCCGACGGCGATGGAAAAGGGCATCCGGGTGAACGGGATCGCGCCGGGCCCGTTCTGGACCCCGCTTCAGCCGTCCGGCGGGCAGAGCCGCGAGAAGGTGCAATCCTTCGGCAAGGGCACTCCGATCGGACGCCCCGGCCAGCCGGCGGAGATCGCCCCGGCCTTCGTCTTCCTCGCGAGCAACGAGGCAAGCTACATGACCGGCGAGATCGTCAGCCTGACCGGCGGCGAATTGATGATCTGACGCAAGACCGCATGGAGGTGGCGCGCCGATCCGCGCGGCCTTGCCGGGCCTAGCTCGACGCCGGGGCTCTTCATCTGCCGGCCGGCGACCCAGACGGCCGCGACCGCGCGGTCGTCGCCCATCATGATCGTCGGGAAGAGCGCCTCCCAGAGGTCGTCGGCTTGTCCCGCGCGCTGGGCGATCGCCGGTGTCGAGGCGAGGTCGAGAACCACCAGGTCGGCCGCGAGACCCGGCGCGAGGCCGCCGACCCGGTCCGCGAGCCCGAGCGCACCCGCCGAGCCACCGGTGGCGAGCCACATGAGCTCGGCCGGATGCAGCGCCCGCCCGCGCAACTGCCCGACCTCGTAGGCCGCGGCCATGGTGCGCAGCATCGAGAAGGACGAGCCGCCGCCGGTGTCGGTGGCGAGCCCCATCCGGACGCCCTCCGACGCCAGCCCCGCCACATCGCAGAGGCCCGAGCCGATGAAGGTGTTGGAGGTCGGGCAATGGGCGACCGCCGCGCCGACCTCGGCCAGACGCGCGCGCTCCCGCGGCTCCAGGTAGATCGCATGGCCGAAGATCGCGCCGGGCCCGAGCAGGCCCGCCGCCTCGTAGGTGTCGAGATAGTCGCGCGCCTGCGGATAAAGCGCCCGCACCCATGCGACCTCGTCAATCTGTTCCGACAGGTGGGTCTGCATCAGGCAGGTCGGGTTCGCGGCCCAGAGCTGCCCCAGCGCTGCCAGCTGTTCGGGCGTCGAGGTGGGCGAGAAACGCGGCGTGATGGCGTAGGTGGCGCGCCCGCGCCGGTGCCATTGCGCGATCAGCGCGGCGCTCTCCCCGACAGCCGCCTCCACCGTGTCGGTCAGGCCGTCGGGCGCGTTGCGGTCCATGCAGGTGCGGCCCGCGACGATTTCCATCCGCCGCTCGGCCGCCGCCTCGAACAGTGCCGAGACGCTGTGGGCGTGGATCGTGCAGAAGCTCGCCACCGAGGTCGTGCCGTGCGCGACGAGCAGGTCGAGATAGCGGTTCGCGATCGCCGCCGCGTAGGCGGGATCGGCGAAACGCATCTCTTCGGGGAAGGTGTAGGTGTTCAGCCAGTCGATGAGCCGTTTGCCCCAGCTCGCGATCATCGCTGTCTGCGGATAATGGGCATGGGCGTCCACGAACCCGGCGGTGACGAGCGCCCGCCCGTGATCGTGGATCTTCGCCCGGGGATGGCGCGCGCGCAGTGCGTCCGCCGGACCCGTCTCGGCGATCCGGTCTCCCGAGACCAGCACCGCGCCGCGCTCTTCGATGCGGGCGGCGCCGAGCCCCTCGCGCATCGGGTCGGCGTCGAAAGACAGGGTGCGGCCGAGGATCAGGTGATCTTTCATCTTGGGCTCCGGTCTGCGCCTGGCGTGCCACGGGCTCGACCGCCGCGACTGCGGCCGCGGCCGGGAGGGGGGTCGATCCCCCCGGTCCGGACGCTTCCCCTCGGGGCGGTGGGGCGCCGCAGATCGCGCCGGCCGTCTTCGTCGGCCCTTGCTAGCCCCTCGCCGGCAGCGCGTAAATTGCCGAACGCCGGACCTGTCGCAGGGTCGCGGCCTGTCCTATGGTCCGCGCCACCGCAGACGCGAGGGCAAGGAATGGCCGAAGAAGACGCCACGATCGAACTGCGCGAGGACGACGCCTACGCGCTCGACAGCAAGACCGTCAGCGCTGTGCGCGAGGCCGTGGAGGCAGGCGACGCGACGCTTCTGACCGGCCTGATGGAGCCGCTGCACGCGGCCGACATCGCCGACCTCCTGGAACAGCTCGAAGGCGGTCAGCGCCGGCGCCTGGTCGAGCTCTACGGCCGCGAATTCGACGGCGAGATCCTCAGCGAACTCGACGAAAGCGTGCGCGCAGACGTCATCGCCGGCCTGTCCGCCGAGGTCCTCTCCGAGGCCGTCCGCGAACTCGAGTCGGACGATGTCGTCGACCTTCTCGAGGATCTCGAAGAGCCGCAGCAGCAGGCGATCCTCGACGCGCTGCCGCCCGTGGACCGGATCGCGGTCGAACAGGCGCTGGGCTATCCCGAGTATTCCGCCGGACGCCTGATGCAGCGCGAGGTGGTCGCGGTGCCGCAGCACTGGACCGTGGGCCAGACCATCGACTACCTGCGCGCCCACGAGGATCTGCCCGATCAGTTCTACCACGTCGTTCTCGTGGACCCCGCCATGCGCCCCGTCGCCTACGTGACGCTGGGCAAGCTGATGTCGGCGCGGCGCAGCGTGGCGCTGGCCGACCTGGCGGAGGAATTGTTCCGCACCTTCCGCGTCGACGAGGAGGAGGGCGACGTCGCCTACGCCTTCAACCAGTATCACCTGATCTCGGCGCCGGTGGTCGATTCCGGCGGCCGGCTTTCGGGGGTCATCACCATCGACGACGCCATGGCCGTCCTCGACGAGGAAACCGAGGAGGACATGCGCCTGCTCGCCGGTCTCGGCGACGAGAGCCTCAACGACCGCACGGCGCAGATCGTCCGGCAGCGCTTCCCGTGGCTGTTCGTGAACCTGATGACGGCGATCCTCGCCTCGCTGGTGATCGCGCAGTTCGAGGCCACCATCCAGGCGCTCGTGGCGCTGGCCGTCCTGATGCCGATCGTCGCCTCCATGGGCGGCAACGCGGCGACGCAGTCGCTGACCGTGGCGGTGCGGGCGCTGGCCACCCGCGACCTCACCGGCTCGAACGCCCTGCGCGTGATCCGCCGCGAGGTGACGGCGGGGCTGATCAACGGCGTGCTCTTCGCCGCGATCATCGGCGTGATCGGCATGGTCTGGTTCGGGTCGCGGCATGCTGGGCGTGGTCATCGGCCTCGCCATGATCATCAACCTCGTCATGGCCGGCCTCGCCGGCATCGCCATTCCTCTGATCCTCGAGAAATTCGGCGTGGATCCGGCGCTCGCCTCCGGGACGTTCGTCACCACGGTGACCGACGTGGTCGGCTTCTTCGCCTTCCTCGGCCTCGCCGCCACCGTTCTCCTGTGAGCATCGAGGGCGAGCGCAAGGCGCGTCTGCGCGAGGCGGCCCTGGCCGCGCGCGAGACCGTTGCCGACCCGAAGGCCGCCGTTCGGGCGCAGGCCGCCCTGGCCTCGCTGCTGTCGCGGTTCCGGGGGCGCCCGCTGTCGGGGTATCTGCCGATCGGGACCGAGATCGACCCGCGCCCGGTGATGGCGGGCTGGTCCGGCTCCCGTTGGCGTGCCCGTGGTGGTCGAGCGCGACGCGCCGCTGGTCTTTGCCGAATGGCGTGCCGCCGACGAGATGGTCCCCGGTCCGATGAAGGTGCCGCAGCCCGCGTCCGTGCGGCCGATGCGTCCCGACGTGCTGATCGTGCCCTGCGTGGCGTTCGACCCCGGCGGGCGCCGTCTGGGATATGGCGGTGGCTATTACGACCGCACCCTCGCGGCGTTGCGGACGAGCGGCGACGTCTTCGCCGTGGGCTTCGCGTTCGCCGGGCAGCAGATGCCGGGACTGCCGGTGGAACCCTTCGACCAGCCCCTCGATGCCGCCGTCACGGAGGCGGGGCAGTGGGTGTTCTCGCCCGCCGCCTTGCAGAGGATGGCCGCAAGACGATAGAGGTCCCGGCCCATGAGACTTCTCTTTCTCGGCGACGTGATGGGCCGGTCGGGCCGCACCGCCATCATCGAGCGCCTTCCGGGCCTGCGCGAGGCGTGGCGGCTCGACTTCGTTGTGGTCAACGGCGAGAACGCGACCTCTGGCGCGGGCCTCTCCGCGACGCACGCCAGGGCGCTTCTGTCGGCGGGCGCGGATGTCCTGACGCTGGGCGACCACGCCTTCGATCAGAAGGACATGCTGTCGTTCATCGACAGCGAGCCGCGGATCGTGCGGCCGCTCAACTTCGCCAAGGCGGCGCCGGGCAGGGGCGCGCGGGTGTTCGACGCTCCCGGCGGGCGCAAGGTGCTGGTGGCGCAGGTGCTGGGCCAGGTCTTCATGAAGCGCCCCTTCGACGACCCGTTCTCGGCGCTCGACACCGTGCTCAGGACCCATCCGCGCGGCGGCATGGTGCAGGCGAGCCTGATCGACATCCACGCCGAGGCGACGTCGGAAAAGATGGCGCTGGGCCATTGGTGCGACGGGCGCGCCAGCATCGCGGTGGGCACCCACACCCATGTCCCCACGGCGGACGCGCGGGTTCTGCCGGGCGGCACCGCCTATCTCAGCGACGCGGGCATGTGCGGCGACTACGATTCGGTGATCGGCATGGAAAAGGCCGAGCCGATGCGCCGCTTCATCACCGGCATGAGCGGCGGCCGCTTTACCCCCGCCGGCGGCATCGCGACGCTGTCGGGCCTGCTCGTCGTCACCGACGACCGGACCGGCGCCGCCAAATCGGCCGAGATGGTCCGGGTCGGCGGTGCGTTGCAATCAACCCCCGGCTGAGCCTCGGCGCAGGGCGGCGCCCGCCCGCGCTTCCCGCGACGCCCGGCCCGCGGGCGGCCCCCGCCGCGCCGGCGGGTTGCAACCGCCGCTTGCGATGCGGCCCGGTCGCGGCAATGATGCCAGCCGGCCCGGAATAGAGAGGCGTATGCCCCGATGACCCTGACGCTCGGCACGACCGCGGAGCCCGTGGCCGCCCTGGCCGTTGTCGCGGTGATGTTCGTGCTCTTCGTGCGGGAACGCTATCCGGCGGAGGTCATCGCGCTGGCCGGGGCCGCCGCGATGTATCTGCTCGGCATCCTGCCCTACGACAGCGCGCTCGAGGTTCTGGCCAATCCCGCGCCCTGGACCATTGCCGCGATGTTCCTGATGATGGGCGGCCTGGTGCGCACCGGCGCCCTGCAATGGCTGACGAGCCAGGCCGACAGGCGCGCCGACACGAATCCCGGCATGACGATCATCCTCACGCTGCTTCTGGTGGCGCTGGCCTCGGCATTCATGAACAACACGCCCGTCGTCGTGGTGATGATCCCGATCTTCGTGCAACTCTCGCAACGGCTCGGCGTGTCGCCCTCCAAGCTCCTGATCCCGCTCAGCTATGCGGCGATCCTCGGGGGAACGATGACGCTGCTGGGCACCTCCACGAACCTGCTTGTCGACGGCGTGGCCCGGGTCGAAGGGCTGGAGCCTTTCACGATCTTCGAGATCGCGCCGCTCGGGATCGTGCAGGTTGTCATCGGCGGTCTCTACATGGCGATCCTCGGGCGCCACCTTCTTCCCGCCCGGCAGACGCTCGGCGTGCTGCTGGGCGACCGGCGCAAGCTGAAATACTTCACCGAGGTCGCGGTGCCCGAAGGCTCGGGCCTGATCGGGCAGGCGCCGCTGGAGGCCGACATCTTCCGCCGCGACGGCTTGCGGGTCATCGACGTGCTGCGCGGCGACGCCTCGCTGCGCCGCGACATGGGCTCGGTCCAGCTCAAGATGGGCGACCGCGTCGTCCTGCGCTCGGAGATGAGCGAACTTCTGGGCGTCCAGCAGAGCCGCGAGGTCCGCTCCGTCGACAAGCTGTCCTCGGTCGCCACCGAGACCGTGGAGGTGCTGATCACGCCGGGCTGCCGGATGATCGGCCGCTCGCTGGGCTCCATGCGCCTGCGCCGTCGCTACGGCGTCTATCCGCTGGCCGTGCACCGCCGGAACCAGAATATCGGCCGGCAGCTCGACGACGTGATCGTGCGCACGGGCGACACGCTGCTGCTGGAGGGCGCGCCCGAGGACATCCAGCGCCTCGCGGCCGACATGGACCTCGTCAACATCGCGCGGCCGTCGGGTCAGGCCTATCGGCGCAACAAGGCCTGGGTCGCGATCGGCGCGCTGGCGGCGCTGGTGGCTCTGGCGGCGCTGGGCGTGGCGCCGATCTTCCCGCTCGCGGTGCTGGCGGTGGTTGTGGTCTTCCTGTCCCGCTGCATCGACGCGGACGAGGCGTTTTCATTCGTCGAGGGCCGGTTGCTGGCGCTGATCTTCGCCATGCTGGCGGTCGGCGCTGGCTTGCAGGATTCGGGCGCGGTCGCACTGGTCGTCCGCGCTGTCGAGCCCTTCCTCGCCGATTTGCCGCCGATGGCGGTGATCTTCTGCGTCTATGTCCTGGCCTCGACCCTGACCGAGCTCGTCTCCAACAACGCCGTCGGTGTGATCCTGACGCCCATCGCCATCGAGCTGGGGCTGGCGCTCGGCCTCGATCCGCGGCCCCTGGTCGTGGCGGTGATGTTCGCGGCCTCCGCCGCCTTCTCGACGCCGATCGGCTATCAGACCAACATGCTGGTCTACGGGCCAGGCGGCTACAAGTTCACCGACTTCATGCGCGTCGGCGTGCCGCTGAACATCATCCTGGCGATCACCGCCTCGCTAACCATTCCCTATCTCTGGCCGATCTGACGGTTGGCGGGAAGTCGCCGGTCTGGAGGTTTCCCGGAAACAAGAGGCCGCCGTGGGCGGTTGGTCCCCCCGAGTGCATAACGAGGAGGAAACCCATGTACCGCAACGTCACCGCCGTCTACCGCAACTATGCCACCGCCGATCTCGTCCGCATTGAATTGCAGTCGCTCGGAATCTCGGAGGGCCACATGCGCGTGGTGCCCGACAGCGACACGCCGGCGGGTGTCGACAGCGACCGAGGCGCGATCGACGCGCTGCACGACCTGCACCTGCCCGAGGACGACGTGCGCACCTACCAGAACTGCGTTCGCCGCGGCGACTACGTGGTTTCGGTCGAGGTGGACGAGGAACAGGTTCCGCAAGTGCAGGAGATCATGCGGCGACCCGAGAAGGAAATTCACAACCTCGACGCCCGCTCCGAGGAGTTCCGCGATGAGCCGTACACGGCGCGGCGCAGCGACCAGCCCTTCGACGAGAGCTACGTCGGCACTCGCGACGAGACCCGGTCCGACCCGTATTCGCGGACTTACCGGCGCGAGAAGCGCATGAACCCCTACATCTGACACCCACCAACACAACGACAAAAGGAGATGAACATGTCCGATTACAGAGATCCGAAAGTGACGAAGCAGACGGGCGGCGGCGGCATGGGCAAGTGGATCGGCATCGCCCTCGCCATCATCGTGGTCGTGCTGCTTCTTGCATGGCTGTTCGGTCTCTTCGGCGGCGACGAGGTGGCAGTCGAGAGCCTTGAGCCGGCGACCACGGTCGAGGACTCGGTCGTCGAGGGCGCTCCGCTCGAAGGCGCGGCCGACACCGTCGAGCAGGACGAGACACCTGTCGAGGTCGAGAACGGCGAGGAGGTCGAGTCGATCGAGGTCGAGGGCGACGCGGTCGTCGAGCCGGTCGAATAGGACAGACGGATCCCGGCGGGCGCGGCACTCCCGCTTCCGCCGGGGACATGCACAGGCCCGCCGCGAGCCACTTGCGGGGCCGCGGGACGCTGCGATATGGAGGCGCATCCCGCAGGAACAGGACGGACAAGGCGCCATGGCAGGCCATTCGAAATGGGCGAACATCCAGCACCGCAAGGGGCGACAGGATGCCGCCCGCTCCAAGCTCTTCTCGAAGCTGTCGAAGGAGATCACCGTCGCGGCCAAGATGGGCGATCCCGATCCCGACAAGAACCCGCGCCTGCGCCTCGCGGTCAAGGAGGCCAAGGCGGTCTCGGTCCCCAAGGACGTGATCGACCGCGCCATCAAGAAGAGCCAGGCCGGCGAAGGCGACAATTACGAGGAGATCCGCTACGAGGGCTACGGCCCGGGCGGCGTCGCCGTCATCGTCGAGGCGATGACCGACAACCGCAACCGCACCGCCTCCAACGTGCGCTCCACCTTCGGCAAGCACGGCGGCAATCTGGGCGAGACCGGCTCGGTCGCCTTCATGTTCGACCGCAAGGGGCAGGTGACCTACTCGACCGGGGCGGGTGACGCCGACGACGTGATGATGGCCGCCATCGAGGCCGGCGCCGAGGATGCCGAGACCTCCGAGGACGGGCATGTCGTCTGGTGCGCCGACACCGACCTCAACGAGGTCTCCACCCGGCTCGAGGAGCAGCTGGGCGAGGCCGATTCGACGCGGCTCGTCTGGCGGCCCCAGACCACGACCGAACTCGACCTGGAGGGCGCGCAGAAGCTGATGCGCCTGATCGAGGCGCTCGAAGACGACGACGACGTGCAGCACGTCACCACCAACTTCGAGGTCTCGGACGAGGTCATGGCCGAACTCAGCGCCTGATCACGGCCTGATCCGGGCGCGGCCGGCACCTGCACCGGCCCTGTCCGGGCTCGAACCGGACCGCGGCCCGCCCGATCGGGAGCGGCGCGCGCCGCATGCCGCGCTCAGCCGCCCGGGCGCGGCAGCAGCAGCCTCGACCAGGCCGCCGAGCGCACCGCCTTGGTCAGCGGGTGCAGCGCGCGGCTCACGATACGGCTGACCTGCCAGTAAAGCGTCACCTCGAGCGCATCGCCCGGCTCGACGAGCGCCATGCTTTCGCTCTCCAGCGCCGCCTCGGCCATCGGCTCGGGCAGCATCCCCCATCCCATCCCGGCCTGCACCGCCTGCTGGAACGCCACCGACGACGGGATGCGGTGCGCCTTCAGCGCCACCGCCTTGCCGGCGACCGCGCGGGCCCAATCCGCCTGCAACCGGTCCTTGGCGGTAAAGGCGATCGCCGGCGCGCGCGACAGGCTCGCGGCGTCGGCTCCGCCCGCAAACCAGTGCGCCACGAAATCCGGCGACGCGACCGGCAGATACCGCAGCCGGCCGAGCGGCACGCAGTCGCACCCCTGCACCGGGTCCGCATGGGCCGTCACCGCCGCCGACACCTCGCCCTTGCGAAGCCAGTCGGCGCTGTGGTCCTGATCGTCCACCACCAGATCGAAGAGCAACCCCTCAACCTGCGCCAGCGCCGACAGGAACCACGTGTCGAGGCTGTCGGCGTTTACCGCGATCCGCACCGTCGCCGGCTGCGCGGGCAGGGCCGCGGCCAGGTCGTCGGCGAGGCGATGTTCCAGAAGACGCACCTCGTCCACATGCCGGACCAGCCGCGTCCCGGCCTCCGTGGCGGTGCAGGGCTGGGCGCGCACGACGAGGATCGCGCCCATCTGTTCCTCGAGCGCCTTGATCCGCTGCGAGACGGCCGAGGCCGTCACCCCCAGCTCCGCCGCGGCGGCATCGAAGCTGCCGGTGCGCGTGACGGCCGCGAGGGCCCGGAGCGAGGTGTAGTCCAGCGACATTAGCAAGCCTTAACCCGATGAAGGATTGTCAGTTTGCCTTAACCTCGTCGCGGGTCTATGTCACCCCGCCTGAGGGAGGAATAGCGGTGGTCGAGGCTCTTGTCGCCGGATTTTCACTGGGTCTCGGACTGATCGTGGCGATCGGCGCGCAGAACGCGTTCGTTCTGCGTCAGGGGCTGACGGGGGCGCATGTCTTCGCCGTCTGCCTCGTCTGCGCGACATCGGACGCGGTGCTGATCGCCGCGGGGGTCGCTGGCGCGGGCGCCCTGTTGACGGCCGCGCCCCAGATCGCCGTGGCGGCCCGGTGGGGCGGCGCCGCGTTCCTCGCCGCCTACGGCGCCTTCGGCCTGTTCCGCGCGCTGCGGGGCGGCGAGCGGCTGGAGGCGGGGCAGGGCGCGGGCACGCTCGGCGGCGCGCTGGCGGCGTGCCTCGCCTTCACCTGGCTCAACCCGCACGTCTATCTCGACACGGTGTTCCTGCTCGGCTCGGTGTCGGCGGGGTTCGCGGCGCGGGGGGCCTTCGCCGCCGGGGCGATCGCCGCCTCGTTCGTCTTCTTCTTCGCGCTGGGCTACGGCGCGCGGCTCCTGCGGCCGGTCTTCGCGCGGCCCGGCGCATGGCGCGCGCTCGACCTCGCCATCGCCGCGATCATGTGGACCATCGCCGCGCGCCTGGTCGCGGGCTAGGGCTTGTGGCGGCCGCGGCGCTGGTGTCAGGTCGCGCCCATGAACGAGGGTGAGAGCCGCCCGCTCGCGGGCCTTCTGTGGATGCTGCTGACGGGCGTGCTGTTCGTCGGGGTCACGGCGGTCGTCAAGCATGTCGGCGACCGCATCCCGCCGCCCGAAGCCGCGTTCCTGCGCTATGCGCTGGGCCTCGTCGTGGTCCTGCCCCTCGCCGGGCGCCTGCGCCGCCAGGGACTGACGCGGGGAAACCTCCGCCTGTTCGCCATGCGCGGCTTCGTCCACACCTTCGCGGTGATGCTGTGGTTCTTCGCCATGACGCAGATCCCCATCGCCGAGGTCACGGCGATGAACTACCTCTCGCCGGTCTACGTCACGCTTGGCGCGGCGCTCTTCCTGGGCGAGCGTCTGGCCTTCCGCCGCATCGCCGCCATCGTCGCGGCGCTGATCGGCGTGGTGCTGATCCTGCGCCCCGGCTTCCGCGAGGTCTCTCCCGGTCACATCGCGATGCTCGTCGTCGCCATCACCTTCGCTGTGTCCTACCTGTTCGCCAAGCAGCTCTCGATGCGCTGCAGCCCCGAGATGATCGTGACGATGCTCTCGCTCACGGTGACCATCGGCATTGCGCCCTTCGCGGCGGCGGTGTGGGTCACGCCGCATCTTTCCGAACTCGCCTGGCTCGGCCTCGTCGCGCTCTTCGCCACGACCGGCCACTACACGATGACGCTCGCCTTCCGCGCCGCCCCGGTGACGGTGACCCAGCCGGTGACATTCCTGCAGCTCATCTGGGCGGCGCTTCTCGGCTGGGCCGTCTTCGGCGAGGGGCTCGACCCGTGGGTGCTGGCGGGGGGCGCGATCATCGTCGCCGCCGTCAGCTTCATCGCCTGGCGCGAGGCGGTGCTCTCCCGGCGCGCGGCGGCCGACGCGGCCCGCATCACCCAGGGCGGCCGCAGGATCTACGCGCCCCCTTCCGGGCCCTGACCGCGCGCCGCGCGCTGCACCAGCGGGTCGCTCAACCGCGCCAGCACCCCGCGCGCCGTCACATGCCCGAGCACCGCGCCATCCTCGCCCGCCACTTCCAGCGGCCGCCCGTTGAGCAGCCCCATCACCTCCGAAAGCCGCGCGTCGGGGTCCACCCGCGCGCCCGCCGCGCCCTCGGGCGGCACCATCACGTCGCGCGCGCAAAGCACGCCGAGCGGGTTCATGTTGGCCACGAAATCCGCGACGTAGTCATTCGCCGGGGCGGTGAAGATGTCGCGCGGCGTGCCGTGCTGCACGATGCGCCCGCCCTCCATGATCGCGATCCGGTCGCCCAGCTTGAACGCCTCGTCGAGGTCGTGGCTGACGAACACGATGGTCCGGCGCAGCCGCTGCTGCAGCGCGATCAGCTCGTCCTGCAGCCGGTTGCGGATCAGCGGGTCGAGCGCCGAGAACGGCTCGTCCATGAGCAGGATCGGCGCATCGGTGGCAAAGGCCCGGGCCAGCCCCACGCGCTGCTGCATGCCGCCGGACAGCTCGCCCACGCGCGCCCCGGCCCGGTCGGTCAGGCCCACCAGCTCAAGCTGTCGCGCCACCCGCTCCGCCCGTTCGCGCCGCGACACGCCCTCGATCTCGAGGCCCAGCCCGACATTCTCCGTCACGCTGCGCCACGGCAGCAGGCCGAATTGCTGGAACACCATCGCCACCTGGTGCAGCCGCAGATGCCGCAAGGTCCGGCGATCGGCATGTCCGACCGCCACCATCCGCTCGCCGTCGCGCACCCGCACCTCGCCCCGGCACGGAACGTTGAGCCCGTTCACCGCGCGCAGAAGGGTCGACTTGCCCGAGCCCGACAGGCCCATCAGCACGAGGATCTCGCCCTCGTTCACGCTCAGCGAGCAATCGTGCACCCCGAGGATCTGGTTCGTCGCCGCGGCGACATCCTCGCGGCTCTGTCCCTCGTCCATCAGCGGCAGCGCCCTTTCGGGGCGCTTGCCGAAGACGATCGACACGTTGTCGAAGACCACGACCTCGTTCACCGCTCGATCCTCAGCATCCGGTCGAGGATGACGGCCACCACCACGATCACCAGCCCCGCCTCGAACCCGAGCGCCGTGTTGACCTGGTTGAGCGCGCGCACCACCGGCACGCCGAGCCCGTCGGCCCCGACCAGAGCCGCGATCACCACCATCGACAGCGACAGCATGATCGTCTGGTTCAGTCCGGCCATGATCTGCGGAAAGGCATAGGGCAGCTCCACCTTCCACAGGCGCTGGCGCGGTGTCGCCCCGAACGCCTCCGCCGCCTCGAGAAGCGGCGCGGGCGTCGTGCTCACCCCCAGATGCGTCAGCCGGATCGGCGCCGGCAGCACGAAGACCACGGTGGCCAGCAACCCCGGCACCATGCCGATCCCGAAGAACACGATCGCCGGGATCAGGTAGACGAAGGTCGGCAGCGTCTGCATCAGGTCGAGAACGGGGCGCATCGCCTGGTAGAGCTTCGGCCGGTGCGCCACCGCGATGCCGATGGGCACGCCCACCCCCATGCAGACGATGCAGGCCGACAGGACCAGCGTCAGGCTCTCGGTGGTCTCCTCCCAATACCCCTGGTTCAGCACGAAGAGCAGGCCGAGCGTCACCATCACCGGCGTCGTCCAGCGCCGCTGCAGGGCCCAGGCGATCGCCGCGAACACCGCCACGACGATCAGCGGGTGCGGCGTCTGGAACACCCAGAGGATCGCGTCGATCAGCCATTCCATGCCGTCCGACAGGGTGTCGAAGAACCACGCACCATTGATCTGCAGCCAGTCGAACATCGCCGCGGCACCATCCCCCACGGGGATCTTGTTTTCTGTGAGCCATTCCATCGCGACGCGGAGATTGCCCGGAAGCGGCGCCCGTGTCACCCTTCCGACGACGCATCGCCGGAGAAAGCCCGTGGCCGACCTCGTCTTCTACACCAACCCCATGTCGCGCGGCCGCATCGCCCGCTGGATGCTCGAAGAGGTCGGCGCCGATTACGAGACGGTGGTCCTGTCCTACGGGGACGCGATGAAGGCGCCCGACTACCTGGCGGTGAACCCGATGGGCAAGGTGCCCGCGATCACCCATCGCGGCGTCACGGTGACCGAAGGCGCCGCGATCTGCGCCTATCTCGCCGACGCCTTCCCCGAGGCCGGCCTCGCCCCCGATCCCGGCTCGCCCGACCGCGGGCCCTATTACCGCTGGCTGTTCTTCGGCGCCGGCCCGGTCGAGGCGGCGGTCACCAACGCCTCGCTCGGCATCGTCACCGACACGCCGGAGCTTCGCAGGCGGGTCGGATACGGAGACCTCCCGATCGTGCTCGACACGCTCGAGGGGCTGCTGGCCGATGGCCGCGACTTCCTCCTCGGCGACCGCTTCTCGGCGGCAGATGTCTATCTCGGCTCGCAGATCGCCTGGGGCCTGATGTTCGCCACGATGGAGGAACGCCCCGGTTTTCGCGCCTACACCGACCGTCTCCGCCAACGCCCCGCCGCGATCCGCGCCCACGAGCGCGACACCGCGATCATGCCAAAGGAGGGCTGAGGCCCGCACTCTGACGCGCCCGGCCGGTTTCCCGCCGCCCCGGACGCGCCGCAAGGCGCGGCCGCGCGGCGCGGGGGGCTCGATGCCCCCTGCGCCGCGCTCCCCTCAGGTCCTGCTCAGACTCCGAGCCCGGCGCGCACCGCCTCGAGGCCGTCCTGCCCGTCCGGCGTCGTCACCCCGTCGAGCCAGCCGTCCAGAACATCCGCGTTCTCCTTCAGCCAGGCAGTCGCCGCCTCGCGCCCGGATTGTCCGTCATCGAGGATCGCGCCCATGATCTCGTTCTCCATCGGCAGCGTGAACGACAGGTTCTGCAGGAACTTGCCCACGTTCGGGCATTCCTCGACGAAGCCCTTGCGGACATTGGTGTGCACCGTCGCGCCGCCGAAATCCGGCCCGAACCAGTCGTCGCCGCCCTCGAGATAGGTCAGATCGAAATTGGCGTTCATCGGATGCGGCTCCCAGCCGAGGAACACCACCGGTTCGCCCCGCCGGTCCGCCCGCGCCACCTGCGCCAGCATCCCCTGCTCGGAGCTTTCGACCACCTCGAAATCCGACAGGCCGAACGCGTCCTCCTCGATCATCGACAGGATCAGGCGGTTGCCGTCGTTGCCCGGCTCGATCGCGTAGATCTTGCCCTCCAGCTCCTCGGAATGGGCCGCGATGTCGCCAAAGCCGGTGATGCCGAGATCGGCCGCGGCCCGGTTGGCCGCGAGCGTGTATTTCGCGCCCTCCAGGTTGGTGCGCACCGTCTCCACGCTGCCGTCCTCGCGGTAGGGCGCGATGTCGGCCTCCATCGTCGGCATCCAGTTGCCGAGGAACACGTCGACGTCGCCCTGCGCCAGCGAGGTATAGGTCACCGGCACGCTCAGCACCTTGACGTCGGTCTCGTAGCCGAGCGCGTCGAGCACCACCGTCGTCGCCGCGGTGGTCGCCGTGATGTCCGTCCAGCCTACATCGGAGAACGTGATCTCCTCGCACTGGGCGAGGGCGGAGCCGGTGCTGAGGGCCAGCATCGCGGCAATGGTCGTTAACTTCATCATGAGATCTCCCGGGGTCGTCGGTTGTCTTGGACGCGCGGGCGCATTAGCGTCCCCGCCGCGTTGCGATGGGCCGGACCCTAGCGGCGCGTCAGCATCGTGGAAAGGGCAGCAGGGTATGGAGGCGGACTACGTCGTCGTCGGCGCGGGTTCGGCCGGGTGCGCAATGGCGTACCGGCTGGCCGAGGCGGGGCACTCGGTCATCGTGGTGGAACACGGCGGTTCCGACGCCGGCCCGCTGATCCGCATGCCCGGCGCGCTCAGCTATCCGATGAGCATGTCGCGCTACGACTGGGGCTACCGCACCGAGCCCGAACCCGCGCTCGGCGGGCGCAGGCTGGCGGCGCCGCGCGGCAAGGTCGTGGGCGGCTCCTCGTCGATCAACGGCATGATCTGGGTGCGTGGCCACCCGCAGGATTACGACGCCTGGCAGGCCGCCGGCGCCGCCGGCTGGGGCTGGTCCGACGTCGAACCCTACTTCCGCCGGATCGAGACGTGGGACGATGCCGGCCGCGGCGGCGACCCGGCGCTGCGCGGCTCGGCCGGCCCGATGCGGATCGGGCGCGGACCCGGGCGCGACCCGCTGGTCTCGGCCTTCATCGCGGCGGGGCAGGAGGCCGGCCACCCCCACACCCCGGATTACAACGGCGCCAGCCAGGAAGGCTTCGGCCCCTTCGATTCCAGCATCTGGCAGGGGCGCCGCTGGTCGGCCGCCGACGGCTACCTGCGCCCCGCCCGCCGCCTGGGCGCGCGGCTGGTGCGCGGCATGGTCGAACGCGTCGTGCTGCGCGAGGGCCGCGCCACCGGCATCTCGGTGCGCATGCGCGGCAAAAGCCGGCGCGTCGTCGCGCGCGCCGAGGTGATCCTGTGCGCCTCGGCCTTCAACTCGCCCAAGCTGCTGATGCTCTCGGGAATCGGTCCGGGGGCCGAACTCCGGCGCCACGGCATCGACGTCGTCGCCGACCGCCCCGGCGTCGGCGCGAACCTGCAGGACCACATGGAAGTCTACGTGCAGATGGCGGGCAAGGGCCCGGTCGGCCTGCACCGCCACTGGACCCTGTTCGGCAAGGCGGCGGTCGGCGCGCGCTGGCTGCTGACCCGCTCGGGCCCCGGCGCCTCGAACCAGTTCGAGGCCGCGGCCTTCCTGCGCTCGCGTCCCGACATCGCCTGGCCCGACGTGCAGTTCCACTTCCTGCCGCTGGCGGTGCGCTACGACGGGCTGGGGGCGGCCAACGGCTTCCAGATCCACGCCGGCACCGCGCGCTCTCCCTCCCGCGGGCGGGTCTGGCTGCGCTCCGCCGACCCCGCCGACGCGCCGCGCATCCTCTTCAACTACATGAGCGACGCCGCAGGACTGGGTCGATTTCCGCGCCGCCATCCGCCTCGCGCGCGGCGTCTTCGCGCAACCCGCGCTGGCGCGCTACGCGGCCGGCGAATTGCAGCCCGGCCCGGACGTGCAGAGCGACGACGAGATCGACGCCTTCGTGCGCGACCACGCCGAAAGCGCCTACCACCCCTGCGGCACCTGCCGGATGGGCCGGCCCGACGATCCCCGCGCGGTGGTCGACCCGCAGGGCCGCGTGATCGGCGTCGACGGGCCTGCGCGTCGCCGACAGCTCGGTCATGCCCCAGGTCACCAACGGCAATCTCAACGCGCCCTCGATCCTGGTGGGCGAAAAGATGGCCGACCACGTCCTCGGCCGCACCCCGCTCTGAGGGCCGCCGCCCGGCCGCGCCGCAGGGCCGGGGGCGCGAGAAAGGCGGTCCGGTCATCCCCCGGAACGGCCATGCCGACCCCCGGTCGCCGGCACCCCGCTCCGGGGCCTGCGCCGGCGGCACCCGGTCCGGCGCCACGGACGGCCCCGCCCGCCCACCCGCCGTCCGCGCCGCCGGCCCTTGCTCTGGCACCACGGCGCGGGCGACCTATCTGACCCGGCATGGAAAAACTCGACAGCCGAAAGGGCCTGCCGCCCCACCTGCGCTATCTGCTCGACGCCTATCCGCGCGCGGACTGGGAGGGGCACGAGAACTTCGACGGCCTCATCCGCTTCTGGCTCGACCGGCACGGCATGTTCCGCGAGATCCTGTCGCGGCTCAAGGGCGGCACCGAGGCGCTCCTCGACAGCCGCATCGACCCGGCCCGCCACCGCAACGAGGTCGGCCGCTACGGCAACCTCCTGCTCGGCGAACTCCACGGCCATCACCAGATCGAGGATTTCCACTACTTCCCCAAGCTCATCGGGCTCGAGGGCGGCCGCCTCGCCGACGGCTTCGAGCTGCTGGAGACCGACCACCGCGACCTCGACGGCCACATCCAGGCCCTCGCGCAGACCGCCAACACCTATCTGCAATCGGGCGAAGGCACGGCGCGCGACGCGGGCGGGCAGCTCGACACCGCGCTCGACGGCTTCGGCGTCTTCCTCGACCGGCACCTGACCGACGAGGAGGAGCTGGTCGTCCCCGTCATCCTCAAGCACGCCCCGCCGCTCTAGCGTCCCGCCAGGAACGGCTCCAGCGCCCTCAGCCCGTCCGCGCTCCACGCCCCCGCATGGCCGCCGCCCGCCAGCACCACCAGCCGCTTGCGCGCCGAGCCCGCGCGGGCCAGCACCTCGCGCCCCTGCGCCAGCGGCACCAGCCGGTCCGCGCTCCCGTGGATCACCAGCAGCGGCTGGCGCATCCGGCCCACCGCCGCCCGCGTCTCCCACCTCTGCGAGAACAGATCGGCAAGGTCCTCCCCCGGAAATTGCGCCGCCACCAGGTCGGCGATCGACGTGAACGGCGATTCGAGCACCACCGCGTCGCCCACCCCCTCGGCCGCCAGCTTGACCGCCAGCGCGGTGCCGAGGCTCTCGCCGTAAAGCACCACCTTGCCGCCAAGCAGCGCCGCGACCGCGCGCGCGTCCGCCGTCAGCAGCGCCTCGTCCGGGCGCCCCGTCGACCCGCTCGAGCCGCGATAGGCCAGCGCCGTCACCCCGTAGCCCCGGTCGATCAGCCACGAGAACCGCGCCGTCCGGTCGGCCAGCGTCCCGGCGTTGCCCGGCAGGTAGAGCACCGTCGCCTTCCCCGCCGCCGCCGCGGCCTGCCACAGCACCAGCCGCTCGCCGTCCGCCGTGACGAAGGCGCGTTCGACAAGCCGCGCCTCGCCGGTCTCGGCGGGCGCGGTGTGGGTGGCGTCGAAGGGATAGACGACCTGATGCTCGTGGCGGGCGATGTACCACGCGGCGAAACTCGTCGCGAAGGCGAGGAGGGCCGCGCTGAGGGTCACGGCCTTGCGCCCGCTTGTGGGCGCCGGAGGTGCGGGCGCCGGATCATCGTGACCCGACGTTACCCCCGTTACCCCCCGCGCGGCAACGTGCGCCCGATCAGAACCGCGCGATCACCGCCTCACATCCTTTCGGGCTGCAGCGTCCGCTCGCGGTGGATGACGTAAAGGATCGACACCACCGCCAGCGCCGAGGTCACCAGCATCAGCCACAGGAGCGGCCATGCACCGGACCCCGGCGTCAGCAGCGCGCCCGCCAGCGCCGAAAGCGCCGCGCCGCCGCCGATCATGATCGCCCCGCCAAGCCCGCTCGCCGTGCCCGCCAGGTTCGGCCGCACCGACAGCAGCCCCGACGTGGCGTTGGGAAGGACCAGCCCGTTGCCCAGACCCACGAAGCTCATGAACCCGAAGAACACGCCCGCCGACCCGAATCCGGCCGTGAACACCATCACCGACACGCACAGCCCCGCGAAGGTCAGGACCGTCCCCCACAGGATCATCGCGTTGATCCCGAAGCGTACCGAGTAGCGCCCCGAGATGCCGTTGCCGACGGCATAGCCGATTGCCGGCGCCCCGAAGAAGATTCCGAGCAGCGCGGGTGGAAGGCCGAACACCTCGCTGCCGACGAACGGCGCGCCGCCCAGATAGGCGAAGAACGACCCCGAGGCGAACGCAGCCGCCGCCGCGTAGCCCCAGAACCGCCGCGCGGTCAGCAGCTCGGGATATTGCGCGAATTGCGCGGCAAAGCTCGACGAGGTGTTGGTCGCCGTCTCGCCCATGTCGCGCCAGGCCAGCCACAGCACGCCGAATCCGAGGATCAGCAGCAGCCAGAAGTTCGCCTGCCACCCGAACGCCTGGTCGAGCACGCCGCCCACGGCCGGCCCGACCATCGGCACGATCGCCATGCCCATCGTCACCCAGCCGATCATCGACGCGGCCTGCGCCTGCGGAACGATGTCGCGCACCACCGCCCGGCTCAGCACCATGCCGACGACGATCACCGCCTGCGCCATGCGAAAGCTCAGGAACATCGTCACGTTGGTGGCAAGGATGCAGCCCGCCGTGGCGAGGATGAAGCCCACCGTGCACCACAGCATCACCGGCCGCCGCCCATAGCGGTCCGCGATCGGGCCGACGACGATCTGCAGCAGCGCGTTCACCCCGAGGTAGAGCGCCACCGAAAGCTGCATCAGCCTGTATTCGGTGTGGAAATAGTCCGTCATCCCCGGCAGCGACGGCAGGAAGATGTTCATGGACAGCGCCGACAACCCTGCCAGCAGGATCAGAGTCGCGATGTGGGGCGGGGTCGTCCGGTCGAGAAACCGGATCTTCGGACGTTCGGGCATGCGGCTGATCTAGTCCGTCGCCGCACGCCCGTCCATGCCCCGCCGTGCACAGGGCTACACAGCGCCTGTGCGCTCGCGATCCCAGAAGCGCAGGTCGCGGCACGCCTTCACGAAGCTGATCGCACCGTCCTTGCCCCCGAGCGCCACGCAGCCCCCGTCGAGCATGCCGTCGATGCCGCCCGCCTTCAGGAGCGGTCCGGCCGCCGGCGCGTGGGCGATGAACTTGGCGTGCGCGAAGGCGTCCGCCACGAAGTCGCGCGTCGCGGGTATCGCGGCGAGGTCTGCCGCGCTCGACTCGCCCGGCACCAGCGCCACCGCGTCGAACAGGACCGAGGGGCCACCGTCGACCTTCTCGTCGGCGGCGTGCTTCAGGCCCGCGCTGTCGGTGAACCCGCCGATCTTCGGCGCCACGAACTTGAGCATCGCGCCCTCGGCCTTCGCCGCCGCCTCCAGCGCCACCAGCGTGTCCGCATCCGCCCCGTCAGAGGCCAGAACCCCGATCACGCGTCCCTTGAAGCTGTCGGGGCCGTTCTTCACGATGCTGAGCGCCGGGCTCTCGGCGAGGTCCCTCGTCGGCTGCGCGGCCGGTGCGGGCGCGGGCATCTTCTCGATCCCAAGCATGTCCGCCACGCCCTCGGCCAGCCCGCCGTCGATGTTGAGCAGGTGCGACACGATCCGCACCCGGATCGCCTCCATCTCGCACTTCGAGAGCTCGAACGCGATGGCGTCGCGGATGTGGTTCTGCTCCACGTCCGTCTGGCTGCAGTAGAATTGCCGCGCCTGGCTGTAATGGTCGGCGAAGCTCTCGGCCCTGAGGCGCCGCTTCTCGCCCTCCACCGGCTCGCGGTAGCTCACGTACCCCTCCAGCGGATGTTCGCGCGGACCCTCGCCCCAACCGTTCGGCTCGTAGTTGATCCGCCCCTTGCGATGGGCGGTCTGCATGTGCCCGTCCTGCTGGTAGTTCGACACCGGACAGCCCCGCGGCGCGTTCACCGGAATCTTGGTGAAGTTCGGGCTTCCCAGCCGCTTGAGCTGCGTGTCGAGGTAGCTGAAGTTCCGTCCCTGCAGCAGCGGATCGTTGGTGAAATCGATCCCCGGGATCACGTTCTGCGTGCAGAACGCCACCTGCTCGGTCTCGGCGAAGAAATTCTCCACCACCCGGTCGAGCGTCATCGTGCCCACGACCACCGGCTCGATCACCTCCTCGGGGATCAGCTTGGTCGCGTCCAGCACGTCGAAGTCGAAGCTGTCGGCGAACGCCTCGTCGAAGGTCTGCACCGCCAGGTCCCATTGCGGGAAGTTGCCGGTGGAGATCTCCTCCCAGGTGATGCGCCGGTGCCGGTCGGGGTCGGCGCCGTTGGTCTTGACCGCCTCGTTCCAGGTCTTCGACTGCAGCCCCAGCTTCGGCTTCCAGTGGAACTTGACGAAGGTCGACTTGCCGTCCGCGGTCACGAACCGGAACGTGTGCACCCCGAACCCCTCCATCGTGGAGAACGAGCGCGGGATGGCGCGGTCCGACATGATCCACATGATCATGTGCATCGCCTCGGGCGTCAGCGAGATGTAGTCCCAGAAATTGTCGTGCGCCGATTGCGCCTGCGGAAACCCGGTGTCGGGCTCGACCTTCACCGCATGGACCAGGTCGGGAAACTTGATCGCGTCCTGGATGAAGAACACCGGGATGTTGTTGCCCACGAGGTCCCAGTTGCCCGCATCGCTGTAGAACTTCACCGCGAACCCGCGCACGTCGCGCGCCAGGTCCGGCGAGCCCTTCGACCCGGCGACGGTCGAGAACCGCACGAAGACCTCGGTCTTCTTGCCCGCCTCGGCGAACGGCGCGGCCTGGGTGATGTCGCCGAGCGCCTTCTTGCACTCGAACGTCCCGTGCGCCCCGAAGCCGCGGGCATGGACCACCCGCTCGGGAATGCGCTCATGGTCGAAGTGGAAGATCTTCTCGCGCAGAACCTGGTCTTCGAGCAGGGTCGGCCCCCGCTCGCCCGCCTTCAGGCTGTTCTGGTTGTCGGCGATCACCACGCCCTGCGCCGTGGTCAGCCGCTCGCCGTCGCCGGCATGCTGGTGCCATTCGCCGCCCGCGCCGGTCTCGGAAATCCGCGGCGCCGCATCGTCCTGCTTTGCGCGTTCGTTCTCACTCATCTCTCGCTCCCTGGTGGCAAGGGCGGCAGGCCCGCCGCACTCCTTGCGAGAATGGCCGGTCGTGGGGGTTTGTTCCCGGCCCTTGCCTTTTCCGCGCCGTCTCGCGCCTTTTATGGCCCGGACCCGGGCGGAGGCGGCGCATGAAGGACATCATCGACGAGCTTGAGGCGCGGCGCCACGAGGCGCGGCTGGGCGGCGGCGAAAAGCGCATCGCGGCGCAGCACGCCAAGGGCAAGCTCACGGCGCGCGAGCGCATCGATCTGCTGCTCGACGAGGATTCGTTCGAAGAATTCGACATGTTCGTCACCCACCGCGCCACCGATTTCGGCATGGCCGCGCAGCGCCCGGCGGGCGACGGCGTCGTCACCGGCTGGGGCACGATCAACGGCCGCATGGTCTATGTGTTCAGCCAGGACTTCACCGTGTTCGGCGGCTCGCTCTCCGAAACCCACGCCCAGAAGATCTGCAAGATCATGGACATGGCGGTGCAGAACGGCGCGCCGGTGATCGGCCTCAACGACAGCGGCGGCGCCCGCATCCAGGAGGGCGTGGCCAGCCTCGCGGGCTATGCCGACGTGTTCCAGCGCAACATCATGGCCTCCGGCGTCGTGCCCCAGATCTCGGTCATCATGGGGCCCTGCGCCGGCGGGGCGGTCTATTCGCCGGCCATGACCGACTTCATCTTCATGGTCCGCGACACCTCCTACATGTTCGTCACCGGCCCCGACGTGGTGAAGACCGTCACCAACGAACACGTCACCGCCGAGGAGCTGGGCGGCGCCAGCACCCACACCCGCAAGTCCTCGGTCGCCGACGGCGCCTTCGAGAACGACGTGGAGGCCCTGATCGAGGTGCGCCGCCTCGTCGACTACCTGCCGCCCAACAACCGCGACGGCGTGCCGGTGCGCCCGTTCTTCGACGACCCCGCCCGCATCGAGGAAAGCCTCGACACCCTCGTCCCGGCCAATCCCAACGCGCCCTACGACATGAAGGAGCTGATCGAGAAGATCGCCGACGAGGGCGAGTTCTTCGAGATCCAGGCCGATTTCGCGCGCAACATCATCACCGGCTTCGTCCGGCTGGAGGGGCGCAGCGTCGGCGTCGTCGCCAACCAGCCGATGGTGCTGGCGGGCTGCCTCGACATCGACAGCTCACGCAAGGCGGCGCGCTTCGTGCGGTTCTGCGACGCCTTCGAGATCCCGATCCTGACCTTCGTCGACGTCCCCGGCTTCCTTCCCGGCACCGGGCAGGAGCTCGGCGGCGTCATCAAGCACGGCGCGAAACTGCTCTTCGCCTATGGCGAGGCGACGGTGCCCAAGGTCACGGTGATCACCCGCAAGGCCTATGGCGGGGCCTACGACGTCATGGCGTCCAAGCACCTGCGCGGCGATTTCAACTACGCCTGGCCCTCGGCCGAGATCGCGGTGATGGGCGCCAAGGGCGCGACCGAGATCCTCTACCGCGCCGATCTGGGCGACACCGACAAGATCGCCGCCCGCACCGCCGAGTACGAGACCAACTTCGCCAACCCCTTCAAGGCCGCCGAGCGCGGCTTCATCGACGAGGTGATCCGCCCCAGCTCGACGCGCCGCCGCGTCGCCCGCGCCTTCGCATCGCTGCGCAACAAGCGTCTGGCGAATCCGTGGAAGAAGCACGACAACATCCCGCTCTAGTCCGGGGCGGCCAGGCCCCACGCCGGGCCGCATTTTCGGGAACACCGCGTGAACATCCGGGTCTTTGAACATTTGCAGATTTCGTCCGATTTCTTTCAGGAAGTTGAAAATGGGGGGGTCATGTTTTGCACGAAGTTGCAAATTCCAGTCGCCTCGCGCCGCCGCCTGCCGCCCTCCGCCGGCGCGCCGCCCCGGCGGCGCCTGTCCCGGCCACGCCCCTTCGACCCGCCGCACCCCGCCCGATCTCGCGCCTCCGACGCCGCGCCAGTCCGTCGGTTCAGGGCCGTCCGCCCTCCGCCCGGCCCCGTCACCTTACCTCGATCGGCCCCATAACATGCTGAAACACCGTGGTTTTCCCGGCCGTCTTACGGGCACCGACTTCCAGTTCACGATCCGCCGCGCCAGCCCGAAGGGCGTCACGCCGCTCACCCGGCGCGAGCGCTATGCCGACCGCCGCGCCCCCGACCGCCGCGCCGACACCGCCTTCCTCGCCGCCCTCGTCGACCATTTCGGCGACGCCCCATTCCCTCGCGGCAACCTCGACGCCGGCCGCCTCTCATGGCTCTTCGGGCGCGAGGTGCTGCCCGCCGAGGAGCCCTTCGACCCGGCCGATTACGAGGCGATGCTCCGGGTCGACATCGATGCCGCGCGGGCCAGTTTTCCGGATATATTTCTGTGATTTACACGGATTTCGCGCTATCGTTTCCGTGGCGTTGTCGGCAAGGTGGCGCCGCGTTGTGGCTCCTGTCGCGTTTTGATCTTGCCGCCGCGCGCGCACCACGCCTTAGTATGCGCCATCACTCATCCTCTGGAGGTATTGGTACATGCAAACGAAGAAATGGATCCTCGGCCTCGCCCTCGTGCTCGGCGCGGCCGCCTGCGGCCAGACCGACCTCGAGCGCGGCGCCAGCGGCGCGGCCATCGGCGCCGGTATCGCGGCCGCGACCGACAGCGACCCGGTCGTCGGCGCGGCGGTCGGCGCTGGCGCCGGCGTGCTCAGCGACAACGTCCGTCGCGGCTACTGACACCGTTCGGTGCGCCCCCGGGGGGCCGCACATCAATAAAACAAGGGGCTGCCGGGGCCAACGCTCCGGCAGCCCTTTCACGATCAAGGGGTGGGGCAGATGTTTGAAAAGATCCTGATCGCGAACCGGGGAGAGATCGCGTGCCGCGTCATCCGCTCGGCGCGGGCGATGGGCATCAAGACGGTGGCGATCTATTCCGACGCCGACGCCGACGCGCCGCATGCGCGGATGGCCGACGAGGCGGTCCGTATCGGCCCGCCGCCCGCCAACCAGTCCTACATCGTCATCGACAAGGTGATGGAGGCGATCCGGTCCACCGGCGTGCAGGCCGTCCATCCCGGCTACGGGTTCCTTTCGGAAAACAAGGCCTTCGCCCTCGCGCTGGAGAAGGAGGGCGTGGCCTTCATCGGTCCCCCCGCCAGCGCGATCGAGGCGATGGGCGACAAGATCACCTCGAAGAAGATCGCGGCCGAGGCGGGCGTCTCCACCGTACCCGGCTACATGGGCCTGATCGCCGACGCCGACGAGGCGGTGAAGATCGCCGGCGAAATCGGCTATCCGGTGATGATCAAGGCCAGCGCCGGCGGCGGCGGCAAGGGCATGCGCATCGCGTGGGACGACACCGAGGCGCGCGAGGGGTTTCAGAGCTCAAGGAACGAGGCCGCCTCCAGCTTCGGCGACGATCGCATCTTCATCGAGAAGTTCGTCACCCAGCCGCGCCACATCGAGATCCAGGTGCTGGCCGACCAGCACGGCAACTGCGTCTATCTGGGCGAGCGCGAATGCTCCATCCAGCGCCGCAACCAGAAGGTCATCGAAGAGGCACCGTCGCCCTTCCTCGACACTGAGACCCGCAAGCGCATGGGCGAACAGGCGGTCACCCTGGCCCAGGCCGTCGGCTACACCAGCGCCGGCACGGTCGAGTTCATCGTCGACGGCGAACGAAACTTCTATTTCCTCGAGATGAACACCCGCCTGCAGGTGGAGCACCCGGTCACCGAACTGATCACCGGAATCGACCTCGTGGAACAGATGATCCGCGTGGCCGATGGCGAGAAACTCCCGTTTTCGCAAGACGACATCCGCCTGAATGGCTGGGCCATGGAAAGCCGGCTCTACGCCGAGGACCCGTATCGCAACTTCCTGCCCTCCATCGGGCGGCTGACGCGCTACCGCCCGCCCGCGCCCGTGGCCGAGGAGAACCGCGTCGTGCGCAACGACACCGGGGTCGAGGAGGGTGGCGAGATCTCGATGTACTACGACCCGATGATCGCCAAGCTCTGCACCTGGGGGCCGGATCGCGCGACGGCGATCGCGCATATGCGCGAGGCGCTCGACGCGTTCGAGGTCGAGGGGATCGGTCACAACCTGCCATTCCTGGCGGCGGTGATGGACCACCCGCGCTTCGTGTCGGGCGACATCACTACCGCCTTCATCGCCGAGGAATTCCCGGGCGGTTTCGACGGCTCTGCGCCCGACGCCGATGCCCGGGCGCGGATCGCGGCGGCGGCTGCGGCGATGAACCGTGTGGCCGAGATCCGGCGCACGCGCATCTCGGGCCGCATGGACAATCACGAGCGCAAGGTCGGCACCGACTGGGTGGTGCAGATCGGCTCCGAGCGCTTCGAGGTTGTCGTCGAAGCCGACCGAGAAGGCGCGACGATCCGCTTTGCCGACGGCGAGACCCGCCGTGTCGCCTCGAACTGGACGCCGGGGCAGCCGCTGGCGCGACTGGAGATCGACGGCGCGCCGCTCATCCTGAAGGTCGGGCGGATTCCCGGCGGCTACCGGGTGCGGCACCGCGGCGCCGACCTGAACGTCCATGTCTGGACCCCGCGGCAGGCGGAACTGGTGGCGCTGATGCCTGAAAAGCAGGCGGCGGACACCTCGAGGATGCTGCTCTGCCCGATGCCGGGCCTGATCGTGAAGGTCGACGTGGCCGAGGGCGACGAGGTGCAGGTGGGGCAGCCGCTCTGCACGGTCGAGGCGATGAAGATGGAGAACATCCTGCGCGCCGAGCGCAACGGCGTGATTGCCAAGATCAACGCAGCCCCCGGCGACAGCATGGCCGTGGACGAGGTCATCATGGAATTCGCCTGATGGATCTGGTCCTCGATCCGCGTCTCTGGCAGGCGGTGATCGCGGGCCTGTTCCTCGCTTTGGGGTGGATCTACAACGGCTGGCGCAACCGGCGCGACGCGGCGCGCCTGCGCGAAGAGCGGATCCGCGACGTGCACCGCGCGCTGTTCGCCGAGATCGGGGCCTATCTCGACAGCATCGGCAGCCTCGAGGCGCTGCAACAGGGGCACGACCGGATCGCGCAACGGATGAGCACCGATCCCGACTTCATGCCCTTTCATCCATCCGAGGAACCCGACCGCGTCTATCGTGCGATCATCGGCGAGATCCACATCCTGCCGCGCACCTCGATCGACGTCGTGGTGGCCTTCTACGGCCAGATCGCCGCGATCGGGGCGTTCATCGAGGACATGCGCTCGCCGAGCTTCGCGGGATTGTCACAGGACCGGCGGAGGGCGATCTACGACGACTACATCCGGCTCAAGACGCGGGCGTTCCAATACGGCAACGCGGCCCTGGCACTGATCGATGATTATTCCAAGGGGGGGAGGCCGGCGGCGGAAACGCGGCTGCGCGACCTGCGGGCGGCGGGGTTCAGTAACCCTCGGGACGCGGACCGGAACGGCCCGTGACCGGGATCGGCGTATAGGGAAGCGGCGGCAGCGGCTTCGCGGGGATCTGATCATTGCGCATCGACATCACCTCTGTTGCGATGATGGGCCTTTTCCGGGTCGATTTCAACTCGTGACGCTCATTCGCCGATCGCAGGGCGCTCGCGGATCTCCTGCTGGCGCAAGGGCATCTTGTCGATCGAGCGGCTGATCTCGCGCACATGCCACGGGAAGGGCTTGCGCAGTATCACGCCGCCATCCTTGCCGATCACCACGAGCATGAACCCGCGCGGCCGCAGTTTCTGCCGGATGGGCGACATGGCGGACGGGTCGGTGTCGGTCACGATGACCACGTCGCGCTGTACCAGCTCGTCCAGTCGCGCCTGAAGCAGCTCCACCTGCTGCGAGAACGCCGGGTCGGCGGGCGTGTCGGAAAAGACGACAAGCGGCCGCGCGATCCACCGAAATGCCTCCAGATCGATCTCGGTGGCGTCGAAGACATGCGCCGGGTCGTTGCGCCAGGCGTCGACGCCACCGGCATCAGTCTGCGCGGCGCCGGTCGTGACGACCAGCGATGCGGTGGCCCACAAGATGGCAATGAGACGTCTTTTCATCGAAGCTCCCTGTCGCCTTCGATATAGGACAGGGGTATCAAAAAGGGAAAGGCGCGGCGACGGCGTGTCACGCCCTTGTGGCCGGGGCAGCAGCGAGATGCGGGAGAGCGAGATGGACGACTGGAAGGCGCGGGCGGAGAAGGAACTCAGGGGCCGCGGTCTGGACGAGCTGACCTGGGCCACCCCGGAGGGCATCGAGATCCAGCCGGTCTACACGGCGTCCGATATCGAGACCCTCGATCATCTCGGCTCGATGCCCGGCACGCCGCCCTTCGTGCGCGGGCCGCGGGCGACCATGTATGCGGGCCGGCCCTGGACGATCCGCCAGTACGCCGGCTTCTCGACGGCCGAGGAATCGAACGCCTTCTACCGCCGGGCGCTGGCCGCCGGTCAACAGGGCGTCTCGGTCGCCTTCGACCTCGCCACGCACCGTGGCTACGACAGCGACCACGAGCGGGTGGAGGGCGACGTGGGCAAGGCGGGCGTCGCCATCGACAGCGTGGAGGACATGAAGATCCTCTTCGACGGCATCCCGCTGGACGAGGTCAGCGTCTCGATGACCATGAACGGCGCGGTGATTCCGGTGCTGGCCAGCTTCATCGTCGCGGGCGAGGAGCAGGGGGTGGAGCGCGCCAAACTCTCGGGCACCATCCAGAACGACATTCTCAAGGAGTTCATGGTCCGCAACACGTACATCTATCCGCCCGAGCCATCGATGCGGATCGTGGCGGACATCATCGACTACACCAGCCGGGAGATGCCGCGTTTCAACTCGATCTCGATCTCCGGCTACCACATGCAGGAGGCCGGGGCGACGCTGGTGCAGGAGCTGGCCTTCACGCTGGCCGACGGACGGGAATACGTGCGCACCGCCATCGCGCGCGGCATGGACGTGGATGCCTTCGCGGGGCGTCTCTCGTTCTTCTTCGCCATCGGGCAGAACTTCTTCATGGAGGCGGCGAAGCTGCGCGCCGCGCGGCTTCTCTGGCACCGGATCATGGCCGAGTTCGCGCCGAAGAAGGAGCAAAGCCTGATGCTGCGCACCCATTGTCAGACCAGTGGCGTGAGCCTGGCCGAGCAGGATCCGATGAACAACGTCGTGCGCACGGCTTACGAAGCGCTGTCGGCGGTGCTGGGCGGCACGCAGTCGCTGCACACGAACTCGTTCGACGAGGCGATCGGCCTGCCGACGGACTTCTCCTCCCGGATCGCGCGCAACACACAGCTGATCCTGCAGAACGAGACCGGCGTGACGAAGGTCGTCGATCCGCTCGCCGGGTCCTATTACGTCGAGAAACTAACGGCCGACATGGCCGACGCCGCGTGGAAGCTGATCGAGGAGGTGGATGCGCTGGGCGGAATGACCAAGGCGGTCGCGTCGGGCATGCCCAAGCTGCGCATCGAGGAGGCGGCGGCGCGGCGGCAGGCGGCTGTCGACCGGGGCCGGGAGGTCATCGTTGGCGTCAACAAGTGGCGGCTGGAGACGGAGGAGGAGATCGACGTCCTCGACATCGATACCGCCGCGATCCGCCGGAGCCAGACCGAGCGGCTCGAGAAGATCCGCGCCGGACGGGATTCCGACGTCTGCGGCGCCGCGTTGAAGGCGCTGGAAGAGGCCGCGCGGTCGGGGGACGGCAATCTCCTGGGGCTGGCCGTCGAGGCGGCGCGCGCACGCGCGACGGTTGGCGAGATCAGCGCGGCGATGGAAAACGCCTGGGGACGTCACCGCGCCGAGGTCAAGACGCTCGCGGGCGTTTACGGCGCCGCCTACGAAGGAGACGAGGGCTTTGCCGAGATCCAGAAGGAGGTCGAGGCCTTCGCCGGGGAGGAGGGGCGCCGTCCGCGGATGCTCGTCGTCAAGATGGGGCAGGACGGGCATGACCGCGGCGCCAAGGTGATCGCGACGGCCTTTGCCGATATCGGGTTCGACGTGGATGTGGGCCCGCTCTTCCAGACCCCGGATGAAGCGGCGCAGGATGCGCTCGACAACGACGTGCACGTCATCGGCATCTCCAGCCAGGCGGCCGGGCACAAGGTTCTCGCGCCCAAGCTGATCGAGGCGCTGCGCAAGGGCGGCGGGGACGACATTCTCGTGGTCTGCGGGGGCGTCATCCCGCAACAGGATTACGCGTTCCTGCGCAATGCCGGGGTCGCCGCGATCTTCGGGCCCGGCACGAACATCCCCGATGCGGCGCGCAACATCCTCAACCTGATCCGTTCGGCGCGCGCAGCGGCCGCGTGATGCGGGGCCCGCGCGCCGCAATCGGGCTGGGCATGGCGGGCGGCGCGCTCTGGGGGCTGCTGGCAATCTGGCTGGGGCAGGGCCTGCGCCTTCCGGTGTTTGCGCTCGGACCCGCGCTGGCGCTGGCCTATCTGGGGCCGGGACTCGTCACTGCGGCGATGATCGGGCGCCTTGCGCAGCGGCGGTTCTTCGACGACGGCATGATCGACGGCGATGCCTTTGCGCCGGGCAGCGCCGCGGAGATCGACGCGCGGGTGTTGCAGAACACGGTCGAACAGCTCGTGCTGGCGCTCTGCATCTGGCCCGCGCTGGCCTTCACGCTCGGCCCGGCCGGGGGCGGTGTCACCGTGGCGTTGGGCCTGTCGTTCACGCTGGCGCGGGCTCTGTTCTGGGCCGGATACCGCCGTGCGCCGGCCCTGCGCGCGCTTGGCTTCGCGGCGACCTTCTATCCCACGGTCATGGCCGGCGTCTGGGCGCTCTGGCGGGTGGGGCAGCTCGTGTTCTAGTGACGGCCCGCGAGGGCGGATTGCAAATCGCGCGCGGTGTTTCGACACCATTCCGGAATTGCCGACACTCCGCAGGACGCCAGCCCGTGCTGCGACACTCCCGAGCGCGACGGCGATGTCCGTGGCCGCTGGAATCGCCCAGCGACCATGCTCTGCAGCTCGCCCGGTTCGGCGCGACATGGATGAGGGCCGGGTGCGCCACAGCGAGCGCCGCGCAGGCCGGCCCGAAGCTTCGTGCCGACAGAACCGGTCCAGAGCGCGGATCGGGAATGGGCGAGTTTCGTTGGCGGAAATCCGTCGGCAGGATGAGGAGCCGCGACCCGGAACCGACGAAAAGACGACTGGTCTTCCGCTCCATCCGCCGCTGCCTATTGTGGGGCAGGGAGGTGCGTCATGCAGATCGAGATCGACCATATCGCCATTGCCGCCGAAACGCTGCGGGCGGGGATTGACCATGTGCGCGAGACGTTGGGCGCCGACCTGGTACCGGGGGGGCGCCATGCCGAGATGGGGACGCACAACACCCTCCTCGGCCTTGGGCCGGACACCTACCTCGAGGTGATCGCCGTCGATCCGGATGCGCCGGCGCCGCCGCGGGCGCGCTGGTTCGGGCTCGACCGTTTCTCCGGCCCGCCTCGGCTCGCGGCCTGGATCGCGCGGGTGGGCGATCTGGATGCCGCGCTGGCGACCGCGCCGCCCGGATCAGGGGAGCCGCTGGCGCTGGCGCGTGGTCCCTACAAGTGGCGGATGGCGGTGCCCGGGAACGGCGTGTTGCCGTTCGATGGCGTCGCGCCGGCCCTGATCGAATGGGAAGGAACGCACCCGGCCGCGGCGCTGCCCGACAGCGGATGCCGTCTGGCGCGGATCGACGTGGAACATCCGCGCATCGACGAGCTGATCGCGGCGCTGCCGGAGCTCGACCGTCTGGCGTCGCTGCGGCTCGTGTCCGGGCCGACGCCGTCGCTCTCGGTGGTGATCGAGACGCCGCTCGGCAACAGGTTGCTGCGGTGAAGGTCCGCTCGGCGATCGCGGCCGATTCCGCAGCCATTGCGGCGATCTGGAACCCGATCATTCGCGACACGACCATCACGTTCACTCCCGACGAGCGCTCGGAGGCGGACATCCGCCGCCTCATCGCGGAGCGGCAGGATGCGGGCCACGCCGTCTTCGTCGCCGACACCGGCGACGTCTCGGGCTTCGGCTTCTACGGGCAGTTCCGCAATGGCCGCGGCTATGGACGCACGATGGAACACACGGTTCACGTGGCACCAGCCGCGCGCAAGGCAGGGGTGGGCCGCGCGCTGATGGCCGCGCTCGAGGGCCACGCCCGGGCTGGTGGTGCCCATTCGTTGTTCGCCGGCGTAAGCGGCGAGAACCCGGCGGGCCGCGCGTTCCACGCCGCTTTGGGGTTCGCATCCGTGGCCGTGCTGCCCGAGGTTGGTCACAAGTTCGGCCGCTGGATCGACCTGCACCTGATGCGCAAACCGCTGGGATGATGGCCTGACATCTCCGGTTTGTGGCGCTAGAAAGCCCGCATGTCGATCTGGACCCGCATAGCCGATGCATTGGGTGCCCTCGCCGCTGGCGAAGGGCTGGGGGCGGTCTTCGACAGGCTCAGGGCCCCGCCCGAGCGCAGCGTCGGCTTTGCCATCGCGGTCATCGCGCTCGGCGCCAAGATGGCCAAGGCCGACGGCCTCGTGACCCGAAACGAGGTGACGGCATTTCGCGAGGTCTTCCACATCCCGCCCGAGGAGGAGGCCAACGCGGCAAGGGTCTTCAACCTCGCCCGACAGGATGTCGCGGGGTTCGAGGATTACGCCCGCCGGATCGGACGGATGTTCGGCGATGACCGGGCCGTGCTGAGCGACCTGGTCGAGGGCCTTTTCCACATCGCGGTGGCGGACGGGACCTATCACCCCGCCGAAGACGATTTCCTTCAGCGCGTGACGAAGATCTTCGGTCTGCCCGACCGCGAGTTCCGGATCCTGCGCAGCCGTTTCGTGCCCGAGGCCGATCGTGACCCCTGGGAGATCCTCGGGATCGACCCCGACACGCCGCTGGACGAGGCGCGGGCGGCCTGGCGGCGGCAGGTGCGCGAAAGTCACCCCGACCGGATGATCGCCCGGGGCGTCCCCAAAGAGGCGGTCAAGCTTGCCGAAAAGCGACTGATCGCGCTCAATCGCGCCTGGGAGGAGATCTCGGGCAAGACGTGAGGTTCGACCGCCCGGTCGTGGCGTGTTATGTTGGGCCCATGCGACGCCTTGCCTTGATCCTGACCCTCGGCCTGGTCCTGCCGGCCTCCGCGCAGGAGGCTCCGAGGGATCCCGGGGAGGGGTCCGACCTCTTCTCCGAGGGGACGCGGCTGCTTCTCGAGGGGCTGATGCAGCAGCTGGCTCCGGCCTTGCGGGAGTTGCGCGATACGCTTGACGGTATCGACGCCTATCACCCGCCCGAGGTACTTGCCGAACGGCGACATCATCATCCGGCGCAAGACGCCGCTTGTCCCCGAAGATCCGACGGAAGACCGAGAAGTCGAAATCTGAGGGCGCCGCAGGTCAGGCGGCGGCGCGTATCACTTCCGGATTCGGCGTCGAGCGCCGAGGCCAGTGCGCGGAACCGGCTTTCGGCGACCTCCCCGAACAGCGCGTCGGCCTGCGTGGAGACGTGCATCTCCAGCCGCGCCTTGGCCGGGAACCAGCGCAGTTCGCCCATCGAGGCGGGATCGTCCACCGTCAGCATGGCGCCGAGGCGCATCGCCCGGCCCAGCACTTCCGCGCGCTTGATCTCCTCGGCGTCAAGCAGGCTTACGAGATCGTCGAATTGCGAGCCGCTGCGGCTGCCCTTGTAGCGGTGCAGGAGCGCCAACCCGAGGAAGACCCGCTCCGGGTGTGTCAACCCGCCGAGGTTGGCCCGAGTCGCATTGTCGAAGCAGACCTCGTGGCGGTAATCGGGATGGGCCCGCCAGCTTACGTCGTGCAGCAGGCACGCGGCCCGCACGATGCGAAGGAGCGGATAGTCGGCGTCTGGAAACAGCGGTTTGACGAAGGTGTAAAGCTTGCGCCCGAAGCCGGGCATCCGCGCGTCCTTCTTCTCGGCGAAACGGCTCGCCTCGATCAGCGGATCGCGGTCCCTGATCTCCTGCGGCATCTGTTCGTAGAGCAGGCCTTCGCGAATTCCGTAGCTGGAGACGGCGAGGCGTCGGGGGCGCAGGGTCTCGACCACGTGGCGCAACACGCGGCAGGCCGTCGGGACCAGCGCCATCCTCGCCTCGCTGAGATCGGCGCGCTTGCGCAGGGCGGTGATGTCGTTGTCCAGGATCCATTCCACGGTCTCGGCCACGTCTTCGCGCGTCATCCGGTATTCGTGCAGTACCGTCAGCGGGTAGTTCTGGCGGACCATGTCGAGCCTGGCGATGGCACGCCACGAGCCCCCGACGAGGTAAAGGCATTCGGGTTCGTCGCCCATCTCGTCCCGCAGGCCGGCGACCGCGCCCGCGATATGCCGGTCGAGCTTCTTGGGATCGATCTCCGCCAGCCGGAACGGACCGAGCGGCGACGTGATGCGCCGACCCACCTTGCCGCCGCTCACCTCGGCCAGCTCCATCGACGAACCGCCGATGTCGCAGATCAGCCCTTCGGCGTCGGGCCAGCCCAGCAGGACACCCTGCGCCGAGAGTCGCGCCTCTTCCTCGCCGTCGATGACCCAGAGGTCGATGCCCGTCTCGCGCTTGACCGTCTCGACGAAATCGGGCCCGTCGGAGGCTTCGCGCACGGCGGCGGTAGCCACGGCCGTCAGCGGCGAGACCCCCATGGCCTCGCCCAGCATGGCGAAGCGGCCGAGCGCCTGAAGCGCCCGTTCGCGCCCCTTGGGGTTCAGCTTACCGGTTTCGGCAAAGCCGCGGCCAAGCCCGGCCATGACCTTTTCGTTGTAGAAATACGCCGGTGAGCGTGCCGCGCCGTCGAAGACCACGAGGCGGATGGAGTTCGAGCCCACATCGACCACGCCCACGCGCGAGAGGGCGCGCGCCTTTGGATCGTCGAAAAGCGGTCGACCGAACGGGCCCCACTGGTTCGTGACGTCGGCTTCGGCGCTCATCGCGTATCCCCCCGCGGGCGTGCGTTGGCCGACACTGGCCGCAGCGCGGGGGCGGCGTCAATCCTCGGCGTGCGCGAGTTCCGGCACGTCCGCCGCACCGGCAGACCCGCGGCCCGACAGCGACGGGTTCTCCATGAAGAACCGGTGGCAGCTGAACGTCGAGCCTTCGGGTTCGAACCGATCGAACCCGCCGGCGGGGCGAAGGATCCAGCTCTGCGACGTGTCGGCCATGTTCGCGGCCATGATCTGGCTGACGATCTGTGCCTTCACGGTGGGGTTCTCGCATTCGATCAGCGTCTCGACCCGGCGATTGAGGTTGCGGTCCATCCAGTCGGCCGACGAGATGAAGACCCGCGCCTTGTGGCTCGGCAGCTCGTGGCCGCCGCCGAAACAGACGATGCGACTGTGCTCCAGAAAGCGTCCCACGATCGATTTGACCCGGATGTTTTCGCTCAGGCCCTTCGCGCCGGGGCGAAGGCCGCAGATGCCGCGGACCACGAGACTGATCCGGACGCCGCGCTGCGACGCGTCGTAGAGCGCGTCGATCACGTCGGATTCCACCAGCGCGTTCATCTTGGCCCAGATCGTCGCGGGCCGGCCGGCCTCCGCGTGTCGCGCCTCGGCCTCGATCAGCTCCAGCAGCCGGGGCTTGAGCGTGATCGGCGAGATCGCGAGGTTCTCCAGCGCCGCGGGCTGGGCGTAGCCGGAGAGATAGTTGAAGACGCGCGTCGCGTCGCGCCCCAGCGCCGGATCACAGGTGAACAGGCTGAGGTCGGTGTAGATGCGCGCCGTGATCGGGTGGTAGTTGCCGGTGCCGAAATGGGTGTAGGTCACCAGCTTCTCGCCTTCGCGCCGCACCACGATCGCGATCTTGGCGTGAGTCTTGTAGTTCATGAAGCCGTAGACGACGTGCGCGCCCGCACGCTCGAGCCGGCGTGACTGGCGGATGTTGGCGGCCTCGTCGAACCGCGCCTTGAGTTCCACCAGCGCCGTGACGGACTTGCCCGCCTCGGCCGCCTCGCAAAGCGCCTCGACGATGGGTGACTGGGTTGAGGTGCGGTAGAGTGTCTGCTTGATCGCGACGACGTTCGGGTCCGCCGCCGCCTGCGCGAGGAAGCGCACCACCATGTCGAACGTCTCGTAAGGGTGGTGCAGGAGCATGTCCTTGTGCCCGATCGCTGCGAACATGTCGCCCCCGTGGTCCTGAACCCGCTCGGGCACGCGCGGCGTGAATGTCGGCCAGAGCAGGTCCGGCCGCTCGTCGAGCACGAGTTCCTTGAGATCGGCCACGCCGATCAGCCCGTCGAGCTCGATGACCTCGTTCCCGCGGACATGCAGTTCGTCCATGATGAGCGTTCGCAGCGCCTCTGGCGCGTCGGCGGACATCTTCATGCGCACGACCTCGCCGCGGCGGCGGCGCTTGAGCGCGGTTTCGAACTCGCGCACCAGGTCCTCGGCCTCTTCCTCGACCTCGATGTCGCTGTCGCGCAGGACACGGAACGCGCAATTGCCGATCTCCCTGTAGCCGGGAAAGAGGCTTTCGAGCCTCAGAAGCAGAAGCTCCTCGAGCGGCAGGAAGCGGGTTCCCTCGCCGGGCAGCCGGACGAAGCGGTCAATCTGGGCGGGGATCGGCAGGATCGCCTGCAATCGCCGCTTGTTCGACCGGTTCTCGAGCTGCAGCGCGAGGCAGAAGCCGGTGTTCGGGATGAAGGGGAACGGGTGTGCCGGGTCGATCGCCAGCGGCGAGAGAACGGGAAAGACCTGTGCGAAGAAGATCTTTTCCAGATGCTCCCGGTCGCTCTCGTCGAGGTCGGACCGTGAGAGGATCTTGATGTCGGCCTCGGCCATCTCGGCCTTGATCACCTGCCAGACCGCCTGCTGTCGCTCCATGAGCAACCGGGCGTCCTGGTCGATCAGCACCAGCTGTTCGGCGGGGGTGAGGCCATCGGCTGCAGGCGTCGCGTTGCCGGCCTGCGCCAGCTCTCGCAGGCCGGCGACCCGGACGGTGTAGAACTCGTCGAGGTTGTTGGCCGAGATCGAAAGGAACCGCAGCCGCTCAAGGAGCGGCACGCGGGCATTGTCGGCCTCGTCCAGCACGCGAAGGTTGAAGGCGAGCCAACTCAGTTCGCGGTTGATGAAGCGCTTGGGCCCCTCGAGGTCGGTCTCCGCCAGGTCTTCGGGCTCGGGGAAGGGCGCGCGCAGGAAGTCGGTTACGGGGATCTTCGGCCCGGCCGCTTCGGGCCGGACCTTTTCTGGGCGGGTCATGTGGATATCCCCTTCAGAACGCGCAGGGCGAGGGTTCGGGTGACGGCGCTGCGCTCGGCCAGCGCGGCGGCGTCGAGGCGGGCCACAAGGTCGCGCGCCGCGGCGAACGACCGGTCCATCCGCGCCGCCAGCACGTCGATGACGGCCGGCGAGGGTGAGAGCTGCCGGTCCGAGAACAGCTTGACCAGAACGGCCCTCAACGTCCGGTCGTCGGGCGGCGTGATGCGTGCGAGCGGCGCTCCGACCATCCGGCTTCGAATGTCGGGCAGAACGAGCGGCCACGCGTTCGGCGGCCGGTCGGCCGTCAGCAACAGCGCACCGCCTTCGGCGGCCGACAGGTTGTGCAGATGAAACAGCGCGCGCTCGCCCCGCGCATCGCCGGCAACCCCGGATGCGTCCTCGACCGCCAGGGGGATCCGGGCCAGCGACGGCAGGTCCATGTCGGCGACGTCGCGCGCCGCGACGATCCTGGCCCCCGTGGCCGCCGCCCAGACATGGGCCAGGTGGGTCTTGCCGGCGCCGGGCGGGCCGCTCAGCACCAGTTTCCGGCCGGGCCAGCTCCGCCATGCGTCGATCAGGGCCACCGCCTCGCTGTTGCAGGGCGCGACGAAGAACGCTTCGCGCCCGAGGGCCGGGCGGATCCGCAGGTCCAGTGGCAATTGCCGCGGCGTGGCGCGATCAGGGACCATGGTCGAGCCCGTTGTAGAGGCGGCTTTGCTGGTACTGCTCGATGCCGAACCGCGCCAGCACGCCCAGCATCGCGGCCAGCGGCACCGCCAGCAGCAGGCCGAGAAATCCGAAGAGCGTCCCGAAGGCCGCCAGCGCGAAGATGAGCCAGACCGGATGAAGGCCAACGCTGTCGCCGACCAGTTTCGGCGTCAGGATGTTGCCTTCGATCATCTGGCCGGACTGGAAGATGGCATAGACCGCCAGAACCCAGATCCAGTCGCCCCAGAACTGGAAGAGCGCCAGTCCGATCGCGAGCACCCCGCCGACGATCGCCCCGACATAGGGGATGAACGAGATCAGCCCCGCCAGCGCGCCCACGACCAGCCCGAACTGGAGTCCGACGAGCGCCAGCGCCACCGCATAGTAGGTGCCGAGTATGAGACAGACCGTGCCCTGGCCACGCAGGAAACCCGCCAGCGTCGTGTCGATCTCGCGTGCGAGGCGCCGGATCGTCGGGGCGTGGTCGCGCGGCAGCAGGGAGTCGATCCGGGCCACCATGCGATCCCAATCCATCAGCAAGTAGAACGCGACCACCGGCACGATGACGAAGAGCAATGCGATGTTCACGATGCTGCCGACCGAGGCCAGCAGGCCGTTGACCAGTTCGCCGCCACGCGACTGGATCGTCTGGCCGAGATCGCTCAGAGAGCGGCGCAGGATCGATCCCTCCTCAAACGCCCAGGGAAATCTCTCCGACAGGAACGATTGCAGGTTCTGAAGCAGCTCGGGCGCCGTTTCCACCAGCGCCGCCGCCTGGCTCACGAGGGTCGGAATGACCAGCAGCATGAGCACGACGAACATCAAAAGGGCGAAGACGGTGATGAGCACCGTGGCCCAGAGGCGCGAGAAACCGTGTCGCTGCAACCAGTCGGCCACCGGGTCTAGGAAGTAAGCGATCGCGCCGCCCAGCACGAAAGGCAGGATCGCATCGCCCAGGATCCACAGCACAAGGAAAAAGATCGCCGCGGCGATCCCCCAGGATCTCAACTGAACTCCGACGGGCAAGGCCATGCCGGGAACTCCTCGTGCGCCTCGTCTCGGACGAACTGGCCTTCTGGCCGCTCCCTTGCCCGGGACCAGACGATAGCCTAGAGGGAGCGCGACCCGAAAACCAGAGACGCCCCATGCGCTTGACCCGATATTTCCTGCCCGTGCTGAAAGAGACGCCGTCCGAGGCGCAGATCGTCAGCCACCGCCTGATGCTGCGTGCCGGCATGATCAAGCAGGCGAGCGCCGGAATCTATTCCTGGCTGCCGCTCGGCTACAAGGTCCTGCGCAACGTCGAGCGCATCGTCCACGAGGAGCAGCAACGGGCGGGCCACATCCCGCTGCTGATGCCGACGCTGCAATCGGCCGAGCTCTGGCGCGAGAGCGGGCGCTACGACGCATATGGCCCCGAGATGCTGCGGATGAAGGACCGGCACGACCGGGAGATGCTCTATGGTCCGACCAACGAGGAGCTGATCACCGACATCTTCCGCTCCCATGTGGGCAGCTACCGCGAGCTGCCGCTGACGCTCTACCACATCCAGTGGAAGTTCCGCGACGAGATCCGCCCGCGTTTCGGCGTCATGCGCGGGCGCGAATTCCTGATGAAGGACGGCTACAATTTCGACGTGGACCGCGAGAGCGCCATGCATGCCTACAACCGGCACATGGTGAGCTACCTGCGCACCTACGAGCGGATGGGCCTGCAGGCGATTCCGATGCGCGCCGACAGCGGCCCGATCGGCGGCGACGACACGCATGAATTCCTGGTCCTCGCCGATACCGGCGAGAGCGAGGTCTTCTACGACAGCGCCATCACCGACCTGCGCCTCGGCGACCGGAAAGTGAACTACGACGACGTGGCCGAGTGCCAGGGCATCGTGGACGAATGGACCGCCCCCTATGCGCGCACCGACGAGACTCATGAGGCAGCTCTCTTCGACGAGCGCGTGCCCGAGGCGCGGCGGCGGAACTCGCGCGGGATCGAGGTGGGCCAGATCTTCTACTTCGGCACCAAGTATTCCGAACCGCTGGGCGCCGTCGTCACCAATGCCGATGGCCAGCGGGTTCCGGTCCACATGGGGTCGCACGGCATCGGCGTGAGCCGGCTGGTGGGCGCAATCATCGAGGCCAGCCACGACGAGCAGGGGATCATCTGGCCCGAGGGCGTGACCCCGTTCCATTGCGGCATCGTCAACCTGCGACAGGGCGACGCGGCGACCGACGCCGCCTGCGAAGAGATCTACCGCGCATTGCGCGCGCAAGGTCTGGAGCCGCTCTACGACGACCGGGAAGAGCGGGCGGGCGCCAAGTTCGCGACGATGGATCTCATCGGCCTGCCCTGGCGGATCACGGTCGGGCCGCGCGGTCTCAAATCCGGCAAGGTCGAACTGACCTCCCGCCGCACGGGCGAGAGCGAAGAGATGTCGCCCGAAGCCGTCGTCGCACGAATCGCGGAGATCTACGCGGGCTGATCGTCCGGGCAGGCCATGCCGGTCATGCGCGCAAGAGGCTGGGCCGCGACCGTCGTCGATGAAGACGTCCGTTCGTCAGTGTCGACGACCGCTCCGATCCGGGGCGGGTCTGTTTCGTCCATCTTCGTTCTCATCTGCCCGAGGCAGGCGCGTCTGGACAGCGAATCCAGCGGGCAATTCTCTACGGTGCCGTGCCCGCCGGACCGCCTCGGTGCAGGCATGATCGCCGTGCACCCCACGCGGAACCGACCGCCGCCCCTCAGCGGCAGAGCGCCGCGAGCGGGTCGAGTTGAAAATCGTGGACGGTCAGGTTGCCGACCGAATCCTTGGCTTCGATGTGGACGTCAAGCGGCCCGGCATTCGGCACCACCTCGACGGCGACAGGAATGGTGTGGCGGGTCGGATAGCGCGGCCCATCCTCCTCGAAGCGCCAGCGATAGGCGCGGTCGTCACGGGTGCCGGGATTGACCCAGAGATATGTCTTCACGTGGTCCGACACCGGCAGGCGCACCGCGTCGGCGGTGATGTCGACACCGGCATAGTCGACGCCTTGAGGGTCCGTGAACGTGAAATAAAGGCGCGCCACGTTCCCGCCTGAAGCGAGACAGGGTGCGGTTTCCGGTGGGGCGGGCCAGAGGATTGCTCCGACCGGGCTGCCGCGGCTCACCGTCAGGGCCGGCGCGCCGCCGGCCATCGCCGGCACCGCCGTGCCAAGGACCAGAAGTGCCGTCGTGATTGCGCGTTCGAGCATGATCACCTCCCTCGGTTTCAGGGATGATGGCTCATCCTCGGCATGACGCAAGGTCTAATGGCTTGACCCCGCCCGCGCGTGCGCGCACACCCGGCGCCGGTTTTCCGAACAAGGCGCCCGTCTGGATGAGCCGTTCCCCCGCCCCCTTCGCCCCCTTCGAGTGGATGATCGCCTGGCGCTATCTGCGTGCCCGCAGGTCAGAGGGCGGCGTCAGCGTGATGACCTGGATCAGCCTCATCGGGATCACGCTGGCCGTATTCGCGCTCATCGCGACGCTGGCGGTGCGCTCGGGCTTCCGGGCCGAGTTCGTCGATACGATTCTCGGCGCCAACGCCCATGTGACGCTCTATTCGCAGCCCCTGGCCGCCGGAACCGGCGCGCCCGGCACGCTGTCCGACTACGCAGCAATGGCCGCGCGCGTGACGCAGGTTCCGGGTGTCACCCGCGTCGCGCCGCTGGTGCGCGGACAGGTGATGGCCACGGCGAACGGCCGGAACGCGGGGGTCGAGGTCTTCGGGATCGCCGCCGAAGGCCTCGCGACCCTGCCGCGGATCGCCGATCCGGAAGAAGCCGCTGGGGACATTGCCCGGTTCGGCGACGGAATCGCGCTTGGCTCGGGTGTCGCGCGGGAGTTGGGCGTCGTCGTCGGCGACACGATCCGCCTCATCTCGCCCGAGGGCGCGCGCACGCCTTTCGGGACCTCGCCGCGGGTTTCGGCCTACGAGGTGGTCTACGTCTTCACGGCCGGGCGCTACGACATCGACCGGACCCGCATCTACATGCCGATCGACGCCGCGCAGACCTACTTCAACCGCGCGGGCGTGGTGGACGAGCTCGAGGTGATGGTCGCGAACCCCGACACGGTGGATGCCCTCGTTCCCGCCTTGCTGCGCGCGGCCGGACCCGACGTGCTGGTCTGGACCTGGCGCGACGCGTCGGGCGCCTTCCTGCGCGCGCTCGACATCGAGGACAACGTGATGTTCGTGATCCTGTCGATCCTGGTGCTGATCGCGGCCATGAACATCATCTCGGGCCTCGTGATGCTGGTGAAGAACAAGGGACGCGACATCGGAATCCTGCGCACGATCGGCCTGACCGAGGGCGCGGTGATGCGGATCTTCTTCCTCTGCGGGGCCGGCGTCGGGCTGATCGGGACGATCGCGGGCGTGATCCTGGGATGCCTCTTCGCGATCTGGATCGACCCGATCTTCGCGGCGATCGACTGGATGTCCGGCGGCGGGGTCTGGGATCCGTCGATCCGCGGCATCTATCACCTCCCGGCCAGGCTGGAAGCCGGCGACGTGCTGTCGGCGGTCGCGCTTTCGCTCGGGTTGTCCTTCGGTGTGACGATCTTTCCGGCCCGTCGAGCCGCGCGGCTGAACCCGGTCGAGGCGCTGCGTTATGAGTGAGCCGGTCCTTGAGCTGAGCGGCGTCGCCAAGGCGTATCTGGCCGGCACGCCGGGCGAGGTTGTCGTGCTGCGGGCCGCCGATCTCGCTATCGCTCCCGGCGAGATGGTGGCCCTCGTCGCGCCGTCGGGCGCCGGCAAGTCCACGCTCCTCCACATCGCGGGCCTCCTGGATACGCAGGATCAGGGCTCTGTCCGGCTCGCCGGGCAGGAGGCCGGCGGCATGTCGGATCGCCGCCGCACCCGTCTGCGGCGCGAGGCCGTGGGCTTCGTCTATCAGTTCCACCATCTGCTGCCCGAGTTCACGGCGGCCGAGAACGTGATGCTGCCGCAGCTTGCCGCGGGCACACCCCGCGCCACGGCCGAGACGCGCGCCGACGCGCTTCTGGCGCGGGTCGGATTGAGCGATCGCCTGAGACACCGCCCGGCCGAGCTGTCCGGTGGCGAGCAGCAGCGCGTGGCCTTTTGCCGCGCTCTGGCCAACCGTCCCAGGCTGTTGCTCGCCGACGAACCGACCGGCAACCTCGACCCCGGAACGTCCGAGACCGTCTTTGCCGCGATGGTCGAACTGGTGCGTGGCACCGGTCTTGCGGCATTGGTGGCAACCCACAACCCCGAGCTCGCGGCGCGCATGGACCGGATCGTCAGGCTCGAGGACGGACGCCTGGTCTGATCAAGATCAAGGCGAGGTCGCGGCGCGTGACCGACGATGCGGACGCAACAGGAGGATCGTCATGCTGCGTCTTGCCATCTGCCTTGCCGTCTTCGCCTGTCCCGCGCTCGCGCAGGAGGATCTGGGACGTCAGACCTACATGCACGCCTGCGCGGGATGTCATGGAGCCGACGCCACGGGCGGTGGCCCGATCACCGAGATGCTGAGCGTCGCGCCCCCCGATCTCACGCGCATCGCGGCGCGCGCGGACGGCGAATTCGATCGCCTCCGCGTGATCTACACCATCGACGGGCGCAGCGGGCTGCGCGCCCATGGCGGAGCCATGCCCATCTTCGGCGTCTTGTTCCGGGGTGATCCGGCCGTCGAGGATGCCCCCGACGGGACGCCGGTGATGGTCAGCGCGCGGGTGCTCGCCCTGGTGGACTGGCTTGAATCGATCCAGCAATAGACACAAATCCGGAATACAAGAATCTTGGAGACAATCTGGCCGGGCTTCTCTATCCTGACGTTATATTATTGCGTCGGAAGCCCGGCTTTCGGACTATTTGGAGAAAGTTCTGTCATGAAGCATTTGGTTCTCCCGGCGGCCCTGGGTTTTCTGGTCTGCTCCGCCGCATCCGCATCTGCGGCGGTGGTTTCCATACAGGTTGGCGATGACGATTGCTTCGGCACTTTGACGGCGTCATGCGCGGCAGGCGATCTCATCGACACGAGCGCGATCACCTCAACGGCAGGTGATCCGGCGAATACGGACGTCTTCGGCACATTCGGGAATGCGGGGCTGCTCTCCTTCACCTTCAACCTGTCGCTGGGCGGCCAGGCCGTTACCGGTGGATCTCTCACCGCGAAGGTTGTCGGGCTGGAGCGCTTCGAGACGCCGGTCTTTCCGGGCAACGGTGTCCAGGGCGCGCAATTCGCCCTGAACGGCACCGATATCGGGACGTTCCTGACGCCCGGTTTCAACTTGACGACCGGCGCGACGGGCCCGGTGAACGAGGTTGGCATCCCGGTATTCCCGATTGCGAGCGCTCTGTTGATCGACGGGCTCAACACGCTGACGATCGACCCGGAAGAGAACCTCGAGACCTTCAGCATCTTCGAGGAATTCGGTGTCGATTTTCTTCGGCTCAGCGTGACACTCGAGGACACGCCGCCGCCCCCGGATCCGAATGTGGTACCGCTGCCGGCTGCCTCGCTTCTCCTTCTGTCAGGCCTCGCCGCCTTCGGCGTCCTTCGTCGCCGCGTGCGCTAGCCCGAAACGTTCTGGCGAGTACAAGGCGCCAGGTGCGGCGCGTCGACGAATGAAGGAATTCTGGATGAAAGTCATTCTCGCTGCGGTCGCACTGGCCGCAACCACGACCGCTGTTTCCGCGCAGGAGAGATGGATCGGCGAAATCACCCTGGTCGGGTTCAATTTCTGTCCCCGCGGCACGGTGCCGGCCCAGGGTCAGCTCCTCCCGATCGCCCAGAACCAGGCGCTCTTCGCGCTCTACGGCACGCTCTACGGAGGGGATGGACGCACGAATTTCGCGCTGCCGGATCTGCGTGGCCGCGTGCCGGTCGGATCCGGTCAGGGTCAGGGCCTTTCGAACATCCAGCAAGGCGCGCGGGGCGGGGCGGAAACCCATACCCAGACGGTTCAGGAACTCGCGAACCACACGCACGCGACGACGGTGACAATCAACGGCACGACCGCTCAGGGGTCTTCGCCGACGCCTGTCGGAAACCTGCCGTCGGTCTCCGCGGCGGCTGCCATCTACGCCCCGCCGGGTGGAAGTACAGGCGCCATGGCCCCGGCAATGGCTTCGGTCCAGGACGGGGCCGCAGGTGGCGGCCAGGCGATGCCGGTCCGGGATCCGTATCTCGGCATGCTTTATTGTGTGACACTCTTCGGGATATTCCCCTCCCGATCGTGATCCAGGGCGACATCAGCGGGCGGGCTCCGTCCGCTGATTTCCAGGATCAGCTTGCGGCGCACCGCGTCGGCGAAGTCGTGCGGACCCTCGGCGGTCACGACGAAAGCGCCCGGTCCGCCGATGATCCGCTCGGCATAAAGGCGCTCCAGCTCGGGGCCGGTGGGACGTCCGTTGCAGAACCGGCAGAGCACGGCCAGCGCGTTGATGGTGATGCCGGCCTCCAGCACGGTCTGACGCGACGGGGCGATGGCCGGGCCGTTCCAGTTGTTGGCACTGTCGCCCGAAAAGTCGATGACGCGGCGCCAGCCGTCGTGCTCGTTCTCCTCGATCAGGCGCAGGCCGGTCAGCAGGGCCGAGCCGATGGCGTTGCGGCCGAAGGCGCGGCGGGGCGCTGACAGCAGGTCCTCTGCGAAGGCGGCGGCGCTGGCGGGGCCGTCGACGACGCGCCACGGCACGACCACGTCCTCGGCGCCCGTGGCGGCCCATTCGACATAGGTGAGTGCGATGCGGCCATAGGCGCTGCCCTCGATCGCCGACAGGACGGCCGGGTCCTGCAGCGCCTCCGCGTAACCCATTCTTTGCAGGCGGATCTCGCCCGCGTCGATGGAGCCGCTGGCGTCGGCCAGCAGGACGAGCTCCAGTTCCACGTCCTCGGCGAGGGCGGGCAGGGCGAACAGGCACAGAAGGGCGGCGAGCCGGCGCATGAATGCAACGATAGTGAAAGCCTTCCGCAGGGGAAGGTCACGGGGCGACAGAGGCGCCCGCCTGACGTAGAATTGATCCCGATCGCCTGGAGGATTGCCCATGAAAATGTTGATACCGCTTCCGTTTCTTCTGCTCGCCGCCGCGCCCGCCCCGGCGCAGGAGGGGGCTGATCTGTTCGCGACCTATTGTGCCGCCTGTCACGGCGAGACAGCCGAGGGGGCCGGGCCGATGACGCCTGTCCTGCTGACCGAACCACCTGATCTTACGCGCCTTTCCGAACGCGCCGGCGGCACGTTTCCCACCTTCGAGGTGGTGCGGCGCATCGACGGGCGCGACCCGCTGCTGGCGCATGGGGCCGACATGCCGCTCTGGGGCGAGTTCTTCGAGGGAGAGGGGACGGCGCTGCCGACCGAGGCGGGGCAGCCGATCCTGACGAGCGCGCCCATCGCCGCGCTGGTGGAGTGGCTGAGCGAGCAACAGAAATAGCCGTTGCGCCCCGCCCGGAGTTTACGTCCGGCGGGGCGGATTCTTTCAAGTTGTTGCAAGTCTCGAAGGCCGCTTTTGCAAGAACTTGAAAGTTTCGCAGATCACCGGCCGGCCCGGTGTTCCGCGGATGTTCCGGCTGCCGCGCGCGCGATCGGGTGCCTGAGTGTTTCGCTGCGAAACGCCGGGAGCGGGCCGCGCCGGCCGCCGTCGCGCGGACGGCAGGGGAACACGGTGCGGGCCGGGTCCGGCCCCGTTACCCTGCGCGCCGTCGCAGCGCGAGGAGCAGGACGCCGCCCGCCAGCATCGGCAGTGTCGCCGGCAGCGGGACCGGAGAGGGGGCCGCCACGATCTGACCCCGGATCTCGCCGCCGGGGAAATCGGTGGTGTGGAGGTTGACGTAGAACGGCGTGTCCGTTCCTGGCGCCGTGTCGTCGAAGATCGCGGCGAAGTCGCTGAAGGTGAGGCCGCCGAGCCCCTCGTCCGCGTCCCACTCGCCGGTGATCCGGGTGGCGCCGTCCGCCGTGGCGGAAAACACGACGTCGCTGAAGCCGAGGACCTCGGAGGATGGGGAGATGATGCCGTAGACGACGCTGCCATTCTGGTCGCGGGGCGCCCGGTGGATGTGCAGGCCAACCACCTGCTGCGGTCCGACGTTGCCGTCGAGACCGAAGTCGAATGCCGGATCGAACAGCATGTCGAAGGCGAGGCTCGGCGTTGCGGTGCCCGCCCCCAGCAACTCGAACGTCGCCGTCCCGGTGTGGGGCGAGCCCGAGGAAGGCACCTCCTGGCCTCCGGACAGCGTCGCCGCGAACAGGGACGCCGCCATCGCCGGCCCCGCGCAGACCGCCGCCAGAGCTGTCGTCGCTGCGCAAGCGTGCACTCGGATATCCATCGCATCCTCCCCCTTTTTCCCTTGCGGCATGCTTGCACAGGCGCCGCCGGGGGCTTGTCACGTTGGCGTGAGGATGCCCGCGCGGGTGCTAGGGTTTCTGGGTGAGGAGGAGGCCGGCGGCCATCAGGGCGAGGCCGGCGGCGCGGGTCGCGGAGATCGGCGCGGGGCGCGCGCCCATGAGCCCGAAATGGTCAATGATTCCAGCACTCAGGAGCTGTCCCAGGAGGACGAAGAAGATCGCGTTGCCGATCCCGAAGGTGGGGGCGACGTAGGTGATCGAGATCACGTAGAAGGCGACGAGCGTGCCGGCCAGGTAGAGGTGGCGCGGCTGCGCGAGCGCCCTTGGCAGCGCCGCCGTGCCGGTGATCAGGACGGTCAGCGCGGCGCAGGAAAAAGCCACCACGAACAACAGCGTGGCGGCCATCGCGGGAGAACCGAGGCGGGTGCCGAGCTGCGCGTTGAGGGCGGCGAGGACCGGGATCCCGATCCCGGCGGCGAGCATGATGAGGGCGTGGGGCAGGTGCGTCATGGCGCCCTTCTGGCCCAAGGACGGCGGCGCGACAATGGGTGACGCCAGGCGTGCATACGCCTGTACACCCCCTGTGCAGATGCGCGTTGCGTTCGTGGCGGCGGGATGGGGGTTCGGGCCGGTCCGGCCCTTGGCCGGATCGGATCGTCCGGGGGACGATCCGAAGGGTCGAACGGGACATCCGCGAGGATGGCCCCGGACGGGCGCGGGGAAGTGCGGAGGGCGGCGGCCGAGCCTCGGGGGGGCGGTGTCGGGGCGGCTGTGGTGTGGCGGTTTATGGCGTCAGGTCGGAGGACGAGGGAGCGGGTGTGCGGCGTTGCAATGCGCCCTCCCGGGGGGAGGCTCGGGCGCCGCCCGGGCTGGTCGCCCGTGCGCATAGTGCTTTTGCGGGTACCTTCCCGTCGCCCCATTGATCAAGTATATGCAGCTTCTTCGGATAAAAGGATGAAGCTATTCGGATCGGTGTCTTTGTTGCGCCTGAATATATACTCGAGATTGTTTTCTTGCCCATCAGAATTACGATAGCTAAGAAACAGTTTTATATCGCTTCCATGCGTGTCGTTCGAGAATAACTTCATCTGGAATCTGCGAGTTCTCATTATTTTTCCAAATTGTGCTTGGAACCTCAATTGGATCGAGGCTTCCGTAGCCTGCATGCAACTCCACATTTGTTGCGGCACTGCCTAAGTTCACCACTTCGAAGAAGTGCGCGACCTCGACGGCACCACGGTGGCCTTGATTTATCAGGTCAATGAAGTTATTGCCGGTATAGGCTATGACAAAGTTTGGCTGATCGAGTTCTTAAGCCGGGCGATGGAATTCGAGTACTCCTCTATCTGAAGTTCAAGTTGTTCCTGACTTGTGCGTGCAATAAGTTGTTGCTGCTGAACATTCTCATGAAGTGCAATGGTTTGCAGTCTCAGTGTTTCAATACTATTGCGAAGTTCGCGGCCTTGTTGGATAAAGCCAAGGATTATCCATAAAATAGCAGGCGGGCCAAATGCCCCGGCAAAAAAATCGCCGGCCTCGTTTAGCGAAAGCGGGCCAGCTTCAATCCAAGCAATCTCAGATTGAAACACGAACAAAAGAATGACTGCAAGAACCCACGCAATCGTCAAGAGAAACCCAGACACGAAAAGCACAATGAAGATCCTATTTAGACATCCAACTCCTCCACGAACCTCGCATTCTGCTGGATATACTGGAACCGCAGTTCGGGCTTCTTGCCCATCAGCCGTTCCACCAGATCGCCGGTCTCGCCGGGGATCTCGTCGTCGATGGTGACGCGGATCAGGCGGCGGGTGGCGGGGTTCATGGTGGTGTCCTTGAGGTCCTTGGCGTCCATCTCGCCCAGACCCTTGAAGCGGGAGACGTCGATGCGCCCGCCCTTGGACTTGGGGCCGCCGAGGCCCTCGGCCATCAGGCGGTCCTTCTCGGCCTCGTCCAGCGCGTAGACGCGGGTCGGCCCTTGGGTGAGGCGGAAGAGGGGCGGGCAGGCGAGGTAGAGGTGGCCGCGGTCGATCAGCGGGCGCATCTGGGTGAAGAAGAACGTCATCAGGAGCGAGGCGATGTGGGCGCCGTCGACGTCGGCGTCGGTCATGATGATGACCTTCTCGTAGCGCAGGTCGTCGATCGAGAAGCGGGTGCCCATGCCGGTGCCCAGCGCCTGCGTCAGGTCGGAGATCTCCTGGTTCTGGCCGAGCTTGGAGGAGGCGGCGCCCAGCACGTTGAGGATCTTGCCGCGCAGGGGCAGGAGGGCTTGCGTCTTGCGGTCGCGGGCCATCTTGGCGGAGCCGCCGGCGCTGTCGCCCTCGACGATGAAGAGCTCGGTGCCGGCGCGGGCGGCGGCGGAGCAGTCGACCAGCTTGCCGGGCAGGCGGAGCTTCTTGGTGGCGGTCTTGCGGGCGGTCTCCTTTTCCTGCCGCCGGCGCAGGCGTTCCTCGGCGCGCAGGATCAGGTGGTCGAGGATGGCGCCGGCGGATTTGGTATCGGCGGCGAGCCAGTGGTCGAAATGGTCGCGCACGGCGCCCTCGACGAGGCGGGCGGCCTCGGTGGTGGCGAGGCGGTCCTTGGTCTGGCCGACGAATTCGGGCTCGCGGATGAAGCAGGAAACGAGCGCGCAGCCGGTGCCGGTGAGGTCGTCGCGGGTGATCTGCGCGGCCTTGCGGTTGGAGGTGAGCTCGCCATAGGCCCGGATGCCCTTGAGGATGGCGGCCCAGAAGCCGCTTTCGTGGGTGCCGCCCTCCGGCGTGGGGACGGTGTTGCAGTAGGAGTGGATGAAGCCGTCGCGCGAGGGGGTCCAGTTGATCGCCCATTCGACGGAGCCGGGGACGTTGAACCGCTCCTGGAAGGTGACGCGGCCGGCGAAGGGGCGCTCGGCGTAGGTAGCCGTCTCGCCCAGGGTCTCGGAGAGGTAGTCGGCGAGGCCGCCGGGGAAGCGGAAGGTGGCCTCCATCGGGATGCCGTCCTCGGCGACATGGGTGCGCCAGCGGATCTCGACGCCCGAGAAGAGGTAGGCCTTGGAGCGCGCCATGCGGAACAGGCGGGCGGGGCGGAAGCGCAGGGGGCCGAAGATCTCCGGGTCGGGGTGGAAGGTGACGGTGGTGCCGCGGCGGTTGGGGGTCTGGCCGAGTTCGGCGATGGGGCCCTGGGGGATGCCGCGCGAGAAGTCCTGCGCCCAGAGGCGGCGGTCGCGGGCGACCTCGACGCGCAGGGTGTCGGAGAGCGCGTTGACGACGCTGACGCCGACGCCGTGGAGGCCGCCGGAGGTCTGGTAGGCCTTGCCGGAGAACTTGCCGCCGGCGTGGAGGGTGCAGAGGATGACCTCGAGCGCCGACTTGCCGGGGAACTTGGGGTGCGGGTCGACCGGGATGCCGCGGCCGTTGTCGCGCACGGTGACGGAATTGTCCTGATGAAGCTCCACCTCGATGCGATTGGCGTGCCCGGCGACGGCCTCGTCCATGGCGTTGTCGAGCACCTCGGCGACGAGGTGGTGCAGCGCGCGCTCGTCGGTGCCGCCGATATACATGCCGGGGCGCTTGCGGACCGGTTCCAGCCCTTCGAGCACTTCGATGGAGTGGGCGTCGTAGGCGGGCCCGGAGGCGCCGGAGAGAAGGTCGTCGGCCATCGCACTGCTCGCTTTATTGGTGTGGCGCGCATTAGACCAGCGGCGAGACGGGGCGGCAACGGGGAAAGGACGATCGCCGCCTGGCACGTCGGGAGGTTAACCTTGCCGTCCGATTGGGGGCCCGCTGCCCCTGAATTCGCTGCTGCGTACGGCGGACTTGCCTTAAACTGTCAGGACCACGCTTAACGAGGATAACAGTATGCTTTTGAGAAACGCGGCTCTTACGGCCATCTTCTGTGTGTCGGCTTCGATCGCGAACGCGACCGTGCTCGACTTCATCGACCATATCGACAACGTCAGCGGCGAAACCGGTGGCGACCCTCTGGTTCTGGGCCCGTCGGTCTACGTTCCCGTCGCGACGACGGCGAACGGCTACACCGGCAGCCAGGCGAGCGGCATCACGGGTTCCGCCTACGTCGCCTACGGCGACTTCAGGGAGGCCGGTATCGGCGTCTGCAAGACGCTGGGCGCGCCGTCGCAGAATGCCGGTGCCAACGAGTGCGCGTCGGGTGCGGACGACGACAACCTTCAGGACGGCGAGATTCTCGGCCTTTCCTGGATGGAAACGCTGCTCGTGAATGGCGTCGGCTTCAGCGGGGAGAACCACCCCGACGACGCCCTCGGCCAGAACGATCAGTTCGCCTACTCGCTGGACGGCACGAGCTGGTCGCTCGGCCAGCTGATCGAGTACGATCAGGCCAGCAACAGCGGGTTCTACATGTTCGGTGCGCCGCTCCGGGTCGAGAAGGGTCAGGAGCTCTACTTCGCCTATGAAAACGAGCAGTACTACGTCGCGGCCATGGACGTGACCTCGCCGGTGCCGGTTCCCGCAGCGGGCCTTCTGCTCGTCGGCGGTCTCGGCGCGCTCGGCGCGATGCGCAAGCGCCGCAACGCCTGATCGCGACAGGTGCGCGGGATGGAGGCCCGGGTTGCGACCCGGGCGTCCGATCCTGCGGGCAGGTGAAGCGGTCTGGCCGGCCGGCATGCGGCATTCTTCCCCGCGCGCTCGCCGGGCCGGGCCGCGACCGGAAAGCGGCGGGCGTGTCCGGTGCGGGCGGTGAGCCACGTCGTCTGCCGAGCGGAGCATGGTCCGGACAATTGCCTCCGCTCCAGCGGCGGCGGCCGATCGGGCGGCGGTCGCGGTTCTGTCGGCGCGCGCGGGGGCGCGGGCGCGGACAAGGCGCGGGTTGCGCGGGGGTGGACCGGGCGCGGGTTGCGCGGGGGTGGACCGGGCGCGGGTGGCGCGGGCGCGGACAAGGCGCGGGGGGCGCGGGCGTGAACCGGGCGCGGGTTGCGCGGGCCGGGCGCGCGGCCCCGGATCAGATGCCGGCCGCCTCGATCTGGTCGGCGGGGTGGAGCTGGTAGTCGGCGGCCCAGTCGCGCAGGCGGCCGAGGAAGGCCGCGTCGTCGAGTTCGGCGCCGGTGTCGCTGTCGCCTGCCCGGGCAAAGCCCGGCAGGTCGGCCAGGAGGTCGCGGTAGCGGCGGAAGTCGGGGCCCCCGGCGGCCGTTTCGGCGAAGGCGACGAGCCGGGTCGGCAGCGAGCGCATCGGGTCGATGGCCGAGTAGAAGAGCGCGAAGGGCGACGAGTTCAGGCTGGAAACGAGGGTCGCGAGCGGCGGGGCCAGCATCTCGAAACGGCCCGTGGCGGCGGCGTCGGTGGCGTTGACGAGGATCACGAAGGCGCGCCCGGCATTCACGGTCTGGGTGGTCGACAGGATGAAGCTGACGGAGAGGGTGAGGATCACCATGCCCTCGACCGCGACGAAGGCCCCGATGACGTACCAGGCGGTGTCGCCCGGCGCGGTCGGCCCCGGGCCGAGCGTCGACAGCAGATGCCCGACATGGGCATACTTGTCCCAGAAGCCGATGCCCTGCCAGTCCGACGTGGCGCTGACGGCGTTGTCGAAGGCCTGGAAGACCAGCGTCCAGCCGACCGAGAGGCCGAAGATCCAGAACCCCGCGAGGCCGGCCATGGTCAGCGGGCCGACCATCTGGTGCGGCCAGCGGGCACTGACATGGCGCACGCAGAGGCGGAAGACGGCGAAGATCATCCGGCTCACCCGGATGCTGATCAGGGTGTGGGTGTCGGCACCGATGGTGGTGAAGAGGAAGTCGAACGTGACGGTGACGAGCAGCGCCAGGCCGACGATCAGGGCGAGCATCTCCATGGGCCGGACGCTATCGCGGATGCCGGGTCGGGCCAAGGCGGAGACCGGCGGCCGGCGCGCGCGCCGCCGATAGTGGCGCGTGTGCCGCAGGGCCCGGATGGCGATGTCGCGGGGGCGCGGGCAGGGCCGGGCCGTGGAGGGGCGTGACGGATGAACGGGCCGCCTTGCCGGGCGCGGGGAGCGTGGCCGGTCACGGGCCGGATCACCGGAAAGTGCCGCGCGACCGGTGTGTTGCAGGGCGGACGGAGGGTCGGCCGGAGGGTCCGCCGGACTGGCCCCGAGGCCGAGCGGCTGTGCGCAAGGCGTGACGGGGGGGGGGAGGGCCGGTCGGCTTTGGCGTGCGGCAGCGGTCCGGCGGGGCCGGCCGGCGCGGGAAGGGCGCCGGCCGGGTCGGGATCAGCGGGGGGCGGTCACTCGCCGGCGGGCAGGTGTTCCATCCGCAGGCCCTTGGCGGTGCGGTTGGGGAAGCCCTTCCAGTAGGTGTGGCCCTCGGCGGGCTGGTCGTCGTCGTTCATCGCCCAGACGCCGCCCTCGGCCACCTCGACCAGGTCGAGATAGTCGGCCTTCGCGCTGTCGCCCTTGAGGTGCAGGTCGAGGAAGGCGGTCGCGAAGTGCTGCAGGATGTTGTTCATCCGCGTCGTGTCCCAGACCGCGTCGGCGTAATGCTCGAACGGGGCCCAGCCGAGCTTTTCGGACACGGCGTAGCTTTCGGCCGGGGCGGGCATCGGGGCGGCGGCGTTGTGGTTCGCGCTCTCGAGCGTGAGCAGGTAGCGGTCGGTGCCGGTGGTCTCCTCGAAGATATTGCGGATGTAGGGGTATTCGGAGACGTCGTCCTGACCGCCGGCAACGATCATCAGCGGCTTTTCGATGCCCGCGAGGCCTTCGGCGTCCCAGAAGTCGCGGTTGCGACCCCACGGGCCGATGGCGATGATCGCCTTGACGCGCTCGTCGACCAGCTCCTGGTGCTCGGGGCTGCCGGCCTGGTTGCGCGCCAGGAGACCCTGAGGGGCGTTGTAATGGGCGGGCTCGGTGCGGTCGATCGCGGTCTGGCTGAGGCCGGCGCCGCCGAAGATCAGCGCGCCGTAGCCGCCCATCGAATAGCCGATCACGCCGGTATTGTCGGCGTCGGTGATGGCGCCGATCTCGTCGTCGAGAGTGGCCATGCTCTCGACGACGAAGGCCTGGTCGACGGGACGGTTGACGAGCGTCGAGGGAAAGACGCCCATGTCCTGATACATGCTGTCGGTGTGGTCGATCGAGACCGTGACATAGCCCTTGGAGGCGAGGTTCTCGCCCAGATGGCTCATCAGGAAGCGGTTGCCGGGATAGCCGTGCGAGATGATCACCAGCGGGAACGTGCCCTCGGCGGGGGCGGCGTCGCGGGCGGCGCGGCCCTGAAGCTCCACCTCGGTCTCGCCGTCGCGCAGCAGCGCGGTGTAGGTCCCGCCCTGTTCGGTGCCCTCGGCGGCCGGGTACCAGACCTCGACGGTCAGCGGGCGGTCGTAGGTGGGCGGCTCGGACTCGGCGTCGGTGTTGACGATGTCGACGCGGCCGGGATCGGTGAAGGTCATGGTGCGCACGCCCACGGCGTGATCGCCGTAGGGGGCCAGTTCGGGCGCGTCGGGGCGAATCGTGTCGATGCGATTCTCGGCCAACAGCGGCGTGGCTGTCAAGCGCGAGGACCGCTGCGAGTGTCAGGTTTCTCATGTTTTCCTCCCTGGGGTTGTTGCGCGCAACCTGCGTCGTCGCAGGGGGCGAGACAAGACCGGTTGTCGCGCCCCTTGCAATTCGTCGCCGTCCAAGGCGGGATCGTGCCCGAAACGAGCGGAGGGCCATCCCCATGCGGATCTTCTTCACCGGCGGCAGCGGCAAGGCCGGACGTCATGTCATTCCCTATCTGCTGGAGCGGGGGCACCGGGTGCTGAACGCGGATCTGGTGCCGCTCGACCATCCGGGGGTCGATAACCTGATCGTGGACATCACCGACGCGGGGCAGGTCTTTTCCGCGCTGCGCTCCTATGCGGGGTTCGACGAGCTCGAGCCCGGGACGGGGGTGCCGGCCTTCGACGCGGTGGTGCATTTCGCCGCCGTGCCGCGGATCCTGCTGCGGCCCGACACGGAGACGTTCCGGGTCAACGCGATGGGCACCTACAACGTGCTGGAGGCGGCGACGAAGATGGGGATCGCCAAGATCGTCATCGCCTCGTCCGAGACGGTCTATGGCGTGTGCTTCGCCGATGGCGAGCGGCGGCCCGAATACCTGCCGGTGGACGAGGAGCATCCGACCGTGCCCGAGGATTCCTACGCCATGTCGAAGGTCGTGAACGAGGCCTGCGCGCGCAGCTTCCAGGCGCGCACCGGGGCGGACATCTACGCGCTTCGCATCAACAACGTGATCGAGCCGCATGAATACGAGCGCGACTTCCCGGGTTATTTCGACGACCCGGAGGTGCGGCGGCGCAACATCTTCGCCTATATCGACGCGCGCGATCTCGGCCAGATCGTGGATCTGTGCCTCGGGGCCGACGGGCTGGGCTATCAGGTGTTCAACGCGGCCAACGACGCGCCGTCGGTGCACCTGACGAGCGGCGAGATCGCGCGGCGCTGGTACAGCGGCGTCGAGCAGCGGCGCGAGATGGGGCGTTTCGAGAGCCCCTATTCGAATGCCAGGATCCGCGAGGTTCTGGGGTTTCGCGAACGCCATCCCTGGTGGCGGGCGGTAGCCGATCCGCTGGGCGAGCGGGCCGGGGAACAATAGGTCGCCGAGAAGGCGATCGTCCCGGCGCGGGCGACGGTTAACCGACAGTTTGATTTGGACTCTCCGGACCGGACCTGTCGGCGTATGGTGGCTGCAAGGGGCCGGTATGGACGGGTCCGGTGGCGGGTTCGCCGCTTCGCGTCGGCTGCTGACGCGCTGCGGCGGGACCCGGCCGGAAGAGCGGGGACGCTTCCGATCCGGAACGGTTTTCCCAGGGGTGCGATCCGCGCTCCGGGGGCCCTGACGGGCGATGCACGTCGTCGGTCGGGGGTCCACATGCCGGTGCCGTGGCTTGCGTTGGGGGGCGCTGCTGCGGGCTGGTCGGTGGTGGTCGCGTTGACGCTGATGCGTTCGGCTCCGCGACCGCCGCCCAACCCCTTGCGGGCGCTTTTCTCGCGCTGCGGCAGGGACGGAGGGAGAAGGGTCGCCGTTGGCGACGCGGGGTCGCGGGGTCGCGTGTGGCGGCCGGGCCCGCACGGGGCGCGGCATCCGGGCGCGGGACCGGGGCGGCATCTTCTGCCGGCGCGAAAGGTCCGGGGAGGGGCGGGATCCTCCGCCGGCGCGAAAATGTCCGGGCGCGAGAGTGCGGGCGACAGGACGTCCCCGTCGGCTCCAGGGGTGGGGTGGTCGATGGGTTGACGGGGGGCGGGCGCGAAAGCGTCCGCCCTTTTTAGAAGGGCGCCGTCGGCCTCTCCTTTTCGGGGCAGATCGCCAGGGGCGGCGCAGACGCGAGGGCAGCCGGACCGCCCTGGGGGGCCGCGGGTCCGCCCGGCGAGGCTCGTCGTTTTTCTCCGGCCGCCCGCGTGATGTGCGCCAGATATTGCTCCCGCTGCGGGACGGGCGGGCGCTTGCGTGGGGCGGGCCGGCCGAACGGCTCATTTCGCGGATGCCGCTTCGCGCCGACTTCCTCGCCGGTCTTGCCGCCTGCGCGAAGCAGTTCTCTCGGCCCTCGTTCCGGCTGTCCCGTCCCGTCGCTGACCGGCGGGGTGAGCGATCACGGTCGAGGAGGGGCTCCTCGACGTGTTCGGACATCGCTGCGTTCGTGCCCGTTCCTTGGGGGGAGCGCCGCTGGCGTTTGCAGGCGTGCCGGTTTGCGCGTCCATTCTGCGGTCCCGACCGGCCTGCTGTCGGGACCGTTCTTTCGTCCGGGTCGCCGGCCCGACGCGGCACGGCTTCCAGATGGGGCGGGCCAAGCGGCTCTCTTGCCGCCACGTCGGGGCGGGCGTATGGCGGCGCAATGGTCGAGACCGTCGCCCCTCCCCGATCGGCCGCGCGGCGGCTCCATCATGCCCGCGCCCTGCTGCGGCTGGGCATGCCGCTGATTGGCAGCCATCTCGCGCAGCTCGCCATCCAGATCACCGACACCGTCATGCTGGGCTGGTACGACATCGAGGCGCTGGCCGCCGTGGTGCTGGGCAGCTCGTATTTCTTCGTGTTCTTCATCATGGGGTCGGGATTCGCGTGGGCGGTGTCTCCGGTCGTCGCCGCGGCCGAGGCGTCGGGCGACGAGACCCAGGTGCGGCGGGTCACGCGGATGGGCATGTGGCTGTCGATGCTTTTCGCCATTGCTGCGATGCCGTTGATGATCTTCGCCGCGCCGATCCTGTCCGGCATGGGGCAGGAGGCCGGCCTGTCCGAGCAGGCGGGCACGTATCTCGCGATCAGCGGCTGGGCGCTGTTTCCGGCCCTGATCGTGATGACGCTGAAAAGCTACCTCGCCGCGCTGGAGCGGGTGCGCGCGGTGCTGCTTGTCACGATCGCGGCGGCACTGCTCAACGCGCTGCTGAACTACGCGCTGATCTTCGGCAACTGGGGCGCGCCGGAGCTGGGCATCGCGGGGGCCGCGATCGCGTCGGTGTCGCTGCACAGCCTGGCGATGGTCCTGATGGTGGTGCATGTGATCCGGTCGATGCCGCAGCACGAGCTGTTCGTGCGAATCTGGCGCCCGGACTGGGAGGCGTTCGCGCGGATCTTCCGCCTCGGCTGGCCGATCGGGCTGACCAGCCTGGCCGAGGTCGGGTTGTTCGCGGCGTCGGCGCTGATGATGGGCTGGATCGGCACGATCGAGCTGGCCGCGCACGGCATCGCGCTCCAGATCGCGAGTGCCACGTTCCTCGTCCATCTGGGTCTGTCGAACGCGGCGCAGATCCGGGTGGCGGCGGCGCTGGGACGCCGCGATCCGGCGTCGCTGCGCGAGGGGGCGCTGGTTGCGGTCGCCCTGTCGACGGCGCTGGCACTGGCGACGGTGGCCGTGTTCCTGTCGGTGCCCGAATTGCTGGTGGGGCTGTTTCTCGATCCGACGGACCCGGCCGTGCCGCAGGTGATGGCGGTGGGCGTGACGCTCCTGGCGCTTGCGGCGCTTTTCCAGCTGGCGGATGCCGCGCAGGTGATGGCGCTCGGGCTGCTGCGCGGGGTGCAGGATACGCGGGTGCCGATGGTCTATGCCGGGATCAGCTACTGGGCGGTGGGACTGACAGCGTGTTACGTGCTGGGTTTCCCGATGGGGCTCGGGGCGGTGGGCGTCTGGCTCGGCCTGACGCTCGGGCTGACGCTGGCGGGCGTGCTGCTGATGGTGCGGTTCTGGCGCCGGGTGGCCCCCGCCCCGGTCCGGGCGGGAGCCTGACGCGGCGCGTCAGGGCGCGAGAATGTCGAGCGGATCGTCCAGGCCAAAGTCCGACGATTCGTCGTCATCGTGCCAACAGATGCAGGCGCCCTCGAGGTCGTCGCACCGTGTGCCGCCCTTTTCGAGCCGACACTTGATGCAGCAGAGGCTTTCGGGCTCCGGCGCCGGCCCGGGATCGGGTTTCGGGCGCTTCTTCTTGGCGAGCTTGACGTAATCCTCGTTCTTGGAGAGCGCGAAGAGGACCTCGCCGGTCTCCTCCCGCACGACGAAGACGGTCTCGAAGGGCGAGGCGTCGACGGCCTTGAGTTCCGTCTCGATCAATTCCTTCGACGAGATGCCGAGGATGGCGAGCGCACGCCGGGTCGCGCCGCCGGTGTCATCGAGCTTGACCGTGAGGCCGGCCAGATGGTCGCATTTGACGTGATGGTAGAGGCCGTTGATCTTGCCGGCGCTGCCGGCTTCGGTCGCTTGTCCTGTCTCGGCCATGCGATGGAACTCCTTGAGATGAATGACTGGTGAAAACGGGTCTGGTGCGGACGCGGAATGGCGTCCGATAATCGTTCATCCATATCAGAAATATGAAGGATCATCCACCGCAAGATGCAGGCGAGTGCAGACGCTCATCGTGTGGATGTGCGGCGCCGCAGGCAATTTGCACCAAAGAGGCCGGCGGCGCCTCGTGGCACCGCCGGCCCGGGATGGGTGGATCAGGCCACCAGGGCGCTCAGGAGAGCGCGGCGCAGAAGTCCTGGATCCGGGTGCAGGCGTCGCGCAGGGCGTCGTCGGACGTCGCGTAGCTGACGCGGAAGGCGGGAGAGCCGCCGAAGGCCGCGCCGAAGACGACCGCGACGCCGGATTCCTCCAGAAGCGCCTTGGCGAAGGTCTCGTCGTCGTCGATCAGCACCCCGCCCCTGGACGTCTTGCCGATGCAGCCCGCGATCGACGGGTAGACGTAGAACGCGCCCTCCGGCGTGGGGCAGTCGATCCCCTCGGCCGCGTTCAGCATCTCCACCACCATGTCGCGCCGCCGCTTGAAAATGGCATTGTTGGCGGCGATGAAGTCCTGGTGGCCGGTCAGGGCCTCGACCGCTGCCCACTGGCTGATGGAGCAGGGGTTGGAGGTCGATTGCGACTGGATCTTGCGCATCGCGGCGATGAGCTTTTCGGGGCCGGCCGCGTAGCCGATGCGCCAGCCGGTCATCGCGTAGGCCTTGGAGATGCCGTTGACGGTGAGCGTGCGCTCCTTCAGCTCGGGCGCGACCTCGGCCATCGTGTGGAAGGTGAAGTCGTCGTAGACGAGGTGCTCGTAGATGTCGTCGGTCATCACCCAGACATGCGGGTGCGCCTTGAGCACCTCGGCCAGGGCGGCGATCTCGTCGCGGGTATATGCCGCGCCGGTCGGGTTCGACGGCGAGTTGAAGATCAGCCACTTGGTGCGGTCGGTGATCGCCGCCTCCAGCTGTTCGGGGCGCAGCTTGAACTGCTGGTCGAGCCCTGCCTCGACGATGACGGGCGTGCCGCCGGCCAGCAGGGTCATGTCGGGATAGCTGACCCAGTAGGGGGCGGGGATGAGCACTTCGTCGCCGGGGTCCAGGGTCGCCATCAGAGCATTGTAGAGCACCTGCTTGCCGCCGGTGCCGACGGTGATCTGGGCGGGCGTGTAGGAGAGGTTGTTGTCGCGGGCGAACTTGTCGCAGATCGCCCGCTTGAGTTCGGCGATGCCGTCGACGGCGGTGTACTTGGTCTTGCCCTCGTCGATGGCGCGCTTGGCGGCGTCCTTGATGGTGTCGGGCGTATCGAAATCGGGCTCGCCGGCGCCGAGGCCGATCACGTCGCGCCCCGCCGCCTTGAGCTCCTGCGCCATGTTGGTCACCGCGATCGTGGGCGACGGCTTCACGCGGTCGAGCGTGGCGGACAGAAAGGCCATGATTTGGGACTCCGGTTTGATGTTGCCGGGGTCATGTCCTAGTCTTCTGCTCCGATCCGATCAAGCGGGCCCGGACAGACCGGGAAAGGGGACGCAGGATGCAAGAGACGACAGACTGGTACGCGGAAAGCTCCGCGACCTTCGGCGACCGCGTGGCAGGTGCGCGCGAGACGCTGGGGCTGAACCAGGGCGAACTGGCGCGCAGGCTCGGGGTCAACACCACGACCCTGCAGGCCTGGGAGGACGACCGCGCCGAGCCGCGCGCCAACCGGCTGCAGATCCTGTCGGGGATCCTCAATGTCTCCCTGAAATGGCTGTTGACCGGCGAGGGCGAGGGGGTCGCTCCGCCGGGCACGGTGGCGAAGCCGGACGCGGGCGAGCTTCTGATCGAGATGCGGCAGCTTCAGGGGCAGTTGCGCAATGCCGCCGAGCGCATGGCGGTTCTGGAAAAGCGGCTGAAGTCGATCCTGGAGCACGAGGCGTGACGCCCCAGGATGTCCGCCTGCGGCGGCTCGGCCTGCGATCCTGGCGTCGGGGCACCAAGGAAATGGACCTGATCCTGGGCCCGTTCGCCGATGCCGAGCTGACCCGGATGAGCGAAGCCGACCTGGCCGCCTACGAGGCGCTGCTGGAGGAAGACGATCAGAGCCTCTACGCTTGGGTGTCGGGCCGCGAGCCCGCCCCGGAGCGCCATGCGCCGCTGATCGCGCGGTTGTCCGGGCGCCACGGGGGCGCCGTTAAGTACAAACTGCCCCAGACTTAACTGAATTTTTGATCTTTCAACCGATGTTCGGTCCCTGAACAAGCAACGGTTGATGTGACGATGACAATTCATGCCCCGATTTCCGCGCCCACCGATCGCGGCCTTTTCGAAGAATACCTTGAGGGTCTCGCGCTGGTGGAGCGGTTGCACCGCCTGCTGCTCGACGTCATCAAGGACGAGTTCGAACGGCTCGGCATTCTCGAGATCAACGCCGTGCAGGCGCTGCTCCTGTTCAACATCGGTGACAACGAGGTCACCGCCGGCGAACTCAAATCGCGCGGCTACTACCAGGGGTCGAACGTCAGCTACAACCTGAAGAAGCTGGTCGAGCTCGGGTACATGCATCACCAGCGCTGCGAGATCGACCGTCGATCGGTGCGCGTGCGTCTGACCGAGAAGGGCCGCGGCATCCGCGATTCCGTGACGGAGCTCTTCAACAACCATTCAGACGGTCTTGCCCGCCGTGCCGGTCTCGATCCCGAGACCATGAGCGGTATCAACGGCCATCTGCGCCGGATCGAGCGCTACTGGAGCGAGCAGATCCGCTACATCTACTGAGTAGCGCGCGGACGCCACGTGGCGTTGCGGCGGGTGGCCGCCGCGGACAGACCGGCTCCGGCGTTCGCTGACGGGGGTCCTGCATGAGCGCGCCCTGATCGCCGGGCCGGAGGCCCGGCGCCCGGCCCAACGCCCGGCAAGCGCGACAGCGCGCCTCCGGGGGGCGGGAGCGCCCCCTCCGGTCTCAGAGACCCTTGGTGCGATAGCTTGCCGCAACCCGCTCGATGGCGACGATATAGGCCGCCGTGCGCAGATCGTGGACATCGTCGCGGGTGTGCCACATGTGGCGCATGTGCTGGTAGGCGGTGCGCATCGTGTCGTCGAGCCCGGAGCGCACGAGCTCCAGCTCGTCGGCGCCGGTCAGGTAGTCCGCCTTGAAGTTGGGCGACAATTCCCAGCCCAGACCCTTGTCGGACGAAAGCCGCTCGAGCTCGTCGACGATCAGGTGGTGGCGCCGTTCCTCGGCGCGGCGCTGCATCCGGCCGAAACGGATGTGACTGAGGTTCTTGACCCATTCGAAATAGCTGACCGTCACACCGCCGGCGTTTGCGTACATGTCGGGAATGATGACGACGCCACGCTCGCGCAGGATCTCGTCGGCGCCTGCGGTGATCGGCCCGTTCGCGGCCTCGATGATGAGCGGCGCCTTGATGTCCTCGGCGTTCTGCCGGTTGATGACGCCTTCCAGCGCCGCCGGGATCAGGATGTCGCACTCATGGCAGAGGACGTCGCCGCCCTCGGCGGTGTAGGTGGCGCCCGGGCAGTCCTTCACGCCGCCGGTCTCCATCAGGTGCGCCCGGACGGCCTCCACGTCGAGACCGTTCTCGTTCACGATCGCGCCGTCGCGTTCGATGATGCCGATGACCGGGCAGCCGTCCTCCTCGCTGAGGAACTTGGCGGCGTGGTAGCCCACGTTGCCGAGGCCCTGCACGATGACCCGCTTGCCCGAGAGCTTGCCGTCGAGGTTCGCGGCCTTCACGTCGTCCGGATGGCGGAAGAATTCACGCAACGCGTATTGCACGCCGCGCCCCGTCGCCTCGACCCGGCCGGCGATGCCGCCGGCGTTGAGCGGCTTGCCGGTGACGCAGGCGCGGGCGTTGATGTCGGTGGTGTTCATCCGCTGGTACTGATCGGCCATCCAGGCCATTTCGCGCTCGCCGGTGCCCATGTCGGGGGCGGGCACGTTCTGGGCGGGGTTGATCAGGTCGCGCTTGGCCAGCTCGTAGGCGAAGCGGCGCGTGATCAGCTCCAGCTCGTGCTCCTCGTACTGGCGCGGGTCGATGCAGAGGCCGCCCTTGGCGCCGCCGTAGGGCACCTCGGCGAGCGCGCACTTGTAGGTCATGAGCGCCGCCAGCGCCTCGACCTCGTCCTGGTTCACCGCCGGCGAGTAGCGGATGCCGCCCTTGACCGGTTCCATGTGTTCGGAATGGACCGAGCGGTAGCCGACGAAGGTCTGGATCTTGCCGCGCAGCCGCACGCCGAAGCGCACGGTATAGGTCGAGTTGCAGACGCGGATCTTCTCCTCGAGGCCCGGGCTGATGTCCATCATCCGCACCGCGTGATTGAACATCAGATCCACCGACTGGCGGAATGTCGGTTCGACCGTGGTTGTCGCGTCCATCGCTCTCTCCCATTTTTCCGGGTACGTCCACGCGCGCCCTATGGAAGCCAAGCTATCACGGAGCGCGCCGGTTCCAAGCCACGCCCTTCGACCGTCTCGTCGATCGGCAGGTCGGCGTCAGTCGCGGCGTTCGGCCAGCATCATGGCGAGCACTTCCGCCATGTGTCGCGACTGGTGCGCCGCAGTCACGCCGCCGATCCCGAGGCGCCGGCCGATGCGCCACCACAGTCCCGGCGCCCAGGCGCGCCGGCCGGGCTGTCGCAGACGCACCATGAAGCCGCCCGAAGGCTTGAACGCGAAGGCGCCGCGCTCGACACCCGCGATCTCGTCGAGACCCGCCAGCCGACGGCCGGTCTCGTCGAACAGACCCTCCTCGGTCAGTTCGACCCGGTGCGTGGTGGCGCGCCACACGGCATGGGCCAGCCAAAGCGCGCCGCCCGCAATCGCCAGAAGGAAGAACCGCCAGACCGGATCGGCGGGCGGCGTCGCCAGCGCGATCCAACCGAGCAGGAGGCCGAGCATCGCCAGCATTGCGATCCCGACGCCGCGGCGCAGGGGCGAGGGCGTGACGACGGCAAGAGGACGAGACGGTGCGGTCGATGTCATCGTCGCCCCATAGCGCCGGTCCGTCCGCGCGTCGAGGGTCGGTGCTTGCGCGTGGGCGCCTGCCTCTCCTATCGTCCGCCGATGGTCAGGACAGGCGACAGATTGCGAATGGTTGCGGCCTGTGCCGCCCTGCTGACGCTCGTCGGCGCCTGCGCGCCCCTGCCGGTGCCCGAAAGCGCCTTCGCGCCGGTGGACCCGGACGCCCCCTATCCACGCCTGATCCCGATTTCCGAAGTCGAGCAGGCGTCGGCGGCGGGCGCCGGGGTGCGCGGGGCGCAGGACGGCCTCGCCGCGCGCGCCGACGCGCTGCGCCGCCGTGCCGCGGCGCTGCGGGCCAGGGACCCTTCCGGCGGCTAGGCGACGCAAGGTCACGGACCCCCGCGCCGCGCATGCCGCACGAATGCGCGGCCTTCGCCACATTCCCGCCCGAATCGGGCCCGAACTTGCACGATGCCTCCGACCCCTCCGGCAAGAAAGGGCATCGATATCCGTCGCATTGGGCGATTTCTGATCCGGGACGAAGACGGCGCGGCTTCCATCGAGACCGTGATCCTGATGCCTTTGTTCCTGATGATCCTGGCGGCGATCGTCGATGCGACGATGATCTTCTATGGCCAGGCCCAGGTCCTGCGCGTGGTGCAGGACGCCAATCGGGCCATGTCGATCGGCCGGCTTACCAGTGCGGAGGAGACGGCCGGCTTCGTCCGCTCGGCCCTCGTCGATTTCGGTGACGCGCTGCAGGCGACGTCGGTGGTGGACAACGGCGTGGTGACGACCCGGGTGACGGTTCCGGCCCGCGACATGCAGATCCTCGGCACGTTCGAGATGTTCGACGGGATCGTCCTGACGATCTCGGCGCAGCATCTGTTGGAGATATGATGGGCCGGACGCTGTCCGATCGGGTCCGTGCCCGGCTTCGCCGGTTGGCCGGCGAGGATGGGTCGATCACGGTGCTGTCGATCTATTTCCTGCCGGCGGTGCTGATGGTGGGGGGCTTGCGCTCGACGTGGCCAACGCGATGCGTGTGCGTACCCAGTTGCAGGTGACGGCCGACGCCGCAGCCCACGCGGCGCTCTATACCCGCGAACACGCGACGCTCGAAGAGGCGAAGGCGGCGGCGATGGCGATCGTCGAATACGCCCTGCCGGCCGCGGTGAACGGCGACGTCGTCGTTCCCGGCGACATCCGGTTCGGCATCTGGGATGCGGAGAGCCAGGTCTTCGTCGAAGACGTCAACAGCAAGTCCGCCGTCTGGATCGACCTGAGCCGGGTGGCGGAGCGGTCGAACGGCGTCGCAACGTGGCTTTTGCGGATCACCGGGTTCGAGGAATGGTCGATCGTCCGCGCGGCGGTCTTCCAGACCCATCGCCCGCCCTGCCTGCGCGAGGGGTTCGTGGCCGAGGGCATCGTCGATCTGCGCAGCAACAACGAGTTCTACAACGGCTTCTGCATTCACTCGAACGACCAATGTGGAGCTGCAGCAGAACAACTATTTCGAGGACGGAACCGTGGTGTCGATGCCCGACAGCGGCACGATCATGCTGCCGGCGTCGGGGTTCGACAAGAACGAGGGGCTTGCCGAGGCCTTGCGTGACGGCGTCCTACAACATCCGCATCCTGCAGCATCTTGACCGGGATCATCGACGAGGTGGGGATCTACGGCTCCGACTGGATGCCCGACTACGTGACCGCGGCCGGTACCGTCACGCTCGACCCGAAGAAGGCGTCCGCCGACGGATTTCGTGTCCGGGCCGGATCCACACGCGCGAGCTGCGCCGGGAAGGGAACGCTGACCTTGCCGGGAATCACCCTGCGCGACCTTGTCATCGTCACCGATTGCGACGTGAAATTCTCGTCGGGCGCGCGGCTCGAGAACGCCGTTCTGGCGACGACCAGCACGGACGCCAAGTCGGTGACGGCGCCGTCGGGCCTGCAGCTCGGGCGCGACGACGACTGTCTGAGCGACGGCGGCGCGCAGATCCTGACGCTGGGCGGATTCGAGGTAGCCTCGGGGCTCTCGATGTTCGGCGGTCAGGTCATCGCCGCGGGCGACATCCAGTTCTCCGCCAATGCCGACGGGATCGAGGGCGCCTCGATGATCGCGGGCGGCCTGATTTCGGGGACGTCCAACATGTCGATGGGGTTCTGCAATTCCGGCATGGAGCGGAACTTCGAGCTCGACTATTTCCGTCTCGTGATGTGACGCCCTAGCGCCGTACCTCGAAAGCGGTGTCGGACATGTCTTCGGACGGCTTCGTCGGCGACATCGTCGACCCGCGCCAGCGACGGGCCGCGGCGCAGGGCGGCGAGCATGTCGTCCACCGCGCCCGGCTCTCCGCAGACGAGCGCCGCGACCGATCCGTCGGCGTTGTTGCGGACCCATCCCCGCAGGCCGAGCCGGCAGGGCTTCGTCGCGTGTCCAGGCGCGGAAGCCGACGCCCTGCACCCGGCCGCTCACGCGGACCCGAACTGATTTCGGCACCTGCGTCATCGCGCGCTCCCTGCAACGTCGGTCCCGCCGAGGCTATCCGTGGCGAGAGCCGCAGGGCAAGATGCGCGGCGGCGTTGCCGCTCGTGCCTGCGACCTGCTTTCCTCGGGGCCGGAACGGAGGAGGCGATGCGCTATTCGGCCCTAAGCCTGATCGACGGGGCGATCCGCGGAAATGCCGCGCTGCGCCCGCTCTGGCGCCGGCCGGAGCCGCAGGCCGCCTATGACATGATCATCATTGGCGGCGGCGGCCACGGCCTGTCGACCGCCTACTACCTTGCCAGGGAGCACGGCGCGACGCGCGTGGCGGTGCTGGAAAAGGGCTCGCTGGGCCTCGGCAACGTCGGGCGCAACACGACGATCGTGCGCGCCAACTACCAGCTGCCGGGCAATTCGGAGTTCTACAGCCATTCCCTGCGCCTCTGGGAGGGGCTGGAGCGGGAGCTGAACTTCAACGTCATGCACTCCCAGCGTGGCGTGATCCAGCTCGCCCATTCCGACGGGCAACTTCATGCGCTGGCGCGGCGCGGCAACATGATGACCGCGCAGGGCGACGACGCGCAGTTGCTGACGCGCGAACAGGTGCCGATCCTGCTGCCCTACCTTGATTTCCGGAATACCCGGTTCCCGGTCTACGGCGGGCTTCTGCACCGGCGCGGGGGGACCGCGCGGCACGATGCGGTCGCCTGGGGATACGCACGCGCGGCGGACCGGCTGGGCGTGGACCTGATCCAGAACTGCGAGGTCACCGGCATCGACGTCGAAGGCGGGCGCGTGCGCGGCGTGCAGACCACGCGCGGAGCGATCCGGGCCGGCAAGGTCGGTATCGTCGTCGCCGGGCGCTCCAGCCAGGTCGCGGCGATGGCGGGCCTGCGCCTGCCGATCGAGAGCCATGTGTTGCAGGCCTTCGTGACGGAGGGGCTGAAGCCCGTCCTGGACCATGTCATCAGCTACGGCATGGGACACTTCTACATCAGCCAGTCCGACAAGGGGGGTCTGGTGTTCGGCGGCGACCTCGACTTCTATCCCGTCCTACGCCGCGCGCGGGAACCTGCCGCGGGCCGAGCAGGTCATGGAGGCCGCGATGACGCTGATGCCGATGATCGGTCGGGCCAGGGTGTTGCGCAGCTGGGGCGGGATCATGGACATGACGCCCGATGGCAGTCCGATCATCGACCACACGCCGATCGAGGGCCTCTATCTCGACGCGGGATGGTGCTATGGCGGGTTCAAGGCGGTTCCGGCCTCGGGCTTTGCGTTCGCGCATCTGATGGCGACGGACCGCCCGCACGAGACGGCTGTCCGCTACAGGCTCGACCGGTTCGCGCGCGGCGCGCTGCTCGACGAGGAAGGCGCGGGCAGCCAGCACAACCTTCACTGACCGGTCGGGAGGCGCATTGCATTTCGCCGTCTTCTCCGCGCTCGCGATCCTCGTCTGGGGCCTCTATCCGCTGCTGGCGACGCTGATCGAGGACGACATCCTCGTGGTCCTGACGCTCGCGCAGCTCTGCAGCGTCGTGCTGTGGCTGATCGTCGGTCGGGCGCTGCGATACTCGCGCCTGTTCTTCTGGCAGGCGCCGCCGCCGGTGCGCAGGCTGCTGCTGGTCTCGGGCGTGGCGCACTCGGTCGAGTATCTCACCTTCTTCGCCGCGCTCAGGCTGGCGGACCCGGTGGTGCCGACGGCTCTCTTCGAGCTCTGGATCGTCTTTCTCGTCGCCTTCGACGCGATGCTCTGGCGGCAGGGGATCCGGCGGCAGGACTACGCGCTGCTGCTCCTGGCTTTTCTCGGGGCGACGATGTGCATCCTGAGCCCCGACGACCTGCGCCTGGCGCGTCTGGGCGAGGACCGGTGGGCAGCGATCGCCTTCATCGCCGCCGTGGCGATGGGGCTCAAGAGCAGCATCCACAGCCGCCTCAGCCGTCTCTTCCAGAAGACGTTGCGGCGCGAGGGCGGGTTGGCTGCGGGGCGCTCGCGGGAGTTCGACGCAGCGGCGGCGGCGACGCTGCCGCACGGCTACACGCTGCAGGTGTCGCTCTGCGCCTACGTTCTGCTGCTCGGCGTGCTCGCGCTTGTGGGGGTGGCGCGGGGAGAGGCCCTCGAGCTGCCGAGCCTGTCGTCGCGCTCTCTCTACCTCACGGCGATTCTCGGCTTCGGCGTGATCGGCGTGGGCGCGCCGGTTTTCGTCTACGCGCTGTCGTTGCGCAAGCGGGCCTCCTCGGCGGCGGTGTTCTACCTCATCCCCGTGGTCGCAATCGCCAGCATCAGTCTCTACAGCCGCGAACCGCTGGCCTACTACTTCACCTTCGGCGCCGGGCTCATCGTCGCGGCAGGCTCCTTCATCTCGCTGAGGTCGCATTACTTCGACGCCACGCGGGTCGCCGCGGTCGCGGCGCTGGTGTTCGGCTACCTCGTCGTGCTGCTCGGCGATCAGAACGTGGCGGATGGCGGGTGGCGGCGACACCTTCATCATCGAGACGAGCCTGCTGGTCTTCGGCCTCATCATCGTCTTCGCCATCGAACGGACGGTAGAGGTCCGCAGCCGGCACAACGAACGCTACTTCGAGCTGGTCGAGACCTTCTCGCAAGCGGTGCGGAGAAACCGCTGGTCGCCGCGCGACGTGATCGGCGTTCAGAAGACGCTTGTCGATCTCGACCGGATGCAGGATCCGGTGGCGCGACATCTGGCCGAGACGGCGGCAGTGCGCCAGATCGAGGCCCTGCCCGACAGCAGCGGGACCCGTTCGGCCGCTCTGATCGCGGCGCTGCGCGTCTGGACCGCGACCAAGCTGAACTTCTTCCCGCGCAACCACCTCTTCCTGATATCGCTTTTCGGCACGATCCTGTCGGGACAGCTGGTGATGCTGTCGACCGAAGCGGCGCGCCCGGTGTCGTTCTTCGTGGTCCTGCTCTGCGCGGTGATCTTCTACATGGTCGCCTTCCTTTGGGAGCAGAGCCACCCCTTCGCGAGCCGGCATGCGGCCGTGCACCTGCTGCACCAGCGGGCGTTGCAGGACCTGTCGGCTGCGGAAGCCGGGGACGCGCCCGACCTTGTGCGCCTGACCTCGGGTCCGAGACGGTGCCGGTGCTGCGTTCGACGCGGGACAAGCTCGAGGCGAAGCTCGCCGAGGCGACCGAACCGATGGAGCGCATCATCGGGCCGCTCATCCTGCTGCTTGCGCTTGGGCTCTGTCTCTTCTGGATCCTGCGGGGCTGAGTCGGGATCGGATCCGGACTTTGCCGCGACCCGGCGGTGACCGGCCTGCCCGGAGCGACCTGAGGCGATTAACCTAGACGATGGTCAACCCTTGGTTAATCCTCACACTTTGACGCAACTTCCGGCTTGTTCCGATCATGGCCGGAGAAACCATGCCTGTCGCCGCCTTCGTTCTCGTGCTTGCCGTCGTGTTCGGCGTGACTGCATCCGCGGCGACGGTGCCGGCCGGGGACGCAGCGAACGGGTCGCCGACGGTCGTCGTCACTCCCACGTTCGACCAGGTCGTGCCGGCCACGGCACAGCACCTGCCCGAACCTGTCCCGGGCCTCGATCCGCTGGATCGCAGCGCCGGTCATGCCATGTGGGATCCGATCGGGGGCGGCTGCGTCGATGGTGGCGATCCGGATGAACCGTTTCCCTCCGGCAAGGCCGACGTGCGGGCCCCGGCGTTCTGTCTGCCGCAGCCCTGCGCGCGGATCCTGACGCCGGACGAGCTGGCGCGCGAGGTCCTGGGCCGAGCGCTGCGCCCGGACGAATGGGACGCCTACGTCAGCCGGTATGCCGAAGCCTGCCGCCACGAGGCGGTCTGGCCGGTCGAGAAGCAGGCCCCCGACTGGGTCGCGGGCCGAGGAACTCGAGGGCATCACGGTCGCAAGCCTCGACAGTGACGGGTCCGGTGGCGGTGGACGGGGCGGCTTCGGCGGCTCTGTCGGTCCGGGCAACAGCCGGTCGACCACGCCCTTCCTGCCCGACGTCGGTGGCGACGACACCCCGCGCGCACCTTCGGTGACCGAAACGCCTCCGCTGCCGCCGGATCAGCAGCCTGAGCCGTGGCCCGAAGATCTGACACCGCCCGCGCCGGTTCCGCTGCCGCCGGCCCTGCCGGTCTTTGCGGGCCTGCTTGCCGGCGGACTGGCGCTCGGTCGCCGCCGCTGAGGGCTGTCGGAGCGGTCATCCGGGCCCGCGTGGCGAGGGGCCGGTCGATGATCCGTCGGCGCGGATCCGATGCCGGGACGGAAACAGCCGGCGCCTGACGGACCACCGCTGCCGTTTCTGGCGGCGCCGTGGCTCACTTGCAAGCGCGCGCCGCGGTCGCGATAGTCGCTCTGACGTCGGGTCGGCGACAGCGAGGGAGGGGCGACATGCGGGTACCATGCCCGGTCTGTGGCATACGGGATCGCCGGGAGTTCTACTGCATGGGATCCGCCGTCTATCTCGACCGACCCGCGGAGGACAGCGATGCGGCGGATTGGGACGCCTATTTGCATCTGCGTGACAATCCGGCCGGCGCCACCCGCGAGCTGTGGCGGCACGAGAACGGATGCGGCGCGTGGCTGGTGGTCGAGCGTGACACGCTCACCCACGCCATCGCCGGGTCTCGTCTGGCGTCGGAGGTGACACGGTGACAGGCGCTTTTCCGAATGCCCGCGCTCGTCTCCGAACCGCGATGCAGGGCCGGGACAACCGCCTTCCGGACCCGGAGCCCCCGATGAGGATCGACGGGCGCGGCCTTGTGGATCGGGACCGTCCGATCTCGTTCACCTTCGACGGCAGGGTCTATCGTGGTCTGCGCGGTGACACGCTGGCCTCCGCCCTGTTGGCGAATGGCGTGCGGCTCGTGGGGCGGTCGTTCAAGTACCATCGTCCGCGCGGCATCCACACCGCGGGGTCCGAAGAGCCGAACGCGCTGGTCACGACCGGCGTGGGAGACGCGCGGACGCCCAACGTGCGAGCCACCGTGCAGGAACTCTGGGACGGTCTCGTGGCGCGCAGCCAGAACCGCTGGCCCTCGCTCGGGGCCGACCTGCTGGGCGTGAACGATCTGCTCGCCCCGATGCTCGGGGCCGGGTTCTACTACAAGACCTTCATGTGGCCGCGCCGTGCGTGGGAAGCGTTCTACGAGCCCGCGATCCGGCAGGCCGCGGGGCTCGGGCGGCTTTCGGAGTGGGACGACGGCGCGTCATCGGAGACCGCCTTCGGCTTCTGCGACCTGCTGGTCGTGGGCGGCGGGCCCGCGGGGCTTGCCGCGGCGCTGACGGCGGGGCGTGCCGGCGCGGACGTGATCGTGGCGGACGAAGGGTTCCGCCTTGGCGGGAGGTTGCTTGCCGAGAGAACTCGCCTCGATGGAGCGAGCGGGTCCGACTGGGTGGAGCGCATCCTCGGCGAATTGGGCGACCTGCCGAATGTCCGGCTGATGCCGCGGACGACGGTCGTGGGCGCCTACGACCAGGGGACATTCGGGGCGCTGGAACGCGTGTCGCAGCACGAGGCGCCGCGACCCGATCGGCCGCAGGACTGTTTCTGGCGCATTGTTGCGCGGCGCACGATCCTTGCGGCCGGTGCGATCGAGCGCAGCATCGCGTTTCCGGGCAACGATCGGCCGGGTGTGATGCTGGCCTCGGCGGTGCGCGCCTACGTCAATCGCTGGGGTGTGGCACCGGGGCGTCGGGTCGCCGTCTTCGGCGCGAACGACGATGTGGGACGGACCGTGGACGATCTGCTCGCGGCCGGAATTCAGGTGGCGGCGATCATCGATCCACGCCCGGACGTTTCCGGCCCGGCGCATCTGCCGCTCCATCGCAGTGTGGTCGCCGGAACGACGGGGTCACTCGGCCTGAAGGCGCTCAAGGTCCGGAGTGCCGAGGGAGAGACGCAGGTATTCGCGGATTGTCTGGCCGTGGCCGGCGGGTGGAACCCGACGCTGCACCTGACCTGTCACACCGGCGGACGCCCGGTCTGGCGCGAGGACATCCAGGCCTTCGTTCCGGACGGGGGCGTCGGCGGAATGGAACCTGTGGGCGCCGCGCGCGGAGTCTTCGACACGGCCGGTTGCCTTGCCGACGGGGCTCGCGCGGCCGTGGAGGCGCTGGATTCTCTGGGGTGCAAGGCCGAGGCGCCGCCCTTGCCCGATGTCGACGAGCCGGGAATGCGGGGCATGGCGCCGCTCTGGCAGGTGCCGGGACGGGGGCGCGCATTTCTCGACCTGCAGAACGACGTCACGACCAAGGACGTGCAGGCGGCGGTTGCAGAAGGCCTGTCGGCGGCCGAGCACATGAAACGCTGGACGACCCAGGGCATGGCGACGGACCAGGGCAAGACCTCCAACGTCACGGCGCTCGCAATTCTGGCCGAGGCGACCGGCCGGTCGATCCCGGGAACGGGCGTGACGACCTTCCGGCCACCCTTCACGCCGGTGCCGATCGCGGCCATGGGCGCTGGCGGACGGGGCGCGTCATTCGCCCCGCGCCGGCTGACCGGCGCGCATGCTGCGGCACAGGAGCGTGGCGCCCCGATGATCGAAGCGGGCCACTGGTACCGCGCGTCCTATTTTCCCCGTCCGGCCGAACGGGACTGGCGCGAGAGCTGCGAGCGCGAGGTGCGCACGGTGCGGGGCGCGGTCGGAGTCGCGGACGTGTCGACTTTGGGCAAGATCGACGTGCAGGGCCCGGACGCCGCGGCGTTTCTCGACTTCGTCTATTGCGGGCGGATGAGCACGCTGAAACCGGGCCGCATCCGCTATGGCGCGATGTTGCGCGAAGACGGCCACGTGATGGACGACGGCACCTGCGCGCGACTCGCCGACGGTCGGTTCCTGGTGACGACGACGACCGCGGCAGCCGGACAGGTGCTGCGGCACCTCGAATTCGTGCGCCAGTGTCTGCGTCCGGGCCTGGCGGTCCGGCTTGCCAGCGTGACCGATCACTGGGCGCAATATGCCATCGCGGGTCCGCTGGCGCCGCGGCTCCTGCGGCTGGTGCTGGACGATGTTCCATCTCTGGGGTTCATGCAGCATGGGCCGGTGGCGATATCGGGCGTTGAGTGCCGGCTTTTCCGGATCTCGTTCTCGGGCGAGCTTGGCTACGAACTGGCGGTTCCGGCGCGCTGGGGCGACGGGCTCTGGCGGGTGCTGGTGGCACAGGCCGAAGCCTTGGGCGGGTGCGCCTACGGGATGGAGGCGATGGACGTGCTGCGGATCGAGAAGGGGTTTCTGACCCATGCGGAGATCGACGGCCGGACGACGGCCTTCGACCTTGGTCTGGAGGGGATGCTCAAGGACGGGGATTTCATCGGCCGTGCCGCCGCCCGCCGCGATGGTCTGCGGGGCGCGCTGCGCGCGCAGCTTGTGGGCCTGCGCCCGGTGGATCCCGCGGCGCCGGTGGCCCCCGGCGCCCTGCTGACCGGCGCCGAGGCGTCTTTCTGGGCAGAAAACGTTGAGGGACACGTGACGTCCACGGGCCATTCGCCGAGCGTCGGCAGCGCGATTGGCCTGGCGCTCCTGCGGAACGGTCGCGCGCGGCACGGCCAGACGGTGCGGGTCTGCGATCCGATGCGGCATGGCGAGACGTTCTGCGAAGTGGTGTCTCCGGTCTTCGTCGACCCTGACGGAAAGCGGGCGCGGGCCGACGTGGAGGACGTCCATGGCTGATTGCGCAAGGACAGTCTGCTGCCATCTGGGCCGTGCGGCTGCCAGGGTCGGGGAATGGCGTAATGCCTGAACTCGTCTCGCGCCCCCCATCTGGCGCACGGTCCCGGTGCGGATCGGATCGGTGCTGCTGGAGACCGCCCCTTGCGACACAATTACCGCGATTCTTCCGTTTCCCGATCGGGTCGACGCGGTTTCCGCCGCTCTGGAGCGCGCGCATGGGGCCCCGTTCCCCGAGGCTGGAAGGGTCGAGGAGGGGGAGGGGGTTCGCTTCGTCTGGTCCGGGCAGGATGAGGCACTGGCGCTCGGCGCGCGCGTCGAGGTCGACGGGGCCGCGACCGTCGACGTATCGGACGGCTATGCCGCGCTTCGACTGAACGGGTCTGCCGTCGCTGAGGTTCTGTCGCGTCTGTGTCCGGTCGACCTGAGGCCGGCGGCGTTTCCGCCGGGAAGTGCGGTACGGACACTTCTGGGTCACGCGGATGCGCTGCTGATTGCCGAAGAGGGACCGGTTCTGATTCTTGTTGCGCGCTCGGTGGCCGATCATGTGGTCGAGGAGATCGAGCGTGCGATGCGGGGACTGGCTTCGCGAAGCTGACTTCGCACAAGCTACCGCTTCCGGCGCTGGACAGCGACGCGGACCGGCCGGATACTCTGCCCATGAGTCTTCCCCCGGCTTTCTGGACGAGTTGCGCAATCGCACCAGCCTGGCGCAGGTGGTGGGGCGCAAGGTCATGTGGGACACCCGCAAGTCGAACCAGGGCAAGGGCGACATGTGGGCGCCCTGCCCGTTCCACCAGGAAAAGTCGGCGAGCTTCCACGTCGATGACCGAAAGGGATTCTATTACTGTTTCGGCTGCCACGCGAAGGGGGACGCCATCGGCTTCGTGAAGGACACGGAGAACGTGGGCTTCATGGAGGCGGTCGGGATCCTGGCGCGCGAGGCCGGCATGGCGATGCCCGAACGCGACCCCCAGGAACGGCAAAGGTCGGATCGCAGAGCCGTTCTGGCCGACGTCATGGAGAAGGCGGTCCGTCACTACCGCCTGCAATTGCGGACAGGGCAGGCCCAGGCGGCGCGGGATTATCTGGCGGGCCGCGGGCTCGATGCGGCAGCGCTGGAACGGTGGGAAATCGGGTTTGCGCCGGAGGTGCGACAGGGTCTGTTCCGCCATCTGACCGAGGCCGGGATCGCCGCGGATCTTGTCGTTGACGCCGGGCTGGCGGCGCGGCCGGATGACGGCGGCGCGCCCTATGACCGCTTCCGGGGACGGATCATCTTTCCGATCCGCGACGCGCGCGGGCGCTGCATAGCCCTGGGCGGCCGGGCGATGGCCCCGAATGCGCGCGCGAAATACCTGAACTCGCCGGAGACTGCGTTGTTCGACAAGGGGCGCAGCCTTTACAATCACGGCCCTGCGCGGGAAGCGGCCGGCAACGGCCAGCCCCTTGTCGTGGCCGAGGGGTACATGGACGTCATCGCCCTGGTCGAGGCGGGGTTCGGTGGCGCGGTGGCGCCGTTGGGCACGGCTATCACCGAGGACCAGCTCCAGCTCATGTGGCGGATCCACCCGGAACCCATTGTGGCGCTCGATGGGGACACGGCCGGTCTGCGCGCGGCGATGCGCCTGATCGACCTGGCATTCCCGCTGATCGAAGCGGGGCGATCGTTGCGGTTCTGCCTGCTGCCGGAGGGGCGCGACCCCGACGATGTGATCCGGGCCGACGGCGCCACGGCGATGCGCCGGCTCGTCGAGAGCGCCCAGCCGATGGTCGCGCTACTGTGGCGCCGGGCGACCGAGGGCCGCAGTTTCGACAGTCCGGAACGGCGCGCGGCGCTCGATCGCGACCTGCGCGAAACGCTGCGGAAGATCCGCGATCCATCGATCCGCGCCCATTACGGCCAAGAGGTTCAGCGCCTCCGGCAGGACCTGTTCGGTCAGGGCCGAAGCAAGGGCGGCGGCAAGCAGTGGCGTGTTCGACGTCCCGTTCACGCCCCCAGTGCGGAGACCCGCGCATCGCTGCTGGCCGGATCGGGCGGGTCGATCGCGCAGGAGATGCGGGAGGGGGTCGTGCTGGCGGCGCTCGTGGTGCACCCGGCGCTTCTGCCGCGCTTCGAGTCGGAACTCGAGCGGCTGGCGCCCGTCGATGCCAATCATCGCGCCGTGCAGGAGGCGCTTCTGGCGGAGATGGGGGGGGATGCGGGTTTCCTGCGCGCAAGGCTCGAGGCGCGGCTTGGTCGATCCGCCCTTGAAAAGCTGTTCGCACCCCGCCATGTGCACATCTCTCCGCCGGTCCGGTGTCCTGACGACGATGATCTGGCAGCGCTTTGTCTGGCGGAGGAGCTTGCAAAGCTTGAAGCGCATCGCTCGGCGCGGGTCGAGATTGCCGAGGCGGTGGCCGATCTGGACGACGCGTCGGACGAAGGGGTGACCTGGCGGCTCGGCCAGGCCGCGGAGGCCTTGGCACGGTCGGGGCGCAGCCGGCAGGAGGCCGCGGCGGAGTTCGAGGTTGCGCCCAACGGCGTTCGCCTCGATCGCGGCGAGCGGGAGAAGGCGCGGTCCTTGCTGGACACGATCGACTTCAGTCGCGGCGGTCGCCGGGGACATTGAGCCGCTGCGGCATGGTCGCGGCGAACTTTTCTGGGTATGCGGGTGTGCGAATCGACATGCCGCGCTATTGATTCGGGTTATTCGTCGAATCAGCTGTTCGAAGGAGAGCCGAATGGCCGCAAAGGACACCGACGATCGCAAGGGCGATGACCAGGACGGGGAAGTCATGCTCGACATGAGCCAGACTGCCGTCAAGAAGATGATCGCCGAAGCTCGCGAGCGCGGCTACATCACCTATGACCAGCTCAATCAGGTCCTTCCTGCAGAGCAGACGTCGTCCGAGCAGATCGAAGACGTGATGTCGATGCTCTCCGAGATGGGCATCAATGTCATTGAGGACGACGAGGCCGAGGACGAGGAGAAGACCGGCGGCGAGGTTGTCACGACCTCGCAGAGCCGTGAGGTCGCCGTCTCCCAGACCGAGACCGAAAAGCTTGACCGTACCGATGACCCGGTGCGGATGTACCTGCGCGAGATGGGCTCGGTCGAGCTGCTGTCGCGCGAGGGCGAGATCGCGATTGCCAAGCGCATCGAGGCCGGCCGCAACACGATGATTGCGGGGCTCTGCGAGAGCCCGCTGACATTCCAGGCGATCACGATCTGGCGCGAGGAACTTCATACCGAAGACATCCTGCTGCGCGACGTGATCGATCTCGAAACGACGTTCGGCCGTTCCATGGAAGAGGAAGGTGACGCCGACGAGGGCGTGGCCGAGGCGGTCACCGGGAGCGACGACAAGGACAAGGACGAAAATCCCGAGCTCGACGCCGACGGCAACCCGATCACGCGTGACGACGACGAGGATGACGACGACCAGGCAAATCTTTCGCTCGCCGCGATGGAAGCCGCGCTGAAGCCGCGCGTTCTCGAGACGCTCGACCGAATTGCGAACGACTATCTGCGTCTTGCGGAGATGCAGGACAACCGCATGTCGGCGACACTGAACGAGGACAACTCGTTCTCGGCGGGCGAGGAAGCCGAATACCAGAAGCTGCGGAGCGAGATCGTGGAGCTCGTCAACGAACTCCACCTGCACAACAACCGCATCGAGGCGCTGATCGACCAGCTCTACGGGATCAACCGCAGGATCATGTCGATCGATAGTTCCATGGTGAAACTTGCTGATCAGGCGCGAATCAATCGCCGGGAATTCATCGACACCTATCGCGGCTGCGAACTCGACCCGAACTGGATGGAGCGGATCTCGGCCAACCCGGGTCGAGGCTGGCAAACCTTTGTCGATCGCTCGGGCCTGAAGGTCGAGGAATTGCGCGCCGAAATGGCTCAGGTCGGCCAGTATGTGGGCGTCGACATCACCGAGTTCCGCCGCATCGTCCAGCAGGTCCAGAAGGGCGAGAAGGAAGCGCGTCAGGCCAAGAAGGAGATGGTCGAAGCGAACCTGCGCCTCGTGATCTCCATCGCCAAGAAATACACCAATCGAGGCCTGCAATTCCTGGACCTCATCCAGGAAGGCAACATCGGCCTGATGAAGGCGGTGGACAAGTTCGAGTACCGGCGCGGCTACAAGTTCTCGACCTACGCGACGTGGTGGATCCGTCAGGCCATTACCCGGAGCATCGCCGATCAGGCGCGCACGATCCGTATTCCGGTCCACATGATCGAGACGATCAACAAGCTGGTCCGGACGGGCCGCCAGATGCTGCACGAGATCGGTCGCGAGCCGACGCCCGAAGAGCTGGCGGAAAAGCTGCAGATGCCGCTCGAGAAAGTTCGCAAGGTGATGAAGATCGCCAAGGAGCCGATCAGCCTCGAGACGCCTATCGGCGACGAGGAGGACAGCCAGCTCGGCGACTTCATCGAGGACAAGAACGCGATCCTTCCGCTCGACAGCGCCATTCAGGAGAACCTGAAGGAGACCACGACTCGGGTGCTGTCGTCGCTCACACCGCGTGAGGAGCGGGTTCTGCGGATGCGTTTCGGCATCGGCATGAACACGGACCACACCCTTGAAGAGGTGGGGCAGCAGTTCAGTGTGACCCGCGAGCGGATCCGGCAGATCGAGGCGAAGGCGCTTCGCAAGCTCAAGCACCCCAGCCGCAGTCGCAAGCTGCGCTCGTTCCTCGACCAATAGCTTCACGCCGCCCCGCCTTGATGGAGGCGGGGCGGCGTCCAAGCGATCGCATCTGCGAAAGAGCGGCGCGCTCTCGCTCAACTGCTCATTCTCGCTGCGGATCTGGTCCCGGGGTCGCCAGTTGATGGCTCAGAAATAGCGGCCTTGCGACTGTGCTGTCTGCTTGGACGGGCGGGCCCCTCGGGCTCCGCCCGACTGAAGAAAGGGTGACAGCGGAGGGGCGCCATGCAGAGCATGTTCACGATCGAGACCAGCGGGCCCGGTCTCTACGAGTTCACCGGGCAGGTTGCGGAATGGGTTCAGGGCGACGGCGTCCTCACGCTGTTCGTACGTCACACGTCCTGTTCCCTGCTGGTCCAGGAAAACGCGGATCCGGACGTCCAGAACGATCTGCAGGCCTTCTTCCGCCGCCTCGTTCCGCGCGCCGACGACCCTTCCATGCGCTACCTGCGCCATGTCGCTGAAGGCCCCGATGACATGCCGGCCCACCTCCGCGCGGCCATCTTGCCCGTCAGCCTGTCCATTCCGGTCAGCCGGGGGCGAATGCAGTTGGGCACATGGCAAGGCCTCTATCTGTTCGAGCATCGCGACCGCCCGCACAGAAGACAGGTCGCTGCCGCGATCCGCTAGCCCGGTCGCGTGCGCCGCTCCGGTCTCCTCAGTGTTGCGGCATGAGGAAGATCTCGCGCACGCCGGCGCGCTCCGGTGCCAGCAGCGCGTGCATCACTGCAGAGGCCACATCTTCGGGGTGGAGCTTGTCGGGCTTCGGCTCGTCGAAAAACGGCGTATCGACCATGCCGGGGGCGATGACGGTGCATCGTCCACCCCATTCGCGCATGTCTTCGGCCATGTTGCCGGCATAGCCATGAACGAACCACTTGGTGGCGCCGTATATCGAGCCGGCTATATGACGCCGTCCGGCGGCGGAGCCGGTCAGCAGCAGATGCCCCTTGGTCTTCTTGAGGTGCGGAATTGCGGCGCGGGCGGTGAACAGTACGCCCAGTACATTCACCTCCACCAGTTGCCGCAACGCCTCCGGATCATCTGGGGCGCCGGTCAGCCCGGTCCCGGCATTGGCGTAGACCGCATCGAGTCCATCGAAATGGTCGGCCGCGCGCGCCGCGGCTTCCTCCAGTGATTTCGGGTCCGTAACGTCTCCCTCCAGTGGCAGGGTGGCCTCGCCCAGTTCGGTTGCCAAGGCATCGAGCCTGTCGGCACTGCGGGCAAAGAGGCCAACATTCCAGCCAGCCTCGACCGCCGCTCGCGCTGTCGCTTCGCCGATGCCGGTCGAGGCACCCGTGATCAGGATCGATTTGCGCCGCATGGTCCTATTTCTCTCCGAGCTGTTTCAGCGGACCAACGCGCCGGCCGGGCTTTGGTTCGGACCTGCGAGGGCTCTGCATCTTGGGGTCGAAAGGAAAGGCCTACCCAAAGTCTGGCGGGCTTCTTATAGTGGCTGTGGATAACGAAGGCGGAACACCCAGAGGGGGATCGATGCGCTGTCCGTTTTGCGGCAACACCGACACGCAGGTGAAGGATTCCCGTCCTGCCGAGGATCACGTCGCGATCCGGCGTCGTCGTCTGTGTCCCGCCTGTGGCGGCCGGTTCACCACATATGAGCGCGTTCAGCTCCGCGATCTTGTCGTCATCAAGACGAACGGGCGACGCGAGGAGTTCGATCGCGACAAACTGGAGCGGTCGATCCGGATTGCGTTACAGAAGCGGCCCGTGGAGCCGGAGCGGGTCGATCAGATGATTTCCGGGATCGTCCGGCGGCTGGAAAGCCTCGGCGACACCGACATCCCCTCGAATGTCATCGGCGAGATCGTAATGGAGAGCCTCGCCCGGATCGACACCGTCGCGTATGTCCGCTTTGCGTCCGTCTACAAGAACTTCCAGGCCGCTGACGACTTCGACCGCTTCGTGAGCGAGCTTCGGCCCCCAGCGGAGTGAACAGCCGTCGCGAACGAGTCCGACCCGCGAGCACGGGATGAACCAAGTCGATGACGAGCGGTTCATGGCGCTGGCCCTTGTGCTTGCGCGGCGGGGTCTGGGACAGGTCTGGCCAAACCCGGCCGTGGGTTGCGTCATTGTGCGCGACGGCCGGATCGTCGGGCGGGGCTGGACCGCGCCCGGAGGGCGTCCCCACGCCGAGACCCGAGCGCTCGATCAGGCGGGAGACGCGGCGCGCGGCGCTACCGCCTATGTCACGCTGGAACCTTGCGCCCATCATGGCCGTACGCCGCCTTGCGCGGAGGCGTTGCTGTCGCGCGGGATATCGAGGGTCGTCACGGCACTTACCGACCCCGATCCGCGTGTTGCCGGCCGGGGTCACACGATATTGCGGCGCGCCGGCGTTCAACTGCGGACAGGTGTCGGGGCGAATGCGGCGAAATTCCTGCAGCTGGGCTTTCTCAAGCGCGTGACGTCGGGGCGCCCGATGGTGACGCTGAAACTCGCGACCAGTCTTGACGGACGCATTGCAACCGCCTCGGGCGAAAGCCGCTGGATCACCGGCCCGGCCGCCCGCCGGCTCGTTCACGCGATGCGGGCCAGTCATGACGCCGTGCTCGTAGGGGCAGGGACCGCGCGGGCCGACGACCCGGCCCTGACTGTGCGCGATCTCGGCGCGGTGCGACAACCTGTCCGCGTGGTGTTGGCGAAAGATCTGGATCTGCCGCGCGAGGGGCGTCTTGCCACGGGAGAAGGCGCCGGGCCGCTCTGGCTGCTTCACGGTCCGGGCGTTCCGGAGACGGCGCGCTCGTTCTGGTCGGGCCGTGGAGCCGAGATGATCGAGGTCTCTTCGGATGATGCGGGGCGCCCGAAGCCCGACGCAGCGCTGGCGGCTCTGGGCGACAGAGGTCTGACGCGCGTCTTCTGCGAAGGCGGCGGCAGCTTGGCGGCGTCGCTACTCAAGGCGGATCTGGCGGACAGGCTGGCTGTCTTCGGGGCGGGGCTCGTTCTGGGCGGGGATGGATTGGCGGCGACGGGACCGCTCGGTCTGAACCGGCTTGCAGAGGCGCGGCGATTCGATCTGATCGATGTGCGCGAGGTCGGGGCGGATGTCGTCCATCAATGGGGGCGCGCGGGTCGGTAGGGCCGGTGGAACGCAGTCCCGCCAGGGGGCCGGTGCGGTCGCGATCCTCCCGCTTGCTAGGATGGGCTCATCCATCTAGGTGAAGCGCATGTTTACCGGGATCATCACCGACATCGGCGAAGTGGCCGAGATCGAGCAGCGCGGCGACACACGTCTGCGTCTGTTTACCGGATACGACGTGGCGGGCATTGCGCTTGGCGCCTCGATCGCCTGCGACGGCGTCTGCCTGACCGTCATCGCCACGGGGACCGATCCCAGGCCGTGGTTCGATGTGGAGGCTTCGGCCGAGACCTTGTCGCTGACCACGCTGGGCGGCTGGTCACCCGGGCGCCGCGTCAATCTTGAGCGGGCGCTGAAGGTGGGCGACGAGCTGGGGGGCCATATCGTCTCGGGTCATGTGGACGGTATCGCCCGGATCATCGACCTCACTGACGAGGGCGACAGCACCCGGATGCGCGTCGAAGCCCCGGCGGCCGTGGCACGCTACATCGCCCCGAAGGGCTCGGTTGCGCTGAACGGCGCGTCGCTGACAGTGAACGAGGTCGAGGGCGCACGGTTCGGCATCAACCTGATCCCGCATACGAAGCAGGCCACTACCTTCGGTTTGCTGCGCGAAGGCGACCGGCTCAATCTCGAGATCGACACGCTGGCTCGCTACGTCGCCCGTCTGGCCGAGACAACGGCCTAGGCGCGCAGAATTGCCGAGGCAAGGGTTCGGACGAAGAAGGGCGCGATGGTTGCAGGCCCCCGGCAAGGCGCCGCGCGAAGTCTCCCAATTCTCTGCGTGGTGCCCTGACTGCCTCGTGACGATCTGACCGGCGCGTTCCATTTCGTGTCGCGGCGGGATTAACTCTCCCGGCGCTCCAGAATTCGGGCCTCTGGTCTTCCTGCGATGCGGGCGTTATGCGGTCGCCCATGCTGACCCGTGTGGAAAATGGTATGAGCGACCCGAACTGGCGCGACGCGATTTCGACGGTGGACGAGATCATCGAGGACGCTCGCAACGGGCGAATGTTCATCCTTGTCGATCACGAGGATCGGGAAAACGAGGGCGATCTGGTCATCCCTGCCCAGATGGCCACACCCGATGCGATCAACTTCATGGCAACTCACGGACGAGGCCTCATCTGTCTGGCGTTGCCGGGCGAGCGGATCGATGCGCTCGGCCTGCCGCTGATGTCATCATACAATTCGTCGCGCCACGAAACCGCGTTCACGGTCTCGATCGAAGCCCGCGAGGGGGTGACGACGGGCATTTCGGCCCATGACCGGGCCCGGACCGTTGCGGTGGCCATCGATGCTGCCAAGGGTGCCGCCGATATCGCGACGCCGGGGCACGTGTTCCCGCTGCGCGCGCGGACGGGCGGCGTTCTGGTGCGCGCGGGCCATACCGAGGCGGCCGTCGACGTGTCGCGCCTGGCGGGCCTGAACCCGTCGGGCGTGATCTGCGAGATCATGAACGAAGACGGCACGATGGCCCGTTTGCCGGATCTCGTGGCCTTCGCCCAGCGGCACAACCTCAAGATCGGCACGATCAGTGACCTCATCGGTTACCGCCGCCGCCACGACAACCTCGTGCGCGAACTCGATCGACGGCAGATCACGTCTGAATTCGGCGGTGACTGGGACCTGCACATCTACACCGACGAGACGCAGGGGGCCGAACACATCGCGCTGGTCAAGGGCGATATCTCGGGCGACGCTCCGGTGATGGTCCGGATGCATGCGCTCGATCCGCTGCTTGATGTCGTGGGGACCGGAGGCGCTGGCCGGTCGCGTGAATTCGGCTGTGCCATGCGCCAGATCGCCCGAGAGGGGCGCGGAGTACTGGTGCTCCTGCGCGATCTCCACATGAAGCTGACGCTGGAAGACAGCGTGTCGCCCCACACCCTGCGGCAATACGGGCTGGGCGCGCAGATCCTGTCCTCTCTCGGGTTGTCGCGCCTCATCCTGCTTACAAACTCGCCGGTGCCGAAAGTCGTGGGGCTCGACGCCTATGGTCTTTCGATCGAAGGCACCCGCCGCATCCCGCTGGAGTAGCCGATGGCCGGTCCGACCCATCACATCCTGCCGCTGCCCGACTTCGATAAGCCGGTTCGCGTGCTCATTGTCGTTGCGCCCTACTACCGTGACGTGGCCAACGGGCTGCTTTCGGGAGCCCGCGCCACGCTGGAATTGGTCGGGGTCGAACATGAGACGATCGAGGTTCCCGGCGCGCTGGAGATCCCGACAGCGGTGCGCATCGCGCAGCGGCAGGGGGATTATGACGGCTTCGTTGCGTTAGGGTGCGTGATCCGGGGCGAGACGACCCATTACGACACGGTCTGCAACGACAGCAGCCGTGCGCTGACGCTACTTGGCCTCGACGGCGCTTGCGTGGGCAACGGTATCCTGACGGTCGAGAATCACGAGCAGGCGGCGGTGCGCGCGGACCCTGACGGGCAGAACAAGGGCGGCGGTGCCGCCGCGGCGGCGCTCCACCTGATCTCGCTGGCCCGCACGATTACGCGCACGCCAAAGAATATCGGATTTCGCACGGGCGAGGGCATGGCATGAAGCGGCCCGACAAGCGGCTGATGCGATCGGCGTCACGTCTCTACGCGGTTCAGGCGTTGTTCCAGATGGAGGCGTCGGGGCAGACGCTTGACGCCGTGCGCGCGGAGTTCGAGAACTTTCGCTTCGGGGCGCGCTACGACGACGACGAGATGCTGGAAGGTGATGTGGACACGTTCCGCTCGTTGCTTGAAAGCGCGGTGGACCGACAGGCACTTGTTGACCAGATGACGGACCGTGCGCTTGTCGCGAAGTGGCCCATCGCCCGGATCGACCCGACGCTGCGGGCGATCTTCCGGGCCGCCGGTGGCGAACTGGTGACCGGCAAGACACCTCCCAAGGTCGTCATCGTGGAATATCTGGCCATCGCGCAAGCCTTCTTCCCCGAAGGGAAGGAACCGAAATTCGTCAACGCCGTGCTTGACCACATGGCGCGGGAGGCCCGTCCCGAAGCCTTCTGAGGCAACGCCCGGCCGGTTGCCGGCATCTTTACGCCGCCCCTACAGCTTTGGCGCCTGAAATGGCCGAAGGGGGACGCGGATTGAAGATCGGCGGGACAGGCGCGGGGTCGGGAGCGTGGCAGCGCATCCACTGCAACAGACCTGAGCAGAGCGGTGCATTCGGTACCGTGCACGAGACCCAGACCCGGCATGCGACGCCAAGCGGCCACGACCGCCCGCCGCGTTCGGGATTGCGGATGGCGCTCTGGAGCCTAGACCCGCTCGCCGAGCTCTTCGACCCATCAGCCGACGCACCGATCTATCGGGACGGCGCTGCGCGCGTGGGAGGTCGGCTTGGACGCGACGGCACGCCGACGACCGTCAGGCTGCGTCGCGAGCAGATCGCCCGTGGCCTGCACGACCTGGATGCCGACATCATCGTGTTGACCGGCGCGCCGAGACGCCAGGATCAGCTCCAGCACCTGTTCGATACCGCGGCGCCCGGTCGCTGGCTGTGCCGCGGGCAGCCGGACGAAAGTGCCATCGCGATCGCCTTGCGTATCGACGGACGGCGTTTCGACCCGAATCCGCTGCGGCTCATCGATGCGGGCGAAAATGGCGGCTCCGAAACGGGCGGTTGTGGCGCGGCTCTGGCGGCTGTCGGCGTTTCAGGTGGTGGGCCGGTTCCGCTCTTGGCCGAGATCCGCCCGGCGACCGGGCAACCTTTCCGGTTGGTGGCGTTTCATATAGATCCCGCCTGCGTGCTGGAAGACATCGGTGCTGAGGATAGGGGTGACGATGCGCGGGTCCGCGGGCAACTCCTGTCGGCCTGTCGCCAGATCCGCGCGGGCGTGTTGGACCGCCAGCTCACGGCGCCCGACAGCGCGGCGATGCCGCTTCTCGTCTGCGGCACGATCGAGGCGCAGGGCGGGATCGCACCCGCCGGTCCGCGTGGACGGCATCCGGGGCGGGCGGGGGTCGAGGCGTTGATGGGCAGCGTCTGGCGCCCAGACCTGATCCTCGGAAACGCGCTTTTCGATCGGTTGAAGCCGTCGGCGCAGACGGTGCTCGATCTTGCCGCGCTCTGGACCGCGTTCATTCATTGCCGGGAGGAACCGGAGCCACGGCCGTTCATGGCCGACCACATCCTCTATTCACGGCGACACAACGACTGGGTTCGGAGTGCGTCCATCCGGCGCACGACGCGGGACGGGCTGTCCTATGGCGATATCGGCGACCACATGCCCCTTACCGTGCGGGTGATCCCGCCGGCGAATTGACGCAGAGTGGCGCCAGGCATCCGATTGCACCATATATGGAGGACGCCAGACCCAGGAGGGATCTCATGCCGCGCCTCGCTCGCCTCTACGTACGTCACTGTCTGATCGGCTTCGCGCTTTCGGCCTCTTTCGTGCTCTTGCTGCTGTGGTTCGATGTGGCGCGGATCTGGACGATGGCGAGCCATGACGGCGCGGGCATCCTGGCGATCGCGATGTTATGGATATTCAACGGCATCGTGTTTGCCGGCGTGCAATTCGCAATCGCGGTCCAGCGGGTCGGCCGGCAGGATACGCCGCCGTCGGGCGGCCGGCGCGTGCCCCTGTCCGTGTCCGGCGCGCTCTTGCCCGTCCGGGCAGAGGCTCCTCGGCGACGTTGACCGATTGGGGAGTGTGTGTGACGGGTCCACCACAGACGTGGGGTATTTAAATTCCCGAGGACCTGTTTGCACAGGTGGGCGTCGGGTAACCGGACCAGGATCCGGCCAGAGCCAACTCCCTCGGAATTGAGTAAGGCCACCGGAATTTGACCCTGCACAGAAAGGGCAGTGCCCGCCACTCTCGGCAGATAGACCTCTGACCCTGAATTGACAAGGGCCGGCATCGGTCTTGTCAAACGTTCGCCTCTTGTTCACACTTTGCGCCATGCCCGACGATCTGAGACAGGATGCGCTGCGGCCCGGACAGATGCTGGCCCGAGGCGTTTGCCGCTATCTGCTGGAGCACGATTTCGTCTCCGTGGAGGAAATGAGTCCGGCACCGGGACTCCGGGTCGACGTCATGGCGCTGGGTCCACGCGGCGAGCTCTGGATCGTGGAATGCAAGTCGTCGCGGTCCGATTTCACGTCGGACCACAAGTGGCAGGGCTATCTCGACTGGTGTGACCGCTACTTCTGGGCCGTGGACGACGTCTTTCCGTCCGAGCTCTTGCCCGACGGGACCGGGCTGATGATCGCGGACGGTTTCGGGGCCGACATCGTTCGCATGGGCGACGAATTGCGCCTGGCGGCGGCGCGGCGGAAAGTGCTGGTCCAGAAGTTCGCCCGTCATGCCGCCCTGCGCTGGCATGCGGCGCGGGATCCCGGGCTCGGTTTGTCTAGCCCTTAGGCTTCTTGCCGGCCTTCTTGCCGCCCATGGCGCGCGCACGGGCGGCGGCGGCCCGGATCTCTTCCGCGATCTCTTCGGCCTCTTCGGGCTCGAAATCCAGCGGCAGGTCGATACCCTTGCCCTCGATATAGATGCGCACCATGCCGAGCGTCGTTGGCCCGATCTGCAGATTCGCCTGAATGTCGCTGTCCGAATTGATACCCATGGGGTCCCTCTGAGGTGCGATGTGGAGGCAGTATCCCGGTGCGCCGATCTCGGCAAGCGCGAGGCTCTGGCGACGTTGCGCGAGGCGCGTTGGAATCTGCGGTGGGCCCTCTTGCGCGGTTCCCCACCGAAGGGGTATGACCAGCCCCGTGCCGCCTTAGCTCAGTTGGTTAGAGCGCTGGATTGTGGATCCAGAGGTCGCTGGTTCGAACCCAGCAGGCGGTACCATCACTTCAGTGAGACAGATCGGAACTGATCGCGTTCGCTTGCAGCGCGAGACCCTGATGCGGGCGGGACCGGAAGACGCCCAAAGCGGGTACCGCAATTCAATCGTCAGAATTCCGGCGAAGCGGGATTTCGCGGGCGAGCGTCCCGTCATCGTCGAAAAGAAAGATCCGCTCGTCGCGCGTGACGATCAGATACCAGCCTGGCCCTGCCGTGATCGCGTGAATTCCCGCGTTTGTCGGCAAGACCAGATTGTCCGGAAGTTCGGGCGCATGCGGCGCCACAGGCTGGTTGAGGCGGATGACAAGCAGCACGACGATCGTTAGGACGCCTACGATCATCACCGCCGTGAGCAGCGTGACGAGCCGCGCGAGCATTCGCAGGCGTCGCGCGTCGTCCGGTGGCAGCGGAGCGTCGTCCATGTGCCAATCCCATCCCAAGCGTGTCGTTCGCGTGATCATCGCAGACGACCCGCCTGCGCGACTTGATAAGGCACTGGCGCGCGACGTGCCAGCCGAGGCGCATCTGAGCCGATCGCGGCTTGCGCGGTTGCTTTGCGACGGTGCGGTCAGCCTTGACGGAACGGTTGTCACCGACGTCAAGGCGCGGGTCAGTCCCGGCGAGATCTACGAGATCGCGGTTGCCGAGGCGGACGACAGCCACATCCTGCCGGAGGCGATCGGCCTCGATGTCGTGTTCGAGGACGACGATCTCGTCGTGATCAACAAACCGGCGGGAATGGTCGTGCATCCCGCACCCGGAAGTCCGTCGGGGACGCTTGTGAATGCGCTCATGCACCATTGCGGCGCCAGCCTGTCCGGGGTCGGAGGCGCTCGGCGGCCGGGGATCGTGCACAGGATCGACAAGGATACGACGGGTCTTCTTGTGGCTGCAAAGTCCGACCGCGCCCATCACGGGCTGGCGGCGCAGTTCGAGGCGCACGAGGCGGAGCGCAGCTATCTCGCCGTCTGCCACGGCAGCCCGACTGCCACGGACGCAAGATTGCGCGGTCTGCGCGGCGTGACAGTCGAGAGCGACGGCGCGATCCGGATCGCGACGCGGTTGGCCCGGCACCGGAACGATCGTCAGCGCCAGTCCGTCGTGTGGGAGGGCGGGCGTCACGCCGTGACCCGGATCCGACTGCTTGAAAGCTTCGGAACGCCGGCCTGCGCGGCGCTGGCGCAATGCCGGCTGGAGACCGGAAGAACCCACCAGATTCTGCGTGCACATGGCCTATTGCGGCCACGGCCTGATCGGCGACGGAACTTACGGCGGACGGCGCAAGATGTCGGCGCGATGCGCCGGGGCGCTGGAGGCGGCCTCTTTCGGTCGGCAGGCGCTCCATGCCGCGACACTGGGGTTCCGACACCCGGTCAGCGATCAGCTTCTGCGTTTCGAGGCGGCAATGCCTGACGACATGTCGGCGCTGATCGCGGCTCTGTCGGGCGGAGGTGAGGGCTTGCATGGCAGGAATATCCCACAGCGCTCCGGAACGTGATGCAACCTCGGGTGTTTCCGGAGTAACATCCTTCATGTTCCAAACTTGAACTGAACGGTATGGTTCAGTATATTCCACACCGTTAGCGGGGAGTTGCGAAATGAACAGCTACGCCAATTTGCCGGCTCCGTCGCCGGAACAGGGGCTGAACCGGTATCTGCAGGAAATCCGGAAGTTCCCGATGCTGGAGCCTGAGCAGGAATACATGCTCGCCAAGCGGTGGGTCGAAGATCATGACACTGCCTCGGCCCATCAGCTTGTGACGAGCCACCTGCGCCTCGCGGCCAAGATCGCCATGGGCTATCGCGGTTACGGACTGCCCCAAGCGGAAGTGATTTCCGAAGCCAATGTCGGCCTGATGCAAGCGGTCAAGCGGTTCGACCCGGAGAAGGGCTTCCGGCTGGCGACCTATGCCATGTGGTGGATCCGCGCTTCGATCCAGGAATACATCCTGCGGTCGTGGAGCCTCGTGAAGCTCGGGACGACCAGCGCGCAGAAGAAGCTTTTCTTCAATCTGCGGAAGGCCAAGGCCCGTATCGGCGCTTTGGAGGACGGCGATCTTCGCCCCGAGAATGTCGAGCGAATCGCCCACGATCTCGGCGTGTCCGAGACCGAAGTGATCTCTATGAACCGTCGGTTGTCCGGGGGCGACGCGTCGCTGAATGCGCAGATCGGAGGCGATGGCGAGGGGTCTGCCCAGTGGCAGGACTGGCTTGAGGACGAGGACGCCGATCAGGCGACCGCCTACGAGGAGAGCGACGAGCTCGAGGCGCGGCGGGCTCTGATGGCCGAGGCCATGAGTGTCCTGAACGAGCGCGAGGCCGACATCCTGACCCAGCGCCGGCTTCAGGAACGGGCGGTCACGCTCGAGGATTTGTCCGGTGTCTACAACGTCAGTCGTGAGCGGATCCGGCAGATCGAGGTACGAGCCTTCGAAAAGCTCCAGAGAGCGCATGCAGGAGCTGGCCAAGGAGCGCGGCATGCTCGAGAGCGCCTGAACCGCAGCAGCCAAAGACACGACAGGAGACGTCGCCGCGGGTCTTTCCGGGTCCGAGGCGACGTCCTTTTCTTGCGGCATGCGGCAATGGACCCGCCTCCTTGCCCTTCCGATTGCGTTGTCGCAGCCTCAGGCTTGCGGGCCAATCGGTCCGGAAGAAAGGGGCAAGATGACCGATCCGTTGCGCTGGGGCATCCTGGGGGCTGCCCAGTTCGCTCGCCGTCACATGGGGCCCGCGATCCATGAGGCGGCCGATTCCACCCTTGCCGCGATTGCCACCCGGGAGACCGGGCGCGCGGACCCGTTCCGTGCTTTCGCGCCAGGCATCGCGGTCTTCGACGATTACGACACGTTGCTGGCCCACCGCGGCATCGACGCTGTCTTCATCCCGCTGCCCAATTCGATGCATGTCGACTGGACGCTGAAGGCCCTGCGGGCCGGCAAGCATGTCCTGTGCGAAAAGCCCGTCGCCATGCATGCCACGCAGATCGACGGGCTCATTGCCGAACGCGATCGCTCCGGCCTGCTGGCCGCCGAAGGCTTCATGATCGCCCACCACCCGCAATGGCATCTGGCGCAGGCGTTGCTGCGTGACGGGGCGATCGGTCAGCTAGCGCATGTTCAGGGGGTCTTTACCTTCGACAACAGCGCCGACGCGGCCAACATACGCAATCGCGCCGAAACCGGGGGCGGCGCGCTGCGCGACATCGGGATCTATCCCTTCGGCGCGACACGCTTCGCCACCGGCGCCGAGCCCGAAGCGATCGAGGCCGAAGCGATCTGGGAAGAGGGAATTGATGCGACGGCACATGTTCGCGCACGCTTTCCCGGGTTCACCTTCGCGATGATGGTTTCGATGCGGATGCATCCGCGGCAGGAAATGGTGTTTCACGGCGACAAGGGGGTGCTGCGGCTCAGCACGCCCTTCAACGCCGGTGTCGCCGCCGAGGCGCAGGTCCACCTGCATCGTTCTGGCCACCCCGAGGAGCTTTGGCGCTTTCCCACCGAGCGACAGTACCGGCTGCAGATCGAGGCGTTCGGGCGCAGCGTTCGGACTGGCGAACCCTACGCCGTTCCACTGGAATTCAGTCGCGGCACCCAGATCATGATCGACGCCGCCCTCGCGGCCGCCGGCTGACGACCTTTCGGCGCGATCTGTTCGGGAGGTCCTTCGCCAAGCGTCGCCGCAGGATCGAAGCAATTAACTAACGGTATAGATTCAATTTGGTAAAAACCGCTCACATGCGCGAGATCCCCGTCTGGATCGTGAATCTGCGGGAAATCTCGAATGCATGCCACCGGCTGCCGATCAGTCACGGACGACAAGCCCGGCTTCTGGGGCGCCTGCCGCCGGACCCTCGACTGGTTCGTCCGGCCGGAAGATGCAGCGCGCCGCGACTACAAGCTGGCGACGGGGCGGGCTCTCAACCTGACGCGACCCCGCGACTTGAGCGAAAAGCTCTGCTGGCTCCGGCTGAACTACGACAACCCGCTGATCAAGGAGTGCCGGGACATCGTCACGATGCGCAACTATGTCGCGCGCACCGTGGGCCCCGCGTCGCTGGCGTCGGTCATCGCCGAGTTGTCGTGCGCACGCTCGCTCTCCCCGGCGCTGGTGGCCGGACGCCCATTCGAGGTGCATGTCACGGGCGGAGGAGGGCGGGTCACGGTCCGCGATCCGGGCCACGCCGATTGGAACAGTCTGAGAAGCGCACTGGACAAGCGACTGAACCGCACGCCTGCGGCGCGGATTGCCGATCTGGTGCGAGGCCGTGCTCCGCCCCGTCTTCTCGTGGAGGAGTTGCTTGCCAGGGTGGACGATCCGCCGCTGGAATTCCGTCTGTGGGCATTTCACGGTCGCGTCGAGATGATCGAGGTTGCTGACGAAGAGGGTCGTCGCGCGAGCTACTACGACCGAAGCTTGCAGCGCGTGTCCGCCTGCCGCGGCGAAACGCCGATGCCCTCGGGACTGCCCCGCCCCGCACGGCTAGACCGCATGATCGAGGATGTGGAGCGTCTCGCCAGGCCATTCCCCTTCTGCTGCATCCATCTGACGGCCGGAGCGGGGCAGCCGAGGGTTCGCCGTTTCAGCTTCTGTCCTGGCGGTGGCTATGTCCGCTTTCGCGACGACCGGGATGAACGGTATCTGGGCGATCTGCTGCGGTTGCCGTTTCCCTGACCGCTCTGTCAGCCGTTCCCCCCGAGACCTGCGCGCGCAATCGCAACCGATCACGCGCGCTTGGGGTTCGCCGGACGCGCTTACTCCATGGCCTCGAGCTCGTCGATCAACCCGGCGATCATGTCGAGCCCCTTCTCCCAGAACGCCGGGTCCGTCGCGTCGAGCCCGAACGGGGCCAGCAATTCCTTGTGGTGCTTTGAGCCGCCTGCCTTGAGCATCTCGAAGTACTTCTCCTGGAACGCGGGATCGCCCTCTTCGTAAACCGCGTAGAGCGCGTTCACGAGCCCGTCGCCAAAGGCGTAGGCATAGACATAAAAGGGCGAGTGCACGAAATGGGGCACGTAGGCCCAGAAGGTCTCGTATCCGTCCATGAACCGGAAGGCGGGCCCGAGGCTCTCCCCCTGCACGCTCATCCAGATTTCGCCGATGTCTTCCGGGGTCAACTCTCCCTTCCGGCGTGCCTCGTGCAGTTTGCACTCGAAGTCGTAGAACGCGATCTGGCGCACGACCGTGTTGATCATGTCCTCGACCTTGCCTGCCAGCAGCACCTTGCGCTGTTCGCCCGTCGCATTGGCGAGGAGCTTGCGGAAAGTCAGCATCTCGCCGAAGACGCTCGCTGTCTCGGCCAGGGTCAGCGGCGTGCCCGAGAGCAATTCGCCCTGATCGGCCGCCAGGACCTGGTGCACGCCGTGCCCCAGCTCGTGCGCGAGCGTCATGACGTCCCGTGGTTTGCCGAGATAGTTCAGCATCACGTAGGGGTGCGCGTCGGTCACCGTCGGGTGCGCGAAGGCCCCCGGCGCCTTGCCCGGCTTCACGCCCGCATCGATCCAGCCGCGCCCGAAGAACGGCTCGGCCAGCTCGGCCATGCGCGGGCTGAAGTCGCCATAGGCACTCATCACTGTCGACCTGGCCTCGTCCCAGTCGACGACGCGCGTCTCTTCCATCGGCAGCGGAGCATTTCGGTCCCAGACTTCGAGCTTGTCGAGACCCAGCCATTTGCGCTTCAGCTCGTAATAGCGATGGCTCAGCCGCGGGTAGGCGGCGACCACGGCGTCGCGCAGCGCCTGCACGACCTCGGGTTCCACATGGTTCGCGAGATGACGACCGGTCTGAGGCGTGGGTAGTTTGCGCCAGCGGTCCTCGATCTCCTTTTCCTTGATGATTGTGTTATGCACGCGGGCGAAGATCTTGACGTTTTCGGCAATGACGCTCGCAACCTCGCGGGCGGCCGTTTCACGCTTTCCGCGCTCCTGCTCGGACAGCAGGTTGAGGGCGGTCTCAAGTCCCATCACCTCGCCATCGACCTCGAATTCGAGACCTGCGATCGTCTCGTCGAATAGCTTGTTCCACGCCGCCGCGCCGACGCTCGACGTGTCGTGCAGGAAACTCTCGAGCTCGTCGGAGAGCTGATAGGGCTTCATCGCGCGCATTCGGTCGAAGAACGGCTTGTAGCGCGCAACGGCCGTATCGCCAGCGAAGAGCGCCTCGTAGGCATCGTCCGGAATCCGGTTCATCTCGAGCGAGAAGAAGACCAGCGGTGCGGTGTCTTCGGTGATCCGGTCCTGACAATCGGAGAGGAACTTGGCGCGCTGCGGATCAGTGGTCTGCTGGTAATAACGCAGGCCCGCGTAGGACATGATGCGTCCCGCGACCCGGTCGACGTCCTCGTATTCCCGAACGCAGGTCAGCATGTCGTCGGGCGAAAGCTTGGAGAGCCGTCCCTTGTAGGTTTCGGCGAAACTCACGCAGGCCTTGCGCACACGGTCAAGGTCGCGCTCGATCTCGGGGGCGTCGGGTGCGGCGTAGAGGTCGCTCAGGTCCCACTCGGGAAGCTGCCCGAGGTTCCGGCCGCCGGACTGGGCGTCGGCATCGCGGGCGATGGTCGGCTGGATGCGCATTGGCGGTCTCCTGTGTGGCGTTGTGTGTGGGAGATAGAGGTTCGCGGCGGCCGGGTTCAACCCGCACCGGTGTTTGCCCGGTGTCGCGGTCTGGGTCGGGCTTCAGCCGTAGGCGTCGAGCATGCCGCGCAGGTCGTCGAGGGTGTTGGCCTCGGAGACGGGTTTGTCGTGACGCCAGCGCGCCATTCGCGGAAAGCGAAGCGCGACGCCGGACTTGTGGCGGGGCGACGCCTGGATGCCCTCGAACGCGATCTCGAAGACGTGTTCGGGCTTCACCGCGCGCACCGGTCCGTAGCGCTCGAGCGTGTTGCGCCGCACCCAGGCGGTGATCTGCCGGAACTCCTCGTCGGTCAGTCCCGAATACGCCTTGGTGAAGGGGACAAGTCCGTCGCCGTCCCGAACGGCGAAGGTGAAGTCGGTGAACAGGTTCGCGCGTCGCCCCGAGCCCTGCTGCGCGTAGATAAGAACGGCGTCGATCTTGAGAGGATCAATCTTCCACTTCCACCAATCGCCCTTGCGGCGTCCGTCGCGATAGGGCGCGTCGAGGCGCTTGAGCATGACCCCTTCGGCGCGCAACTCGCGCGAGCGGTCGCGCTCGGCGGCAAGGGTCGGCCAGTCGTTGAACCGGACGAGGGGCGAAAGTCTGATCGGCACCTCCTCGGGGAGGCCTTGGACCACTGATTCCAGCGTCGCGCGGCGCTCGGCGTAGGGCACCTGGCGGATATCCTCGCCCTGCCACTCCAGCAGGTCGTATGCCATGAGCATGGCCGGCGCCTCGGCCAGCAGCTTCCGGGGGACGGTCTTGCGCCCGATCCGCTTTTGCAGCGCGTTGAACGGCATGGGCGCGTCACCGTCCCAGGCCAGTACCTCGCCGTCGAAGACCGTGCCGTCGGGCACGAAATCGCGACAGGCGCCGAATTCCGGGAAGCGGTCGGTCATCAGCTCCTCGCCGCGCGACCAGAGGTGATGATCGCCCCCGCGCAGGATGAGCTGACCCCGGATTCCGTCCCACTTGTGTTCCGCCGCCCATGCCGCGGCCTCGCCCAGTTCTTTGATCTCGCCCTCCAGCTGATAGGCAAGGTAGAACGGATAGGGTTTCGACAGATCCGCCGATGGGTCGGGTGTGAGAATCAGGCTGTCGTAACTGCTCGACTCGGGCGTCCAGTCGCCCATCAATCGGTGTGCCAGATCCGCTTCAGCGATGCCGGTTGCGCGCGACAGGGCGCGTGTCATGAGCTTCTGGCTCAGCCCCATCCGGAAGCCGCCGGTAATGAGCTTGTTGAAGAGGAATCGCTCCCGCCGGTCGAGCCTGTCCCAGGCGGCCTGCACGCGGGCCTTGCGGTCAGCTTCGGGCACAAGAGCGAGCGCGCGCACCTCGTTGATCCAGTCGGTAAGGCTCAGATCGGAGGATTTATCCGGATCAGGCAGCACAAGCGCGATCGTTTCGGCCAGATCGCCGACAATCGGATAGGTCTCCTCGAAGAGCCAAAGCGGGATGCCCGCGCGTTCGGCCGCCCATTCCCGCAGCCGCGTGGTCGTCACGGTCCGCCTGGGCCGGCGATGCGACAGCAGCGCGATGGTCCAGAGCCGGTCGCTCTTGGGTGCTTCGGTGAAATAGGTGGCCAGCGCGTCGACCTTCGGATTGATCCGGGTCGTCTGATCGAGGCGCGTGAACAGCTCGACAAAGCGTTTCATTCCGGCCGGACGCCGTCATGGGCGGCCGGGGGCAGCGGCCGCCGGAGGGTTTTGCATCTGCGCGCCCTGCGCAAACCCGATGTCTGAAGCGGCGCCCTATGCATCGCGACCGGACTTAGTGGCGCGGCCGGCGCGGCCCCGGATTAGGCTCCGGCTTCGGGCGGGGAAAGGGGGCCGGGTCAGGGTGCGGCGGACGATCGGTTGGCGGACGTCCGGAAAGGATCTTGTGGCGCGGATTCATGCGGCTTCCTCCGCCTCGGGGCTGTCGAGGCTCTCGCCCTCGTATTCCGTTTCGACAACGGCAGCGTCGTAGCCTTGTTCCGTAAGCCAGCGCCGGAAGATCGACGTGTAGCCGTGGGTGACGAAGACTTTTTCGGCTTCGGTGGCGGCGATGGCGGCGTTCAGGCCTTCCCAGTCGGCGTGATCGGAGAGGACGAAGCCACGATCCGCAGCGCGTCGGCGCCGGACGCCGCGCAGGGCCATCCAGCCCGAGGCGAACCCTGTCGAGGCTTGTCCGAACCGGCGCATCCATTGCGAGCCGAGAGCCGAGGGCGGCGCGATGACGAGTGCGCCGCGGTAAGACTTCAGATCGGTCTCGGGCGTAACCCTGACAGTTTCCGCGAGTGACAGGCCCTGGGCGCGCAGCACCTCGTTCGTGGCCTCGACCGCACCGTGGGTGAGGATCGGCCCGATTCCCGAATCGACCGCCGCCAGCACCCGTTGCGCCTTGCCGAAAGAATAGGCGCCCAGCACGCTGAAGCGGCCCTGTGCCGCGTTCGCGGCCCACCAGGCACTGATCTCGGCAATGATCTCGGCCTGCGGGCGCCACCTGAAGGCGGGCAGCCCGAACGTGCATTCGCTTATGAAGGTGTGCGCTCGGAGCGGCGCGAACGGCTCGCAGAACCCGTCATCGGCAGTCTTGTAGTCGCCCGAGACGACCCAGACTTCCCCGGCGCGTTCGATCCTGATCTGTGCCGAACCCGGCACGTGACCCGCTGGATGGAACGACACTGCGACGCCGTTCATCGCCACCGTCTCGGCGTAAGCGACCGTATCGAGCTTTATGTCGCCCAGGCGATGGCGCATCACCGGGCCTGCCGCCGCGGTCGCAAGGTATGCGCCATGCCCCTCGCGCGCATGGTCGGCGTGGCCGTGCGTGATGAGTGCGCGTGGGACCGGCCGCCAGGGGTCGATGTGAAAATCGCCCTCTTCACAATAGATGCCGCGATCGGTGAAAGTCAGCAGTGCGCTCATGCCAAGCAGCATAGAGCGCCGTGCAATCGCTGCCAGTCCGTCGGAACCCGTCTGCCGGACGAGGGGTTGGCCCAAAGTAACCAGGGAGAGCGAACATGGCCGACCAAGATCGCGACAAGAACAGGGATGCCCCGAACCAGAACAACATCACGCAGGACGGTGACCCCGCGGGCAAGGCCGATCCGGCGGTGCGTCCTGTTGGCACGGACGATCCCAACGTCGAGCGGCTGCGCGAGGACATCGACAGCGGCAAGACCGGCGACAAGGTCGGTTATACCGATCCGGCCGCAGCGCCCCTGGGTGCCGATGCCGAGGCCGGCGGTGCCCCGACCACGACTGCCGAGGTCGCACAGGCACACAAGGCAGAAGCCAGCCGGCCCGATGCCCCCACGGCAGATACGGGCCGTCCGGTGAGCAGCGAGCGCCCGGGACCCGGTGGTTTGAGCAAGAAAACATGGATCATCGGCGCGATTGTCGTGGTCCTGCTTCTTCTCGTCATCCTCTGAAGGTTGTGCCGAAGGGCTTTCCTTGGCGCCGTTAACCTGCCTATCATCTGTTCCCATGGATGAGGGACGCGGCCCAAAGGCCTTTTTCAACGAGATGTTCCAGGACGACCGCGTGCGGGAGCCCTATGACGGTCTCGATCATTGGAGCGATACCATGCCGCCGGAATTGCGCGGCATGAAGCAGTCGGAGGCCGAAACGCTCTTCAGGCGGATCGGGATCACCTTCGCGGTCTATGGCGAGGGCGGCGATCCGGACCGGCTCATTCCGTTCGACATGTTCCCGCGGATTTTCTCGGCCCGCGAATGGTTCAAGCTCGAACGTGGCATCAAGCAACGGGCGCGGGCGCTGAACGCGTTCCTGGCCGACATCTACAACCGCGGCGAGATCGTGCGCGCGGGACGGATTCCGGCGCATCTCGTCTATTGCAACGAGGCTTTCGAGCCGGCGGTGGTGGGTTTCCGCCCGCCGCGCGGGGTCTACAGCCACATCGTCGGCATCGACCTGGTGCGCACGGGACCCGAGGATTTCTACGTCCTCGAAGACAATTGCCGCACGCCTTCGGGCGTGAGCTACATGCTCGAGAACCGCGAGATCATGATGCGGATGTTCCCGCAGCTCTTCGCGCAGACCCGCATCGCGCCGGTCGAGCAGTACCCACAGCTTTTGCGCCGGACGCTCGCCAGTGTCGCACCGGCGCGTTGCGACAGCGCCCCCAACGTCGCGATCCTGACGCCGGGGCATTTCAACTCGGCCTACTACGAGCATTCGTTCCTCGCCGACATGATGGGTGTCCAGCTGGTCGAAGGCGCGGACCTGTTCGTCGAGGGCGATTTTTGCTGGATGCGGACGACAGAAGGGCCGCGGCGGGTAGATGTGCTCTACCGGCGGATCGATGATGCTTTTCTCGACCCGCTCTGCTTCCGGCCCGACTCGATGCTCGGCGTGCCGGGGCTGATGAATGTCTATCGCTCGGGCGGGATCACCATCGCCAGCGCGCCCGGCGCGGGCGTCGCCGACGACAAGGCGATCTATACCTATGTGCCCGAAATGGTGCGCTTCTATCTGGGCGAGGAGCCGATCCTGAAGAATGTACCGACCTGGCAATGCGCGAAGAAGGACGATTGTGCCCATGTGCTCGACAACCTGGCGGACCTCGTCGTGAAGGAGGTGCATGGCTCGGGCGGTTACGGGATGCTGGTCGGTCCGAAGGCGAGCAAGGCCGATATCGACGCGTTCCGCACCCTGATCCGCGAACGGCCGGAGAACTACATCGCGCAGCCGACGCTCGCGCTTTCGACCTGCCCCACCTTCGTCGAAGAAGGCGTGGCGCCTCGCCACGTCGATCTGCGCCCCTATTGTCTGGTCGGCGACCGGATCGAACTCGTGCCCGGCGGACTCACTCGGGTGGCGCTCAAGGAGGGTAGCCTCGTGGTGAACTCGAGCCAGGGCGGGGGCGTCAAGGACACCTGGGTGCTGGCCGACTGATGCTGCTTTCCAGAACCGCCGAAAACCTCTTCTGGCTCGCTCGCTACATGGAGCGGGCCGAAACCGTCGCGCGCCTGCTGGGTGTGGGTGCGCACACGTCGCTTATTCCCAACACCGGCGGAGGGTACCGCAACGAGTGGGAATCCGTGCTGCTCGCGTCGGGAACGGAGCCGGCGTTCCGTGCGAAGTACGGCGAAGTCCGTGAGCGGGACGTCATCACCCACCTGTTCTTCGACCGCGACAACGGCTCCTCGATCGCGTCCTGCATCGCCCAGGCGCGGGAGAACGGGCGGATCGTCCGGACCGCCCTGACGACACAGATGTGGGACGTGTTGAACGGCGCCTTCGGGGAATTGACCGAGCTTCAGCGGGTCGAGCGCAGCAAGCTCGATCTCAGCGATCTGGTCGACTGGACGATGCGTACCACGGCGCTGGTGCATGGCACGATGGAGCTGACGCATCTGCGCAACGACGGCTACGACTTCCTGCATCTGGGCTATCTGCTGGAGAGGGCGGACGCCACGGCGCGGCTGCTGGATGTGAAATATTATGTCCTGCTGCCGCAGGTCGATCTGGTCGGGTCGGGTCTCGACAACTACCAGTGGCGGACGCTCCTGCGGGCGATGTCGGCGCACCGAGCCTTCAACTGGGCCTATGGCGGCGAGGTCACGCCGAGCAAGATCGCCGATTTCCTGATCCTGAACCGACAGTGTCCGCGTTCGCTGATGACATCGATCCAGGAAATCACCCATCATCTCGACCGGCTTGCCCATGCCTACGGGCAGGACACGGATGCGCAGAGCATGGCGCGCGGGATGCTCGCTGCGCTTTCCGAGCTGCGTGTCGAGGACATTCACGACGAGGGGCTTCACGAGTTTCTCGCCCGTCAGATCGACGGCGTGCTGACCCTCGGTGCGCTCGTCCACGGAATTTATCTGAGCGGAGTAGCGCGATGAGGCTCGAGGTCAGCCACGTGACCACCTACCGCTTCGGATCTCCCATGCGCGGTCTGGTGCAGAGCCATCGTCTGACGCCCATCGTGCACGAGGGTCAGCAGGTTCTCGACTGGCGGATAGGCATTCCGTCGGAGGCAGTGCGCGGCTCCGAGCTGCGCGATGGCGCCGGCAACCTCATCCAGACCGTCACGGTTCGCGGCCCGGTGAGTGAGATGACGATCGACGTCTCCGGCACGGTCGAGACGATCGATACGACTGGCGTGCTTCGCAACCATCGCGAAAGCGTGCCGCCGCTCGCCTATCTGCGTGCGACGCGGGCGACGCGGGCCGATGTGGCCCTGACGGAGCTGGCACAGGAGGCGGTGAGCGGGATCGACGCGGCGCTCGACCGGGCTCACGCGCTGACGAACTCGGTTGCCGACAACATTGCCTACGTCCCCGGCCGAACCCATCAGGCCACGACCGCCGCAGAGGCGCTCGCGACCGGGGAGGGCGTCTGTCAGGATCACGCCCATGCCCTGATTTCCGCGGCGAGCGCCGTCGGCATTCCGGGTCGCTACGTCACCGGCTATCTGTGGTCGGCAGGCGAAGGGGGACAGGACCAGGTCCAGTCGCTGGCGGCGAGTGGCGAGCCGTCTGCGCCGGACCAGGCGCAGCAGCAGCAGCAGACGGAGCACGGTCCAGCCGGACCTGCGTCTCCCGAGGCAAGCCATGCCTGGGCCGAACTGTTCGTCGAAGGTCTGGGCTGGGTCGGCTTCGATGCCTCGAACCGTTGCTGCCCGGACGAGAAGTACATTCGTCTCGGCTCCGGGCTCGATGCTGCCGAAGCCGCGCCGATCCGCGGCGTCGCGCAAGGTGCCGGAGAGGAGTGGATGGAGATCCATGTCGCGGTCAGGCGCCTGGACGGCTGATCCGGGCGCATCGACCGTCGCGTCTCCTTCGAGACCCAATTGCGGAGGACGGCTTCCGGCACTAGAGGACTCAGGATACAGGTTTCGGAGTCGTTCTAATGACGTATTGTGTCGGCCTCCTCGTGGATGAGGGCATCGTGCTCCTGTCCGATACGCGCACGAATGCCGGGGTCGACAACATCTCGACCTATCGCAAGATGTTCACCTACGAGGCGCCCGGCGACAGGGTCATCGCGATCATGACGGCAGGCAGCCTGTCGACGACGCAGACAACGCTGGCGCGTCTGAACGAGGCTATCGAGGTGTCCGACCCTTCGCCGCAGACTTCCATCATGGCGGCCGAGACGATGCTGGATGTGGCGCAGGTCGTGGGTACCACACTGGCGCGGACTACTTCCGAGATCGAAGCCCGGATGCCGGAGCAAGGCCCGGTGACTTCGGCCTCGATGATCGTGGCCGGACAGCGGGCGGGTGGCGAGATGCGGATGTTTCTCATCTATCCGGAAGGCAATTTCATCGAGGCCACGAGTGACACCCCCTATCTGCAGATTGGTGAGCACAAGTACGGCAAGCCAATTCTCGACCGGGTCGTGACCAAGACCACGTCGCTTGCCGAGGCGAAGAAAGCCGCGCTGCTGTCGATGGACTCAACGCTGCGCTCGAATCTGAGCGTGGGTATGCCGCTCGATCTTGCGGTGATCCATAAAGACGCGCTCCGAATTTCGGAGGAACAGCGGTTCGAGCCACAGGACAAGAGCTTTCAGGCGATGAGCGATGCCTGGAGTCAAGCGCTTCGCGACGCCTACGTCCAGATCGAGATCTGATCGAGGCGGACCACGACGATTCAGGCGGCGGCGTCTCGATACTGAGAGAAGAGCTCCGCGGCGGAGTCGAAGAACAGGCGTCGCGTCCTTGGCGTCTCCATCATGACCTCGTGGCGAGCGCCCTCGATGAGGTGGAGGTGAGCTTGAGGCCACCTGTTCATCAGGTCCTGGATCGCTTCGGGGTCCACGATTTTTTCGTCTGAGCCGAGAGCGCAGCAGGTTGGCACCGCAGGCGGCGGAAGGCGGCGCAGGACACGAGTCTCGGCCAAAGCCTCGGTCAGCCAATGCAGGCTCGGTCCGCCTAGGGCGAGTTCGGGTTGTTCGGCCGTCTGACGCACCATGTATTTGTACATCTCGGGGTCGGTCGTCAGCAGGTTCTCGTCGAACGGCGCCGTGCAGACATAGCTCGTCGCACCGGTTCCTGGTGCATATCGATGGCCGAAACCCAAGGTGCGCCCCGCCCAGGAGATGCCCCAGGCGATCGGGCGGATGGCTGTGGGCATGCTGATGCCCCACATGGGCGCGCTGAACGCCGACGCGGCGACATCAAGGCCGTTGTGTAGTGCCCGCAGGCCGATGGCCCCGCCCATGGAGTGGGCGAGAAGATGGAACGGCCGGGGCAGGTCCAGCGCCTCGGCGAGCAGCACCATGGCGCGCACGTCCTTCTGATAATCGACGAATTCGTGAACGTGGCCGGTCAGCAGGTCGGCCAGCGACCGGTCCGAAAGGCCCTGGCCGCGCCAGTCGATCGTGACCGTGGTGTAGCCTCGCTTCAGCAGGTCGCAGGCCGCGCGACCGTATTTCTCGATATATTCGGTCCTGCCCGGAAAGAGCAGGACGGTGCCCTTGTCGCCGCCGGGCCAGACGGCGGTGCGGAGGCGCACGCCGTCCTCGGACCGGCACCAGAAGGCGCGCCCGTCGTCTGGCCCCTCGGCCAGGCTTTCAAAGAGCGGCGCTGCCTCCATCGATCAACTGAGCGCCTGGCCGAGCTTCATCGCGGCCCCCATGTCCCCATCGACCTTGAGGCGACCCTGCATGAACGCGGCCGTCGGATCGAGAGCTCCGTCAAGGATCTGCCGGAACGTCTCCACGTCTGATGTCAGCGTGACATCCGCCGTCTCGTCCCCGGCGCGCGCACCGGATTCGTCCATCATCACCGCGCCTTCGTCTTCGATGACGAACTTCGCCGTGCCGTCGAATCCACCGTCAAGCTTCGCGTTCAATTCCGTCACGGCCTTGTCGATCACATCACTCATTCATCGTGCTCCCTGATTGAGTGGCGCATGGGGGTGGAGATCGCGCCACTGAAAGACTACCTTTGCGATGTGTTATGGGAACGCCCATGAGCAAGCTCAAACGTGCCGTTGCGGCAACATTCTTCTGTTTCGTGGCGCTGCCCGCTCTCGCTCAGGATGATTCCCTGAGCGATCTTTTCGACGCACTGCGTCATGCCGAAGGCGAGACGGCGCGCGCGATCGAGGCCAGGATCTGGGGGGAATGGTCCAAGTCGGGGTCCCCTGCGATGGATCTTCTGCTCCGGCGCGGTCGCGCTGCGCTCGAAGCCGACGAGGACGAGGTGGCGATCGAGCACTTCTCGGCGCTGATCGATCACGCGCCGGAGTTCGCGGAAGGCTGGAACATGCGCGCCACCGCGTACTTCAAGGTCGGGCGCTATGGCCAGTCACTGAGCGACATCCGACGGACGCTGGCACTCAATCCGCGACATTTCGGCGCGCTGACAGGACTTGCCACGATCCTCGAACAGCTGGGCGAAGATGAGGCGGCGCTCGAGGCATGGCATGCCGTGGAGGACCTGAACCCCAGCGCGCCCGCCGTGAAGGATGCAAAGGAGCGTCTTGAGGTGCGGACGATGGGCGAGACACTCTAAGGAAATCGCGAAAGGCCAGCGCACATGGCAGGACGCATCGCCGCGATCCTGGGTCCCACCAACACCGGCAAGACACACTACGCGATCGAGCGGATGCTGGCCTATCGTACGGGCGTCATCGGCTTGCCGCTGCGTCTGCTGGCGCGCGAGATCTTCGACCGGATCGTCGCGCTGCGTGGGCCCTCGGTTGTCGCGCTCGTGACGGGCGAGGAGCGGATCGTGCCTCAACGGGCGCAATACTGGGTCTGTACGGTCGAAGCGATGCCCGAGGGGCTGGGCGCCGAGTTTCTGGCGATCGACGAGATCCAGCTCTGCGCCGATCCGGAGCGGGGGCATGTCTTCACCGACCGGCTGCTGCGCGCGCGCGGATTGCACGAGACCCTGTTCCTGGGCGCGGACACGATGCGCAGCGCCATCGCCGCGCTGGTGCCGGGCGTGCAGTTCATGCGGCGGGAACGCTTCAGCCAGCTGGCCTATACCGGTCCGACCAAGGTCAGCCGGATGCGGCCGCGCAGCGCCATTGTCGGGTTCTCGGTCGAGAACGTCTATGCCATCGCCGAGCTTATCCGTCGTCAGAAGGGCGGGGCGGCCGTCGTCATGGGGGCGCTCAGTCCGCGCACGCGGAACGCCCAGGTCGCGATGTATCAGAACGGGGAGGTCGACTACCTCGTCGCCACGGACGCGATCGGAATGGGGCTGAACCTGGACATCGACCATGTGGCGTTTTCGTCGACCGCGAAGTTCGACGGCCGACGCATGCGGCCGCTTGCGCCGAACGAACTGGCGCAGATCGCCGGTCGCGCCGGACGCTACCAGAAGAGCGGCACATTCGGCGTCACCGGCGAGGCGCGCCCGATCGCCGAAGATGTCGTGGACGCAATCACCTCCCACAGCTTCACCCCGGTCCGGAAGTTGCAATGGCGCAGCGCGGACCTGGAGTTCGGCACGCTTGACCGGCTGATCGCGTCGCTCGAGGCCCCGACGCAGCACGAGTGGCTCGCGCGCAGTCGCGAGGCCGACGATCTCGGCGCGCTGAAATCGCTCTCGGAGGTGGCCGAGGTGCGTGCTCGGGCGAGCGATCCGGCCTCGGTCCGCCTGTTGTGGGACGTCTGCCGCATCCCGGACTTTCGGGGCATCAGCGCCGGGGAACACGCTTCGATGCTGGAGCGGATATTCGGGTTCCTGCACGAGACTGGACGCGTGCCGAATGACTGGCTTCGCCGGCAATTGGCGCGAATCGACCGAAGCGACGGAGACATCGATGCGCTCAGCAAGCGGCTTGCTTATGTGCGGACGTGGACATACGTCGCGCAAAGAGCCGGTTGGGTCGAAGATGAAATCCATTGGCGCGATGCGACCCGCGCGGTAGAAGACCGTCTGTCGGACGCGCTGCACGGGGCATTGACGCAGCGTTTCGTGGATCGTCGGACAAGCGTGCTGCTGCGCCGCCTGAAACAGAGGGAGAACCTTGTGGCCGAAGTCAACGACAAGGGCGAGGTGACGGTCGAGAACGAGTTCGTGGGACGGCTTGAGGGGTTCCGCTTTCGTCAGGATGCCTCCGCCACGGGCGGCGAGGCCAAGACCTTGCGGCAGGCAAGTATTCAGGCGTTGAAGCCTCAATTCCACCTCCGCGCGGACCGGTTTTACAACGCGCCCGATACCGAGATCGATTTCACTGAACAGGGCGGCCTCATGTGGGGCGACAGCGCGGTCGGCAAGCTGGTCGCGGGGTCCGACCCGCTGAAGCCGCAGGTCGAAGTTTTCGTCGACGATGAGGCGGGGGCCGATATCGCGCAGAAGGTGCAGCGTCGCCTTCAGCACTTCATCGACCGAAAGATCGCCACTCTGTTCGAGCCATTGCTGGCGCTGCAGCGTGACGAGACCCTCACCGGCCTGGCACGCGGGTTCGCGTTCCGAATGGTGGAAGGGCTGGGTGTCCTGCCGCGCGAGCAGGTTGCTGCGGAGGTCAAGGAACTGGATCAGGAGGCGCGGGCGGCCTTGCGCAAGCATGGACTGCGCTTCGGTCAGTTCACGGTGTTCATGGCGCTTTTGCTGAAACCCGCGCCAACCCGGTTGCGTCTGTTGCTGTGGTCGCTTGCGCGGGGTCTGGCCGAGTTTCCGGAGAGCCCGCCGCCCGGCCTGGTTACCGTGCCGGTCGTGAAGGACACGCCGAAGGGCTACCACCCGATGGCCGGATATCGCGCCGCAGGTGATCGGGCGATCCGGATCGACATGCTCGAGCGCCTTGCCGACATGCTTCGGGGGCAAAACAGCCGCGGCGGGTTCGAGGCAAATCCCGACATGCTGTCGATCACCGGGCTGACCCTCGAGCAGTTCGCGTCTCTGATGCAGGGGCTGGGGTACCGGGCCGAGCGGGGCGAACGCCCCAAGCAGGTGGTGAAACCGAAGGACGACGTGCCTCCGGTAGAGGATGCGGCCGCCACCGACACTTCAAAGCCGTCAGAGCCTGACGAGGCCGGAGCGCCAGACAGCGGTGAGCCGGGTACTCCCGCCGAGAAGACGACCGGGGAGACTGCAGACGAGATGGCAGTGAGCGGCGATGCTGCGAGCGACCTCGACATGACAGGTGAAACGGATCAGGGGCAGCAGCCGGATGCCGCGCCGCCACTTTCTGAACCGGTGGCCGATGTCGTCTCTGCCGTCCCGCAGGAGCCGGAGACCGAAGTCTTTTATACCTTTACCTGGAGCGGGCGAAGCGGTCGTGAAGACCGTCGCGGCGGTACGGGCGAAAAGGTCAAGGGCCGGAGCAAGGGTGGCGAGCGGCGAAAGGGCAAGTCGAAGGAGCAACAGCCCGAAAAGGCCCGCTCATTCGCAGCCAAGCCCCAACAGCGCAAGGACCGGATCGATCCGGACAACCCCTTTGCGGCGGCTCTCATGGGCCTCAAGAACAAAAGCTAGACCATGGAGCCGAGACGGTCGTCGGAGCGTCTGGACAAGTGGCTTTGGCATGCGCGCTTCTTCAAGACGCGGTCGATGGCTGCGCGGGTCATTTCCGAGGGCCGGGTCCGCATCGACGGTCAGCGGGCGACAAAACCCGCGGCGCAAGTGGGCGCGGGTGACACCTTGACCTTCTCGCAGGGGCGCGTGGTCAGGGTCGTGCGCATCCTGGGGCTCGCAAGCCGAAGGGGGCCGGCATCCGAGGCCCGGTCCCTTTACGACGATATCGCACCGCCTTCCCCACCGGCGGGACCTGCGCCGGATCGTCGCGACAGGCGGGCTGCCATCCTTTCCAAGCGTCCGCCGCTTGAATGATCCGGGCCGGTTCCTTACTGAGATTTGGCATCTGAGATCCGGACACCAGCCATGACCTATGTCGTCACCGAGAACTGCATCGCCTGCAAATACACCGATTGCGTGGAGGTTTGCCCCGTCGACTGCTTCTACGAGGGTGAGAACATGCTGGTCATCCATCCGGACGAGTGCATCGATTGCGGCGTGTGTGAACCGGAATGTCCCGCCGACGCCATCAGGCCCGACACGGAGCCCGAAATGGAGAAATGGGTCGAGTTCAACCGAAAGTACTCTGAAAACTGGCCGGTCATCGTCACCAAAAAGGATCCTCCCGAGGGTGCAGAAGAGATGGACGGCAAGGATGGCAAGATGGCACTCTTTTCCGAGGCGCCGGGCGAAGGCGGGTGATTTGCGCAGAGATTGATCCGGAGCGATCGATCATATGCCTGAATCCGCATAGGAATTCGCCGCAACCGCGGACCGCGACGCTGGGCTTCCGCGAAGCCGCCTTTTTTGCTATAGTTTTCCTACTGTGAGGATTCATCGGATGGGCAGTTGGCCGCATGCCTGGCGGTCAATGTAGGTTCGCAATTGAACAAAGGCGAGGAACTTTCCGGTTCTTCGCCTGTTTTGCGAAGTCTCGTATCTCATCCTGGACCGATGTGAGGAACATAGACCTGATGAGCAAGAACAAGAACCTCGATTTCCGCCCGAACGAGTTTGTGGTCTATCCGGCCCATGGTGTCGGCAAGATCGTCTCGATCGAAGAGCAGGAGGTCGCTGGCCTCAAGCTGGAACTGTTCGTCATCTCGTTCGAGAAGGACAAGATGACGCTGCGCGTGCCGACGCACAAGGCGACCGAAGTGGGGATGCGGTCCCTCTCGTCTCCCGACATAGTGTCCAAGGCGATGACGACGCTGAAAAGCAAGGCGAAGGTCAAGAAGGCAATGTGGTCCCGCCGTGCGCAGGAATATGAACAGAAGATCAATTCCGGTGATCTTATTTCCATCGCCGAGGTGGTTCGTGACCTGCACCGGGCTGACGACCAGCGCGAGCAGAGCTATTCCGAGCGTCAGCTCTACGAAGCCGCGCTGGAACGTCTGACGCGCGAAGTGGCGGCTGTAAGTGGCGCTGAAGAGGGCGCAGCGCAAAAGCAGGTCGACGAAGTGTTGATGTCGCGCGCTGCCGCGGCCTGAACTACCCGGGTCCTGATTTCGGCACCGCTGCTCTCGGGCAGCGGTTTTTTCTTGTCGAGAGCTTTGTTGGAAGACTTGGACGTGGGTTGATCCGACCGGATCCCCATACCAGTGCGTTGGACAGAAGCTTGGCGATACGCGGCGAGGGCGTTGCGGTTAGGTGTGGCGGCGAGACCTGAGCGCCTGGCTACTCGTCAACGAGATCTTCACGCCCTCGGAGGCTCCAGCGTCGTGTTCCCCGCGCGGCGGTTTTGCGAGGGGGCAGCGTCAAGCGGTTTAATTGTTTTTCGGGCCGGAAGGGCCGTTGGGGGGCGGTGTTTGCTCGAATTCGCGGTCAGCTTCGGGAACGTTCAGTGTCGACCACATCTCGTCGCGCGGCGGCGGCGGGGGAGCATCGCAACTGCGCTTGTGGATGTTCACGCGGGAGATGAAATTGGCCGAGACCGGTGCCGTCGCGAACAGAAACGCCAAGATCAGTAGCTCGTGCAGCGAGCCCTCGCCGAACGTGTGGGAGTGGATCGTGGACGCCAACAGAAAGGCGCCCGTCCCGAGCGTGCCGGCCTTTGTCGGCGCGTGCAGGCGCGTCATCGGATCGTTCAGCTTCAACAGGCCGATGGCCGCGACAAGGGTGAAGGCCAGCCCGATCAGGACGGACATCGCGATGGCGAGAGTCGCGAGGGTCTGCACGATCATTCGATGATGTCCCCTCGTAGCACGAAGCGCGCATATGCGACGGTGGAGACGAAACCGAGCATGGCGATGATGAGCGATGCCTCGAAATAGATCGCAGTACCTTGTGCGATTCCCAGAAGCACGATCAGACTGAGCGCGTTGACGAACATCGTGTCGAGCGCGAGGATGCGGTCGCCGGTGCCCGGGCCGATCCAGAGCCGCACCATCGCCATGATCTGCGACAGGGCCACGACCGCGAAGGCCGCGTAGAGCGCCCAGGTCATCAGGGTGATCGCCAGAGTCATCCGAATATCTCCATCAGGCGGCGTTCGTATCGGGATTTGATGTCATCACGCACCGCGTCCGGGTCTGGCGCGTGGAGCGCGTGGACCAGCAGGCAGCGGCCGCTATCCGACAGGTCGGCGGACACGGTGCCGGGCGTGAGGGTGATCGTCCCGGCGAGGACCGTGATCGCCTCGGGCGAACGCAGGTCAAGGGGGATGGCTACCCAGGCGGGACGCATGTCCGCGTTGGACTTCGTCAGGACGATCCACGCCACCTGGACGTTGGCGACGATGATGTCCCACATCACCAGCAGGCAATAGAGGATCAGGCGCCCGACCGAGAGGTGCTGCGGGCGGTCCGGCCACCAGGGTGCGGTGCCGATGGGGATCACGATGCCGAGGATCAGGCCGAACACGGCCATGCCGGCAGAGAACTCGGCTTGCAGCAGGATCCAGACGATCGCCAGAAGTGCGGTCAGGAACGGATGGGGCAGAAGCCATCGGATGGCCTTCATCATGTCAATGCGTCTCCGCTTCGGATCCCGAAAGCTTGCCCGGCGTGTCAAGAACGGTCGAGACGTATCGTGCCGGTGCGAAGAGCTGGCGCGAGATCGCGTCTGTGTATCCCGTCACCGGACCTGCGAAGACAGTGTGCGCCGTCAGCAGCGCCAGCAGACTGCCGGCGGCCACGTAGGCCAGGACCGTCGGGCGCGTGCCCGAAACGGTTGCGCCTTCGAGTGGAGCCTTTCCGGAGTTCCAGAACAGCACGGAGCCGGCGCGGGCGAAACCGACCATGCTCACAAGGCTGGTCACCAGGATCACGGTCCATACCCAGACGACCTGCGGCGTTTCGAAAGCGGCATCGAGGATCAGCAGCTTGCCCACGAACCCCGAAAGCGGAGGCAGCCCGATCATGGCGATGGCCGCGACGAAGAAGAGCGCGGTCGTCAGGGCGGCTCCCGCGAGGGGAGACTGCGCCCGCAGACCGAGATCCGCGCGACCGGTCCGCACCAGATCGCAGATCAGGAACAGCGCCCCGGCCGCCAGCGTGGAATGCACGATGTAGTAGAGCGCTGCCGCCACGCCCGCCTGCGTGAAGAGCGAGATCGCGACCATCACCATGCCCATCGACCCGATCACGGCGAAGGCCACCAGTCGATCGAGCCGCCGCGCGGCGAGCACGCCGATCATGCCGACGGCGAGCGAGACGAGTGCCGCGGGCAGCAGCCACCAGCCATGCAGCCCGGCCGTCGCCTCCAGCCCCGGCGGAAAGATCAGGGTATAGACCCGGATGATCGCGTAGGCGCCGACCTTGGTCATGATCGCGAACAGTGCGGCGACGGGGGGCGGCGCCTCGGCGTAGCTGGAGGGCAGCCAGAAGTGCAGCGGGACGACGGCCGCCTTGATCGCGAACACCATGAGCAGCAGGACCGCGGCCACGCGGATGCCTGCCGTCGCGGCCGGGTCGATGAGCAGCACCCGCCGGGACAGGTCCGCCATGTTGAGCGTGCCGGTCTCCGCGTAGAGCGCGCCCAGGGCGAAGAGGAACAGCGTCGAACCCAGCAGGTTGTAGAGCACGTATTGCGTGCCTGCGCGCAGCCTGACCGTGCCGCCCGAATGGATCATCAGGCCATAGGAGGCGATCAGGAGCACCTCGAAGAAGACGAAGAGGTTGAAGAGGTCGCCGGTCAGGAACGCGCCCATGATTCCCATGAGCTGGAACTGGAACAGGGCATGGAAATGCCGTCCCCGGGTATCCCATCGGGATCCAACCACATAGAGCAGCACGAAGAGCGACAGTGCGGCGGTGAGCAGCACCATCAGCGTCGAAAGGCGATCCGCGACGAGCACGATCCCGAAGGGCGCGGCCCAGTCGCTCAGCTGGTAGAGCGTCACCGTGCCGTCGGACGCCTGCATCGCCAGGCCCGCCGCGATCGCGAGCAGGCCGCTGGCGCCGCCGACCGAGATGACGCGCTGGATCGCGATGTGGTGCCGCGCGGTCAGGATGATGAAGGAGGCCAGGAAGGCCGGGAGAACGACGGGGAGGATGATCCAGTGCGTCACGCCCGGTCCTCCGCGGCAGGTGTGGCCGGTGCGTCGTCCACATGGTCGTCGTCCGCGCCCAGATAGGCGCCGAGGGCGATCATCACGACCACCGCGGTCATGCCGAAGGAGATCACGATCGCCGTCAGCACGAGCGCCTGCGGCAGCGGGTCGGTATAGGCCTCGGCGTCGCTCAGGATCGGCGGGGCGCCGACCGTCAGGCGGCCCGAGGCGAAGAGGAAGACGTTGACCGCGTAGGTCAGGAGCGACGTCCCCATGATGACGGGAAAGGTCCTGAGCCGCAGGACGAGGTAGAGTCCGGCGGCGGTGAGAATGCCGATGGCGGAGGCGACGAGCAATTCCATGTCAGGCGGTCTCCCCGATGGCGCCCGCATCCTCGCGCGATGGATCGATTCCCATCGGATGCTCGGATGCGGGGACATGCGCCCGCCGCGCCAGCCGCGAGAAGCTTTCGAGCGACAGCATCACGGCGCCCACGACCGCGAGGAACACGCCCAGGTCGAAGAGCGCGGCCGTCGCCAGCTCGAACTTCTGGAACGGCGGGATGCGGACATACGTGAAAGCGGATGTCAGGAACGGCGCGCCGAAGAACCAGGAGCCTATTCCGGTCAGTCCCGCGACGAGCACGCCCGCGCCGATCACCCCGTGGTATGGGTAGCGCAGCCGCGTCGAAGTCCAGGCGAAGCCGCTGGCCATGTACTGCATCACGACGGCGATCGACACGATAAGGCCGGCGATGAAGCCGCCGCCGGGTTCGTTGTGGCCACGCCAGAATATGTAGAAGCCGACAAGGAGGACGATCGGCATGATGACGCGGGTCACGACGACCATCATCATCGGGTGCGCGCCGCCCGCCCGCGGCTGGTCCGGCTTGCGGTTCAGGAGCCGCGCCCGGACCGGCCCGGACAGCAGCGCCTCAGTCAGGGCAAAGATCAGGAGCGCGGCGATCGAGAGCACGATGATCTCGCCGTAGGTGTCAAAGCCCCGGAAGTCGACGAGGATCACGTTGACGACGTTGGTGCCGCCGCCGCCCTTGTAGGAATTGGCCAGGTGGAATTCGGAGATGCTGGCGGCGACCGGATCGCGCAACAGGTAGTAATAGGTCAGCCCCATCGCCGCGACACCGCCTGCCAGGGCCACGGCGGCGTCCCGGGTGCGGCGGAACGCCGTGCTTTCCACAGGCGTGTGGTTGGGCAGAAAGTTGAGCGCCAGAAGCAGGAGGATGATCGTCACGACCTCGACCGTGAGCTGGGTCATGGCGAGGTCGGGCGCGCTGAAGAACACGAAGCCCGCTGTCACTATCAGCCCGACGATTCCGATCAGGATCAGCGAGAGCAGGCGGTTGCGATGGAGAAAGACCAGCCCGGCCGTCGCCGCGACCAGCATCGCCCAGGCTGCGACCTGCACGAAGTTGGGCGGCTGCATCGCATGGGCCGCCGGTCCGACGGTGCCGGTGCCCCAGGCATGTCCGGCGATCGCGACGATGGTGACAGCCAGTATCGCGGCGTATCGGGTGAACGCGCCGTCATGCAGGGGCTGGATCATCCGGCGGGCAAGCGCGACGCTGCCCCCGATCGTGCCCTCGAAGAGGCGCTTGGCCTCGGGGCGTGGCGATATGTCCCACAGCCGCAGAGCAGGGACGTAGGCCGCCAGCAGCACGAGCCCGCCTGCCACCGCGATGACCGACATCCAGAGCGCCGGCACCAGGCCGTGCCAGATCGCGAGATGTTCCTCCGGGACCTCCGCGGCCTCGCCCAGCACGGATGCCGTGACGATTTTCACGAATGGCTCGGCCAGGAACGGCGCGACGCCGATCACGACGACCGGAACGATCAGAAGGGCAGGGGGCAGCCACAGCCCGGCCACCGGGTCGTGCGGCCTAGTTGGATAGTCGTCGCGCGCGGGGCCTAGGAAGACATGGCCGATCAGCCGGAAGCAGTAGGCCGCCGAGAACAGCGACCCCACGACCGCGAGCGCGGGCACAAGCCACGGAATGCCGAACAGGGTCGTGTGGAGAGTCTCCTCCAGCATCATCTCCTTGGAGAGAAATCCGTTCAGCAGCGGGATCCCGGCCATCGACAGCGCTGCGAGGGTCACGATGACGAAAGTGACCGGCATCAGGTGGCGCAGCCCGCCCAGCCGCCGGATGTCGCGGGTGTGCGCCGCGTGGTCGATGATGCCGGCCGACATGAAGAGCGCGGCCTTGAAGGTCGCATGGTTGAGGACGTGGAACACCGCCGCCATCGCGCCGAACGCCGTGCCGGTGCCGAGCAGCATGGTCATCAGGCCGAGATGGCTGACCGTCGAGAAGGCCAGCAGCGCCTTCAGATCGTGCTTGAAGAGCGCGATCACCGCACCGAGGACCATCGTGATCAGGCCCGCGCTCGTGACGATGATGAACCATTCCGGCGTGCCCGACAGGACCGGCCACATCCGCGCCATCAGGAAGATCCCCGCCTTCACCATCGTGGCGGAATGCAGATAGGCCGAGACCGGCGTCGGCGCGGCCATCGCGTGCGGCAGCCAGAAGTGGAACGGAAACTGGGCGGATTTGGTGAAGCAGCCCAAGAGGATCAGGATCAGCGCCGGCACGTAGAGCGGCGAGGCCTGGATCGCCTCGCGCGACTGCAGGATCACGCTCAGGTCGTAGCTGCCCGCGATGCGACCGAGGATCAGCATGCCGGCGATCATCGCGAGCCCGCCCATGCCCGTCACGGTCAGCGCCATGCGCGCGCCTTGCCGGCTCTCGGGCAGGTGCTTCCAGTAGCCGATCAACAGGAACGACGAGAGCGACGTCAGCTCCCAGAAGACGAGCAGCAGCAGGACATTGTCGCTGAGCACGATGCCCACCATCGCGCCCTGGAACAGCAGCAGGTAGGTGAAGAACTCTCCCATGTGGTCTTCGCGGCCGAGATAGCGCCCCGCATAGGCGATGATCAGAAGGCCGATGCCGAGGATCAGGCCCGCGAAGAAGAAGCCCAGACCGTCAAGCATCAGCGTCGCGTTGAGCCCGAGCGACGGGATCCAGTCCAGCCGCGCGGTAACGAGTTCGCCCGACAGCACGGCCGGCAGATGCGTCAGCAGGCCGATCAGGGCCAACAGGCTGACCGTGAACGTCACACCCGAGCAAGCCTTGCGACCTGCCGAGTTCATCAGGCCCGGCAGGATCGCTCCCAGAAAGGGCAGGGCGGCGAGAAGAAAAAGGGACACGCGGGCTCCTGATCTATGGCCGTGCAGTCGTGCCGCACCGAGCAGATTCAGGCGCGTTCTGAATTACAGCCTTACTTCGACTGCATTATCGGAGATTCGGCAACCGCTCGAAACAGGGCGGCGGGTGCGAATGGCACGTCGAAGCACGAACGCTGACGGGTAAATCAGAACGCGACCTCTGAGGGCCGTCGGCGGGCGGATGTCGAATGGCCGGGTCGTTCCGGTGCGCAGACCTGGCGCTCACCGCAGCGGAAGTGTGCTTCTTTTCCTGCGGACGGCCACGCAGACGCACGGGCATCGGCCATTTGCAGCGACCGGCAGCAAGGTCCGGTAGTGGACCAGTTCACATCGCGGACACTCCAGATGCTTGGGATGGAGTTGGCGCGCCGCCGGGAGCTGCAGAAGGATGGGGCGTCGGTGCGCCGCCCGCCGGGGCCGGCGCGCTGGGCGCGCACCGCCAGATCGATCTCAACCTAGAGGTAACAGGCGAAGTCCGCACAGATGCCGTCTTCTTCGTGGAGGAACTCCAGGAGATCGCGGGCGGCCACTGATCCGGTTCGGTCGAGATGCGGCGCGACCGTCAAAACCGGATGCCTATCCATCTCCCGCCGGAAACCGATGATGATCCGCGCAAGGTTGACCGGCTGGCCGAGAGGGCCTTCGAGGGCGCACCAGTCACCCCTCTCGACCCTACCTGGGAAGCGTGAGCAGCAGGGGGGGGACCGGGTGCGGTGGCACCCCTCAGGAGGCCGACACATGGCACTGATCAAGGCCCGCCGCTATTCTCCTGCCACACGCCGCGGTGCGTCGTCGTCGTCGAGCTCGGCCACGAGAGCCGTCTCCAGATCCTTGTTCAATTCGCGAGCCCGGCGGACATATGCGTCGTTTTCGGAAACGGACACGCCGGGCTTCCACAAGGTCGCGAGTTCACGCACGGCTTTCCGGTCCATCCGGAAGAAGGTGCGTTCGGTCTTGGCGGCCTCGAACTCGGTCAGGCCCATCTCTTCAAGAACGTAGCGACCGGCCCGCAGCGAACTGTCGAAGAGCTCACGCACGATCTTGTCTGCCCCTGCCTCGTAGAGCTCATAGACGTGAACCCGGTCGCGTGCCCGCGCCACGATGAACAGATCCGGGCGATGCTTGCGGGCGTAGCGCGTCAACTTGATCGCAGCGCTGCGATCGTTCAGGGCCACGACCAGCACGCTCGCGGTATCCAGCCCCGCCGCGTGCAGGAGTTCGGGCCGTGTCGGATCGCCGTAGAATCCCTTGAATCCAAATCGCCGCATCGTGCGGATCGTGTCCAGGTCATGATCGAGCATCACGGTCCGGTGTCCCGATAATTCGAGAAGGCGATTTACCACCTGACCGAAGCGGCCGATCCCCGCGATGATGATCGGCTGCTTCTCGTCGATATGGTCATCCTTCGGAGCTTCGCTTGCCGGGTCGCTCATGCGGTGGGACAGGCGCTGCCAAACGATGAAGGCCAACGGCGTCAGGAGCATCGAGAGAGCGATGACCAGGAGCACGACCTGGCCGACCGCGGGCGGCAACACGTCGAGCTGGGTGCCGAATGCCGCGAGCACGAAGCCGAATTCGCCGGCCTGCGCCAGCCCGAGGGTGAAGAGCCACTGGTTCTCGCCGCGCAGGCCGAAGAGACGGCCCAGCACGAACAGGATCAGCCCCTTGACAGTCATCAGCGCAAAGGTGGCGCCGAGGATCAGGAAGGGCTGCGCCTCGAGGGCCGCGAAGTCGATGCCGGCGCCCACGGTGATGAAGAAGAGACCGAGAAGCAGCCCCTTGAACGGCTCGATGTCGCTCTCCAGCTCGTGGCGAAACTCCGAGTTGGCAAGAACCACGCCGGCCAGAAACGTGCCGAGGGCCGGCGACAGTCCGACGACGAGCATCAGCACGGCGATCCCGACCACGATCAGCAGGGCGAGCGCGGTATTCAGTTCGCGCAGGCGGGCGCGATGGACGAAACGGAAGAGCGGGGGCGTGGCGAAGACACCGAACAGGATGATGAGACCGACTGCGGCCAGCGTGGCGAGTGTCACGCCCCAGGCCGGCAACTCCTGGATCAGGGTCATGGCGGCTTCGGCCTTCTCGGCTCCTTCGCCGCTGCCGACATCGGGTGCTGCGGCGCGGGTCCGGTCGGCCGGCGTGGCCAGAAGCGGCATGACCGCGAGCATCGGAATGACGGCGATGTCCTGCGTCAGCAGCACCGAAAAACTCGCGCGGCCGCCGGTGGTCTGCATCAGCCGCTTTTCGGTCAGAGTTTGCAGAACGATGGCTGTCGAGGAAAGCGCCAGGATCATGCCCAGGGCGATCGATGTGGGGCCCGGCAATCCCAGCGAATAGGCGCCGGCCGCGACCGCGCCAAGCGTGACCACCACCTGCAGCCCGCCGAGGCCCAGCAGCTTGTGCCGCATCTCCCAGAGCGTACGGGGTTCGAGCTCCAGACCTATGAGGAACAGCATCATCACGACGCCGAACTCGGCGAAGTGCTGCAAGTCTTCGGTCTCGGCGCCCACGAGGCCCAGAATTGGCCCGATGGCGATGCCGGCCAGCAGATAACCCAGAACCGAACCCAGCCCGAGCCGCGTCGCAAGCGGCACGGAGATCACCGCCGCGGCGAGGTAGATCGTGGCCTGGAAAAGAAAACCTTCCATTCATGAACCTCAGGTCGGCAGGGGGGCGTCGGCCTTGAACTGATCCATGACGATCTGACTTTGCACACGCGCGACCGCCGGATCCGGAAGCAGGACCTGGTGTATCAGTCGGTTGAGCGCTGCCAGATCTTCGCAGAACACCCTCAGAAGGTAGTCTGCCTCACCTGTCAGTGTCCATGCGCTGATGATCTCCGCGCGGGCTTCGACGAGACGCGCAAAGGCGCGGGCCGCGTCAGGCGACTGGGTCGCCATCTGCACCTGAACGAAGGCCTGCACTGCCAGCCCGATCGCGTGCGGGTCGATCCGCGCCGTATAGCCACGGATTATGCCCGAGGCCTCCAGCCTTTGGCGCCGCCTCCCGGCCTGGCTGGACGAAAGATGCAGTGTTTCGCCAAGTTCCTGCGCCGTGAGATGGGCGTTGCGCTGCAGTTCGGCCAAAAGGCGGGCATCCAGATCGTCAAGGATGCGTTGTGTGTGCATGTTCTGCGCCTCGTCTGCGGACTTTCAGCGTGATTACTGCATTCATTCAGCCTTTATGCGCGAAAACTACAGGCTGCGCAGGTTATTTATTTGGCGAGAGAAGACAACGGAGGAGGAGGACCCGATGGGACCGTTCCCGCACGACGCGCCGAAAGCGCAGATCACCGAGCAGAACCCGGCTGGCACCGACGGGTTCGAATTCGTCGAATTCGCCCATCCCGAACCCGAGAAGCTGCGCGAGCTCTTCACAAGGATGGGCTACCAGCTGACCGCCCGGCACAGGTCCAAGGCGATCGAGCTCTGGCAGCAGGGCGACATCACCTATGTCCTGAACGACGAGCCGGGCAGCCACGCCCGCGATTTCGTCGAGGAGCACGGGCCCTGCGCGCCGTCGATGGCATGGCGGGTCGTCGATGCCGACCATGCGTTCCGACATGCGGTCGAACGGGGCGCCACGCCGTTCGAGGGCAGCGGCAAGACGATGGACGTGCCGGCGATCGTCGGGATCGGCGGATCGCTCATCTACTTCATCGACCAGTATTACGAGACCTCGCCCTACAACGAGGAGTTCGAGTGGCTCGACAAGGCGCATCCCGAGGGTGTCGGCTTCTACTACCTCGATCACCTCACCCATAACGTCCACCAGGGCAACATGGACGTCTGGTTCGACTTCTACGGCAAGATCTTCGGATTCAGGGAGATCCGCTTCTTCGACATCGAGGGCAAGTTCACCGGCCTGCACAGCCGCGCCCTGACCTCGCCCTGCGGTCGCATCCGCATACCGATCAACGAGGACCGGAGCGAAAAGGGTCAGATCGTCGAGTACCTGAAGCGCTACAAAGGCGAAGGCATCCAGCACATCGCGGTGGGCGCGCGCGACATCTACGATGCGGTCGACGAGATCGCCGCGCGCGGGGTGAAGTTCATGCCGGCGCCACCGGACAGCTATTACGAGATGAGCTACGAGCGGGTGAAGGGCCATGACGAACCGCTCGACCGGATGAAGAAGGAGGGCATCCTGATCGACGGCGAGGGCGTGGTCGATGGCGGCGAGACGCGGATACTTCTGCAGATCTTCTCCAAGACCGTGATCGGGCCGATCTTCTTCGAGTTCATCCAGAGGAAGGGCGACGACGGATTCGGCGAGGGCAACTTCAAGGCGCTCTTCGAGTTGATCGAACGCGACCAGATCGAACGCGGCGTGCTCGGCGAGGTCGGATAGGCTCCCATGCGGAGAGCGCCTTGCGGCGCTCACGTCCTTGCGCTCGGGCCATGGGGCCCGAGCCGTTTGCCCTCAGGTCCTGGGCATCTGCAGCGTGACGCTCCGACTGCCTTTCTGATAGCGCAGCTCTGACGTGCTGATCGAGGAGACACGGCCTCCATCCAGCCTGTCGCCAACCTTGACCTTCACATACTTCCCCGAGGGAAGGCGGATCAGCGCCCGTCGTTCCGCAGCGGATCCGTAGACACCGATCAGGTTCATCCGTTCGAGCGCTATGGCATTGGATATGGTCGCCTGGCGCGCGACCGACGCCTTGCTGGGCATCGCCGGCGCCGCCCGCGGCACGACGTCGGGCTTCGGCCTGGGTTCGAGGTCCGGCGCGTCCACGGATGGCGGGTTCAGCGACGCGGTGGAACTGGACCCACCGAGAGAGGCGCCGGAGCTTCGCAGACGCGCTTGCCGTGCGAGGTCGGCAAAGTCCGACGGGCGCAGTTCCGGCGACGGAATGCTGGACGAAACCGCGACACCCGGCCTGTCCGGTCGACGCAAGGGGCGCCGATTGCCGGCCGATCCCAGGGTTTCTGCCGGTGCCGTTTCCGCGTCGGGGGCCGGTGGAGGCCCCTGTTCCAGGGGTCGCGGCCGGGGGCGGAACACCGGGGCGCCGATTTCGGCTTCGGCGGTATCCGTTTCGTCTTCTGGCAACGGAGGCAGGTCTCTGATCGACGGAGGCGGAGCGCCTTTCCGGACGACCGTCAAGGGCGCGGGCGCCACGCCTTTGACCTCGCGGTCTTCACGAACGCCTGGAACGCGAAGAGCGCCAATCCGAGGCGTCTCGATGCGGCCGGTGATATTCGCAAGGGAAGGTGGCTGGTCGGATTGATCGCGATCCGGGGCGATGTCTTCGGCCGTCGAGATGGCCTGCTCCGACTCCGGGTCGTCGGCCCCTGTCGCGTTCTGCGATTTGTCGGGATTCACGGGCGCGAAGGCGTCCCGATCCGTGACCTCGGCGCGGTCCGGGGCCACGGAATTGGCCTGTTCGTAAGTGATCGCAGTCTGGCGCGGGTCGTCGCCGATCCGTTCCAGGAAGGCGAAAGCCATGGCCAGCGCGGCAATGAGCACCAGGGAGATACCGGCAAGGACCGCCTTTTTCCGCCTCTTTCCTGAAGCGGGGGCGCTGGCGGTATGCACAGCCTCGCCGGCCTCGGCTGGCGGCGCGGGCACTGGCGAAACCCGCGGCGGGTCGACGAATGTCATCCTGGTCGGAAATCCCTCGCGTTGAGGGTGCGCGAAAAGGTCCGCGGACGCGAAGTCGTGCAGCCGGGCGAATTTGCGTGCCTCGTCGAGGGTCTGCCGGGTGGTGGCGGCAACGGCAACCTCGGCGCCGACATCCGCGACTGTCCATGTGAGGTCCGCAAGCGGATATGGCGTCGCCCCTTCGAGTGCGGCCGGAACGGCGGCGTGATCCGCGGCCGTGATGTAGAGGATCTGTTCGTTCGGGATCAGCAGATCGACGGCCGGTGTGCCCGCCTTGCCGATCTGCTCGCGCAGGCGCGCCACCTTGCCGGCGAAATCGGGTGCGGCGAGGGGCACGGTCTCCAGGGTCTCCAGCCGATCTCCGTCCCGCCTCAGCAGGCGGATGACGTCGAACGACAGGTCGAGTGCATATCGCGTCACGTTTGTCCTGCCTTCTGCATGGAGACCTCGTGGCCAGCCTGCGAACGTCGCGCGGCTCAGCGGAACGATACCGGTTGACGACCCCTTGCGTCTACCATCGGAGCGGCAGACGCTTGCCTCCGAAGAGTTCGACAAAGGGCGTAAAGATGCGAACGATTTTCTCGGCCAGTTTTTTGGCGACGGCCGTGGCCGTGAGCCTCCTCGCAGGGCCTGGCTGGGCTCAGCAGCAGGAAAGCGGCGTCATGGTGCGGGGCGAGGGACGTGTCGAGGCGGCGCCGGACATGGCGACACTGACGCTGGGCGTCACGGCCGAGGCCGGCACGTCGCGCGAAGCGATGGCGCGCAACGCCGACGCCATGAGTGCGGTTCTGGGGCGTCTTCGCAGCAGCGGCATCGACGAGCGCGACGTCCAGACCAGCGGATTGACCCTGTCGCCGCAATACGGGCGGGCCCAGGAAAGCGAGGCGCCGCAGGTCTCGGGCTACGTCGCGCAGAACGTCGTCACAGTCCGCGTCCGTGACCTCGCGGCGCTCGGCGACGTGCTGGACGCCTCGGTCGATGCGGGGGCCAATACGTTGGGCCGGCTGAGTTTCGGCGTCGCCGAGCCCGAAGCGCTGGAGGCCGAGGCGCGTCGGTCTGGCCGTCGAAGATGCGATGGGCAAGGCTCGCGAACTGACGGCGGCAGCCGATACCGGGCTGGGCCCCGTTCGCGCGATCTTCGACGAAGGGGGCGGTGGCCGGCCGGTGGAAATGATGGAGGCCCGCATGGCCGCGGCGGACAGCATTCCGGTCGCGGAGGGCGTCGTCGCCGTCGAGAGCAACGTGCGCATGATCTTCGAGATCGTCGAGTGATGCGCGGCGCCGGCGGTTTCGCCGGCGCCAGTTTCGCGGTCTAGCCGACGGCTTTCGCCAGCGCCTGGTCGAGATCGGCGATCAGGTCGTCGACATCCTCGATCCCGATCGAGACGCGGACCATATCCGGATCCGCACCGGCGGCGCGCTGCTGCGCCTCGTCGAGCTGGCGGTGGGTCGTGGACGCCGAATGGATGATCAGCGACCGCGTATCGCCCAGGTTGGCGACGTGGCTGAAGATCTCGACTGCGTCGATCAGCTTCATGCAGGACTTCGTACCCGCCCTTGACCCCGAAGGTGAAGATCGCGCCGGCTCCCTTGGGGCAGATCCGTTCGACCCGATCGAAATAGGGCGAGGAGTTCAGCCCCGCATAGGTGACCTTGGTTATGCGATCGTCGGCCTCGAGCCACTTGGCCAGCTTGATGGCGTTCGACACGTGCCTGTCCATGCGAAGGCTCAGCGTCTCGATGCCCATGAGCGTGTAATGGGCGCCTTGCGGGTTCATCGTCATGCCGAGGTCGCGCAGGCCGATGGCGATGCCGTGGAAGGTGTAGGCGAGCGGGCCGAACGTCTCGTGGAATTTCAAGCCGTGATAGGCGGGCTCGGGAGCGCTCAGGCTCGGGAACTTGTCACTCGCCGACCAGTCGAAACGGCCGGAATCGACGATGGCGCCGCCGGTCACGGTGCCGTTGCCGGTCAGGTACTTGGTGGTCGAGTGAACGACGAGCGTCGCGCCAAGCTCGATGGGACGGCAGAGATACGGCGTGGCCGACGTGTTGTCGACGATGAGGGGCAGCCCGGCCTCGTCGGCGATGGCCGCGATGGCCGGAATGTCGGTGATGTAGCCGCCCGGATTTGCGATGCTCTCGCAGAAGAGCGCGCGCGTGTCGTCATCGATGGCGGCACGCACCGCGTCCATATCGTCGAAATCGACGAACCGCGCGCTCCAGCCGAAGCGAGTGATGGTCTTGCTGAACTGGGTGACCGTGCCACCGTAGAGTCGGGTCGAGACGACGATGTTGCGCCCGGGCGCCATCAGCGGGAAGAGCGACATGATCTGTGCGGCATGCCCCGACGAGCAGCAGACGGCTCCCGCACCGCCCTCGAGCGTGGCGATGCGTTCCTGCAGGACGGCAACCGTGGGGTTGGTCAGACGCGAATAGATGAAGCCCACTTCCTGAAGGTTGAAGAGGGCGGCCGCGTGATCGGCGTCGCGAAAGACGAAGGCGGTCGACTGGTAGATCGGCGTCTGACGCGCGCCGGTGGCCGGATCGGGCCGCGATCCGGCATGAACCTGCAATGTGTCGAAGCCGTAGCTCCGGACCTGGGTCTCGTCGTTCATCCTGCCCTCCCTCGCGCAAGCTGTGCTCAGGGCGGTTTAGGCGAAAGCCGGCGGGCCGACAACGGCGCCTGCACCGGGACATGGTCACCCGGCATGGTCGCAGAGTTATGGGAGCCGGGTGGTCAGGGGATGGATCGTGATGGGCGACCCTGCCGCCGGTCCACCTTGTCGCACCACATCTTGATAATTTTCTGCAGGCTAGCGGACGAAAGGTGCTTCCGGAGGCGGAAAGATCGAGCATCTGTAGCGGGTCCCAAGAGATCACGGGAACCTTACCACGGAGCCCCGCCTTGCCCTGCCGCGCTGTTGGCGAGATGACAGTTCCCGCCCCTGACCGTCCGGTGCGTGAGATCGACGAGGGTCGCCGGCCGCCGGCGTTGATCAGGGGTGCGGGCGTGGGCGGGCTGGCGCACAAGGTCCGGCGCCGGGCTTCGGTGGTCGGGGTGGCGCAGTCGGTGCAGGTAGTCGAGCTCCCCGGACTGGCCGACAATGGCGAACTCACCGACCGGGCCGAGAGCGGGTCTTTGCAAGGGCGACGCGTTGCGGCAGCTGATCGCCAGTCTCGCCAGTCTCGCCAGTCTCGCCAGTCTCGCCAGCCAAGGTCCGGGGCAAGACCGCCAACGGGGACAAAGCGGCGCGCATGAACGGATCCCGCATGGGCAGGGGTCGCGGCCTGCGACGAGTTCGCAGGCCGGTTGATGTTGCTGCGGCCAGTGCCAGGGGAGGCCCGTGGCCAAGGGCAACTTCCGCCCGCGCCAGTCGAACGACACTGACGCGTGAACGCACTCCACTGGTTCAACCGCAACGGCTTTCCTCGGGCGGCTAAGGCAACCGTGGCCGACGCGGTCGCGGCGTTGGGCCCCCAATTCGTCATTTCGCCCGTGCGCCACTACCTCGAAGCCCTTCGCTGGAATGGCGGGGAGCGCCCAGGCGAGTGGCCCACGGACTACTGCCGCGCTGACGTTGAAGACGATGAGGGCGATCCGCCCGGGGCCAAGGCTGCAATCGTGACTGAGGTTGGGCGGCGGTGGATGGTCGCCACGGTGGATGGGGCTGCGGGGTGTAAGGCAGATGCGTGTCGCGTGCTGGAAGGGCCGCAGGGCAGGTGGAGGTTGAAATGCTGAAGGCAGACCGGGACCAGCTTTGCGCGGAAGCAATATGCGCATTTCTTTCTTATGAGCCGTGGCACATCACTGGGCAGGCCGCCGAATCCCAGGAGCTGGCAGCGGGCAAACGCTCTGAAGAAGACCCTCGGGCGTGGGTGCTGGGCTTGCTGGGGGATGTCACGGACTTTTCGGCGCGTAGGGTACTCGATTTGCTTGGCAACGAAAAGGACGACCACGATAAGGCCGACGCGCAGCGGGTCGGGGGAATGCTCCAGGGTGCCCAGTGGGAGAAAGAAGGCAAGTTCAAGGCTCGCGGCCAAGGGGGAAGCGAACGAGGACCAAGGCGCTCATGGATATGGCATCGAGATCACGAGCAGAGACGTGCGCGGAGTGAAGGGGCTGCGTGTGAATGGGCATATCATGCGGCCCGCGTCGTGGGGGGGGCACGTCGTGCGGAACACGTGATGGAGTAAACATTTTCTAGAGGAAAACTCATATTTTTAAAGTCGGACCTTGCGTGAAAGGGCGTTCCAAACGGCGTGAGCCTCGCCCCCTCAATTCACGCACCCATTCCGCAAAAAGAGTCACCAGATCCGAAAAATGAATTTCCAAGCGGGCACATCCAGGTTGTGCTATACGTATGATAAACTCGTCCACTACGCTTTTGCGTCAGAAGGTCGAGGCCCGCATCGCAGCCCTCCGGCCGTTTCAAGCATGAGGAAAATGTTCCTCGCGCAGCATTCGCAGTTTTTGATGCGGCTAATCCGCGATCCCGAAGAAGTCGTCCGCCGACTGTGTCCCAGCAATCAGGTGACGCCGCGCATTCTGCAAAAGGCAGCCGCATCGGGCGTCACGTCCAGCGACGCCGAATGGGCAGGGGCGGTGGCCGAAACTTCGGCCGAGCCGATCCGGGGCTCGCTCGCGCCGTCAATGCAGCCGCCCAAGCGATTACCTCCGGCGTCCAGGTCGAATTGGCCGGCGCATCCGCGATCAGCTTCCCAGGCGAACCAAAGGGCCGGTCTCGCTCCCTTGGGTTGGCGAGGACGCGCCGGTCGCGGTCCGCAGCTTCGGTCTTGGTGCGACGAACATCAGGTCGGCGGGCAAGTTGGCGGCATTACCGTCGCGCCTCGAGAACTCGCGCGCCTATCTGGCGCAGAAGAGCTCTCCGCGGGCTTCTCTGGCGTCGCTCTTGATCGCTTAATCTGTGACCGTACGAATTGATCCGATCGAAGGCCACATCAACCTCTTGATCGTCAGCCCTCTGACGTCAGTAGCGGTACGCAACGGCGGCCTTGCTGCCAAGAGAGCCACCAACGCTCCGTTTGGCAAGAAGAAGGCGGGCTCATGGCGGCGGCCTTTTCCGTGCGCGTCTCAGGCAGAAACCCATCGGGAGGAGGAGCGGTAAGTAATATGGAGAAGTGGTGGGCGACCCTGGAATCGAACCAGGCATGGGTCTCCCCGGCGGAGTTACAGTCCGCTGCCGCACCTTGCAGCACGTCGCCCGACGCGTCGGCGGGGATACTGGTGGGTCCCCGCTCCGTCAAGGCGAAATCGGCTTGCCGTCGAGGCGGGTCCGGCCCACAAAAGGCGCCCTTTCGGAGGCAACATGAAAAAGCCCAAATGGGTCGTTGAAAAGGAGCGGGGACGGCGCGCGGCGGCGGCCGAAACCGTGTGGCTCTTCGGGCTTCATGCCGTGCGCGATGCGCTGATGAATCCGGCCCGCGAGAAGCTGCGCCTGATCGTGACCCGCAATGCCGCGGACCGGCTGGGCGAGGCGCTGTCGCTCGGGCCAGAGCCGGAAATGGCCGATGCCCGCAAGTTTCCCGCGCCGCTCGACCCGGGTTCGGTGCATCAGGGCGCGGCGCTCGAGGTACGGCCGCTCGATTGGGGTCGGCTCGACGATCTGTGCGGTTACGGGCCGAAGGATGCGCCGGTGGTCGTGCTGCTCGACCGGGTCAGCGATCCGCACAATGTGGGGGCGGTCCTGCGATCGGCGGAGGTCTTCGGGGCCCGCGCCGTGATCGCGCCCTCGCGTCACGCCGCGCCTGAAACCGGTGCCCTTGCCAAGACCGCGTCCGGCGCACTGGAGCGTCAGCCCTATCTGCGCGTGCGCAACCTTTCCACCGCGATGGAGCGGTTGCGCGACATGGGTTACACGCTCATCGGCCTCGACGGTGCGGCCGAGGCGCCCCTGGCGCAGACGCTGACTCCGGGCCCGCTTGGGCTGGTCCTGGGTGCGGAAGGTCCGGGCCTGCGCGAGAAGACCCGCGAAACCTGTGACGCGCTGGCAAAGATCCCGGCAGGCGGCGCGTTCGGCTCGCTCAATGTCTCCAACGCCGCGGCGGTCGCCCTCTATGCCGCCAGCCAGCGAGAGGGCTGGCGCCCGTGACCGTTGCCCGGCGCGAGACGTACCGCTCCTTCGGATCCCGCGTGCTGCCGGTGTTGAGTCCGGATGCGCGCCGCGAACCGGCCTGCGCTTCCAGTGGCGCATCGCTGTGCTCGATCACATCGTTGAGCCGTGATGCGGTTGTGCAGCATCCGGGCGCAGCAATCCGGTTTCCACGTCGCCACGTTTCATCGAGCGGCGCAGGCATTTGCCGGTGGGTTGCAGGCGAGGAGCCGCTCTGGAAGGCGGCGCTCGGAAGCCTCGATGAGATTTTCGACCGATCCGCACACGGCGCTTCACGCTTGCGTAGTGCCGCTTTGCAGGAGTGGCTCGGCACCCCATCCTCTGCATCGTGATCATCATTGCGGGAGAATCGAATGCAGAGCCGACGCACGTTCTTCATCAGTGCCGCCCTGTTGCCGTTCGCGCTGGCGGTGCCTGTCGCGGCCACGGCCGGCTCGCCGCGGGTCCGTACTGACGACGGGCTTGCGATCGGGGGGGCGGATGCGGTGGGATATTTCACTGAAGGCCGGGCGGTTGCGGGCTCGACCCGGTTTCCTCTGATGTGGGGCGGAGCGACCTGGCTGTTCGCTTCAGCCGAAAATCGAGCGCGGTTCGAAGCGGATCCCTCGGCCTACGCACCGCGCTATGGCGGCTATTGTGCCTGGGCCGTGTCGCAGGGCTATACCGCTCCCGCGGATCCGGCTGCGTTCACGATCCATGAGGGCCGGCTTTACCTGAACTATTCCAAGGGCGTCCGGCATCGGTTTCAGCGCGGCATCGAGACACACATCGCCCGCGCCGATGCCAACTGGCCGGCCGTGCTCGGTGAATGAACGGATGCAAGGTCCACGGCATCCGATCACACTTGCATGAGCGCTCCCTTCAACGCGCTCCGTCCGTTCTTATGTATTGTCTCGAGGCGATGGTTCGGAACACCGCGCCTCTTATCACTGTCCCTCGTTCCGTGACTGGCGCCCGAGCATTGCTTCGGGCGCTTTTTTTGCAGATAGCTACTGCTCATGTTCTATTCCGATGACCTTCTGCGGTGCATCCTGACCAGCACCCGCACCATCGCCTGCGTCGGCGTGTCGCCAAATCCGGTACGGCCCAGCCACTATGTTGCGCGCTATCTGTCGCTGAGGGGCTACCGCGTAATCCCGATCAATCCGGGCCATGCCGGCGCGACGCTCTTTGGCGAGACGGTCGTGGCGCGCATCGCCGACGCGCCCGACGAGGTAGACATGATCGACCTCTTCCGCCGCTCCGAGCATGTGCCGCCGCTAGTTTCAGAGGCTCTGGAGCGTTGGCCGGAGTTGAGGACGGTCTGGATGCAGATCGGCGTCGAGAATGCTGACGCCGCCGCCGAGGCGGAGGCGCGCGGCGTCACGGTGATCCAGAACCGGTGTCCGAAGATCGAGTGCCAGCGCCTCTTCGGCGAGCTGCGGATGGGTGGGTTCGCCACCGGAATGATCTCGTCACGCTTGCCCGCGGCGCCGCTGAAGCCGCGGCCATCGCGCTAGCGGGCCGCCTTCTCGGCGATTCCCGACCGTCCTTCCCGCACTTCCAGTTCGAAAAGGACGTCGGACAGCTCGACGTCGCGGGCCGCCAGCATGACCAGCAGGTGATACAGCACGTCGGCCGCCTCGGCCGTGAGCTCTTCACGGCTGCCCGACGCCGCTGCGACAATTGCTTCAACCGCTTCCTCGCCGAACTTCTCGGCGCATTTGCCGGGGCCGCGCGCAAGCAGCTTCGCGGTCCAGGATGTCTCGACGTCCGCTCCACGGCGGTCGGCGATCGTCGCGGCCAGCCGCTCCAGCGCACTCACAGCCGCACCGGTATTCCGGCCGCGGCCATGTGAGCCTTGGCGTCGCCGATGCTGAATTCGCCGAAATGAAAGATCGACGCGGCCAGGACGGCCGACGCGCCGCCCTTCGTCACACCCTCTGCCAGATGATCGAGCGTACCCACCCCGCCCGAGGCGATGACCGGCACGCCCACTGCGTCGACGATCCTGCGCGTCAGCTCCAGATCGAAACCCGCCCGCGTGCCGTCGCGGTCCATTGAAGTCAGCAGGATCTCCCCCGCACCCTGCCGTTCCACCTCTTTGGCGAAGGCGATTGCGTCGATGCCGGTCGCGCGACGCCCGCCATGGGTGAAGATCTCCCAGCGGCCGGGCGTCACCTGCTTGGCGTCGATGGCGACCACGATGCACTGGCTTCCGAACCTCTCTGCGGCGCGCGCGACGACGCTCGGGTCGGCCACGGCGGCGGAGTTGAAGCTGACCTTGTCGGCGCCGGCCAGCAGCAGGTCGCGCACGTCGTCGGGCGTGCGCACGCCGCCACCTATGGTGAGCGGCATGAAACAATGTTCGGCCGTACGGGTGGCAAGATCGTACATGGTGCCGCGATTCTCGTGCGTGGCATTGATGTCGAGAAAGCAGAGTTCGTCAGCCCCTGCGGCGTCGTAGGCCATGGCGGCCTCCACCGGGTCGCCGGCATCGACGAGATCGACGAAGTTTACGCCCTTGACGACGCGGCCGTCCTTGACGTCGAGGCAGGGGATGATGCGGGTCTTGAGCATGGTCCTCGCTTAACGCCTCGCGCGGGGGGCTGGAACCCCGGATTGCCTCCACCGCTTGAGAGACTGGATGTGCAAATGAAGGACTCCGCCATGCGCCGTTTCATCGTTGCCCTGTCGCTGCTCGCGGCAGTCGCCAGCCCCGCGCTTGCCGAGATCGAACGGACACGCGCCGAGGGAAGCGTCCCCGAGGCCATGGACCGGCTGGAGGCGGCGGTGGAGGGTGCCGGCGCGACCATCTTCGCCCGGGTGGATCACGGCGCAGGGGCCGCCGAAGCCGGCATGGAATTGCCGGATTCGCAATTGCTGATCTTCGGCAACCCGCAGCTCGGCACGCCGGCGATGCAGGCCGACATGCTGGCCGGTCTTCAACTGCCGCTCAAGATTCTCGTCTACGAGGATGAAGACGGGCAGACCTGGGTCGCCTACGAAGAGATCGAAGAGACCTTCGGCGATCTCGACATCGACCATGACGCCGAGCTCGTCGGGAAGATGCAAGGCGCCCTCGAGACCTTCGCGGGCGCCGCGATCGGCAACTGAGCGGTCGATCAGTCAGCCCCGCCGCTCAGGCGTCATTTTCGCGCAACACCGACAGGGCGCGGGACAGGTCGATGGTTCCATCGTAAAGCGCCCGGCCAGTGATCGCGCCGGCGACCGTCCCGATGTCGCGCAACGCGACGAGATCGTCGATCGACGCCACGCCGCCCGAAGCGATGACCGGTATGGAAACGGCCCGAGCCAGCGCGTCGGTGGCGGCGATGTTCGGCCCGCCCATGGCACCGTCGCGGTCGATGTCGGTGCAGATCAGCGCAGCGACCCCGGCGTCCTCGAAACGCCGGGCGAGGTCGGTCGCGTCCACGTCGGTCGTCTCGGCCCAGCCGCGCGTCGCCACCTTTCCATTGCGGGCGTCGAGCCCGACAGCCACGCGGCCGGGATAGGCTCGGGCAGCCTCGCGGACCAGATCAGGGTTCTCGACGGCGACCGTCCCAAGAATTACGCGTGCCACGCCCCGGTCGAGCCAGGTTTCGATCGTCGCCCGGTCTCGGATCCCGCCGCCAAGCTGGACCGGGACGGTGACCGCTCCGAGGATGCTCCCGACCGCTTCGGCGTTGACCGGCCGCCCGGCAAAGGCGCCGTTGAGATCGACCAGATGCACCCATGCGCAGCCGGCTTCCGCGAAGCTGCGGGCCTGTGCCGCGGGATCGTCTCCGAAGACGGTCGCCGCATCCATCTCGCCGCGCAGCAGGCGCACGCACTTGCCGTCCTTCAGGTCGATGGCGGGATAAAGGATCATCGGGGAACTCCGCGTCGTTGTCGCCGGCATCTCTCGCACGGGGCCCTGCCGGATGCAAAGCTCGGGCCCGGTCCAGCGCGAAGAGGTCGGCACACGCATCATCCGGCCGATGCGCCCGGCAGGCAACGGGGCTTGGGGCGGGGGCGAGATGTTCGCGCCCGAGCGTGGCGGACCCGCAGCTCAAGGACGCAACTGGACCGGACGGCCTCGCGCCCTTGGGAGCGCGTTTTCGGGATCTGGCGCGCGACGATGGATTCGCGTCGATGACTGGACGGCGCTGACCGGGCGGTTCGCGACAGGATCGACGCGCAGCCCGTCGGTCAGGGTCGCCAGCGCAGGAAGTTGGCGATCAGCCTGAGCCCCGTCTGCTGGCTTTTCTCCGGGTGGAACTGTGTGCCGACGATCGTGTCCCGTCCGACGATTGCGGTCACTTCGCCGCCATACGCGCACCAGGCGAGGCGGTGGGAGGGGGTTTCGACCCGCATCTGGTAGGAATGGACGAAATAGGCGTGATCGCCCGTTGCGATCCCATCGAGGACGGGGTGCGGCCGATCGATCACGAGGTCGTTCCAGCCCATATGCGGCACTTTCAGGCCCGGTCCCGGCTCGATCCGCAGGACTTCGCCGGGGATCCATCCGAAGCCCGGCGTCGTGCGATATTCGCGGCCTCTGGTGGCCATCAGCTGCATTCCCACGCAGATGCCGAGAAACGGGGTGCCGCGGCGTTCGACAGCCTCGATAAGCGCCTCGTGGAGGTCGCCGCGTTCCCGCAAGGCTTCGGCACAGGCAGGGAAGGCTCCGTCACCTGGCAAAACGACCCGGTCGGCCCGGCGTACATCCTCGGCGCGGTCGGAGATCAGGACTTCGCCGGCATCGGTTTCCCGCGCCATCCGCCGGAACGCCTTCTCGGCGGAATGCAGGTTGCCGGCAGAGAAATCGATCAGGACAGTGGTCATCGGGGCCTCGGAAGGATCGGTTCAGGCGAAACGGGGGACGCGCATTGGCGCGGGGATCGCGTCCAAGCGTCCATGGGACTGCGTCATTCGAAGCGCCACGCCCTGTATCCCGGCGTCAGAAGGAGGCGGTCCGAAACATGCGGTTCTTTCGGTCAAAGCGCGCCCTTGGTGGACGGAATGGCGTCGCTGCGACGCGGATCAGGCTCCAGAGCGTCGCGCAGCGCACGTGCGACGGCCTTGAACGCAGCCTCCGCCACGTGATGTGCGTTGAACCCCGCCTGTCGGGTAAGGTGCAGCGTCACGCCACCATGGGTGGTGAATCCTTGAAAGAATTCGCGCACCAGCTCCGTGTCGAAACTCCCGATTTTCGCGGAATTCCAACGGCAGGTCCCAGACCAGATAGGGGCGGCCCGAGAGGTCAAGTGCGGCCTGAACGAGCGCATCGTCCATCGCCAGCAGGCAGGAGCCGTAGCGTCGGATGCCGCGCTTGTCACCGAGGGCCTCCGAGAGCGCCTGGCCGATGGCGATGCCGGCATCCTCGACCGTGTGGTGGTCGTCGATATGTCGGTCGCCCTCGGCCCGCACCGTCAGGTCGATCAACGCATGGCGGGCGAGCTGGTCGAGCATGTGGTCGAAAAACCCGATCCCGGTCGCGATGTCGTAGCGGCCGCTGCCGTCGAGGACGAGCTCGACGCTGATGTCGGTTTCGGCGGTCTTGCGGGTAATCGACGCCCGTCGCATGTGTCCTCCGGTCTGACGTTCGCGCCTTATAGGGGTCGACTGTGCCAGTTCCAAGCAGCGTAAAGGATGGCGGCGAGAGACGCCCGGGGCGCCGCGTAGATCCCGCAGGTCTTGCGTGTGATTTCTCTCTGGATCCCGCCTGACGCGGCAACCGTTCGGTTCGGCTGAGACGGATGTGGATGATCAGGGCAGGGCGCACCGCAGATGACGCGCATTCGTGATCCACGCGCATCGGGGCGATCAAGATACCTGATCGGCCTGCGGCTCGAAACCGTCCTCAACTGTAGCGAACGAAAGATTGGAGCGGGCGATGAGATTCGAACTCACGACCCTTACCTTGGCAAGGTAATGCTCTACCCCTGAGCTACGCCCGCTCTGGCGGAGCGGCAGGAATTCCCGCCGCTCGGGTGAGGGCGGATTTAGTGGAGCCTGCGCGAGCCCGCAAGAGGAAATGTCGGGTCGGGGCGCCGCACTCGTCCTGACCTTGCGTCATTGGGGATGCGAGGCGGTGTCTGCCACGGCGGGCTCTCTGCGTCGCTTCTGGCGCCACAGGTTGAGGCTCTCGACCGCCCCGGCAAAGACCATCGCAGCATAGATGAAGCCGCGCTCCACGTGCGCGTGAAAGCCGTCGGCGACCAGCGCCATGCCGACCATGACGAGGAAGGCCAGCGCCAGCATCTTGGTCGACGGGTGGGCCTCGACGAACTGGCCGATCGGCTCGGCCGCGACCATCATCACGCCGATGGCGATAACGACGGCGGCGATCATCACTTCCAGATGGTCGGCGATGCCCACGGCCGTGATGACGCTGTCGAGCGAAAAGACGAGATCAAGCACCATGATCTGCGCGATCACGCTTGTGAAGGCCGCATGGACGACCCGCTCCTCGCCGGTCTCGATGCCGCCCTCGACCTCGTCGAAGATCTCCGTCGCGGCCTTGTAGATCAGGAACAATCCGCCGGCGAGGAGGATCACGTCGCGCCACGATATGCCAAAGCCCGCGATGGTCACGAAGGGCTGCGACAGGCCGACGATCCACGCGATCGAAAAGAGCAGAAGGACGCGCAGGACGAGAGCCCCGCTCAGCCCCAGAACACGCGCACGCGCGCGCTGTTCCTCGGGCAGGCGCGCGGCGGCGATGGAGATGAAGATGACGTTGTCCACGCCCAGCACGATCTCGAGGATCGTGAGAGTCAGGAACGACGCCCAGACGGAGGGGTCGGCAAGAAGATCGAGCATCAGTGGCCTCTGCGCAGGTCTGAACCTTGGCAACGCGGCGGCCCCGTTTCCGGGTCCGCCTCCGAGGCGGGCGATGATTGGGATCACGGCGCGCAAGCCGGTTCGCGGCAGCATTCGCGAATCGGCCGGAGAAAAGCTCACGACGTCACGGCGGAAGGTTCTGTTCGGGCTCGCCGCTCTCGGCGCAGGCGACGGCGTTGTGGCCGGGCTCTGCGTCCGTCGCGAGGTTGCGACGCAGGAGCGCCGCGGATGGCTCCGCGGTCGACGTGGCAGGAACGGATGGCGCCTGCCGCCCTGGGGTCGGATGCGCTCGGTTCCGGGCTCTTGCATCTGGCGCGACGATGTCTCGTCCGCACGCTGCCGGCCACCGACCCCGACCCGTCCGACGCTGCCTCACCGGACGAACAGTCGCGCGCGGGAGATCCTGACGCAGATTCAGCCCATACGCCGCCGCCGTCTCGGTATCCTGAATGACTGACGCGAGACCCAGGCGGCAGAGCCGCCGGACCAAGTGGCAATCCGGCCTCCGTGATCTCGGTCGAGGACGAGCTGTACGGCACCGCCGATATCGCCCGCGTCGTCACGCCCCTGATCCCCATTGCCGAGATCCGAATCCTGCCTGAAGGCGGGCACGTCGCGATCGGCAGCTACGGGCGGATGTTGGCGCGGACCGGGGACTTTCTCCGCCGCGCCGATTGACCCCTCATTCGAGCTCCACCAACAGGTCCTTGGCGTCGATCTGCGCGCCGGGCATGACGTGGACCGCCGCCACGACGCCGTCTCGCTCGGCGTGCAGACCGGTCTCCATCTTCATCGCCTCGATCGTCAGCAACAGGTCCCCCTGCTTGACGGCCGCGCCCTGACGCACGGCGACCGACGCCACCACGCCGGGCATCGGCGCGCCCACATGGTTGTCGTCGGCCGGGTCCGCCTTGGGCCGAATGGCACCGGCCGCGGCGGCCTTGCGGTCGGCCACGCGGGTCACGCGGGGCTGGCCGTTGAGCTCGAAGAACACCTTGGCCTCGCCGACGTCGCTGGTCTCCCCGACGGCCTGCAGGCGGATCTCGAGCGTCTTGCCGGGATCGATCTCGACGCTGATCTGCTCGCCAGGCTCCATGCCGTAGAAATAGGTGCGGGTGGGCAGCGTGCGGACCGGACCGTAGATCTCGTGACGTCTCGCGTAGTCGGTAAAGACCTTGGGGTACATCAGGTATCCGTTGAGGTCCTCGTCGTCGATCTCCTGCTCGAGCTCGGCTTCGAGCGTCCCGCGCGTGGCCTCGATGTCGACGGGCGCAGGTGCTTGCCGGGCCGGTCGGTGAGAGGCGTCTCGCCCTTGAGCACCTTGTCGCGAAGCGCGGCAGGAAAGCCCCCCGGAGGCTGGCCGAGATTGCCGCGCATCATGTCGATGACGCTGTCGGGGAAGGACACATCGGTCTCGGGATTCTCGACCTCGGCGCGGGTCAGCCCCTGGCTCACCATCATCAGCGCCATGTCGCCCACCACCTTGGATGACGGCGTGACCTTCACGATATCGCCGAACATGCGGTTCACGTCGGCATAGGTTTCGGCGACCTCGTGCCAGCGGTCTTCCAGCCCCATCGAGCGCGCCTGTGCCTTGAGGTTGGTGAACTGGCCGCCCGGCATCTCGTGGAGGTAGACCTCCGAGGCCGGCGCCTGCATGCCGGATTCGAACGCGGCGTAGTGCGCGCGCACGGCTTCCCAATAGTTCGAGATCTCGCGGATCGCGCCGATGTCGAGGCCGGTTTCGCGGGGCTGGCGATGCAGCGCCTCGACGAGGCTGCCCAGCGTGGGCTGCGACGTGTTGCCCGAGAGCGCGTCCATCGCCGCGTCGACCGCGTCGACCCCGGCTTCGGCGGCGGCCAGCACCGACGCGATGGCCGCGCCGCTGGTGTCGTGCGTATGGAAGTGGATCGGCAGACCGACCTCTTCCTTGAGCGCGCGGACCAGCGCACCGGCGGCTGTGGGTTTCAGCAGCCCCGCCATGTCCTTGAGGCCGAGGACGTGGGCGCCCGCCTCGCGCAGGTCGCGCCCCATGGCCACGTAATACTTGAGGTCGTACTTGGCGCGGTCCGGGTCGGAGATGTCGCCGGTGTAGCAGATCGTGCCTTCGCAGACGCGGCCGCTCTCGATCACCGCGTCCATTGCGACGCGCATGTTCTCGACCCAGTTCAGCGAATCGAAGACGCGGAAGACGTCGATACCGGTCTCGGCGGCCTGTTCGACGAACCTCACGACGACATTGTCGGGATAGTTCGTGTAGCCGACTCCGTTCGAGGCGCGCAGCAGCATCTGCGTCATCAGGTTCGGCATGGCCGCGCGCAGGTCGCGCAGGCGCTGCCACGGGCATTCCTGCAGGAAGCGGTAGGCCACGTCGAACGTCGCGCCCCCCCAGCATTCTACGGAAAAGAGCTGCGACAGGTTGGCGGAATAGGCCGGCGCCACGCGGATCATGTCGATCGAGCGCATCCGGGTGGCAAGTAACGACTGGTGCCCGTCGCGCATGGCGGTATCGGTGACCAGCAGACGGTCCTGCGCCGCCATCCAGTCGGCCAGGCCCTGCGGACCGCGCTCGTCGAGGATCTGCTTCGTCCCCGGCGCGGGTTCGGCGCGTAGCCGAGGCGGTTTCGGCTCGCGCGCCTCGGCTGGCGGCCTGGGGCGGCCCTGCGTCTCGGGGTGACCGTTGACGGTGATGTCCGCGATGTAGGTCAGGATCTTCGTCGCCCTGTCGCGGCGTGGCTTGAAGTCGAAGAGGTCCGGCGTCTCGTCGATGAACTTTGTATGGTACTGGTTCGACAGGAACACCGGATGCTTCAGCAGGTTTTCCACGAACGCGATATTGGTGCTGACGCCACGGATTCGGAACTCGCGGAGCGCCCTGTCCATGCGGGCGATGGCGGCCTCCGGCGTCGGCGCCCAGGCGGTGACCTTCTCGAGCAGCGAGTCGTAGTAGCGCGTGATCACGGCCCCCGAATAGGCGGTGCCGCCGTCGAGCCGGATGCCCATGCCCGTCGCGCCGCGATAAGCGGTGATGCGGCCGTAATCGGGGATGAAGTTGTTGGTCGGATCTTCGGTCGTGATCCGGCACTGGATGGCGTGGCCGGTGAGGCGGACGTCGTACTGGCTCGCGACGCCGGTGGCCTCGGTCAGCGACTTGCCCTCTGCGATCAGGATCTGGGCGCGCACGATGTCGATGCCGGTCACCTCTTCGGTGACGGTGTGCTCGACCTGAATGCGCGGATTGACCTCGATGAAGTAGAACTGGCCGTCGGCCATGTCCTGCAGGAACTCGATCGTGCCGGCGCATTCGTAGCCCACCGCCTCGGCGATGCGGCGACCGAGGTTGCACAGCTCCTCGCGCTGCGCGTCGGAGAGGTAGGGGGCGGGCGCGCGCTCCACGACCTTCTGGTTGCGCCGCTGGACCGAGCAGTCGCGCTCCCACAGGTGGTAGATGTTGCCGTGGCTGTCGCCGAGGATCTGCACCTCCACGTGACGGGCGCGCTCGATCATCTTCTCGAGGTAGCCCTCCCCGTTGCCGAACGCGGACTCGGCCTCGCGCCGGCCCTCGCGGACCTTCGCCTCCAGTTCGTCAGGACCGGCGATCGGGCGCATGCCGCGGCCGCCGCCGCCCCATGACGCCTTGAGCATCAGCGGATAGCCGACCTCCTCGGCCTGGGCGCGTATGCGGTCCATGTCTTCGCCCAGAACCTCGGTCGCCGGGATGACCGGCACGCCGGCTTCGATGGCAACCTGCCGGGCGGAGGCCTTGTCGCCGAGCTGGCGCATCGTTTCCGCCTTCGGCCCGATGAAGGCGATGCCCGCGGCGGCGCAGGCGTCGACCAGATCCGGATTCTCCGACAGCAGGCCATAGCCCGGATGGATGGCGTCGGCGCCCGACTTCTTCGCCACGCGGATGATCTCGGGAATCGAGAGGTAGGCGGCCACCGGCCCGAGCCCCTCGCCGACCAGGTAGGCCTCGTCCGCCTTGAACCGGTGGAGCGAAAGCTTGTCCTCCTCGGCGTAGATCGCGACGGTGCGCTTGCCCATCTCGTTGGCCGCCCGCATGACGCGGATCGCGATCTCGCCGCGGTTGGCGATCAGGATCTTGGCGAAATCGGTCATGCCGCCCCCTTTCCTTTGCAGGTGCAGCATCTTGGTAGGGCGAAGGCTCCGCGCAGTAAAGCGCCGGTTCGCGGCTGCGGCGCCGGCCATTCTCCGCTGAGGCCGGGAACCGTATCGCGGGCCGCGCATTCTCAGCCTGCCAGAACGGCTAAACCCTGGGAGGAAGAACCCATGATGAGCAAGATCCTGACACTGAGCGTTTCGGCGCTCGCCCTGAGCACCGGAATCGCGGCCGCGCAGGCCATGATGAGCGACATCGACACCGACGGCGACATGATGGTGAGCGAAGAAGAGTGGACGTCCCATAGCGCCACCGCCACCGATGCCGGCTGGATGAGCTACGACGCCGATGCCAGCGGCTCACTGTCCGAGGAAGAATACGGTGCCTACTCCGCCGAGGCAGGCGGAGACGATGCCTTTGCCGATGTCGACGCGGATGCAAGCGGCGACGTCTCGGGCGAGGAAATGGCCGGGGCCGAGTTCCGCAAATACGACGCGGACGCCGACGGCAACCTCAACGAGGAAGAATATACCGCCATGTCCGACAGCATGTCGGCTGGTGACGATTCCTCGATGGGCGACGAGGCTGCGTCGGATTCGGATTCGAACTCGGAGTTCGGAGTCGGATGAGACCGAAGACGACAGTGCGGTCGGCAACTAAGTCCGGTCAGACGATCCTGTCGCGCGCCTCTTCGGGGCGCGCGATCCCCATCTGCCCCATGTCGGCGATCATTCCCTCGCGCAGGATGTGGAAGACGTGCGCCACGCCCTCGGCGCCGAACGCCGCGACCCCGTATTGCACCGCGCGCCCCAGCATCACGAAGTCGGCGCCCCTGGCGATGCCGCGCAGCACGTCGGTGCCCGAGCGCACGCCGCCGTCCCAGATCAGCGGATAGTCGTCGCCCACCGCCTGCCGGATCGCGGGCAGGGCCTCGATCGACGCGGGGGCCGCATCGAACTGCCGCCCGCCGTGGTTCGACACCCAGACCGCGTCCACGCCCGCCGCCTTCAACCGCGTCGCGTCACGTCCGTCGAGCACGCCCTTGACCACGAGCGATCCGCCCCATTCCTCCCGCAGTGCCGCCACGTAGTCCCAGTCGGGGGCGCAGCGCAGAAGATAGCCCACATGGGCGGTCGCCGGCAGGTTCGAGCTGACCTGCGCGTATTTGTCGAGCGTCTTGAGGCGCGGGATGCCATGACGGACGATCCCGAGCGCCCAGGCGGGTCGCATGGCCGCCTGCGCCACGATGGTCGGGTGCAGCGTCATCGGATTGGTCAGACGCGACCGGCGCTGGCGCTCGCGCCGGCTCGCGACGGGCACGTCGGCAGTCAGGACCAGCGTGTGAAACCCCGAGTCACGGGCGCGGGCCAGCATGTCGCGTCGGATCGGTGCATCGCCCGGCGAGTAGAGCTGGAACCAGCCCTGGTCGCCCACGACGGGGCCAACGGTCTCCGGCGTCTCGGCGGCCACGGTCGAGAGACCCATGGGCACCCCCAAACGCGCCGCCTCCCGGGCGATGATGCGCTCGGCGTCGGGCCAGATCACCCCCGACATGCCGACCGGCGCGATTCCGAGCGGCAACGGGTAGCTTCGCCCCATCAGTCGCGTGGTCAGGTCGGGTACGACGTTCCCGCGCAGGATCGCCGGCCAGAGCGTGATCGCGTTCAGCGCTTCGGTATTTCTGCTTTTGGCCGTCTCGTCGCCCGTGGCGCTGTCGAGATAATCCCAGACGAAACGCGGCAGGCGCCGCCGCGCGCGCGCGCGCAGATCCGAGATCGAGGGGTAGAGCAGGTCAAGGTCCATCAGGTCACGCAGTGTCGCCGTCAAGGCAGAGGAAAGGGGGTCTCGGATCAATATGGTGCCGACGGGCCGGCGCCGGTTCGCGCCTCAGCCTGATTCGAACTGGTCGAAGGCATCCAGCGCCTTGGCGCCGTACATCAGTTGCGGACCGCCGCCCATGTAGACGCACATGGCGATTGTCTCCGCGATCTCCTGGCGCGTGGCGCCGAGCCGGCGCGCGGCCTTGACGTGAAAACCGATGCAGGCGTCGCATTGTTTGGAGATGCCGATCGCAAGCGCGATCAGTTCCTTGAACTTGGCATCGAGCTCGCCAGGCGCGGCGGCCGACTTGGCCAGCTCGCCGAACCCCTTGGCCGAGCCCGGCATCTCTTTTCGCAAGGCTGCGAGCTGTCGGTTTGTGTCCGCCAGAAAGTCGTTCCAGTCCATGCATTTGTCTCCGTGTGCGTGAACGCGTCGTGATGCCGCCGTTCCTTTCGCCTGATCCGGGGCGGCGGCGAAGTCAATATCGAGGCACGTCCGCTGCCCGCATTGGGCACCGTGAATGCGTCGCAGGTGCGCGGCCGTCGCAGAAGAAAAAAAGGCCCTCCACAGGACAGGAGGGCCAGGGACCAGCGACCTTGAAGCCTCTGAAACGCAAGGAAAGCCATAGTCGCAGCTCGAATTTGCCGCAAACTCGAACGAAACGGAGGGTTAACGCCGTCGCTTCCGGGCGTGAACATTCCGCGAACCCGATCTTTCCCTCTGCATCACCTGTCGGTAGAGTGGCGCCCATGACTGGCTTCGACGAAAGCGATGCGTTCGAACGGGCAGAAGGCGCTTCGCTTTCCGCGCGCGCGATGGCTGCGCGACCCGCCCCTTACCTCGACGATCTCAATCCCGCGCAGCGCGAGGCGGTCGAGTCGCTCGAGGGCCCCGTACTCATGCTGGCGGGCGCCGGTACGGGCAAGACGAAGGCGCTGACAACGCGGATCGCGCATCTGCTGAACGCGGGCCATGCGCGCCCGAACGAGATCATGGCAGTGACCTTCACCAACAAGGCTGCCCGCGAGATGAAGGAACGGGTGGCGCGTCTGCTGGGTCAGACGGTCGAGGGGATGCCGTGGCTGGGCACCTTTCACGCCCTGTGCGTGAAGATCCTGCGGCGCCATGCCGAGCTTGCCGGCCTGAAGCCGAACTTCACCATCCTCGACACCGACGACCAGATCCGCCTGCTCAAGCAGCTCATCGTCGCTGCCAACATCGACGAGAAGCGCTGGCCGGCCCGGCAGCTCGCGGGCCATGTCGACAACTGGAAGAACCGCGCCTGGACGCCCGAAAAGGTCCCGACAAGCGAGGCTGGTGCCTACAACCATCGCGGTATCGAGCTCTATGCGCAGTATCAGGAGCGGCTGCGAACGCTGAACGCGGTCGATTTCGGTGACCTGCTGCTGCACGTCCTGACCATCTTCCAGACCCACGACGACGTGCTGGCGCAATATCAGCGCTGGTTCCGCTACATCCTCGTCGACGAGTATCAGGACACCAACGTCGCGCAGTATCTCTGGCTGCGGCTGCTGGCGCAGGGGCATCGCAACATCTGCTGCGTCGGCGACGACGACCAGTCGATCTACGGCTGGCGCGGCGCCGAGGTGGGCAACATCCTGCGGTTCGAAAAGGATTTTCCCGGTGCCAAGGTGATCCGGCTGGAGCAGAACTACCGCTCCACGCCACACATCCTCGCCGCCGCATCGGGCGTGATTTCCGCCAATGAGGGGCGCCTCGGCAAGACGCTCTGGACCGACCTGCCGCAGGGGGAGAAGGTCCGCCTGATCGGCCATTGGGACGGCGAGGAAGAGGCGCGCTGGATCGGCGAGGAAATCGAACTCGATGACGAGGGGCACCCGCGGGATGCGCCCCTTCGCCCTCGACGACATGGCGATTCTGGTCCGCGCCTCGCATCAGATGCGCGCCTTCGAGGACCGGTTCCTGACGATCGGCCTGCCCTACCGGGTGATCGGCGGCCCGCGATTCTACGAGCGGCTCGAGATCCGCGACGCGATGGCCTATTTCCGCCTTGCCGTCAGCCTCGACGACGATCTGGCGTTCGAGCGGGTGGTCAACACGCCCAAGCGCGGGCTTGGCGAGAAGGCGCAGCAGAAGATTCAGGTGGCCGCGCGCACCAATGGCGTGAGCCTCGTGGAAGGCGCTCGGATGATGCTGGAGACCGGCGGTCTGGGCGGCAAGGGCGCCAACGAATTGCGCCTTCTGCTGGACAGCGTCTCGCGCTGGCATGCCGCCACGTACCGGCGCGATCAGAGCCACGTCGAGCTGGCCGAGATCATCCTCGACGAATCCGGCTACACGGCGATGTGGCAGGCTGACAAGACGCCCGAGGCGCCGGGGCGGCTGGAGAACCTCAAGGAACTCGTGAAGGCTCTGGAAAACTTCGAGAACCTTCAGGGGTTCCTGGAGCACGTCGCGCTGATCATGGACAACGATTCCGATGCCGGCGAGCCGCGGGTCAGCATCATGACCCTGCACGGGGCCAAGGGTCTCGAGTTTCCGGCGGTGTTTCTTCCCGGCTGGGAAGACGGCCTGTTCCCCAGCCAGCGCAGCATGGACGAAAGCGGTCTGAAGGGCCTCGAGGAGGAGCGACGGCTGGCCTATGTCGGCATCACGCGGGCGCGGGAGCTGGCCACCATCAGCTTCGCGGCGAACCGGCGTGTCTATGGCCAGTGGCAATCGGCATTGCCCTCGCGATTCATCGACGAGCTGCCCGAGGCGCATGTGGAGGTGCTCACGCCGCCCGGTCTTTACGGGGGGGGCTACGGGGCGGCCGGGATGGCGGCCAGCGCGTCACCGGCAATCGTGGCCGCGCAGGGATCCGACCTGCACGAGAAGGCGAGCCGCGCCAATGTCTACAACTCGCCGGGCTGGAAGCGCCTTCAGGCGCGCAGTTCCGATCGTGGCCTGTCCCAACCGCGCGAGACGCGACACATGGTCATCGATCTCGAGGCGAGTTCCGCCTTCGCGGCGGGCGATCGCGTCTTCCATCAGAAGTTCGGCTACGGGGCGGTGACCGGGATCGAGGGCGACAAGCTCGATATCCTCTTTGACAAGGCCGGCGCGAAAAAGGTCGTCGCGCGCTTCGTCATCGCGGCTGATGCTGCGGGCAACGACGTCCCGTTCTAGGTCGAGGCGACCTCGGTCGGCGCACCGCTGGGCCATCCTGTCGCAAGACCGGCGCCGCGTGCTCTCGTTCATCTGTGAACAAAAAAATAGCGGCGACACCCGGGAGGAGGTGTCGCCGCCGTTGTCGGAAGACCCAGGGAGGAGAGGTCTTCCGATTCGAATTGGAGTGGCGGCGGCACTGGGGAGGAGTGTGCCGCCGCCTCAAGCGGAGCGCCCGGGGAGGAGGGGCATTCGATCCGCTCGTCTGGAAAAAAATGACGGCGACATCAAGGGAGGTGGATGCCGCCGCCAGTAAACAGAAGACTCAGGGAGGAGGAGGAGCCTTCTGATCTCGTGTTCTCGTCAGGCGCCGTAGGCTGCCTCGCGGGCAACCCGGGCCACTTCGCTGCGATGCACACCCAGATCGGCAAGCTCGCGGTCTGTCAGACAGGCCAGCTCGTCGAGTGTGCGGCGGTAGAGCGCGCGGCGATGCCGACGTTCCGCCAGGGTTTTCATCATTGCGGCAAAGCGGTCGGTGAGTCCGACGGTTTGTCCGCGCTCTGCGTTCAGGTAAGCCATGTCTGCCTCAGTTCATTCATCGCGGCCGGTGCCGCCCTCGTTGGACCCTAGATACCACTTTGCTGCACTTGCACAATGGACAGGGGCTCAATGCTGCTATGCAGAAAGAACATATGCCGTGCTTACCTATTATTAAGGCAGGTATGCCGCCGAAATAGGCGCGCGGCGATTTCGCTCACTGGCTGGGAAATCGTGGGATGACCGCCTTGGCTGCTCCGCGGCGTGCGATACTAGCCCGGAGTTGCGGTCTTTGAAGTAAAAGCAAAAAGCGCGATTTTTCAGAATTTTCATCTTTCGCACATGTAGCGGTCCACTCGGGAAGCCGAGGCAGAAAACAACTACAGATTGTGTCGCGGAGGCGGTCTGGTGGGACCGTGCAAGCGCGCCGGAGGGCCCTAGAACACGAAATCCCCTTGCTTCCCATGAATTCCCGTGGCAAAACGATTCCACGATGAGACGGCAACGAAGGGGCACCAAGACCCCACGGCAGAGCAGGCTTCATACAGGCACCGCTCATCGAAACGAGAGATCCGGCGCGCGAGCGAGCAGACATCCCCCCAGGTGGCGCGCGCAGTCGGACGCACCCCGGCAACGGGACGAGGGCGGCGGATCGTGCAGTGGCAGCAGCACGATCCGCCGTTTTCGTGACCGGGCCCGGGCCAGCTGGAAGGAGCGGGTAGGGGCGTGGCGCGCAGGTTCAGAGGTGAAAGCCGCCACAAGGTGGACGCCAAGGGCCGGGTCTCGATTCCCGCCAACTTCCGGCGCGTGATCGAGGCGGGCGACCCCGACTTCACCGATGGGCTCCGGCCGCAACTCGTGATCGTCTACGGCGATCACCGGCGTGAATTCCTGGAATGCTTCACGATGGAGGCGATCGACGAGGTCGACCGCAAGATCGCGGCCCTGCCGCGCGCGTCGACGAAACGACGCATGCTGGAACGCCTCATCAACGGCCAGTCGCTTGCGACCGAGGTGGATCCAGACGGGCGGCTTGTCCTGCCGCAAAAGCTGCGCGAAAAGCTCGGCCTCGATGCGGAGGCCTATTTCATAGGCGCCGGCGACACCTTCCAGATCTGGCGGCCCGAGACCTACGAGACCGAACAGGTGGCCGCGACCGAGGAGTGGCTCGACTCGTTGCCGCCGGATGTCGACCCGCTCGCGCTTCTCGACGACGATCTGGAACTGGAACCCTGATATGGGCGAGACCCGGCCGCACCTGCCTGTCCTTCTCCGCCCGATCCTGGCGGCCGTGGCCCCTGTGGAGGGGGTCTGGCTTGACGGAACGTTCGGCGCCGGCGGCTATTCGCGGGCGCTTCTGGAGGCGGGCGCGGCGCGGGTCATCGCCATCGATCGCGATCCGCGGGTCCTGGAAGCGGCGCAGGGCTGGGCTGCCGGCTACGGGGACCGGCTGACGCTGGTCGAGGGCACGTTCGGGGCCCTCGACCAACATGCCGGCATCCCCCTCGACGGCGTCGTACTCGATCTCGGCGTCTCCTCGATGCAACTCGATCAGCCGGAGCGGGGCTTCTCGTTCATGCGCGACGGGCCGCTCGACATGCGTATGGGAGACGATGGGCCGACGGCCGCCGACATCGCCAATTCCGCCGACGAGCAGGACCTCGCGGACATCCTCTATCAATACGGCGAGGAGCGGGCCTCGCGCCGGATCGCCAAGGCCATCGTCGCGGCCCGGCCACTGCAGCGGACATCGGAGCTCGTGCAGGTCGTCGAGCGCTGCCTGCCGCGCCCGAAGCCCGGCCAGAGCCATCCCGCGACCCGCACCTTCCAGGCGCTCCGGATCGCCGTCAACGACGAGCTGGGCGAACTGGTCCGCGGGCTCGAGGCCGCCGAACGGGCGCTCGCGCCGGGCGGCTGGCTCGCCGTGGTCAGCTTCCACTCGCTTGAGGATCGGGTCGTGAAGCGCTTCCTGACCCTGCGCTCGCGGCCGCCTTCGGGCAGCCGCCATGCGCCCGCGACCGAAAGCGGCCCCCCGCATTTCACCGACGTGGCGAAAGTCGTCTCGCCTGATGCAGACGAGATTGCCGGCAATCCGCGGGCGCGGTCTTCGCGGTTGCGCGTGGCGCGGCGCACCGACGAGCCGGCCGGGCCGGTCGACCGCTCCGCTCTGGGTCTGCCGAAACGGGTTCTGGAGGCGTCATGAGGCCGCTCTTCTATATTCTCTCGGTGCTGTCGGTGATGGCGCTGGCCTTCTGGGCCTATCGCGAGAACTACGCGACCCAGGCGGCGCTGCGGCAGGTCGAGGTCCTGCAGGCCGAGATCGGCACCTTGCGCGAATCCCGTGCTGTCCTTGCGGCGGAATGGGCCTGGCTGAACCGGCCCGAGCGGCTGCGCGACCTGGCGGACATGAATTTCGACCGGCTGGGTCTGCTGCCGCTACGCCCGGGGCAGTTCGGCACAGTTGGCGAAATCCCCTATCCGCCCGATCCGCTGCTTTTGCCCGAAGCCGGAGACGAGCTCCTGAGCCTGCTGGGTGATGATTCGTGACTCGCACGCCGCTCAGGCCCCTCGCGCGGGTGCTCAAGGCCCGGGAGCGCGGCGAAAACCCCGACACGATCGAGCGCGAGAACCTGCGGCGCCGGCACGAAGAGGCCCGCGACCGGGCACGGCAGCGCGCCGAAAGCCGCCTTCTGGTCCTCGCCCTCTTCTTCTGCAGCGCGTTTCTGCTCGTCGGCTTGCGGATGGGCGCGCTGGCCGCGTCCGAACCGGCCGAGCCGCGGGCCGCCGCGCCCGGCGCATCGATCAGCGCCACCCGCGCCGACATCGTGGACCGCAAGGGGCGGGTCCTGGCCACCAATCTCGCGACCCAGTCGCTTTACGCCCAGCCGCCGCTGATGGTCGATCCGCAGCGCGCGGCCCGCGAGCTTGCCAGGATCTTTCCCGACCTCGACGAAACAGCGCTTGAGCGCCGGTTTTCCGACGGCCGCAAGTTCCTCTGGATCAAGAAGACGATCTCGCCCGAGCAGAAGCAGGCGATCCACGACATCGGCGACCCGGGATTGCTGTTCGGTCCGCGCGAGATGCGGCTCTATCCCAACGGCCGGCTCGCAGCGCATGTGCTCGGCGGAGCCTCCTTCGGGCGCGAGGGCGTCCATTCGGCCGAGGTGATCGGCGTCGCGGGGATCGAACGCGCGCTGGACGAACGTCTGCGCGACCCCGCCCAGGCCAGCACGCCGCTGCAGCTTTCGCTTGACCTGACGGTGCAATCGGCCACCCGCGAGGTGCTGGAAGGCGGCATGCGCCTGATGAATGCCAAGGGCGCCGCGGCGGTCCTGATGGACGCCCGCAGCGGCGAGATCGTGAGCCTCGTCTCGCTGCCCGACTTCGACCCCAACAATCGTCCGCGCCCGCTGACGAAAGGATCGGCAGGCGACAGCCCGCTGTTCAACAGGGCCCTGCAGGGGGTCTACGAGCTGGGCTCCACCTTCAAGATATTCACCGCCGCCCAGGCCCTCGACGAAGGCCTGGTGAACCCGTCCACCATGCTCGAGACCAAAGGCCCCCTTGTGTGGGGCCGCCACCGCATCCACGATTTCCGCAATTATGGCGACGAGTTGAGCGTCACCGACATCATCGTGCATTCCTCCAACATCGGTACCGCCCGGATGGCGATGATGATCGGCGCCGAGCGCCAGCAGAAGTTCATGCGGAGCCTGGGCCTGCTGTCACCGACGCCGGTGGAGTTGATCGAGGCGCCGGGCGCGGCGCCGCTCCTGCCACCGCGCTGGTCCGAGATCTCGACCATGACGATCAGCTACGGTCACGGCCTGTCGGTCTCGCCGGTGCATCTGGCGACGGGGTATGCCTCGGTGCTCAACGGCGGGCACAAGGTCGCGCCGACCCTGATCAAGCGCGACTCGGTTCCGGAGGGGGAGCGGGTCGTGTCGGAGACGACCTCGGCCATCGCCCGCTCGCTGCTGCGCCAGGTCGTGACGCGCGGCACCGCCAGTTTTGGCGAGGTGCCGGGCTACCGTGTGGGCGGCAAGACCGGGACCGCCGACAAGCCCAAGCCCAGCGGCGGCTACTTCGACGACAAGGTCATCGCCACCTTCGCCAGCGTGTTCCCCGCCGACGACCCGGCCTATGTCCTGGTCGTGACGCTGGACGAGCCGGTCGAGACAGGTGGCGGCGAGGCCCGCCGGACGGCAGGCTGGACCGCCGTTCCCGTTGCCGCCGAGATCATCCGGCGCGTCGCGCCTCTGCTTGGCCTTCGGCCTTCCATTGAAATCGCCGAGGGAACGGGAGTAACACTCACGGCGAATTGAGGGAGTGTTGTCATCGCCAAGACGCTTGCCGAACTCGGGCTGACGGCCAGGGACACGCGGGACGTGCGGATCACCGGTCTGTCGGTCGACAGCCGGGATGTGCGGCCCGGCCATCTCTTTGCCGCGCTGCCGGGGACCCGCACTCACGGCGCCGAATTCGTCGCCACGGCCCTGCGCGCGAACGCCTCCGCCATCCTGACGGACCCCGAAGGTGTCCGCATCGCCGCCGACGCACTCGGCGCCTCCGCGGCGGCGCTGGTGGTCGTCGAGGACCCGCGCCAGGCGCTGGCCTACGCCGCGTCGCTCTGGTTCGGGGTGCAGCCGGAAACGGTGGTCGCTGTGACCGGCACCAACGGCAAGACCTCGGTCGCGACCTTCTGCCGGCAGATCTGGACCGCCCTCGGACAGGAGGCGATCAACATCGGGACCACCGGGGTCGAGGGTGCATGGGAAACGCCGCTGGCGCACACGACGCCCGAACCGGTCACCCTGCATCGGCTGCTCGCCGCCGCTGCCGAGGCCGGGGTGACCCATGCCGCCATGGAGGCCTCGTCCCACGGCCTCGCGCAGCGGCGGCTTGACGGTGTGCGGCTGTCTGCGGCCGCCTTCACGAATTTCAGCCAGGACCATCTCGACTACCACGCGGGGTTCGACGAATATTTCGCCGCCAAGGCCGGGCTCTTCGACCGGCTTCTGCCGGAGGACGGCACCGCGGTGGTCAATGCCGACGATCCGCGGGGACGCGATGTGGTCGCGATCGCGCAGGCGCGCGGGCAGGACATCCTGACCGTGGGCTCGGGCGAAAGCGCGGCGCTGCGGCTGCTGTCGCAGCGGTTCTCGGCAACCGGACAGGACCTGCGGTTCGCCTGGGCCGGTGCGGTGCGGCAGGTTCACCTTGATCTGATCGGCGGATTTCAGGGCTTGAACGTGCTGGTCGCGGCCGGATTGTGCATCGGGGGCGGCGCCGACCCGAACGAGGTGTTCGCCGTCCTGCCGCGGCTGAAGACGGTGCGGGGCCGGATGCAGCGCGTGGCGCAGCGCGGCAACGGCGCGGCTGTCTTCGTCGACTATGCACACACGCCCGATGCGCTGGCCACGGCGCTCGGGGCGCTGCGCCCGCACGTGATGGGGCGGCTTGTCTGCGTGTTCGGGGCGGGCGGAGACCGGGATCGCGGCAAGCGGCCGCTGATGGGCCGGGCCGCGGCCGAACACGCGGATCTCGTCATCGTCACCGACGACAATCCCCGGGGCGAGGACCCGGATGCGATCCGCGCCGCGATCCTCGCGGGCGCACCGGGCGCGCTCGAGGTCGGCGACCGGGCCGAGGCCATCCTGCGCGGCATCGACGCGCTCGATCCGGGCGACGCGCTGCTGGTGGCCGGCAAGGGCCACGAGACGGGCCAGACGGTGGGCGACACGGTCTATCCCTTCGACGACGCCGAACAGGCGAGCGTGGCCGTCGCCGCTCTGGATGGTCTCAGTGCCTGACCGCGCGGGCCGGTCCGCATGAGCCTCTGGCCGGCAGCCGAGGCCGCAAGCGCCACGGGCGGTGTCGCGCACGGCGCGTGGGAGGCCACTGGCGTTTCCATCGACACCCGCACGCTGCGGCCCGGCGATCTGTTCGTCGCGCTGAAGGACGTGCGCGACGGGCACGATTTCGTCGCGGAGGCGCTGGACAAGGGGGCAGCTGCGGCGATGGTCGGCCATCTGCCGAATGGCGTCGATCCGTCCGCGCCGCTCCTGATCGTGGACGACGTACTGGACGGCCTGACGGCGCTTGGCCGCGCGGGCCGGGCGCGCAGCGGTGCCCGGGTCGTCGCGGTGACCGGGTCCGTCGGCAAGACCTCCACCAAGGAAATGCTGCGCACCGCGCTCGCGGGGCAGGGCCGGGTCCACGCCGCCGAAGCGAGCTACAACAACCACTGGGGCGTGCCCCTGACCCTCGCGCGCCTGCCGCGCGACGCCGATTTCGCCGTCATCGAGGTGGGCATGAACCATCCCGGCGAGATCGCGCCGCTGGCCCGGCTGGCGCGCCCGCATGTGGCGATGATCACCACGATCGCGCCGGCGCATCTGGCGGCCTTTGCGGATATCGACGCCATCGCGCGGGAGAAGGCGGCGATCTTCGACGGACTCGAGGCCGACGGCACGGCGATCATCAGGGGCGATCTGACGACCACGCCGATCCTCGAAGAGGCGGCCCGGCGCGCGGGCGCCCGGATCGTCCGCTTCGGCGAAGGGCCGGACAATCACCACCGTCTCACCCATGTGGAGCTGACGCGCGACCTGACCGTCGCCGAAGGGCGCGCCTGGCGGACGAAGTTCCTGTTCAAGATCGGGACGGCGGGGCGGCATTTCGCGGTGAACGCCATGGGTGTGTTTGCCGCCGTGAGCGCGCTCGGGGCCGATCGGGCGCTGGCGGCCGTCGCGCTGGCCGCCTGGGCGCCGCCGGACGGACGCGGCAGGCGCGAGACGATCGTCCTGGACATCGTCGAGGACCACCTGACGATCGATCTGCTCGACGACGCCTTCAACGCCAACCCCGCCTCCATGGCCGCGGCTCTCGACACGCTGGGCGCGGCCAAAACACGCGACAATGTCGGCCGCATCGTGCGGGGGCGGCGCATCGCGGTTCTGGGCGACATGCTCGAACTGGGTCCGGACGAGACCAGCCTGCACGCGGCGCTGGCGCGCCATCCGGCGATGGAGCGCGTGGCGAAGGTCCATTGCGTCGGGCCGCGAATGCGCGCACTCCACCAGGCATTGCCGGAGGATCGACGGGGCGAGTGGTCCGAGGAGGCCGGCGAGATCGCGCGTCGCGTCCACGAGCTCTTCGATGCGGGCGACGTGGTGCTGGTCAAGGGGTCCAAGGCCAGCCGCGTAAGCCTCGTCGTTGACGCGATCCGCAAACTCGGGCATCCGGCGCCCGACCACATGACGGGGGCGGAGTGATGCTCTTCTGGCTGACTGCGCTTTCCGATGGCGGCGACTTCTTCAACCTCTTTCGCTACATCACCTTCCGGGCGGGCGGCGCGTTCTTCACCGCGCTGATCTTCGGTTTCCTGTTCGGGCGGCCCCTGATCGCGCTGTTGCGCAAGCGGCAGAAGTTCGGCCAGCCGATCCGCGACGACGGGCCCGAAAGCCATATCGTCACCAAGGCGGGCACACCGACGATGGGCGGCGTGCTGATCCTGGGGGCGCTGGTCGTGTCGACCCTGCTCTGGGCCCGGCTCGACAACCCCTATGTCTGGCTGATCCTGTTCGTGACCATGTCGTTCGGGCTCATCGGCTTCGTGGACGATTACCACAAGGTCAGCCGCTCGAGCCATCGTGGGATACCGGGGCGGGTGCGCTTCGGCATCGGGCTCGCGGTCGCGGCGCTGGCGGGGATCTGGGCGGCGACGGTCCATCCCGACGAGCTGTCCTGGCGCCTGGCGTTCCCGGTGTTCAAGGAGCTGCTGCTCAACCTCGGCGTGGTCTTCGTGCCGTTCGCGATGCTGGTGATCGTGGGCGCGGCCAACGCGGTGAACCTGACCGACGGGCTCGACGGGCTGGCGATCATGCCGGTGATGATCGCCGCCGCGACCCTCGGCGTGATCAGCTATGCGGTCGGGCGCGTGGACTTCACCGACTACCTCGACGTCCATTACGTGCCGGGAACGGGCGAGATCCTGATCTTCTGCGCCGGGCTGATCGGCGGCGGCCTCGGGTTCCTGTGGTACAACGCCCCGCCGGCGGCGGTGTTCATGGGTGACACCGGCAGCCTCGCGCTCGGCGGCGCACTGGGCGCGATCGCGGTGGCCACCAAGCACGAGATCGTCCTGGCGATCGTCGGTGGCCTGTTCGTGATCGAGGCGATGAGCGTCATCGTGCAGGTCTTCTACTTCAAGCGCACGGGGCGGCGGGTGTTCCTGATGGCGCCGATTCACCACCACTTCGAGAAGCAGGGCTGGGCCGAGCCGCAGATCGTCATCCGGTTCTGGATCATCTCGCTGATCCTGGCGCTGATCGGCCTCGCCACGCTGAAGGTCCGCTGATGGCTCGGGCCTGGGCGCTCCCGCCCCCCGACTGCGCGCTGCCGCGCTTGCCGGGCGTTGGGCCGCGCCGGCGCTGCCGCGCCGGCGGGCCTGTGCGATGATCCCGGTCCTGCGGCCATGCAGGCGCACGGGTGGCGGTCCTGGGTCTGGGCCGCTCCGGGCGGGCCGCGGCGCGCGCGCTGGCGGCCGGCGGGGCCGAGCCGCTCCTGTGGGACGACAGCGCCGAGAGCCGCGCGGCCGCCGAAGCGGAAGGGTTCCGCCTGCACGACCTTGGCGCACCGGGCGCCTGGCGCGACGTGGCCGCCCTGATCGTGTCGCCCGGCATCGCCGCACCTCTACCCCGCGCCGCACCGCCTGATCGCGGCGGCGATGGAGGCGGGCGTGCCGCTGGACAACGACATCGGCCTCTTCTTCCGCTCGCTCGCGGTCGAGGACTGGGCGCGCCACGACACCGTGCCGAAGGTGATCGCGGTTACCGGCTCGAACGGCAAATCGACCACATCGGCGCTGATCCACCACATCCTCGAGGCCGAGGGCCGCCCGGCGCAGCTTGCCGGCAACATCGGGCGCGGCGTGCTCGACATCGATCCGCCCGAGGATGGCGGGATCGTGGTGCTGGAGCTGTCGTCCTACCAGATCGAGCTGGCGCGCGCGCTCACCCCCGATGTCGCGGTCTTCACCAACCTCACACCCGACCATCTCGACCGGCACGGCGGGCTCGGCGGCTATTTCGCGGCCAAGCGACGGCTCTTCGTGGAGGGCGGGCCGGACCATGCGGTGGTCGGCGTCGACGAGCCCGAGGGCCGGTTCCTCGCCGACCGTCTGGCCGAGGGTGCCGACGACACGCGGCTGATCCGGATCTCGTCGGGCCGCAAGCTCGGCCCGACCGGCTGGTCCGTCTTCGCCCGCAAGGGGTTCCTTGCCGAATTCCGCCGCGGCCGGCAGGTCGCCTCGGTCGATCTGCGCGAGATCCCCGGCCTTCCGGGGGCCCACAACCACCAGAACGCCTGCGCCGCCTACGCCGCGCTGCGGGCGGTCGGCCTGTCGCCGCGCGCCATCGAGGCCGGCCTGCGCAGCTTCGCCGGCCTGCCGCACCGCTCCCAGCGCGTCGCCGAGATCGGCGGCGTCATCTTCGTCAACGACAGCAAGGCCACCAACGCCGACAGCGCGGCCAAGGCGCTGCAGGCGTTCGACCGGATCCACTGGATCGCGGGCGGCCTCGGCAAGGAAGGCGGCATCACCGGTCTGGCGCCCCATTTCGGCCGCGTCGCGCGGGCCTATCTCATCGGCCATTCGGCGCGGGACTTCGCGCTGCAGCTCGGCGAGACGCCCGCACGAGGTCTGCGGCGACATGGAAACCGCCGTGCGCCAGGCCGCGGCCAACGCGCGCCCGGGCGACACGGTGCTTCTCGCGCCCGCCGCGGCCAGCTTCGACCAGTACGCCGATTTCGAGGCCCGCGGCGACGATTTCGTGGCCCGGGTCCGCGCGCTCGAAGCCCGTCCCGCCTAACGCCTGTAGGCGGCGCGGCGCGTCTTCGGGTCCAGCTGCTGCACCTCCGCCACGGGCCGCCGCTCTCGCGCATCAAAGAACGGCGACGGCTTGTGCGCCCCCGCCATCCGACCGGCAAAGGCCAAGCGCGCGAACCGCGTGAACGACCAGCGTCAGCCCCTTGTCCTTGCGTGGCGAATCGCCTCCCGGTTGTGCCGACGCGGTGTTCACCCGTGCGACGACCGGGCCCGAGCAGCCGCGTCCCGATCGCCGCGCAGCGCCGCGGTGTCATCACCCCCGCGAACGGGATCGCCGCGACCGGCGCGCTGTTGGCCAGCGGCATTCCGCAGCAGCTCGCGTACCAGCGCAGCGGCCCGCGCCGGGTCATCTTCAGGCAGGCGAGCTTGTCCGCGCCCGCGCTCGATGACGATCCGGTCCGTCACGGTCTGGAAGATGTCCGTGCCTCCCGCCGGGTCGAGCACCTCCGCATGGTCCCAGATGCCGCGCATATGCCTGACAATCGGCGCAATAGCAGACGAGGCGCGTGCCATGCGCCGGCGCGACGGGGCCAAGGCGGCCCGTAACTTCCCCGCAGGAACAGCTGAGCGTAAGGTCGGACATGGGCGCCTCCGCGTTTGGCATGAATGCGGTAACACTCTGGCGCCGACCGGTGCCGTTCGCGCTAGAGTTGGATGGACAGACCCGGAAAACGGGCAGGGCAGGCAGTGATCAGGCACGTTCCATGACCGAAATGGTGTACGGCGCGGTCCCCGTGCGGGACGGCGAACCGATCCTTCCACGCTGGTGGCGGACGGTCGACAAGTGGTCGATGGCCTGCATCCTGCTTGCTCTTCGGAACCGGCATCCTGCTCGGCCTCGCGGCGTCGCCTCCGCTGGCCGCGCGCAACGGGCTGGAGCCCTTCTACTTCGTCCAGCGGCAGGCGGTGTTCGGCGTCGTGGCGCTGGTGGCGATGACGCTTCACCACGATGATGACGCCGGTGCAGGTGCGCCGCCTCGCGGTGATCGGGTTCGCCGCCGCTTTCGTCGCGCTGGCGCTGCTGCCGGTCCTCGGCACCGATTTCGGCAAGGGCGCGGTGCGCTGGTATTCGCTGGGCTTCGGCTCGGTGCAGCCCTCGGAGTTCCTCAAGCCCGGCTTCGTCGTCACCGCCGCATGGATGATCGCGGCCTCCACCGAGGTCGCCGGGCCGCCGGGCAAGCGCATGTCGCTGATGCTGACGATCGTGATCGTCGGCTTTCCTGGCGATGCAGCCCGATTTCGGCCAGGCCTGCCTGATCCTCTTCGGCTGGGGTGTCATGTATTTCGTCGCCGGCGCGCCGATCCTTCTGCTCGTCGTGCTGGCCGCGCTGACGGTCGGGGTGGGGGTCTTCTCCTACAACGCGTCCGAGCACTTCGCGCGCCGCATCGACGGCTTCCTGTCGCCAGACCTCGACCCGACCACACAGCTCGGCTACGCCACCAACGCCATCATGGAGGGCGGCTTCTTCGGCGTCGGCGTCGGCGAGGGGCAGGTGAAATGGTCGCTCCCCGACGCGCATACCGACTTCATCATCGCGGTGGCGGCCGAGGAATACGGGCTGGTCCTCGTCGCCACCCTCATCGGCCTCTACGCGCTCGTGGTCGTGCGCTCGCTGATGCGCCTGATGCGCGAGCGCGATCCCTTCATCCGGCTCGCGGGCACCGGCCTCGTCTGCATCTTCGGGGTGCAGGCGATGATCAACATGGGCGTCGCCGTGCGGCTCCTGCCCGCCAAGGGCATGACGCTGCCCTTCGTCAGCTACGGCGGCTCCTCGCTGATCGCCACCGGCATCGCGATGGGCATGCTGATGGCCTTCACCCGCACCCGGCCCCAGGGCGAGATCGGCGACCTGCTGCTGAGGCGCGGCTGATGGCGCCGCTCCTGGTCATCGCGGCGGGCGGAACGGGCGGACACCTGTTCCCGGCCCAGGCGCTGGCCGAGGAGATGCTCGATCGCGGCTGGCGGGTGCGCCTCGCCACCGACGAGCGCGGCGCGCGCTACGCTGCGCGGCTTTCCCGACGCGGTCGGGGTCGACGTGACGGCCTCGGCCACCTTCGCGCGCGGCGGGACCCTCGCCCGGGCGGCCGTGCCCTTCCGCATCGCGGGCGGATCGGGCGGCGCGATCTGGCGGATGATGCGCGACCGGCCGGCGGCGGTGGTCGGCTTCGGCGGCTACCCCTCGATCCCGGCGATGGTCGCCGCCCTGACGCTGCGCCTGCCGCGGATGATCCACGAACAGAACGGCGTGCTGGGCCGCGTCAACGAGGTTCTCGCCCGCCGCGTCGCCGCAATCGCCTGCGGCGTCTGGCCCACGATTCTCCCCGACGGCGTGCCCGGCTATCACGTCGGCAATCCGGTGCGCGCTTCGGTGCTGGAGCGCCAGGGCGCGCCCTACATCGCGCCCGGCGACTACCCGATGTCGCTCCTCGTGATCGGCGGCAGCCAGGGCGCACGCATCCTGTCCGACGTCGTCCCCGAGGCCGTCGCCGCCCTGCCCCAGGACCTGCGCCGCAACGTCCGCGTCGCCCATCAGGCCCGCGCCGAGGACGGCCCGCGCGTCGCCGACGCCTACGCCCGCGCCGGCATCGACGCCGAGGTGCGCCCCTTCTTCGACGACATCGCCCGCCGCATCTGCGAGGCGCAGCTCGTCGTCAGCCGCTCCGGCGCGTCGACCATCGCCGACCTCAGCGTGATCGGCCGCCCGGCGATCCTGATCCCCTTCGCCGCCGCGGCCAAGGACCACCAGACCGCCAATGCGCGCGCCCTGGTCGAGGCCGGCGCCGCCATCCGCATCCCGGAATCGAAGCTCGACGCCGCCAGCCTCGCCGACCAGATGGCGCTCGTCCTGGAGAACCCCGACGCCGCCAGCCGCATGGCCCGCGCCGCGATGGGGCAGGGGCGGCCCGAGGCGGCGGCGCGCCTTGGCGACATGGTCGAAGCCCTGGCCTCCGGCGATCTCGTGGCGGAGAGTTGAAATGGACGGAGGCGTAGTGATGGCCGCAGCCACCAAGTTGCCCACCGAGATGGGACCGATCCACTTCGTGGGCATCGGCGGCATCGGCATGTCGGGCATCGCCGAGGTCCTGCTGACCCACGGCTACCGGGTCCAGGGCTCGGACCTCAGGGCGACACCGATCACCGACCGGCTGGAGCGGCTCGGCGCGACGATCTTCATCGGTCAGGACGGCGCGAACCTCGATGGCGCCGCCGTGGTGGTCATCTCCTCGGCCATCAAGCCGGGCAACACCGAGCTCGACGCCGCCCGCGCGCGCGGCCTGCCGGTGGTGCGCCGCGCCGAGATGCTGGCCGAGCTCATGCGCCTGAAATCCAACGTCGCGCTGGCCGGAACCCACGGCAAGACCACCACCACCACCATGGTCGCGACCCTGCTCGACGCGGGCGGCCTCGACCCGACGGTCATCAACGGCGGCGTCATCCACGCCTACGGCTCCAACGCCCGCGCGGGCCAGGGCGAGTGGATGGTGGTGGAGGCCGACGAAAGCGACGGCACCTTCAACCGCCTGCCCGCCACCATCGCGGTCGTCACCAACATCGACCCCGAACACATGGAGCACTGGGGCAGCATCGAGAACCTGCGCCAGGGCTTCACCGACTTCGTGTCCAACATCCCCTTCTACGGCCTTGCCGTGTGCTGCACCGACCATCCCGAGGTGCAGGCGCTGGTGGGCCGGATCACCGACCGCCGGGTCGTGACCTTCGGCTTCAACGCCCAGGCCGACGTGCGCGGGCAGAACCTGCACTACGACAAGGGCATCGCCCATTTCGACGTGGCCCTGCAGGACGAGGGGACCATGATCGAGGGCTGCACCCTGCCGATGCCCGGCGATCACAACGTCTCCAACGCGCTCGGCGCCATCGCGGTCGCCCGCCACCTCGGCATGAAGCGCGCCGAGATCCGCGAGGCGCTGGCGAAGTTCGGCGGCGTCAACCGGCGCTTCACCAGGGTCGGCGAGGTGAACGGCGTCACCATCATTGACGATTACGGCCACCACCCGGTCGAGATCGCCGCCGTCCTCAGGGCCGCGCGCCAGGCCATCGGCGAACAGGGCCGCGTCATCGCCGTCCACCAGCCGCACCGCTATTCCCGCCTCGCGACGCTCTTCGAGGATTTCTGCACCTGCTTCAACGACGCCGACGTGGTGGGCATCGTCGATGTCTACCCCGCCGGCGAGGCGCCGATCGAGGGCGCCGACCGCGACAGCCTCGTCACCGGCCTGATCCGCCACGGCCACCGCCACGCCCGCGCCGTCAGGGACGAGGACGACCTCGAACGTCTCGTGCGCGAACAGGGGCGCCCCGGCGACATGGTCGTCTGCCTCGGCGCCGGCACCATCAGCGCCTGGGCCAACGCCCTGCCGGAGCGGCTGGAGCGATGAGCGACACGCTTCTTCTGGCGGCGCTCTGGGTGTCCGGCGTCCTGCTTTCGGCAGCCCTGCGGCACCGGGGCCGGGTCTGGGCCGCGCGCGCACTGGTGATATCGGGCGTGCCGCTTCTCGGAGGGCTGACCTGCGTGAACGGGCCCTGGGCCGGGCTGGCCGCACTGGCCGTCGGGACGCTGTTGCTGGGCCGGCTCCTGTCGCCCCCCGCGCGCGGTGACATGGCCGACTTCGGTGACGCGCAGGGCACCGAATGAGCCCTGACCTGCCGGAGGTGCGCGGCCGCCTGAGCCGCGCGCGCGCCCTTGCCGACCTCACCTGGCTGCGCGTCGGCGGCCCCGCCGACTGGCTCTTCCAGCCTGCCGACGCCGATGACCTGGCCGCGTTCCTCGCCGCCCTCGACCCCGCCATCCCCGTCTTCCCCATCGGCGTCGGCTCAAACCTCATCGTGCGCGATGGCGGCATCGAAGGCGTGGTCGTCCGCCTCGGCCGCGGCTTCAACGCCATCGATGTCGCGGGCACGCGCGTCACCGCGGGCGCCGCCGCGCTCGACGCCCATGTTGCGCGCCGCGCCGCCGAAGCGGGCGTCGACCTCACCTTCCTGCGCACCATCCCGGGCGCCATGGGCGGCGCGGTGCGGATGAACGCGGGCTGCTACGGCAGCTACCTCGCCGACGTCTTCGTCACGGCCCGCGCCGTGACGCGCGCGGGCCGGACCGTCGATCTGAGCGCCGACGACCTGGGCTTCGCCTACCGCCATACCGACCTGCCGGCCGACTGGATCGTCACCGAAGTGGTTCTGGAGGGCCCGCCGGGCGATTCCGACGACCTCGCCGCCCGCATGGACGACGCAGCTCGCCGCCCGCGACGCGAGCCAGCCCACGAAGGAGCGCAGCGCCGGCTCCACCTTCCGCAACCCGGCCGGGTTCTCCTCGACCGGGCGCGCCGACGACAGCCACGAGCTCAAGGCCTGGAACCTGATCGACCGCGCCGGTTTGCGCGGCGCCACCCTCGGCGGCGCGCAGATGAGCGCGAAACACCCCAACTTCCTGATCAACACCGGCGACGCGACGGCCGCCGATCTGGAGGCGCTGGGCGAGAGGGTTCGTGAAAAGGTGTTGGAAACGCACGGCCTTCGGCTAGAGTGGGAAATCATGCGGGTCGGGCGACCGGCCCCGCACTGACCACCGGACGCAAGATCCGGAACCCGGGCCCGAATTGGCCCGGCACAACGCGGCAGGGCCGGAAAACGGCCCGAAGATGAGGCAGAACGTGGCGGGAATGTCGGGCAGGACATCCCCCAGGGTTGCGGTCCTGATGGGCGGCCCCTCCGCCGAGCGGGAGGTGTCGCTGTCCTCGGGGCGCGAATGCGCGGCCGCCCTGGAAGGCGAAGGTTACGACGTGGTCCGCATCGACGCGGGCCCCGACCTTGCCGCGCGCCTGATCGACACCGCCCCCGACGTCGCCTTCAACGCCCTCCACGGCCGCTGGGGCGAGGACGGCTGCGTGCAGGGCCTGCTGGAATGGCTCCGCATCCCCTACACCCATTCCGGCGTCCTCGCCTCGGCGCTCGCCATGGACAAGCAGCGCTCCAAGGCCGCCTTCGCCGCCGCCGGCCTGCCCGTCGTCGAAAGCCGCATCGCCCCCGCCGCCGAGGTGCGCGCGCGCCACGTCATGGAGCCGCCCTACGTCGTGAAGCCCAACAACGAGGGCTCCTCGGTCGGCATCTACCTCGTGGCCGAGGGCGCCAACGCGCCGCCCGCCCTCGGACCCGAAATGCCCGAAAACGTCATGGTCGAACGCTTCGCGCCGGGCCGCGAGATGACCACGACCGTCCTCGGCGACCGGGCGCTCGACGTCACCGACATCCTCACCGACGGCTGGTACGATTACGCCGCGAAATACACCCCGGGCGGCTCGCGCCACGTGGTCCCCGCCGACGTGCCGCCCGCGATCCGTGATGCCTGCCTCGACTACGCCCTGCGCGCCCACCGCGCCCTCGGTTGCCGCGGCGTGTCACGCACCGACTTCCGCTGGGACGAGAGTCGCGGCGCCGACGGCCTCATCCTTCTGGAAACCAACACCCAGCCCGGCATGACGCCCACCTCGCTCGTCCCCGAACAGGCGGCGCATGGCGGGATGAGCTTCGGCGCGCTCTGCCGCTGGATCGTGGAGGACGCCTCATGCGACCGATGAAACGCGACCCCGCCCCCTCGCGCCTCGCCTACCGGCTCCAGCGGCTCTGGCTCACCCCGTTCTTCTGGCGTGCGCTGCGCATCGGCCTGCCGGTCGCGGCGCTCGCCGTGGCGCTCGGCGTCTGGCTCGGCGACGCGTCGCGGCGCGAGGCGCTCGTCGATCGCGCCGTCGAGCTGCGCCGCCAGATCGAGGAACGGCCCGAATTCATGGTCCGCATCCTCGAGATCGACGGCGCCAGCGATCCCGTCGCCGTCGCGGTGCGCGAGGTGGCGCAGCTCGACCTGCCCATGACTTCCTTCGACATCGATCTCCTCGCGCTCCAGGGCCGCATCGCCGCGCTCGACGCGGTGCGCGGCGCGCGCGCCATGATCCGTCCCGGCGGCGTCCTGACGGTCTCCGTCGACGAGCGGGTGCCGGCGCTGGTCCACCGCACCGCCGACGGTCTGCGGCTCCTTGATGCCGGCGGTCACCCGGTTGCGCCGCTGGCCCATCGCGCGGACCGACCGGACCTGCCCCTCGTCGTGGGCGAAGGCGCGGCCGAGCGCGCCGAGGAGGCCTTGGCCCTGATCCGTGCGGCAGACCCCCTTGCGGCCGACCTGCGCGGGCTGGTCCGCATCGGCGCGCGACGCTGGGACGTGGTGCTGGCGGGGGAACGCCGCATCCTGCTGCCGGAAACCGATCCGATCTCCGCGCTCAACCAGGTCATCGCGCTCGATGGCGCGCAGGACCTGCTGAAGCGCGACGTCCCGCTCATCGACATGCGCAATCCCACCCGCCCGACCCTGCGCCTCGGCGAGGCGGCGCAGGACGAGATCCGCCGCCTGCGCGCCACAACCCAAGGAAATTCCAGCCTATGACCGATCTTTACGACTCCCAGCGCGGCATGCGCGCCATGCGGAAGGCCGCGATCCAGCGCGGCGTCGTCGCGGTGCTGGACGTGGGCACGTCGAAGATCTCCTGCCTCGTCCTGCGCTTCGACGGCAATTCGCGCGCCGGGCAGTCCGACGGCGTGGGCTCGCTCGCCGGGCAGAGCGCCTTCCGCATCGTCGGCGCCGCCACCACACGCTCGCGCGGTGTCCGCTTCGGCGAGACCGTCGCCCTCGCCGAGACCGAGCGCGCCATCCGCACGGCGGTGCAGGCCGCGCAGAAGATGGCCGGCATCCGCGTCGATCACGTCATCGCCTCGTTCGCCGGCGGCCGCCCGCGCAGCTACGGCCTCGCCGGCGCGGTCAACGTCCCCGGCGAGGTCGTCAACGAACCCGACGTGGCGCGCGTTCTGGCCTCGTGCGACCTGCCCGAGGTGGGGTCGGGCCGCGAGGTTCTGCACGCCCAGCCGGTCAACTTCGCGATCGACCACCGCTCCGGCCTCAACGATCCGCGCGGCCAGATCGGGCGGCGGCTGGCCTGCGACATGCACCTGCTGACCGTCGACGGCGACGTGATCCGCAACCTTCTGCACTGCATCAAGCGCTGCGATCTGGAACTCGCGGGAATCGCCTCCTCGGCCTATGTCTCCGGCCTCGCGGCGCTGGTGGAGGACGAGCAGGAGCTGGGCGCGGCCTGCATCGACATGGGCGGCGGCGCGACCTCGCTCTCGATCTTCCTGCGCAAGCACATGATCTACGCCGACGCGATCCGGCTCGGCGGCGACCACATCACCGCCGACATCTCCAAGGGGCTGCAGGTGCCCTTCGCGGTTGCCGAGCGGGTCAAGACCTTCCACGGCGGCTGCGTCGCGACCGGCGTCGACGACCGCGAGATGATCGAGATCGGCGGCGAGACCGGCGACTGGGAGCGCGACCGCCGCACCATCTCCCGCGCCGAGCTCATCGGCATCATGCGCCCCCGCGTCGAGGAGATTCTCGAGGAGGTCCGACAGGCCCTCGACGCCGCCGGCTTCGACACCCTCTCCAGCCAGCAGATCGTCCTGACCGGCGGCGCCAGCCAGACGCCGGGGCTGGAAACCCTCGCCCCCCGCATTCTCGGCCAGGCCGTCCGCATCGGCCGCCCGCTCCGCGTTCACGGCCTGCCGCAGGCGACCACCGGCGCGGCCTTCTCCAGCGGCGTCGGTCTCTGCCTCTTCGCCTCCCACCCGCAGGACGAATGGTGGGATTTCGACATCCCCTACGACAGCACCTCGATCCGCTCCCTGCGCCGCGCGGTGCGCTGGTTCCGCGACAACTGGTAGGCGCAATGCTCCGTTCCCGGCCGCGCATCGGGGCAGGGCGGGCGCGTCCTGACCTGCCGCTCGCCCCGTCGTCGACCACGCCCCCGACACCCCGGACCGAAGGACAGGGTCGCGATCGGGCCGGCGGAATGTTTGAAATCTTGTCACAAGTTGAAAATGGGGGGGTCAAGATTTGTGCCTTTTTGCAAATTTCGCCCGATTTCCGGATTTCGCGCCGCCTTGCCGATCGCGATGATCCAGGGGTGACAAGCGCCTCCGGATGCGGCAGTCTGAACGTCGAGACGGGCGACGAACGCCCGCAGGCGGCGCGAGCAGTGCAGCCATTCAAATTTTGCAAGATCGGACGTCGTCCGAGCAGGCCGTTGAATCCAGGGGATTTTCGGCCGGTCTAGTCGTGCGCGCTGTTGAAACCTCGATATGTGGGGTCCGCCCCATAGCCACAGTGGTGATCCGTGTTAACCATCTCCGATTTTGCGCTTGACCTGCGTTTTTCGGGTGACGGACCCGCCCAATTGCGCGTAAGCTTAAAAGAAAACACCGCGAGGCAGTCCGGCGGATCGGCCGGTCCAACGCAAACAGGCGGACGGAGCAGATGACCTTGAACCTTACAGTTCCCCATAATGATGAGCTAAAACCGCGCATTACAGTGTTCGGCGTAGGCGGAGCCGGCGGCAATGCCGTCAACAACATGATCGACAAGCGCCTCGAAGGGGTGGAGTTCGTGGTGGCGAACACCGACTCCCAGGCGCTCGCCGGCTCGAACGCGCCGCAGCGCATCCAGATGGGCGTCAAGGTGACCGAAGGCCTGGGCGCTGGCGCCCGCCCCAGCGTCGGCGCCGCCGCCGCCGAGGAGAGCATCGAGCAGATCGTCGACCAGCTCGCCGGCGCGCACATGTGCTTCATCACCGCCGGCATGGGCGGCGGCACCGGCACCGGCGCCGCGCCGATCATCGCCCAGGCCGCGCGCGAGATGGGTGTGCTGACCGTCGGCGTTGTCACCAAGCCCTTCCAGTTCGAGGGCTCCAAGCGGATGCGCCAGGCCGAAGAAGGGGTTGAAACCCTTCAGAAAATGGTCGACACGCTCATCATCATCCCGAACCAGAACCTGTTCCGCCTGGCCAACGAGAAGACGACCTTCACCGAGGCGTTTTCGATGGCCGATGACGTTCTCTACCAGGGCGTCAAGGGCGTGACCGACCTGATGGTGCGCCCGGGCCTCATCAACCTCGACTTCGCCGACGTGCGCGCGGTGATGGACGAGATGGGCAAGGCGATGATGGGCACCGGCGAGGCGCAGGGCGAAGACCGCGCCGTGCAGGCCGCCGAGAAGGCGATCGCCAACCCGCTCCTCGACGAGATCAGCCTCAAGGGCGCCAAGGGCGTGCTCATCAACATCACGGGCGGCTACGACCTCACGCTCTTCGAGCTCGACGAGGCGGCGAACCGGATCCGCGAAGAGGTCGATCCGGACGCCAACATCATCGTCGGATCGACTCTCGACACCGAGATGGAAGGCTGCATGCGGGTGTCGGTCGTGGCGACCGGCATCGACGCCGCCCTGGGTGACCGCGAAGTGCCGGTCCCGCGTCGGTCGATGGCAACGCCGATCATGGCCGAGACGGCCATCGAAGAGGCGATGCCGGTCGCGGATCAACCGCAACACGTCGCGCCCCGGGCCGCCGAGGAACCGCCGCTCTTTGCCGAGTTCGACGCGGCCCAGCAGGACCATCTGCCGGAGCAATCCGACGATCTGCCGCCGCCGGCCTACCAGCCGCAGGCATATCCCGTTCAGGCTCCGTCCCAGACGCCCGCGCCGGTCGCACCTGCGGCCCAGCGCATGGGGTCTCCCGGAACGCCGTCGCCCGAGACTCTGGCGCGGTTGCAGGCGGCTGTGCGCAAGACACCCTCGGCACAGAGCGCCGCGGCGCCGGGCGGACACGATCCGCACGGACGTCAGCAGCGCTTCGGCATAAACTCGCTCATCAACCGGATGACGGGTCACGAGGCGCAACGTCCCGCCGAGCGGGCTGCGACCCTCTCGCGCCAGCACCAGCCGGCGGCCGCCGCACCGGCCGAGGACGAATATGCCGCCGAGGACGAACGTATAGAAATCCCTGCATTTCTGCGGCGCCAGGCCAACTGAGCGCCACCACTCACGCAGAAGAAGAGGGCCGGCCGAAAGGTCGGCCCTTGTTGCATCTGAACCCCCGTTAATCCTTTTTCCCCCGGAAATCGGATATTTGCGCGATCCGCGAATGTTTCAGGCCGTTGCGAAAATTGAGTTGAGAGGGGGCGGTGGGGCGCCCTATGTGACGGTGCACCGCCCGACAGAGGCGGATCCAGCGTCGTCCGGGCAAGGCGGCGAAACCAAGGGGCACGACTGTGCAGACGACGATAAAAGCTCCGGTGACATTCGAAGGTGTGGGCCTGCACATGGGCGCGCCTGTTCGCATGACGCTGCATCCCGCAGCCGCCGAGTTCGGTATCTGGTTCCGCCGCAGTGACGTCGAGGACCGGGACGCACTGATCCCCGCACGCTGGGATGCGGTGCAGCCTTCGTCTCTCTGCACGCTGATCGAGAATGCGGCGGGTGCGAGCGTTTCGACCATAGAACATGTCATGGCGGCGATCGCAGGCTGCGGCATCACCAACCTGCTGGTCGAGATCGACGGGCCGGAAGTGCCGATCCTCGATGGCAGCGCGGGCCCGTTCGTGTCGGCGATCCTGTCGCGCGGCCTTCGTCGGCAGAGCGCCCCTGTTCGCGCCATCGAGATCCTGAAGCGAGTCGAGGTCGCGCGCGGCGGCGCGAGGGCGTCCCTGGAGCCCGCACAGAGCTATCAGATGAGTTTCGCCATAGATTTCGCCGACGCGGCGATCGGGCGACAGGAAAAGACACTCGATCTGGCCAATGGCGCATTCATCCACGAGCTTTGCGACAGCCGGACATTCTGCCGGGTCGCGGACGTGGACGCGATGCGCGCCCGGGGCCTGATCCGCGGCGGCACCTACCGCAATGCGGTGGTGGTGGATGGCGACCGGGTTCTGAGTCCCGGCGGCCTGCGCCATGACGACGAGGCGGTGCGTCACAAGATGCTGGACGCCGTGGGCGATCTGGCGCTGGCCGGCGCGCCGATCCTGGGTCGCTACGTGGGCGCCCGCTCCGGACATGCGCTGACCAATGCGCTGCTGCGTACGCTGTTCGCCACGCCGGGCGCGGTCCGCATGGTCGTGTGCGGCCATGACCGCGCCGCGCGCCTGCCCGGCGCCGGGGTCACGCGGCAGGATCTCACCGCGCTTCTCGCCGCGGCCTGACGGCACATTTTCAGTTGCGACATGTCACGTCGGCGTCAACGGCCCCCTGTCGTGACCCGGCATCGTTTTCACGGCCTTCGTCGCGATGAGGGGCAATGCCGTTTGCCCCCTCCTTTCCCTGTGCTAGGAGAGCCGGGGGGCCGCGGCGTGCGGCGCAGGAGCGAGGCAGGCGCATGACGAGGATGAGGCTGGTCTGGATCTTGCCGGTGCTGTTCCTCTCGGGGTGCGGCGACCGCATGGCGACCCGCGAGACGCCGCTCGATGCGCTTTCCGCCAGTCAGATCTATCAGCGTGCAGAATTGGTGCTGGCCGACAGCGACCCCGAGGAGGCGGCGCGCATCTTCGGCGAGGTGGAGCGGCTCTATCCGTATTCGGAGTGGGCCAAGCGGGCGCTGATCATGCAGACCTTCGCCTACCACCGCGACCGCGATTACGAGTCGTCACGGGCCTCGGCCCAACGCTTTCTCCAGCTTTATCCAGCCGACGAGGATGCGGCCTATGCGCGGTACCTCCTGGCGCTCAGCTATTACGACCGGATCGACGATGTGGGCCGGGATCAGGGGCTGACCTTCCAGGCGTTGCAGGCGCTCCGCGATGTGATCGAGATCCATCCGGAGAGCGACTATGCCCGCGCGGCGATCCTGAAGTTCGATCTCGCCTTCGACCATCTGGCCGGCAAGGAGATGGAGATCGGCCGGTACTACCTCAAGCGCGGACATTATCCGGCCGCGATCAACCGCTTTCGCGTGGTTGTCGAGGATTTCCAGACGACGACCCATACGCCCGAAGCGCTGCACCGGCTGGTCGAGGCCTATCTGGCCCTCGGGCTGGAAGACGAGGCGCGGACGGCCGGCGCGATTCTGGGGCTGAACTTCCGGTCCACGGACTGGTACCGCGACAGCTATGCGCTGCTGTCCGGACGGGGGCTGACGCCGGAGCCTGCGGGGGAGGGATTCCTGCGCACGATCTACCGCCAGGTGGTCAAGGGCGAGTGGCTCTAGCCCGGGGACGTTCGCTGACCGGGGACGGGGTGCTCCCGCCCCCCGGACCGCGCGCTGTCGCGCTTGCCGGGCGTTGGGCCGCGCGCCGCGCCATTCGGCGCGGCGATGCGCAAGGCGGCGCCGTCCTCGCGCTGTTGCCGGCGTGGAGCCGGTTGCAGTCGCGGCGCACGCGACGGGACTGAGCCATGCTGCGCGGTCTCGATATCCGCGATCTGCTCATCATCGACCGGCTGGAGCTTGACTTCCGGCCGGGTCTCAACGTGCTGACCGGCGAGACCGGCGCCGGCAAGTCGATCCTGCTGGACGCCCTGGGTTTTGTGCTGGGCTGGCGTGGCCGCGCGGCGCTGGTGCGGGCGGGGGCGCCGCAGGGCGAGGTGACGGCTGTCTTCGATCTCGCCCCCGGCCATCCCGCCCATGCGGTTCTGAGCGAAGCGGGGCTGCCGGACGATGACGGTCTGATCCTGCGCCGCGTCAACACCGCGGATGGCCGCAAGACTGCCTGGGTCAACGACCGGCGGGTGAGCGGTGAGGTGTTGCGGCGGCTGGCGGAGACGCTGGTGGAGTTGCACGGCCAGCACGACGATCGCGGACTTCTCAATGCGCGCGGCCACAGGGCGCTGCTCGACGCCTTTGCCGGGCTGGAGGAGGAGCTTGCCGCGACCCGAACGGCGTGGTCGGCCCTCGCCTCGGCACAGCGCGATGCGGCGCGCGAGGCGGAAGCGTTCGAGGCCGCGCGGGCCGAGGAATCGTTCCTGCGCCACGCCGTGAGCGAGTTGGACGCGCTGGCGCCGGAGCCGGGAGAGGAGGCCACGCTCGACGCGCGCCGCCGGCTCATGCAGGCCGCCGTGCGCGTCGGCGAGGATGTGGATCGTGCCGCGCAGGCCCTGAGCGCCAATGGCGCAGAGGGCCAGATGCTGGACGCGCTGCGGTGGCTCGAGGGGGCGGCCGGTGGCGTGGAAGGACGGCTCGATACGGCACTGGCCGCGCTCGACCGGGCACTGACTGAATTGGGCGCGGCGCAAGCGGGCATAGCGGAGACCTTGGAAGCGATTGCCTTCGACCCGGGCGAGCTCGATCTGGTCGAGGAGCGGCTGTTCGCGATCCGCGGGCTGGCGCGCAAGCATGACGTGTTGCCCGACGAGCTGGCCGCCCATGCCGAGGCATTGCGGGATCCGGCTGGCGGCGATCGACGCCGGCGAAGCGGATCTGGCACGCCTCGCCGCGGCAAGAGCGCAGGCGGAGGCCGATTACGACCGGGTCGCCGATGCCCTGAGCGCGGCGCGGCGTTCGGCGGCGGGGCGGCTCGACGCGGCGATGGCAGCCGAGCTGGCGCCGCTGAAGATGGAACGCGCGATCTTTGCGACCGAGATCGCGTCATCCGCATCCGGCCCAGACGGCAAGGACGCCGTCCGGTTCACCGTCGCAACCAATCCGGGGGCTCCGGCCGGGCCGCTCGACCGGATCGCGTCGGGCGGGGAGTTGAGCCGGTTTCTGCTGGCTCTGAAGGTCTGTCTGACCGCCCGGTCCTCGGGGGTCACGCTGATCTTCGACGAGATCGACCGCGGCGTCGGGGGCGCGACGGCGGATGCGGTCGGCCGCCGCCTGGCCGCTCTGGCGCGCGAGGGGCAGGTTCTGGTCGTGACGCATTCGCCGCAGGTGGCGGCGCTGGCCGACCATCACTGGCGGGTGGAGAAGCGGGTGACGGAGGGTACGACGCTCTCCTCCGTGGTTTCGCTCGGCGCCGGCGCAAGGATCGACGAGATCGCCCGGATGCTGGCTGGCGACACGGTTACCGACGAAGCGCGCGGCGCGGCGCGCGCGCTGCTGGCCGGCTAGCGGGACCGCCGAGGCCCGAAGGCATCGTGCGCCGCTGGCACGTATCCCTTTGGCGGCAAATCCGGCCCGTACGGAAGTTCCGGGGAAACCCGCGCGGGCGGACCTGCAGACGGTGACCTAGCCGGGGCAGTCCACATTCAACTTGTCGCCGTTGTGGCCGTTGATCTTGACTTCGAAATTTTCCGACTCGCCATGCACGGTGATGTCGTCTTTGGCGCTGATCGGGTAATAGCAGACATCGGTCACCCAGCCTGCGTCCCAGTATTCCACCTTCACCGTGTTTTCGGTGCCGGCTCCGAGATGCAGCTTGCCCTTCCCCGGCAATGCGCCACCGATCGGTGTCGGCGTCTCGCCATGCAGTTCGATCTGGTCGAACTGCTGGTTGTCGGATCCGTAGGAAGTGAAACGGGCGTTCACGATGTCAATGTCGTTCTTGCAGTCGCAATGATATTCGGACTGGGTCATCTAAAGTGCTCCCGTTATTCAGGAAATCGATGCTGACTTCGCATGCGTGGCCGGTGCCGGGTGAAATAAACGGCCCCTGCATCTCGAACACGTTTCAGGCTGCCCGGAAATGTCGATTGCGTCAATCAGTGGTTTCATGCCGCGCCGATGTTCTGCGCGAGCCACACTGGGAAAGGCGGCGCATGCCCGTCCGCCGCCGAAGCGGCGCTGGTGGATCCACCGGTCGGCCGCTCGTCGCGCAAACGCTATCCGGCCTCGACTACCTTGCCCGGATTCATCAGCCCCCGGGGGTCGAGCGCGCGTTTGATGTCGCCCATGACGTCCCAGCCCTCGCCGTGTTCGGCGCGCATGTAGCCGGTCTTGCCCATGCCGATGCCGTGCTCGCCGGTGACCGTGCCACCGAGGCGCAGCGCGCGTTCGGCCATCCGCGCCGACAGCGCCTTGGCGGCGTCGAGCTCGGCGGCATTGCCGCGTTCCACCAGAAGCGCCGCGTGGAAGTTGCCGTCGCCCACATGTCCCAGGATCGGTCCGCGGATCGGGCTCGCGGCGATGTCGGCCCGCGTTTCCTCGATGGCATCGGCCAGCCGACTGATCGGAACGCAGATATCCGTCGTCAGCGCTGTCGCGCCGGGCCGCGTTGCCAGCACCGCGTAATAGGCGTTGTGGCGCATGCGCCAGAGCTCGTTGCGCTCCTCGGTCTTCTGGGCGTGACGGAACCCCTGCGCGCCGAACTCTGCCGCGATCTCGCCGAAGCGGGCGGCGTCTTCGGCGGCCCCGGCTTCGGAGCCGTGAAACTCGACCATCAGGTGCGGGGTCTCTGGGAAGTCGGTGTGCGCACAGGCATTGAAGGCAGCGGCGCACTCGGCGTCCAGATACTCGATCCGCGCCATCGGAATGCCGGTCTGGATCGTGGCGATCACCGCATCGACGGCCGACCGGGTGTCGGGAAACGCGCAGACGGCCGCCGAGACCGCCTCGGGTTGTCCACGCAGCTTGAGCGTCAGCTCGGTAATCAGGCCCAGCGTGCCTTCGGCGCCGACAAAAAGCGCCGTCAGATCGTAGCCAGCCGAGGATTTGCGCGCCCGGCTGCCGGTGCGGATCACGCGGCCGTCCGCCAGCACGACCTCAAGCCCCAGCACATTGTCGCGCATCGTGCCGTAGCGCACCGCCGTCGTGCCGCTGGCGCGGGTCGAGGCCATGCCGCCCAGCGACGCGTTGGCGCCAGGATCGACGGGAAAGAACAGGCCCGTGGTCCTGAGTTCGGCGTTCAACGCCTCCCGCGTGACGCCGGGCTGCACGCGACAATCCATGTCGTTGGCGTTGACCTCAAGAACCCGGTTCATTCGTCCGAAATCGACCGACACGCCGCCTTGTACCGCCAGCGCATGCCCTTCCAGAGACGTCCCCGCGCCCCAGCCCACGAGCGGGCAACCGGCCTGCGTACAGACCTTGGCGATCCGCGCGACCTCCTCGGTGGATTCGGGAAAGGCCACCGCGTCGGGCGGGCAAGGGGCGTAATGCGCCTCCGACAGGCCGTGAGCTTCCAGATCGGACTTGGACGTGCTCAGGCGATCGCCTAGGAAAGACGACAATTCTGCCAAGGCGGACTGGATCGACATCGGGGCAGGCTCCTGACTATCTGGCCGCTGGCGACACTAGGCCACCGACGCGGCCGGGGGAAGATCGGGAGAACGTGGCGTGGCAGGCACGCGCTGGTCCGTCATAGGCCACAACTTTCGAAAGGCCCAGGCGGCCGGACGCGCCGCATGGCATCTGCTGCGCGAGCGGGGGCCCAATCGCTTCCAGTTCTGGCTGATTGCCCTTGCCATCGGTACCGCCGCCGGCTTCGCCGCGCTCTTCTTCCGGAAGGGGGTCGAGGCCCTGCAGGCCACCCTCTACGGCATCGACAACCCCTCGGCGATCCACACCCTCGCCGAAAGCCTTCCCTGGTACTGGATCCTTCTGATCCCGGTTGCCGGCGGGCTGGTGGTGGGTGTCATCCTGACCCGCTTCACGCCGGACGATCGGGTGCGGTCGGTCGCCGATGTGATCGAGGGAGCGGCGCTCCACAACGGCCGGGTGGAGAGGCGGGCGGGCCTCGCCTCGATCGCCGCATCGCTCATCACGCTCAGCTCGGGCGGCTCCACCGGTCGGGAGGGGCCGGTCGTGCACATGGCTTCGGTCATCTCGTCATGGGTCTGCGCGCGGATCGACGCAGACGGCCTGACCGGGCGCGATCTGCTGGGCTGCGCCGTCGCGGCAGCCGTTTCAGCCAGCTTCAACGCGCCGATCGCCGGTGCTCTTTTCGCGCTCGAAGTCGTTCTGCGCCATTTCGCGGTCCATGCCTTTGCCCCCATCGTCATCGCCTCCGCCGCGGGCACCGTCATCAACCGCCTGGAATACGGGGACGTGACCGAATTCAGGCTCTCGGGCGACACGCTGGGCTTTTACGTGGAATTGCCGGCGTTTTTGCTGCTCGGTCTTGTCTGCGGAGTGGTTGCCGTCGCGATGATGCGCGCGATCTGGTGGGCCGACGATGTGGGCAACTCCATCCAGAAAAGAACGCGGATGCCCGCCGTTTTTCGGCCCGCACTGGCCGGGGCGATGCTCGGCGCCCTCGCGATCCTTTATCCACACGTCATAGGGGTCGGTTACGAGACCACTTCGAAGGCCCTGACCGGCCAGCTCATCCTGATCGAGGCAATCGTCTTCGCGGTGGTGAAGGCCGGGGCGGTGGCGATCACGGTCGCAGGCCGGATGGGTGGCGGCATGTTCTCGCCGTCGTTGATGATGGGGGCTCTGACCGGGCTCGCGTTCGGTCTGATCGCGACCGGAGTCTTCCCCGAAGTTTCCGGCTCCGAGACGCTCTATGCCCTGGCCGGCATGGGCGCGGTCGCCGCGGCTGTGCTCGGAGCGCCGATCTCGACGACGCTCATCGTCTTCGAACTGACCGGCGACTGGCAGACAGGGCTTGCCGTCATGGTGTCGGTGTCGATGTCGTCGATGGTGGCATCCAGCATGGTACACCGGTCGTTCTTCCTGACGTCCCTCTACAAGCGCGGCGTGCATCTCGCGGCCGGCCCGCAGGCCTACCTTCTGTCGATGTTCCGCGTGGCCCAGGTGATGCGCGCGCCCGACAACCCCCGCGCCGCCTCCGAGGAGGCATGCCGCGAGCTCATCGATGAGGGCGTCTATCTCGACGCCAATGCCACGCTCGAAGCCGCGATGCCGATGTTCGACACGGCGAACCTTTCGTTCGTTCCCGTCGTCGAACTGGGCGCCAAGGGGCCGCCCGAACTCCTGGGCGCCCTGTTCCAGGTGGATGCCCTGCGCGCCTACAATCGAGCTCTCGCCGCGCGAACCTCCGAAGAACATTCCTGAACAAGGTGCTGCGGATCGCCGTCAGCGCGATGGCCGCCTGAACAATCTGCCGTGCTTCAGGGTGGCTTCGCGATCTCGCGATGTCGCAGCCTTCGTTCAGATCCTCTCGATCGCGAGCCTTTCAGGGTAAAAAGCCAGGTGGTCCTTGATGGCGGAGACCTCCCCGATCGGGTCCTCGTAGGACCACGCCACGTCCTCGACCAGGGTGCTCTTCGTCTGCAACGAGTAGTGCGTGGCCTCGCCCTTGTGCGGGCAGGTCGTTCGGGTCTCGGAGCGGTCGAGCAGAGCCATGCCCACATCCTCGCGCGGGAAATAGATGACCGGCGCATGACCATCCTCGCTCAGCTTCAGCGCCCGGTTGCTCTCGGCCACGATCGCGCCGCCGCCCCGGACGACCCAGATGCCCTGCGCCTTTTCGATGGTGATGGTCTTCGTCATGATCGTCCTTCCCCGGTTCGCCGTTGATCTGCAATCTAGCGCACGGAGCCGCCGGCTTCCACGTCCCGCGCCCACCCGAGCGCCCGACAGGGGCGCGGGAGGAATGCCGCGACGCCGCAGGCCGCAGGCGTCTTCGTCTTACAGGCCGTCAGAGCGGCGCGGTGGTGCGACGCAGCCAGTCGGCCGCGTCTCCTTCGATCCGCGGGCCGATCCGCTCGGCGACCTCGGTGTGATACGCCTCTAGCCAGGCACGCTCGTCAGGGGCCAACTGGTCGGGATCAATCAACCGCCGGTCGATGGGGGCGAACGTGAGCGTTCGGAACCGCAGCATGCGCCGAGCGTCGCCGCCCGGCAATTCCGGCGCATCCTCCACCGCCACGAGGTTCTCGATCCGGATCCCGAATTCCCCCTCGCGATAGTATCCCGGCTCGTTCGACAGGATCATCCCCGGCTCCAGCGGCACATCGCTCAGGCGGCTCAGTCGTTGCGGCCCCTCGTGGACGCTGAGATAGACGCCGACGCCATGCCCCGTTCCGTGGTCGAAATCCTGCCCCGCCCGCCACAGGGGCGCGCGCGCGATCGCATCGAGGTCGCGGCCCGCCAGACCGTTCGGCCAGCGCAGCGTCGAGATTCCGATCATTCCGCGCAGCACCCGTGTGAAGCAGGCCACATGCTCCGCCGTTGGCGTGCCGACGGAAATCGTGCGTGTGATGTCGGTCGTCCCGTCCTCGTACTGGCCGCCCGAATCGATCAGCAGGAGCTCCCCAGGCCGAACATCCCGGTCGCTTTCCTCGCTGACCCTGTAGTGCACGATCGCGCCATGCTCGCCGGCACCCGCAATGGTCTCGAAGCTGATATCCTTCAGCGCACCGGTCTCGCGTCGGAAGTGTTCCAGTGCGGCAACCACGCCGATCTCGGTCAGTCGCCCTTCGTTGCGTGCCAACCGTTCGCACTGACTGTCCAGCCAGGCGAGAAATCGCACCATCGCCGCACCGTCGCGCAGGTGGGCCTCGGCAGTGCCGGCGATCTCGGCGGAATTCTTGCAGGCCTTGGCAAGCACGCAAGGATCGGCGCCCCAGGCGATCTCCACTGCCGCCGCGCGCAGGGTGTCGGCAACCGCCATCGGCGCGCTGTCGCGGTCGACCCGCACAGGACCGGCGAGGTTTGTCAGCACAGCCACGAGGCTTTCCGGCGGCAGAGCCGTCACGGCATCCTCCAATTTCAGATCCGCCAGCTTTTCCGCCGCCGCGAACAGGTCGAGCCGCCCGTCGTCGTGCAGAATGGCAAAGGCATGCGGCACCGGAACGCGCGCAATGTCGGATCCGCGCACGTTCAAAAGCCAGGCGATGCTGTCCGGCAGTGTGAGCACGACCGCTTTCTGCCCGGCCTTCGACAACGCGCGCGCGAGCCGCGATCGTTTGTCCTCCGATGCCTCCCCCGCCAGTTCGATGGAGCGCGGCATGATCTTTCCAAGCGGCGGGGTCGGTTGATCGGGCCAGATGCGATCTACAAGGTTTTCGACCGGCACCAATGCGATGCCAGCTCGCTCGACCGCCTCACGCATCTCGGCGATCTGCGCTTCGGTGTGGAGCCAGGGATCGAAGCCCACGCGGCCGCCGTGAGAAAGTTGCCCGACCAGCCACGGCCCCGGCTTGGTGTCAGGCCAATCAACCGTGGTAATTTCCTCGGCCACCTGAGCACGCGCCTGGACGCGATAGCGGCCGTCAACGAAGAGGGCGGAGGTGTCGCGCAGAACGATCGCGAACCCCGCCGAGCCGGTGAAGCCGCTCACCCAGGCAAGGCGCTCGTCGCGCGGGGCCACGTACTCCCCCTGATGCGCATCCGCGCGCGGGACCACGAAGCCGTCCAGGCCCTCGCGCACCAGCTCGTCACGCAGCGCGCGCAGCCGCGGCGGCCCCTGTTCAGGCCGTGTCGCGACGCCGAAATTCTGAAATACGGTCGCGGCCGATGCCGCGCTCGACCCGTCCGCCATGCTCGCTTTCATGTCCGTCCCGTCGCTCCGCGACCGACCGCGTGCCGAATACCCATGACCCGCGCCCGGGCCCGCGGATCGCTGTCGAAGAGGCTCGCGAGCTGCTCGGTGATTGCGCCAGCCAGCTGTTCCACGTCGGTGATTGTCACCGCCCGCTCGTAGTAGCGCGTGACGTCGTGGCCGATGCCGATGGCGATGAGTTCGACCGCCTTGCGGCGCTCTACCATCGCGATGACGTCGCGCAGGTGCTTCTCCAGATAGTTGGCTGGGTTCACCGAAAGCGTGGAATCGTCCACCGGCGCACCGTCGGAGATGACCATCAGGATCTTGCGCGCCTCGGGTCGGCCCGCAAGACGGCGATGCGCCCATTCCAGCGCCTCGCCGTCGATGTTCTCCTTCAGCAGGCCCTCCTTCATCATCAGGCCCAGGTTATTGCGCGCCCGGCGCCACGGCGCGTCGGCGGACTTGTAGACGATGTGGCGCAAATCGTTGAGTTGTCCCGGAAGTTGCGTGCGTCCGCCGGCCAGCCAAGATTTCACGGGCCTGGCCGCCCTTCCAGGCGCGGGTCGTGAAGCCGAGGATCTCGCACTTGACCTGGCACCGCTCCAGCGTCCGCGCCATCACCTCGGCACAGATTGCGGCGATGGAAATGGGCCGTCCGCGCATGGACCCCGAATTGTCGATCAGGAGCGTCACGACGGTGTCGCGGAACTCGGTGTCCTTTTCGACCTTGAAGCTCAGCGGCGTGGTCGGGTTGGCCACAACGCGCGCCAGCCGGCCGGCATCGAGAATGCCTTCCTCAAGGTCGAATTCCCAGCTCCGGCTCTGTTGCGCCTGGAGGCGGCGCTGCAGCTTGTTCGCGAGCCGCCCCACGGCGCCCTTGAGCGGTTCGAGCTGCTGGTCGAGATAGGCGCGCAGCCGCTCCAGTTCGATCGGTTCCGCCAGGTCTGCGGCCTGGACCTCTTCGTCGAACGCGGTGGTGTAGACAGTGTAGTTCGGGTCGGCCTCGCTCGGCGGAGCGGGGGGCGGCGGCTCGAACGGAAGCTCGCCCTCGTCGAGCTCGCTCTCGTCGCCCAGTTCGGCGTCGGCCAGATCGTCGAGGCTCACGGTCGCCTCAGACGCGTCCTGCTGCTGTTCCTGGGACTGCTGCGGTGCGGCCTCCTCGTCCTCGCCAGTGGATTCCTCGTTCCCCTGGCTATCCTGATCGGGCTCCTCGCCACTTTCCTCGGCCTGATCTTCGGAATCGTCCTCGGTGTCCGGATCGTCACCGAGCTGATCTCCATAGCCCAGATCGGAGATCACCTGACGCGCGAACTTCGCGAACGCCCGCTGATCGAGGAAGGAGTCCCGGATGCCGTCGAGCGTGCCGCCCGCCTGCTTCTCGATGAAGCCGCGCCACAGATCCATCACGTTGGCGGCGCCGGGCGGCAGGTCCCGCCCCGTTGCCATGTGACGGATCAGATAGCCCGCCGCGGTCGCCAGCGGCGCCTCGGAGGCGTCGGTAATCTGGCCGTAGCCCTTGCGCAGCGCCTCGGCACCGATCTTGGCGTCGATGTTCTGCGCGCTGCCCGGCATCGTGCGGCTGTCCATCGCCTCGCAGCGTGCCGTTTCCATCGCGTCGTAGAGATCGCGCGCCATCTGACCCTGCGGAGCGTAGCGGTTGTGCGTTCCCTCGTCGTGGTAGCGGCGGCGCAGCGCGTAGGCGTCGGCAGTACCCCGGGCCAGCAGGACCTCATCATGGGTCATGCGCCGGCTGATCTGAGGCAGGCGCACCCCGTCGTTCGACATGCCCGGCGGATCGACGGAATAGGAGATGCCCATGTCCGGGTCGTGGGCCAGCACGCGGGTCGTCTCGGCGAGCGCCTTCTTGAACGGCTCGGCGGGGTTGTCGTTCTGTGCCATCTGACTCGCCCTTCAATCCTTTCGGCGCCGTCGATGCGAGGCGGCCCCTTCTTCTTTCATACCTCGCCGCACCGGTCGAGATGAGGGGTTGGCAGCTGGCCCGTCATCGCGTCTGGCCGGATGCCGGTCAACGCTTCCGTCGTGCGGGTTCTGCAGCCGTCACAGCCCCGGCGCGCAGACATGCCGCAGAGGCAGACATGCCGCAGAGATCGACGCGGACGGTCCGGGCCCCTGCCGTTTCGATCAGCGCATTGCGTTGCTGGCGGCGCTTTCGGGAAGTTCCTCGTTGAAGCAGCGCTGATAGAACTCGGCCACCGTCTGGCGCTCGAGTTCGTCGCACTTGTTGAGGAAGCTCACCCGGAATGCGTAGCCGAGAGAGCGGAAGATCTCGGCGTTCTGCGCCCACGCGATGACAGTTCGCGGGCTCATCACCGTTGACAGATCGCCGTTCATGAACGCCGTGCGCGTCAGGTCGGCGACGGTGACCATCTGGCCGATCGTTCGACGCCCCTGTGCTGTGTTGTAGTGCGGGCACTTGGCCAAAACGATGGCCGTCTCGGCGTCGTGGCTGAGGTAGTTCAGCGTCGCCACCAGCGACCAGCGGTCCATCTGACCCTGGTTGATCTGCTGCGTGCCATGATAGAGGCCCGTCGTGTCGCCGAGACCCACCGTGTTCGCAGTTGCGAAAAGACGGAACGACGGGTGCGGGGTGATCACCTCGTTCTGGTCGAGCAGCGTGAGCTTGCCGTCGGTCTCCAGGACGCGCTGGATGACGAACATGACGTCGGCCCGGCCGGCGTCGTATTCATCGAACACGATGGCCGCGGCATTGCGGAGCGCCCACGGCAGGATGCCTTCCTGGAATTCGGTCACCTGCATGCCGTCGCGCAACTTGATCGCGTCCTTGCCGATCAGATCGATACGGCTGATGTGACTGTCTAGATTCACACGAACCGTCGGCCAGTTCAGTCGGGCTGCCACCTGCTCGATATGAGTGGACTTGCCGGTGCCGTGATAGCCCTGGATCATCACACGCCGGTTGTGTGCGAACCCCGCGAGAATTGCGAGCGTGGTGTCGGGATCGAACTTGTACGTGCTGTCGAAGTCCGGCACGCGGTCGCTGCGCTCGGCGAACCCGCGGACCCGCATGTCGGTGTCGATCCCGAAGACCTCCCGGACCGAGATCTCTTCGGTGGGCTTTGCGCCCGATTCCATCGCTCCGTCCGCCATCTTTGCTCCCCGTGCGTCTGACCTTGGGCGCATCCTGTGCCAAATTCGGCGGGGCGGGGCAAGGTTGCCAACTCGTCGCACACGTCGGGTCGCATACGTTCACAACGGCGACAGGGGCGGTTCCCTTGGCGGGTGCGTCCCGTATCTTGAAGTGAAGCTCAAAGAGGACATGCCACCATGAACCGCCGTACTCTTCTCGTCACCGCGCTGGCCGGCACAACGGCCGCGGCGCTCCCGGCGTTTCGCATGAAGGCCGAGGGCGGCTCTTTCGAAGTCACGCGCAGCGAGGAGGAGTGGCGCGCGATGTTGTCGGATCTCGAATACGAGGTCATGCGGGAAGAGGGAACGGAACGTGCCTTCACCAGTCCGCTCAACGATGAAAAAGGCGCCGGGACATACCACTGCAAGGGCTGCGACCTGCCACTCTACCCGGCCGGGACGAAATTCGACAGCGGCACCGGCTGGCCTTCGTTCTGGGAAGCGCTGCCGGATGCGATCGAGACCAAGGCCGACCGGAAGTTCTTCTTGTCGCGGACCGAATGCCACTGCAGGCGCTGCGGCAGTCATCTCGGCCATATTTTCGACGATGGTCCGCCTCCCACAGGAAAGCGACACTGCATCAACGGCGTGAGCCTGACATTCCGTCCGGCGTCCGCCTGATCCGACGGGAAACGCTCCGCGTCGGGGCTCAGGAGTGTTGCGGATCCGGGGAGGGGAAGCAATTCAGCCGAAGTTCCGGCTGCCCTTGATCTGATCCCAGGCCCAGACGACCTCCTGCAGTCGTTCCTCGTCGCCTCGGTCGCCACCATTCATGTCGGGATGCAGATCCTTGACGAGGCTCTTGTACTGCTTGCGGATCTCGATCTTGGTCCACGTGTCGCGCGCTTCGAGAATGTCGAGGGCCTTGCGCTCGGTCGACGGCAGCTTGCGCGTCGCCTGGTTGGTTACCTTGCCCGGATTCTGGGTCGCATTGCGGCCGAGGATCTGATGCGGATCGTCGACGCCGAGGCGAGACCAGGCTCGTTGTTCCTCGCCGAAGGGCTGAGTCTGGCGACCCCACAGCCGGTCGCTCTCCACGGCCTTGAGGAAATCGTCTTCCGAGGTGCCATGGAAGAAGTTCCATTTCAGATTATACTCGCGGACGTGATCCTTGCAGAACCACCAGTAGTCGTCGAGCACATCGGGCGATTTCGGGGCGCGGTACTGGCCCGGCTCTTCGCAGCCCGGGTGTTCGCAGACACGCTGAGACGTCTCGAACGCCCCGGTCATGCCGCGTTTGGTACGCTGCCGCTTCTTCTTTGCCGAAGACACGCTGAGATCAAATCCGAAGGGGTCGTGTTTCGGCATTGCTCACCTTTTCGAACTCGGGCCCGAAAGTCTAACGTCTCCCGCGCAGAGTTGAAGAGCGTGGGGAATAAAATGAGTGTGGCTGAAGAAATCCGCGAGCGTCTGGAGGCGGCGTTCCAGCCGCGTGTCCTGAAGGTCGCGGATGAAAGCGAGCAACACCGTGGCCATGCCGGGTGGCGCGAGGGTGGCGAGACGCATTTCGCGGTCGTCATCGAGTCGCAACGCTTCGAAGGCATGAGCCGCATAGCGCGTCACCGGGCGATCCACTCCGCTCTGGGACGCGACCTCGTGGGTCGCATCCACGCGCTTTCGCTGCAGGTCGCCGCCTAGGCGGGGTGCGATGACCCCGGGCTTTCGGATCGCACCGTCGGTCCGAGGCCGCGCGCTGCCCTGAGATCGCGCACTGTCTCGGGACGCGGCGGACGGACCGGCCGAATCGGCGGCTCGCCGGCCTGCTCCTCGATGGCACGCCGGAAGACCAGGACATTCATGTCCACCATCCGCCGCGTCGTTCCGAAAAGCCCCGAGCGCGTCTCGCCGGGCAGGCATTCCGACCGCTGGAACTCCCACCCCTCGGCGGCCAGATCGTTGATGGTCTCGGCCAAGCCGAGGGCGAACCGCTCTTCCGGGCTGCGTTTGCCGCGCACCTTCGGACCCCGGCTGGGGGCCGGAACGACCTTGTATTCATATCTGGGCATGACCCGATCGACCTCGCTACTCTCCCGCGGCCAACCTAGCAGCCAGGCGTGCCGTGTCCAACGGCACGGCGGCGTGTTGCTCAAGGCGCCCGCCCACGTGCGGCCACGTCGTTTCGGCCCCGCGGACATTGGCCGCAATTTGCGCGGGTAGCGGGCGTTGGGGAGACAGTTCCGAGTGCAATCCTCCTGGGCGGGACACGCTCCCCGCGAAAGTTAACCATCGATTCACTTGGCCGGCCCTGAACGCGCGTTCGTCGTCGTTCCGCCTTGGTCGCCGGGCTGATGTCCAATGGCGCCGGGCAGGTTCGGGATACACGGATCGGATGGCGCGGACCGGCCCACTTTCGGGGAAGCGGGATCCGGTTCGAGTACATGGCCAAGTATGGGGAGCATGTCGCCGTGACCATTTCGGTCAAATCGTTTGACGGGGCCGTCGCTGTTGCGGCAATGGCGATGATGGTGTCTGCTGCCGTCATCACGCGCGATGGGAGGTCGACCCAGGGCCCGGGAAACACTGCCGGCATCACCTAAACCAAGGTTTTGGCGCCAACACGCCGAACGGTGCTTCTTTCGAAGGACGCGACGGTTGCGCCGTCGCCGACGAATTTGGGCGGGATCCATCAGTCGTCATTCAACGATACGGCCGCTCCAGTTGCGATCTTCTTCTCGGACCTCGCGGAAGGCGGAAATGGCGAAGGGGCGACCTCGCCTGTCACGCTGTTGTTCGACGAAACTCGGACGAGCATCCAGATCCTGTGGGGGTAGATCGATACCTGCAAAACGATCGCGTTCAACAACGGCCAGTCCTTTACCGGGCAAGATATCGTCGAAGGCGCCGATCTCAGGGGCACGGCCGCGAACGTCCAGCAGGTCGCGTTGCTGACCCTCTCCAATTTCGACACTGGCGGCTTCGACAGTGTCACTTTCTCGTCCTGCGAGGCAGCGTTCGAATGCGCACTACCTTCGGCCGTGCCGGTCCCGGCGACGGGCCTGATGCTGTTCAGCGGTCTGGCGGGAGCCGGCGCTCTGTCGCGCCGCAACCGCAACACCTGAGCGCCGGGATGGGGTTCCGCAATGAGCGGGGCCCAATCGCAGGCAATGCGAACGGCGGCCCGACGGCCGCAGCTTTTTTTCGGCCGTCGTCCCCGACCGGACGACGCGGCTAGCTTTGTGACAGGCGCGCGGCGACGATCTCGTTGACCGCCTTCGGATTGGCCTTGCCACCAGTTGCCTTCATGACCTGACCCACGAACCAGCCGGCGAGTTTGGGATTGGCCTTGGCCTTTTCCACCTGAGCCGGATTTTCGGCGATCACCTTGTCAACGGCGTCCTCGATGGCACCAGTATCCGTGACCTGGCGCATGCCGCGCGTCTCGACGATCTCGGCCGGATCTCCGCCATCGGCCCAGACAATCTCGAAGAGGTCCTTGGCGATCTTGCCCGAAATGTCGCCCTTGGCGATCAGATCGAGAATTCCGCCCAGTTGCGCTGCGCCGATCGGGCTTTCGGCAATCCCGAGCCCCTCTTTCTTGAGCCGCCCGAAAAGGTCATTGATGATCCAGTTCGCCGCTGCCTTGCCGTCGCGATCTCTGGCCACGTCCTCGAAAAACGCGGCTGCTTCGACCTCGGCGGTCAGGACTCCGGCGTCATACTCCGTCATCCCGTAATCCCGTATAAAGCGGGCCTTCTTGTCATCGGGCAGTTCGGGCAGCGCGGCACCGATCGCGTCGACCCACGCCTGCTCGATCTCGAGCGGCAGGAGGTCGGGGTCCGGAAAATAGCGATAATCGTGCGCCTCCTCCTTGGAGCGCATCGACCGGGTCTCGCCCTTGTCGGGGTCGTAGAGACGCGTCTCCTGCGTGATCGAGCCGCCGTCCTCGAGGATCCCGATCTGCCGGCGCGCCTCGTACTCGATCGCCGCCTGGATGAAGCGCATCGAGTTCATGTTCTTGATCTCGCAGCGGGTCCCCAGATGGCTGAAATCCTGGGTCTCCTGATAGCGCTCGTAGTCGCCGGGCCGGCACACGCTGACGTTGACGTCGGCGCGCAGGTTGCCGTTCTGCATGTTGCCGTCGCAGGTGCCGAGGTAGCGCATGATCTGGCGCAGCTTGGCGACGTAGGCGGCCGCCTCCTCGGGGCCCCGGATGTCGGGGCGGCTGACGATCTCCATCAAGGCGACCCCGGTGCGGTTCAGGTCCACGAACGACATCGCCGGATCCATGTCGTGGATCGATTTGCCCGCATCCTGTTCCACGTGAATGCGTTCGATCCGCACGCGACGTGCGATGCCCGGGCCCATGTCGACGAGCACCTCTCCCTCACCGACGAGGGGGTGGTAGAGCTGGCTGATCTGGTAGCCCTGCGGCAAGTCGGGGTAGAAGTAGTTCTTGCGGTCGAAGGCGCTGACGAGGTTGATTTCCGCCTTGAGACCGAGCCCCGTCCGCACCGCCTGCTCGATGCAGAATTCGTTGATCACGGGCAGCATGCCGGGCATCGCCGCATCCACGAAGCTCACATTGCTGTTGGGTTCAGCGCCGAATTCGGTCGAGGCGCCCGAGAAGAGTTTCGCACGGGACGCCACCTGCGCATGTACTTCGAGACCGATGACCAGTTCCCAATCGTGCTTGGCGCCGGCAATCACTTTCGGTTTCGGCGCATCATGGCTGAGGTCGAGCATGGCATGTCCTCGTCTTCCGGGTCGCCGCCTTCTATGCGAGGCCCCTGAACGCAGCAAGAGGGGCAGGGCAAGGCGTCTTTTCGCCCAGAAGACCGGCAGATCAGCGAGGACCTGCCGAGTCTCATGTATCGGGTTGCTACAATGGCCGCAGAGATGCACGTTCGCAGCGCCCCCGACGGGCGGGGTCCAACCATCGGACGATGATGCGTCAGTCTCTGTGCGCCAAGCTTTCAGTTCTCGCGGTCTCGCTATTGTCGCTCGCGGGATGCATGTCGGCCACCGGATCCGAATCCGAACAGCCGGCCGTCATGCGCTGGGACCACCGACCCGAAGCCCCGCTGTGGACCGCATCGACCCTCGACGCGCTGCGCGGTCATGGGGCCGTCCTGGCCTTCACCGTTCCCGAAGATGTGGAAACGTGGTGCCCGAAATACCCCGAGGCGAGCCTCGAGGAGCGGCGCCTGTTCTGGTCCGGCTTGCTGTCATCGCTGGCCAAGCACGAGAGCACGTGGCGTCCCGAAGCTGCTGGCGGCGGCGGGCGCTGGATCGGCCTCGTGCAGATCGCGCCGGCCACCGCCAAGAACTATGGTTGCGACGCCAAGAGCGCATCAGCCCTCAAGAATGGCGCGGCAAATCTCGCCTGTGCCGTGCGGATCATGTCGCATACGGTAACCCGCGATGGCGTCATCGCGGCTGGCATGCGGGGTGTCGCGGCAGATTGGGGACCGTTCCACAACTCGCGCAAACGCGAGGAGATGGCAGCCTGGACGCGCAAGCAGCCTTATTGCTCCGTCTGACCGGGGCGCTGCAGGCCTAAGTGCTTTCCTTCAGGAATGTGAAATCCCGATCCGGCTGACAAAGGCAGGACGTCGGGTACTGTCGACCAGGCTGACCGTCGGCGCATAGCGTCCGCCCAGCGCAAGTGTTGCGCGACGCATCAACTCGATCCCGTCTTCAGACCGCGCAGGGAGCGTGTCCGGCTGGATCGGAGCGCCGATGGTGACACGGAACGGCTGTCGCGCCTTGTTCAGGGTCTCGTGAAACAGCGTGATATCCCGAAGCGTCGGATGCAGCAGGTCGAAGAGGTAAAAGAGCACCGAGTTGCGCGCCCGGATATTCACCGGAATAACGGGCAGATCGTATTTGCGGGCGATCATCGCCGCCGACGCCATCCACGGACGCTCGAATAATCGCAACCCGCGCCGCTTGGCGAGACGGCCGGCCGGGAAGATGACACCCATTCGCCCCCGCTCGATCGCGGTCCGCGTGTATTTCATCGTCTCTCTCGTCTTCTGGCGGCTGCGCTTGTCTTCGCGCCATTCCACCGGGGCAATCATGCTCTCCAGCTGGGGAAGTACGCGCAGTATGTCGGAATTCCCGTAGAAGTAGAGGTCGGGACGAAGCGGGCTGATCAGGTGGTAGAGGATGATGCCGTCCGCGATTCCCGTCGGGTGGTTGGCCACGATGAGTGCCGGCCCCTTTGTCGGGATGCGTTCCAGGCCCGTCGCCTGCACGTCTCGCGCGAGCATGTCGCCCATTGCCGACATGATCATGTCGGAGGGCGTGTTGCGGAAATGCTCACCCAAGGAAACCGTGCGATCATAGCCCAAGAGCCGGTTCAGCAGGTGGCGGGTCGGGGCCGAGTGAACGTGGTTGGCGAAAAGCCAGGGCGCGCGTTCAGCAATCAACGGATCGAGACGTTCACGCATGGCGGCATTTACCACAATTTTTCGACGCTAGTATGACAATGCACGAGAATTGCGGCTCGTTCCACCTCAAGCAGATGCGATCGCGACGAAAACACCCGGCCGCTTGGCCGGGTGTTTGTTCGAGTCAGGTCAGGCGGCGGGACGCTGATGCTCGCCTTCCTCGACTTCCTCGACGATCTTGGCGACGAATGCCGCGAGGTCATCGGGGTTGCGGCTGGTTATGATGCCGTTCGAGATTGCGACCTCCTGGTCGACCCACTTGGCGCCAGCGTTGATCAGATCGGTCTTGATCGAAGGATAGGACGTCATCTCGCGATCCTTCGCGACGCCGGCCTCAACCAGAAGCCAGGGCCCGTGGCAGATCGCGGCGACAATCTTGTTGCCGTGGACGAAATCCTTGACCAGTTTCACCGCGTCCTCCTGCGTGCGCAGGATGTCGGGGTTGATCTGGCCGCCCGGCAGGACGAGCGCGTCATAGTCGGCGTAGTTCACGTCACCGATCTTGATATCGGCCTGCGCTTCGCGGCCCCAATCCTTCTCGTCCCACCCCTTGATCGCTTGGCCATCTGGCGTGGCGATATGGATGGTCGCTCCCTTTTCGCGCAATTTGTCGCGGGGAACTTCAAGCTCCGATTGCTCAAATCCGTTGGTCGCCATGATCAGAATCTTGCTGTGTCCGATAGTCGGCATGGTGCATTCCTCCGTCTGAGTGACAGTTCGGAGCGCCAACACGCCGATTGCTGCAAGTGTTCCGGAGAATGGCCCGAAAGCAGCCTAGTGCGACAGAATGCGCGTCACCATTTCGAAAGAGTCCGAACTGAGGTTCTCCGACGCAAGAATCTTCTTCAGCGCCGCGGTCATCTTGCTCTGCCGATCCGGGTTGTAGCGCCGCCAGGTCTCGAATGCGCTGAGCATCCGCGCCGTGGTCTGCGGATTGACGGGGTCAAGCTTGAGCAGCCAATCCGCAAGCAAGCGGTAGCCATCGCCGGAATCGTGGTGGAACCCCGCGGCATTCGAGGCAAAAGCGCCGAGCAGCGCGCGAAAACGGTTCGGGTTGCGCCACTCGAAATCGGCATGATGCGTCAGACCTTCCACGGTCCCTACGGCCAGATCCGGGGGCGCATGTGTCGCCTGCAGCGCGAACCATTTGTCGATGACCAGCCTGTCATGAGACCAATGGTCATAGAAAAGCTGCAACTCGTGCTGCCCCTTGCCAATCTCCATCAGCGTCGTCAATGCGCCGAATTGTTCGGTCATGTTGTCGGCTTGCTCAAAGAGCTGACGGGCACGCGCCCCGTCGTCGATCCGCGTGAGAAGCTCCAGAACGGCCAGTCGCAACGCCCGGCGGCCCGCAGCCTTCGGGTCAGGCGAGTAGGGGGCATCGACCTTCATTTGCTGGAAGATCGTTTCGAGTGTGTCTTCAAGGTGGTTCGCCACCGCTGTCCGGAGCCGGCGGCGCAGGTAGTAGATATTGCGCGGCTCGGGGACTTCGCCCAGGTCAAAGACCGCTTGCGCGATGTCGTCCTCGCTCGGCAGCAGAAGCGTCAGAGCCCGGAAGGCCGGATCGAGCGACTCTTCCGTGACCATCTTGCGGACGGCGTCTAGGTAGATGAGGCGAGGCTCCGCGTCATCGACCACCATGTCGACCAGCACGTCCTTGGACAGCACCCGACCGGCATCCCAGCGAGCGAACAGATCAGTGTCGTGGGCCAGGCGGAAGGCGCGCTCCTCTGGTGTGCTGTGGCGCTTCATGAGCACCGGCGCCGAGAAGTTGCGAAGAACCGAGACAACAGGCCGTTCCTCGAACTGATCGAATTGAAACTCCTGGTAAGCCTGTGTCACTTCGAGGATCGTGGTTGGCAGCACCTCGGACCCCTCGGCGTTCAGGAACCCTACTGCGAGCGGAATGAAGACCGGCGATTTCGCCGGCTGGCCTGGCGTCGGCGGCGTGATCTGCTCGCAATGCAACGTCAGTACACCGTCCTTCCAGCTCTCCCACATGTCTAACCGCGGCGTGCCGGCCTGTGTGTACCAAAGCTTGAACTGCTTCAGGTCGCGGCCCGTGACTTCCTCGAAGACGGCCAGGAAATCTTCGATGGTGACCGCCCGGCCGTCAAATCGCGCGAGATAGAGCGCCATCGCAGCGCGATAGGCTTCCTCGCCGACGATGAGTTCCAGCATCCGGACAATTTCGGCGCCCTTCTCGTAGACCGTCGATGTATAGAAGTTGTTGATTTCAATGTATTCGTCGGGGCGCACCGGGTGGGCGAGAGGGCCATTGTCCTCGCGGAACTGGCGAGCGCGAAGCAGGATCACCTCCTCGATCCGACGGACCGATGAACTGCGCAGCGCGGACATGAACTGATGCTCGCGATGGACCGTCAGACCTTCCTTCAGGCAGAGCTGGAACCAGTCGCGGCAGGTGATCCGGTTGCCGGTCCAGTTGTGGAAGTATTCGTGCGCGATGATGCCCTCGATCAGCTCGTAATCGCGGTCGGTCGCGGTTTCGGGAGTCGCCAGCACATATTTGGAGTTGAAGACGTTGAGCCCCTTGTTCTCCATCGCGCCCATATTGAAATCTTCGACCGCCACGATGCTGAAGACGTCGAGATCGTATTCGCAGCCATAGACGTCTTCGTCCCACTTCATCGCCAGCTGCAGCGCATGGAGTGCATGGTCACAGCGTCGTTCGTCCTCGTCCGGTGCAATCCAGACATTGAGCGCCACGTCGCGGCCGCTCTTCGTGCGGAATGCCCCGCGCCTTGCCTTGAGGTCACCGGCCACCAACGCGAAGAGATAGGAAGGCTTGGGGTGGGGATCTTCCCACTCGGCCCAGCCATCGCCTTCTCCGACGAGGTTGCCGTTCGACAGAAGGACCGGGACATCGCTCTCGATCCGGACCTTGAAGGGCGCCATCACGTCCGGCCGGTCGGGGAAGTATGTGATCTTGCGGAAACCCTCGGCCTCGCATTGCGTGCAGTACATGCCCGACGAGATATAGAGTCCCTCGAGCTCGGTGTTGGCCGACGGATCGATCTCCACCTCGCAGTCCCAGGTGAAGGGCGCGTCGGGCAGCTCCGATGCCGGCACGACGATCTGATTGCGCGCTCCGGCGAACACGTTGTGACCAAGCTTGCGCCCGTCAATTCTCGCGGAGATGAGCTTGAGACCTTCGCCGTCGAGAACGAGATCCTTGACCTCGCGGCCCGTGCGGTCGAAAACGATACTTGAAATCACACGCGTCGCCGAACAAGCCAGCCGAAAGGTCAGCGATACCTGCCGTATCTCGAACGGATACGGACGGTACTCAGACAACAGAACCGTCCGTGGACCGCTATCCCGCATGCTTCCCCCTGTTCTCGTTGATTTTGATCCATAGAGCGGAGGTGGACGTTAACCAAGCAACCAGACGCATGCAACCTGCGCGTGTATTCAGACGAGGAGAGAACTCATGTCCGCACCTAACACCAACCTAAAGACGCAGAAAAAGCGCCACAAGGCACCATTGTTCGGTATGGGCGGCGTTGTCATAGGGGCTCTACTCATCCTGGCATTGCTGGCAATCTACGTTGTCTTTTCCGGCAATGAGCCCGACGCCGAGGCAGACGACGCTGCAGGCGTGGTGACGGAGACACAATAAGTCGTTAACGGCCCCCGTTGCGTTCAGGAAAGCCTTTCCGCTATCACCCACCGGGTTGGGTTGCTGTGGAGGAGCGGGCATATGACGGAGCGGGTCGAACGCAACGGGTTGCAGGTCGCACCGGAGCTGGCGGAGTTTCTCGAAACCGAGGCGCTGCCCGGCACGGGCGTTTCGGTCGAGGACTTCTGGTCCGGCTTTAAGGCTCTCGTGAGTGATCTGACACCGCGCAATCACGACCTGCTGTCCGTTCGCGAGAAGACCCAGGACCGAATCGACGCCTGGCATCGCGAGCGGCGCGGCAAGGCGATCGAGCCCGACGAATACCGCGCCTTCCTGGATGAGATCGGTTACCTGGTGCCGGAAGGCGCTGATTTCGAGATTGAGACCTGCAATTCCGATCCCGAGATAGCGTCAGTCGCGGGGCCACAACTCGTTGTGCCGATCACCAATGCCCGCTACGCGCTCAACGCCGCGAACGCCCGCTGGGGGTCGCTCTACGACGCGGTCTACGGCACCGACGCGCTGGGCGATCTTCCTTCGGGCGACAGCTATGATGCAGCCCGCGGGGCTCGCGTGATCGAACGTGCAAAGACGTTCCTCGACGAGGCGGTCCCTCTGGAGGCCGCCACTCACGCCGAGCTGACCGGGTATCGCATCGGCACCGATGGGCTGGTCGGCGTCCAGAACGATGGCGGCATCGTCGCGCTTCAGGATCCTTCGCAATATGTGGGCCATATCGGAGAGATTGATACGCCCGAGCGCATATTCCTGAAAAACAACGGCCTTCATGTCGAACTTGTCATAGATCGGGATCATCAGATCGGCCGCGATGATCCGTCGGGACTCGCCGACGTCCGTTTGGAATCAGCGATCAGCGTCATCATGGATTGCGAGGATTCGGTCGCGTGCGTCGACGGACCGGACAAGACCGCTGCATATCGCAACTGGCTCGGCCTGATGAAGGGCGACCTTTCCGAAGAGCTCTCCAAGGGCGGCCGCACCATGACCCGCCGGCTGAACGACGACATCGTCGTGGAGGGCCCCGACGGCGACGTGCGCCTCAAGGGTCGGGCACTCATGCTGGTGCGCAACGTTGGCCATCTGATGACGAACCCGGCCATCCTCGATGCCGATGGACACGAAGTGTTCGAAGGTCTGATGGATGCGATGATCACCACGCTCATCGCCATGCACGACCTGAAAAAGACCGACGGCGCACGCAACTCCACCCATGCCTCGATCTATGTCGTGAAGCCGAAGATGCACGGCCCGGACGAAGTCGCCTTCGCTGACGAGATATTCAGCCGCGTCGAAAAGGCGTTGGGCCTGCCGCAATACACCGTGAAGCTCGGCATCATGGATGAGGAGCGGCGCACGTCGGTCAACCTCAAGGAATGCATCCGCGCGGCCAGGCATCGGGTGGCGTTCATCAACACCGGCTTTCTCGACCGCACCGGCGACGAGATCCACACGTCGATGGAAGCGGGGCCGATGATCCGAAAGGGCGAGATGAAGAACTCCGCCTGGATCAAGGCCTACGAAGATCGCAACGTCGACGTCGGCCTCGCCTGCGGACTGCGCGGCAAGGCCCAGATCGGCAAGGGCATGTGGGCCATGCCCGACCTGATGGCCGACATGATCGAGCAGAAGATCGCTCATCCCCAGGCCGGCGCGAATTGTGCCTGGGTTCCGTCTCCCACCGCCGCGACGCTCCACGCCCTTCATTATCACCAGATCGACGTGGCGGCGCGACAGGAGGAGATCGCCGGGGGCGGCCCGCGCGCCAGCCTGGATGATCTGCTGACGATTCCGCTGGCCGAGGGCAAGAACTGGTCAGAAGACGAGATCCGCGACGAAATCGAGAACAACGCGCAAGGCATCCTCGGTTACGTGGTCCGCTGGGTCGATCAGGGGGTCGGCTGCTCGAAGGTGCCCGACATCAATGACGTGGGCCTGATGGAGGACCGCGCCACCTGCCGGATCTCGAGCCAGGCGATGGCCAACTGGCTCCATCACGGCGTCATCACCGAGGACCGGGCCCTAGAGGCCATGAAGAAGATGGCCGCCGTGGTCGATCGCCAGAACGAGGACGATCCCCTCTACCGCCCGATGGCGCCCGGCTATGACACGGTGGCGTTCAAGGCGGCGTGCGACCTGGTCTTCAAGGGGCGCGAGCAACCGTCGGGCTATACCGAGCCGGTTCTCCATGCCCGTCGACAGGAACTGAAAGCACAGGGCTGAACGCGAGTTGGCCCATCCCTCCATTTGCAGGAGATTGCACATGCTCACGATTGAGCGCGCCCGCACGATCATATCCGCGGCGCTTGCCCGTGGCGGCGAGATGGGCCTCAAGCCGCTCTCGGTTATCGTTCTCGACGCCGGAGGTCATCCGCTGGCCTTCGAGCGTCAGGACGGCGCTTCCCCGGGTCGTTTCGCCATCGCCAACGGCAAGGCCTACGGCGCCGTGATGATGGGGATGCCGGGCAGCGCGCAAATGGCGCGGGCCGAGCAGCAGCCTTACTTCATGGCCGCGATGAACGGCGCATTCGGCGGCCAGGTCGTGCCCGTGCCCGGTGGGGTGCTGGTGCGGGACGAGGCGGGCGCGGTGATCGGCGCCGTCGGCGTTACCGGCGACACCTCGGACAACGATGCCGAGGCGGCCAAGGCCGGGATCGAGGCCGCGGGCCTGACCGCCGAGGCCTGAGGCGGGTGTCGCTCGACCGAAGGAGGGCGGCACCTCGGCTGTTGCCCTTGAGCGCGTGCCCTATATCGTAGGGCAACCCGAAGCTTGCAGGACCTGATGAGACGACCTGTCATCGGCATTCTCGGTAACAGCCAACTGATCAACGATCAGTACCCGGCGCATTCCGGGGGTACGATGATGTCCGAGGCCGTGGCGCAGGTTTCCGGCGGGATTCCCCTGATTGTCCCGGCCGACCCGCGATATGTCGGTGTCGAGGAATTGATGGCGACCTGTCACGGTTTCCTGTTGCCGGGCGGTCGGCCCAACGTGCATCCAGAGGAATACGGTCACGCCCCGACGGAGGCGCATGGCGCTTTTGATCGCCAGCGCGACGGCCTCGCACTGCCGCTGGTGCGTGCCTGCGTTGAGCGCGGCCAGCCGATCCTCGGCATCTGTCGTGGCTTTCAGGAGGTGAATGTGGCGATGGGCGGAACCCTCCACCCGGAGATTCGTGACCTTCCTGGGCGCATGAACCACCGCATGCCGCCCGACGGAACACTCGAGGAGAAGTTCGCGATTCGCCATGCAGTGACCTTCGCCGAGGACGGCCCGTTTCATCGACTGCTCGGCGCCCGCCAGGTGATGACGAACACGCTCCACGGTCAGGGGATTATCGAGCCGGGCCGGCGGATCGTGATCGACGGGCGCGCCGATGATGACACGCCCGAGGCGATCTTTATCGACGGTGCCCCGGGCTTTGCGCTGGCGGTCCAGTGGCATCCAGAATGGCGCGCCAGCACCGACCCCGTCTCGCGTCCGCTCTTCGAGGCTTTCGGGCAGGCCTGCCGTGCCTGGGCGCGCGACCGGCTTGCTCCGCATCTGAGGTCGGCATGAGGTTGGCGCCGGGGACCAGACATCGGACGCTCGTCCTGATCGCCGTGGCCATCGCAGCGGTGCTTCTGGCGATCGGACTGTTCTGGGATGCGCCGCCCCTCGTTCAAAGTGCGCCCCCTGCCCAATGAGGCCCAGGTGAAACGATCTCGCGTCAACGACATCATTCGCACAGCCGAAGAGCTGATCCTCCGACATGGCCAGGTTCTGCCGCCCTTCGCGTACTGGAGCCCCGAGGAGATGGTCGCGCGGGCGCGCGGAACCCGAATCGCGACGGCGCGCCTGGGGTGGGACATCACGGATTACGGCGCAGGCGACTTCGACCGGATGGGCCTGTCGCTTTTCACCCTGCGCAATGGCGAGCTGGCCGACCTGCGGCGCGGAGGCGGCATGTGCTACGCTGAAAAGCTGCTGATCTCACGTCACGATCAGCTCTCGCCGATGCACACACATGTCATCAAGGCCGAGGACATCATCAACCGCGGCGGCGCGACGCTCGCCGTGCAGCTTCACGGGTCCGACGATGCCGGGAACTTCGACGAGCGCCCCGGCGGGACAGTCCGATGCGACGGCGCGGAGCGGGCGTTCACGGCAGGCGAGGTGCTGCGGTTGGCGCCGGGTGAAAGCGTGACGCTGATGCCGGGCGACTGGCATGCCTTCTGGGGCGAAGGCGGCGACGTGCTGATTGGCGAGGTTTCGACCGTGAACGATGACGAGACCGACAACGTGTTCCGCGACCCCATCGGCCGCTTCTCCTCGATCGAGGAGGACGAAGCGCCCTACCGATTGCTGGTCTCGGACTATCCGGCCCGGCTCGACTGAAATCAGTCGAGGCGCTTTCGCATTCGGGTCCGGCGGAGCGCAGCACCACCGATATGCACCGTCTCTTCGCGAAGCGCCTCCCACCCGCGGCGCTCCAGCAGTCGGCGCAGGCCGGTGCTGGCGGCGCAGGTCATCTCGAAAATGTCCGACAGGCGCATCTCGTTCTCGACCCGCGCCAGAAGCTGGCTGCCGATGCCGCAGCCGGACGCTTCGGGCGCGACGAAGGCAAGGTCGAGGTGACCTTCCGGGCTTACGGCCATGAATCCCAGGATCCGCTTGCCGTCGTCGGCGATGAAGCAATGCTGGGCCCGCAACCTGTCGGGCCAGCTGACCGCCGGCCGGTTCGGAGCCCAGGCCCGGCGCTGGGCCTCGTCGTAATCGCCGACCGCGCCTTTCAGCACGGCGGCACGCAGCACCTCGTAGAGCCGCAACTCCTCTCCCGACCGCATCCGCCGCAGGGTCAGCGTGCTCATGTCACGGCCGCGCGGACCTTGAAGGCGTCGTTGTCCCACAGGCTCCGGTCCATGATGTCAGCGAGGATCTCAGCCGCCTTGCGCACTTCGGCCTCGCCCAGGTAGAGCGGCGTGAACCCGAAGCGCAGGATATCGGGTGCCCGGAAATCTCCGATCACTCCGGCGGCGATGAGGGCCTGCATGATTGCGTAGCCCTCGGGGTGACGGAACGAGACCTGGCTGCCGCGGCGAGCCGGATCGCGTGGCGAGGCGAAGGTCAGATCGGGGCAGCGCGCTTCGACCTCGGTCACGAAGACCTCCTGCAACTCGATCGAGCGGGCCCGCAAGTCCTGCATGTCGACATCGTCCCAGGCATCCAGCGCCACATCGAGCGCGACAAGCTGCAGGATCGGCGGCGTGCCGACACGCATCCGGTCGATCCCCGCGCCGGGTCGGTAATCGGGGTCGAAGGCGAAGGGCGCCTCGTGCCCGAGCCAGCCCGCCAGCGCGGGTTCGGCCACGGCGGCATGGCGTGGCGCCACATAGATGAACGCAGGAGCACCGGGGCCGCCATTGAGATACTTGTAGGTGCAGCCCACCGCAAAATCGGCTCCGGCGCTCGCCACGTCGACAGGCAGGGCGCCGGCCGAATGGGCCAGATCCCAGACGATCAGCGCGCCCGCAGCGTGCGCGACCTGCGTGAGATGCTTCATGTCGTGCAGGCGACCGGTGCGGTAGTCTACCTCCGTGAGCATGACGACTGCGATGTCGGTCTCGATGGCGGCCTCGACCTCTTCGGGTGCAACGGTCCGCAGTTCGAATCCCTGCCCGAGGAGCCCGACCAGCCCCTGCGCCATGTAGAGGTCCGAGGGGAAGTTCCCCGTATCGCTCAGGATGACCCGCCGCTCGGGCCGCATCCTGAGCGCGGCGGCCAGCGCCTGGAAAACTTTGACCGAGAGCGTGTCGCCCATGACCACATGCTCCGGCTCGGCTCCGATCAGGCGCCCGATGCGATCGCCGACCCGGCGCGGGGCATCCATCCAGCCGGCCTTGTTCCAGCCGCCGATCAGCATTTCCCCCCATTCGTCGCGCAACATCGCGCCGAGCCGGTCGTGCACGGCCGCCGGCAGCGGGCCAAGCGAATTGCCGTCGAGGTAGATAACGCCCTCGGGCAGGTGAAAACGGTCGCGCGTGCGTCGGAAATCGGTCATGGGGTCCTTGTCTCCACACCGCGATCGGTGGTCAAGAACCACTCGACCTTGACGGTGCGGACTGGCAGGCGAAACGGGGGCCGAATGCGCAAGATCGACATGCCACCGGTCTGGCTGGCGGGCTTCCTGATCGTCCTCTGGGCCACGGACCGGGCCGTGCCGCTCCCGATGTTCGCGAAGGGTGGCGATGCTTTCGGCTGGGCGCTCGTTCTTGGCGGTGTCCTGGTGCTGGCGGCGGCGCTTCGCGAGTTTGCACGCGTCCGCACCAGCGTCGTTCCTCGCCGGGACCCCACGTCCCTCATCACCGGCGGCATCTATCGATGGACGCGCAACCCGATCTACCTCGCCGATGCGATGTTTCTGGGCGGGGCTGGTCTGATCTGGGACACGGCCCTCGTCATCATCGCAGTGCCTGCCTTCGTCCTCGTCATTTCGCGGCACTTCATCGCCGACGAGGAGGCGCGGCTACTCTCTGCCTTCCCCGCCGAGGCGACCGCATGGTTCGGTCGCACAAGGCGATGGCTCTGACAGGGGGAGGTGCTTCCAAGCGGCATGTTGTGCAAGAATGTTGCGCAAGCTAAGACAGGCTTGAAAAGAGCGATCATGCGGCGCGGAACGCGGCGGAGGGGGGCAGGGTGAAAATCGGAGCACCGAAGGAAACGTTTGAGGGTGAGGCCCGCGTCGCCATGACGCCGGCCAGCGCGCGCGAATTGCAGAAGCTGGGGCATTCCTGCTTCGTGGAAGCCGGCGCCGGCGAAAAGGCGGGCTTCTCGGACGACCTCTATCGCGAGGCCGGTGTCGAGGTCGTGTCATCCGCCGAGGCGCTTTTCGAAGGCGCCGACGTCATCGTGAAGGTCCGCCCTCCCGACGATGACGAGCTGGGGCGTCTGAACGGCGGCAAAACGCTGATCTCGTTCTTCTATCCGGGCCAGAACGAAGAGCTTCTGGGCAGGGCCCGGGAAACCGGCGCGACGATCATCGCCATGGACATGGTGCCTCGCATCAGCCGCGCGCAGAAGATGGACGCGCTGAGCTCGATGGCGAACATCGCGGGCTATCGCGCGGTGATGGAGGCGGGCAACAACTTCCCGCGCTTCTTCACCGGGCAGGTGACGGCAGCGGGCAAGGTACCGCCTGCCAAGGTGCTGGTCATCGGCGCCGGCGTTGCGGGTCTTTCGGCGATCGGGACGTCCGTCAGCCTCGGCGCGATCGTGCGCGCCTTCGACGTGCGCCCCGAAGTGGCCGAGCAGATCGAGAGCATGGGCGCCGAGTTCCTGATGCTCGACTTCGACGAGGACAGCTCGGGCGAGGGCGGCTACGCCAAGCCCGCGTCCCCCGAGTTCATCGAGAAGGAGATGGAGCTCTTTCGCAGCCAGGCGCCCGAGGTGGACATCGTCATCACCACCGCGCTCATCCCCGGAAGACCCGCGCCCAAGCTCTGGCCCGAGGAGATGGTCAAGCTGATGAAGCCCGGAAGCGTGGTCGTCGACCTCGCGGCCGAGCAGGGCGGCAACTGCGACCTGACCGTTCCGGGCGAAAAGATCGTGACCGACAATGGCGTGACGGTCGTGGGCTACACCGACTTTCCCAGCCGCATGGCGACCCAGTCCTCGACCCTCTACGCCACGAACGTCCGCCACATGCTGAGCGACCTGACGCCCAAGAAGGACGGCGCGGTCAACCACAACATGGAAGACGACGTCATCCGCGGCGCCACAGTCACCCATGGCGGCGAAGTGACGTATCCACCACCCAAACCGAAGGTGTCCGCGATTGCCAAGGCGCCACCCAAGCCGAGGCCGAAGGAGCTGACTCCCGCGGAGCGTCGCGCCGCCGAGCAGGAGACCTTCCGCAAGGCCACGCGGTCTCAGGTCACGATGCTGGTCGTCGGCGCGCTTCTGGTGCTGCTGGTGGGGGCCTACGCGCCCGAAAGCTTCATGCAGCACTTCATCGTGTTCGTGCTCGCGGTGTTCATCGGCTTCCAGGTGATCTGGAACGTCAGCCATTCGCTGCACACGCCGCTGATGGCGGTCACCAACGCGATCTCGGGGATCATCATCGTGGGCGCGCTCCTGCAGGTCGGCTCGGCAAGCTGGCTGGTGATCCTGCTGGCCGCGATTTCGACCCTGATCGCGTCGATCAACATCGTCGGCGGCTTTCTGGTGACGCGCCGGATGCTTGCCATGTTCCAGAAGTCGTGAGGGCGGTATGATGTCCGAAGGTCTCGTCTCCGCCGCCTACGTCGCGGCGTCCGTCCTCTTCATCCTGTCGCTCGGCGGCCTGTCGAACCAGGAAAGCGCCAAGCGCGCCGTCTGGTACGGCATCGTCGGCATGGGGCTCGCCGTCTTTGCCACCATCTTCGGACCCGGCGTCGGCAACTGGCTGGTCATCCTGATAATGGTCGCCGCCGGCGCCTATGCGGGCTACTACGTCGCCAAGCGCGTCGAGATGACCGAGATGCCGCAACTCGTGGCGGCCCTGCATTCGTTCGTCGGCCTTGCCGCGGTGTTCATCGGCCTCAACGCCGAGATCGAGCTGGCGGCGGTGCACCGCCTTCTGCTCGAGGCCGGACCGATCGAGAATCTCACCGGGTTCTCCCGAAAACTCGCCCTCAAGGACGGGGTGGAGATCGCGATCCTGAAGGTGGAGGTCTTTCTCGGCATCTTCATCGGCGCGGTGACCTTCACCGGCTCGGTCGTGGCCTTCGGCAAGCTGGCCGGCAAGATCAGCTCGAAACCCGAAAAGCTGCCGGGCGGGCACGCGCTCAACGCGGGCGCCGTGATCCTCAGCCTGATCCTCGGGCTCATGTACTTCAACGGCGCGGGCATCTGGACGATGCTGCTGGTGGCGCTGATCGCGGGCTTCCTCGGCTGGCATCTGATCATGGGGATCGGCGGCGCCGACATGCCGGTCGTCGTGTCGATGCTGAACTCCTATTCCGGCTGGGCCGCGGCTGCGATCGGCTTCACGCTCGGCAACGACCTGCTGATCGTCACCGGCGCGCTGGTCGGCTCCTCGGGCGCGATCCTGAGCTACATCATGTGCAAGGCCATGAACCGGTCGTTCATCAGCGTGATCCTGGGCGGTTTCGGCGGCCAGGCGCAGGCCGGCGGCGAGATCGAGGGCGAGCAGGTCGCCATTGACGCGGCCGGCGTGGCGCAGGCGCTGGAGGATGCGGACAGTGTCGTCATCGTGCCCGGCTACGGCATGGCGGTGGCGCAGGCCCAGCAATCGGTCAGCGAACTGACCAAGCGTCTGCGCGGGCAGGGCAAGGAGGTGCGCTTTGCCATCCATCCCGTCGCGGGCCGGCTTCCGGGCCACATGAACGTCCTCCTCGCGGAGGCCAAGGTGCCCTACGACATCGTTCTGGAGATGGACGAGATCAACGACGACTTCCCCAAGACGGACGTGGTCATCGTCATCGGCTCCAACGACATCGTGAACCCCGCCGCACAGGAGGATCCGGGTTCGCCCATTGCCGGAATGCCGGTGCTCGAAGTGTGGAAGGCCAAGCAGGTCTTCGTCTCCAAGCGCGGACAGGGGACCGGCTATTCCGGGATCGAGAACCCGCTCTTCTACAAGGAGAACACGCGGATGTTCTACGGCGATGCCAAGTCCAGCGTCGATGCGTTGCTCGGCCAGATGTCGTGATGCGCGGCTGCGGCGCCTGAGCACCGAGAGGGGCGTGTGGTGAGCGTCATCGACGATCATCCGCAGCGCTACCAGCTCGCCAACGAGCTGCACGCGCGCCCCTTTCCCGTGCTCGACGCGCCGTGTCGCGCCGTCTACCTCGCCATCAAGCAGACACACAACGCGGCCGGGCGGGATCGCGATGCGGACATTGCGCATCTCGTCGCGTTGCTCGACCGCCATGGGGCGCCGCATCCGCAGCCCGGGGCGACCCATTATTTCGGCAAGATCGGCAAGTACGTCCTGAAATGGGAAAGCCATACGGAGTTCGTCACCTACACGATCTTCGAAAACGGTATTGCCGAGACAGCCTTCGATCCGCACGCCTTTCGCGTATTTCCCGAGGACTGGCTGTCAGAGGCGCCCGGCGCGCGGATGACGTCCGCCCTGATCCGGGTCGAGCCGCTCGAGGACCCCGACGCGATCCGCGACCGGATCTCGCGCTGGTTCGTGCCCGAGAGCCTTGCTGTCGCCCGCGTCCTTGACGACAGCGCAGTGATTGCCAGCGACTTTCGCATCGACGAGGCCGGTCATGTGCGGGTGGCTGTGTTCGTACGCAAAGCGACTGGCCCGCGGCGCATCGGCCGGATCGTCCAGCGCCTCTGCGAAATCGAGACCTACAAGACGATGTCGATGCTGGGGCTCAGCAAGGTCCGCTCCGTCGCACCAAGGATGGCCGGCATCGACGAAGAACTGACCTCGCTGATGAGCGAAATGACCGGCGGCACCAGCGCCGCCGATGTGACGCTGAAGGCGCTGCTCGGGGTTTCGGCGGAACTGGAGACACTCCTTGCGCAGATGTCGTTCCGCTTCGGGGCGACGGCCGCCTACGAGGCGATCGTCGGCCAGCGGATCAGGGTGCTGCGAGAGGAGCGGTTCGAGGGGCGACAGACCTTCGGCGAGTTCATGATGCGGCGCTTCGATCCGGCCATGCGCACCGTCAAGGCGACCGAACGCCGGCTCGAAGCGATGGCGGACCGGGCAATGCGGGCCGGCGACCTTCTGAGGACACGCGTGGACGTGGAGCGTTCGGCGCAGAACCAGCATCTGCTGGCGTCGATGGACAAGCGATCGGATCTGCAGCTACGCCTGCAGAAGACCGTCGAGGGTCTGTCGGTTGTCGCGATCAGCTACTACGCCGTGAGCCTGGTGCGGTACATGGCCTACCCGCTCGCCCCGGAGGGCTGGAGCATGAGCCTCGTCACGGCGGCTGTGACGCCGCCCGTCATCCTGCTGGTCTGGCTGTCGATCCGACGCATCCATCGAAAGATGGAATAGCCTATTCAGCGGGCACCGCGACTGGTCCGGCGGCCCGGCCCAGGGCCGCGTCGGCAAGCTTGGCGCCGGCGATGATGGTGCCGAGTGCGAGCAGCGCGGCGAACGACAGGGTCGGAACCCCGGAGAGACCGGCACCAAGAGTGCAACCGCCGGCCAGAACGCCGCCGAACCCCATGAGCGCGCCGCCGATGATGTAGCGGCCCGTCTGCGCGGCACTCGTGAAACTCTGCCATTCGAACCGGCCGGAAAGAGTGGCGAGGACAAAGGCACCGGCGATGATGCCGCCGATCAGGCCCACGCCGAAACCGGGCGCGATGGAAGTCGAGGCAACCGACCAGAACAGAGTCTCGGCCAGCGGCGATGTCGTGGCTGAGGCTCTCCATCGCGATCGGGTCGAACTCGTCGAGAAGTACGTAGCCCGTGCCGATCCACGCCGCTGGCACGACCAGACCGAGGAGCGCGGCAAGACCCAGATGATGCCGAGACGCACCCGAGCGGATCGCGAAGATCAGGGCGCCGGCCGCGATGGCCAGTGACCAGAAGGCCGCGCCACCGGGCAGGGCCGCGAGCGAAGTCGCGTCCTCAAGAGCCAGGGTGGTCTGGCCAAGGGCTACGCGTGCGGGCGCCAAAAGACCCTTCATCGTCGCGTGTGCGGTAATGGCAAAGACGGCAATCACCGTGAAGGCGCGCAGGTTTCCCGACCCGAGCAGGACCGTCAGGCGCGAAACGCAGCCCCGGGTCAGAACCATGCCGGCCCCGAACAGCAGCCCGCCCAGCGCGATGGCGAGCACCGGCAGGTCCGGCGCAAGGAATCTGTGCCCCTCGAACGAGATGAGGCCCAGCGCGACCGCGCCCTGCGTGCCAACCAGCGCGGTCGCGAGTGCCGCCAGCCAGACGCCTGCGGCGGACCGCCGCTCGACCGGCTCTCCGGTGACCGCCCGGCGAAGGCAGAAGCGTGTGACCTCGGCAAGAGCCCCGAAGGCGACGCCGAGGAGCATCCCGAGACCGAGTGCGGCCTGCTGGGGCGTGACGGGGAGGTTCAGGGACTCGAACATGGCGGCTCCGGCGGTTTCCAGACTCGCCCATATGCCGTTCGGACGACAAGCCTCAAGCCTTCGGCAGTTTCCGGCGCGACGGTCAGGGAGAACCACGTTGCCTGTCGGGCTTGTGTGGCAGAACCATGTTTCCGCATGGAGGCCGCGCGCGCACGACTGTCTTTGATCGCACGCGTCGATCCGGCAGACCGTTCTTTTCTCGCTACCGGCCGCGGATCCGCGGGTCGAGGGCGTCGCGCAGGCCGTCACCGATATAATTGACGCTGAGAACCGTCAGCGAGATCGCGAGGCCGGGCCAGATCACCCGCTCGGGGTATTGTTGGAGGTAGTCGGTCGCATCGAACAGCAACCGTCCCCAGGTCGGGAAGTCCGGTGGAAACCCGAGGCCGAGAAATGACAGCGCCGATTCTGTTATGATTGCGTTGGCAATGCCGAGCGTCGCCGACACCATGATCGGCGACATCACGTTCGGAAGGATGTGGCGAGAGATGAGGCGGCTGTTCGTGGTCCCGATCGAGCGCGCCGCGAGGACGAATTCGCGCTCCTTGAGCGCCAGAACGTCGCCCCGGACGATCCGCGCAGTGGGCATCCACGAGGTCACGCCGATGGCGACCACGATCAGGATGAAGATCCCGGTCTCGGGGCCGAAGCGAGAACTCAGCGCCTGGCGAAAGAGCATCACCATGACGAGCAGTAGCGGCAGTAGCGGCAGCGCGAGGAAGAGGTCGGTCAGGCGCATCAGCGGCCCGTCGAGCCAGCGGAAGAAGCCCGCCAGAACGCCGACCATTGTTCCGAGAACGAGCGCGAGGAGCATTGCCGTCACGCCGACCGCGACCGACGTCTGGCCGCCGGCCATCATGCGCGCGAGCGTGTCGCGGCCGAGCTGATCGGTGCCGAACGGGTGTGCGACGCTTGGCCCGGAATTGCGGGCCCGGATGTCGATGAAGGTCGGGTCGATGGTCCAGAGATAGGGGCCGATGGTGACCGCGAGGATCATCAGGGCGAAAAAGCCCGCCCCCAGCACGGCGCCGCGATGGGAGCGAAACTGGCTCCAGACGTCGCGCCATTGACTGCGCGGCGGCTGTTTGACCTCGAGCTCGACAAGCGGGACGTTGGAGGTGGGATCAGTCATAGCGGATCCTCGGATCCAGGATGCCGTAAAGTACGTCGGCGATCAGGTTGAAGAGCACGATCAGCACCGCGAAGATGAAGGTCAGAGTCTGAACCATCGGGAGGTCGTTCGCCTGGATCGCGGTGATCAGGAGCTGACCGATCCCGTTCACCTTGAAGACCTGCTCGGTGATGATGGCGCCGCCGAAGACGCCGGGCACGCCCAGCGCGATCACGGTGACCACGGGGATCATCGAATTGCGCAGGACGTGGACAAGGACCACGACGCTCTCCGACAGACCCTTGGCGCGCGCGGTCCGCACATAGTCCTGATTGAGGTTGTCCAGCATCGAGGCGCGCATGAAGCGGCTGATCTGGGCTGCGTTGTAGAGCGCCAGGACGAAGACGGGCATGACCATCTGGCGGAACTGGTAGACGAAGCTGTCCCAGTCGTTGACGCGGTGGGTCGTGTCGTAGATCGACGGAAACCAGCCGAGGTTCACCGAGAAGATCACGATCAGCAGCACGCCGGTGAAGAAGGTGGGAACCGAAAACCCGATCATCGAGACGAATGTGCCGACCTGATCGAACACCGAATATTGCTTGTAAGCGGAGATGATCCCGATCGGCAGCGCGATCAGGACGCCGATCAAGTAGGACATGCCGACGACCCAGAGCGTCTGCGGCATCCGCTGGGCGACGATGTCCATCACCGGCGAACGGGTCTGCCACGAGATGACGCGTTGCTGGCCTTCCGCGATGGCGGTGCCGAACATGTTGTCGATCAGGTGCATCGGCTCGGTCCAGAAGAACTGCACCAGCCATTTCCAGAAGCGGATATGGGTGGGTTCGCCAAGTCCGAGCGCTTCGCGCATCTGCTGCTTGACCTCGGGCGGAACGGTCAGCGGCACCTGCGCCATCGGGTCCCCCGGCGCCAGCTCCAGCAGCAGGAAGATGACGAGAGAAATGAACAGAAGCGTCGGGATCGCCAGAATGAGACGCCGGATCGTGTATGTGAGCATCGGGAGGCCTCCCTGAAGTCCTGGCGCCAGTCGTGCCGCCCCGTATCGCGCGGGGCGGCACCGTCGTCTCGTGGACTAGGAGATCACTCCTTGATGCGGTACCAGTCGGCGGCGTTCCAGAGCTCGCTGTCCCACGTGTTCAGCACGACCCCGCCGAGCGAGTTCGAATGTGCCGAGACGCGACCGCGATCCACCAGCGGGATCAGGCTCTGCTGGTCCGCCGTGAGGATCTGGTTCAGTTGCTTGGCGATCCGTCCGCGCTCGTCGAGGTCGCCGGTGCTGTCCGAGTTCTGCCACCAGCGCGTCGTATTCCTCGTCGCAGAAGCGCGTGATGTTCTCGCCCTGCCACTGGGATCTCCGGTCGCGGCGCCTTCTCGCAGGTGAACTGGCCGAGATAAGCTTCCGGATCGGTGCCGTCGAAGTTGTTCGCGTACATCTCGACGTCGGCATAGAACTTCTGGAACGTGTCCGGGCTGCCCGGATCGCCGCCGAAGAACACGCTGGCGTCGATGTTGCGCAGCTCGACCTCGACGCCCAGTTCGTTCCACCACTGCTTGATCAGGGCCTGGAAGTCCTGACGAACCGCGTTGGTGGACGACTGGAAGACCAGACTCAGCTTCTCGCCATCCTTGTCGCGGATGCCATCACCATTGGTGTCGGTCCAGCCGGCCTCATCGAGCAGCGCCTTGGCGCCCTCCATGTCCTGCTCGAGGCAATCGGTGTTGCCCGATGCGTAGAGCTCCGGCGCCGGCACGAGGTCGCAGGTCGGGCGCCCGGCCTGACCGTAGCCGATCTCCACCAGCAGCGGCCGGTCGATCGCCATCGACAGGGCCTTTCGGACCTTGACGTCGCTGAGGAACGGGTGCGGATGCTCGGCGGTCGCGCGCTCGCCCTCCGGCAGGCTCGGGTCCGGATCGGTCTGGTTGAGCATGATCCGCTCGACGAGGGTGCCGAATGCCGAAACCGGAGTGCCCTTGCCAGCGGCCGCCATGTTCTCCAGCACCTCGGGCGCGAGCTGCAGGTTCCAGGCATAGTCGAACTCCCCGGTTTCGAGCACCGCGCGTCCCGCCGCCGCCGCGTCGCCACCGCCCTTGAAGGTCAACGTCGCGAAAGCCGGCTTGCCCTCCTCGCGGAAGTTCTCGTTCGCCTCCATCTGGATGACGTCGTTCGGACGGAAATCTGCGACCTTGAACGGGCCCGTGCCCACAGGATTGAAGTTCGCGTCGGTGCATTCGGGAGCCTTGGCTCCGAGGCAGTCCTCGAATTGCGCCTTCTGGATGATGGGCGACTGGCCGCCCATGAAGGGTCCGTAGGGATTTGGCTTGGCCTCGGAGAAGGTGACCTTGACCGTATGGTCGTCGATGGCCTCGACCGAGGACACGCCGTCGAACTTCGCGGCCTGTGCGCAGCCGCCTTCGGGGTGCATGCAGTACTCGGCGGTGAACACGACGTCGGCGGCGGTGAAGGGCGAGCCGTCTGACCACACGATGTCGTCGCGCAGCTTCCAGGTGAGCTCGGTGAGGTCCTCGCTGAACCCGCCGTTGTCGATCGTCGGGATTTCGGCGGCGAGGTACGGCACCATGTTGCCGTCCTGATCATAGCGGCCGAGCGGCTCGATCACGAGGCTCGCGCTTTCGATGTCCTTGGTGCCGCTCGACAGGTACGGGTTCAGGATCGACGGTGCCTGCCAATAGATGATGTTGACCTGGCCGTCGCGTCCGCGCTCACCGCCCTCCTGGGCGAAAGCCGCTGGCGCAAGGGCGGCGGCCGCGGCCGCGCCCATCAGAGCCGTTCTCAGTTTCATGTCTTGCTCCTTGTTGGTCGTGCATGTGCATCCGGCTCCGCTTGAGGGCGGAGTTCTTTTCGATGTCGATCTGCGAGTTTGCTCGCACGGCGTCCAGCTTCGCTCCGGAAAGGATCTGACGCCCCGATCGGGACGCATGCTGTTCAGTCTCGGACACAAGGGGCGCAGATTGCAAGTATTGCTGCATGGTCAGTGACGGATGCCCGCGGTGGGCCGCGTGTCGCGGTTTGACACGATCGCGGGAATGGCCCTAGCGTCGGATGTCGCAATGTGGGGACGGCCGTGCTCGATCAACCCATCGCCTCCATCGAGAACCTGCGCGTCGAATTCGAGACGAAGGACGGAATTGTCGTCGGCGTCGAGGATGTTTCGTTCAGCATCAACCCCGGCGAGACGGTGTGCGTCGTTGGCGAAAGCGGGTCGGGCAAGTCGGTCAGTTCACTCAGCCTCATGCGCCTGGTCGAGTTCGGCGGAGGCCATATCGCCGGCGGCAAACTGAATTTCCGGCGCGGCGACGGCATGACCGACCTTGCCCACGCCGACGGATCGTTGATGCGCACGGTGCGCGGCAACGAGATCGGCATGATCTTCCAGGAGCCGATGACCTCGCTGAACCCGGTCTTCACGGTCGGCCGGCAGCTGACCGAGGGACTGCGCGTTCACAACGGCATGAACAGGGCGGAAGCCGAGGCCCGCGCGCTGGAACTGCTGCGGCAGGTGCGTATCCCGGAGCCAGAACGGCGCTTGCGCCAGTATCCGCACGAGCTTTCCGGAGGCATGCGGCAGCGGGTGGTGATCGCCATGGCGCTGGCCTGCGAGCCGCGTCTGCTGATTGCCGACGAGCCGACGACCGCCCTCGACGTTACCATTCAGGCCGAGATCCTGGCCCTCATCGACCGGCTGAAGCGCGAGACAGGGACCGCCGTATTGTTCATCACGCACGACATGGCGGTCGTGGCGCAGATGGCCGACCGGGTCGTGGTCATGTACCGCGGCAACAAGGTCGAGGAGGGGACGGTAGAAGAGATCTTCGAGAACCCCAGACACGATTACACCAAGGCCCTTCTGGCGGCGGTTCCGAAGCTGGGCGAAATGCGCGGCAAGCCCGCTCCGGAACCCATGCGCCTGATGGGAGATGCGGGTGCATATGTGGGCGCGATCCGTGTCGCCGACGAACGGCACTTGCTTGAGGTGCGCAACCTGACGACGCGTTTTCCGGTCAAGGGCGGCTTCTTTCGCCGGACCGTCGCCAATGTGCATGCGATCGAGGATGTCTCGTTCAACATCCGGATCGGCGAAACGCTGGGCTTGGTCGGGGAATCGGGGTGCGGCAAATCCACCTGCGGGCGGTCGATCCTGCGCCTCGTCGAGCCGATTGATGGCGAGATCATCCTTGACGGCACGAACGTGCGCACGCTCGGTCCCGGCGATCTGCGCCGGGCCCGCCGCGACATGCAGATGGTGTTCCAGGACCCGTTCGCGTCGCTCAATCCCCAGATGCAGCTGATGGACCAGGTGGCCGAGCCGCTGCGCAATTTCGGCCTGGCGCGCGGCGCCGAACTGCGTGACCGGGTCGCGCAGCTTTTCGACCGGGTGCGCCTGTCGAAGAATTTCATGCGTCGGTATCCGCACGAACTCTCGGGGGGTCAGCGGCAGAGGGTGGCGATCGCGCGGGCCCTGGCGCTCAATCCCAAGCTGATCATCGCCGACGAGGCGGTCAGTGCGCTCGACGTGAGCGTTCAGGCCGAGGTGCTGAACCTCATCATGGAATTGCAGGCCGAGCTGCGCATCTCGATCCTCTTCATCAGCCACGACATGGCGGTGGTCGAGCGCGTCAGCCACACGGTCGGGGTCATGTATCTCGGACGGATCGTCGAGATCGGCTCGCGCCAGGCAATCTTCGAAAACCCGCAGCACGAATACACCCAGGCATTGCTCAAGGCCGTGCCGGTGGCCGACCCGCGCCGCCGCAAGTCCGAGCGCGACCTGAACTTCAAGCCGATCCCGTCGCCGATCCATCCGCTCGGCTACGAGCCGGGGCCCTCGCTCTATGACGAGGTCGAGGACGGACACCTGGTGCTGCGCGCATGACCCTTTCGGCACGCGAGATCCTCACCACGCTCATCGCCTTTCCCACGGTCAGCCGCGACAGCAATCTCGAGCTGGTCGACTGGGTGGAGGACTATCTCGCCGGATTCGGCGTCAAGGCGCACCGGACCTGGAACGAGGACGGAACGAAGGCGGCGCTTTTCGCCAATGTCGGACCGGCCGAGGCGGGAGGCGTGATCCTGTCGGGCCATACCGACGTGGTGCCGGTGGACGGCCAGACCTGGGCCAGTGACCCATTCGAGCTGACGGAGCGCGACGGGCGGCTATATGGGCGGGGCACTGCCGACATGAAGGGCTTCGACGCCCTGGCGCTTTCGGCGGTGCCGCTGGCGCTGGAGCGCGGCGTGAAGCGGCCGCTTCAGATCGCTCTCTCCTATGACGAAGAAGTCGGCTGTACCGGCGCGCCGCCGATGATCGAAGCCTTGCGCCGCACGTTGCCGCGGGCCGCCGCGGCCATCATCGGCGAGCCATCGATGATGCAGGCGGTCACCGGGCACAAGGGCGGGGCCGGCTTCCGCACGATCGTGCGCGGCTTCGAGGTCCATTCCTCGTTGCTGCATGAGGGCGTCAACGCGATCATGGAAGGCGCCAAGCTGATCGACTGGGCCAACGAGATGAACGAGCGCAACCGGCGCAAGACGCCGAACCCGGTTGCGGCGATGTTCGATCCGCCGTTCACGACCGTTCATGTGGGGCAGATCAGCGGGGGTACCGCGCACAACATAACAGCCGGGGAATGCCGGTTCGGCCTCGATTTCCGCTGTGTCCCCGGGGAGAGCCTGGACGAGTGGCGCGACGCCTATCTCGCCCGGATCGCCGAGGTGGAGGCCGGCATGAAAAGCGTCCGTCCCGAGGCTCGCATCGAGGTGGAGCAATACTTCGACGTGCCCGCCCTGCTGCCCGAAGATGACGGCGCGGCCGAATCCCTGGCGCGTCGGTTGACAGGTGACAACGGCAGTCACGTCGTCAGCTACGGCACCGAGGCCGGTCAGTTTCAGGCGGCGGGCTATTCCGCCGTGGTCTGCGGCCCCGGCGACATCGCGCAGGCGCACCAGCCGGACGAGTTCATCAGCGTCGCGCAGCTCGAGGCGGGCGAGGCCTTCGTGTCGCGCCTCGTGGATCAGCTCTGCGCCTGAGGGCGCGCGACCCGACTTGCCCGCCTCCCGGCTGCGTGCCAAGACTTGAGTTCGAATTCCAGTGCGTCCGGAGTGTCAGATGCCCGTCAAGAATCGCCTCGCCGAATTGCAATCCGAGATCACCGCCTGGCGACGGGACCTTCACGAGAACCCAGAGCTGCTGTTCGAGACCCATCGCACATCGGGCCTGGTCGCCGAAAGGCTGCGGGCTTTCGGCTGCGACGAGGTCGTGGAGGGGATCGGGCGCACCGGCGTGGTCGGCGTGATCCGGGGCAAGTCGGACACGACCGGCAAGGTGGTCGGTCTGCGGGCGGACATGGACGCGCTGCCCATCAAGGAGGCGACGGGCTTGGAATACGCGAGCAAGACACCGGGCGTCATGCATGCCTGTGGCCATGATGGTCACACCGCGATGCTGCTGGGTGCCGCGAAATACCTGGCCGAGACGCGGAACTTCGACGGCACCTGCATCGTCATCTTCCAACCCGCCGAAGAAGGCGGCGGCGGCGGCAAGGAGATGGTCGATGACGGAATGATGGACCGCTGGGGAATCCAGGAAGTCTACGGCATGCACAACATGCCCGGCCTCAAGACGGGGCAGTTCGCGATCCGGCCCGGCGCCTTCTTTGCGGCGGCCGATCAGTTCGCGATCGAGGTCGAGGGCAAGGGCGGGCACGCCGCCAAGCCGCATGAGGCCATCGATACGACCCTCGTGGCGAGCCACATCGTTGTCGCCCTGCAATCCATCGCCAGCCGCAACCTCGATCCGACCAAGCAGCTCGTGGTGTCGGTCACCAGCTTCGAGACCGAGTCCAAGGCGCACAACGTCATCCCCCAGAAGGTGTTTCTGCGGGGCACCGTCAGAACGCTCGACCCCGACGTGCAGGACATGGCGGAAGAGAGGCTCGCACAGATCGCCGCGATCACGGCGCAGGCGTTCGGCGCGACGGCGCACGTGGAATACGTGCGCGGCTATCCGGTGATGGTGAATTCCGAGGAGCAGACGGATTTCGCCGCCGATGTGGCCCGCTCGGTTTCCGGCAGCTGTGCCGAGGCGGAACAGATCATGGGCGGCGAGGATTTCGCCTTCATGCTCAACGCCCGGCCGGGGGCCTACATCATCATCGGCAACGGTGACACGGCCTCGGTTCACCACCCGCAATACAACTTCGACGATGAGGCGATCCCGGCCGGCTGCTCGTGGTGGGCCGAGATCGTCGAGCGGCGAATGCCGGCGTCCTGATGCGCTAGGAGACGGGGAGCGGGATGGATACACCGATCCTTGTCTCCCTCCTCTCCGCGGCGGTCGCACTGATCTCCGCCGGTTTTGCTGCGATCTCGCAGCGCCGGCTCAAGCGCTTCGAAGCGACGCTGCGGCGCGAAGAGATCGAGACGGAGCGCCGGGAGGTGGCGGAGCGTCTCGTCTCGCGCTACCGCGAGCCGCTCGCCCATGCCGCCTTCGATTTGCAGAGCCGTCTTTATAACATCCTGCGTCAGGATCTTGTGGGCGCCTACTATGCGCGAGGGTCGGCCCGCGAAAAGGCCTACGTTGTCGACAACACGGCCTTCCTGATTGCGCAGCTCTTCGCATGGATCGAGATCATCAGGATCGAGGCGCAGTTCCTCGACCTCGGCGAAGAGACGCAGACGCAGCGCCTCGGCGAGCTGCTCGAGACGATCGCCGGGCTCTGGTCGCGCGACGACCTTCCCGGCAGCCTTCGCATCTTTCGTGGCGAGCAGCGTGGTATCGGCGAGGAAATGATCGAGACCGCTCCCGACGGCCGCACCTGCATCGGATATTCCGTCTTTCAGCGTCGTGTCGAGCACGACGAGAACCCGTTTCTGAACCACCTTTGCCGGGATCTCACCGACTTCGCGCGCGGCGGCGGCACCGAGGTCGTCCGGCTGTCATTCCTGCAGCCGGCGCTCATCGATCTGGTCGATTTTCTCGATCCGCATTCCGCCCGCTTTCCGCAGAAACGGCGCGAAAGGGTCTGATGTCTTCCTCAGCCGCCGGTGTGGCTCATGTGACGCGTCATCTGGCCATCCGCGCGCTGCCGCGAATAGTCGAAATCGTGCCCCTTGGGCTTGAGCGAGATCGCCGCGCGGATCGCGTTCTTCAGCACATCGTCGTTGGCGCTCGCACGCAGGGGCGCCCGCAGATCGGCGTTGTCTTCCTGCCCGAGGCACATGAAGAGCTCGCCGGTGCAGGTCAGCCGCACCCGGTTGCAGCTTTCGCAGAAATTGTGGGTGAGCGGCGTGATGAAGCCGACCTTCTGACCTGTCTCCAGCAATTCCACGTAGCGTGCGGGCCCGCCGGTGCCTTCGGCCAGATCGCTCAAGGTGTAGGCCTGCGCCAATTGGCCACGCAGATCCTTCAGCGACCAGTACTGGCCGATGCGATCCTCGTTGCCCAGATCGCCCATCGGCATCACCTCGATGAAGGTGAGATCCATGTCGCGCGACGCGCACCATTCGACCAGGGTAAAGAGCTCGTCCTCGTTGAAGCCGCGCAGCGCCACGGTGTTGATCTTGACCCGCAGGCCGGCCGCCTGTGCCGCGTCGATGCCTTTCAATACCTGCTGTAGCCGACCCCATCGCGTGACGCGGGCGAACTTCTCCTCGTCGAGCGTGTCCAGGGACACGTTGATCCGCCGTACGCCAGCCGCCGCCAGATCGGAGGCGAAACGCGCCAGTTGCGACCCGTTGGTCGTCACCGTCAGCTCGTCCAGCGCCCCTGTGTCGAGGTGGCGCGAGATCGACCGGAAGAAGGTCATGATGTCGCGCCGCACCAGGGGCTCGCCGCCGGTGATGCGCAGCTTGCGCACGCCAAGCTCGACAAATGTCGAGCAGAGCCGGTCGAGCTCTTCCAGCGTCAGCAGCTCCTTCTTCGGCAGGAAGGTCATGTTCTCGGACATGCAATAGACGCAGCGGAAGTCGCAGCGGTCGGTCACCGACACGCGCAGATAGGTGATCGCGCGCTGGAAGGGATCAATCAGAGGTGAGGTCATGATATTCAGACTAGATTGGCGGCAGGGATGACTGCAAGGTTGCTTGCCGAAACTATTTTGTGAGATACAGCTTTTCCATGTCCTCGCGCTTCACAATCGCGCTTTCCGCGACCATGTTTCTGGCCGGATGCGCGGGGCTTGTCGCGACGGGGACCGATCCCGCTGCCGTACCGCAGGCGACCGGGCCTTATGTCGCGCCACCGCCGCCTGCTTCTGCGCGCACGGTCTCGGATTTCGACACCACCACTGCGGCACAGCGCCGCAATTCTGCGCAGGTCGGCTCGTCTGACGGGGTTCCGCTCGGCTCGACGGTGGCCTCCTTGGGCGATGTGGGCAGCGGCGGGATATGGCTCGAAACCCCGCTGGTGGATGCGGTAAGCGAGGGCCGTGTCGTCGTCGAGGCGACCGGGGCGGCCGCGCTGGTCGAACTGCGCCCGTCCACCGGCGGGAGCCGCCTGTCATTGCCGGCGATGCGCCTTCTGGACGTTCCCCTGACCGATCTGGTGGAGGTGCGCGTCTATGTTCGATAGGCCTCTCGGGCGGCGTGCCCTGCAACGCGCAGGATCCTGGCAGGAATTGCGCGACGGCTTCAAGTGGCGCATCGCGCCGACCTTCAACCTCTCGAATGCGCTCTGCGACAGCTGGGCCAGCTTTGATCCCGATCGTGTCGCGCTTGTCCATGTGCGTCGCAACGGGGGTGTGGAGCACTGGAGTTTCTCGCGCCTCAAGGAAGCGTCCGATCGCATGGCTTCGGCCTTCGTGACCGCCGGCATTCGTCGCGGCGATCGTGTCGCGCAAATTCTGGGGCAGGGGCCCGAGGCGCTGATCACCCATTTCGCCCTGCTGAAGATCGGGGCGATCTCCGTCCCCGTCTTCGTCCTGTCCGGCGACGAGGGCATCGCGTTCCGTCTGCGGGATTGCGGTGCGCGCGGGGTGGTCTGCGACAGCGACGCGCTGGACCGCGTCATGGGTCTGCGCAAGGATCTGCCCGCACTGCAGGCCATCTGGACGAACGGACCGGCCACCGCGCCGGTCCGGGCGTTCTGGGATGACATTGCGCTGGCGCAGCCGCTTCGCAGCTTCGTCACCACCGGCCCCGACGATCCGGCGTTCATCCTCTACACCTCCGGATCGACGGGTCCGCCCAAGGGCGTGGTCCACGGGCACAGGGTCCTGATCGGGCACCTTCCGAGCACCGAGCTTCATCATCCGAACTTCCCACAGCCCGGCGATCTGGGCTGGACGCCGTCCGACTGGGCGTGGATCGGCACACTGTTCGGCGTCCTGCCCTGCCTGTGGTACGGGACGCCCTTCGTCAGTCATCGTCTGCCGAAATTCGACCCCGAGAAGGCTTGGCGGCTGATCAACGATCAGGGCGTCCGGAACTTTCTCTGCCCGCCGAGCGCCTTGCGGATGTTGCGTCAGGTGCCTGCCCCCGAAACGCAGCCGCTGCGTTCCATCGCCACCGGTGGCGAGCCCATCGAGCCCGATGTTGTTGCCTGGGTGGAGAACGACCTCGGCGTCTATCTCAGCCAGGGCTACGGTCTGAGCGAATGCAGTGCCGCTATCCAGAGCAGCCGGGGAACGATGACGGTCAAGCCGGGGACCCTGGGGCTTGCGGTGCCCGGATTCGACGTGGCGATCATTGACGCGCAGGGCAATCCAGTTCCCGACGGGATGCAGGGGGAGATCGCCATCGCGCGGCCGAACCCGTCGATGTTCCTGCGATACTGGAACCGGCCCGAAGACACCGAGAAGGCATTCGTCGGCAAGTGGTTCAAGACGGGCGATTTCGGCACCCGGGACGCCGAAGGCTATTTCCGGTTCGTCCAGCGCGCCGATGACGTCATCACGACCGCCGGATACCGGATCGGTCCCACCGAGATCGAAGAGGTTCTGGACCGCCATCCGGCCGTCGAGCGTTCGGCCGTGGTTGGACAGCCGGACCCGATACGCACCGAGGTGGTGGTGGCCTATGTTGTCCCGCGCGAAGAGAATCCGCCGCCGGCACTTGCCGAAGAGCTCATGAACGAGGTGCGCGAACATGTGGGCGTCCATGCCGTCCCGCGGCGGATAGAGTTTGTCGCGGCCCTGCCGGTCACCGTGAGCGGCAAGATCTGGCGGCGGCGGCTGCGCAGCGACTTCTCTCCCTCAGGCTGAGGCGCGCGGAGCGTCCGGCGGGATCAGGTTGAGCGTCCGGGGCGCCAGAACCTGCACCTGAGCCGTCACGTCGCCGAACCGCTCCCCGACGCGAAGGCTGCCGGGAAAGGCGATGCAGTCCATGCCGGCCGCCAGCGCAGCTTCCGCGCTTTCCGGCGTGTCCGCGACCGCCATGCACTCTCCCGCCTGCAGTCCCAGCGCGTCGCGGACCCTCTCGAAGGCCAGCCCTGCTCCGCGCGTGTCGCAGATGACGTGGGCGAAGTTTGCGCGGTCGAGCGACAGCGCATCAAGCACGGCGCCGGTCGTGGCCGCGTCGACCTCCGATATCAGGACGAGCGGCACTGCCGTTGCCTTGGTGGCCGCGACCACCTCGGCAAGCCCCGGCCGCAGAGGCAGCCGGAGGGTCGAGAGCATGTCGCGCAGGATTTCACCGCTCCGCTTTCGGAGGTCCTTGTCGGCCGCGGGCGGGGCGCCCGCCACAGTCTTCGACGTTGGCACCCAGCCGCCCTCGGGCGCAGGCCCGACGCTTGCGGCCTCAACGGCCTGACGTTCCAGGTCCCCGAGTTCCGTCAACACGCCCAACCCGCCGAAGATGATTGCCGTGGGTGTCATTCCGGGCCCTCGCTGCAGCCATCCGATCGGTTGTTCGGACAGGGCTCAAATCTACTCCACGGTGACCGACTTGGCCAGATTGCGGGGCTGGTCCACGTCCGTGCCTTTGGCGATCGCTGTGTGATAGGCAAGGAGTTGCGCCGGTATCGCATAGAGAAGCGGCGCCAGAAGTGGCGAGACCGGCGGCATCGTCACGACGTGCCATGTTCCCTCCCGCGCCTCGGCCGCACCGGCGGCGTCGGTGATCAGCACGACCTTGCCGCCGCGCGCCATCACTTCGGCCATGTTCGACACCGTCTTGTCGAAAAGCGGTCCGGACGGCGCCAGGACGACGACCGGAACGCTCTGGTCGATCAGCGCGATGGGGCCGTGCTTGAGTTCGCCGCTGGCATAGCCCTCGGCGTGTATGTAGCTGATTTCCTTGAGCTTTAGTGCCCCTTCCATCGCCAACGGGAACATCGAGCCGCGGCCGAGAAAGAGCACGTCCTGCGCCTCGGCGAGGCCGCGCGCCACGTCGCGGATCGCCGGCTCCGCGGCGAGCGCATGACTGATCAGGCCGGGCAGCAGCCGCAGCTCGGCAACATGGTCGCGCACGGTCGCCGCGTCCAGCTCGCCCTTGTCGGAGGCGGCCTTGATGGCGAGACTGAGAAGAACGGCGAGCTGGCAGGTGAACGCCTTGGTGGAGGCGACGCCGATCTCGCGGCCCGCACGGATCTGCAGGGCGAGGTCGCTTTCCCGCGCGATCGAGCTTTCCTCCACATTGACGACCGACACGACCTTCGCCTTGCCGCGGCAATAGCGCAGGGCGGCCAGGGTGTCGGCGGTCTCGCCGGACTGGCTCACGAAGATGGCCAGGGTGCGTTCGCCCAGCGGCGGTTCGCGGTAACGGAATTCCGAGGCGATGTCGGCCTCCACCGGGATCCGCGCCAGCGTCTCGAACCAGTATTTCGCCGTCTGGCAGGCGTAGAAAGCCGTGCCGCAGGCCACCAGAACGATCCGGTCGATGCCGCCGAAGTCGAGATCCACGGCGATCCGGCCCTCGGCCTCGTCAAGGTAGCACGACAGGGCATCGGCGAGCACTGCCGGCTGCTCCTCGATCTCCTTCGCCATGAAATGCTTGTGGCCGCCCTTTTCCACCTGCGCCGCGTCGATGGCGACCTTGCGCACGGGGCGCTCGACCGCCGCGCCCGTCCGATCGAAGATCTCGGCGCCCGCGCGGGTCAGCACGGCCCGGTCGCCTTCCTCCAGGTACGTGATCCGGTCGGTCAGGGGCGCAAGCGCGATGGCGTCCGAGCCGAGGAACATCTCGCCATCGCCATGCCCGACGGCCAGCGGCGAGCCGCGCCGCGCCGCGACGATCAGATCGTCCTCGCCCTCGAAGAGGAAGGCGAGCGCGAATGCCCCTTCCAGCCGCTCGAGCGCCATCGCGGCGGCTTCGGCGGGGGCATGCTGCTGCGCCATCAGGTCCTGCACCAGAAGCGCCACGATTTCGGTGTCGGTATCCGATTCCGTCGCGTAACCCTTCGCCGCCAGCTCCTCGCGCAGCGCCCGGAAGTTCTCGATGATGCCGTTGTGAACGACGGCCACCGGACCGGCGCGATGGGGGTGGGCGTTGACCACCGTCGGCGCGCCGTGGGTCGCCCAGCGCGTGTGGCCGATGCCGCTCTTGCCGGGCAGCGGCTCGTGCACCAGAAGGTCAGAGAGTTCCACCAGCTTGCCGACCGCCCGGCGGCGGTCCAGCCGCCCCGCGTTCACTGTGGCGATGCCGGCGCTGTCATAGCCGCGATATTCAAGCCGCTTGAGCGCCTCGACCAGTTGCGGCGACGCTTCGTGCTGCGACAGGACCCCGACGATACCGCACATGATGTCAGCCTTTCGATTTCGCGGCGCGCAGCCGGGCGAAGAACTTGGTTGCGAAACCCGGCTTCACCTCCTGCCGGGCGCGGGCCACGGCGAGGGCGCCTTCGGGCACGTCCGCGGTGATGACCGATCCGGTCGCGGTCATCGCGCCGTTGCCGACGCGCACGGGGGCGACGAGCATCGTGTCCGAACCGATGAAGGCATCCGAGCCGATTTCGGTCCGGTGCTTGAAGACGCCGTCGTAATTGCAGGTGATGGTACCGGCGCCCACATTCGACCGCGCCCCGACGTCCGCGTCGCCGATATAGGACAGGTGGTTCACCTTTGCCCCCTGACCCAGGCGGGCGTTCTTGATCTCGACGAAGTTGCCGACGCGCGCGTCGCGGTCGAGCTCGGTGCCCGGGCGCAGGCGCGCATAGGGCCCCACCACCGCGCCGCCTCCCACGTGGCAGTCCTCGAGATGACTGAAGGCGCGGATGACCGCCCCCGTTTCGACCGTGACGCCGGGGGCAAAGACCACGTTCGGCTCGACGGTCACATCCCGGCCCAGATAGGTGTCGTGGCTGAAATGGACCGTCTCGGGCGCGGCCAGCGTGACGCCTTCGGCCAGAGCGTTCGTCCGCGCCCGTCGCTGGAACGCGGCCTCGGCCGTGGCGAGATCGGCGCGGGAGTTGACGCCCATGGTCTCGGCCTCGTCACAGCGCACGGCGGTGGCCGGGATGCCCCGCTCGGCGGCGAGGCCCACGATGTCCGTCAGGTAGTATTCGCCCGACGCGTTGTCGTTGCTCACGGCCGCGACGAGTTCGAACAGCAGGCGCGCCTCGGCCATGACAATGCCGGAATTGCACAGGCTGATCGCGCGCTCGTCCGGGGTGGCGTCCTTCCACTCGACGATCCGCTGCAGCCGGTCGCCTTCCATCACCAGACGCCCGTAGCGTCCGGGGTCGGCCGCGTCGAAGCCGAGCACGACGACGCCGAACCCCTGTTCGCGTACCGCGCGCATCCGCTCCAGCGTCTCGGGCAGGATGAAAGGCGTGTCGCCATAAAGCACGACCGCGTCGCCCGTCGCATCGGACAGGATCGGTGCCGCCTGCGCCACGGCATGGGCCGTTCCGAGCTGCTCGAGCTGTCGGACGACTATCAGCGACGGGTCGATCTCCTCGGCCACTGCCTTCACCGCGTCGGCGCCGTGACCAGCCACCAGCACGACGGTCGCCGGGTCGAGCGACCGACCCGAGGCCAGCGCATGCGCGAAAAGCGGCAGGCCGCCCACCTCGTGCAGGACCTTTGGTCTGTCCGACTGCATGCGTGTGCCTTCGCCGGCGGCGAGAATGATCAGGTGGCTGGACATTGGCTGCTCTTTGTTTACGCAGCCTGCGTTCTAGCTGCTGACGGCGGCCACACAAGTCTGACGGTCCGTCGAGATTAACACGAAAGGTGAGCGACCATTGCGTAACGTGATCTTCGATCTCGACGGAACGCTTGCGGACACGGCCGCGGACCTCATCGCGGCGGCAAACGGCTGTTTCCGGCGGCGGGGGCATGGCGAGCTCCTCGATCCCGCCGGCGACGCGGCCGTCGCCTTCCGTGGCGGCAGGGCCATGCTGCGCGCAGGTTTCGCGCGCCAGGACGCAGCGTGGGACGAGGCCGATGTCGACGCCGATTTCCCGTACCTGCTGTCGGTCTATCGCGACAATATCGACGTTCACACGAAGATGTATCCGGGTGCAGTGGCGGCGGTACAGAGATTGCGCGCGGCGGGTTACGCCGTGGGGATCTGCACCAACAAGCCCGAGGATCTGGCGGAGCTGCTGCTGCGGCGCCTTGGGGTGCGGGACCTCTTTGCCTCCCTGATCGGGGCCGACACGCTGCCGGTGCGCAAGCCCGATCCGACGCCGCTTCACGAGGCGATCCGCCGCGCGGGCGGCGATCCGGCCCGCGCGATTCTGGTGGGCGACACGGTGACGGACCACGAGACGGCGCGGGCGGCGGGGGTCGCTTCGGTGCTTGTGACCTTCGGCCCGGCGGGCCGAAGCGTGGCGGACCTTCAACCCGATGCGCTGCTTGACGACTTCGGCGAACTTGACGCGGTGGTGGCGAGTCTGATCGGCTGATTGACGGCGCGAAGCGAGGTGGCTCATTCTGCGCGCCATGAGCGTGACCTTCGACGGCAACTTCACCCAGCAGGAACCCATCCCCGAAGACGCGATCGCGGCCGCCGTCGCGGTGATGCGCTCGGGGCGGCTGCATCGCTACAACCTTCTGGAGGGCGAGATCGGCGAGGTCTCCGCGCTGGAGACCGAGTTCGCGGCGCTGACCGGCGCGCGTCATGCGCTGGCCGTGGCCTCGGGAGGCTACGCGCTCGCGATCGCATTGCGTGCCGTGGGGGTAAAGGCTGGTGATGCGGTCCTGACCAACGCCTTCACGCTTGCCCCGGTCCCGGGCGCGATCGACTCGGCAGGGGGTGTGCCGGTGCTCGTCGAGACGACGCAAGCCCTGACCATCGATTTCGACGACCTGGAGCGGAAGGCCGGCAGCGCGCATGTGCTCCTGCTCAGCCATATGCGCGGGCATGTCTGCGACATGGACCGCCTGGTCGGGCTCTGCCGGCGACACGGCCTCACGCTGATCGAGGATTGCGCCCACACGATGGGGGCGGCCTGGCGCGGCGTGCCTTCCGGGCGGCACGGCGCGGTCGGCTGCTATTCGACGCAGACCTACAAGCACGTCAATTCCGGCGAAGGCGGCTTGCTGGTGACGGACGACGAGCAGCTTGCGGCGCGGCTCATCCTGCTGTCCGGGTCCTACGGGTTCCCGGACCGCCACGGCACCGCGCCGTCGCCCGAGACGGTGGCCGGGATCGCGGCGGACGTGCCCAACATGTCGGGTCGGATGGATGCGCTCCGGGCAGCGGTGTTGCGCCCGCAGCTTCGGACCCTGGCGACGCGGTGCGCGGCCTGGACCGACCGTTACCGGGCGGTGGAGGCGGCGCTGGAGCGCGTGCCGGGGCTGACCCTGATCCCGCGCCCCGCGGCGGAGGCGTTCGTCGGCTCCTCGATACAGTTTCTGCTCCTCGACTGGCCCTCGGCGAAGGTGGCCGGCGTGGTCCGGGCCTGCGCCGGACGCGGGGTGATCCTCAAGTGGTTCGGGGCCGCGCCCTCGGGCTACACGTCCACCTACCGTCACTGGTCGGGCCTCGGAGCGACGCGGCTGCCGCAGACCGACCGGATCCTGTCGGCCACGCTCGACATGCGCCTGCCGCTGACCTTCAGCCTGGAGGATTGCGCGCTGATCGGCCGGATCATCCGGGAAGAGGTCGCGGTGCATGTTCCGGGTGACGCGGGCAAGGCCGCGCAAGCCTCATCGGTTGACGCCGCCAGGGGCCCCGCCTAGACCCGATTGAACGTCCGGACACGGCGTCCCGAGGGGAGGGGTCGACATGCTTGCCGCATCCATGAAGTTCGATCTGGGCGAGGACGTCAACGCCCTGCGCGAGATGGTCCACCGCTGGGCGCAGGAGCGCATCGCGCCCATCGCCGCGGAGATCGACCGGACCAATGAATTCCCGGCGGAACTCTGGAAGGAGTTGGGCGAGCTTGGTCTTCTGGGCATCACCGTCGACGAGCGCTGGGGCGGCGCGGACATGGGATATCTCGCCCATGTCGTCGCGGTCGAGGAGATCGCGCGCGCCTCGGCCAGCGTGTCGCTGAGCTACGGCGCGCACTCCAACCTCTGCGTCAACCAGATCCGGCTGAACGGCACCGACGAACAGCGCGACAGGTACCTGCCCCGGCTGGTCTCGGGTGAGCATGTGGGCGCGCTGGCCATGTCCGAGGCGGGCTCGGGCTCCGACGTCGTCTCGATGAAGCTGCGCGCCGAGAAGCGCAACGACCGCTTCGTGCTGAACGGCACCAAGTACTGGATCACCAACGGGCCCGAAGCCAACGTGCTGGTCGTCTACGCCAAGACCGACCCCGACGCCGGGTCGAGGGGCATCACCGCCTTCCTGATCGAAAAAGACATGGCCGGCTTCTCGACCAGCCCGCATTTCGACAAGCTGGGCATGCGCGGCTCGAACACCGCCGAGCTGGTCTTTCAGGATGTCGAGGTGCCGTTCGAAAACATCCTCGGCGAGGAGGGGCGCGGGGTGCGCGTCCTGATGTCGGGGCTCGACTACGAGCGCGTGGTGCTGTCGGGGATCGGCGCGGGCATCATGGCCGCCTGCCTCGACGCGGTCATGCCGTATCTGGTGGAGCGTCAGCAATTCGGCCAGCCGATCGGGAACTTCCAGCTCATGCAGGGCAAGATCGCGGACATGTATACCGCGATGAATTCGGCCCGCGCCTACATCTACGAAGTCGCCAGAGCCTGCGACAGGGGCGAGGTCACTCGACAGGATGCGGCGGCCTGCGTGCTCTACGCCTCCGAGCAGGCGATGGTGCAGGCCCATCAGGCCGTGCAGGCCATGGGCGGCGCCGGTTTCATGAACGAGAGCACCGTCAGCCGGCTTTTCCGCGATGCCAAGCTGATGGAGATCGGCGCCGGCACCTCCGAGATCCGGCGCATGCTCATCGGGCGCGAGCTCATGGCGAAGCAGGTCTGACATGGGCCCGTACCGCGACCCGTCCGAAGCGTCTGTCGCAACGAGGGTCTTCGCGGCGATCGTATCGCGCTTCCGGTCGAACGCGGCCGCGCGTCTGGCGGCCGCCCTGCTGGGCGCGGCGCCGATATTCGGCGCACCGGTCGCGGCGCAGGAGGGCGCGTTCGTACCCGGCCCCTACATCGAGGTGCTGGCCGAGTGCTACGGCGGCGCCAGGACCACGCCGGACCGGCGCGCCTGCATCGGGAAAGCCGCCGCGATCTGTCAGGAGGAAGAGCCGCAGGGCCAGACCACGCTGGGCCTCGTCACCTGCGTCGGGATCGAGGCCGACGCCTGGGACGTGGTTCTGAACGGCGAATACCAGCTTGCGATGGAGTGGGCGCGGCAGGCGGATGCAACCGGGAGCGCGCCCGAATTCGCCCGCCGCGCCGACACGCTGCGGGCCGCCCAGCGCGCCTGGATCGAGTTTCGCGATGCGGAGTGCATCCTCGCCTACGCCCTGTGGGGAAGCGGGTCGATGCGGCGCATCGCCGGGGCCGAATGCCAGCTGCGCATGATCGCGGAGCGCGGGATCGACCTGCGCGCCATGCGCGAGGAGATGTGATGCGCCTGCAATCTTCTTACATCGCCAGTTCCGAAGAGGCGCGGGCCAACCGCGCGGCCCATCAGGAGATGCTCGACCAGATCGCGCGCGCCGCCGAGACGGCAGCGGCGGGCGGCGGGGCGCGGTCGCGCGAGCGGCACCTGTCGCGGGGCAAGATGCTGCCGCGCGACCGGGTGGCCGAACTGCTCGACCCCGGCTCGCCGTTCCTGGAGATCGGCGCGTTCGCGGCGCACGATCTGTATGACGGTGCGGCGCCGGGCGCGGGCGTCATCGCGGGCGTCGGGCGGGTGCATGGCGCCAACGTCATGGTCGTGTGCAACGACGCGACGGTGAAGGGCGGCACCTATTATCCGCTGACGGTCAAGAAGCACCTGCGCGCGCAGGAGATCGCCGAGGAGAACCGCCTGCCCTGCGTCTACCTCGTGGACAGCGGCGGCGCGAACCTGCCGAACCAGGACGAGGTCTTTCCCGACCGCGACCATTTCGGCCGGATCTTCTACAACCAGGCCCGGATGAGCGCGAAGGGCATCGCCCAGATCGCGGTCGTGATGGGCTCCTGCACGGCCGGCGGCGCCTATGTTCCTGCCATGAGCGACGTCACGATTATCGTTCGGGATCAAGGCACTATCTTTCTCGCCGGGCCACCTCTGGTGAAGGCCGCGACGGGAGAGGTGGTCACGTCCGAGGACCTTGGCGGCGGTGACGTCCACACCCGGCTGTCGGGGGTCGCCGACTATCTGGCGGAGGACGACGCGCACGCGCTGGCGCTGGCGCGGCGGGCGGTGGGGAGCCTCAACCTCGTGGCGCCGGGCAATCCGCGCGAGGCGCCGGAGCCGCCGGCCTATGACCCGGGCGAGATACCGGGGGTGGTGCCGGGCGACCTTCGCACACCCTACGACATCCGCGAGGTGATCGCGCGCATCGTGGACGGCAGCCGCTTTGATGAATTCAAACAACGGTTTGGCGAAACGCTGGTGACCGGTTTCGCGCATGTGAACGGCTGGCCGGTGGGGATTGTCGCCAATAACGGAGTCCTGTTTTCGGAGGCCGCGCAGAAGGGGGCGCATTTCATCGAGCTGTGCTCGCAGCGCCGTATCCCACTGGTTTTCCTACAGAACATCACCGGCTTCATGGTCGGGCGGAAATACGAGAACGAGGGCATCGCGCGGCACGGGGCGAAGATGGTCACGGCGGTCGCCACGACGTCGGTGCCGAAGATCACGGTGCTTGTCGGCGGCTCGTTCGGCGCGGGAAATTATGGCATGTCCGGAAGGGCTTACCAGCCACGCTTTCTCTGGACATGGCCCAATTCCCGGATCTCGGTGATGGGCGGGGAGCAGGCCGCGGGCGTGCTGGCGACGGTGCGGCGGGACGGCAAGGAGCGGGCGGGAGAGAGCTGGAGCGCCGAAGAGGAGGCCGAGTTCAAAAGGCCGACAATTCAGATGTTTGAGAGGCAGAGCCACCCGCTTTACGCCTCCGCGCGGCTCTGGGATGACGGCATCATCGACCCGCGGCGGACGCGCGAGGTTCTGAGCCTCAGCCTTTCGGCGACGATGAGCGCGCCGATCGAGGAGACCCGCTTCGGCGTCTTCCGGATGTGAGCGGCGGGGCCGGAATGTCGGGAAATTTGCAACTTCCTGCAAATCTTGACCCCCCCGGATTAAACTTCCTGCAAAAATTCAGAGCGAATTTTCATGCCCCGGTGACGGTCGGCGGGAGGGAAAGCGGCTGAAGCCGGCGGTCGGCCGTCCCGGCAGGGCGACTGGCACCGGGCAGCACCGGGCAGCTGCCGGGCAGAGTGACGGGCGGTGCGCGACGGGGAGGGCGTCACGGCGCCGGGTCGCGAAGGTCCTCGGCATCGTCGTCGCCCGTCAGGAAGTCGAGCACGGCGGAGTTGAAGGCGCTCGGCGCATCCTCGTGCACCAGGTGCGAGGCCGTGTCGATCTCCGCGCTGCGGGCGTCCGGCAGGGCCTCCCGCAGATAGCTGTCCAGCCTCCTGAACAGGGGCGGGCTTTCGCCACCATGGACGAGCAGGACGGGGGCGCGGACCTTTTCAGGTCGGCCGGCGACAGGGGCGGAAATCCTGCGCCGAGCAACTGGGCCCGGTCCGGGGCGCGGTTGTCCCATGCCTGGGCAAAGCGTTCGTCCGAGAGCGCCCGGAACCTCTCCTTTCCCAGAATGCCCTGGCCCAATGCCCTGATGGCCGCCGTATCGTCTGCCTTGCGGAAGGCCTTCGTGGCCGGAGCGATGACCTTCGCGCCGAACCTGACGATCGTCGCCGCCATCGCCGGGTCGCGCAGGAGCAGGCGGGCGATCTGGCCCGGCTTCGGCGGCACGTCCACGAGCAGCGTCAGCACCGGCGGCTCGATCAGGACGAGGCGGCGCAGGAGGTCGGGCCGCTGAATGGCGAGCAGGAGGGCCACGAAACCGCCCCATGAATGGCCGACGACGTGCGCCGGGGCGGCATCGAGGGTGAGGATGAGCGCGGCGAGGTCGTCCACATGCGTCTGCATCGGGTCGTCGGCGTCGTCGGGTATCACCGCGTTGGGCCGGGCGAAGCGGCGGCTGTAGACGATCGTGCGAAAGCTTTCCCCGAAGGTCGGAAACTGCCGCGACCAGGTCCGCAGGTCGGAAGCGCCGCCGTGAACGAAGACCACCGGGTCGCCCGTGCCGGTTTCCTGGCAGGCGAGTTCGGTGTCGTTCACCGGGATGACCTGTCGAATTTTCCAGTGCCAACATGGCGGGAGTTTAGCAAGAAGACGTCGTCCATGAGAACGATTGCTTCGCGGCCTGTCGGGTCCGGCTGTCGGGGCTGGCGGTCGGGGGCGAATGGTTCTAGCACCTTGGGGCGCGCGCTGCGGACCGGGGGGGACAGATGTTTCGCAAGATCCTGATCGCGAACCGGGGAGAGATCGCCTGTCGGGTGATCGAGAGCGCGCGGAGCCTCGGCGTGCGCACGGTCGCGGTCTATTCCGACGCGGACCGCAATGCGCGGCACGTCGCGCTGGCCGACGAGGCGGTGCGGATCGGGCCGCCGGCGCCGGGGGAGAGCTACCTCAAGGGGGACGCGATCATCGCCGCCGCCAGGGCGCGGGGGGCCGAGGCCATCCATCCGGGCTACGGGTTCCTGAGCGAGAACCCGGATTTCGTGGAGGCGGTGGAGGCCGCCGAGCTGGTCTTCGTCGGGCCGTCGGCGGCGGCGATTCGGGCGATGGGGCTGAAGGACGCGGCCAAGGCCCGCATGGAGGCGGCTGGCGTGCCGGTGGTTCCGGGCTATCACGGCACCGACCAGGCCGACGAGCGGCTGGCCATGGAGGCGGCGCAGATCGGCTGGCCGGTGCTGATCAAGGCGGTGGCGGGCGGCGGCGGCAAGGGGATGCGCCGGGTCGAGGCCGAGGCGGACTTCGCGGACGCGCTGGCCTCGGCGCGGGCCGAGGCAAAGGGCGCGTTCGGCAACGACGACGTGCTGATCGAGAAGTACGTGGAGAAGCCGCGCCATATCGAAGTGCAGGTGTTCGGCGACGGGACGCGGGCCGTGCACCTGTTCGAGCGCGACTGTTCGCTGCAGCGGCGCCACCAGAAGGTGATCGAGGAGGCGCCCGCCCCCGGCATGACGGCCGAGATGCGGGAAGCGATGGGGCAGGCGGCGGTGCGGGCGGCCGAGGCGATCGGTTATGCGGGCGCGGGCACGGTGGAGTTCATCGTGGACGCGAGCGAGGGCCTGCGCCCCGACCGGTTCTGGTTCATGGAGATGAACACGCGCCTGCAGGTGGAGCACCCGGTGACCGAGGCGATCACCGGGGTGGACCTGGTGGAATGGCAGCTCCGGGTGGCGAGCGGCGAGCCCTTGGAGACGCCGCAGGAGGCGCTGGAGATCAACGGCCACGCCTTCGAGGCGCGGCTCTATGCCGAGGATGTGCCGAAAGGGTTCCTGCCGGCGACGGGGACGCTGCGGCATCTGGTGTTTCCCGACGGCGCGCGGATCGACAGCGGGGTGCGGGCGGGCGATGCGATCAGCCCGTGGTACGACCCGATGATCGCCAAGGTGATCGTCCACGGCGCGACGCGGCAGATCGCGCTGAGCCGGTTGCAGCAGGCGCTGGCGGCGACGGAGGTTGCGGGGACGGTGACGAACCTCGCGTTCCTGGGCGCGCTGGCGCGGCATGCGGGGTTCCGGGCGGGCGACGTGGATACCGGCCTGATCGCGCGGGATCTGGAGGCGCTGACGGCGGAGGCGCGGCCCGGGGGCGACATCCTGGCGCTGGCGGCGGTCGGGGCGCTCGGGCTGCACGAGGGGCAGCGGCCGTTCGACGGGTTCACCCAGTGGACGCCGCTTGCGCGGCAGGTGGTGCTGGAGGGCGGCGAGGCGCCGGTCGCGGCGCGGGTGACGTCGCTGGCGCCGGGGGCGTTCCGGGTGGAGATCGCGGGGCAGGCCGCCGAGATCGCGCGGGAGGGCGCGACCTGGTGGGTGGACGGGCGGCCGCATCCGGCGCGGATCCTGCGCGAGGGGGGGCATGTGCACGTCTTCACAGACGGGACGTGGTCGTTCGGGGTGCCGGACCCTCTGGCGCGGACGGGGGCGGCCGGCGGCTCGGCCGACGTGATCGAGGCGCCGATGCCGGGGCTGGTGAAGGCGATGCTGGCCGAGGCCGGGCAGGCGGTCGCGGCGGGCGACCGGCTGGCGGTGCTGGAGGCGATGAAGATGGAGCACGGGCTGCGCGCGCCGCGCGACGGGGTGGTGGCCGAGGTGCTGGCGGCGACGGGCGATCAGGTGGAGGCCGGGGCGCCGTTGATCCGGCTGGAAGCCGAGGCGTGATCGTCCCGACCCGCTCGCCGTTTGTAAGCCTCGGCCCGCCGGGCGGCGGAGCCTTCAGCCGGCGGGCGTGACGCGCCGAAGGAACCGGCCGGGTGTCTGGTCCGCAGGCCCCCGGTTTCGTTGGCCGCGAAGCAGGAGCAGGGCGAGGCCGCTGGCGAGCAGAGGCAGGCCTGCGGGCAGCGGCACTGTCGCCGTCTCGACGGTGAGGGGGCGCATGGTGCCGGTGAAGCGGCCGTCGGCGACGAAGCTGAGGCCGGTCGCGAAGGCCGCGGGCTCCCAGGCGAAGGCGGGCCGGGTGGTGTCGGCCCCTGCGGTGAGGCGTGGACCGGTGACCCTGTCGATGCGCGGGGCCGCGCCGAGGTCGGGCGTCATGACATTCAGGGTGTCGGTGTCGGTGTCGGTGCCGTCCCGGAAGGTGAGCTCCCAGGCGCCGGTCAGGGACGGATCTCAGGGGACGCCCGCGCCGAACTGGTCGGGATTGATCGGGGTCGGGACGTGGACGAGGTCCGCGATCTGGCCGTTCCGGCTTGCCGCGCCGGTGGTGGGCAGCGGCGCGACGGGGGTGCCGGCATCCTCGCCCTTGCCGCTGGGCACGACGTTGACGGCGCCGAAGATGAGTTCATCCACCGGCGTCCCGCCGACGCTCGTCGGGCCTGACTTGTTGCGGGTCGGATCGCCTTGCGTCAACCATGGGGCGGTTGACGCCGCGGGGCGGATGCGGATGGTCGGGAGCGGTCGGGGGAGGGCGCCATGGCGGGACGGATCGAGATCTTCGAGGTGGGCCCGCGCGACGGGTTGCAGAACGAAAAGCGGCCGATCCCGACGGCGGAGAAGATCGCTCTGGTGGACCTCTTGAGCCGGGCGGGGTTCGCGCGGATCGAGGTCGCCAGTTTCGTGAGCCCGAAATGGGTGCCGCAGATGGCCGACGGCGCCGATGTGCTGGCCGGGATCGTGCGGGCGGAGGGCGTGCGCTACGCGGCGCTGACGCCCAACATGAAGGGTTTCGAGCGGGCGGTGGCGGCGGGGGCGGACGAGGTCGCGATCTTCGGCTCGGCCTCGGAGGGGTTCAGCCGGGCCAACCTGAACTGCTCCATCGCCGAGAGCCTCGAACGGTTCCGGCCCGTCGCCTCGGCGGCGGCGGACGCCGGGCTGCCGGTGCGCGGCTACATCTCCTGTGTCACCGACTGCCCCTTCGACGGGCGTACGCCGCCGGATGACGTGGCGCGCGTGGCGGCCGCGCTGCGCGAGATGGGATGCTACGAGATCTCGCTTGGCGACACGATCGGGAAGGGCGTGCCGGAGACGGTCTCGGCGATGCTCGACGCGGTGATGGACGAGATGCCGCCCGACCGGCTGGCGGGGCATTTCCACGACACCGGCGGCCGGGCGCTTGAGAACGTGGCGGTGTCGGTGGAAGCCGGGTTGCGGGTCTTCGACGCGGCGGTCGGGGGGCTTGGCGGGTGTCCGTATGCGCCGGGGGCGGCGGGTAACGTGGCGACCGAGGCGGTGGATGCCTGGGCGCGGGAGAACGGCTGGGAGACGGGGCTGGACGCGGGCGTTCTGGCAGAGGCGGGGCGGATGGCGCGGGCGATGCGGTCGGGCGGCGCGGGCGCGCCGGGCTGAGGCGGCAGTCGGGTCGGGCGAAAGGTGCAGCGGATGAGGGGACGGGCGATGCAGACGATCCGGATCGAGACCGACGCGCGGGGGGTGGCGACACTGACGCTGGCGCGGGCGGACAAGCACAACGCCATGTCGGGCGAGATGATCGGCGAGCTGACCGAGGCGGTGGCGCGGCTGGGCGCGGATGACGCGGTGCGGGTCGTGGTGCTGACGGGCGAGGGGCGCAGCTTTTGCGCGGGCGCGGATCTGGGCTGGATGAAGGCGCAGATCGAGGCGGACGGCGCGCAGCGGGCGGCGGAGGCCGGCAAGCTGGCGGCGATGCTCGGGGCGATGAACGCGCTGCCCAAGCCGCTGATCGGGCGGGTGCAGGGCAATGCGTTCGGGGGCGGCGTCGGGCTGATCTCGGTGTGCGACGTGGCGATCGGGGTGGAGGGGGCGAAGATGGCCTTCACCGAGACGCGGCTGGGCCTGCTGCCGGCGACGATCGGGCCCTACGTGGTGGCGCGGATGGGCGAGGCGGCGGCGCGGCGGGTGTTCATGTCGGCGCGGGCGTTCGAGGCGCAGGAGGCGATGCGGCTGAACCTTCTGGCGCGGGTCGTGGCGGCGGACGCGCTGGACGCGGCGGTGGAGGCCGAGGTGGTGCCCTACCTCGCGACGGCGCCGGGCGCGGTGGCGGAGAGCAAGGCGCTGGTGCGCCGCCTCGGCGGGCGGATCGACGCGGCGGCGGTGGAGGACAGCATCGCGGCGCTGGTGACGCGCTGGGACAGCGACGAGGCGGCCGAGGGCGTGGGCGCGTTCTTCGACAAGCGCAAGGCGAGCTGGATGGTGTGAGACGGCAAGGATGCTCCCGTGGGGTCAGTCGCGGCTTTTTCCGCGCCGGCGTGGCACCTTGCGTGCTAGGCTGGCCGCGAGCGACCTTGGGGGGGACACCATGAGACGGACAATGATCTGGAGCGCGGCGCTGGCCGGCCTGATTGCCGGCAGCGCGGCCGGGGCTGCGGAGATTTCGGTTCTGCTGGAGAGTGACGCGGACCGTGCGGGAGGGGACGAGCTGTTCCTGCTGAGCTTCGCGAGCGTTGACGATCTGGAAAGCGACACGCGACTGGGCGGGGCGTTCCTGCCGCAGGACATCGCGGCGTCGTTTTCCACCGGGGCCGCGTTCTACGACGGCGACTACCATATCCTGCTGGAGAGCGACGCGGACCGTGCGGGGGGCGACGAGCTGTTCCTGCTGAGCTTCGACACGTTCGGGGACATTTCGAGCGACACGCGGCTGGGCGGCGCGTTCCTGCCGCAGGACATCGCGGCGTCGTTTTCGGTCGGGGCGGCGTTCTACGACGGCGACTACCATTTCCTGCTGGAGAGCGACGCGGACCGTGCGGGGGGCGACGAGCTGTTCCTGCTGAGCTTCGACACGTTCGGGGACATCGCGAGCGACACGCGGCTGGGCGGGGCGTTCCTGCCGCAGGACATCGCCGCGTCGTTTTCGGTCGGGGCCGCGTTCTACGACGGCGACTACCATATCCTGCTGGAGAGCGACGCGGATCGTGCGGGGGGCGACGAGCTGTTCCTGCTGAGCTTCGACACGTTCGGGGACATTTCGAGCGACACGCGGCTGGGCGGGGCGTTCCTGCCGCAGGACATCGCGGCGTCGTTTTCGGTCGGGGCCTCGTTCGCACAGTTCGACGAGACAGACGGCGAGGGACCGGCGCCGGTGCCTCTGCCGGCGACGCTGCCGCTTCTTCTGCTGGGGCTGGGCGCGATCCGGGTCGCGCGGCGGCTCTGAGACCGACCTGACCCGAGGGCCACAGGGCCGGATCGGGGCGGTCTGTCGCGGGAGGCGTCGGTTGACCCCCCTTCGGGGCAGGGCTAAACCGCCAAGGAAGGAAGGCCTTGACCCCGAAGGAGTCTGCGCGTGGATGCATTCCTCATTGAATACCTGCCGATCCTGATCTTCCTCGGTCTGGCGATCGCGCTGGGGCTCGTGCTGATCCTGGCGGCGGTCGTGCTGGCGGTGCGCCATCCCGATCCCGAGAAGGTTTCGGCCTACGAATGCGGGTTCAACGCCTTCGACGACGCGCGGATGAAGTTCGACGTGCGCTTCTACCTGGTGTCGATCCTGTTCATCATCTTCGACCTGGAGATCGCGTTCCTGTTCCCGTGGGCGGTGTCGTTCCCGGTGCTGACCAACGCCGCGTTCTGGTCGATGATGGTGTTCCTTGCCGTGCTGACGGTGGGGTTTGCCTACGAGTGGAAGAAGGGGGCGCTGGAATGGGAGTGAGCACCGCGGCCAACGACGCCGGTCTCGACCGCGAGGTGGCGACCCAGTCGCTCAACCGCGAGCTTCAGGACAAGGGGTTCCTGCTGACCACGGCCGACGACGTGATCAACTGGGCCCGCACCGGCAGCCTGCACTGGATGACGTTCGGGCTGGCCTGCTGTGCGGTGGAGATGATGCACACCTCGATGCCGCGCTACGACCTGGAGCGGTTCGGGACGGCGCCGCGCGCCTCTCCGCGGCAGAGCGACCTGATGATCGTGGCCGGCACGCTGACCAACAAGATGGCGCCGGCGCTGCGCAAGGTCTACGACCAGATGCCGGAGCCGCGCTACGTGATCTCGATGGGGTCGTGCGCCAATGGCGGCGGCTATTATCACTACAGCTACAGCGTCGTGCGCGGCTGTGACCGGGTGGTGCCGGTGGACATCTACGTGCCCGGCTGCCCGCCGACGGCCGAGGCGCTGCTTTACGGCATCCTCCAGCTTCAGCGCCGCATCCGCCGCACGGGGACGATCACGCGATGACCGACCTGTTGCGCGAACTGGGTGAGCACATCGAGGGCAAGCGGCCCGATTGCGTGCTGAACTGGGCCATCGCCCACGGCGAGCTGACGATGGAAGTGGCGCCGGCCTCGCTGGTCAGCCTGACGGATTTCCTCAAGTCCGACCGGACATGCCGGTTCTCGACGCTGATCGACATCACCGGCGTCGACCATCCGGAACGCGAGGCGCGCTTCGACGTGGTCTATCACTTCCTGTCGATGTACCAGAACCAGCGCATCCGCCTGAAGCTCGCGGCGCGCGAGAGCGACACGATCCCGTCGATCATCTCGGTCCATCCCAGCGCCAACTGGTTCGAGCGCGAGGTGTTCGACATGTTCGGCATCCTGTTCTCGGGGCATCCGGACCTGCGGCGGATCCTCACCGATTACGGGTTCCGCGGCTATCCGCTGCGCAAGGACTTCCCGACCACCGGCTATACGGAGGTGCGCTACGACGAGGAGGCCAAGCGCGTCGTCTACGAGCCGGTGAAGCTGGTGCAGGAATACCGCCTGTTCGACTTCATGAGCCCGTGGGAGGGTGCGGAATACATCCTGCCCGGCGACGACAAGGCCGACCCGAAGGGAACCGCACCATGAGCGGTTACGCGATGGGCTGGAGCATGGGGTTCAGCGGCCTGCTCTGGATGCTGATCGTGGGCGCGCTTGTGGTGGTCCCGTTCTGGCGGCTTCTGCCGCGGTTCGGGATGCCGGCCTGGCTGGCGATCGTCGCGATCTTTCCGCTGGTGGCGCTGATCCTGCTGTGGGTCATGGCGTTCAGCGACAAGGGGCCGCGCGCGCCCGACGAAAGGGTCTGAGGTATGGACGGTCAGTTCGACGACGCCCTGACGGGCGAACAGAAGATCCGCAACTTCAACATCAACTTCGGCCCGCAGCATCCGGCGGCGCACGGCGTGCTGCGCCTCGTGCTGGAGCTCGACGGGGAGATCGTGGAGCGGGTGGACCCGCATATCGGGTTGCTCCACCGCGGCACCGAGAAGCTGATGGAGAGCCGCACCTACCTGCAGAACCTGCCCTATTTCGACCGGCTCGACTATGTGGCGCCGATGAACCAGGAGCATTCCTGGTGCCTGGCGATCGAGCGGCTGACCGGGGTCGAGGTGCCGCGGCGGGCGAGCCTGATCCGGGTGCTGTATTCCGAGATGGGGCGGATCCTGAGCCATCTTCTCAACGTCACCACGCAGGCGATGGACGTGGGCGCGCTGACGCCGCCGCTCTGGGGCTTCGAGGAACGCGAGAAGCTCATGATCTTCTACGAGCGGGCCTCGGGGGCGCGGCTGCACGCGGCCTATTTCCGGCCCGGCGGCGTGCACCAGGACCTGCCGTCCAAGCTGCTCGACGACATCGAGACGTGGTGCGCCGAGTTCCCGGCCGTGCTCGACGATATCGACGGGCTCCTGACCGAGAACCGGATCTTCAAGCAGCGCAACGTGGACATTGCCATCGTGTCGCAGCAGGACGCGCTCGACTGGGGCTTTTCCGGCGTGATGGTGCGCGGCTCGGGCATGGCCTGGGATCTGCGGCGCTCGCAGCCCTATGAGTGCTATGACGAGTTCGACTTCCGCGTGCCGGTGGGCAAGAACGGCGATTGCTACGACCGCTATCTGTGCCGCATGGCCGAGATGCGCGAGAGCACGAAGATCATGCAGCAGGCGATCGTCAAGCTGCGCGAATGTCCCGGCGACGTGCTGTCGCGTGGCAAGATCACGCCGCCGTCACGCACCGAGATGAAGACCTCGATGGAGGCGCTGATCCATCACTTCAAGCTTTATACCGAGGGTTTCCACGTGCCGGCGGGCGAGGTCTATGCCGCGGTCGAGGCGCCCAAGGGCGAGTTCGGGGTCTACCTCGTGGCCGACGGCACCAACCGGCCCTACCGCGCCAAGATCCGCGCGCCGGGCTATTTGCACTTGCAGGCGATGGATTACCTCGCCAAGGGCCACCAGCTCGCCGACGTGAGCGCGATCATCGGCTCGCTCGACGTGGTGTTCGGGGAGATCGATCGGTGAGTGGCGGCGTCGTCCTCGCGGCGGTGGCGCTCTGGACCGCGTTCGGCGCCTTCTGGGGCCTGCGGGTTGCACGCCACGCGGACGGGGGCCACTTCTTCGCGCCCCGCACCTCGGCTGCGATCGGGCGCTGGGCGGCAGGATATTTCCTCTTCGCGGTGATTGTCCTGATCTCCGTGGTGCTGATTAGGACCGGGGGATGCGCCGCGGCCGACGGTTCGGGGGCGATGAACCTCGAAGGATGTTCGGCCGGCCTTCGCGGCTGGTTCTCGGTCCTGACCGCGTGGCAGGGCGGGATCGGCGCCGCGATCGGCCTTCTCGGCCTGGCATGGGCTGCCGCCTACCGGGCCTCAAACGAAACTGCGAAGGGCGCCTGATGCTGCGACGACTTTACCATGACCAGCCCGAGAGCTTCGCCTTCACGTCCGCGAATGCGCGGTGGGCCGAGGCGCAGATGGCCAAGTTTCCCGAGGGGCGGCAGGCCAGCGCGATCATTCCGCTGCTGTGGCGCGCGCAGGAGCAGGAGGGGTGGCTGACCCGGCCGGCGATCGAGCATGTGGCCGACATGCTGGGGCTCGCGCATATCCGGGCGCTCGAGGTCGCGACCTTCTACTTCATGTTCCAGCTTCAGCCGGTGGGCAGCGTCGCGCATGTGCAGGTCTGCGGGACGACCTCGTGCATGATCTGCGGGGCCGAGGACCTGATCGCGGTGTGCCGCGAGAAGATCTCGCCCAAGGCGCATGTGGTTTCGGCCGACGGCAAGTTGAGCTGGGAGGAGGTCGAGTGCCTCGGCGCCTGCTCGAACGCGCCGATGGCCCAGATCGGCAAGGATTACTACGAGGATCTGACGGTCGAGAGCTTTGGCCGCATCCTCGACGAACTGGCCGCCGGCAAGGTGCCGACGCCGGGGCCGCAGGCGGGGCGCTATGCCTCGGAACCGGCGGGCGGGGCGACGACGCTCGTGCCCGACGGCGAGCCGGAGATGGCGCGCAACGCCAGCATGGCGCTCGCCCACGAGATCGGCGACACGATCAAGCGGATCGACGGGACCGAGGTGCCGCTCGTCACGCCGTGGCTGCGCAATGCCGACGCGGGCCCCGAGCCGGAGCCCGAGCGCGGCGACCACCTGCAGCCATCGGGCAAGCCCGACCCGGAGCCGACGCCCGGACCGCAGCCCACCAAGGGCGAGCCGGTCGATTCCGAGGGCGTGACGGTTCAGGAGGCGAAGGCCGAGGGCAAGGGCCGTCCGGAGGCCGACGTGACCGGCGGGGAGTCGAACGAGGACGACCTGACGCAGCTGAACGGGGTGGGGCCGAAGCTGGCGGCGCGGCTCGACGAACTGGGCGTGCGGCATCTGTCGCAGATCGCCGCTTGGGACGACGCCGAGCTTGACCGCATCGACGCCGAGTTGGGCAGCTTCAAGGGGCGTGCGCGCCGCGACGACTGGGTCGGACAGGCGCGGCGCCTGACCGGGCGAGACGGCGCGTCGTGATGGCGTCCTCGGAAGACGAGCTGCGGCTGGCGCGCCGGGCGCGGAAGGTGGCGATCGTGATGAGCTGCACGATGCTGCTCTGGCTGGCGGCGCAGTGGTTCGGCGGGCGGCTCGGCCTGCCCGCGCGCTACGTCTTCCTGTTCGACTTCGCCGCCCTCGCCGCCTTCGTGTGGGCGATGGCGGAGACAATCGGGATCTGGCGCCTGCGCCGGAAGGAGTGAGTTGACGCGATGCTGAAGGACGAAGACCGGATCTTCTCGAACCTCTACGGGATGTACGACCGCAGCCTCGCCGGGGCCAAGAAGCGCGGCCAATGGGACGGCACCGCCGACCTGATCGGCAAGGGGCGCGACTGGATCATCCAGGAGATGAAGGACAGCGGCCTGCGCGGACGCGGCGGGGCGGGCTTTCCGACCGGCCTGAAATGGTCGTTCATGCCCAAGGAGAGCGACGGGCGGCCGAGCTACCTGGTCGTGAACGCGGACGAATCCGAGCCCGGCACCTGCAAGGACCGGGAGATCATGCGGCACGATCCGCACACCCTGATCGAGGGGTGCCTGATCGCGTCGTTCGCGATGAACGCGCATGTTTGCTACATCTACATCCGCGGCGAATACATCCGCGAGCGCGAGGCGCTGCAGGCGGCGATCGACGCGGCCTACGAGGACGGGTTGCTGGGCCCGGACGCGGCCGGGTCTGGCTGGGATTTCGACCTCTACCTGTCGCACGGCGCCGGGGCGTACATCTGCGGCGAGGAGACCGCGCTTCTGGAAAGCCTCGAGGGCAAGAAGGGCATGCCGCGCATGAAGCCGCCGTTCCCGGCGGGCGCCGGCCTTTACGGGTGTCCGACGACGGTGAACAACGTGGAATCGATCGCCGTGGTGCCGACGATCCTGCGGCGGGGCGCGTCGTGGTTTTCGGGATTCGGGCGGCCGAACAACACGGGCACCAAGCTTTTCGCGATTTCGGGCCATGTCGAGCGACCCTGCGTGGTCGAGGAGGAGATGTCGATCCCGCTGCGCGAGCTGCTCGACAAGCATTGCGGCGGCGTTCGCGGCGGCTGGGACAACCTCAAGGCGGTGATCCCCGGCGGGTCTTCGGTGCCGCTTCTGCCGGCGGACGTCTGCGACGCGGCGATCATGGATTTCGACTGGCTGCGCGAGCAGAAGTCGGGACTGGGCACCGCGGCGGTGATCGTGATGGATCAGTCCACGGACGTCATCAAGGCGATCTGGCGGCTGGCGAAGTTCTACAAGCACGAGAGCTGCGGCCAGTGCACGCCCTGCCGCGAGGGCACGGGCTGGATGATGCGGGTCATGGAACGGCTGGTGCGCGGCGAGGCGGAACCGGCGGAGATCGACATGCTGCTCGACGTCACCAAGCAGGTGGAGGGACACACGATCTGTGCCCTCGGCGACGCGGCGGCGTGGCCGATCCAGGGCCTGATCCGGCATTTCCGGCACGAGATCGAGGACAGGATCCAGCATCGGCGCCGGGGCGGCACGCCTGCCGTCGCCGCCGAATAGGGCGGGACCGCGATCGGCGGCGCGGCGATGCATCCGCGCGCGGCCGTCGCGCGTAGGTCTGACAGCGGAGGCAGCCCCGGGAGCCGATCGAGATGAACGCACGCGAACAGGCGATCCTGATCTTCCTGATCTGGCTCTGCGTCTATCCGGGCGTCCTGATCTTCAGCTACGGGTTCATCTGGCTCGGAATCGACGTGCCGCTCTGGCTCGAGATCCTGATCTCGACGGCGGTGACGGTGCCGCTGATCAGCCTGGTGGCGGCGCCGCGCGTCGAGAAGCTGCTGGCGGCCGCGCGGCACGAGACGCTGGCCGAGTTCAAGATGGACCAGGCGCGCGAGGCCGATGGGCCAGACCCGGAAGATGTCTCGCGCCGCAGGGCGTGAAGTCCGCATCCGCGCGAGATTGTGCGACCCCGGTTGAGCCGGGCCCGCGAGCAGGATATGCCGGAAGGCGGCGCCCGGGTGCAGGTCCGGGAGGCAACCAGTTCGAACGGATTTCGCGGAATGAGCAGGCGCGTGCGCAGATCGGCAAGGGGTATCGCCATTGCGGCTGTGCTTGTGGCGTCGGCTGTCGGGGCCGCGTCGCTGCCGCCGCTGTCACAGGAGGCGCATGTCAACGGCGCGCTTATGTCGGCGGCGATCGGCGACCGGATCCGCAAGGAATGCCCGACCATCTCGCCGCGGCTCTGGCGGGTGCTGCGCGAGGCGCAGGCGCTCAAGTCCTATGCGCGCGGCCAGGGCTACAGCGAGGCCGAGATCGATGCCTTCATCGACAGCAAGTCTGACAAGGAGCGGATCAAGGCGGCGGCGGAACGCTGGCTTCGGGACGCAGGGGCCGTTAAGGGCGACGCGCAGAGTTATTGCGCCGTCGGCCTGCGGGAAATCGAGCGACAGAGCCTGACGGGGTATCTCCTGCGGGCGCAGTGACAAACGGACGGCCCGGCAGGGCGAAATGGAAGGCGTGAGGCGATGACCGATCTGCGGAAAATCATCATCGACGGTCGCGAGATCGAGGTCGATCCGGCGCTGACCCTGATCCAGGCCTGCGAGGAGGCCGGGATCGAGATCCCGCGCTTCTGCTATCACGAGCGGCTGTCGATTGCCGGAAACTGCCGCATGTGCCTGGTGGAGGTCGTGGGCGGCCCGCCGAAGCCCGCGGCAAGCTGCGCCATGCAGGTGCGCGACCTGCGGCCCGGCCCCGAGGGCGCGCCGCCCGAAGTCCGCACCAACTCGCCCATGGTCAAGAAGGCGCGCGAGGGGGTGATGGAGTTCCTGCTCATCAACCACCCGCTCGACTGTCCGATCTGCGATCAGGGCGGCGAGTGCGACCTGCAGGACCAGGCGATGGCCTACGGGGTGGATTTCAGCCGCTTCCGCGAGCCGAAGCGGGCGGTCGAGAACCTCGACCTCGGCCCGCTGGTCGGCACGCACATGACGCGCTGCATCTCGTGCACGCGCTGCGTGCGGTTCATCACCGAGGTGGCCGGGATGCCCGAACTCGGCCAGACCGGGCGCGGCGAGGATGCGGAAATCACGTCGTATCTCGGCCAGACCCTCGACAGCGAGCTGCAGGGCAACATCATCGACCTGTGCCCGGTGGGCGCGCTGACGTCCAAGCCCTACGCCTTCACCGCGCGGCCGTGGGAGCTCAGCAAGACCGAGACGATCGACGTCATCGACGCGCTGGGCTCCAACATCAGGGTCGATGCCAAGGGGCGTGAGGTGATGCGGATCCTGCCGCGCAACCATGACGGCATCAACGAGGAGTGGCTGTCGGATCGTTCGCGCTTCTGCTGGGACGGTCTGCGGCGCCAGCGGCTCGACCGGCCGTATGTGCGCGAGAACGGCAAGCTGCGTCCGTCGACCTGGCCCGAAGCACTGGGTCTGGCGGCGGAGCGGATCGGCGGCGCGAAGAAGCTGGCGGGGCTGGTGGGCGATCTGGCGCCGGTCGAGGCCGCGTTCGCGTTGAAGCAGCTGGTCGAGGCGCAGGGCGGGGTGGTGGAGTGTCGCACCGATGGCGCACGGTTGCCGGCCTCGAACCGCTCGGCCTATGCGGGGACCGCGACGATCGCGGACATCGACGCTTCGCGCCACATCCTCATCGTCGGGTCGAACCCGCGCACCGAGGCGCCGGTGCTGAACGCGCGCATCCGCAAGGCGTGGTTGCGCGGGGCGAATGTCGGGCTGGTCGGCGAAAAGGTCGATCTGACCTATGATTATTCGCATATGGGCAGCGGCCGCAAAGCCCTGACGGAGGTGCTCGACCAGAAGTTCACCGAGATTCTCGAGGAGCCGTCGCTGGTCATCGTCGGAGTTGGCGCGCTGTGCGACGACGATGGCGAGGCGGTTCTGGCGCGTGCCATGCAGATTGCGGAGCGCACGTCGTCGAAGCTTCTGATCCTGCACACGGCCGCCGGACGTGTCGGCGCTCTCGACGTGGGCTGCACGACGGAAGGCGGGATCGACGCGGCGCTCAAGGGCGCGGACGTGATCTACAACCTCGGCGCGGATGAGGGCGACATCACACCGGGGGCCTTCGTGATCTACCAGGGCAGCCACGGCGATCGCGGCGCGCATCGGGCCGACGTGATCCTGCCGGGCGCCGCCTGGACCGAGGAGCAGGGGCTTTTCGTCAACACCGAGGGTCGTCCGCAGCTTGCGCTGAGGGCCAGCTTCCCGCCAGGCGAGGCCAAGGAAAACTGGGCGATCCTGCGCGCGTTGTCGGGCGAGCTGGGCAAGCCGCTGGCGTTCGACACGCTGGCTCAGCTGCGGCGGACGCTGGTCGAGGGGGTGCCCCATCTGGCGCTGCTCGACGAGGTTCCCGACAACGCGTTCGAGCCGCTTTCGGGGGGCGATCTCGCCGACGGCGATTTCGGGCGCGCGGTCGCGGATCACTACCTCAACAACCCGATCACGCGGGCCTCCGCGCTGATGGCCGAGCTTGCAGCCGGCGCCGCGGCACGTGCGGGCGCGGCTCTGGCCGCCGAGTAGGCCGTGGTTGTACCCGCTCTCACCGACCCGTTCGAGCGCGGCGTCGGGGTCACAAGCCCCTCCGCGGCGCGCAGTTTTTGCCGTTCCGAGGCTGGCCAAGCGGCCGCCAATGATGTTTACCAAAGCCGGCGGGCCCTTGGCGGCTCCCGGACCGGCCGGACCTATCGAGGCGAGAACGGATGACGGAATTCTTCACCACGAATGCCGGGATCGCGCTGATCATCCTTGCGCAGTCGCTGCTGCTGGTCGTGCTGCTGCTGATGAGCCTTGCGGTGCTGCTCTATGCCGACCGCAAGATCTGGGCGGCGGTCCAGATGCGAAAAGGGCCGAACGTGGTCGGGCCCTTCGGTCTGCTGCAAAGCTTCGCGGACTTCTTCAAATACGCGCTGAAAGAGATCGTGGTGCCAGCCGGGGTCGACCGGCCGGTCTATTTCATGGCGCCGATGACGAGTTTCGTGCTGGCGATCATGCTCTGGGCGGTGATCCCGTTCGCGCCGGGCATGGTGCTGGCCGATCTCAACGTGGCGCTGCTCTACATCTTCGCGATCTCGTCGCTGGAGGTCTACGGCGTGATCATGGGCGGCTGGGCGTCGAACTCGAAATACCCGTTCCTCGGCTCGTTGCGCTCCGCGGCGCAGATGATCAGCTACGAGGTCTCGATCGGCCTGATCCTGGTGGGTGTCATCATCTCGACCGGGTCGCTGAACCTCACGCACATCGTGCTGGCGCAGAAGGGCGACTGGGGTCTCTTGAACTGGTACTGGCTGCCGCACCTGCCGATGGTTGTCCTGTTCTTCGTCTCCGCCCTGGCCGAGACCAACCGGCCGCCCTTCGACCTGCCGGAGGCCGAGTTGGAGCTGGTGGCGGGGTATCAGGTCGAATATTCCTCGACGCCGTTCCTGCTGTTCATGATCGGCGAATACGCGGCCATGGTCTTCATGTGCGCGCTGATCAGCGTGATCTTCTTCGGTGGCTGGCTCAGCCCGGTGCCGTTCCTGCCCGACGGCATGTTGTGGATGATCCTCAAGATCTGCGTGATGTTCTTCCTGTTCTCGATGGTGAAGGCGATCGTGCCGCGCTACCGCTACGACCAGCTCATGCGGCTCGGGTGGAAGGTGTTCCTGCCGTTCTCTCTCGCCTGGGTGGTGCTGGTCTCGTTCTTCGCGCATTTCGGATGGCTCGGCGGCTTCTACGCCCGCTGGGCGATAGGGGGCTGAGGCATGGCGAACATCGATTATGCGCGCGCGGCAAAGTATTTCCTGCTGGTGGACTTCCTGAAAGGGTTCGGCCTTGGCATGAAGTACTTCTTCCGGCCCGAAGGCGACCCTGAACTACCCGCACGAGAAGGGGCCGCTCTCGCCCCGCTTCCGCGGCGAGCACGCGCTGCGCCGCTATCCCAACGGCGAGGAGCGGTGCATCGCCTGCAAGCTCTGCGAGGCGATCTGTCCGGCGCAGGCGATCACCATCGATGCCGAGCCGCGCGCCGACGGGTCGCGCCGCACGACGCGCTACGACATCGACATGACGAAGTGCATCTATTGCGGCTTCTGCCAGGAAGCCTGCCCGGTCGACGCCATCGTCGAAGGCCCGAATTTCGAGTTCTCGACCGAGACCCGCGAGGAACTCTTCTACGACAAGGAGAAGCTTCTGGAGAACGGCGATCGCTGGGAGGCCGAGATTGCCCGCAACCTTGAACTCGACGCTCCCTATCGCTGAGCCGCGTTTCCGGATCGCCGGACGAAGCAGGATGATGACATGACCGTAGCCTCGCTCGCCTTCTACCTCTTCGCGATATCCGCGGTCACGGCGGGCCTTTTCGTGGTGCTCTCGCGCAACCCGGTTCATTCGGTCCTTTGGCTGATCCTCGCCTTCCTCAGCGCGGCCGGGCTGTTCATCCTGGTCGGCGCCGAGTTCGTCGCGCTCCTGCTGGTGATCGTCTATGTGGGCGCGGTTGCGGTGCTGTTCCTTTTCGTCGTGATGATGCTCGACGTGGATTTCGCCGAATTGCGGGCCGGGATGACGCGATATGTACCGGTCGGCCTGATGATCGGACTTGTGATCCTGATGCAGCTCGCCATCGCGTTCGGGGTCTGGGATTATTCCGACGGGATCGACGCGCGCCTCTCGGCGCGTGCCCCGGTGATGGTGGAGCTGCAGAATACCAACGCGCTCGGGTTGCTGCTCTACGATCGTTACTTCCTGCTCTTCCAGCTCGCGGGGCTGATCCTGCTGGTGGCGATGATCGGCGCCATCGTGCTGACGCTGCGCCACCGGACATGGATCAAGCGTCAGGACGTGCTGGCACAGATGTACCGCGATCCGGCGACGGCCATGGAACTGAAAGACCTCAAACCAGGACAGGGACTCTGAAATCATGTCACGCAACACGCTCATCATCGCGGCCATCATCATCGTCGTCCTGATCCTCTTCTTCGGCTTTGGCCGCGCCTGAGCGGCGGGGACGATCGGCATGATTGGCATCGAACACTACCTCACGGTGGCGGCGGCGTTGTTCGTCATCGGCATCTTCGGCCTGTTCCTGAACAGGAAGAACGTCATCGTGATCCTGATGTCGATCGAGTTGATGCTCCTGGCGGTCAACATCAACTTCGTCGCCTTTTCGGCCTTCCTGGGTGACCTCGTTGGCCAGGTCTTCACGCTCTTCGTGCTGACGGTGGCGGCGGCCGAGGCGGCGATCGGGCTGGCGATCCTCGTCTGCTTCTTCCGCAACCGCGGGACGATCGACGTGGAAGACGTCAACGTTATGAAGGGCTGACGACATGGAGACGATCATCCTTTTCGCGCCCCTGATCGGTGCGATCATCTGCGGTTTCGGCTGGCGGATGATCGGGCAGGAAGGGGCGATCTGGACGGCGACGGGCCTGCTTTTCGTCTCGTGCCTGCTGTCGTGGATCGTCTTCCTCGGCCACGACGGCGAGATGGAGCGGATCCAGATCCTGCGCTGGATCGAGTTGGGCAGCCTCACGACCGACTGGGCGATCCGCCTCGACCGGCTAACCGCGATCATGCTGATCGTCATCACGACGGTCTCGGCGCTCGTGCACCTCTATTCGGTGGGCTACATGGCCCACGACGAGAACTTTCACGAGGGCGAGAGCTATCGCCCCCGGTTCTTCGCCTACCTGTCGCTCTTCACTTTCGCCATGCTGGCGCTGGTGACGGCCGACAACCTGGCGCAGATGTTCTTCGGCTGGGAAGGGGTGGGCCTCGCCTCGTATCTGCTGATCGGCTTCTACTTCCGCAAGCCCTCGGCCAACGCGGCGGCGATCAAGGCGTTCGTGGTCAACCGGGTCGGCGACTTCGGCTTCGCACTCGGCATCTTCGCGCTGTTCTTTCTCGTCGACTCGATTCAGTTCTCCGACATCTTTGCGGCGGCGCCCGACCTTGCGCAGACCTCGATCGGCTTTCTGTGGACCGAGTGGAACGCCGCGGAGTTGATCGCGGTGTTGCTGTTCGTGGGCGCCATGGGCAAGTCGGCGCAGCTCTTGCTGCATACCTGGCTGCCCGACGCCATGGAGGGCCCGACGCCGGTTTCGGCGCTGATCCATGCGGCGACCATGGTTACCGCCGGGGTGTTCCTGGTCTGCCGGATGTCGCCGCTTTTCGAGTTCGCGCCCCATGCCAAGACGTTCGTCGTCATCGTCGGCGCCTCGACCGCGTTCTTTGCCGCGACCGTGGGACTGGTGCAGAACGACATCAAGCGCGTGATCGCCTATTCGACCTGCTCGCAGCTCGGCTACATGTTCGTGGCGGCCGGTGTGGGCGTCTATTCGGCGGCGATGTTCCACCTGCTCACCCACGCCTTCTTCAAGGCCATGCTGTTCCTCGGCGCCGGCTCGGTCATCCACGCGATGCACCACGAGCAGGACATGCGGAACTACGGCGGGCTGCGCCACAAGATCCCCTACACGTTCTGGGCGATGATGATCGGAACGCTGGCGATCACCGGTGTCGGCATCCCGTTCACCCATATCGGGTTCGCCGGATTCCTGTCCAAGGACGCCATCATCGAGAGCGCCTGGGGCGGCGAAGGGGCGGCGGCGACCTACGGCTTCGTCCTGCTCGTCCTCGCCGCGGCGATGACCTCGTTCTATTCCTGGCGCCTCATCTTCATGACGTTCTACGGCGAGGCGCGCGGAAGCCGGAAAACCCATTCCCACGCCCACGAAAGCCCGATGGTGATGATCGCGCCGCTCGGTGTGCTGGCGCTCGGCTCGATCCTTGCCGGGATGGTCTGGTTCGGGTCGTTCTTCGGTGAGCATGACGACGTGAACGCGTTCTTCGGCATTCCCGCGGCGGCTCATGCCACGGCCGGCGCCGGCGAGGAGGCCACCGCGGATCCCGGGGAGGGCATTGTGGCGGCGACGGAAGAAGCGGCCCACGGCGATGTCGAAGGCGCCGTCGCGGCCCTCACCGAACCGGTCGAGAACGATGGCGGTCACGTGGCGACAGCCGGCGCGCCTCCGGGCGCCGGGGCGATCTACATGGCGCCGGACAACCACGTGATGGACGAGGCGCACCATGCTCCGATCTGGGTCAAGGTCTCGCCCTTCGTCGCGATGCTCGTCGGGTTCGTTCTGGCCTGGCTCATGTACATCCGTCAGCTCGACCTGGCGCCGCGTCTGGCCCGGAACCAGCCGCAACTGTACCGTTTCCTGCTCAACAAATGGTACTTCGACGAGATCTACGACCGGCTTTTCGTGCGCAGGGCCTTCGGGCTGGGCCGCATCCTTTGGCGCAAGGGCGACCAGGGGACGATCGACGGCGGCATCAATGGCCTCGCCATGGGGATCGTGCCGTTCTTCACCCGCCTCGCGGGCCGGGCGCAGTCGGGCTACATCTTCCATTACGCCCTCGCGATGGTGCTGGGACTTGCCCTCCTGATCACCTGGATGACGATTGCCGGAGGGGCCGAGTAGATGGACAACCTTCTTTCCATCATCACGTTCCTGCCGGCCGTCGCGGCGGCGATCCTCGCGCTGTTCCTGCGCGGCGAGGACGACGCGGCGCAGCGCAATGCAAAGTGGCTGGCGATGATTGCCACTTCGGCGACGTTCCTGGTTTCGCTGTTTCTCCTGGCGGGCTTCGATCCCGCTGACCCGGGCTTCCAGTTCGTCGAGGAACGGCCGTGGATCCTTGGGTTGAGCTACAAGATGGGCGTCGACGGCATCTCGGTGCTGTTCGTGATGCTGACCACCTTCCTCATGCCGCTGACCATCGCCGCGTGCTGGAACGTGACGCACCGGGTCAAGGAATACATGATCGCGTTCCTGATGCTCGAAACGCTGATGCTGGGCGTCTTCTGCGCGCTCGATCTGGTGCTGTTCTACCTGTTCTTCGAGGGCGGTCTCATCCCGATGTTCCTGATCATCGGCATCTGGGGCGGCAAGGAGCGGATCTACGCCGCCTTCAAGTTCTTCCTCTACACCTTCCTCGGCTCGGTTCTGATGCTGGTCGCGATGATCACCATGGCCGTCCTCGCCGGCACCACCGACATCGCGCAGCTTCTCAACGCGGATTTCCCCTCGGCACCGATCATGGTCATGGGCCTGCAACTGGCGGGCGGGGTGCAGACATTGCTCTGGCTCGCCTTCTTCGCCTCGTTCGCGGTGAAAATGCCGATGTGGCCGGTCCATACCTGGTTGCCCGACGCCCACGTTCAGGCCCCGACCGCCGGGTCGGTGGTGCTGGCGGCAATCCTGCTGAAGATGGGCGGCTACGGGTTCCTGCGCTTCAGCCTGCCGATGTTTCCGGTCGCCTCGGATGTACTCGCACCTCTGGTCCTGTGGCTGAGCGCCATCGCCATCGTCTACACCAGCCTCGTCGCGCTGGTGCAGGAGGACATGAAGAAGCTGATCGCCTATTCCTCGGTCGCCCATATGGGATATGTCACGGCAGGAATCTTCGCGGCGAACCAGCAAGGCCTTGACGGCGCGATATTCCAGATGATCAGCCACGGGTTCGTCTCGGGCGCGCTCTTCCTCTGCGTCGGCGTGATCTACGACCGGATGCACACCCGCCAGATCGACGCCTATGGCGGCCTCGTGAACCGGATGCCGGCTTATGCCGCGATCTTCATGCTGTTCACCATGGCCAATGTGGGGCTGCCGGGCACCAGCGGTTTCGTGGGCGAATTCCTGACGCTGATGGGGATCTTCCAGGCGAACACCTGGGTCGCCCTTGTCGCCACGTCGGGGGTGATCCTGTCGGCGGGATATGCGCTCTGGCTCTATCGCCGGGTCGTCTTCGGGGCGCTCATCAAGGAAAGCCTCAAGTCGATCACCGAAATGGACCGCCGCGAGAAGGCGATCTTCGCGCCGCTCGTCGTGATGACGCTGCTGCTCGGCGTCTATCCGAGCCTCGTGACCGACATCATCGGCCCTTCCGTCGAGGCGCTGGTTTCGAACTATCAGACCGCATTGCTTGAGGCCGGCGACACGATGCTGGCCCGGAACTGAGGACACATGAGCCGCGACCTCTCCATCATCCTTCCCGAGATCCTGCTGTCGCTCTATGCGATGGGCGCCCTGCTGTTCGCGGTCTATGGCGGGAAGGACAAGCTGGCCCCGCTCCTGGTGTGGGTCACCGCCGCGCTGCTGGCTCTGACCGGCATCTGGATCGGCCTTGGTGGCGCGGGCCTGTCGCTGGGTTTCGGAGGAATGTTCGTCGACGATGCCTTCGCGCGGTTCTCCAAGGTCGCGATCCTGCTCTCGGCATCGGCGGTCCTTCTGATGAGCGAGGGCTACATGGCCCGGCGTGGCCTGCTGCGCTTCGAGTATCCGCTGCTGTTGACGCTGGCCTGCGTCGGCATGATGGTCATGGTCTCGGCCGGGGATCTGATGGCGCTCTACATGGGCCTCGAACTTCAATCCCTGTCGCTCTATGTTGTTGCCGCGTTGCGGCGCGACAGCGCGCGCTCCACCGAAGCCGGACTTAAATACTTCGTGCTCGGCTCCCTGTCGTCCGGCCTTCTGCTCTACGGCGCGTCGCTCACCTACGGCTATGCCGGCACGACCCTTTTCGTCGGGATCCTCGACGCGACTCGCCTGGGCGCGGCGCCGCTCGGTCTGCTCTTCGGGCTGGTTTTCGTGGCCACAGGCATCGCGTTCAAGGTATCAGCCGCGCCGTTTCACATGTGGACGCCCGACGTCTACGAGGGCTCGCCGACGCCGGTGACGGCGTTCTTCGCGACGGCCCCCAAGGTCGCCGCGATGGCCATGTTCGCGCGCGTCCTGCATGACGGGTTCGGCGGCATCACCGCCGACTGGCAGCAGATCCTTGCTTTCCTGAGCGTCGTTTCGATGTTCCTCGGCGGGGTCGCCGCGATCGGGCAGACCAACATCAAGCGACTGATGGCCTATTCATCGATCGCCCACATGGGGTACGCCCTGATGGGTCTCGCCGCCGGGACGACCTTCGGTGTCCAGGCGATGTTGATCTACATGGCGATCTACGTGGTGATGAGCGTCGGAACCTTCGCCTTCATCCTGTCGATGGAGCGCGACGGGATGCCGGTGACCGACCTGCGGTCGCTGTCGATGTTCTCGCGCGCCGACCCGCTGCGGGCGCTGGCCATGCTGATCCTCCTCTTCAGCCTCGCGGGCGTGCCGCCGCTGCTCGGGTTCTTCGGCAAGTTCATCGTCCTCAGCGCCGCCGTGCAGGCCGGTCTGGGCTGGCTTGCGATCCTCGGCGTCATTGCGGCGGTGATCAACGCCTTCTACTACCTGCGTATCGTCTTCCTGATGTATTTCGGTGAGGCGGGCGAGGGGATCGACGCGTCGGGGTCGCCGATCCTGTGGGGGTTCCTCGTGGTTTCGGCGGCTGTGATGGTCCTGGGTGTCGTCAACCTGTTCGGAGTGGAGGCAGCCGCAGGCGTCGCGGCGGCATCCCTTGTCCAGTGACTGGCCGGCCGGCACCGGCCGTTTGATCCTGACCGAAACCGACAGCACCAACGCCGAAGCTCTCCGTCGCCTCGAGGGTCTGGCGGCGCCGGCCTGGATCCTGGCCCTGCACCAGAGCGCGCCGCGCGGTCGCAGGGGACGAGCCTGGGAGATGCCGGAGGGCAATTTCGCGGCAAGCCTTCTTTGCCGGCCCGCGGGGAGTGTGGCGCAAGCCGCGCTCCTCTCGTTCGTGGCCGCGCTTGCGCTCCGCGACGCGCTCGCCGCGCTGACCGGGCAGGGGGCGGCACTGGCGCTCAAATGGCCGAACGATGTCCTGCTGAACGGGGGCAAGGTCGCTGGCATTCTTCTGGAGAGTGGGGGAAGCGGCGGGCGCGTCGATCATCTGGTGATCGGCATCGGAGTAAACCTCATGGCCGCTCCGGCGCCCGAAGCAGTGGAACCGGGAGCGCTGCGCCCGACTTCGGTGCGCGCCGAAACCGGATCGGTCATCGCGCCGACCGAGCTTCTCGACGCGCTGGCGCCGGCTTTCGCCGCGCGCGAGGCGGCTTATGCGGCGGGGGGCTTCGCGCCGATCCGGGATGCCTGGCTGGCGCGCGCCGCGCGGGTCGGCGAGACGATCACCGCGCGCACCAGCCGGTCGAGCCGGACCGGACTCTTCCGGACGATGGACGAGAGCGGTGCGCTTGTGCTCGATACAGCCGATGGTCTCCACGCCATTGCCGCGGCCGATATCTATTTCCAGGACGGACCCTGATCCATGCTTCTTTGCATTGATGTGGGCAACACCAACACCGTCTTCGCGATCTGGGACGGGACCCGGTTCCTGGCCCAATGGCGCGCCTCGACAGAGCATCAGCGAACGGCCGACCAGTACTATGTCTGGCTTCGGACGCTCATGAAACTGCATGATCTGGAAGTCGCGATCGACCGCGTGATCGTCTCGTCCACCGTGCCGCGCGTGGTGTTCAACCTGCGGGTCCTGTGCGGGCGCTACTTCGATTGCCGCCCTCTCGTCGTCGGCAAGCCCGAATGTCGCCTGCCGGTCATGCCCCGGGTCGATGAAGGCACGCAGGTCGGCCCGGACCGCCTGGTCAACACCGCCGGTGCCTTTGACCGGCATGGCGGAGACCTCGTCGTCGTGGATTTCGGTACGGCCACCACCTTCGACGTGGTCGCGCAGGATGGTGCCTATGTCGGCGGCGTCATCGCGCCCGGCGTCAATCTCAGCCTCGAGGCGCTTCACCAGGCTGCCGCGGCCCTGCCGCATGTGGATGTGACGCGACCGCAGAAGGTCATCGGGACCAACACGGTCGAATGCATGCAATCGGGCGTCTTCTGGGGATATATCGGCTTGGTTCGTGGCGTCTGCGAACGTATCCGTGGCGAATACGACCGGCCGATGCGAATCGTCGGCACCGGTGGTCTCGCGCCGCTTTTCGCCCAGGGCGACGTCCTCTTCGACATGATCGAAGAGGATCTCACCATCCACGGCCTTACGGTCATCCAGAGTTTCAACGAGGACAATCCATGACCGCAAACCGGCTGATCTACCTGCCCCTCGGGGGGGCCGGCGAGATCGGAATGAATGCCTACGTCTACGGCTACGGGCCGGCGGGAGCGGAGCGTCTGATCCTCGTGGATCTGGGTGTGACGTTTCCCGACATGGACACGACTCCGGGCGTCGATCTGATCCTGCCCGACGTCACGTGGCTGGCGCAAAATGCCGATCGGCTCGAGGCGATCTTCATAACGCACGCGCACGAGGATCATGTCGGGGCGGTCGGCCACCTCTGGCAACGGCTCAAGGCGCCGGTTCATGCACGACGCTTCACCGCGAACATCGCGCGCCTGAAGCTGCAGGAAGCCGGTCTCGACCCGGATCTCGTGGTCGAGACGCATGCCTGGCCCGAAACGGTCGAGGCCGGGCCGTTCCGCGTCGGTTTCGTTCCGGTTTCGCATTCGATTCCGGAAAGTTCGGGCCTGGTCATCGACACTCCGGCGGGACGGATCGTGCATACCGGCGATTTCAAGCTCGATACCGCGCCGATCGTCGGCGAGGCGTTCGATCGCGGATTGTGGGAAGAGATCGCCTATGACGGCGTGCGCGCGCTGGTCTGCGATTCCACGAATGTCTTCGTGCCCCATCCCGGCCGGTCGGAGAGTGTTCTGCCGCAGGAGATCGGCCGCCTCGTTGCCGAGGCGCGCGGCATGGTCGTCGCCACGACCTTCGCGTCCAACGTGGCGCGGCTCAAGACCCTGGCCGATGCGGGGCACAGGGCAGGGCGCTCGGTCTGTCTGCTGGGCCGGGCGATGCGCCGCATGGTCGAGGTCGCCGGCCGTTCGGGCGTTTTGCGCGACTTTCCGACGACGATCACCCCCGAAGACGCGCGTGACCTTCCGCGCGAAAACCTGATGCTGATCGTCACCGGCAGTCAGGGCGAGCGCCGCGCCGCGTCGGCGCAGCTCAGTCGGGGCAAGTACATGGGCCTCGAGATGGCTGACGGCGATCTGTTCCTGTTCTCATCCAAGACCATTCCCGGCAACGAACGCGGGGTGATCCGCATCGTCAACGCCTTTTCGGAAATGGGCGTGGACGTGGTGGACGACAGCGCGGGCCTTTATCACGTGTCGGGGCACGCGAACCGACCCGATCTGCAGACGATGCACAAGGTGATCGCGCCGAAGATGGTGATTCCGATGCACGGCGAACACCGGCATCTGCGGGAGCACGCGAAACTGGCGGAGGCCGCCGGCTGTGCAACCTATGTCGCGCCGAATGGCACCATGCTCGACCTCAGTGGCGATGCTCCGCATCTGGCCGAACATGTGGACACCGACCGCGTCTATGTCGACGGGGCGGTTCAGGTCGGCGCGCTCGACGGGGTGGTCCGCGACCGGATCCGCATGGCCCTGAACGGCCACGTCACCGTGACGCTCATCCTGGACGAGGATGGAGAGACGCTGGGTGACCCGTGGTGTGAAGTCATGGGGCTGAGCGAAACAGGACGTTCGAAGGCGCCGCTCGTCGACGTGCTGGAGGAGGATCTGTCGCAGCTTGTCGGGCGCGCCGACCGCCGCACGCTGGCCGATGACGCGGCGCTCGAAGAGGCGCTTCGGCGCCGCGTTCGCCAGACAGCTCAGGACGAGATCGGCAAGAAGCCTGAAGTGAACGTCGTCGTCAGCCGTCTGTCGGCCTGACTGCGCAACCGGTCGCCGCCTTGCGGCGGTGACCGGCTTTGGCGGTGTGTGCTCGACGTGGCGAAACTCGCCTGATTTCGGTCGTCTGGGCCCAGCATGGTGTCCGATCCGGCCTCGGCGGCCGGCCTTCAGCCGGTCCGGCGCTCTGCGAAACTCTGCGCGATGAAGTCGGGGAGGTGGTCGCCCATGCCGACGATTTCCTCGTCCGCGCGGCCGTTCCGACGGCCCCCGCGCGCGCTGCGGCGCGGCTGCCTGTTCTCCCCGGCCGACGGCGCGGCCGGCTCCTGCTCCGGGGCTTCGGGCGGAGTGGCGGCAACCTCGTCGGACTTCGCTTTGCGGCGTCCGGCGCGTTTGCGCGGCTTCTGCTCCGATGTCTCGACTTCGGGCGCGGGCGCGGGCGCGGCGGGTGCGGGCTCGGCTGTAGCGGCAGGGGCAGGTTCGGCCTTGCCACCCAAAGGATTTTCGAAGCGCGGAATTTCGCGTTCGATCAGTTTCTCGATCGCCTCGAGGTTCCTTTCGTCAGACGGCGCCGAGATCATGATCGTCTTGCCCTGACGTCCGGCACGGCCGGTGCGGCCGATCCGGTGGATGTAATCCTCGGCATGGCTTGGCACGTCGAAGTTGATGACGTGACTGACCGCCGGGATGTCGAGCCCGCGCGCGGCCACGTCCGAGGCGATCAGGAATCGCAGCGTGCCTTCTCGGAATCCGTCAAGCGTGCGTGTCCGTTGGGACTGGTCGAGGTCACCGTGGATCGGCGCCGCGTCGTAGCCGTATTTCTTCAACGACTTCGAGAGGATATCGACTTCGGACTTGCGATTGCAGAAGATGATCGCGTTTTTCAGCGCCTCGCCTTCGCCTTCGATCAATTCGCGCAGCACACGACGCTTCTCCGTTGCGGCGCGGTCCTTGCGGCTGGCGCGGAACATCACGACGCCCTGTTCGATCGTCTCGGATGCCGTGGCCTGCCGGGCGACCTCGATCCGCTCGGGCGCGGAGAGGAACGTGTTCGTGATCCGCTCGATCTCGGGGGCCATGGTCGCCGAGAAGAACAGAGTCTGACGGGTGAAGGGCGTGAGGCTGAAGATCCGCTCGATGTCCGGGATGAACCCCATGTCGAGCATCCGGTCGGCCTCGTCGACGACCATGATCTGCACACCGGTCAGCAACAGCTTGCCACGCTCGAAATGGTCGAGCAGGCGGCCGGGTGTCGCGATGAGCACGTCCACGCCCTTGTCGATCAGCGCGTCCTGCTCCTTGAAGCTGACGCCGCCGATAAGCAGAGCCTTGGTGAGCCTGGTATATTTCGCGTATGTGTCGAAATTCTCGGCCACCTGCGCGGCCAGCTCGCGCGTCGGCGCCAGGACCAGGCTGCGCGGCATCCGCGCCCGTGCGCGGCCCTTGCCGAGCATCGTGATCATCGGCAGAGTGAAGGAGGCCGTCTTGCCCGTGCCCGTCTGGGCAATTCCAAGGACGTCGCGGCCCTGAAGCGCCGGGGGAATTGCGCCCGACTGGATCGGGGTGGGCGTATCGTAGCCCGCCTCTTCCACGGCTTTGAGAACTTTGGGGTCGAGATTGAGGTCGCTGAATTTGGTCATGAGGATCCGTTTGAAGATACGGACCGCTTCCATGGCCCGCGCATCGATGGCAGATGGGGCCGGCCCGGATGGCCGCAGCTTGTGGAAAAGCCGCCCGTCTGGCGCCTTTCCTACGGAACTTGCGCCCAGCGGTCAATGATCTGCTCTCGGGAGCAACCCAGACGCATGCGTGACGCTGCGGCAAATCTCAGGCGGCGAACGAATTTTCCAGAGCTTCCGGGAAGTGCCGCCGCCCTGACGGAATTGCGCACAGACTTATCCACAGGATACGGCGTCGCAGAGGCGTCAAGTTGTCGAATTTGCCATCGGCGAAATTCAGCCTCGCTCCCCGCCTTGTAGTTAATGAAGCCGTTCAGGCGCCGCAACTAGAAATTGAACTTTGGATGACGATTTGTCGCATAGATATATTGTTCAGGCATATCAGCGTCCTGGGGGCGAATTTTTGCTAGACCATCATCTCCTTCGTGGCCGATAGCGTCAGCTCCGGGTGGTCGCGCTCGATGCGGTCGATATCCCATTGCAACCGTGTCAGGTAGACCACGTCGCCATCGTGGTCATGCGAGATGTGACCCTTGTTGGCGGCGACAAACTTGTCCACAGCTTCCTTGGGGCCGCTCACCCACCGCGCCGAAGTGAATTGTGAGGGTTCCAGCCGCACCGGAAGCCCGTATTCGAGCTTGATCCGACTCGCCAGAACGTCGAACTGCAGCGCCCCCACGACCCCGACGATGAACCCCGAGCCGATCATCGGCTTGAAGACCTTGGCCGCGCCTTCTTCGGCGAACTGCATCAGCGCCTTGTCGAGGTGCTTGGCCTTCATCGGGTCGCCAGCCCGCACCGATTGCAGCAGTTCCGGCGCGAAGGAGGGGATGCCGGTGACGCGGATCGCCTCGCCCTCGGTGAGGGTGTCGCCGATACGGAGCTGGCCGTGGTTGGGGATGCCGATGATGTCGCCCGCCCAGGCCTCTTCCGCCAATTCGCGGTCGGCGGCGAGAAACAGGACGGGGTTCGAGATCGCCATCGGCTTCCTGGTGCGCACGTGATGCAGCTTCATGCCGCGCTCGAAATGACCCGAGGAAAGGCGCACGAACGCGACCCGGTCGCGGTGCTTGGGGTCCATGTTGGCCTGCACCTTGAAGACGAAACCCGCGACCGTCACTTCCTCGGGCGCGATCTGGCGCGGCTGGGCCGATTGCGGCTGCGGGACGGGGCCGAAATCGCCGATGCCGTCCATCAGCTCCTTGACGCCGAAGCTGTTGATCGCGCTGCCGAACCAGATCGGCGTGAGGGTTCCGTCGAGAAATGCCTGCCGGTCGAAGGCGGGCATCAGCTCGCGCGCCATCTCGACCTCCTCGACCAACTTCGCCAGCAGGTCGACGGGGACGTGCGCGGCCAGTTTCGGATCGTCCAGGCCGTTGATCTTGATGGATTCCGCCACGCGATTGCGGTCGGCGCGGTCCATCAGTTCCAGCCGGTCGTGGAGCATGTCGTAGCAGCCGAGAAAGTCGCGTCCCATGCCGATCGGCCACGACGCGGGCGTCACGTCGATGGCCAGATTTTCCTGAATTTCGTCTATGATTTCAAAGGTGTCGCGCGCCTCGCGGTCCATCTTGTTGCAGAAGGTCAGGATCGGCAGGTCGCGCAGGCGGCAGACCTCGAAGAGCTTGCGCGTCTGGCTCTCGACCCCCTTCGCACCGTCAATGACCATGATCGCCGCGTCGACCGCGGTGAGGGTGCGGTAGGTGTCCTCGGAGAAGTCGGAGTGGCCCGGGGTGTCCACCAGGTTGAACCTGAAATCGTTGTAATCGAACGACATCGCCGAGGCGCTGACGGAGATGCCGCGGTCCTTTTCCATCTGCATGAAATCGGACCGGGTGCGGCGCGCCTCGCCCTTGGCGCGGACCTGACCGGCCATCTGTATCGCCCCGCCATACAACAGGAATTTCTCGGTCAGGGTGGTCTTGCCCGCATCGGGGTGCGAGATGATGGCAAAGGTCCGGCGCCGCGCGATCTCGGGCGGCAGGTCGGGCTGGTTGGCGGCGCGATCAAGCATGGGCGGGCGTATAGAGGGCCGCGCGGCGATCCGCAATTCACCGTGAACGGGCCGTATCGCTCCGCGTATTGCTGGCTGTATTGCTGGACGTATAGCACCATCGCGGCGCAACGGCCCGCAGGCGCGGGCGCCTGAGGAAAGGGTGGAGAGATGAGGCTGGACGAGATTGCGCGCGAGCTGGTCGCGGGGTGCCGGGAGGGACGCGAGGAAGACAACCTCGACCGTCTCTATTCTCAGGACGCGGTGTCGGTGGAGGCGGCGGCCCCGTCGGGCGTCGACCGGGTGACGCGGGGACGCGAGGGCATCCACGGCAAGCACGCGTGGTGGCGCGAGACGTTCATCGTTCATGCGCAGACGGTCACCGGGCCGTTCGTGCATCCCGACGACCGCTTTGCGGTGATCTTCGAGGTCGATGCCGAGCACAAGGAAACGGGCGATCGGAGCCAGTCGCACGAGGTCGCGCTTTACCATGTCGCGGACGGACGGATCGTGCGCGAGGAGTTCTTCCAGGCGATCTGACCGGAAGGCCACCGGCGGAATTTCGTCGCGGGCGTTGACCATGCTCTGTCGCCGAACTGGCCGTGTCCGGCGCTGATTTCGCGAGATCCGGTTGCCGGCGAGGGCCTGCGGAGTGCCAGGGGATTGGTCAGTCGGATGAGGATGAGAACGCTGCTGCTTGGCGCGGGGATGGCGGCGTCCCGGGCGCCTTGGTGGCGACGGCCAGTGCGGCGCCGAGTTACACCAGGACGTTCCCCGATCACTGGTACATCAGCAACGAGTTCTTTCCTGACCCGGGCATCGGCGCCACCTGGGATCAGGTGAGCGCCATCGTCGGCGACCGGGCTTTTTCGCGCAGGCTGTCTGCAAGCCGACGGCGTGGCTCGCGAGAGGCCGGCCTTCTTCGTAGCGCCTCGGTCGGCGAAACTCCGGCACCGGCTCGGGGATTTCCGTGATGTGATGCCCGGCCGCTCCGCGACGCGAGGTGCCAGGTGGCCCGGCTCCGGACGGGCAGGCATCCCGACGCGGCGGGAGGCAGGGATGTCGGGGCGCAGCGTGCGGGGCGTTCGTCACCTGCGCGAAGGCGCGCGACCTTGGCGGTGGTCGAGAATTCGGCCCGAGCCCGTCGAGCTGCAGACCGGTCAGAGCTTCGGCGCGTCGCGGGCGGGAGCACGCCATGCGCGGTCAGCCATGGCCGGTGTGGCGTGACGGATGGGCCACCAGGATATCACGTGGCGGATCCTGCATCAGTCCGACGATGAAGCTTCCGAGGACGAACGAGACCGCCTGCGGGCGCGAATGGGCGCCCAGGGCGATGAGGTCGGGCTTGGCATGGGCGAGCGCGCGCTGGAAGCCGGGGCCGAGACCGCCGTCGCTGATCTCGGTTTCTGCGGCGATGTCCGCGAGGTCGTTGGCGCGACCCCATTCGGCGAGCTGTTCGCGCGCCTCGGTCACGTAGAAGCGCGCGTCATTGTGAACCCGGCCGCTTCCGGAGCCGCGATAGGGGACGTGGACCGCGTGGAAGCCATTGATCCGGGCGTCGGGCACCAGGGTCCGCGCAGCGCGGCAGACGGCGGCCGAGGCCGGTGAGCAGTCGATCGCGGCGAGCACGCGCTCATAGTCGTGGTCCGCCGCGTCGCGCACCAGCAGGACGGGCGCGGGCGAGATGCGGGCGAGGCGCTGCATCGTCGTCTCGCGAAAGAGGTCCATGAAGGGGCGCGAGCGGTGGGTGCCGATGACGACCAGGTCGGCGGCGGTATCCTCGGCGATGGCGCGGATCTCGCCGGGCACGTCGCCGGGCCGGACGTGGACGGTGTGGGAGGTCCCGGCGGCCTGCGGAACGATTGTGGTGAAGCGGTCGAGCGCGGCCTGGGCCTGTTCGACCTGGGAGTGGACGATGTCGTCCGGCAGGTCGTCGTCGACCACATGGGCGATGTCGACCCGGGCGCCGAGCCGGGCGGCGATGCGGAAGGCGCGGTGGATCGCGCGATCGGATCGCTGCGACAGGTCGCTGGCGACGAGGATGCGTTTCATGGACGTCGCTTCCCTCTGCTCCGTGGCTTCCGGGTTAGCGCAGGGCGTGGCTCGCCGGCAAGCCGGACTTTCCCGTGGGACGTCCGGATGATAGGGCGATGCGGAACAAGGGAGGAGTTTCCGATGGATCTGGGGATCAAGGGCAGGCGGGCGTTGGTATGCGCCTCGTCGAAGGGGCTGGGCCGGGGCTGCGCCGAGGCGCTGGCGGCGGCGGGCGTCGATGTGGTCATGAACGCGCGCGGGGCCGAGGCGCTGGAGGCCGCCGCGGCCGAGATCCGCACGGCGCACGGGGTGGAGGTGACGACGGTGGCCGCCGACATCACCACCGGGGAGGGCCGCGCGAAGGTGCTCGAGGCCGCCGGGCAGGTCGACATCCTGGTCAACAACGCGGGCGGCCCGCCGCCGGGGATGTGGACCGACTGGGAGCGCGAGGACTTCATCAAGGCGCTCGACGCGAACATGCTGACGCCGATCGCGCTGATCAAGGCGCTCGTGCCGGGGATGATGGAGCGCGGCTGGGGCCGGGTGGTCAACATCACCAGCCAGTCGGTGAAGGCGCCGATCCCGGCGCTGGGCCTGTCGAACTCCGCGCGGGCGGGGCTGACGGGCTATGTGGCGGGCACCTCCCGGCAGGTGGCCCATGCGGGTGTCACGATCAACAACATGCTGCCCGGCATCCACGCGACGGACCGGGCGGTGTCGCTCGACGGCGGCGTGGCCGAGAAGGAGGGGATCAGTCGCGACGAGGCGAAGGCGCGGCGCGAGAAGACGATCCCGGCGCGGCGGTATGGCACGCCCGAGGAGTTCGGGGCGATGTGCGCGTTCCTGTGCTCCGGCCATGCGGGGTTCATCGTGGGGCAGAACATCCTCGTCGACGGCGGCGCGACCAACGCCACGATCTGAGGGGCGCGCCCGGCCTCGGGCCCTCCCTGCCCCGGGAGAGCCGCTCCGGCCGGGCGGCGCGCCGTGCAGGCGCGCGGGCGCAGAGAGGCCGGCCCCGGGTTGCGGACCGGCCGCGGCGCTGCTACCTGCCGGCCGTTGCCTGACGGGTTCGGTCGGGCTTTGTCCGCGAGGAGCCCTTGCCCGAAACACCGCGCCTGGAGATCCGCGACATCAGCCGCAGCTTTGGCGGGCGGCCGGTGGTCGACGGCGTCTCGCTGTCCATCGCGCCGGGGCAGGTGACGTGTCTGCTGGGCCCGTCGGGCTGCGGCAAGTCGACGACGCTGCGGATCATCGCCGGGGTCGACCGGCAGGATTCGGGCGAGGTGTGGCTCGACGGACGGGTCATCTCGGACGCGCATCATCATCTGCAGCCCGAGCAGCGGTCGATCGGGCTGATCTTTCAGGATTTCGCGCTCTTCCCGCATCTGAGCGTGGCGCAGAACGTGGCCTTCGGACTGAAGGGGTCGAAGGCCGAAAAGCGCGCGCGCGTGCAGGAGCTGCTGGACCGCGTGCATCTTGGCCGGTTCATCGACACCTATCCGCACGAGCTTTCGGGCGGCGAGCAGCAGCGCGTGGCGCTGGCCCGTGCGCTGGCGCCGAAGCCGCGGGTGATGCTCATGGACGAGCCGTTCTCGGGGCTCGACAACCGGCTGCGCGACGGCATCCGCGACGAGACGCTGGCGATCCTCAAGGAGGAGGACACGGCCGTCCTGCTGGTGACGCACGAGCCCGACGAGGCGATGCGGATGGCCGACGAGATCGCGCTGATGCGCCGCGGGCGGATCGTGCAGGCGGGCGCGCCCTACAACGTCTACAATGCGCCCAGGGACAAGGCGGCGGCGGCGTTCTTCTCGGATATCAACGTGATCCGCAGCCGGGTGCAGGGGGCGCTGACGGAAACGCCGTTCGGGCAGTTCCTGGCGCCCGGCGTGCCGGACGGGACCGAGGTCGAGATCGTGATCCGGCCCCAGCATATCCGCATCGACTTCGACCGGGGAGGGCGCGGGCCGAACCCGACGGCCGCCGACGGGACGCCCGCGCGCGGCGTGGTGGAGCGGGCGCGGTTCATGGGCTCGGAGAGCCTGGTGGAGTTCCGCATGGATTTCGATGGCTCGCTGATCAAGGCGACGGTGCCGAGCGTGTTCCTGCCGCGCCCGGGAACCGCGCTCTGGCTGATGTTCCGGCGCGAGAGGTGCTTCGTCTTCCCCGCGCCCTGAGTTGTGACGCGGTGCCGGATTGCGTGGTAATCTCGCGCGATGACGGGAGAGGGAGCGTCGGGCATGCGGATCACGATCGTGGGTGCGTCGGGCAAGCTGGGTCGGTACATGGTCGGAGCACGCGCTGGAGCGGGGCCATGCGGTGACGGGCGTCTGCCGGCCCGAGAGCGTCGGCAAGCTGGCGGCGTTTCGCGACAGGATAGAGATCGTGCCGGGCCGGACGGACGACCGTGACGTCATTGCGCAGGCGACCGCGCGGGCAGAGGGCGTGCTGACGGTCCTGGTGCCATGGGGGCGGACAGGCTACGCGACGAACACGGCCCAGGCGGTGCTGGACCTCGCACCGGCGGGCGCGCGACTGGTCTTTTCCTGTGGCTGGCACATCAGTCGCGACGGGAAGGACGTCTATTCCTGGAGCCTGCGGGCGATGGTTGCCCTCGCGCGGGTGGCGGGAACGCTCACCAGAATGATTGACCTGTCGGACCAGGAGCGGGCGGCGCGGTTGATCTTCGCCAGCGATCGCGACTGGACCGTCGTGCGTGGCAGCGACCTGGAGGAGGGCGAGAGCGAGGGTCTGCCGGTCTGGAGCCGCCATGTCGGCGACGCGATCCTTGCCAGCAACCGCACGCGGCGGGTGGATTTCGCGCTGTTCATGGTCGCCGCACTCGAGGACCCGGCCCTGGTGCGCGAGGCCCCGGCGATCGTGAGCCGGGCCGCGCCATCTGCGCGAAAGGCGGCTGCCTGACGTCGGGGACCGGAACGCGATCTTCACGAATGCGCGCATCACCGCTTCCCACCGCGCGCCGAAGCTCATAGATACGGATCGGACTTCAGGCGCCCGGTCGGGGCGGGCGCGAGCTTAGGGGGAGAGAACCCATGCTGAACAACATCGGCCTTCCGGGGCTTCTTCTGATCGCTGTCGTGGTGCTCGTGCTTTTCGGACGCGGCAAGATCTCGTCGCTGATGGGCGAAGTGGGCAAGGGCATCACCGCGTTCAAGCAAGGCGTCAGCGACGGCAGTCGCGAGGACGATACCACCGAGACGCCGCGGCAGGTCAGCCCGCCGGAGCATGGCGACACGACGCCGCCGGGACACGCCGACCGCGTCAAGGCGGACGCGACGCTCGACTCGACCAAGGACAAGGTCTGACCCCCATTACCTGAGGAGCTGCGCGCTTGTTCGACATCGGCTGGACCGAGTTGCTGGTCATCGGCGTCGTGGCGCTGATCGTCGTGGGTCCGAAGGATCTGCCGATGATGTTCCGCACGCTCGGCCGCTTCACCGCCAAGGCCCGCGGGATGGCGCGCGAGTTCCAGAAGGCGATGGAGGACGCCGCCGACGAGGCCGGCATGAAGGACGTGGGCAAGGATCTGAAGTCGATGACCTCATCGCGGAACCTTGGCCTCGACTCGCTCAAGGACGCGACCAAGGGCTGGGACACCATGGAGCGCGACCTGAAATCCGGCCGCGCGAAGCTGGAGAAGGGGCCCGAGACCCGCAAGCTCGCGGAAGAGCGCGCCGAAGCGGCAAGCAGGGTGAAGGAGTCGCGGGCCGCGCTTTCCCCCGAGGCGCTTCTCCCGAGGCGCCCTCCCCTGAGAAGCCGCCGGCGGACACGCCCGATGGCACCACCGGGAAACCGGCGACATGAGCACCGGGAACGACATCGACGACAGCTCGGCACCGCTGATCGAGCATCTGGCCGAGCTGCGCACGCGGCTGATCCGGTCGCTCATGGCGTTCGTGGTCGGGATGCTGATCTGTTTCATGGTCTGGAACCCGATCTTCAATTTCCTGACCGATCCGATCTGCGCCCAGCTCGCCCAGCGTGGACAGGATTGCGGACTGATCCTGATCAAGCTGCAGGAAGGTTTCTTCGTGGCGATCCGGATCTCGTTGCTGGGCGGGTTCATCCTGTCCTTCCCGTACATCAGCTACCAGCTCTGGCGGTTCGTCGCGCCCGGTCTCTATCGGTCGGAAAAGAACGCCTTCCTGCCGTTCCTGATCTCGTCCCCTGCGATGTTCTTTCTCGGTGCGGCGTTCGCCTTCTACATCGTGCTGCCGCTGGCCTTCGACTTCTTCCTGGGCTTCCAGCAGGTGGGGGGCCTGCCGGTGCCGGCGAACGTCGACGAGGTCGATCTGGCGCCGCTGGCCAATGCCGGCATCACCTTCCAGGGATCGGTGGACGAGTACCTGTCGCTGACGATCAAGTTCATCCTCGCCTTCGGGCTCTGCTTCCAGCTGCCGGTTCTGCTCACGCTGATGGGCAAGGCGGGGCTGGTTTCGGCGCATGGCCTGCGCGGCGTGCGCAAATATGCGGTCGTGGGCATCCTGGTGCTGGCGGCGCTGGTGACGCCGCCCGACGTGATCACCCAGGTGATCCTCTTCGTCGTGGTCTACGGGCTCTACGAGATCTCGATCTTCCTGGTGGCTCGGGTCGAGCGCAAACGCGTGGAGCGCATGCGCGCCGAAGGGCTGCTCGGCGAGAACGAAGACCTCTGGGGCGAGACCGAGGACGAATTCGCGGTGAAGGATCTCGAGACCGACGGAGCGCTTGCGCGGATTGCGGACGCCCTTGAGCGGATCGCGCCGCCCGCGGCCGCGGCGCCCCACTGGGACGAGGCCGAGGCCTTCGTGTGGCACGTCGCGCCCGACCGGCTGGCCCCGGTCAAGCGGGTCAACCGGGTCGCGCTGCCGCTGCTTCTGGGCATCGACCGGGCGCGCGATATCCTGCTGGAGAACACCCTTCAGTTCGCCCGCGGCCTGCCGGCCAACAATGCGCTGCTCTGGGGCGCGCGGGGCATGGGCAAGTCCAGCCTGGTAAAGGCGATCCATGCCGAGATCTGCGAGACCGATCCGCTCAAGATCGTCGAGGTGCAGCGCGAGGACCTGCCGTCCATCGGGCGGCTTCTGACGCTGCTGCGCGCTGCACCTCACCGGTTCATCCTGTTCTGCGACGACCTGTCGTTTTCCCACGATGACCAGCATTACAAGAGCCTCAAGGCGGTGCTTGACGGCGGCATCGAGGGGCGGCCCGAAAACGTGGTCTTCTATGCCACCTCGAACCGCCGCCACCTGATGCCGCGCGACATGATCGAGAACGAGCGCTCGACCGCCATCAGTCCCTCCGAGGCGGTCGAGGAAAAGGTGAGCCTGAGCGACCGGTTCGGCCTCTGGCTCGGCTTCCATCCCTGCACGCAGGACGAATACCTCGCGATGGTGCGCGGCTATTGCGACGCCCACGGGGTCGAGATCTCCGACGCCGAGTTGCGCGCCGAGGCGATCGAGTGGCAGGCGACCCGCGGTTCACGCTCGGGCCGGGTCGCCTGGCAATTCTTCACCGATCTGGCGGGACGTCGCGGCGCCAGCCTCTGACCCTCGGGTCGCGCCGCCAACGGTCGGATACGGCTGGCCTCCCCTGCGTTGGCCCGGGCCGCGCGACCCGGCGAGCCGCGGTTCCTCCGCTGCGCCGTCCATCAAGCCGACGTGCGGTCGGGCCGGGGGCCTGCTCCGCCGACGAGGGTCTGGGCTCCGGTCCTCCGCGCCGCGAGGCGCGGCACAGCCCAACGCCGGACAAGCGCGACAGCGCGCAGTACCGGGGGCGGGAGCGTTCCCTGCGCTGCGCAGCGGCCGGAGCGCTCAGTCGAGGTAGTCGGCCGGATCGACGCTCTCGAAGCCCTCGCGGACCTCGAAGTGAAGATAGGACGGCTCCGTGTCCCGAACGACCGCGATCGTCTGGCCGCGGCTGACCCGGTCGCCTTTGGCGACTTTCACATCGTCCACCTCGGCATAAACCGTCAGCAGGTTGTCGGCGTGGCGGATGACCACGATCGGAACCTGCTCGGTGTTGCGGGTGATGGCCGCGACGGTGCCCGCATCGGCAGCCTTGACCGGGCTGCCCGGCGCCGCGGCAATGTCGATCCCGTCGTTCTTGCGCTTCTCGTAGCCTCGGATGATCTGGCCGCCCACGGGGGTCAGCAGCCGCGCGGTGTCCGAGGCCGCGCTGCGGCCGGTTGACAGATCGGCGGCCTTCGCCGGGGGTTCGGCCGGCGTCTCGTCGCGTTCCGGAAGCGGTTCGGCCGCGCTGGGCGGCACGGGCGTCGGCGTGCTGGTGCCGGGGGCCGTCGTCGTGACCAGGGTGTCGCGGCGCGCACCGGCCTTGGCTGGCGGGATCAGCAGGAATTGCCCGACGCGCACGTTCATCGCCGCGCCCAGGCCGTTCCAGTCGGCCAGCGACGCAACCGAAATGCCGTAGCGCCGCGCGATCGAGAAGGCCGTTTCGCCGCGTTCCACCCGGTGCCGGACGGGCTCGGTCCCGGTCGCGACCGGAGCGGCGGCCGCGCTCGGTCCCGCGTCGGCACGATCGATGGCGCTTCCGGCGATGGTGGCGACGTCGATCTGGCCTCTGGGTCGAAGCGGACCGGCCGCGATCGCACCCGTTGCGGGGGAAGGCTCGGCGACCCGGCGGGGCAGAGCGACCACCTCGTCGCGGCGCAGGGCGGCGTCGGCGGGAATGCCGTTGTAGCGGGCGAGGTCCGCGGCCGGCAGGCCGACTCGCCCCGCGACGTCGCCGATCGTGTCACCGGGTCGGGCGATCGCGACCTGGTAGCCGGGATACGAGATCACGCCGCGGGAATCGGGTTCCGGCCGGGCTTCGGTACTCGCGGCACGCGCGGCCTGGCTGGTGTCGAACCCGTTTCCGAGGTCGCGCAGGTCGAGGTCGATCCCGCCGCCACCGCATCCCGCCAGAAGAAGGGACGCCGACACCGCCCCGATGCGCCACGCTCGATCCATTGCCCGTACCCCGTTCTGTGCGGCCTCTTGTGGTCGAGGCCCTGCCTTGCCCGTTTCCGGCCGCGCTGTCACTCCTGCCCCAGCCCTTCGATGAGCGGGACGAAGCGGACGGCGCGCATTTCCTCGTAGTCGTAGCCCGCCTCGGTGCGGCGCACCCGGATCAGGGTCTGCACCGCGTCTGACTGACCGACCGGCAGGACCATGATACCGCCCTCGCGCAACTGCGCCAAGAGCGGCGGCGGCGGGTCTTCGGCGGCGGCGGTCACCAGGATCCGGTCGAAGGGTGCCTGATCCGGCAGGCCGAGACTGCCGTCGGCCGAAAGCGCCGTGATGTTGGACAGGCCGAGTTCCTCGAAGACCGCGCGGGCCTCGCGCACGAGGCTGCGATGACGTTCCACGGTATAGACGCGCCGGGCGAGCTGGCTGAGGATCGCGGCCTGGTAGCCAGAGCCGGTGCCCACTTCGAGCACCTTGTGGCGCGGCTGGACGTTCAGCGCCTGCGTCATCAGGCCGACCACCGAGGGCTGGCTGATGGTCTGGCCGCAGGTGATGGGCAGGGGCGTGTCCTCGTAGGCATGGCCGTGGAAATGGCCGCGCACGAAGGCGCCACGATCGACCCGCTCCATCGCCGTGAGCACGCGCGCGTCGGTGACCCCGTTGGCGCGCAGGGCATAGAGGAACCGCATCTGGCGCTCGGCGTCGGGCATGCCGCTATCCCAGACGCTCGTTCAGGTCGTCGATGGCATCGTGGGCGGTCAGGTCGGCGCGCATGGGCGTGACCGAGATCCAGCCCTCGAGGTTCACCGCCGCGTCGGTGCCGGGCTCGGTCGGCACGTCCTGCGGCCCGCCCGTGACCCAGAGAAACCGGCGGCCCGAGGGCGACAGGTGCGGCTGGACGCCGAAGCGCACGTCGCGGCGGTAGCCCTGTGCCGCCACCCTGAGGCCACGCACTTCCGCCTCGGGAACCGGCGGGAAGTTGACGTTGTAGAAGAGCCGGTAGTCGCCGTCGTCCCAGAGGCCGGCGTCGAGCAGGCGGCGAACGGTCTGCGTGCCGTGGCTCGCCGCGGCGGAGAACGGGTTCTCGAGGCCGGCATTGGCGGGCCCGTAATACTGGCTCAGCGCGATGGCGGGCAGGCCCTGGATCGCGGCCTCCATCGCGCCGCCGACCGTGCCGGAATAGAGGACGTTCTCGGCGGCGTTGTTGCCCCGGTTGACGCCTGACAGGACGAGGTCGGGCGCGCGGCCCTTCATGACGTCGTGCAGGCCTGCCATGACGCAATCGGCGGGCGAGCCTTCGGCGGCGAAACGGCGCGGCCCCAGTTCGGCGATCATGGTCGGGTGGACGTAGCTGATGCAGTGGGCCACGCCGGATTGCTCGAACGCGGGGGCGACGGTCCAGACCTCGCCATCGCCGCCGGCGATCTCCGCCGCGATCGCTTCGAGCACCTTGAGGCCCGGGGCGTTGATGCCGTCGTCGTTCGTGATGAGAATTCGCACGGCCGCTGCCCCTTCGTGGTCCCTTCGCCCTCTCTAGAAGAGGCGTCCGGGCCGGGCAAGCGGCGCACCCAAGTCTTCGCCCGTGATCGGGCGCGCGGGACACGCCGCCATGTCGGGGTGCGGCGGCAGTCCGAACGGAGCGCCGCCGCGCCGGCGTGCAGGGGCTATTCGGTGCCGCGGGCGAGGGCCGCCACGCCGGTGCGGGCCAGCTCCACCAGACCCAGGGGGCGCATCAGCTCGGCAAAGGCGTCGACCTTCTCGGGCGTGCCGGTGATCTCGAAGACGAAGCTTCGCAGGGTGGAATCGACCACGTTGGCCCGGAAGATCTCGGCAAGACGCAGCGCCTCGATCCGCTTTTCGCCGTCGCCCGCCACCTTGAAGAGCGCCAGCTCGCGCTCGACGCTCGGGCCTTCGACGGTCAGATCGCGCACGTCGTGGACCGGCACGATGCGGCCCAGCTGCGCCTTGATCTGCTCGATGATCTTGGGCGTGCCGGTGGTGACGATGGTGATGCGCGAGCGGTGCCCCTCGTGGTCGATCTCGGCCACGGTAAGGCTCTCGATGTTGTAGCCGCGTCCCGAGAACATCCCGACGACGCGGGCCAGCACCCCGGCCTCGTTGTCGACCACCACGGCGAGCGTGTGCTTCTCCTGCACCGAGTTGTATCCCGATCGCAGGTCGTAGGCCGAATGGCGCGAGGTGCCTTTTTCGATCTTCAATGCGGACATCTGTGTACTCCTGCCTCTGCCCCGCTCAGACCAGCACCGCGCCGGTGCCGGTGATGGCGCCCTGCACGGCCGCGTTGGCGAGGATCATCTTGTTGTGCGGCTCGCCCGACGGGATCATCGGGAAGCAGTTCTCGTGCTTTTCGACATGGCAGTCGAAGACCACCGGCCCGTCGTGGTTGACCATCTCCATGATCGCGTCGTCGAGGTCGGCGGGGTCGGAGCACTGGATGCCCTTGGCGCCGAAGGCCTCGGCCAGCTTGACGAAATCAGGCAGCGCCTCGGACCAGGAATGCGAATAGCGCTCGCCGTGGAGGAGCTGCTGCCACTGGCGGACCATGCCGAGGCGCTCGTTGTTGAGGATGAACTGCTTGACCGGCAGGCGGTACTGGGCGGCGGTGCCCAGCTCCTGCATGTTCATCAGCCAGCTCGCCTCGCCCGCCACGTTGATGACGAGCGAGTCGGGATGGGCCATCTGCACGCCGATGGAGGCCGGAAAGCCGTATCCCATCGTGCCGAGGCCGCCGCTCGTCATCCAGCGGTTCGGCTCCTCGAAGCCGATATACTGGGCGGCCCACATCTGGTGCTGGCCGACCTCGGTGCAGATGTAGCGGTCGCGGCCCTTGGTCAGCGCTTCCAGACGTGAAATGGCGTGCTGCGGCTTGATGGTGGGGCCGGCCTGCTCGAAGGCCAGGCAGTCGACCTTGCGCCACTCGCTGATGCGCTCCCACCACTTCCGCAGGCCCTCGGAATTGGACTTGCGGCCGCGGGACTTCCAGACCCGCAGGAGGTCCTCGAGCACATGCCCGACATCGCCGACGATGGGGATGTCGACATGGATGACCTTGTTGATCGACGACGGGTCGATGTCGATGTGCGCCTTGCGGCTGCCGGGCGAGAAATCCTGCACCCGGCCGGTGATGCGATCGTCGAAGCGGGCGCCGATGTTGATCATCAGGTCGCAGTCGTGCATCGCCATGTTGGCCTCGTAGAGGCCGTGCATGCCCAGCATGCCCAGCCAGCGCTCTCCCGAGGCGGGATAGGCGCCGAGGCCCATGAGCGTGGACGTGATCGGGAACCCGGTGGCGCCCACGAGTTCGCGCAGCAACTGGCTGGCGGCAGGGCCGGAATTGATCACGCCTCCGCCGGTGTAGAAGATCGGCCGTTCGGCGGTTTCCATTGCCTCCACCAGCTCCGCGATGCGGGCACTGTCGCCCTTGACGCGGGGGCGGTAGTGGTCGGGCGCCGCTTCGCGCGGGCCGGAATATTCGCCGCTGGCGAACTGCACGTCCTTGGGAATGTCGACCAGGACCGGACCGGGGCGGCCGGCGGTGGCCACGTAGAAGGCGCGGTGCAGCGTCCTCGCCAGGTCCTCGGTCTCGTTCACCAGCCAGTTGTGCTTCGTGCAGGGCCGGGTGATGCCGACGGTGTCGGCCTCCTGGAAGCCGTCGGTGCCGATCATGAAGGTGGGCACCTGTCCGGTGAGGACGACGATCGGGATCGAATCCATCAGCGCGTCGGTGATCCCGGTGACCGCGTTCGTGGCGCCGGGGCCGGAGGTGACGAGCACGACGCCGGGCTTGCCGGTCGAGCGCGCATAGCCCTCGGCGGCGTGGACAGCGCCCTGTTCGTGGCGAACGAGAACGTGGCGGATCTGGTTCTGCTGGAATATTTCGTCGTAGATCGGCAGGACGGCACCGCCCGGATAGCCGAACACGACCTCGACCCCCTGATCCTTGAGGGCCTCGACCACCATCTTCGCTCCGGTCATCGTCGTCATGGTCTGCTCCGCATCGTTCGTTTCTGGCGTTCGCGCATAAAAAAGCCCCCGGTCGGGGCGGGGGCGCATGGGGTGACAGAGAGGCGTCCTGTCAGAGGGCCATGCGCCGGTTTCCTGAAAGTACGAGAAGTTCGCGCAAGGCACGCTCCTTCGAGGTTCGCGGGGGACATTATGAACCGGGAGAGGGGGCGTCAATGGCCCCTCGTGGAGAAAGTGACTTTGAAATGGGGAATCGCGCAACTTTGTGGCGTGAGCGGGATGGTTTTCGCAACGGAAAGAGCGATGGTTCGGGGGGAGGGCCGCGCCCCGACTGGCTCCCGGCGGCGCGGAGAGCCCCGCCCGTCCGCCGCCCTGCGCGCCGCGTCCGGCTTCGCACGCATGGGACGGCTGGCGAGCGGGGCGGGCCGGTCGCGGTCAGCCGACGCTGCCGGTTCCCTGCAGCACACCGTGTTCGAGGGCGTAGCGAGTCAGCCCGGCACTGGTGGCGATGCCGAGCTTGCGCTTGATGTTCTCGCGATGGGTCTCGACGGTGCGCACCGGGATCGACAGCGCCTCGGCGACGTCCCGGTTTGTGCGCCCCCGGGCGAGCTGGAGCAGAATCGCCTGCTCGCGGCTGGTCAGGGGGGCGCGGCCGTCGGCAGCCCTGGGCGAGAGCGACGCGTGGGCTCCGGTGCAGAGGTACTCCCGGCCGGCCATGACGGTGTCGATCGCGGTCTTGATCTCGTCGGTGGGCCCGTCCTTGAGGATATAGCCGCGCGCGCCATGACCGAGCGCGGTGGCGATGTATTCGGCGCTGTCGTGCATCGACAGGATAAGGATCCGGGTCTCGGGTCGGTGCTCGAGGATGATTGCGGTTGCCGAGAGCCCGCTCATGCCGGGCATGATGAGGTCCATCAGCACGACGTCGGGGGCGAGGCGCTGCACGGCATCGATGGCCTCGCTGGCCGACCCCGACGTGTCGACGACCTCGATGTCGTCCCAGGTCTCGAGAATGGCCTCTATGCCTTCGGCCACCATCGGATGGTCGTCGACCACAAGGACCGTCACAGGGACCTTCATCGGCCGTCTCCTTCGCGGCATCCGGGCCTCGGGGATTCGGCGCGCGCCGGTCCGGCCGTCCGCTCGCGCATTTGGCGGTCTTGCAAGGACGAGCGGATGGCGTGGCGCGGGCTCATCCGGAGGCCCTCGTGTCGGATTCGGGCGGAAGCATGCGGGCGCGCGGTACCTCGGCCTCGACCGGCGTGCCCGAGCGCGAGGAGAGGATGCGGAGCGCCCCGTCCGGCTGATCCATCCGCTCGGTCACGTTGCGCAGGCCGGACCCGGACCAGCCGCGCCCGATCAGCTCGGCCTCGCGCGGCGCGGCGAGGTTGGTCCCGTGGCAATCGTGGACGGAGTAGAAGCCGTCCTGTCCGCGGATCATTGCGGCAGCGAACTGCAGAACGCGCTCCTCGGCGTCCTCGTCCTCGTCCTCGTCGTTGGCGGCGGCGGTGCCGTGGATCGCGCCGCAAGCAATCCGGGCGATGGAGATCCAAATCTCCAGCCCGGCCCGTTTCGCGGCGTCCGGTTGCGCTTCCAGCTCCGCGATCTCGGGTTGGGCGAACGCCCGCGATTGCCGGATCACCGGCACCGAAATGGCCGCGGCCGCAAGAACAAGCGCAACCGCCGCAAAGAGAAAGCGCTTGCGCGTGTCGGCCCGCTCGAGGCGGTGGCGAAGATGAGGTCGGCTCATGCGCACTCCGCGAAACAGGGAGAGGATGACCTGCGGGGGTAACCGCGGTCAATTATCTCGTCCGGAGGATGTGCGCCGCTTCGCATTGCCGTAGAGTGAGGCGAAAAATGAGTGCCGTCTGCGTAGTTGTCGGTATTAACATGTCGGGAACCGGGCGCTAGAACCGGCGCGCTTGAACGACCCGCCCGCTATGGTGGGACAGTTTTTTTTGGGGAGGATATCCATGGATCGCCGTTCGTTTCTGACAAAGTCCGCGCTTGGCGGCTCGGCTGCGGCCGCCACCGCGCTCGCCGCACCCGCCTACGCGCAGGGCAACCGCACTCTGACGATGGTCACAACCTGGTCGCGCGGTCTGGCCGGCGTGCATGACAGCGCCCAGTATGTGGCCGACAAGATCACCGCGCTGACCGATGGCCAGCTGACCGTCGACCTGAAGGCCGCCGGCGAACTCGTCGGCGCGTTCGAAGTGTTCGACGCCGTCACCGCCGGCCAGGCCGACATGTACCACGGTGCGGACTACTATTTCCTCGGGCAGCACCCGGCATATGCGTTCTTCTCGACCGTGCCGTTCGGGATGACCGCGCAGGAGCTCAACAACTGGTACTATCACGGCGGCGGCAAGGAGCTGCACGACGAGCTGGGCCAGATCTTCGGACTCAAGCCGTTCCTGGCCGGCAATACCGGCGCGCAGGCCGGCGGCTGGTTCCGCAAGGAGATCAACTCGCCCGAGGACTTCCAGGGCCTGAAGTTCCGGATGCCGGGGCAGGGCGCCGAGGTCCTGTCGAAGCTCGGCGCCAGCGTCCAGAACCTGCCGGGCGGCGAGGTCTACCAGGCGCTCAGCTCAGGCGCCCTCGACGGCACCGAGTGGATCGGCCCATGGGCAGACGAGAAGGCCGGATTCCAGGAGATCACGAAGATCTACTACCCGGCGGGCTTCCACGAGCCGGGGCCGGGGCTCAGCCTCGCCACCAACCGAGAGGTCTTCGAGAGCCTGTCGCCGGCGCAGCAGAGCGTCATCGAGACCGTGGCGACGGCCGGCAACCTCTGGACCTGGTCACTCTTCTCGTCCAACAACGGTGCCGCCCTGGCGCGGCTGCAATCGGGCGGCGTGACCCTCAACCAGTTCCCCGACAGCGTCTGGGACGCGTTCGGCACCGCCTCGCGCGACGTCGTCTCGGCCCACACGGATGATGATCTCTACAAGCGGATCTACGACAGCTACATGGAGTTGATGGCGCAATCCTCGAAGTGGATCGACCGCTCCGAAGGCGCCTACGCCGCGCAGCGCAACCGCGTTCTGGGCTGACGCCCTCGGGTGAGGAACATGGCCCCTTCGCCACTCGGCGAAGGGGCCATCCCGCCGCGCGCCCGTCGGAAAAAGGGGGCTAACGCATGGACTTCCTCGTCTGGGTGATCGGCAACATCGCGTTGTCGTCCTGGCGCGTGATCTACTCGCTCACGCACCCGAACCTGTGGCTCGACTGGTCCAGCGGCGAAGCCGTCATGCGCTTCATCTACTACGGCGGGTCCTCGGAGTTCTTCTTCGTCGTCTTCACTGCCTTTCTGATCCTGACGGCTCTCGGTCTGTGGCGGAACTCGATCATGTGGGCCGCGGTGCGGGTGCTGGAGGGCTTCGCCAACGGTGTGGGCCGCTTCTTTGCGTGGGCCGGCCTGCTGATGGTGATGCAGCAGATCATCATCGTCTTCAGCCAGCGCATCTTCGCCCAGTCCGAGCTCACATTCGGGTTCGGCACGGCCTTCAGCTTCGACATCAGCTGGTGGTCCGAGGAACTGAAACTCTACAACGCGATGATCGTGGCGCTCTGTTGCGCCTACACCTTCGTGCAGGCGGGCCATGTGCGGGTCGACCTGCTCTACTCGCCGGCAAGCTACCGGACCAAGCGCGTGATCGACATGGTCGGATCGATCATCTTCATGATGCCGTTCGCGGTCCTCGTCTGGCTCTACGCCTGGTATTTCATGTGGCGCCATCTCGTGACGCCGAAAGTGTCGGCCTCCGACAAGCTTGACCAGATGCTGATGAAGTCACGGGCTTTCCGCTGGAACGTCGAGACGATCGGTTTCTCGCCCAACGGCTTCAACGCGTATTTCCTCTTCAAGGTCCTGCTGGTGATCTTCAGTGCGATGATCTTCCTGCAGGCGGTGGCCTTCTTCTACCGTTCCTATCTCGAGTGGAAGGAAGGTCCGGCGAGCGAGAACAGATATCTCGATCCCGACGAGATCGAGCCTGGCGAGGTCGAAATGGCGGCACCGGAACGGCTGGCGCACTAGGGGGCAGGGGATGCTTTTCGGTTTGGACGGGGTCGAGATCGGCCTGATCATCGTGTTCCTGTGCCTGTTCGGCGGGATCATCTCGGGCTTTCCGGTGGCCTTCGCAATCGGCGGCTCGGCCGTCATCTCCTTCGGGATCATCGCCGCGCTCGACAGCGCGGGCATCCTGATCCACCAGGCGGTCGACACATCGAGCCAGGCCTATCGCGACCTTGCGGCGTCGGGGGTCAGCCCGCTCGACATCTCCAAGTTCCGGTTCCCCGATCTGCCACGCGTGTCGGAGTCGCTGTTCCCGGGCGGCTGGGAACTCGCCGTCGACCGCAACATCAGCTTCATCGTCAACCGCATCAACGAGCGCGTACTGGCGGGTCAGTCGATCGAGACACTGCTGGCGGTGCTGATGTTCGTGCTCATGGGCATCACGCTCGAGCGCAGCCGGATCGCGGACGACCTCCTGCAGACCATGGCTCGGATCTTCGGTCCGCTTCCGGGTGGCCTGGCTGTCTCGGTGGTCGTTGTGGGCGCATTCCTCGCCGCATCGACGGGTATCGTCGGCGCCACCGTGGTCACCATGGGCCTCCTGTCGCTGCCCACGATGCTGCGAAACGGCTATTCGCCACAGCTGGCCACGGGGGTGATCGCGGCGTCAGGGACGCTGGGACAGATCATTCCGCCTTCGATCGTGATCGTGCTGCTCGGCACCCTGGCCGGCGACCTCTACGCCGCCGCGCAGGAAGCGCGGGCGCAAGCGGCCGGTTGCTCGGACGCGCTGACCTATCTCGGGGAGGCCGCTGTCGTGTCGGTGGGGACCTTGTTCCAGGCGGCGATCCTTCCAGGGGTGCTTCTGGCGGTTCTCTACGGCGTCTATGCGTTCATCTATGCATTGCTGAATCCGTCCAAGGCGCCGCCGGTGGAAGCGGACGGCGCGAGCGGCGAGATCATCACCGGGCAGGAAGCGCTCAGCTGGTTCCTGGTCGCGCCGGTGCTGGTGATTGCGACGGCCTTCGCGCTCAACATGACCGGCCTTGCCGGCAGTCAGGACACCACGGTCCGCAGCTTCAGCCAGGCCGAGGAGGGCGCGGTATTGCGCACTGGCGTCTCGCCCAGCTGCCAGGAGGCGATGATCGAACTGCACGGCCAGGCGAAGTGGGATCTGGCGGTCCGCCAGCAGGAGCGGATCGATGCCGAAGGCGGCGCGGTCATGAGCCGCGAGCTGAGCGACGATGAGATTGCTGACCGGGTAGCCATGAAGATCCGCAACGCGGCCCCGATCGGGAGCGGGATCCTCGTCGGGTTCACGCTCCTCGCTCTCGTGCTGACCACTGCGCGTGGCATTTCGCCGTCGTCGCCGGGCCGGCCACTCGCCGTCGGCGCGATCGGGATCGTCCTCGCGCTGCTCTTCGACGCGCTTTTCGTGTCACCGACGACGACGGCCGGCGTGACCTTTCTCATCCTCCTGTTGCCGATCCTTCTGGTGCTCTACGGCCTGCGATATGCGTCGCGCCTGCTTGGCCGGAACGATCTGTTGCGCGTGGTCTTCCCGCCGCTGATCCTCATCGTGGCGGTTCTCGGGTCGATCCTGGGCGGGATCACCAACCCGACGCCCGCTGCTGCGCTGGGCGCGGGCGGCGCTATCATGCTCGCTGCCTTCCGTCGGCAGCAGGAACGTGGCGGATCGGGCAGCGTCGTCATCATGACGGCCTTTGCGATCCTGATCATGATCCTGATCGGCGTGAACTTCGACCTGCGGGTGACCCGCGACAGCGTGATGGTCGAGGAATGGATCGCCTATATCATCGCGCAGGCGGCCTACCTCTTCGCGATCTTCGGACTGTTCTATTCCTGTTGGGTGCTTTTCGCGAGCGGTGTCCTGTCCCCGGTGGTGCGCGAGACCGCCAAGGTCACGTCGATGGTTTTCACCATCCTGATCGGTTCGCAGCTACTGAACCTCGTGGTGATCTCCTTCGGCGGAGAGCATTATATCCAGTCGTTCCTGCGGTCGTTCGATCAGGAATGGGCGGTGTTTCTGATCGTGATGCTGGTCCTTTTCGTGCTGGGCTTCGTGCTCGACTTCCTGGAGATCATCTACATCGTGATCCCGATCGTCGGTCCGGTCATCTACGGCGGCACGATGGACCCGAAATGGGTGACAATCATGATCGCGGTAAATCTCCAGACGTCGTTCCTGACGCCGCCCTTCGGCTTCGCGCTCTTCTATCTTCGAGGCGTGGCGCCGGCGAGCGTGACGACGGGGCACATCTACCAGGGCGTCATCCCGTTCGTCCTGATCCAGGTGGCCGGCCTGGCGCTGCTGTGGCTATTCCCGCAGGTCGTGACAATCGTGCCGGCACTGATTCCGAACTGATCGGCCAATGGTGTTTTCGGGGGCGAACTCTGCCCCCGAGATCACGGCTGTCTGAGATGACGCCGCCATCCGCTCGGCGGTCTCTATGGCGTGTAGAAGCGGGCTGTCTCGACGGCGGGGGCGCGCCCGCCGCTGGCGCGCGGGCGGTTCGTCACGAGGCGGTCGTCGCCGCGCGTCGCATGATGCACCGCATGCGCGTCCCGTGCTCGTCTGCGTGGTGCAAGATGGATCCGTACACGGGGCTCGCGCGGTCCTCCCCGGCTGCGCTGCCGGCACACCCCGACTCCTGGTGGTGCGGGTCCTTGGCAATGCGCGTGGAATGCGGGAAAGTCTGGTCTGATCCTCTCCCAACGAACGGAAACGAAATTGTCCTATGTCCGCTTCGGCCTGATGATCCTCACCTCGACGCTCGTGATGTTCATCCTGATGTACCTCAACACCTACGCCTGGGAGCACGTGTTCTTTTCCGAAACGCGCGCCTACATGGCCGTCGTCATGGGCGCGACGATGGCGGTGATCATGCTTTTCTTCATGCTGGGCATGTATTCGAACCGGACTCTCAATATCGCGATCTTCGTCGGCAGCGTTATCGTCTTCGCGCTGTTCCTGTGGCTGGTCCGGAGTCAGGCCACGGTCGGCGGCGTCAGCTACATGCGCGCGATGATCCCCCATCACTCGATCGCCGTGATGACATCCGGACGTGCCGGGATCGATGACGCCCGGGTGCGCGAACTGGCCGACGGCATCATCGCCGCGCAGCGAAAGGAAATCGCGGAAATGCGGTATCTCATCGCCGATATCGCGTCCGGCAACGTCGTGCAGGACACCTTCGCGGACCCGCCGGCCGAGATCGGCACGCTGGAGGAGGCGCTGTCGAACACGCTGATCGCGAGGCTCGATCCCGCGCCGCTCGACGCGGCAGTGGCGGGCGAAATGCTGGGGTCGGATCCCGAGTGCGGCTTCTATCGCAGTCCGGAGGACGATCCCGTTCTCTGGACCGCTGGAAACGGGGGTGCGATGAAACTGAACGGCGTGCTGATCCCGCTCGAAGCATCGGGGACAGACGATGAGGCGCAGGCCGAGTACCGTGCACCCGGCGTCGCGATGTCGGTGCGTCAACTGGGTGCCGAAGCCGACTGGCGATCGAACGCGGAACTCGTCTTCGCGCTCGATGTCGGGAAGCGGGTCGGTTATCGCGGCTTCTGGTCCTGTTCCTGAGCCGATCGCCACGAACCGGGGCGTCGCCCGACCCGCGCTCCCGAAAGGTCAGCCGTTCGTGGGGCGCGTATCGGGCAGGCTGATCCGCGCGACCTGTTCGGCGATCGGATCGGTGGACAGGGGATGGGTCTCGGAGGAATAGGTGGCGGGGTCGCCGATATCGGTCCAGACGCCGGCATGGTAGACCTCCAGCGCCGGGAAGCGTGCCTTGTATCCCATCTTGCTGCTGCCCGGCACCCAGTATCCGAGATAGACGTACGGAAGGCCTGCCTCGCGGGCGATGTCGATATGATCGAGAATCACGTACGTCCCGAGCGAGAGCGCCGACAGGGCCGGATCGTAGAACGAGTAGACCATCGACAGCCCGTCATCGAGAACATCGGTGAGGCACACGGCCGCCAGCGGGTCATCGGGTCGATTGTCGTCGACGTATTCGATCACACGGCTGCGGATCGGTGTCTCCTCGATCATCGCGGCGAACTCGAAGATGTCCATGTCCGCCATGCCGCCATCGGCATGTCGGCTATCCAGATAGAGCCTGAAAAGCCGGTATTGCTCTTCCGTCGCCCAAGGCGATGTCGCCTGCCGCCGCAAGTGTTCATTGCGACGTGCCACGCGACGTTGACTGCGGCGAGGCGCGAAGTCGGCGACCCGTATGCGGGCGGAGAGGCAGGCCGAGCATTCCGCGCAGGACGGGCGGTAGAGGACGTTCTGGGAACGCCGAAAACCCTGCTTCGACAGGGTGTCGTTCAGGGTCTCGGCATATTCGCCCTGCAAGGCCGTGAACAGCTTCCGCTCCATCCTCCCCTCAAGATACGGGCAGGGTTGCGGCGCCGTGACATAGAATTGCGGGGCGATGGGGAGTGTATGGCGCATCGTTTCCCATCAGCGGTTCAGCAAGAACGTTAGCAACGGCTGCCGCCCGCGCCAAGCCCGCACAACCGGTGGATTAGTAGAATGCGGCCCTTCGCACACCGGCGGTTCCCAGAACGAGATCGGTCAGTCCCTGTGCGGCCGGGGTGATCAGCATCAGTCCGATCGAGATCAGCTGAAGCGGGAAGAGCGCGACCGAAACGGTATATCCGGCGACGTGGCAGAACGCAGTGACCGGGTCGAGCCGGGCCCCGTCGGCGCGTCGGATCTCCACAGCGCTCAGTCGCATTCCCCAGGTCGCCGATCCGCGCGCGAGCGTCACCCAGCGGTAGAGGAATCCGATCATGGCATAGAGAAGCGGAAGAAAAAACAGACCGGTAAAGGCCGTGAACGGAATGACCAGGAGCGTCATGAAGGCAATCAATGCCACGTCGACGATCCAGGCAAGGAAACGCTTGGTCGGCACGCCATCATAGAACGCCGCCTCGGTTTCCGGATCGGGCAGGCCGTCAAGCGTCTGGATCATCGTCATAGGGAACTCTCGGCTTGGTACAGACGGGATATAAGGACGAAATGGCGGCCCGAAAGGGGCCGCCTCGGGGGCGCGGACAGGCTCAGGCGTCCGGTGCTGCGCTGGAAGTGCTGGCGCTGTGGCCACGTTCGTCCATGAACTGGTCGAACTCGGCCTTGTCGCGGGCTTCGCGCAGTCGCTTCAGGAAGGCGGCGAAGGCATCCTGTTCCTCTTCCAGCCGACGCAGGGTCTCGGCTTTGTAGGCGTCGAAAGCGGTGTTTCCCGTCGAGCGCATCGCCTGCCCCGCGCGCAACGCGCGGCGCGAACAACCCGAAAAATGACGTTTGAAGAACATCATGTAGAAAAGTATCGCGAGTCCGACGGGCCAGAAGAAGATAAACCCGAGGATCATCGCTCCGATCCATGCGGCCTTGCCGCGCTCATCGAGCCAGTTCTCGGCTTGTCCAGGCCAACTAGCAATTGCCGTCATGTCGTTTCCTCCATCGCCTATGTAAACTTCCTTTACATGCTCTAGATCGGTGCGCGGAAACCCGGCGTCAAGGTGGGATGTGAAATCTTTTCACATACGGTGTGCCGGCGTTTCCCTGAGGGGCGATGGCGTACTTTGGTTGACGTACCCGGCCGACCGGTCAATCTGCGCGAATGTCCTTTGCGGATCGGCTGAGCCGAACACCCACGCCCTTTGATCGCACCGCTGGCGATGACGCGGCTGCGTCCCTGCCGGAGCTGGCCTCCCCGCTCCGCGAGGTGCTGGCAGGTACGGCAGGCTGCAGCCCGTTTCTTGCCGGGCTCATCCGGAAAGAACGCGAATGGCTGAGGACCGCGCTGGCCGACAACCCGGAGCCGGTCCTCGAAGAGATCCTGCAAGAGGCGGCATCGATCCAGCAGGACCCGGCGGTACCGCTGCGGCAACTCAAGGGTCGCCTGGCACTTCTTGTCGCGCTGGCGGACGTGGGAGGGGTCTGGCCCCTTGAGCAGGTGACCGGCGCTCTGAGCCGGTTCGCCGATGCGGCTGTCCGGGCCGCCTGCAAACATGCCGTCGCCGTCGAAGTGCGGCGCAAGCGGTTGCCGGGTGGCGACGAGCTGGACGGTCTGGTTGTGATCGCCATGGGCAAGCATGGGGCCTTCGAGCTGAACTACTCGTCGGACATCGATCTCATCTGTCTGTTCGACGAGACGCGCCACGATCCACAGGACTATGCGGAGGTGCGCTCCGCCTTCGTGCGGGCGACACGGAAGATGAGCGCGACGCTCTCGGAGATGACGGCGGAGGGCTATGTGTTTCGCGTCGATCTCCGGCTCCGACCCGATCCGGCCGTGACGCCTGTCTGCCTGGGGATCGAAGCGGCCGAACGGTATTACGAGGCGATGGGCCGGACGTGGGAGCGGGCGGCCTGGATCAAGGCGCGACCGGCGGCCGGGGCACTCGACGCGGGCGGCGCCTTCATCGAGAGGCTCCGTCCCTTCATCTGGCGAAAGCACCTGGACTTCGCAGCGATCCGGGACGCCCACGACATGCGGCTGCGGATCCGCGAGCACAAGGGCCTGCATGAGACCGGACTGGAGGGCCGCGATGTGAAGCTCTCGCCAGGGGGGATACGGGAGATCGAATTCTTCACCCAGACAAGACAGATCATCGCAGGTGGCCGTGATCCGTCCTTGCGGGTTCGTGGAACGGTCGAAGGTCTGGAACGACTGGTTGTTGCTGGCTGGGTTTCCCAGGCGGACGCCGAGCAGTTGACCGAGGATTATCGGGCCTTGCGAGAAATCGAACATCGGCTCCAGATGATCGGCGATGCGCAGACTCATCTTCTTCCGACCAGCGATGAGGGCTTCGATCGCCTGGCGGCGTTTACCGGGCGGTCGACCGAGGCGCTTCGCAGCGATCTGAGAGAACGTTTCGACCGGGTCGCGCGCCTGACGGAAGGCTTCTTCAAGCCCACCCCCGCCGCCGAGGCGCCAGCCCTCAGCGATGCCCAGCGCGAGATCACGGGGCGCTGGACGTCATACCCCGCGCTGCGGTCGCCGCGCGCGGTGGAGATCTTCCGGCGGTTGCGACCCGCGTTGTTGAGGCGGATCAACGCAGCAGCCCGCCCCGATCAGGCGCTGACCCATCTCGACGCTTTCATGTCGCAGTTGCCGGCCGGCGTTCAGATCTTCTCGCTTTTCGAAGCGAACCCGCAACTTCTGGATCTGCTTGTCGACATCGCCGACAGCGCGCCTGAGCTTGCGCGGCATCTGGGCGCCAACCCGGCGGTGCTCGACGCGGTGATCGGAGGCAGCTTCTTCGAACCCTGGCCGGGTCGGCAGGCTCTGGAGGCCGATCTCCTCCGTCGCCTGCAGGCGCAAGGTGACTACGAGGCGCAGCTCGATGCCGCGAGGCGCTGGTCGAAGGAATGGCACTTCCGCATCGGGGTGCACCATCTGCGCGGTTTGATCGACGCGGATGAAGCCGGGCAAAGCTACGCGGATCTGGCGAGCGCAGTGGTCGGGGGTCTGTGGCCCGCAGTCGTGGCGGAATTTGCCCAGGCCCACGGGCCGCCGCCGGGTCGGGGCGCGACCGTTCTGGGGATGGGATCGCTCGGCGCGGAACGGCTGACCGCAACATCCGACATCGACCTGATCGTGATCTACGACGCCGAAGGGATGGAGAGATCGACGGGACGGCGACCGCTCGATGCGCGGAGCTACTATGCCCGGCTCACCAAGTCGCTTCTGACGGCCCTGACGGCGCCTACCTCGGAGGGGCGGCTCTACGAGGTCGACATGCGTCTGCGTCCATCGGGCAAGCAGGGACCCGTCGCGGTATCGCTCGATGCCTTTCGGAGCTACCATTGCGACGAGGCCTGGACATGGGAACATCTGGCACTGACCCGCGCGCGGCCCGTTGCCGGTTCGGAGGCACTGGGACGAGAGGTCGAAGCCTTCTGTCGGCAAGTCGTGGGAAGTGTGCACGATCGTGAAAAGGTGATGACGGAAACCAGGGAGATGCGTGAGCGCCTGGCCGCGGCGCATTCCGACCCCGGTGAATGGGAAACGAAAGCCGGTCCCGGGCGACTTCAGGACATTGCGCTGGTTGCGGCTGCGGCGACGCTTCTGTCGGGAAAGCCGGCGCGGCGGCTTGACGAGCAGATCGCGCGTTTCCCCACAGCCGATCAGCGTGAGGCGATAGGCGAGGCCGTCGCGCTGCTCTGGCCGGTCCAGGCGGCGTCGCGGCTGCTCTCGAACGGGCCAGTGGATGCGGCCGTGGCCCGGTTGCCGCTCCTGTCGCGCGAAAGCGAGGCGATTTCGGCGGACGAGCTGTCGCAGAAGATGCAGATCGCGGCCGACCGCGCCGGTGCCGCGATTTCTGACTATCTCGAGGAAAGAGAGGGTTGAGGCCTTGACGTCGAAGGATCTGGATCCGCGCGGGCTGATGACCGACGCCTACGCCATGCCTGACTTGGATCTCCCGCAATGCCGCGGCATTTTTCTGGACTGGATCCTCGGGTTGCCGGCGGAGCGATCGGCGCAGTCAGCCATCCACGAGATACTGGCGCAGCACGAGAACGATGGCGCGGAGCACCCGATGACCGCTGTCCTGCGCGACGGCTTGAAGGCTCCGGCGTCGCCGCGACGGCGGGGAGGGCGGAGTTGCAAAACCAAGGCGACCTGAAGTTCATCCAGAGCCATCGGGAGCGTCAAATGGAACGAGGCAACCTTGAGGCCTCGCGCGCCAGCTCCTCGATCTTCCGCCATTCACCGGTGGAGACGAAGTCGGACGGCGCGACCCAGGAGCCGCCACAGCAGATCACGTTGGCGAGCGAAAGGTAGTCGCTGGCATTTGACGGACCGATGCCGCCTGTCGGACAAAACGATACCTGGGGGATCGGCGCGCCGATGGCCTTGAGTGCCTTGGCGCCACCCGCCGCTTCGGCCGGGAAGAACTTCTGGATCGTGTAGCCACGCTCCAGGAGCATCATCGCTTCCGTTGCCGTCGCAGCCCCGGGCAGGAGGGGCAGGTCGGCCTCTTCACAGGCATCGAGCAGGGCAGGCGTCGAGCCCGGCGACACGCCGAACCGCGCACCGGCCCGCTGAGCCGCCTCGACGTCGGCCTTGGTCAGGAGGGTTCCTGCGCCGACCACGCCGCCATCGACCTTCGCCATTTCGGCAATGACGTCGAGTGCCGCAGGCGTTCTCAGCGTGACTTCGAGCACGGGAAGACCGCCTGCGACCAGCGCTTCGGCCAGAGGGCGGGCAGTGGAGACGTCGTTTATGACCAGTACCGGGATGACAGGCGCCAGACGGCACAACTCTTCGGTGCGCCGGGATGCTTGTTGTGGGGTCATGCCATCCTCCTCAAACGACGACGCTGGCGCCATCTTCGGCCAGCCCGACATTGCGCCGGAAAACCGAGAACAGCTCGCGCCCGACACCGAATTCGGCCGCGGCGCCGTCATGTTCGATCGGGTCGCGATCCTCGAATCCGGCTTCAAGAACGTCCAGGGTTCCGTTGACGGCATCGACCCGAACCAAATCGCCATCGCGTACCCGGGCGATCGGCCCCTTGTCCGCCGCTTCGGGGCAGACGTGGATTGCAGCCGGAACCTTTCCGCTCGCGCCCGACATCCTGCCATCGGTAACGAGCGCGACCTTGAGACCCCGATCCTGGAGGACCGCGAGGGTCGGGGTCAGGGAGTGCAGTTCGGGCATGCCGTTCGCCCTCGGGCCCTGGAACCGGACGACGACAACCACGTCCTCGGTGAATTCGCCCGCGCGAAAGGCGCGCTTGACCTCTTCCTGATCCGAAAAGACCCGCGCCGGCGCTTCGATCAGGTGGCGCTGCGGATCGACGGCCGATACCTTCATCACGCTGCGCCCGAGACTGCCCTTGAGCTCCTTGAGGCCCCCGCTTTTCTGGAAGGGGTCGGATGCCGGCCGCAGGATCTTGTCGTTGCGCGTCTGACGGTTCCACTCCTCCCACGTGAGGGTGCCGTCATGCAGCTTCGGCTCGCGCGTGTAGTCGGCAAGACCGTCGCCCGCCACGGTGCGCACATCCGGGTGCAGAAGGCCCGCGTCGACCAGCTCGCCGATCATGTAGCCGAGCCCGCCGGCGGCATGGAAATGATTCACATCGGCAAGACCGTTCGGGTAGACCTTGGCCATCAGCGGCGTCACCGACGACAGATCTTCGAAATCCTCGATGTCGAGAACGACGCCCGCCGCGCGCGCCATCGCGGGAAGGTGGATGACAAGGTTGGTCGAGCCGCCGGTGGCCATCAGACCGACGATGCCATTCACGAACGCCCTCTCGTCCAGGATTTCGCTCACCGGCCGGTAATCGTTGCCGAGCGCCGTGATCTCCAGGGCGCGTCTGGTGCCTGCTTCGGTCAGCGCGTCACGCAGCGGCGTGTTGGGATTGACGAAGCTCGCCCCGGGAAGGTGCAGGCCCATGAACTCCATCAGCATCTGGTTCGAGTTCGCCGTGCCATAGAAGGTGCAGGTGCCGGGGCCATGATAGCTCGCCATCTCAGCCTTCATCAGTTCGTCCCGGCCAACCTCTCCCGCGGCGAATTGCTGACGTACCCTGGATTTCTCGTCGTTCGGCAGGCCGCTGGTCATCGGGCCGGCGGGAAGGAATATGCCGGGGATGTAGCCGAAGGTCGCGGCCGCGATCACGAGGCCCGGCACGATCTTGTCGCAGACGCCGAGATAGACGGCCGCGTCGTAGGTGTTGTGCGACAGCGAAACCGCCGTCGCGAGGGCAATCACGTCGCGCGAAAAGAGCGACAGCTCCATCCCGACCTGGCCTTGGGTGACTCCGTCGCACATGGCCGGCACCCCTCCCGCCACCTGGGCCGTGCCGCCATGGGCGCGGGCCGTGCGCTTGATGAGATCCGGAAAGCGTTCAAAGGGCTGATGGGCCGAGAGCATGTCGTTGTACGCGGAGACGATGCCGATGTTCGGGGCGCGCTCCTCGGCCAGCGCCTTCTTTTCCTCCATCGCGGCGTAGGCGTGCGCCTGGTTGCCGCAGGACAGATGAGCGCGCCGGGGCCCTTCTTCGGCGGCGCGGGTCATCCGCTCGAGATAGCGGCTCCGCATGTCTTTCGAACGCGCGACAATCCGATCGGTGACCTTGCGAACAGTAGGATCGAGGCTCATCGGCTGAACTCCTCCTCGGGCTGTCGATCGTGCGACAGACATCGCGGTAGCATGCGCGGCTACCGCTAACAATGACGCGCAATCGTGCGACGGAACTCCGCCATGCGCAAACGGCATGGCGGGTTCTCGACATCGTTGGTGGTTTGGAAAGATTTGGGCCCCTATCTCAGCGCCTCACCACGTACCAAGGCACAGACACCCATGACCAATCGATTCAATACCGCCGACCTCGCCCAGATCGAGAGCCGTGCTCGCCAGATGCAGGCCGAGGCCATTGCTTCATACATTCGCGGCGCCGGCCGCGGCTTGCGCCGTCTGATCTCCGGCCGCCGTCACGCCGTCCTCGGCTGACACCCTTCCCGGCGCATCCTGCTTGCGCTAAGGCGCTTGCATGAGCACCCGTCCGGTAATCAGGATCAGACCCAGGAGCGACGCCCGGCGCATCCGCCGTGGATTTCCGTGGCTCTACGACAACGAGCTCGTGCTCGACCGGCGCGCAAGATCGCTCCCGCCGGGCACGATCGTCACCCTGCAAGACGGCGAACGTCAGCCGCTCGCCACCGGCGCCTTCAATGCCGGATCTCGCATTACCGTTCGCGTGCTCGACACCGATCCTGCCGCCGAGATCGACGCGGCGTGGATCGAGGAACGGCTTGCCCTGGCCTTTGCGCATCGCGACCGACTCTACCCTTCGCCACATTATCGCCTGGTCCACGCCGAAGCCGATGGCTTTCCCGGGGTCGTCATCGACCGCTTCGGGGACGCGGCCGTCATCCAACCGAACGCCGCCTGGGCCGACGTCGCGCTCGACCAGTTGGTCGAGGCGCTGGTTCGCGTGACGGGTGTCGGAACGGTGATCAAGAACGCGCAGGGTCGAAGCCGTGCTCTGGAAGGGCTGGACGGCCAGACGATGGTCCTCCGCGGCAGCTTGTCCGGTCCGATCCCGGTGCCGATGAACGGGGCGACCTATCTCGCGGACCTGGAGGGCGGGCAGAAGACCGGCCTCTTCTTCGATCAGCGCGAGAACCATGGCTTTGCCGCGAGGCTCGCCCATGGTGGCACCGTTCTGGACGTGTTCAGCCATGTTGGCGGTTTCGGCCTTGCCGCGCTTGCCGCCGGAGCGACCGAAGCACTCGCCGTCGACGGATCGGCCGCGGCTCTGGAACTGGCAGAGGGCGGCGCGGAGGCATCCGGTTTCGGCGCGAGGTTCTCGGCCAGGCAGGGGGATGCCTTCGAGGTGATGAATGCGCTGGCCGAGGGAGGACGGTCTTTCGACACAGTGATTTGTGACCCGCCCGCCTTCGCTCCGTCACGGCAGGCGCTGGATGCCGGTCTGCGCGCCTATGAAAGGACGGCGCGGCTGGCGTCCGCTCTGGTGGCGCCTGGCGGCTATCTGGTCCTTTGCTCGTGCAGTCATGCCGCCGATCACGCCGCGTTCCAGGCGGCGTCGCTCAGGGGCGTCGGCCGGGCAGGGCGACGCGCGCAGATCGTTCACACCGGCTTCGCGGGACCTGACCATCCGGTCCACCCGGCGTTGGCCGAGAGCGGCTATCTCAAGGCGATCTTCCTGCGCCTGCTTGCGTGAAGGCGCTGCTCGACACTTGCGTGCTCTACCCGACAGTGCTGCGCGAGATCCTTCTCGGCGTGGCGCGGAAGGGCCTCTACGATCCCTTCTGGTCGCCGCGGATCCTCGACGAATGGCGTCATGTCTCGGCCCGTCGCGATGACGCCACATTGGCGGAGGCCGAGATCGCCCTTCTGGGCGCTCAATGGCCGGACGCCCTGATCTCGCCCGATCCCGCGGTCGAGGCGAAGCTCTGGCTCAGGGACGCAGCGGACATCCATGTGCTCGCAGCCGCCATGGCCGCCGAGGCCGACGTTCTTCTCACGCTGAACTTGCGCGACTTCCCCGCAGCTGCCGTGGCCCCGCATCGAGTGAGGGCACGGCACCCGGATCCGTTCCTCTGCGACTGCCTGTCCCGTCAGCCCGTGGAGGTTGCAGGCGTCGCCGAAATCGTGCGGGCCAAGGCCGAACATCTGTCCGGCGTGCCGCAACCCATGCGTCCCCTGCTGAAGCGAGCGAGACTGCCGCGGCTGGCCCGCGCACTCGAACGGCTCTGACGAGGGCTCAGACGCCACGCAGCCATTTCGCCTCGTTCTGCTCGATCGCGGCAATGCGCTCGTCGGCGCCAGGATGGCTGAGCATCCAGGCCGGCACCGCGCCACCGCGCCCCTGCGTGAGCGCCTCCAGCTTGCGAAAGAGGCTCTTTTGCGGGGCTCGTCCCGATCCCCGACTTGGTCAGCAGCGCCGAGGCGTATTCATCGGCCTCGTACTCGTCGCCGCGGGACAGACGGGCAGCGAGCAGGCTGGTAAGTGCCGCCGCTATGATGCCTCCGATCCCGGGAAGGATTCTCCCCAGCACCATCGCCAGCGCAGTCCGCAGCGCATTCTGTCCCGAGAAGTCGATCATCCGTCGTCGGGAATGACCCAGAGCCACGTGACCGAGTTCGTGCGCGATCACGCTGGCCATCTCCTCGGCGGTCACGGCGCCTTGCCGATACTGGTCGTAGAACCCACGCGTGATGAAGATCCTGCCATCAGGCGCCGCGAGTCCGTTGACTGGGGCTATTTCGTAGATGTTGACCTTGATCCGCGGCAGGTCGAGCGACGACGCCATCCGATCGGTGAGTGCCTTCAGACGCGGATCTGCCAGTTCGGAAGAGTGCGCGTCGAGCTCCTTTCGTGTCCGCCAGGCAGAGAAGTGGTACATGGCAAACGCGTAGAGGATGGCGAGCAGGATGGGAGTGAACTTCAGCATGGTGCCAATATGGGGCGATAATCGGCGCTTGTCAGCGTGACATCGCCGCGCTGCCGCGTTTCGGGCCCAATTGCAGGTGGCCCCCTTGAGACAACGGCTCTGACCCTTTACCTTCGTTCCGTCAGAGAGGGACCAGCTCATGTTCGGCATTCCAGGCAAGCAGGCCGTGACGCTCACGCCCGCCGCAATCCGCCAGATCACCCGCCTCATGGCGCGCGATGGTGCGCACGGGTTGCGTATCGGTGTGAAGAAGGGGGGATGCGCCGGCATGGAATACACGATGGATTACGTCGAGCGGCCCGAGCCCAATGACGAGATCGTGGATCAGGACGGCGCCCGCGTGATCATTGCGCCGATGGCGCAGATGTTCCTGTTCGGGACCGAGATCGACTACCAGACCTCGCTTCTGGAAAGCGGATTTCAAGTTCCGCAATCCCAACGTCGTGGATGCCTGTGGATGCGGCGAATCGATCAAGTTCCGCGACGTCGAGGATCTGGCCGCGGAGCGCGGCGCGACCTGATCGTGCCGCAGGGGCCGGGAGTCGTGCCCTTCCGAGTGACATTCCGATCCTGATCGCGCTAGAGCGGGGGAAACCGGACAGGAAGGGATCGGACATGGCGCCTCGCAAGCTCGCTGCAGGAAACTGGAAGATGAACGGTCTGGCTGCGGCCCTGACCGAGGTCGATGCGCTTCTGAAGACGCATCCGTCTGCTCACGCCGAGATCCTGATCTGTCCGCCGGCGACGCTGCTGTCGCGGATGGCCGACCGCGCCGGGAATGGCGCGATTGCCCTGGGCGGTCAGGATTGCCATGCGGCCGCCTCCGGCGCGCATACCGGCGACGTCTCGGCCGGCATGCTGGCCGATGCCGGCGCAAACTATGTCATCGTCGGGCATTCGGAGCGCCGCGCCGATCACGGCGAAAGCGACGCCGACGTTGCGGCAAAGGCGTCTGCCGCTCTCGAGGCGGGATTGCGGCCGGTCATCTGCGTCGGCGAGACGCTGGAAGAGCGGGAGGCGGGGCGGACGCTCGATGTGGTTCGCGGCCAGCTCGACGGCTCGCTGCCGCCGCAGATCGCTGCCGCTGACGCCATCGTCATCGCGTACGAACCGGTCTGGGCCATCGGCACCGGGCGAGTTCCCACGACGGAACAGATCGCGGAAGTGCACGACGCGTTGCGCGCCGGCTTGGCGGACCGCCTGGGCGACGGCGCCCGCGACATTCGTCTGCTCTACGGGGGATCGGTCAAGCCGTCCAATGCCGCCGAGATTTTCGCGATCGGCAATGTGGATGGCGCGCTAGTCGGTGGCGCGTCGCTCAAGGCGGCCGATTTCGGTGGCATCATCACGGCGCTCGATCAGGCGGTCCGATAGGGCTTTGCGCCCGCGTCTCGTCGTGGTCGTAGATCCAGTCGAAGCGGGCCAGTGCTGCGCCTGGCGCGAGACTTCCGGCCAAACGCAGGGCAGTGTGCGCGGCGAAGCGGACTGGCAGCGAGGACAGGTGGTAGTTGCGTGCGTTGGCACCGGCGGCGGCCACGACCTTCTCCGCGCGGGCGCGCCGGCGGGGTTGGTAGGCTGACAGCCCCGGGCCATCGAGGCAATCCGCAAGCGCCCAGGCGTCCTCGAGCGCCAGGTTGGCTCCCTGTGCCATGAAGGGTAGCGTGGGGTGGGCCGCGTCGCCGACCAGAGCGACCCGCCGATCCGCCCAGCATGCGGCGACCGGATGCCGGAACAGCCCCCAGAGGTACACCCGTTCCACGTCCTGCAGGAGTTCCTGCACGACTGGCGCGAAGCCCGCGAAAGCCGCCCGCAGGGATTCGGGGCGGTCTTCCGCGAACCAGCTTTCCTCGGCCCAGTCGCTGCGCTCTTCGACCGCGACAACGTTCGTCAGATCGTCGGCGAGCGGATAGGTCACGAGATGCCGCCTTGGCCCCATGAACACGCGCGCGCGCGGCGGTGTCTGTCGGGGAACGATCGTCCGCCATGCCACCTGTCCGGTGAAGGCCACCTCCGGCGCCGGTCCCAGCGCGCGGCAAGCTCGGACCACGCGCACCGTCGGCGCCGACGAGAAACGGCACCTCTCGGTCCTCTCCGCCGACGAACGTGAGACGGGCGCCCGTCGGCGTATGCGCGACTTCGCTCACCTCGCGCCCCAGCTCGATCTGGACGCCCAGTCGCCGCGCCGCCTGTTCCAGCACTTCGACGAGTCGTGCGCGGTGGACGAAAAGCCATTCCCGCCCGCGTCCGTACCGTTTCATGTCCAGGGACAGGACCCGTCGCCCGCTCGGGCCATCGATCAGATCGACGGCTTCTGCCCGGACGGAGCGAGACCGGACCGCGTTCCCGACCCCGAGCGCATCGAGCACGCGCAGCCCATTCGGGCTGATCTGCAGACCGGCGCCGACCTCAGAAATCTTGGCTGCCCGTTCCAGAACGGTGACGACCGCGCCGCGTTGCCTGAGCGCGATGGCAACCGCCAGACCGCCGATCCCAGCGCCGAGGATCGAGATTTCCCGACCGTCAAGTCGCATCGAATCCCGCAAATCGTGTTCGATGAATAGCAATCAGCAGGCGGCACGCCGTGACTTGGAGCTCACGCGGTCGGCCGCGGGCGTCCCGCCGCGCATTGCTCGCGGCGGGACTGCGCGTCATTCGTCGCGATGCACCTTCTCGCGCCGCTCGTGGCGTTCCTGCGACTCCAGGCTGAGCGTGGCGATCGGGCGTGCGTCGAGCCGCTTGAGCGAAATCGGCTCGCCGGTCTCTTCGCAATAGCCGTACTCACCGTCGTCGATCCTGCGCAGCGCCGCGTCGATCTTGGCGACCAGCTTGCGCTGCCGGTCACGGGTTCTCAGCTCCAGCGCCCTGTCGGTTTCTTCGCTGGCACGGTCAGCGACATCGGGGATGTTGCGGCTGCTGTCCTGCAATCCTTCGATCGTCGTCTTGCTCTCTCCCAGCAAGTCGGCCTTCCACGCTATCAGCTTGCGCCGGAAATATTCCAGCTGTCGGTCGTTCATGAACGGTTCGTCCTCGGCCGGACGGTAGTCGTCAGGCAAGAAAACTTCGGCCTTCATTCGTTTCCCCTTACTCCCCATCCGCATACTCGTGCGGAGGCGTCTCGGCACCCCGAGGCACCATCTGCGCGCGGGGCATACCCCAAGGGCAGGCGTCTGTCGATGGTGGATCAACCCGTCTTGATGCCCCGGCGCACGCGCGCTAGCGTCCGCGCGCCTCAATCCCGGGAGAGCCTTTCCAGCCATGTCCTTCACCTCGACCGACGCCTATGTCGCGACGGACGACCTCACGGTCGCCGTCAACGCCGCCGTGACCCTGGAGCGTCCGCTGCTGGTCAAGGGCGAGCCCGGAACCGGCAAGACCGAGCTCGCCCGGCAAGTCGCCGCCTCGCTCGGGGCGCCGCTCATCGAGTGGCACGTCAAGTCGACGACGCGGGCGCAGCAGGGGCTCTACGAATACGACGCCGTAAGCCGCCTCCGCGACAGCCAGCTCGGCGACGAGCGGGTGCACGACGTGGCGAACTACATCCGCAAGGGCAAGCTCTGGCAGGCATTCGAAGCCGACGAGCGCGTCGTCCTGCTGATCGACGAGGTCGACAAGGCCGACATCGAGTTCCCCAACGACCTCCTGCAGGAACTCGACCGGATGGAGTTCCACGTCTACGAAACCGGCAAGACCATCCGCGCGCGACAGCGCCCGGTCGTCATCATCACTTCGAACAACGAGAAGGAGCTGCCGGACGCCTTCCTGCGCCGCTGCTTCTTCCACTACATCCGTTTCCCCGAAATCGAGACGCTCAAGCAGATCGTCGCGGTCCACCACCCCGGCATCAAGGAATCGCTGCTGACCACGGCGCTGACCCAGTTCTACCAGCTGCGCGAGACGCCGGGCCTGAAGAAGAAACCCTCGACCAGCGAGGTCCTGGACTGGCTGAAGCTGCTCCTGGCCGAGGATCTGGCGCCCGAGGACCTGCGTGGCAGTGGCGCGGACGCGCTGCCGCGGCTGCACGGCGCTCTGCTGAAGAACGAGCAGGACGTGCATCTTTTCGAAAGGCTGGCATTCATGGCGCGCCGGCAGCAGTAAGTTGCCGTTGAGGGAATCGATGCTGGCCAGGGCACGATCCGACCTTTACGGGTGGATCCGAGCAGTCCGGACGAGACCACGTGAGCGATAACCAGGCGATCACCATCCGCCCCCTTGCCCCGGAAGACCGCGCCGAGTGGCAGCGGATGTGGGAGGGCTATCTGGGCTTCTACCGGACCGAACTGGCCCCCGAGGTGATCGATATGGCGTTTTCGCGCCTCAACTCGGGCGAGGCAGGCGAGTTCCGGGGCCTCATGGCGTCGGTCGGCGAACGTCCCGCCGGTCTGGCGCACTACCTCTTTCACCGTCACGGCTGGAAGGTCGAACCGGTCTGTTACCTGCAGGATCTCTGGGTAGAGCCGGCGTTTCGCGGAACCGGCCTCGGCCGTCGCCTGATCGAGGCGGTCTACACGAAGGCCGATGCCGCCGATGCCGGGTCCGTCTACTGGTTGACCGCGGAGAACAATTACGACGGACGCCGGCTCTACGACCGCGTCGGCCGCCGGACGCCTTTCATAAAGTACGACCGCCCATGAGCCGCAGAACGATCCGGACCATCCTCTTCGCGGCGGCCATCGCCCTGTCGTCCTGCACCCAAACGCCACAGGCCGAGCGCGGGGCACCTCTCCCGACGGCGCCGTTGCCGCCGATGAAGACATTCGCCGGCCCGCATGTTGAAGGGCCGCGCCGGGCGAACGCCCTGATCGCGAACGATATCCTGGACCTGACCTTCCGGCTTGAAAGCGGCCGCACCTTGCCGGTCTTCACCCGGTTCGAGGGACCGGTGACAGTGCGCGTCGCGGGTCCAGCACCGGCAAGCCTCGACCGGGACCTTGACGCGCTTCTCGGGCGCCTTCGCAAGGAAGCGGGCATCGACATCGCGCGGGTCTCGCCGGACGCGCCGGCATCGATCTCAATCGAGGCCGTCACCCGCGAAGAGATGCGCCGCGCCGTGCCGCAGGCCGCCTGTTTCGTCGTGCCGCGCATGAGTTCCTGGGACGAGTATCGTCGTCACAAGCGCTCGTCCGCGCTGGACTGGACCACGCTGACCCGGCGCGAGCACATGGCAATCTTCATCCCGCGCGACGTCGCTCCGCAGGAGATCCGCGACTGTCTCCACGAAGAGCTGGCCCAGGCGCTCGGCCCCCTCAACGACCTCTACCGGCTGACCGACAGCGTCTTCAACGACGACAACTTCCATACTGTCCTGACCGGATTCGACATGCTGGTGCTCCGCGCGCTCTACGCGCCGGAATTGCAGACGGGGATGACCCGCGAGCAGGTCGCGGCACGGCTCCCGCGCTTGCTCGACCGGCTGAACCCCCGTGGCCGGATGGCGGCCGGTCGTGCGATTCCGGAAAGTTCGCGCGCCTGGATCGACGCGATCGAGGGCGCGCTCATGCCGCGCGCCCCAGCCGGACGGCGGATCGCCGCGGCGAAGAAGGCCGTGTCCATCGCAGAACAGGAAGGGTGGCGTGACAATCGACTGGCCTTCTCGCTCTTCGCGCTGGGACGGCTCTCGGTGCAGAGTGAGCCCCACGAAGCCCTCACCGCATTCCTGCAGGCGGCGGAACTCTACCACAACAACCCCGAAACCCGCATTCACGCGGCCAATGTGGCGATGCAGATGGCGGCCTATGCGCTGTCGGCGGGCGATGCGGAGCAGGCGCTGAAGATTGCCGACCGGAACATCCGCGCGGTGGCGGACGCCGAGAACGCGGCGCTGTTGGCGATGCTTCTGATGGTGAAGGCCGAGGCGCTCGAGCAGCTCGGCCGGGGCAGCGAGGCGCGGGCGGTGCGCGCCGAGAGCCTCGGATGGGCCCGCTACGGCTTCGGGTCGGAGGCCGAGGTGCGGGCGCGGGCCGACGAAATCAGGTCTCTGGCGCAAGGAGGCCGCGCATGATCGTTCTGACATTTTTCATTCTGGGGGCTGTTTACGGCGCCTGGCGGGCGTCACGTCGCGAGGGGAGCCGTCTCGACATGGTGCAGTGGGCCGCGGTGCACGGAATCCTTTTCGGGCTGGCCGGAGTTGTGTTGACCATCGTGATCACGCGACTGATCTGATGTTTCTGTCCTTCTTCGAGACCCTGCGGCGCGCGGGTGTTCCGGTTTCGCTTCGCGAATTCCTGTCGTTTCTCGATGCCATGCGGGCCGGCCTCGTCACCTATGACGTGGAAGGGTTCTACTACCTGGCGCGCGCCGCGATGGTGAAGGACGAGCGTCATATCGACCGTTTCGATCGCGCCTTTGCGACGAGCTTCGAGGAACTCGAGGCGATCCCCGACGCCGCCGTTCTGGAAGCGCTCGACCTGCCGGAGGACTGGTTGCGCCGCATGGCCGAAAAGCATCTCACCGAAGAGGAACGTGCCGAGATTGAGGCGCTTGGCGGGTTCGACAAGCTGATGGAAGCACTGCGCGAAAGGCTCAAGGAGCAGGAGGGGCGCCATCAGGGCGGCAACAAGTGGATCGGTACCGCCGGCACGTCACCCTTCGGTGCCTTCGGCTACAATCCCGAGGGCGTGCGGATCGGGCAGGATCGCTCCCGTCACCAGCGCGCCGTGAAAGTCTGGGACAAGCGCGAGTTCCGCGACTTCGACGACCAGGTCGAGCTCGGCACCCGCAACATCAAGGTGGCATTGAAACGGCTTCGGAAATGGGCGCGCGATGGCGCTGTCGAGGAGCTGGATCTCGACGGGACCATCCGCGCCACGGCCGAGCATGGCTACCTGGACGTGAAGACGCGCCCGGAGCGGCACAATGCGGTGCGCGTGCTGCTGTTTCTGGACGTTGGCGGCTCGATGGATCCACATGTTCAGGTTGTGGAGGAGCTCTTCAGCGCGGCGCGCAGCGAGTTCAAGCACCTTGAGCATTTCTACTTCCACAACTGCCTCTACGAAGGCGTCTGGCGCGACAACGACCGCCGCTGGACCGAGCAGACCTCGACGTGGGATGTGATCAACACATACGGATCCGACTGGAAATGCATCTTTGTCGGCGACGCCTCCATGTCGCCGTACGAGGTGGCGATGCCGGGAGGAGCGAACGAGCACTGGAACGCCGAGTCGGGGCAGGTCTGGCTCGAACGGGCGCGCGTCCAGTGGCCGGAAACCCTCTGGATCAATCCTTCGCCGCGCCGCTTCTGGGAGCACACGCATTCCGTCGGCATGATCGCGGACATACTCGGTCGCGAACGCATGGTGCCGATGACGATCGAGGGGCTGACGGCCGGAATGCGTCTCCTGGGCGCCTAGTTCAGCGGCTCCAGAAGCGGAACCATCCGGCGCAGCATTGCCATCAACGAGGCTACCCGGCCCGTCATGTCGTCGGGCAGATCATCCTCGAGGGTGGTCTCGATGGCCAGAGTGGCAAGGCCGTGGATTGCAGCGTGAACCAGCACGGGCACATCGCTGTCGCGGCTGCCGATCCGCATCGCGCCACGCCGAAGCGCCGCCTCGAGCATCTCGCGGGCGGCGGCCAGGTCCGGATCGGCCTTGTCGATCTGGTCGGCCCGGAACATCACCCGGAAGAGGCCCGGATTCTCCAGTGCGAATGTCAGATAGGTCCGGGCCATCGCCTGCAACTGCTTGCTGGCCGACCCGCCGGTCTCGGCACGCGCTTCGGCCACGCGGACGGCGAGCTGCCGGAACCCGTCAGCGGCATAGGCGGTGAAAAGCGCCTTCTTGTCCTTGAAGTGCCGGAACACCGCCGAGGGCGCGACGCCGACCCTGCGGGCGAGGGCCCGGGTCGATGCGGCGTCGAGGCCGCTTTCCGCGACCATCTCGGATGCTGCCTGGAGAAGCGCAGCGCGAAGGTTTCCATGATGATATGGGCGCTCGTCCAACATGAAACCTCAACTCTGCTCTTTTTTTAGTAGTGTGACTGTTGATCACAACACGTCAAGGTAAGCATTGGGTTCCAGTAGCTTGCCGGGCGAGTAATCCCCAGATATTTTTTTCGGGCGGGCCCTCTGTCCGTTATGTGGAACCGCGCAAGGTGCGTGCGGGGTTTCCCGCCCCAGTTGCGCCAGACGTCGCGGGCAACCACTGCCCCTGCGCCGACGATCGCGTTGTGCATCGGCGCGCGGATCGACGTGGACGTGCCGCAACTGCCGAGGAGCTGCGTCTGGATCCTCTGCTGCGCTGCCGCGTCGGTGCGGGTCGTGCGATCGTCATTGGCCGCAAGCGTCGGTGCCGCAACGCTCAGAGCCACCAGTTCCGGGTTGCCAGGGCGGTAGATGTCGCCCCGCGCTCATCCGGTCGCGTGGCGCCTTCGCGGACTGTCGCCGCGTCGCCGTTGTGCGCTCGCGTCACGTGGGGTCGGGTCGAGGCGGTTCGGCCGGGAACGCGACGCCCAGCCGCGCCGCCTCGTCTATCAGGTGTTCCCGCAAGTCGCATTCCACCTTCCATCCGACGTCGGGCACCGGAACCGGTACGGCGAAGAGGACGGTCTTGCCGAATTCGTCCTGCCTGGTGACGTAACAGAACGCCTCATCAACGGGCGAGATGCGCTCGTCTTCGTCGGCAAAGGCCATCATCCGCTCCCGGAGCGGCTGAACTTCGGCATCCGAGGCGAGCTTGAGCTCGACCAGACGCAGCATCTTGAATTCCTCGCAGCTCCAGTTCTCGAATGGCTGGCGCACGAAATACGAGACCGGAACGATCAGTCGGTTGCCGGTCCAGAGCCGAAGCTGGACGTAGGTGAAATAGATCCGCTCGACGGTACACCACTGGCCCTCGAATTCGAGGAAATCACCGAGCCGGGCCGAGCGGTTGAGCGAGATCTGCAGGCTGGCCAGGATGTTGCCCAGCACCTCGCGCGCGGCGAAGGCGATGATGAGCGTCACGACGCCGGCCGACGCCAGCAGCGAAAAGCCGAGGGTGCGGAAGATGTTGGCCGAACTGAGAACGATGCCGCTCGCCACGAGCAGCGCGATCACCAGCAGGAACCTGCGTGCGGCCGAGATGCCGGTCGCGAGGCTGCGCTCCTCGGCGTTCTCGGGCGAAGACATTTTCCCCGGATCGGTGTCGACGACGTGATCGAGCACCGCATCGATCGCGTTGACGATCAGCAGGATGATCGATCCCACATACGTCAGCAGGACGATGGGCGCGATGATCGCCGAGGCCGCCGACGACACCGCCAGAAGCCCGCTCGTCAGCCAGGTGAGCAGCGCCGCAGCCACGGCCATGCTGGCCGGCAGCCGCGCCCCGCGCAGCAATTCCTGCAGAAACCAGTAATTCGCCCGCGCCGAGAGCCAGGTCGCGAGGCGCCATGTCGCCCAGGCCAGCAGACCGATGACAATGATCGCCAGCGGCAGGAAAATCAGTTCCCAGAGCCGCAGGCCGAAGATCGTCTCGACCTGCAGTGAGCGCGGGATCGACTTCTCGATCTCCGAAGGTCCGTATTCCGCGAAGAGGGCGGGGATCTTTGCGACCGTCTGGGCCGAAAAGAGCCAGCGTGCCTCGCCGTCCTCGGGGCGCACCCGATTGATGCGCACGGCGACCTCGCGGCCGTCCAGCGTCAGGATTCCGAGCAGAAGGCTGCGCCGTGCCTCGCCGGCGCGGGGCATGTCCTTGCCGCCAGTCTCTTGCAGCGCGTCGGGTCGTTCGGGCAGATCCGACCAGCGCAGGAGCACCTTGCGGTCGAGGATCACGAAAAGATGCTCGGCCAGGTCCGGTCCCTGTTGCGCCTGCGCCTCTTCCGGCACCAGATCGAGATCGAGCGCATGGCTCGCAAGCGCCCAGTTCCCGGCCTCGGCCGCCTGCAGAAAACTTTCGAGCGCCGTCTGGGGTGTCGAAAGGTCGAACGTGTCGGGTTTCGGTGGAAGGCCTGAATTGATCGCCGCCCGTTCGAAGGCGGTGATCTTTTCCTGCGCCGCGGCCTGATAAACCGATAGCGTGCTGGCGCAAAGAAACGTCAGCGCCGCAAGCAGCGGAAGGAAGACCCGCGCGGCCCTCACGCCGAAATCATCGGATCACATGAAGCCAAGCTCGAGCCGCGCCTCGTCGCTCATCATGTCCATGCCCCAGGGCGGATCCCAGGTCAGTTCGACGTCGACCGTCTTGACGCCCGGCAGCGGCTCGATCGCATCGGCGACCCAGCCCGGCATCTCGCCGGCCACGGGGCAGCCCGGCGCGGTCAGGGTCATGAGGACCGTGACCGCGCCGTCGTCGCCGATCTCGATCGTGTAGACGAGGCCCAGATCGTAGATGTTCACGGGAATTTCGGGGTCGTAGACCGTCCGGCACGCCTCTACCAGGCTCTCGTAGAGCGGGTGTTCGGTCGACGACGGCCGGATCAGAGGCTGTCCCTCCAACTTGGCGCTGTTTTCGATGCTCATGCGGTGAAACCCTATTGTTGACCATAACGATAAGGTAGCCGGGCGCCGGCGTAAAGCCCGCGAAGGGATGTCGTCAGGTCGCAGCCGTCCGCGGGCCGCGTGCCTTGCGCATCGGCGCGGGGCGCACGCGCTTCTCGATGTCGTCGTAGATGAGGGCGGAAAGGTTCTTGCCCGTGGCCTTCTCGATGCCTTCCAGCCCCGGCGAGGAGTTCACCTCCAGAACCTTCGGGCCGTCCGAGGACCGCAGCAGGTCGACGCCGGCCATGCCCAGCCGGAAGGCACGGGCCGCCTTCACCGCCGTTTCGCGCTCGGTCCGCGAGATCCGCACCGGTTCGGCCGACCCGCCCTGATGAAGGTTGGAGCGGAATTCGCCCGCCGCCGCGATGCGTCTCATCGAGGCCACGACCTTGCCGCCGATCACCAGGCAGCGGATGTCCTCGCCCGCCGCCTCCTTGACGAAATGCTGCACCAGGAAATTGGCGCGCAGGCCCCGGAAGGCCGAGATAACCGATTGCGCGGCCTTTTGCGTCTCGGCCAGCACCACGCCCTTGCCTTGCGTCGATTCAAGCAGCTTCACGATCAGCGGCGCCTTGCCCACCAGTCCGATCAGGTTGTCGGTATCCTTCGGGCTGTTGGCGAAGGCCGTGGCGGGCATCCCGATCCGGTGGCGCGCCAGGATCTGGTGGGCGTGCAGCTTGTCGCGGCTCGCCGTGATCCCGTCGGAACCGTTCACGCAATGGGTGCCGGTCGTCTCGAACTGGCGGATGACGGCGGTGCCGTAGCTGGTCACGCTGGCGCCGATGCGCGGGATGATCGCGTCGTAGCGGGGCAGGCGCTTGCCGTCGTAATGGATCTCGGGTGCCATGGCGTTGATCGCCATGTAGCAGCGCGTGGTGTCGATGACCTCGACAACGTGGCCGCGCTTTTCGCCCTCGTTCACCAGCCGCGTGGTGGAATAGTTGTGCGCCTCGCGGCTGAGCACGGCGATGCGCAGCGCCCGCGTCGGCGCCACGTCGCGCACGCTGGCCGAGGCATAGACCTCATAGTCGAGCGGCGGCTGGCAGAAGCTTTCCGAGGGAGTCACCACGACCTCTTCGGTCAGCGCCTGGCGGCCCAGGAGCATCCGGTAGTTCATGGTACCGCGGTCGGTCAGGGTGACCTCGATCGGCCAGCGCTTGCCGCCGACGGAAAGCTCGCTGCTGATCACGAACCGGTATTCCGTGTCGCCGTTGGAGCTGGTGACCTCGCGCCGGTCAAGAACCTCGGCCGAGCAGGGGATGACCAGGTCGGTGCGCCCCGGGATGGGCTGGACGATGAACCGCACGCGGGGGCGCGAGGAGGGTCCGAACGGTTCGATGTCGAGCGCATGGAGCGCCGAGGTCTTGGCGCCGGTATCCACCTTCGCCTTGAGCGCGGGCAGGCCGAGCCGGGGCAAACCGACCCATTCTTCCCACCCCAGTCGAAATGGCGCCGCGTCGTCCATGTGCTCTCCTTGGCATTCCGCCGATCTTTGCCCAGAAGGGCGCGGATAGCCAACGAGGATCCATGGCACAAGGTTTCGAGTTCAATCTGAAGGCGCGCGACGGCCGGGCCCGCACGGGGCTCATCTCCACCCCCAGGGGCGAGATCCGCACGCCTGCGTTCATGCCCGTGGGGACGGCGGGAACAGTCAAGGCGATGCTGCCCGAAAGCGTGCGCGCCACGGGCGCCGACATCCTGCTGGGCAACACCTATCACCTGATGCTGCGCCCGACGGCGGAGCGGGTGGAGCGGCTTGGCGGCCTGCACCGCTTCATGAACTGGGAGCGGCCCATCCTGACCGACTCGGGCGGTTTTCAGGTGATGAGCCTGGCCGATCTGCGCAAGCTGACCGAGCGCGGCGTGACATTCCGCAGCCATATCGACGGCGCGCGACATGAGCTCACGCCGGAACGCTCGATGGAGATCCAGCGGATGCTGGGCTCCGACATCGTGATGTGCTTCGACGAATGTCCCGCGCTTCCGGCCGACGAGGCGCGCGTCGCCGAGAGCATGCGGCTGTCGATGCGCTGGGCGGAGCGGTCGCGGGCGGCTTTTGGCGACCGGCCGGGACACGCGCTCTTCGGCATCCAGCAGGGCGGCGTGACGCCGGAACTTCGTGCCGAGAGCGCCGAGAAACTGCAGGAGATCGGCTTCGACGGCTACGCGGTCGGCGGACTCGCGGTCGGCGAGGGGCAGGAGACGATGTTCAGCGTCCTCGACTACGCGCCGGGCATGCTGCCCGAGGACAAACCGCGCTACCTGATGGGCGTGGGCAAGCCCGACGACATCGTGGGCGCGGTGCTGCGCGGGATCGACATGATGGACTGCGTGCTGCCGTCGCGGTCGGGCCGGACGGGGCAGGCTTTCACCCGGCACGGCGTGGTCAACATCAAGAACGCGCGCCACCGGGACGATCCCCGTCCGCTTGACGAGGACTGCACCTGCCCGGCCTGCCGGAGCTATTCGCGCGCCTATCTGCACCATGTCTTCCGCGCCGGCGAGATGATCTCCGGTATGCTGCTGACGTGGCACAACCTGCACTACTATCAGGAGTTGATGGCTGGGCTCAGGGAGGCGATTGCCGAGGGGCGGGTGCAGGAATTCGCGAAAGCGTTCGACTCGGCACGTGCCGCCGGATCGAGGTAGGCGAAATTCGCGAATTCCGCCGGGTGCGGTCGATCGAAGATCGCGTCGCAATGACATCGGCCTGACTTTGCCCTCGGCGCTGGCAGCGATGGCGAGCTCGAGACAGGGTCCGGCTCGGGGGTGCTTTCCCCGCGCAGCGACGGCGCCGGCGGAAGCATGGTGCGACACACTGCACAGGGTCCGCGCCGACGCTTGCGGTGCGCGCCACCAGAGGGCAGACTGCGATGCCAATTGATCAAGGTTGAATAGCTCAGGCGGGATGCCCAAATGTTGCCGTCTGTAGGAGTTCTGATTACGCCGCCGTAACCGGGGCGGGCACGGGCTCGCTAAGAAGGAAATCACATGAACGAACAGAACCGCGACAGTCACCCCGTTCTGCCCCTGCGCGACATCGTCGTCTTTCCGCACATGATCGTCCCCCTGTTCGTGGGTCGCGAGAAATCGGTCCGTGCGCTCGAAGAGGTGATGCAGGACGACAGGGAGATCCTGCTGGCGAGCCAGGTGGATCCGAGCGTGGACGACCCCACGACCGACGGCATCTACAGGACCGGCGTTCTGGCCAACGTGCTGCAGCTGCTCAAGCTTCCGGATGGCACGGTCAAGGTCCTTGTCGAGGGCCGTTCGCGGGTGAAGATCACGGAATATCTCGAGAACGACGACTTCTTCGAGGCGCGCGTGGAGGCGCTGGCCGAGGAGCAGGGTGACGAGGCGACCGTGAAGGCTCTGCTGCGCTCGGTGGGCGAGGATTTCGAACGCTACGCCAAGATCAAGAAGAACATCCCCGAAGAGGCGCTCTCGGCCGTTTCCGAAACCCATGAGGCCAACAAGCTGGCCGATCTGGTCGCCGGTCACCTCGGCATAGAGGTTGCCCAGAAGCAGGAGCTTCTGGAGACTCTGGCTGTCGACGAACGGCTCGAAAAGGTCTTCGGCCTGATGCAGGGCGAGATGTCGGTGCTGCAGGTCGAGAAGAAGATCAAGACCCGCGTCAAGAGCCAGATGGAGCGCACCCAGCGCGAGTATTACCTGAATGAGCAGATGAAGGCCATTCAGAAGGAGCTGGGTGACGGCGAGGATCAGAACGAGGTCGCCGAACTCGAGGAGAAGATCGCGGCGACGAAGCTGTCGAAGGAAGCGCGCGAAAAGGCCGAGGCGGAGCTGAAGAAGCTCAAGTCCATGAGCCCGATGAGCGCCGAGGCGACGGTCGTGCGCAACTACCTCGACTGGATGCTGTCGATCCCCTGGGGCACCAAGAGCCGGGTCAAGAAGGACCTCGGCCGGGCCCAGAAGATTCTGGACGACGACCACTACAGCCTGGAGAAGGTCAAGGAGCGGATCGTGGAGTATCTCGCGGTCCAGCAGCGCAGCAAGAAACTGCGCGGTCCGATCATGTGCCTCGTCGGCCCTCCGGGTGTCGGCAAGACCAGCCTCGGCAAGTCGGTCGCGCGGGCAACGGGCCGCGAGTTCATCCGCATCTCGCTCGGCGGCGTGCGCGACGAGAGCGAGATCCGTGGACACCGCCGGACCTATATCGGCTCCATGCCCGGCAAGATCATCCAGGCGCTGAAGAAGGCCAAGACCACGAACCCGCTCATCCTGCTCGACGAGATCGACAAGATGGGTCAGGACTTCCGCGGCGATCCGGCCAGCGCGATGCTCGAGGTGCTCGACCCCGAGCAGAACAGCACCTTCGTCGATCACTATCTCGAGGTCGAATACGACCTCAGCAACGTGATGTTCCTGACCACGGCCAACAGCTACAACATGCCGTCTCCGCTGCTCGACCGGATGGAGATCATCCCGCTTGCCGGTTACACCGAGGACGAGAAGTCCGAGATCGCCAAGCAGCACCTGATCCCCAAGCAGGTCAAGAACCACGGCCTGAAGAAGACCGAGTTCGAGCTGACCGACCCGGCGCTGCACGAGATGATCCGCACCTACACCCGCGAGGCGGGCGTGCGGAACCTCGAGCGCGAGATCGCCAAGCTGGCGCGCAAGGCGGTGACGCGGATCGTGCGCAAGGACACCGACAAGGTCGTGGTGACGCCCGACAACCTCGATGACTTCCTCGGCGTGAAGAAATTCCGCTACGGGCTGGCCGAGGCCGAAGACCAGATCGGTGTGGTCACAGGCCTCGCCTGGACGCAGGTCGGGGGCGACCTTCTGTCGATCGAGGCGCTGCGCCTGCCGGGCAAAGGGCGGATGAAGACGACCGGCAAGCTCGGCGACGTGATGAAGGAATCCATCGACGCCGCATCGTCCTTCGTGCGCTCGATCGCGCCTACCATCGGCGTCAAGCCGACGCGCTTCGACAAGATGGACATCCACGTCCACGTCCCGGAGGGCGCGACGCCCAAGGATGGGCCGTCGGCGGGGGTCGCGATGGTCACCTCGATCGTCTCGGTGCTTACCCAGATCCCGGTGCGCAAGGACATCGCCATGACCGGCGAGGTCACCTTGCGCGGCAACGTCCTGGGAATCGGCGGGCTGAAGGAGAAGCTGCTGGCGGCCCTGCGCGGCGGCATAACCACGGTGCTGATCCCCGAGGAGAACGCGAAGGATCTGGTCGAGATCCCCGAAAACGTGAAAGAGGGTTTGACGATCATCCCGGTGAGCCATGTGCGCGAGGTTCTCAAGCATGCTCTCGTGCGCCGGCCCGAGCCGATCGAATGGGATGAAGCGGCTGAAGAAGCTGCCGCCGCCGCCCGGTCCGCCGACGATGGCAAGCCGGTCGCCGTAGCCCACTGACGGCGCTGTCCGTGAAAGAGGAATCGCCGGCCCTCGGGTCGGCGATTTTCGGGAGGCTCTGGCCGCATCGATGGCTGCGCATCGATCCGTTCCGCGCCAGCCCGCGCAGCTTCGGTCTCGACGAGATCGAGCTTGAAACGGTCTCGCCGTCCCTGTCCGACGATATCGTGAATGTCTGTGGTCGTGCCGCAAACCCGCGATTTGGCGGGGCGGTCGGTCGTTTCAGCGGTGGGACCACTTGCGGTCTGCACCTTGCCGCCGACGCCGCAAGCCGGATCGGATTATGGCATTCTCTCCGCTCGGGCCCGGTTCGGTGACAAGGCCGACGTCGCTGAACATCGGTAGAGAAATCAAGGCCTTCACCTTCAGCCGTGTCGGCATCGGGGCCGACGCCGGAGACGGGTCGGGCACTGCTGTCGCGCCCCGTGCCGCCCACACTTCCGGTTCCAGCCGCGCCGTTGCTTTGCTGGTGTTGCTGCGGCGGCGACGCCCGGCGACGAAGCGTCGGGCCGGCTGATCCGGCCGTTACGGGATTTCGGGCGGAAAATTGACTTCCATCAATGCGCGAAAATTTGTCCTCGCCGAGTTTGTCAGGACTTGATGACCTGTGCTAGGTCACATTGTGACGGGCGAATGTGAGGAGGGGCGGCGTGAATTACGACGCGAAGATCGACGCGGCGCTGCAGCGTCTGCACGACGAGGGGCGCTACCGGACCTTCATCGACATCGAGCGGCGGCGCGGCGACTTCCCACATGCGGTCTGGCGGCGTCCTGATGGAACCGAACGTCCCGTCACGGTCTGGTGTGGCAACGACTACCTGGGCATGGGCCAGAACCCCTCGGTTCTCGCCGCCATGCACGACGCGATCGACGCGACCGGCGCGGGCTCCGGCGGCACCCGCAACATCAGCGGCACCACGGTGTTTCACAAGCGTCTGGAGGCCGAACTGGCCGACCTTCACCGCAAGGAGGCGGCGCTGCTCTTCACGTCGGCCTACATCGCCAACGATGCCACGCTCTCGACCCTGCCCAAACTCTTTCCCGGCCTGATCATCTATTCGGACGTCCTCAACCACGCCTCGATGATCGAGGGGATTCGCCGCAACGGCGGGGCCAAGCGCATCTTTCGGCACAATGACCTCGCGCATCTGCGCGAGTTGCTCGAGGCCGACGATCCCGACGCGCCCAAGCTCATCGCCTTCGAATCGGTCTATTCCATGGACGGCGATTTCGGTCCGATCGAGGCTCTGTGCGATCTTGCCGACGAGTTCGGCGCGATGACCTATATCGACGAGGTTCACGCCGTGGGCATGTACGGCCCGCGCGGCGCCGGCGTGGCCGAGCGCGACGGCCTGATGGGTCGGATCGACATCATCAACGGAACGCTGGCCAAGGCCTATGGCGTCATGGGCGGCTACATTGCCGCCAGCGCGCGCATGTGCGACGCGGTCCGGTCCTACGCGCCGGGCTTCATCTTCACGACCTCGCTGCCGCCCGCCGTGGCGGCCGGAGCGGCGGCGAGTGTCCGCCACCTGAAATCTGATCGGGCCCTTCGCGAGCGCCATCAGGAACAGGCACGTTCCCTCAAGATGCGGCTCAAGGGGCTCGGCCTGCCGCTGATCGATTACGGCAGCCACATCGTGCCCGTTCATGTGGGCAATCCGGTCAAATGCAAGATGCTGTCGGACATGCTCCTGGAAAATCACGGAATTTATGTCCAGCCGATCAATTTCCCGACCGTCCCGCGAGGCACGGAACGGCTGCGCTTCACGCCTTCGCCGGTCCACGGGCCGCGCGAAATGGACGCTCTGGTGCGGGCGATGGATGAGCTTTGGTCACAATGCGCGCTGAATCGTGCCGAATTGTCCGCATGATATAGCCTGACGGGTGCCAGGCCGTCAGGCATGTGGTAACCTTACCCCAATAAGTTGCGGCGACACGAATCGCGACGAAACGAACCGTCGACGTCTTGGGGAAAAGCGACGTGCTTGAGAGGCAGGGCAGATGACCGGTCACAGCAATGTACCGGACCTATCGGAGGAATCCGGTCCGCGTGGATTTGACGATTACGATCTGCGTCTCGGTGACCTCATGCGGGGTGAGCGGGCGACGTTGAGCAAGTCCTCTGCTGGACGTGCAGCGCGAACTCAAGATCAAGGCCGCCTACATCGCGGCGATCGAAAACGCCGATCCGGCGGCTTTCGAGACACCGGGCTTCGTGGCGGGCTATGTCCGGTCCTATGCGCGCTATCTGGGCATCGACCCTGACTGGGCCTATCGCGCCTTCTGCCGGGAAGCGAGCTTCAGCCCGACCCACGGCATGGCCGCGGCGGTCAAGCGCGCCAGGCCCGAAGCCCGCTCGGCCGAATCCAACGGTGACGAGCTTTTCACCAATGCCCGGACTCCGTTCCTGCCCAAGAGCCAGCCGCTCTTCGCGGGTGTCGAGCCCGGGGCGCTGGGCTCGATCGCCGTCCTCCTCGTTCTGATCGGCGCCATCGGCTACGGCGGTGTCGCCGTCTTCCGGGAGGTCCAGAAGGTGCAGTTGTCGCCCATCGACCAGACCCCCGCGGTTCTGGCCGAGATCGACCCGCTCGCGTCGGCCTTCCCGGTGGAAGATATCGAATCGGTGGATACGCTGGCAGCGGCCGAGGCGCTGGATCGTCTCTATCGCCCGAAGGCGCTCGACGTGCCGGTCCTGACCGCACGCGACGGGCCGATCGCCGCGCTCGACCCGCTGATGGTGGGGACGTTGGCGCCCGGCGTGCCCACGGCGCCCTCGCCGCTGCGTGGCAGGGTCGAAGGCGCCGCGACGCTGATGGCGGCTCTGGGCCCGGTGGAAAGCGCGACCGACGGCGCCGTGCGCTCTGCGCTTGCCGAGGAGACGGACGGCGCGGTCGAAACGCCCGTCGTGACGCACGACTACACCGGCCCCGAACTGATGCTGGTGGCGGTGCAGCCCTCCTGGGTCCGGGTCCGCGCAGCCGACGGCACCATCCTCTTCGAGAAGATCCTCGACGCGAACGAGGAATACGTCCTTCCCGACACCGAAGGCGTGCCGACGCTGCGCGCGGGCAATGCCGGGTCGCTCTACTTTTCGGTCAACGGCCAGACCTACGGGCCGGCTGGCAATGGTCCGTCGGTGATCAAGAACGTCGCGCTGTCGCGGGAGGCGCTGACCCGTACCTACGCGCTTGCCGATCCGGGGGCCGACAACGACCTTGCGCGCTATTACGCGGTGGCCGAAGCGCGGCAGCCCGCCGGCGAGTAACCCGCGACAGCAACCCGCGTTGCGCCGGCCGGGCCGTTTCCGTATGGTCCGCCCCGATCCGTTCCATTCGGGAATCCTCATGTCGCTGAACCACGTCCGTCCGTGGCGGAACATCTACCGCCGCGCCTCCCGCCAGATCATGGTGGGCAACGTCCCCGTGGGCGGCGATGCCCCGATCAGCGTCCAGACCATGACCAACACCGCCACCACCGACGTCGCCGCGACGGTCGCGCAGGTGCAGGCGGCGGCGGAGGCGGGTGCAGACATCGTCCGCGTCTCGGTTCCCGACGAGGCCAGCAGCGCCGCGCTCGCCGAGATCGTGCGCGAAAGCCCGGTGCCGATCGTCGCCGATATCCATTTCCACTACCGCCGCGCCATCGAGGCGGCAAAGGCCGGCGCCGCCTGCCTGCGGATCAACCCGGGCAACATCGGCTCGGCCGAGCGCGTGCGCGAGGTGATCGCGGCCGCGCGGGATCACGGCTGTTCGATCCGCATCGGCGTCAATGCAGGAAGCCTGGAGCGGCACCTGCTGGAGAAATTCGGCGAGCCCTGTCCGGAGGCGATGGTCGAGAGCGGTCTCGACCACATCCGCATCCTGCAGGACAACGATTTCCACGAGTTCAAGATCTCGGTGAAGGCCTCCGACGTGTTCCTCGCCGCCGCCGCCTATCAGCAGCTCGCGGAGGCCACCGACGCGCCGATCCATCTCGGCATCACCGAGGCGGGCGGCCTGATGAGCGGCACCATCAAGAGCGCCATCGGCATGGGCAACCTGCTCTGGATGGGAATCGGCGACACCATCCGCGTCAGCCTCTCCGCCGATCCGGTCGAGGAGGTCAGGGTCGGGTACGAGATCCTCAAGAGCCTCGGCCTGCGCCACCGGGGCGTCAACATCATCTCGTGCCCGTCCTGCGCGCGGCAGGGCTTCGACGTCATCAAGACGGTGGAGGCCCTCGAAAAGCGGCTGGAGCACGTCAAGACGCCCATGTCGCTCAGCATCATCGGCTGCGTGGTCAACGGGCCGGGAGAGGCGCTGATGACCGATGTCGGCTTCACCGGCGGCGGCGCGGGCAACGGCATGGTCTACCTCGCGGGCAAGCAGAGCCACCGGATGTCGAACGACCAGATGATCGACCATATCGTCGAACAGGTGGAACGCCGCGCCGCCGTGATCGAGGCCGAGACCGCAGCCGCCGGTCAGGCGGCCGAGTAGCCGGGCTCCGGATCGTCTCGCGGCCGGCGATCGGTCCGCCGCTCCCCGGCCCCTGACACCCCGTTGCCCGAAGCGGCCTGTCATCCGTCGTCCTCGCGCCGCGCCAGCCAGACCGTATGATGGTCGAGTTCCGGATCCTCGGGCCGGTACTCGATCACCGCGAACCCCGCATCCGGCGAGCAGCCGCCGGTATTCTTCCGGTGCGAGGCTCGCGTGATGCACCGGCCGTCCGGCGATGCTGCCGATGCGCTCGCTCCGGTCCGGGCCGCTGGTGAACATGAGCGCGGCGCCGGGTGCCGCATGGGCGGCGAAGGTGGCGAACATGGCACGCTGATCGTCGGCGGCGAGGTGAAAGAAGCTGTCCCAGGCCAGAAGCCCGTCGAATTTCCGCCCGAGCCTCAGATGCCGCATGTCGGCCAGCACCACGTCATGGTCCGGCAGGTGCCTGCGAAACATCTCCACCATCGACCGGGCCCCGTCGATTCCGGTCACCTCGCACCCACGTGCGGCGAACCAGAGCGCCAGCGGATCGCCCGACCCGCAGCCCACGTCCAGAAGCCGCGGCCCCGGCATCGCGGCCAGAAGTCGCTCCAGCGCCGGCCGCTCGAACAGCGCGCGCGAGCGCTCCTCGGCCCACGCCGGCCCCACCGCCTCGTAGGTCGCAAGGATGTCGTCGGGGTCGCTCATGTCCGCCTCGCGTATGCACGGGGGGTGTACAGGCGTATGCACGCTTTGCATGACGCGTGATTTCGGCTTCACCGGCTCGTGAATGTCTCTCGCGCCGGAACGTGCCGTCGCTTTTGACCGGCCGCAAGTGCGGGCGTATACAGCGGCCTTGACGTCCGGAAAGGATCGCGCGTGATCAGGTTCATCCTCTCGTTCTTCGGGGGCATCTTCAGCTGGCTGACCATTGGCGCCGTCATGGCCGCGCTGACCGTGGGCGCGATCTTCTGGATGTACGGCCGCGACCTGCCGAACCACGAACAACTGGCGCAGTACGCGCCACCGACGATCAGCCGGATCTACGACGCCGAGGGTCGGATCATTGACGAATTCGCCAAGGAGCGCAGGCTTTTCGTGCCGTCCGGGGACATTCCGGACCTGGTCAAGAACGCCTTCATTTCGGCCGAGGACAAGAACTTCTGGACCCACAAGGGCTATGACCCGCGCGGCATGATCGCGGCGGCCATCGACGCGGCCCGCGGCGGCCGCCTGCGCGGTGCCTCGACCATCACGCAGCAGGTGATGAAGAACTTCCTGCTCTCGTCGGACCGCACCGCCGAGCGCAAGATCAAGGAGCTGATCCTCGCCGCCCGCGTCGAGGAGGCGCTGAGCAAGGACAAGATCCTCGAGCTCTATCTCAACGAGATCTACCTCGGCCAGAACAGCTATGGCGTCGCCGCCGCCGCCCAGACCTATTTCAACAAGACCCTCGACGAACTCACCGTCGCCGAGGCGGCCTATCTGGGCGGACTGCCCCAGCAGCCGTCCTACCTGCACCCGGTGCGCAACAAGGAAGAGGCGATCAGGCGGCGCAATATCGTCCTGCGCGAGATGCACGAGAACGGCTATGTCGACCGCGAAACCTATGACGAGGCGCGGGTTTCGCCGTTGCGCACGGTGCAGAACGACGATTTCGACGGATTCGGCGCGGTTTTGCCGCCGCGCGACCACTTCACGGACGAGATCCGCCGGCAACTGAGCCGCGATTTCGGCGAGGACGAGTTCTTCGGCGGCGGCCTGACGATCCGGGCCACCGTCGATCCCGAGCTGCAGGCCGAGGCCGCGCGGGCTCTGCGCGAAGGGTTGCAGACATACGACAGGGAGCGCCGCCGCTGGCGGGGCACGGGCGAAGTCGTCGAGGCCGAACGGCTGGACGATTGGCAGCAGGCCCTGGCCGAGGCCGACGTGGCCCGGGATGTCGAGGGCTGGTCGCCCGGCGTCGTGCTGGATGTCTCGGCGGAGCGCGCCGAGATCGGTGTCGAGTCCACGGGCGCGACGGCCGAGGTTCCGGCGTCCGATCTGAAATGGGCGCGCGGCGGTCTGGCCGAGAACCTGTCGGTCGGTGACATCGTCCACGTCACGCAATCGGACGAAGGGTGGAGCCTGCGGCAGGTTCCCGAGGTCGAGGGCGCCTTCATGGCGATGGACGTGGATACCGGCCGGGTTCTCGCCATGCAGGGCGGGTTTTCCTACGAACATTCGGTCTTCAATCGTGCGACCCAGGCAACCCGTCAACCGGGCTCGTCGTTCAAGCCGTTCGTCTATGCCGCGGCGCTGGACAGCGGATTTACGCCCGCCACGATCATCGTCGACGCCCCGATCGAGGTGAACACGCCTCAGGGGGTCTGGCGGCCGAAGAACTCGTCCAACCGGTACTATGGGCCGACCCCGCTGCGGACGGGGATCGAACGCTCGCGGAACCTGATGACAGTCCGGCTGGCACAGGAAGTCGGTATGGAAACCGTCGCCGACTACGCCGAGCGCTTCGGAGTCTACGACAAGATGGGGCCGTATCTGGCGAACGCCCTCGGCTCCGAGGAGACGACGCTCTACAAGATGGTCGCGGCCTACGCGATGTTCGCCAATGGCGGCGAGCGGGTACAGCCGACGCTGGTGGACCGGGTGCAGGACCGCTGGGGCAACACGATCTACCGTCACGACCAGCGCCGCTGCGAGGATTGCGACGACCCGGCCCTGCCGGCCGGCCGCAGCCCGCGCATCTGGTCGGACCGCGAGCGGGTGATGGACGCAATCACGGCCTACCAGCTCACCTCGATGATGAAGGGCGTCGTGGAGCGCGGCACGGCGGCAGGCGCCGTCAATCTCGGCGTGCCGACCGCCGGCAAGACCGGCACCACCAACGATGCCAAGGACGTCTGGTTCATCGGCTTTACTTCGAACATCGTCGCGGGGTGCTACATCGGGTACGACCAGCCTCGTTCGCTGGGTTCGAGCGCCTACGGATCGAGCCTTTGCGGCCCGGTGTTTCAGGAGTTCATGGAAAGTGCCGTGGCGAAGTACGGTGGCGGACCGTTCGAGGTGCCGCCGGGCGGGCATTTCATCAATATCGACCGCTATACCGGCGCACCCCTGCCGCCGAGCGCTTCCGGCGAGCATGTGGTGGCCGAGTATTTCCGGGACGGCGAGCAGCCGCTCTTCGGCCTGATGCTGGACGGCGGTTTCGCCATGGGCTCCAACCTGCCGCTGTTCGCCCCGGGTGAAAGCGACGCGGGCGAGACGATACGGACTTCCGACGGCGAAGTGACGAAGATCCCGAGCCGCGCAAGCTTCGGCACGCTGTCTTCCGGCGGGCTCTACTGACCTTGTCCGCCGCGCAGCCGGTTGCTATCACCACGCACTGATCCAGAGGCGGGAGACACTCATGCGGGCCGAGGCGCAGAATACGGTGCAGGCGATCGAGAAGTCGCTGGTGCTGCTGCGCCAGCGTCTGGACTGGGACACGGCGGAGCACCGGCTGGAGGAGTTCAACGCCCGGGTCGAGGACCCTGACCTCTGGAACGATCCCGACCGCGCGCAGAAACTGATGCGCGACCGCCAGGCACTGGTCGACGCCATGGATCGCTATCGCGGCATGAGCCAGGATCTGTCGGACAATGTCGAGCTGATCGAGCTGGGCGAGGCGGAAGACGATAGCGAGGTCGTCGCGGAGGCCGAGGCGGCCCTCAAGCGGCTGGCTGACCGAGCGGGGCAGGCCGAGATCGAGGCGCTCCTCGATGGCGAAGCGGACGGCAACGACACCTTCCTCGAGATCAATTCCGGCGCCGGCGGCACCGAAAGCTGCGACTGGGCGGCGATGCTGGCACGGATGTATGTCCGCTGGGCCGAAAAGCACGGCTACAAGGTCGAACTCATGTCCGAGAGCGCCGGCGAGGAAGCGGGCATCAAGTCGGCCGCCTACAAGATCAGCGGACCCAACGCCTATGGCTGGCTGAAGAGCGAGTTGGGCGTGCATCGCCTCGTGCGGATCTCTCCCTATGACAGCGCGGCGCGGCGACATACCTCGTTCAGCTCGATCTGGGTCTACCCGGTGGTCGACGAGAACATCGAGATCGAGGTGCCGACGAACGAGATCCGCATCGACACCTATCGCTCGTCCGGCGCTGGCGGACAGCATGTCAACACCACCGATTCGGCCGTGCGGATCACGCACCTCCCGACCGGTATCGTGGTCACGTCATCCGAGAAGTCGCAGCACCAGAACCGCGCGAACGCGATGGCCGCGCTGAAGTCGCGGCTCTATCAGATCGAGCTGGAGAAGCGGACGGCGAGCATCCAGGAAGCGCACGAGGCCAAGGGGGATGCCGGCTGGGGCAACCAGATCCGCTCCTACGTTCTGCAGCCTTACCAGATGGTCAAGGATCTGCGGACGAACGTCGAGACATCGGATACCCAAGGGGTTCTCGACGGCGATCTGGACCGGTTCATGGCGGCGACGCTGGCCATGGACGTCTCCGGCAAGAGCCGCGCGGAGGCGCAGGCCGAAGACTGAGCGCGGCCCGGGCCGACAAGGCTTGACGAGCTGACGCGACTGCGGCCTCCTTGAGGAAAAGGGAGGCGCGCGATGACCGATACCCATGTTCCTTCGCCGGCACCCTTGGTGGAGACGATCGACGCCGCCGACATTCGTACGGCGCTGATCCGCGGCTTCGCCGATTTCCGTCGTGCGCCGCTGCCGGGTCTGGTCTTCGGCGGCGTCTATGTCCTGATCGGGATGATCATGATCGGCACGACGCTTGCGACCGGCCAGACGCTCTATGCCGTTGCGATGACCCTCGGTTTTCCGCTGATCGCGCCGTTCGCCGCCGTGGGTCTCTACGAGACGAGCCGCCGGCTGGAGCGGGGCGAGCCGCTCGACTGGGGCGCCATCTTCGGCGTCGTCTGGGCCGAGCGCGGTCGGCAATTGCCCTGGTTCGGGGCGATCATGGTCGTGTGGTTTCTGTTCTACGTCTTTTTCTCGCACACGCTCTTCGCGCTGATGCTGGGTCTCAGCGCGATGTCGAGCCCGCTTGACGGGGACCTGCTCCTGACGCCGCGTGGCCTGTCGATGATCGTGATCCAGCTCGGCGTGGGTGGAGCCTTCGCTCTCACGGTTTTCTCCGCCTGCGTGGTCAGCCTGCCGATGATGATGGATCGCGAGGTGGATTTCGTCACCGCGATGTTGGTGAGCATTCGCGCCGTGATGCTGAATCTGGCGCCGATGCTGCTCTGGGCGGTGCTGGTCGTGGTCCTGCTGGTCCGTCGGGATTCTCCCGGCGTTTCTGGGACTGTTCGTGGTTCTGCCGGTGCTCGGTCACGCCACGTGGCACCTCTACCGGCGCACGGTGAGCGCCGTCTGAGGTGAATGACAGGCACTATCCAAAAAGATTTCCCTGCGCGGCTCTGCCTTGGGGGCAGGGGCCGCGCATCAGGTGCGGGCTTCAGCCCTTCGCAGCGGCGGGCTGTTGCGGCGAGGGTGCGGATTTCTCCTGCCGGGGCTGGGCTGCCGGCGTCTGGGCGGCCGCGGATTGTCCCTGGACGCGGGACTGGTTGTTGAGCGGATCGTCGCTGCGCTGAACCGATCCTTCGAAATGCGCGCCGCTCTCGATCGCGATCGTCTTGTGGATGATGTCGCCTTCGACGCGTGCGGTCGAGGTGAGGCGCACCTTGAGTCCACGCACCCGACCGACCACGCGACCGTTCACGACCACATCGTCGGCCACGACCTCGCCCTTGACGGTGGCGCCCTCGCCGACGGTCAAGAGGTGCGCGCGGATGTCGCCTTCGATCGTGCCTTCGATCTGGATGTCGCCCGAGGTCTTGAGGTTACCCTTGACCGTCAGGTCCGAAGACAGGGTAGAGGCCGGCGGTTTGGGCTTCGGAGCAGATGTCGGCGCGAAATCGGTCTGGGGCCGAGCGCCGCCTTCGGCAGTCCGCACCTTGTCGCCTTCGGTGGCGGTCGGCTTCTGGCCGGGCTCGTTCATCTTGTTCTTAGAAAACATCTTTCGCTGCCTTGATGTAGGTCATCGGGTCAACGGCCTTCCCGTTCACTTTCACCTCGTAGTGGAGATGAGTGCCGGTCGAGCGCCCGGTATTGCCCATATCAGCAATATGATCCCCGCGCGAGACCCTTTGCCCCACGTCGACCCGCAACTTAGAGTTGTGAGCGTACGTGCTCTCGATCCCGAAGGCGTGCTTGACCTTCACGACGTTTCCATAGCCTGACTGCTGGCCCGCGAAACTCACGACGCCATCGGCGGTTGCGTAGATCGGAGTCCCGTGCCTCGAGGCGAAATCGCTGCCCTTGTGCATCCGGCCCCAGCGCGGACCGAAGCCGCTGGTGAACCGGTAGGACGACTTGAGCGGCTTGGCGAACGGCATCTTCTCCGTCGCGACGCGGTAAAGGTTCATTTCGTCGAGCTGGCCGATGATCGCGTTCGCCCGGGCTGCCTCCGGACCGGCGTTGCCCTTGGTCGAGAGCGAGAGGCGTCCGAGGCCCTCGGAAGCGCCGTAGCCGCGCCGCACCTGTTCGATCAGGGTGTCGGGATCGAGACCGACCGCGCGGAACATCTTGTCCAGCGGCTCCAGCGAGACCGTCACCGCCTCCTCGAGGTTGCTGAAGATACGGTCATTGCGTTCGGCGTCGAGCTGCGCCTCCAGGATCAGGTCCTCGACCATCGACTTCTGTTCGGCCGCGAGGCCGGCCAGGGTGTCGCGCTCGGTCGCGGTGCGCGTCAGTGCCTCCGCAAGGACGTCCAGCGTGTCTTCGGCCTCCTCGAGGCGCTCGGGTGACTGGCCGGACGCTTCCGCGACCTGATCCACCTGCCGGGTCAGCATTTCGGCGACGGCCAGGGCGGCATCCCGGTCGGTCATCGCGTCGCGCAGGGTCGCCTGTACCGCACCTATTCCGGTCTCCAGCTCCTTGCGTCGCTCTTCGGATGACAGGAGCGCTTCCTGCATTGCGGAGACCTGCGCCAGCGCGGTGGAAAATCGCTGCTGCGCGCGCAGAGCATCTTCGGCCCGGGCATCGCGTTCTGTGGCGAGGTCGTTCAGCCGCCCTTCATAGGCTGCCTGCTCGCGGTCCGTCTGCTCGCGCAGGTTGCCTGCCCCGATCGTGTCCATGATCAGGATGGCTGACGCGAAGATCGACCAGCCCAGAATCGCCGCGCCGCCGGTCAGCGTCACGGCCTGCGTGACTGGCCTGAGTCGGACGAAGCGAGTCTTGCTGCTCGACTTCAAGAACAGTCGCTGCTCGGGAAAGGCGCGTTCCAGCGCCGAATTCAATCTGCCGTAGAGCCCGTGGGTCACGTGCCTGCCTCGATCTGCCCCTCTGATGGCCGGTCCCACCCCCACGGGTCCGGCTTGTCCGAGGCATTAACGTTCGGATATTGGCCAGGCAACGAACTTGTTAACAATCCTCTGTAACTCTTCCTTTTGTGGACGATTTCGGCGGGAATCTGCCGAGATGACAGGCTGTCGGCGCGGGTCAGGTCAAAGCGAAGTCAGCGCTTCCAACACCTCTTCCGCGTGTCCCGGCACCTTCACCTTGCGCCAGATCCGACGAATCCGGCCCTCGCCGTCGATCAGGAACGTGGTGCGTTCGATTCCCATGTACGTCTTTCCGTACATGCTCTTCTCGGTCCAGACCCCGTAGCGTTCGCAGACATCGCTGCTCTCGTCCGAAAGCAGCGTCACGCCCAGGTCGTGCTTGTCGCGAAACTTGTCGTGCTTCGCCACGCTGTCCTTGCTGATGCCGAGGACCACGACGCCGGCCGCTGTGAATGCCTCGAGCGACTCGGTGAAGGCGATCGCCTGCTTCGTGCAGCCGGACGTGTCGTCCTTGGGATAGAAATACAGCACCACAGGATGGCCCCGATGATCCGGAAGCGACACCTCGCCGCCGCCGTCGCGGGGCAGGGTGAAGTCGGGCGCGGTCTGTCCGTTGTCGAGCATCGCCGGGTTCCTTTCCAGTGGCGTCATCCCATTCTACTACGGCGCCGCGCGCGGAAAAGATGTACCGCGTCACGAAAGAAATGGACCCCACCCGGCATGAAACTGTCCGACTTCGATTTCGACCTCCCCGAAGACCTGATCGCGGTGCGCCCGGCGCGGCCGCGGTCTTCGGCCCGGCTTCTGGTGGCGGGGCAGAGGACGACCGAGGACGCGCAGGTCAGCGATCTGCCCCGTTTCCTGCGTTCCGGAGACCGGCTGGTCCTCAACGACACCAAGGTCATCCCGGCGCGCCTGACCGGGCGGCGCCTGCGTGCGGCGCGCGATGGCACGGGCGTTGCGCGCATCGAGGTCACGCTGATCGACCCGCATCCCGACGGCGGCTGGCGGGCGCTGGTCAAACCGTTGCGAAAGGTCCGCACGGGCGAGCGGATCGAGTTCGCGGCCGGGCTGGAAGCCGAGTTCGTGGGCCGCGACGACGACGCGGCACATCTGCGCTTCAACCTCGAAGCGTCTGCGTTCGACGCGGCCCTGGCACAGGCCGGGGCGATGCCGCTGCCGCCATACATCGCGGCCCGTCGTGCCGCCGACGAGGCCGACCGCGAGGATTATCAGACCGTCTGGGCGCGCCGTCGCGGGGCCGTGGCTGCGCCGACGGCCTCGCTCCACTTCGACGCGCCGCTTCTCGATGCGCTGCGGGCCCGCGGCGTGGATTTCAGCCATGTCACCCTCCATGTAGGTGCCGGCACCTTTCTGCCGGTCAAGACGGACGACGTCTCGAAGCACAAGATGCATGCCGAATGGGGTGAGGTCGCCGAAGCCGCGGCCCGCGAGATCGCCGAGACCCGCGACGCGGGCGGCCGCATCATTCCGGTCGGCACCACCGCCCTGCGGCTGATCGAGAGCGCGGCCGCTCCCGACGGAACCGTCGAACCCTTCGCAGCCGAAACCGACATCTTCATCCGGCCCGGCTATCGCTTCCGGGCCGCCGACGCGCTGATGACGAACTTTCACCTGCCGCGCTCGACCCTGATGATGCTGGTCTCGGCGCTTATGGGTGTGGAGCGGATGCGCGGCGTCTATGACCACGCCATCGCGGAACGCTATCGCTTCTTCTCCTACGGAGACGCATCCTTGCTCCTGCCCGACGAGTAGGGCTGGCACCGGCCGCGGCTGATGCTAAAGGGAGCGGGTCGGACAGGGAGGGTTCCCATGCTCAAAGCTCTCGGCACGTCATGGGCACTCCTGCTCGGAATGCTCTTTCTGATGATCGGCAACGGCCTGCAGGGCACGCTGCTCGGCATCCGGGGGGGCATCGAGGGCTTCTCGACGACCGAAATGTCGTTCGTGATGTCGGCTTACTTCGTCGGCTTTCTCGGCGGCTCGCGGCTGACCCCGACGATGATCCAGCGCGTCGGCCATGTCAGGGTCTTCGCCGCGCTCGGCTCCTTTATCTCGGCGGTGCTCATCCTCTACCCGACCATGACCGACCCCTGGGCGTGGATCCTGTTGCGGGCGCTGATCGGGTTCTGCTTCTGCGGCGTCTACGTCACCGCCGAAAGCTGGCTGAATGACCAGGCCACGAACCAGACGCGCGGGATGCTGCTGTCGCTCTACATGGTCGTGCAGATGCTGGGAGTCGTCTCTGCCCAGTACATTCTGGTGTTCGGAGATCCGTCGGGCTTCATTCTTTTCATTGTGCCCAGCGTGCTCGTCTCGATCGCCTTCGCTCCAATTCTCCTGACCGCGTCACCGTCGCCCGAATTCGGCACCACCAAGCCGATGGGATTCGTGCGCCTCTTCCGCACATCGCCGACCGGCTGCGTCGGCATGTTTCTCACCGGCGGAATCTTCGCCGCCATGTTCGGCATGTCGGCCGTTTACGGCTCGCTGCGCGGGCTGAACGTGGCGCAGATCTCGACCTTCGTCGCCTCATTCTACGTGGGCGGACTGGTGATGCAGTTCCCGATCGGCTGGTTGAGCGATCGCATCGACCGGCGCATGCTGATCATCGCGGTCTCGGCGCTCGGGGCGGTGTCGGCGATTTTCGCGGTCCTCTTCTCCGAGAGCTTCTCGGCCCTCCTCCTTGGAGGGTTCATGGTGGGTGGATTGGCGAATCCGCTCTACGCGCTGCTTCTGGCCTACATCAACGACTACCTGCAGCCCGAAGACATGGCCGGCGCCTCGGGCGGGCTACTCTTCATCAACGGGGCAGGCGCGGTGCTGGGGCCGCTCGTCCTCGGGGCTGCCATGAGTCAGGTCGGTCCGCGCGGCTTCTTCGGTGTGATCTTTGTGCTGATGGCGACGCTGGCAGGATACGCAGGCTGGCGGATGACCCAGCGGGAGGCGACGGCTGTGGACGAGACCGTCAGCTATGCGCCGGTCTTCTTCTCCGCCACCGGGGTCGCGCTCGAGGCCGCGCAGGAGGTCTATGCCGAAAACGTGGAGGAAGCCGCCGAGGAACACGCGGCCGAGGCGCGCGCGCAGGCGGATGAGGAAAATGAGGGAAAAGCCGGGCCGACCTGACCTTGCGTCCCGCGAGGCTTTGCGCAACGCTCGGACCGTGACGGCAAAGCGGCGCGGAAGGGGCGAGGCATGACGCATCCCGACGACATCCTGCGGTTCTGGATCGACGAGGTGGGGCCCGCGGGCTGGTACCGGCAGGATGACGCGGTGGACGCCAGTTGCCGCGATCTTTTCCTCGCTGACTGGGAAGCCGCGCAGGAGGGGGGGCACGCCGACTGGCTCGCTTGGCCGCGCGGGATGCTTGCCTACGTGATCCTGCTGGATCAATTCCCGCGCAACATGTTCCGCAACGACGACGGGAGGGCCTTCGCCACCGACCCCATGGCTCGCGCGGCGGCCAAGAAGGCTATTCTGCTCGGCTGGGACGAGAAGATCGGCGAACCGGAGCGACAGTTCTTCTACCTGGCGCTGATGCATTCAGAGAACATTTCCGACCAGGACCAATGTGTCAGGCTGTTTTTGTTGCAGATGCCCGAGACCGGATCAGGCAATCTGCTGCACGCGCGGGCGCATCGCGAGGTCATCCGCCGCTTTGGCCGGTTCCCGCACCGCAATGCGGCCCTTGGCCGACAGACGACCCAGGCAGAAGCGGCCTTCCTGAAAGCCGGCGGCTACGGCGCGATCGTCCGGCAAATGGACCAGGCGGCGGCAGCCGATACGTAGACGGAAGGGCCGGGGCTGTGATGACCGGAGTGATGGTCTGGATGTTCATGCCCGTCGTGGAGATTTGTGCTCCTCGTGAACGATCCGAGCCTGCAGACAGCGGACGGATCGGGGATCGGTTCGAACCCCGCCGGTACGGTCGGATACTTCATCGCGCTGATCGGCGCAGGCGGATTGGTCGTCACCTCAATGAATAGCCGCTCGCCATAGGGCGTGCCGACGTCTCGCGAGCGGATCGGCGATATCACAACAAGACGAGCGGAGGGGGAGCTGAAATGGCCGAAAACTACGACATGATCGTCATCGGGGCGGGGCCGGGAGGTTACGTGGCCGCGATCCGCGGCGCACAACTGGGGCTGAAGGTCGCGATCGTCGAACGCGAGCATATGGGAGGCATCTGCCTCAACTGGGGCTGCATTCCGACCAAGGCGCTGCTGCGCTCCTCCGAGGTCTTTCACTTGATGCATCGCGCCAAGGAGTTCGGGCTCAGGGCCGAAGGCATCGGCTACGATCTGGAGGCCGTGGTCAAGCGCTCGCGCGGCGTGGCCAAGCAGCTCAACTCGGGCGTCGGCCACCTGATGAAGAAGAACAAGGTCAAGGTCGTGATGGGGGCGGCCACGCTGAGCGGCAAGGGCAAGGTCAGCGTCGAGACCGACAAGGGCAGCGAAGAGCTTTCGGGCAAGAACATCGTTCTGGCCACGGGCGCGCGCGCGCGCGCGTTGCCGGGCCTGGAGCCCGACGGCAAGCGCGTCTGGAACTACAAACACGCGCTGCAGCCGCCGCACATGCCCAAGAGACTGCTGGTGATCGGATCGGGTGCCATCGGCATCGAGTTCGCGAGTTTCTACAACACGCTTGGCGCCGAAACGACGGTGGTCGAAGTCATGGACCGCATCCTGCCGATCGAGGACGCCGAAATCAGCGCGTTTGCCAAGAAGCAGTTCGAGAAGCAGGGCATGAAGATCCTGCAGAAGGCGATCGTGAAGTCGCTCGACCGCAAGGAAGACGTGGTGACCGCGCAGATCGAGAGCGGCGGCAAGACCGAGAGCCATGAGTTCGACACCGTGATCTCGGCCGTCGGCATCGTCGGCAATGTGGAGGATCTGGGCCTCGAGAAGATGGGCGTGAAGGTCGAGAAGACCCATGTGGTGACGGATGAATACTGTCGCACCGGGGTCGAGGGGCTTTACGCCATCGGCGATGTGGCCGGCGCACCGTGGCTCGCCCACAAGGCCAGCCACGAGGGCGTGATGGTGGCCGAACTGATCGCGGGCAGGAACGACGTGCACCCGGTGAAGGCCGAATCCATCGCGGGCTGCACCTACTGCTACCCGCAGGTCGCGAGCGTCGGCTGGACCGAGGCGCAGGCCAAGGAGAAGGGCCACGAGGTCAAGGTCGGACATTTCCCGTTCATCGGCAACGGCAAGGCCATCGCGCTGGGTGAGCAGGAGGGGATGGTGAAAACGGTGTTCGACGCCAAGACGGGCGAATTGCTCGGCGCACACATGATCGGCGCCGAGGTGACGGAGCTCATTCAGGGATACATTGTCGGCCGGCAGCTGGAGACCACCGAGGAGGACCTGATGCACACGGTTTTCCCGCACCCGACACTGAGCGAGATGATGCACGAGTTGGTTCTCGATGCCTACGGCCGCGCAATCCACTTCTGAGACCGGCAAAGCGGAGCGGCTTCGCCGCGCGTCTTCTGGCTCCGCCCAGGGGGGCGGAGCGGTGGGCGCGGGCCGTCGACGGCGCTTTTCATTCCTTCGTCCTGCGGTCTAGAAGCCGGGCATGACACATTACGCCACGCCGCCCGGCGGCCTGCCGGGGCAGGAGGCGCTGCTGACCGGCCGCGCCATTTTCACCGACGCATATGCCGTCATCCCGAAGAGCACGATGCGCGACATCGTGACCAGCCTGCTGCCGGGATGGGAGCTTACCCGGGCCTGGATCCTGGCCCGGCCGCTCTCGGGGTTTGCCGAGACGTTCAGCTGGGCGATCCTCGACATCGCGCCAGGGGGCGGCGCTGAGCGGCCCGAGCCCGACCCGGCAGCTGAGGGCGTGCTGTTCGTGACGGCGGGCCGCCTGATCCTGAAGACCGGCGGCGTGCGACACGAACTGGAACCGGGCGGATACGCCTATCTGCCGCCAGGCAATGAGTGGTCTCTCCGGGCCGAGGCTCAGGCCTGCGTCCATTGGGTGCGCAAGGCCTACGAGGCGGTGCCGGGGATCGACGCACCCCATGCCTTTGTCGCGCAGGAAAATGACGTTGCGCCCGACCCGATGCCCGGGACCGAAGGGCGCTGGGCGACGCAGCGGTTCGTGGACACGAGCGATCTTGCCCACGACATGCATCTCAATCTGGTGAACTTCGCGCCGGGGGCGGTGATCCCGTTTGCCGAAACCCACGTGATGGAACATGGCATCTTCGTGTTGCAGGGTAAGGCGGTCTACCGGCTGAACGGCGACTGGGTGGAAGTGGAGGCGGGCGACTTCCTGTGGTTGCGCGCCTTCTGCCCGCAAGCCTGCTACGCCGGGGGTCCGGAGCCGTTTCGCTATCTGCTCTACAAGGACGTCAATCGCCACCCGCGGCTGCGCTGAGAGGCTGGCGCCTCATTCGCCGACCACAGTCAGCGGCGCGGGCAGGCGCACCTCCTCGAGATTTGCCCCCGCGCCGATCCGGTCCACCACGGCGAAGAGGCCCGGCGCTTGCAGGGGCGTGAGCACCCCGTGCCACGTGCCCCGCAGCAGGTTCACCCCCTGATCCGGGGCCGTGATGAAGGCGAGGGGGTCGCCGGGACGGCCACCCTCGTCTGGCGCCACAATGACCAGGAATGCGTGTTCGCTCATCGGCAGGAAGGCCTGGCTGCCGAGGGGATGCCGCTCCAGCAGATCGAAGCTGTAGGGCAGGGCGCGCGGCTCGGCGCGAAACAGGCTGATGCCCGCCTGCCCATCACCGAAATCGAGCCGCGCCCGGTCGTGCCAGCGTCCGCAGAGACCGGCATTGATGATCCGGTCCGGCGCGCCCCCGGTGTCGAGTACGTCGCCGAAGGGCTCGAAAGTCGCGGCCGCCAGCGGTTGCGTGGCAATGGTCCGGTTCACGGCAGCATCGCCTGCAGCCGCACTTCCGCGATACGCTCGACCTGGCGGCAGGCCTCGGCGAACTCGGCCGAGCGGTCGTTCTGCAGCCGCCGCTCGAAGGCGGCGAGGATGCCCGCCTTGTCGTGGTCGCGCACGGCGATGATGAAGGGAAATCCGAACTTCTCCGTGTAGGCCGAGTTCAGCCGCTCGAAGGTCTCGCGCTCCGCGTCTGTGAGCGCGTCGAGACCCGCCGACGACTGCTCGGCGGTGCTGTCGGCGGTCAGCCGTTTCGCCGCCGCGAGCTTGCCGGCCAGATCCGGATGCGCGCGCAGCACGGCCATGCGCCGTTCGGTTCCGGCCTGCCGGAATACCCGTGTCAACGCCGAATGCAGACCCGTCGCCGTGTCGTGTGCGGGGCCGAGCTCCAGTTCCCACGCCTTGTCCGCGATCCATGCGGAATGCTCGAATACTCCACCGTAGGCCCCGACGAAGGTGTCCTTTTCCATCGAGGAGGGGCGCTCCGTTCGAACCGGAGGATGACGCTCGTGCCAGTGCCGCGCGATCTCGCCGCGGCGGGCGAACCAGACGCCCTCATGCCCAGCCGCGTAGTCGATGAACCGCTTCAGCGCCATGACGCGTCCGGGCCGCCCGGCGAGCCGGCAATGCAGGCCCACGGACATCATCCGCCCGCCTTCGGCAAGGAGACAGTCGAAGCTGTCGCGCAGATAGGCCTCGAACTGGTCGCCCGAATTGAATCCCTGCGGCGTCGCGAAGCGCATGTCGTTCGCGTCGAGCGTGTAGGGCACGACCAGTTGGTCCAGATCGCCGAAATGCACCCAGTAGGGCAGGTCGTCGGCGTAGCTGTCGGAGACCCAGTCGAAGCCGTATTCCGCCGCCAGCCGTACCGTGTTGTCCGAGCAGCGGCCAGTGTACCAGCCACGCGGCCGTGCGCCCGTCACCGCGTGGTGCAGGCGGATCGCCTCCTCCATCTGCGCACGTTCCTCGACCTCGTCCACGTCCTTGTATTCGATCCATTTCAGGCCGTGACTGGCAATCTCCCAATCGGCCTGCTTCATGGCGCGGACCTGATCGGGCGAGCGCGCCAGCGCCGTCGCCACGCCGAAGACAGTCAACGGCACGCCCGCCCCGGTGAACAGCCTGTGCAGGCGCCAGAACCCCGCCCGAGCGCCATATTCATAGATCGATTCCATGTTCCAGTGCCGTTGGCCCGGCCAGGCCTGCGCACCGACGATCTCGCTGAGGAACGCCTCCGACGCGGCGTCATCGTGGAGGACGTTGTTCTCGCCGCCTTCCTCGTAGTTCAGCACGAACTGAACGGCGATCCGTGCGCCGTCGGGCCAGTCCGCCTCGGGAGGAGTTTCGCCGTGGCCGTGCATGTCGCGGGGGTAGCGGTGTAGCGTCATCTTGCGGTTCGACCTTTCCAGCGGACGGCTTTCGCGGGCATCTATGGCACGAGCAAAACGGAGAGGTCCATGTCCGGCTACCTGACCACCCACGTCCTCGACACGGCCCGCGGCCGGCCCGCCGCCGGGCTGCGGATCGAACTCTTCCGCCTGCCCGGCCGCGACAAGCTGGCCGAGGCCGTCACCAACGCCGACGGGCGCACGGATACACCGATCCTGCCGCAGGACGCCTTCTCGACCGGCGTCTACGAGCTGGTGTTCCATGCCGGCGAATATCTCGACGATGCCGGCTTCCTGGGCGAGGTGCCGATCCGCTTCATCATGAGCGAGGCCGCGCATTATCATGTGCCGCTCCTGCTCTCGCCCTATGGCTATTCGACCTACAGGGGCAGCTGAGGCTGGGGCTTGACCGCCCGCGCGCAAGGCGGCAACCGTCGCCCGCCCTGACAGGAGATCACAGATGCTCGACACCGTCATACTCTGGGAGTGGCTGGCCTTCGCCGTGCGCTGGACGCATGTCATCGTCGCCATCGCCTGGATCGGTTCGTCGTTCTACTTCATCGCGCTCGACCTCGGGTTGCGCAAGGCCGCCGGTCTTCCGCCGGGGGCCCATGGCGAGGAATGGCAGGTCCATGGCGGCGGCTTCTACCACATCCGCAAGTTCCTGGTGGCGCCCGAAGCGATGCCCGAGCACCTGACCTGGTTCAAATGGGAAAGCTATTCCACCTGGCTCTCCGGCGCGGCGCTTCTGATGATCGTCTACTGGGCGGGTGCCGAGCTCTACCTGATCGACCCGGCCAAGGCGGACCTCGCGGTCTGGCAGGCGATCCTGGTGTCGGCGGCGTCGCTTTCGATCGGTTGGCTGGCCTATGACGCGCTCTGCAAATCGCGGCTCGGTCACAAGCCTACGACGCTCATGCTGCTGCTGTTCGCGCTGATCGTGGTGATCGCCTGGAGCTACACACAGGTCTTCACTGGCCGCGCGGCGTTCCTGCACCTCGGGGCACTGACCGCAACTATCATGTCGGCCAACGTGTTTCTGGTCATCATTCCCAACCAGAAGATCGTGGTTGCCGACCTCAAGGCCGGCAAGACCCCCGACCCGGAATTCGGTCGCATCGCCAAGCTGCGCTCGACGCACAACAACTATCTGACGCTTCCGGTGCTGTTCCTGATGCTGTCGAACCATGCGCCCCTTGCCTTTGCGACGCCCTGGAACTGGCTGATCGCGAGTCTCGTGTTTCTCATGGGGGTCACCATCCGCCACTGGTTCAACACCCGGCATGCCCGCAAGGGGACCCCCTACTGGACGTGGGTGGCGACTGCGGCGCTGTTTGCGGCGATCGTGGCGCTGTCGATGGCGCCCCGCGGTGCTGGACTTGAGGCGGAGGCCGCGACCCCAAGCCCCGCACAGCAGGCGTTCATGGACGCACCGGGTTTCGAGGATGTGTACTACACGATACTGGGCCGCTGCTCCATGTGCCATGCGGCCCAGCCTGCGTGGGAGGGCATGCGGACCCCACCCAGGGGTGTCGTTCTGGAATCCGAACGCGACGTGGCGGCCCATGCCCGCCTGATCTATCTCCAGGCCGGTGTCAGCCATGCGATGCCGCCGGCCAACATCACCTACATGGAGCCAGAGGAGCGTGCCGCGATCGCTGCTTGGTATCGAGGTGCTGACTGATCGGCACCCTGTTTTATCGCGGCGGCATGACCGCGCCCGCCGGATGATCTCACGACCGGTCAACGCGGTCCGGCCGCCGAGGTGTCAGGCGAAGCTTTGGAGCCCTTTCACAGATCAACCAGGATCTGCGGCCCGGCCTTCTGCGCATTCTTGCCGGAAAGAGACTTCGGGCGCATCTGCGATTTCACGTTCTGCCTTGTCAGTACGATCCCCGGCGACTTGATCTGCGCGTTTCAAACGATCCCGTCGCCCACCGCGGATATCGGGTGCTGCAGGACCGGCGGCGGCGGGCCAATTGCGAATGTACTTCCCAGCCGCGTGGCTCGGGAATCCTGCGCGTTCGCGCAGCGAATCAGTAGACCGTGACCTGTGCGCCCACCGGCACGCGATCGTAGAGATGCGTGACATGGCTGTTCGTCATCCTGATGCAGCCGTTGGAAACCGAGCTGCCGATGGTGTCGGGACGGTTCGTACCGTGAATGCGGAACTGCGTGTCCCGACCATCCTGATAAAGATAGAGCGCGCGCGCACCGAGCGGGTTCTCCGGCCCGCCGGGCATCCCGTCGGCCCACTGACTGTAGAGACCGGGCGAGCGTTCGATCATCGCGTTCGTCGGACGCCAGCTCGGCCATTCGGCCTTGCGGCCGACAACGGCGGTGCCGCGAAAGGCCAGGCCCTCGCGGCCCACACCGACCCCGTAGCGGAGCGCGCGTCCCCGCTCCGTGACGAGGTAGAGCTGATGGCGCGACGAGATCACGTGAATTGATCCGACCTGCAGGTCTCGACGGACACGAACTTGAGCGGCGCGATAGGGCTCCGGCAACTCGAACCCTTCCGAGGCCCGTCCGATGGTCGGGGAGAGGGCGGCGCCCGCAGCGAGAGCAAGGGCTTGTCGGCGAGTGAACATGGCAGTCTCCGTCATCTTGCGAATTCCCAGGATAACATCACTCGCGACCCGGCGTTCCCCGCTGCCGCACGGCGTGGTTAACAGGAGGCCTGCAAGCCATTGATGACCGGGAATGGCCGCCCGCTGGAGCTGCCGCGAACTCCGTCTCGCTCTAGTCGAGAGAGCCGTGCACGGCGACCAGATCCAGCTCCGCGTCGCCGGGCCGGATAGCGCGGAAGCTCTCTCGAACTCCGGCTTCGCTCAACGCCCGCGCGACTGCCAAAAGGGTGTTCGGGGCGTGGTCCTCGCAAAGCTCCTGCATGAAGCGGACCTCGTCGCGCGCAGCTGCCAGCGCCGCGTCTTCGGACGGAGCGCCCCAGATGTGGAGAAAATGGCCGGCCAAGCGTCGGACCGCAGCGTCGATTTCGGCTGGCTCGGCCGATGTCACGGCGACGAAGGTTGCGCGCCCGAAACTGTCGAGTCCGAGCCAGCCGTGGGTGAAGGCCTGCCGCGCCTGTCCCGTCAGCTCGTCCTCGGTCCAGTTGGAAAACTCGAATCCCCCCGGGATCGCCCATTCCCCCGGCTCCGCGGCACGCGGAAAGACCCGCTCATCGCTCTCGTCGAAACGGATCGTGCGGGCGAGTTTCATTGTGGCTCCAGCATTTCTGTCAGCGCGATGAGCTGCGTCCGCTCGCCGATCTCCAGCAACAGACCGCCATCCTCGTCGAGGCCGCGATAGATGCCGCGCCGTGCGCGGTTGGGCAACCGGATCTCCACCTGATCCCCCGGCGTCCAGGCGCGAGACCGCCAGGTTTCGTGGATTCGTGCGATGCCGCCACTCTGCCAGACGTCGATCCAGGACATCATGTGCCGCGCCCACGCTCCGAGAAGATCGTCGGTCGCAAGGTCGCCTACGCCTTCTTCGCGCAGAGTGGTCTCGTCGGGCCGGTCGCCGGGTTCGGCCGCCGCCTCCTCATGGAACGGCACGTGCAATCCGAGGACGAGCCAGCCGGGCACGGCGTTGGCGTCGGCCGTGGCCGCCGCGGCGCGAAGGGTTCCGCAAAGCGCGCCGTTGATGCGAAAGCCGCCGGGCCATTCGAAGTGCAGCGCGATCTCTGCCGGAGCCAGCGCGCCGAACGCATCGCCGAACGCACATTGCGCCGCGAGCGCCATCGCCATCGCCTGTTTCAGTGGTACATCCGGTGCCAGGATCAGCGCCGCAAGAAGCGCCGCCTCGTCGGGGCGGTGGAGGATCGTCCCCCCCTCGCAACCGTCGCGCGCCAGCTCGATCGCGGCGGCAAACGGATCTCCCGCCGTGGCGAGGCCGGTCATCAACGGCGGGAAATCAGGCATCTTCAGACGGACCCCTCTGCGATCAGCCGCCGGGCCAGATCGCGGAAGGCGCCGGCCTGAGGGCTGTCGGGTCGGGACGCCACGATCGGCGCCCCACCGTCCGAGGCGGTGCGGATCGCGAGGTCAAGCGGGATCTCGCCCAGGAATGGAAGGCCCAGCTTCTCGGCCTCGGCCCGCGCCCCGCCATGACCGAAGATGTGCGCCTCATTGCCGCAATTCGGGCAGATGTAGCTCGACATGTTCTCGATCATGCCCAGAACCGGCACGTTCATCTTTTCGAACATGTTCAGCGCCTTGCGTGCGTCGATCAAAGCGATGTCCTGAGGCGTGGAAACCACGATGGCGCCCGAGACTTCGGCCTTCTGCGCGAGCGTCATCTGCACGTCGCCGGTTCCGGGCGGCAGGTCCACGATCAGCACATCGAGAATGCCCCACTGCACCTGACCCAGCATCTGTTGCAACGCACCCATGAGCATCGGTCCGCGCCAGACCACGGCCTCGTCCTCCTTGGTCAGAAGGCCGATCGACATCAGCGTCACACCGTGGTTGCGCAGAGGCAGGATCGTCTTGCCGTCGGGCGACGCGGCAGGACGCCCCGAGATTCCGAGCATCCGCGGCTGGCTCGGTCCGTAGACATCGGCGTCGAGCATGCCGACGCGCAGACCTTCGGCTGCCAGCGCCACGGCCAGGTTCGCGCTTACCGTGGACTTGCCGACGCCACCCTTGCCGCTGGCGACGGCGATGATCCGCTCCACGCCGGGCACCTTCTGGGGGCCCTTTTGCGGCTCGGGGTGGCGGCCGACCTTGAGGTCGGGCGGCCGCTTTTCCGAATGCGCCGTCACCAGCGCCGAAATGTTGCCCTTGCCCGCGATGCGCTCCAGCCGGCTGACCGCCTCGGCGCGCGCAGGTTCCATCTTCGGCCCCATCTCGGGGGCGACCTCGAGAACGAAGCGGACACGTCCGTCATCGACCGTCAGCGCGCGGACGAGGTCAGCGTCCACCAGGTTCTTGCCCGAGGCCGGGTCATCGATCCCCCGCAGGACCTCGAGCACGTCGGCACGGCTGATGCTCACTCCGGTGCGCCCTCCGTCTTGATGTCGCCCTCGATCTCGTGGCGCATGTCCAGCCCGTCGATCGTGACCACGGCCCGCACCTTGATGCTGTCGCCGAGCTCTCCGGCCTCGCGGGCCTCGCGCACCGCGCGCTCGATCTCCTGCTGCGAGGTCACGCCGACCTGCTTGAGGAACTTGCGCATCGACATGTTGAATTCGTCGCTCATCGTCATCTCCGTGTTCGGGGTCGCGGCAGGTGTCGGTCATCGCACCCGGGGACGCAACCGGCCGGTCAATTCTCGCGGTTCTTGATGTAGTCGTCCGTGCTGCGCGGCTTCGGGCGGTCGGCCATCCGGAACGGGGCCGCGTCAGAGTGGTATTGCGCGTTGATGCGGCAGTCGTCGCACATGCGGATCAGGCGCGCATTGTGCGAGCCCTTGAACATCGAGTGGCGCCCCTCGAGCTGGGCCACGATCCGCTCGATGGTGGAGGCCACGCCGAAGGCCTTGCCGCACTCGATGCAGTGGGCCGGCTCTTCCTCGTTCAGGACGGTGAGGCGCAGCGCATTGTCGCTGAGGTCGAGCCGCGGCGCGTAGGTGATCGCGTCCTCCGGGCAGACGTTCGCGCACAATCCGCATTGCAGACAGGCATCTTCGCGGAAGGTCAGGACCGGCTTGTCGGGGTCGTCGCCGAGCGCACCGGACGGGCAGAGCCCGACGCACGAGAGACAGAGCGTGCAGGCGTCCCGATCGACGAGCACCGCACCGTAGGGTGCACCGGCTGGCAGCGCGATCTGCGGCGTCTCGCCCCCGGCCAGTGCTTTCGCGGCAAGGCGGGTCACGTCGCGCCTGCGGCCAAGCGGCAGGATCGGCTCGATATCGAGCGGCGCGGGTCGTTGGTCGCGCAGAGCCGCGTCGAGCGCGTCGGGATCGCTGGCATTGAGCAGACGGAGGCGCGGCTCCTTGACTCCGACGCCTGCCACCAGCGCCTCGGCGATCGCCACCTGCGCCTCCAGCGTTTCCCTCTCGGTGCGCGGCGACGGCAGCAGCGCGACCTCGGCAAAGCCGCAGGCCAGCGCAACCATCATCTCGGCATGTCCGAATGCGTTGAGCGCTGGCAGCTCAAGCGGCAGCACGTCCGCCGGCAGGCCCCGCCCGAGCCGCGCCGAAAGCGCCACCATCTCGCGTCCATGGGTCTCGTCATGGACAAGCAGACGCGGCGCGGTCCCTCCCGCCTTGCGGAAGGCATCGGCAAGGCGTCTGATGTGGCCGAGCACCCAGTCAACCGGCGGGGCGTCATAGGCGATCGCCTGGCTGGGGCAGACTGCCGAACAGGCGCCGCACCCTGCGCAGATCATCGGATCGACGCGCACCACGTCGCCATCGGGCACGATCGCGCCCGTGGGGCAGATGTCGAGGCAGCGCTTGCACCCGGTCTGCCGGGCGCGGGAATGGGCGCAGAGGCTCGGATCGAGCCGCACATGCAGGGTCTTCTCGAACGTCCCGACCATGTGCGAGGCGTCGAAGATGGCGCGCGCAACAGCAGCCGGATCGCGAGGGTCGGCGCGCAGGTAGCCGTCCCGCTTGTGGTCTGCGGGAAAGAGCGGCCCGTCGCCGCGCAAGTCGACGATGATGTCGCACCTGCTAGCCACACGTTCCTGCGGCGGGCCGAAGCCCAGCGGGCCGCGCCCGCCGGGATCGAGCGCGCGATAGCCCTCCACGCTGACTTCGAACCCGCCGAACCCGCCAGTCGCCGTGCGGATGTGGCCCACGCCGATGTCGTATTGCCGCTCGGGCCCGGGCAGGATCTCGGCCGGGTCGCTCAGCAGACAGGTTACCGAGAGCGTGTCGGCGAGCTGCGCGGCGGCGGCCAGAGCCACGTCTGGCGCGCCCAGAATCAGCGCCATCCCTTCGGACGCGACATCGAGCGCCGCGGCGGGCGGCGGCGGCGGTACGTTCAGCAACGTCGCGATCTTGGGCGTCGCAGCCTCGGCCTCGTCCGACCATCCGGCGCGATCGCGGATGTCGATACAGGCGGGCGCCTCGACGCCCAGCTCCTCGGCCAAAGCGGCGAAGGTCGGCGCTTCCTGCGCGCACGCGATCGTGATCGGCGCGTCGCCCTCCAGAGCCTCCGCGACGCCTCCGATCCCGCTTGTGCAGAGGGCGGTGCCGATCTTGCCGCAGGCGAAGCCCGTCGCGCGTCCGATCGCTTCCGCGTCGAGGCGCATCGTACCTTCGCAATCGCAGAGCATTAGTCTGCGTGTCATGATCCCCTCCCGTCCATGTGTGCTGGACTCGCTGTGGCGCGCGCCTAGACTGCGCCGGTGGGAGAACTTAGCCCCGACGACAGGACCCGTAAAGAATGACCGACAGATCCCGAACGCTTCCCGTTGGCGTGGTCGTCCGAGAGCGCCCCGGCGTCACCCGCTGGGCACGGCGCCATTGGCAGGCCGTGGCGCTGATCCTCGGGGCGGGGCCGGGCGCGTGGCAGGAACTGCGGCGCGAGGGCGACGTGATCGACTGGCACGCGGCGACCGCGCCTCTGACGCTCTGGCGGACCGATACCGAGGCCTATCTCACGGCGCTCAACGGCAAGCCGCCGTCGGCTTATGCCATCCTGCGGCGTCCCGAGGGGTCGGCGGCGGACGCGCGTCCCGACGTTCTGACCGTCACAGCTTCGGCCTACGAGGCGCAGGATTACGCCGACAACGGCGAAGACATCGTGGAACGGCTGGAGATGCCGCCTGGACTCGAGGCCTGGGTCGCCGAGTTCGTGGCCGAGCACCACGTCGAGGAGCCGTTCGTGAAACGCAAACGCCGCCGCTGGGACGCCCAGGATCAGGGCGGGCGCGGCGATCCGCGCATCCGGCAGACGTCGGACGTTTACCGCGCACCCACGGTGACGGAGGACGAGCGTTGAGCGAGCGCGGCGATTTCCTGTCGCGCTGGTCGCGGCGCAAACGAGCGGAGCCCGCGGATTTGGATGCACCGAAACCGGTGCCCGTATCCGCTCCGGCGCTTCCGGATGAGGAGCGCAGCGATGAGGATGTGCTGGCCGATCTGGGCCTGAAACACCCGTCGGAATTGACTGCGGGCGACGATTTCGCGGCATTCCTGCGTGCCGAAGTGCCGCAGCACCTGAAGAAGCTGGCCCTTCGACGCCTCTGGCGCAGCGATCCGACGCTGGCCTGTCTTGATGGGCTCAACGACTATGACGGAGATTTTACCGGAACGGGCGTGGGGGAGGGCGGATTGCGAACGGCCTATCGCGTGGGCCGCGGCTTTGTATCGGCGCTCGAAAGCGTCGCCGGAAACGCCAGGCCATACGATTTCGGCACGCCCGAGCCGCTTTCGACAGCCCGGCCACTGGAAGATGAGCAGGAGCTGACGGAGATCGACGCTGCCGGACATGACGTCGACGAGACCCTTGCCGAACCGGATTCCGCGCTCGGGACGGCAACGGATGTCGCCGAGTCGGAGCCGGCTTCGGGCCCGACCCGGCGACGCATGGCTTTTCGACCGGTTCCAGGCCGGAGCACCGAAGCGTGAGCGATGCGACGTTTTTTCAGTCTTCCCCAGAGACGGGCCTGCCGCTAGGGTCGGATCGGGGAGGACCGGCGCAAGATCGGTCCACGAAATCGGGAGGATGCGTGAGTAGTATCGCGCGCAGCGCTCATATCGCCGAGGAAGATGTTCTTCGAGCTGATCTCTACGACTTTCTGTCGGCGCTTCTGGCCCGGCCGCCCGAGCGCACTCTGATCGAGCATACGCGTGCGCTTGACGGGGACATTTCGGAGATGGGTCAGGCGGCGAGCAATCTGGCCCGGATCGCGGCGAGAAGCGCGGAGCCCAGCCTGACGCGCGAATTCAATCGTCTTTTCGTCGGATTGGGCCGGGGCGAGCTTCTGCCCTATGCAAGTTACTACATGACCGGGTTTCTCAACGAGCGGCCGCTGGCGGCGCTCAGGGCCGAGATGCGGCGTCTCGGCGTCACGCGGGCCGAGAACGTCTTCGAGCCCGAGGACAATATCGCGACGCTTTGCGAAATCATGGCCGGCCTGATCCGGGGACGTTTCGGGCCGCCGGCCACTCTCGACATGCAACGCGACTTCTTCGCCCGCCATCTTGGCCCGTGGGCGGGGCATTTCTTTACAGATCTGGAGGGCGCCAAGGGCTCGCTCTTCTATGCGCCCGTCGGAACGATGGGCCGGGTCTTCATGTCCATTGAGAAAGAGGCATTCCGTCTGGGCGGCTGAGGCTGCCGGGCGGTGCTAGGGAGAGTGCGATGAGCGATGACAGGACCGAAGAGCGGCACGACGACGGACGGCGCGCCTTCCTGAAGCTGGCCACGGTTGCGGCGCCGGCGGCGGCCATGGCCACCGTATCGGGCGAGGCAGCGGCCGAGGATCTGGCCGAGCAGTCCGGGAGCGGTCTGCGCAAGACGGCGCATGTGAAGAAATACCTGGAGTCGGCGCGGTTCTGAGAACCGGCGCGCCCCGACGGGGCAGGGAGGAATGAGATGCTGAAGAAAAAGACGAACACGGCTTCCCGCCGTCCCGCGGTCGCTTCGTTGGCTGGGCGCTTTGCCGAGACCGCCATCGACCGCCGCGCTTTCCTGCGCGGGTCGGGCCTTGCCGTTGGTGGTCTCGCCGCCATCGGCGCGGTCGGCGGCACCGTGCGCCGCGCCGAAGCGCAGGAAGCCGCGCCCGAGGCGTTCGAGACGGTCAAGTCGGTCTGTACCCACTGCTCGGTCGGGTGCACGGTCATCGCCGAGGTGCGAGACGGCGTGTGGGTCGGACAGGAGCCCGGCTGGGACAGCCCGTTCAACATGGGCTCCCACTGCGCCAAGGGCGCCTCGGTGCGCGAGCACGCCCACGGCGAGCGGCGCCTGAAATACCCGATGAAGCTCGTCGGCGGCGAATGGCAGCGCGTGAGCTGGGCCGACGCAATCAACGAGATCGGCGACCAGATGCTCTCGATCCGCGAGGAGAGCGGTCCCGACAGCGTCTACTGGCTGGGTTCTGCCAAGCACAGCAACGAGCAGGCCTACCTGATCCGCAAGTTCGCCGCCTACTGGGGCACGAACAACGTCGATCACCAGGCGCGGATCTGTCACTCCACGACGGTCGCGGGAGTTGCGAACACATGGGGCTACGGCGCCATGACCAACTCCTACAACGACATCAAGAATTCGAAGGCGATCTTCATCATCGGCGGCAACCCGGCCGAGGCACACCCGGTCTCGTTGCTGCACCTCCTTGCGGCCAAGGAGAAGAATGGCGGTCCGCTCATCGTCTGCGATCCGCGCTTCACCCGGACAGCGGCCCATGCCGACGAATTCGTGCGGTTCCGTCCAGGCAGCGACGTCGCGCTGATCTGGGGCATCCTCTACCACATCTTCGAGAACGGGTGGGAGGACAAGGAGTTCATCCAGACGCGGGTCTGGGGGATGGACAAGATCCGCGAAGAGGTCGCCGGCTGGACGCCTGAGGAAACCGAACGCGTGACCGGCGTACCCGGCGAGCAGCTGCGCCGGGTCGCGCAGATGATGGCCGAGAACAAGCCGGGCACGGTGATCTGGTGCATGGGCGGGACCCAGCACACCAACGGCAACAACAACACCCGCGCCTACTGCATCCTGCAGCTCGCGCTGGGCAACATGGGCACCGCGGGCGGCGGCACCAACATCTTCCGGGGCCACGACAACGTGCAGGGCGCGACCGACCTCGGCGTGCTCGCCGACACGCTGCCTGGCTATTACGGCCTGTCCGATGGCTCATGGGCCCACTGGGCCCGGGTCTGGGAGGAAGACCTCGACTGGCTGCGCGGGCGCTTCGACGTGATGGAGGGTGCCGGCGCCGACGGCAAGGACCGCATGATGATCAACGAGACCGGCATCCCGGTCAGCCGCTGGATCGACGGCGTGCTGGAGGATGCCGAGAACATCGATCAGCCCGACAATACGCGCGCGATGGTGCTCTGGGGCCATGCGCCGAACAGTCAGACGCGCATGGTCGAGATGAAGACGGCGATGGAGAAGCTCGACCTGCTGGTCGTGATTGACCCGTATCCCACCGTCACCGCGATCCTGCATGACCGGACCGACGGCGCCTACCTGCTGCCAGCCGCCACGCAGTTCGAGACTTATGGCTCGGTCACGGCCTCCAACCGGTCGCTGCAATGGCGCGAGAAGGTCGTCGAGCCGCTCTTCGAGAGCCTGCCCGATCACACGATCGTCAAGCTCTTCTCAGACAAATTCGGCTTCTCCGACCGGATCTTCCGCAACATCGAGGTCAACGGCGACGAGCCGCTGGTCGAGGATCTGACGAGGGAGTTCAACCGCGGCATGTGGACGGTCGGCTATACTGGCCAGTCGCCGGAGCGTATGCGCACGCATATGGAGAACCAGCACACCTTCGACCGCACGACCCTGCGGGCGAATGGCGGACCGGCGGATGGCGACTATTACGGTTTGCCCTGGCCGAGTTGGGGCACGGCGGAGATGAACCACCCCGGCAGCCCCAACCTCTACGACATCTCGGTTCCGGTGAAGGACGGCGGAATGGGTTTCCGCGCCCGCTTCGGCGTAGAGCGCGACGGCGAGAACCTTCTGGCCGAGGGCGTGGCGCCGGTCGGATCGGAAATTCAGGACGGATACCCCGAATTCACGATGGCCATGCTTCAGGAGCTTGGCTGGGACAAGGACCTCACCGCATATGAGCGGCGGATGATCGAATACGTTGCCGGCTATGCCGAGGATCGTCCCGGGACGGATACCGAAGTGGGCGAGCAGACCATGACCGGTCCCTACCCGTCGGACTTCGTCGACAAGATCGGCGGCGTGAACTGGAAGACCGACCTGTCGGGTGGGATCCAGCGGGTCGCGATCGCACATGGGTGCGCGCCATACGGCAATGCCAAGGCGAGGGCCTTCGTCTGGACCTTCCCCGACCCGGTGCCGCTCCATCGCGAGCCGCTCTATACCAACAGGCGCGATCTGGTGGCGGATTACCCGACCTACGAGGACAAGAAGTTCTGGCGCGTCCCGACGCTTTACAAGTCGATCCAGGAGAACGACTTCTCGCAGGAATACCCGATCATACTCACCTCCGGCCGTCTGGTCGAATACGAGGGCGGCGGCGACGAGACCCGGTCGAACCCCTGGCTCGCCGAATTGCAGCAGACGATGTTCGTGGAGGTGAATCCGCGCGACGCCAACGACCTCGACCTGCGCGACGGCGCGCAGGTCTGGGTCGAAGGACCGGAAGGCGGACGAGTTCTGGTCGCGGCCATGGTCACCGAGCGTGTGGCCCCCGGCGTCGCCTTCATGCCGTTCCACTTTGGCGGCTGGTTCCAGGGCGAAGACCGGCGCTACAAGTACCCCGAGGGCGCAGACCCCTACGTGCTCGGCGAATCGACGAATACGGCGCAGACTTACGGCTATGACTCGGTCACCCAGATGCAGGAGACCAAGGCCACGCTCTGCAAGATCTGGGCGGCCTGAGGGAGGACATCATGGCACGCGCGAAATTTCTTATCGACGCCGAGCGTTGCATCGAGTGCAACGCCTGCGTTACCGCCTGCAAGAACGAGAACGAGGTGCCCTGGGGCATCAACCGGCGCAGGGTGGTGACGATCCAGGACGGCCAGCCGGGCGAACGCTCGATTTCGGTCGCCTGCATGCACTGTTCGGACGCGCCTTGCATGGCGGTCTGTCCGGTGGACTGCTTCTACCAGACCGACGATGGCGTGGTCCTGCACTCCAAGGATCTTTGCATTGGTTGCGGCTATTGCTTCTACGCGTGCCCGTTCGGTGCGCCGCAATACCCGCAGGCGGGCAATTTCGGCAGCCGCGGCAAGATGGACAAGTGCACCTTTTGCAACGGCGGCCCCGAAGAGGACATGTCCGAGGCCGAGTTCGAGAAGTACGGCCGCAACCGGATTGCCGAGGGCAAGCTGCCGCTTTGCGCCGAGATGTGCTCGACCAAGGCGCTGTTGGCCGGGGACGGCGACGATGTTGCCGATATCTACCGTGAGCGCGTGGTCGCCCGCGGCTTCGGCTCGGGTGCCTGGGGGTGGAGCACCGCCTACGGCGAACAGGGCGGTTGACCTGGTCGGGGGCGGGCTTGGGGGCCCGCTCCGCCTTGCGAAAAACAAACGGGGAGAAGGCAATGCGCTTGCCTAAGATCGTAACGCTCATTCTGGCGATCTGGACGCTTGCCTTCGGGTTTGCCCATGCCCAGCAGGTACAGCAGGATCCGCAATTGCAGCAGGATCAGGCTCTGCCTGTTGCGCCGCCACCTGACGTGGACACGCCGGCGACGCCGATCATGCAAGCGCAGGAGCCGGCCGTCGAAATGGGCGACGGTGTGTTGCCGTCCGAACAGGGGACTGCCGCGGCTGTCGGAAGTTCCTCGGTGCGCCCGCCGATGGACGTGATTCGCGAGGCATTGCCAGTGGCCCGGTCGCCGGAAGCGATCGCAGACCAGCCGATCAACCAGATGAACCAGAAGCTGGCCGACATTCTCGCACGCCAACGGGGCGAGTCCGATGGTCGCCGCCCGCGCGACGGTTTGCTGGACGACACCGCGAGTGGTGCCGCCGCGGGACTGGTGGGGCAGGCCGGTCCGGGCCGGGCCGAGACTTGGGAAATGCTGCGCTTCGGTGTGGGTAACATCGTGTCTAGCTCGTCTACCGCCGCCAGCCGTGTCGTCATCCAGGATAATGGAATGTGGTGGCTGGAATTCCGCGAAGGGCCGCTGCGGACCTATGGCGGCTGGTTGCTTTTGGCGACGATCGGCCTGCTGGTCGTCTTCTATCTGGTTCGGGGCCGGATAAGGATTTCGGCAGGCCGATCGGGTCGGACCATTCTGCGCTTCGGCAACCTTGAGCGGTTCGCGCACTGGCTCCTGGCGGTGTCGTTCCTGCTTCTGGCATTCACCGGGCTTGCCCTGATCTTCGGGCGCAATGGCCTGATCCCCTTCCTGGGACTGGACGGCTACGCGGTCCTCGCATCAGCGTCGAAGTGGGTGCACAACAACGTCTCGTGGGCCTTCATCGTGGCGCTGGTAATGATCTTCGTCTTCTGGGTCTGGCACAATCTGCCCGACCGGACGGACCTGACCTGGTTCAAGCAGGGCGGCGGCATCTTCACCAAGGGGCATCCCCCGGCGAAGAAGTTCAACGCGGGTCAGAAGCTGATCTTCTGGTCGGTCATCGTTCTTGGCACGTCCATCGCGGTCTCCGGTCTGTCGCTGCTCTTCCCCTTCGAACTGCCGATGTTCGCCAAGACCTTCGGGGTGCTCAACGATATCAGCATCTTCGGATCGGGCTATCCGGAGCAGCTCGCTCCGCACGAGGAAATGCAATACGCGCAGCTCTGGCACGCGATCATCGGCTTTGTTCTGATGGCCATCGTGATCGCGCACATCTATATCGGCTCGATCGGGATGGAGGGTGCCTTCGACGCCATGGGCAAGGGCGACGTGGATCTTAACTGGGCGCGCGAACACCATAGCCTGTGGGTCGAGGAGAAGATGGCGCAGGGCGACGTCAGCCATCCGATCCGCAGGGTCATGCCACACCGGCCGAGTAGATGCTGAGGCTGGGCCTGATCGCGGCGCTCGCGGCCGGGCCCCTCGCCGCTCCGGTTTTTGCGAACGGGCTCTCGGGGCATGGCGGCCCGGTAATGGACGTGGCCGTCGACAGCGGTCGCGTCCTGACCGCCAGTTTCGATTACGCCGTCGGGTTGTGGGAGAGTGGCGTCCCGGTCTGGCTCGACGGGCATCTGGCTGCCGTGAACACCGTGGTCTTTCTCGGAGAGGGGCGCGCAGCGTCCGGAGGCGACGATTTCGCGGTCATGATCTGGGACCTTGCCGCGCAAAAGGCCGTGCATCGGCTTGAAGGCCATAAGGGGAAGGTCGCCGACCTCGACCTCGGGCCCGACGGGACACTCGCTTCGGCCGGTTGGGACGGGACGATTCTGCTCTGGGATGTCGACACGGGCCGCCAGGTCGCTGCCCTGACCGGCCATGACGGACCGGTCAACGCCGTTGCGTTCGGTCCCGAAGGCCAGCTTTTCAGCGCGTCGTCCGATGGCACGGTCATCGAATGGGACCTCGCCGCGAAGGCTCCGCGTCGGACCCTGGTCCGCCATGGCTTCGGTGTGAACAGGATCATCGTCGGTGACGGCTGGTTGGTGTACGGGGCGTCCGATGGCGGCACCCGCGCCGTGGATCTGACCAGCGGCGCGGTACTCGCCGACCTGACGGCAGGCCGCCGTCCAATTCTCGCGCTCGCGTTGTCGCCGGCCGGCGACAGGCTGGCGGTGGGCGACGGGCAGGGCCATGTAATGATCGTCGCGCTGCCCGACTGGTCGATCGAACGTGATTTCCGTGCCGCCGTGAACGGACCCATCTGGGCTCTCGCCTTCACGGAGGGAGGGGATGCAATCCTCGCGGGCGGGATCGCCGACGACGTGGCCTATTTCCCGCTCGGCGGCGGCGGCGCTCCAATGGCTTCGAAACCGCGCGCCTTCCACGCCGATCCGGCAACGCTCGGCAACGGTGAACGGCAGTTCGTGCGCAAATGTTCGGTCTGCCATACGTTGGAGCCCGACGGAGGGCGCCGGGCCGGGCCGAGCCTGCACGGGCTATTCGGCCGTCGGGCGGGCACGTTGACGGACTACAGCTATTCCCCGGCCCTGTCCGGCAGCGATATCGTATGGTCCGAAGAAACGGTGGATCAGCTCTTCGACCTCGGACCCGACCACGTGACGCCGGGGAGCAAGATGCCGATGCAACGCATCGCCGCGCCAGAAGACCGCGCCGACCTCATCGCCTTTCTCAAACGCGAAACCTTGCCTGAATCCACGGGAGCAGACCGATGAAAGCCTTCCTTCTTGCCTGCGTCGCCATCGCCATCGTCGCGATAGGTGCGAATCTTGTGCTTGACCGATTCGGCTGGTCCAGTGCGGATCGCACAACCAACTCGGCATCCGTGCGGCTCGATTGAACCGCTCTGAGTGCATTAGACCCTACGGAAACCGCCGCTGCGGTTGATATTTGCGATGCCTTGAGGTTGGTTTCGGGAATTCAAAGGGGAGAGGACAGATCGGCGACAGTGTGACAGATGGAAAGACCGACGACGGTTTCGTCGTCTTCGACCGCGTCCAGAAGAGCTACGACGGCGAAACGCTGGTTGTGAAGGATCTCAACCTGTCTGTCGGTCGCGGAGAGTTCCTGACGATGCTGGGGCCCTCGGGGTCCGGCAAGACGACGTGCCTGATGATGCTCGCCGGCTTCGAGACCGCCACGCATGGGGACATCCTTCTGGGCGGTCGGCCGATCAACAACATCCCGCCGCACAAGCGCGGGATAGGGATGGTCTTCCAGAACTACGCGCTCTTTCCGCACATGACCGTTGCCGAGAACCTCGCCTTCCCGCTCGAGGTCCGCAAGATCGGCAAGTCCGATCGCGAGCAGAAGGTCCAGCGGGCGCTCGACATGGTGCAGATGGGCGAGTTCGGCGGCCGTCGCCCGGCGCAGCTCTCGGGGGGGCAGCAGCAGCGGATCGCGCTGGCTCGGGCCCTGGTCTTCGAGCCCGAGCTGGTCCTTGATGGACGAACCGCTCGGCGCTCTCGACAAGCAGCTGCGCGAGCACATGCAGTTCGAGATCACCAATCTCGCGCATGATCTCGGCATCACGACAGTCTACGTCACCCACGACCAGACCGAGGCGCTGACCATGTCCGACCGGGTCGCTGTCTTCGACGATGGGCGGATCCAGCAGCTCGCGGCGCCAGACGAGCTGTACGAGCGGCCACAGAACAGCTTCGTCGCCCAGTTCATCGGTGAGAACAACACGCTGACGGGTGAGGTCGCCGAGATGAAAAACGGTATCGCGGTCGTGCGTCTCGATTCCGGCGAGATGATCGACACGCTCCCCGTCAACGTCAGCCGCGTGGGCGAGCGCACTCAGGTCTCGATCCGTCCGGAACGGGTCGAATACAACCGCGATCGCCTGCACGCCGACGCCCACACGCTCAAGGCCGAGGTGCTGGAGTTCATCTACATGGGTGACATCTACCGGACACGTCTCCGCGTGGCGGGCCATGAGGACTTCATCATCAAGACCCGCAACGCCCCGGACCAGCGCCGTCTGAAGCCCGGGGAGATGATCGAGATCGGCTGGATGCCGGAGGATTGCCGGGCGCTCGACGCCTGACGCCGACGAATATCCGCCGCACCGACCCGGATGCTGGCGGAGTGCAACCAAGACGGGTGAAAGCAACAAGGAGCCTTATTTTGAAACTCAAGACACTTCTGACCGCAACGGCCGCGACGTTCGTGCTGATGCCGGGCCTGGCGCCCGCCCAGGACGTCGATCTGCCCGAATGCGAGAACTGCACCGACAGCCTGACCATCATGTCCTGGGGCGGCGCCTACCAGCGCAGCCAGCAAAAGGCCTATACCGAGCCCTATGCCGCGGCGACGGGCATCGAGGTCACCTGGGACGAGAGCTCCAACGAGGCGGTCGCCAAGCTGCGTGCCGCATCCGAGGCCGGCAACGTCACCTGGGACCTGGTGGACGCCGAGGGTCCCGACACCCAGCGTCTGTGCGACGAAGGCCTCGCGATGGAGGTCGATCTTGACGAGATTCTGGCCGAAGGCGACGACGGCTCCAGCCCGACCGAGGATTTCGGCGACAGCGTCATCAACGAGTGCTTCATCCCGCAGATCGTCTTCTCGACGACATTCGGCTACCGCACCAACGTGGATGAGTGGGAAGGCCGCGAGCCGGAGGACCTCTGCGCGCTCTTCGATACCGAGAACTTCCCAGGCAAGCGCGCGCTCGAGCAGCGGGTGAAGAAGAACCTCGAATGGGCGCTCGTCTGCGACGGCGTGGCAAAGGACGACCTCTACGACGTTCTCGAGACGGACGAGGGCGTGGAGCAGGCGCTGGCGAAGCTCGACACGATCAAGGACGACACGATCTGGTGGTCTGCCGGCGCCGAGACGCCGCAGCTTCTCGCCGACGAAGAGATCGTCATGGGGTCGACCTACAACGGCCGCCTCTTCTCGGTGATCGCCGAACAGGACCAGCCGGTGAAGATGCTCTGGGACTGGCAGGTCTTCGACTATGACGGCTGGATCATTCCCGAGGGCCTGTCCGAGGAGCGCCTGAACCGGGTGATGCACTTCCTGAATTTCGCCACAGACACGCAGCGTCTGGCGGATCAGGCCAAGTACATCGCCTACGGCCCGGCACGTGCCTCGTCGCAGCCGCTTGTCTCGACCCACGCCGAGCTGGGCATCGAGATGGGCCCGCACATGCCCACGAACCCGAAAAACCAGACCAACTATCTGGTCAACGACATCCTGTGGTGGGCCGATAATCAGGATGACCTGGACGCCCGGTTCCAGGCCTGGCTGGCTCAGTAGGAGACAGGGCCGGGGCCGCGCGGCCCCGCCCGCCTGTCCCGGCGGACGCCATGATCCGCCGGGAATATCCGGCTGAACCCGGTTCCGGCTGAACAGGGTCGAGTTGCCGGCAACGTCTCAAAGAGGTTCGCAAGATGCCCAAAGGCTACATCATCGGTCATATCACGGTACGCGATCCCGAGGCCTACAAGGAATACGTCGAGCGGGACACGCCGATCCTGACCGGGCTCGGCGGACGGTTCATCGTCCGCGGAGGACCCTCGGAGACAGTCGAGGGCGAGGCGCACCAGCGCCACGTCGTGATCGAATTCCCGAGCTATCAGGCCGCGCTCGACGCCTACAACGACCCCGACTACCAGGAGGTCGCGGATATCCGCCGCCGGACTGCCGAGAGCACGATCATCGTCGTGGAAGGCCACACCTAGGGCCGTCTGCGTGGCCGTGATCGAGATAGAAGGAGACCGCGATGACAGACGCCGTGGACGCAACCACAGCCCGCCGCGGACCCACGCCCGACGACGCGCTGCGCCTGGCCGATACCGACGAGCAGGGCCTGGTGTTGGCTGCCGACGGGACGCCGCTCAAGCACAGCCTGCGCCGCTCGCTCCGCCGCGAGAAGCTGCGGGCGCTCTTGCTGATCGCGCCGCTGTTGATCTTCGTTCTCGTCACGTTCATCGCTCCCATCCTCGACATGCTGTTCCGGTCGGTCGAGAACCAGATCGTGTCCGAAACCCTGCCGCGCACGGCCGAGGCCCTGACGAAATGGGACGCGGATGGTGGCCAGCCGCCCGGCGATGACGTCTTCGCGGCCCTGACACAGGACCTTGCGGTGGCGGCCGAACGCAAGGAACATACCCGTCTCGGCAGCCGCTTGAACTACGAGATGCCGGGCATCTCCTCGCTCTTCCGCAAGTCGGGCCGCGCCGTCGACGATGTGGGCGAGACCTACGCCGAACAGTTCGTCGCGCTCGATCCGGGCTGGGAAGATCCATCGATCTGGGTGACGCTCCTTGCCGACCCCGATTGGGCCGAGGCACGAACTGCCTGGCTGGCGGAAACGGGCGATCCCGAGGGCATGGACCCGTTCCGCGCCCGCGATGGCATGGCCAGTTTGCTGCCCGAGACGACGGACGCCTATACGGCCTTCGCGCGCACGATCCAGACAGAGGACGGAGACGACCCGGCTGAGGAAGAACCGTGGGCGCCGGTCTACCTGGCGCTCTACCGGGATCTGGCACCAGGCAATGCTGCGGCGGCCGCCTATGTCGGCCCCGCATCCGATCTGCTGAAGGCCGCGGCCGCGGCCGCGCCGGACTTCGAAACCGTGTCGCTCTCGGAGGCTTACGGCGAGATCGACGAGGATTGGCTGGATCGGGAAATCTGGCGGACCATCAAGACCTATTCATCGGCCTATACCGCCGGATACTTCGCCAATGCGGTCGACCTGCAACTGACAGCAGACGGAATCGCGCCGCGCCCGCCCGAGGAGCGCATCTACCTGATGCTCTTCAAGCGCACGCTCTTCATGTCGCTGGTCATCACCGGCTCCTGTCTGCTGCTGGGCTATCCGGTCGCGTGGCTGCTGGCGAACCTGCCGCTGAAGTCGGCCAACGTGCTGATGATCCTGGTGCTGCTTCCGTTCTGGACCTCGTTGCTCGTGCGGACAAGCGCGTGGAAGGTGCTCCTGCAACAGCAGGGTGTGATCAACGACATTCTGGTGTGGGTCGGCATCGTGGGCGACCACGACCGACTTGTGATGATCAACAACCAGTTCGGCACGATCGTGGCGATGACCCATATCCTGCTGCCGTTCATGATCCTGCCGCTCTATTCGGTGATGAAGACGATCCCGCCGACCTATCTTCGGGCGGCACGCAGCCTGGGTGCGACCGACTGGACGGCATTCTGGCGGGTCTATTTTCCGCAGACGGTCCCGGGGATCGGGGCCGGGGCCATCCTCGTCTTCATCCTGGCGATCGGGTACTACATCACGCCCGAACTCGTCGGCGGCACCACTGGTGTCTTCATCTCGAACCGGATCGCCTATCACATCTCCAGTTCGTTGAACTGGGGGCTGGCGGCGGCCCTGGGCTCAATCCTGTTGATTTCGGTCCTGGCGCTCTACTGGGTCTACGACCAGATCGTCGGCATCGACAACGTCAAGCTGGGAGGCTGAAATGGCGGCACTTCCCCCCTACGCTTCGTCCGGCCAGCGGATCTGGCACTATTCGTTCCGGGTTATCTGCGGACTGATCTTCTTCTTCCTGATCGCACCGCTGCTGGTGGTCGTACCTCTGAGCTTCAACGCCGAGGATTTCTTCACCTTCACGCCGAAGATGCTGGCACTCGACCCCGAGGGGTATTCGTTGAAGCATTACCGCGATTTCTTCGGCAACGCCGATTGGCAGCAGGCGCTCTGGAATTCTCTCCGGATCGCACCGGTGGCCACGTTCCTGGCCCTGGTCTTTGGAACGCTGGCGGCCGTGGGGCTGAGCCAGCCGCATGTGCCGGGGCGCCAGGTTATCATGGCGATCCTGATCTCGCCGATGATCGTGCCGCTCATCATCTCGGCGGCGGGCATGTACTTCTTCTACTCGCGGATCGGACTTCAGGGGACCTATGTCGGCGTGGTCCTGGCCCATGCGGCGCTGGGGATTCCGTTCGTCATCATCACCGTCACGGCGACGCTGGTGGGGTTCGACCGGTCGCTGACACGGGCTGCGGCCTCGCTCGGTGCGGATCCGGTGCGGACGTTCTTCAAGGTCCAGATGCCGCTGATCCTGCCAGGCGTGATTTCGGGGGCGCTTTTCGCCTTCATCACGTCGTTCGACGAGGTGGTCGTCGTGCTGTTCGTCGGATCGGCCGGGCAGAAGACCCTGCCATGGCAGATGTTCATCGGCCTGCGCGAGCAGATCTCGCCGACCATCCTGGCGGTGGCGACAATTCTTGTCGTCTTGTCGATCATGTTGCTCACGACGGTCGAAGTTCTCCGCCGACGGTCGGAGCGGCTGCGGGGAATGTCGCCGGGCTGATCGGCACGGGCGGCTCCCGCCCGTCATCACCGCCTTGCGGCAGCTCTTCCCGTTGGGCCGGGCGCCGCTGACGCGGCGCGGGTCTGGTGACATCAAGCGCGCGCTGGGCCACAGTCGGGGTCGAGGAGAGCTCGCATGCCAGACACGACCCTGTCCGAACCCGATACCGACACGCTGAGAGAGGCGCTTCGCGATCGCCGCCTCGCCCCGCAGGAGGTCGCCATCGCGGCGCTGCGAGGCGAGGCAGCGATATCCGATGCCGTGAGGGAACAGGCACGACGCGAGGCGGTCCGCCTTGTCCGCCGGATCCGCGACGAGGCAGATCCGGGCCTGATGGAGGTCTTCCTCGCCGAATACGGGCTATCGACCGACGAGGGCGTGGCGCTCATGTGTCTGGCCGAGGCGCTGCTGAGGGTGCCGGATCCGGAGACGATCGACGCTCTCATCGAGGACAAGATCGCGCCCTCGGAATGGTCGACGCATCTGGGCCGGTCGAGCTCGACGCTCGTCAACGCTTCAACCTGGGGCCTTTTCCTGACGGGACGGGTCCTGCGCGGTTCGCAGCAGGGTGTGGCGCAGACCTTGCGGGGCGCGATCCGTCGGCTGGGCGAACCGGTGATCCGGGGCGCCGTGCGCCAGGCGATGCGCGTTATGGGCCACCAGTTCGTGTTGGGCGAGGATATCGACGAGGCGCTCTACCGCGGGCGCTCGGACGCAAAGCGCGGCATCACCTATTCCTACGACATGCTGGGCGAGGCGGCGCTGACCGCTCCCGACGCGCAGGACTTCTACGACGCCTATGCCGACGCAATGGCGCGTCTCGCGCCCGGGTGCCGGTCGGACGACATTCGCCAGAACCCAGGCATCTCGATCAAGCTCTCGGCGTTGCATCCGCGCTTCGAGGCGGCGCAGCGCGACCGGGTGATGAGTGAGCTGGTGCCGCGCGTTCGCGATCTGGCCCGCGCGGCGGCCAAGGCGCGGATGGGGCTCAACATCGACGCGGAGGAGGCCGACCGGCTGGACCTGACGCTCGACGTGGTGGAGGCGGTGCTGCCGGACCTGGAACTGAAGGGCTGGGACGGGTTCGGCGTCGTCGTGCAGGCCTACGGACAGCGCGCGCCGCTGGTCATCGACTGGCTGCACGCTCTGGCCGCGAAGCATGATCGCCGGATCATGGTCCGACTGGTCAAGGGCGCCTATTGGGATACCGAGATCAAGCGCGCGCAGGTGGCGGGTCTGGCGGGCTTTCCGGTCTATACCCGCAAGACCGCGACGGACGTGTCGTATCTCTGCTGCGCGCAGCGCCTGCTGCGGATGACCGACCGGATTTATCCGCAATTCGCGACTTACAACGCCCATTCGGTCGCGGCGATCCTGGCGATGCAGCCCGATCGCGACAGCTTCGAGTTCCAGCGCCTGCACGGGATGGGCAGCACCCTGCACCGGCTCGTGCGGGAGGAATCAGGCACGCGCCTGCGCATCTACGCGCCGGTCGGAGCGCACCGTGACCTGCTGGCGTATCTGGTTCGGCGTCTGCTCGAGAACGGGGCCAACAGTTCGTTCGTCAACCGCATCGTCGACGAAACGATTCCGCCGGAGCAGGTGGTAGCCTGTCCCTTCGAGGCTTTCGACGCGGCGCCGGGCCCGAACCCGGCCGTGGCTCTGCCGCCGGACATCTTCGCGCCGCGCCGCAACTCGCAAGGATGGGACATCGCCGCGTCCGAGGATCTGACGGCCCTGGAGACGCACGCGAGCCGTTCCGTCGCCACGCCTGGCGCGCGGCGCCGGTCTTGGCGGCGGAGTCGGAACCCGACGGAAAACCGCACGAGGTGCGCAATCCGGTCGACCCGGAGCGACCTGGTGGGCCACGCGCGTTGGGCGACGGAGGCCGAGACGCTGGCCGCGCTCGACGCAGCCGGGGTCTGGAAGGCACCGGCGGGTATACGGGCCGAGACATTGCGCCGCGCCGCTGACCTCTACGAGGCGGCAACGGGCGAGTTCGTGGCGCTCCTGACGCGCGAGGCGGGCAAGTCGCTCCTGGATGCCATCGCGGATCTGCGTGAGGCGGTTGATTTCCTGCGGTATTACGCCGACGAGGCCGAACGGCTGGACCCGTCGCCACGTGGCGTGATCGCTTGCGTATCGCCCTGGAACTTCCCGCTCGCGATCTTCACCGGTCAACTGGCCGCGGCACTTGCGGCGGGCAATGCCGTCGTCGCCAAACCGGCGGAGGCGACGCCGCTCGTCGCCATGCGGGCCACCGAACTTCTGCACGACGCCGGCGTACCCCGTTCGGCGCTGCAGCTTGTCCCGGGCGAAGGAAAGACCGTGGGGGCCGTCCTGACCTCCGATCCGCGAGTGGCCGGCGTATGCTTCACCGGCTCGACCGCCACGGCGAAGTCGATCGACCGGGGCATGGCGGCGACGGGCGACCCGACGGCGCCGCTCATCGCCGAGACCGGTGGGCTGAACGCGATGATCGTCGACAGCACTGCGCTGCCCGAACAGGCGGTGCGCGATATCCTGGCGTCGTCGTTCCAGTCGGCCGGGCAGCGATGCTCGGCGCTCCGGATGCTCTACGTTCAGGAAGACGTGGCCACGCCGATGCTGGCGATGCTTACCGATGCCATGAACGAGCTGCGACTGGGCGATCCTTGGCAGATTTCGACCGATGTGGGACCGGTGATCGACGAGACCGCTCGAACCTCGATCCAGCGCCATATCGCGGCGGCGCGCGCCGAGGGGCGCGTGATCCATGAACTCGAAGTGCCAGAAGCGGGCCATTTCGTCGGGCCGGCGCTCCTTCGCGTCTCCGGCGTCGAAGCGCTGGAACGCGAGGTCTTCGGACCGGTCCTGCACGTCGCGACCTTCGGGGCCGAGGAGATCGACGCCGTGGTCGATGCCGTCAATGCGTCAGGGTATGGCCTGACCTTCGGGCTGCACACCCGGATCGACAGCCGGGTTCAGCAGGTGAGCTCGCGCCTCGACGTCGGCAACATCTACGTCAACCGCAACCAGATCGGCGCAGTGGTCGGCTCGCAGCCCTTCGGCGGAGAGGGCCTTTCGGGGACCGGTCCGAAGGCAGGCGGGCCCCACTACGTTCCGCGCTTCGCCGCCGTGGAGGCCGGACGTGCGCGAGGCACAGTCCGGGGCCGCGGCAAAGCCGGGGGCTGTGCAGGCCGCGCTCGATGCCGCAAGCAGTGCGGCGGGGCCTGTCTCGGCAACCGCGATGCCGGGACCGACGGGGGAGTCGAACCGGCTCTCGACGCATCCGCGCGGAACTGTCCTGTGTCTCGGTCCCGGCGCCGCGGCCGCGCGTGCTCAGGCGGAGGCCGCGCGCGGCACGGGATGTGCGGCGGTTGCCGTCGCGCCGGGTCTTGCCGCGAAAGACGGAATTGATGGCAGTCTGTCGCCGGACGCGCTGCGCGCGCTGCGCGGGATGGCGGCGGTGGCGCTCTGGACGCAGGGCGAGGAAGCGCGGGCGTTTCGCCTGGCGCTCGCGGACCGTGACGGGCCGATCGTACCGCTGGTCAGCGCCGCCGATATCACGCCGTGGTGCCGGCTGGAGAGGCATCTGTGCGTCGACACGACGGCGGCGGGCGGGAATGCGGCACTACTGGCCGTAACCTCGTGACGCACGGAGCCGGCGAAAATGGCGGATGTGAGGGAACGCCTTGGCGCCAGGCTCGTTTGAAGGCGGAGGGCAGGCACCACCACCGCCTGCCCCTGCCACACGCTGACGAACATTGCGCGGCGATGGCTCAAGTATAGCCGGGCCGCGCGCCGCGGTCCTCGCCCCGGGAGGTCCGACAGCGTGCCCACGCACCATTTCCTTGTCGAAGTATCGACGGCCCGCTCGGGGACCACACCGTGACGGCGGGGCGCGCGACGAGGGGAGGGGCCGTGTCATCCGGCATCGCGCCGCATGGCCCAAAGGATTGGCAATCCGGTCGTTCGGGTGATCTGGCCGACCTGGTCCTCGCGATACCTGCACTCAACGAGGAGCGGCGCATCGGAGCGGCCCTGAAGGCTGCGGCGGCCGCGCTTGCGCAGGCGGACGGCTCTGGTGCGATCGTCATTCTGGCCAACAATTGCGTCGATCAAACCGCCGAGGTCGTGCGTCAGACGGCCAGCCAAATCGGGATTCCGGTCCACCTGTCCGAATGCCGGATGCCGGCCAGCCTGGCGAGCGCCGGTCATGCCCGTCGTCTGTCGCTCGAGATCGCGGCAAACCGGGCCGCGCCCGGCGCCGTGCTGATGACAAGCGACGCGGATGCCGTTCTGGATACCGGGGCCGCGACGGCGGTGCAAAAGGCGATCGCTTCGGGGGCGGACCTCGTTTGCGGCGGGTTCTCCACGCGGCTCGATCCGGAAGTGCTGGATGCGGTGTCGATCCGGCGCATCAACGCAGTCGAAGTGCCCTACCGCGCGCTTTGTCACCGGATCCGCTTTGCGATGGACCGGATGGCAGGGCGGCAATCCGGCGGTCCGCGCCCGCACTACATCGAGGCGGGCGCTTGTCAGGCCGTGACGCTGGACTTCTTTGACAGGATGGGCGGTTTGCCTCCCATCGCCGCCAGCGAGGATCGGGCGCTGGTGCGGGCGGCCGAGCGGGTCGGGGCGCGGATCGTCTATTGCGACCAGTTCCACGCCTGGGCCTCGGCCCGGCTCGACGGGCGCGCAGCAGGCGGCATGGCGGAGACGATCCGGGCCCGTCTCGGCGATCCGGACCCCTTTGCCGATCAGGAGTTGCGCGATCTCTCCACCTTGCGGTGGGTCTGGCAGGCCGTGCTTCTGGGCAGCGAGACGCGCAGCCTGCCGGCGATCGAGGGGCCGAGGCTGCGCGCCAGCGATCTGGAGCGCGATCTTGTGGGGCTCGATGCGTTCGTGACCAAATGGGTCGAGCCGGGATTTGAGGAGTGGCAGAGGATGGCGCGGTGAGAGGCGAAGAAGGCATCACGCATGACCTCCACCGACGCATCGTCAGGGCGGAAGCGGAAATCGTCGCCCTGTCGCCGCCGGGTCAGGACGAGCCCGCCATGGCACCGCAGATCGAGGTCTTGCGCCGGACCGGGCTCCTCGCGGCATGCGCGCCGGTCGAGTCCGGTGGTGACGGGCTCGCGCATCTTCCGCAGAGCCCCGCCCGGTTGCTGGAGGCACTTTCGGCGGTCGGGCGTGCCAATCTCTCGGCCGGACGGCTGTTCGAGGGGCATGTCAACGCGGTGAAGCTGATCGCGCTCTATGGCGAGGGCGATCGGAAGGCGACGTGGCTGACCCGGGTCCGGAACGGCGCGCTTCTCGGTGTCTGGGGGGCGGAGGGCGCGAAGCCGGTCCGGCTCGCAAACGGTGTGTTGTCCGGCGAAAAGCTGTTCGCATCGGGAGCGGGCGTTCTGGACCTGGCGCTTGTCACCGCGCGGAGCGAACTTGATGAACTCGTCTTGCTGGTTCTCGACACGGAGCAGCTGCAGGGGCGGCTCTATCCGGACGAATGGTCGGTCTCGGGCATGAAGGCGACCGCTTCGGGACGATGCGATCTTGATGGGCTGACGGTCGCGGAGGACGCGGTTCTGGGGCGGCCCGGGGACTATCTGCGCGAGCCGCATTTCCGCGGCGGAGTCTGGCGGTATGCCGCGGTGCAACTCGGTGCGATGCAGGCCATGACGGTGGCGGCGGCCGCGCAACTGAGGGCACGAGGACAGGTCACGGCGCCGATCCAGTCTGCGAGGCTGAGACGGATGGCCACGGCCTGCGAGACGGCACGTCTGTGGTTGCTCGCGGCGGCGGAAGAGGTGGAGCGGCCCGACGCGCCCGAAAGCGCAACGGCGCGCGCGATTCTGGCGCGCCTCAAGACGGCCGAAGAGGCAAGCGCGCTGATCGGCGCCATGGACGACGCGCTGGGCGCCGCGTCGTTCGCGACGTTCCACCCTGTGGAGCGGAGGCGCCGCGATCTGCAATTCTACCTTCGTCAGGCGGATCCGGACGGGATGGGGCAGCACGCTCTGGACGCGCTTCTCGATGATCCCGTTCTGGCGCGGCGATGGTCGCTGGAATGACGCCGCTGCTCGCGGGCGCCGCGGAGGCGCCGTGGTTGACGGCGGAGGAGTTGATCGACGGTCGCGATCATCTCGTCGTCGTCGCGCCGCATCCGGACGACGAGACGCTCGGCTGCGGCGCCCTGCTGCGCGACCTGCAACGCGCGGGAACCGGGGTCAGCGTCGTCTGCGTGACGGACGGGAGTGCGTCCCATCCGGGGTCACGGGCCTGGCCTCCTGACCGTGTGGGGCAGACGCGGAAGGCAGAACTGGAAGCGGCGCTTGCCCATCTCGCGCCGGGGGCGCCGTGCCACTGGCTTGGCTATCGCGATTGTGGTCTGCCTGAGGCGGGGCCGGACTTCGACAGCGCGATGGAACGCCTTGCCGCCTGTCTTCCGCCCGGAGCGGCCGTTGCGGTGACGTGGGCCCACGATCCGCATGTGGATCACGAGCGCACGGCCGCGCTTGTCGGAGCGGTCGCGTCGGTGCGACCGGATTTGCGCGTGTTGTCGTATCCGATCTGGGGCCGGTTCGGCCCGGCCGCGGCGCCGGCCGGCCTTGTGCGTGTCCGCGCCAGCGAGGCCGCGCGCGAAGCCAAGCGGGCAGCTCTGGCCTGTCATCGGACCCAGATGACGCACCTGATCGACGACGATCCCGACGGGTTCGTGATGGATGCGGCCCATCAGGCGCATTTTCTGGAGACGCCGGAGCTTTTCGTTGCCGCGTGACGTGACCCTGGCGCATCTCGCGCGGCTCTACGGCGAGCGCGAGGACCCTTGGGGGCATCTGACCAGCCCCTATGAGCGTGCCAAGTACGCCCGGACGCTGGAACTGGCCGGGGCCGGGCCGTTCGACACCATCCTGGAGATCGGCTGTGGAATTGGCGCGTTATCCGAGCTGCTGGTACCGCGTTGCCGGGAGCTGGTGGCGATCGAGGCGGTGCCGGACGCATTCGAACGCGCAGGGCGACGGTTGGCTGGCACCGCCGGAGTCACGCTTGTCGCGGGCAGTGCGCCCGCCGATCTGCCGGATGTCCGTCCCGGACCTGATCGTCCTGTCGGAAGTCCTTTATTTCTTCGAGCTGGCGGAGATCGACGATCTGGCCGACTGGATTGCGGCGCATGGCGAGGAAGCGTGCGCCGTCCTGTCGGTCAACTGGACCGGCCCGACGCAGGAGACGCTCGATGGTCGTGCCGCCGCCGACCGGCTGCGTGCATCTCTGCACGGCTTCGAGGGACCGAGGTTCGACCATTCCGACTATATCGTCGATCGCCTCGCTCGCCGCGGAGGCCACCAGGTCACCACAAGATGTGGCAGATGATTGGTCAGCGGAATCCTCTCCAGGAACTGCCGCTCGACGTCCGTTCGGGCATTGGCTACGCATCGGACCAAAAGGAGCGACCATGACCCAACTAAAACCACCTTTTCGTGCCGACCATGTGGGAAGTCTGCTGCGCCCGGCGCCGCTCGTGGAAGCCCGCAAACGGCATTTCGAAGACCGCGCCATCACCCGTGCCGAGCTTTCCGAGATCGAGGACGCGACCATTCCGGCGCTGATCGCTATGCAGGAAGACGTCGGGCTCAAGGCCGTGACCGACGGCGAGGCGCGCCGGTCGTTCTGGCACTACGATTTCATGGGCATGCTCACGGGGCTCGACCTCGAGGAGCGCGACCCGGAAGAGGGGGCGCAGTTCGCTGGCGTAAAGCTGCGACCGATCTTTCCGGTGATCTCGGGCGAACTGGATTTTCCCGACGATCATCCGATGCTGGATCACTTCCGCTTCGTGAAGGACCACACGACCGTGGTTCCGAAGATCTCGATTCCCGGCCCGTCCGCATGCCATTTCCGGGTTGCCCCGGACGACATCCGGGTCGGGGCCTATCGCGACGAGCCGCAAGCCTTGTTCGCTGCTCTGGCGCAGACCTATCGCAAGGCAGTTGCAGCGTTTTACGCGGCCGGGTGCCGGTACCTCCAGATGGACGACATCTTCTTTGCCTATCTCTGCGATCCCGCGCATCGCGCCGCGAAAGCCGCACTCGGGCAGGATCCCGACTGGCTGATCGACCGCTACGCCTGGACGATGGAAGAGGCGATCCGGGACCGGCCCGACGACATGGTCATCGGCATGCACATGTGTCGCGGGAATTTCCGCTCCACCCATGCCGCGGCAGGCGCCTATGACGCGGTCGCGGACGCGATCTTCAACAAGACCTCGGTCGACATCTATTTCATGGAATACGACACCGACCGGGCAGGCGGGCTCGAGCCGTTGAGCAAACTGCCGAAGGGGACGAAGCGGGTCTTGCCGGAATTCGTGACCACCAAGAGCGGCGAGCTCGAGGATCTGGATTGGCTGCGGGGCAAGTTCGACGAGGCGTCGCGCTATGCCGACCTCGACCAGCTCGGGATCGCGCCGCAATGCGGGTTCGCCTCCACCGAGGAAGGCAACGCGATCACGCCGGACGACCAGCGCCGCAAGCTCGAGCTGGTGGTGAGGACGGCCGAGGCCATCTGGGGCGGCGTCTAGCGCGGGTTGCCGCGGGCCGCCGGTGGCGTTGACAGGCACGAACGGGGCTGTATAAGCGCGCTTCGTTCCGGTCGTGAGGCCGGGGCGATCATTGGTGTTGGTGGCCCCCGCGAGGGGATGCCTGTCGGCCGACCCGCCCTGCCGGGAACGCAAAGGACAACGCCCTTCGCATATTGAAGGAGATCAGACGGTGAGCAAACGCACCTCTGCCAAGTACAAGATCGACCGCCGCATGGGCGAGAACATCTGGGGCCGTCCGAAATCGCCGGTCAACCGCCGCGAATACGGCCCCGGGCAGCACGGCCAGCGCCGCAAGGGCAAGATGAGCGATTTCGGCCTGCAGCTGCGGGCCAAGCAGAAGCTCAAGGGCCATTACGGCGACCTGACCGAGAAGCAGTTCCGCCGCATCTATGCCGACGCCGAGCGCCTGCGCGGCGATACCGGCGAGCTTCTGATCGGCCTGCTCGAGAGCCGTCTCGACGCGGTGGTCTACCGCGCGAAATTCGTGCCCACCATCTTCGCCGCGCGCCAGTTCGTGAACCACGGCCACGTCAAGGTGAACGGTCAGCGGGTGAACATTCCCTCCTACCGGTGCAAGGAAGGCGACGTGATCGAGGTGCGCGACCGCTCCAAGCAGCTCGCGATCGTCCTCGAGGCTGTCGGCCTCGCCGAGCGCGACGTGCCCGACTACATCGATGCGGATCATTCCAAGATGTCTGCGACCCTCGTTCGCCGTCCCGGCCTGAGCGATGTGCCCTTCGCCGTTCAGATGGAGCCGAACCTGGTCATCGAATACTACGCCCAGAACTGAACGATCTCGTTTCGACGAGGGACAGGGGCCGCGCCGAGAGGTGCGGCCTTTTGCGTTGGGGGACGTGCCCGAGTGATTCCGCGCTGGACGCGCCGCGATCACTTCGGCTCTGGCCGCGACGCGGCGGCATGGCTAGAACGTGCCGGATCGGAGAGCGAGCATGACCCATTCCACCATCCGGCCCCGCGCCGGCATCCTCGAGATCTCGCCCTATGTCGGCGGGGCAAGCCGCATTGAAGGCGTCCGCGACGTCGTCAAGCTCTCGTCGAACGAGAACCCGCACGGGCCGAGCCCGGCTGCAATCGACGCGTTCAGGGCGACCGCCGACGCACTGCATCGCTATCCGTCCGGAGACCACGCAGCGTTGCGGCAGGCGATTGCCGAGGTCGAGGGACTGGACGCCGACAACATCGTCTGCGGTGCGGGTTCCGACGAGTTGATCGCGCATCTGTGCCAGGCCTATTCGGGTCCGGGCGATGAGGTCCTCCATACCCGCCACGGCTTCGCGATGTACCGAATTTCGGCCCTCGCGGCCGGGGCGATTCCGGTCCAGGCGCCCGAGATCGATCGGCGGGTCGATGTCGATGCCGTGCTGGCGGCGACCGGCGACGCGACGCGACTGGTGTTCATCACCAACCCGGCCAATCCAGCCGGCACGATGATCGGTGCGACTGAACTGCAGAGCCTCGCCGAGGGATTGCCGGCACAGGCATTGTTGGTTCTCGACGGCGCCTATGCCGAATTCGCGGACGACTACGATGGCGGTGCCAAACTTGTTGCCGCGCGCGACAACGTGGTGATGACCCGGACCTTCTCGAAGCTCTACGGTCTTGGCGGGCTGCGCATCGGCTGGTGCTACGCGCCCGCCCATGTGGTCGATGTGCTGAACAGGGTGCGCGGTCCTTTCAACCTTTCTGAAACGCAGCAGAAGACGGCGGAGGCGGCGATCCGCGACCGGTCCTATGCCCAATGGTGCAGGGGCGAGAATGCCCGGCTGCGTGAATGGCTGTCGCACGCTCTGGCGAAGCAGGGGATTCCGTCCGACCCGTCGCAGGCGAATTTCCTGTTGGCGCGATTTGCCAGCGAGGCGGAGGCACGCTCGTGCGAAGCGCATCTGCGCAGCTGTGGCCTGCTGGTGCGCGACGTGACGGGATACGGTTTTCCCGAGGCGCTTCGCATCTCGATCGGCGATGAAGAGGCGTGTCGCCGTGTGGCTGATGCGGTGAAACTCTGGCGCGCAGAGGCTGCATGAGCGTGCTGTACGACCGGGTTGCCCTCGTCGGCCTTGGCCTCATTGCCTCCTCGATGGCCCATGCAATGCGCGATGGCGGCCTTGCCCGCGAGATCGTCGGTCACGCCCGTTCTCCGGAAACGCGCGCGACGGCGATGGAGATCGGGCTCTGCGACCGCGTAACCGAAACCGCCGCCGAGGCTGTACAGGGAGCCGACCTGATTGTCCTGGCCACCCCGATCGGAGTCATGGAACAGGTCGCGCAAGAGATTGCGCCGCACCTCGCACCGGGCGCCACACTCACCGACGTGGGATCGGTCAAACGCGCGGTGATCGACGCGGTGAGCCCGCATGTGCCGGAGGGGGTTCACTTCATTCCCGGCCATCCGCTGGCGGGAACCGAACAATCCGGTCCAAGGGCGGGTTTCGCGGGTCTGTTCCGCAACCGGTGGTGTCTTCTCCTGCCGTCGCAGAGCGTCGACCCGGAGGCCGTGGACCGCCTGCGCCGCTACTGGGAAGCGATGGGCGCTCACGTGGACGAAATGGACCCGGATCATCACGATCTTGTCCTCGCGGTCACGAGCCATGCGCCGCACCTTATCGCGTACACGATGGTGGGGGTCGCGGACGACCTGCGCCGCGTGACCGACAGCGAGGTGATCAAGTACTCCGCAGCGGGCTTCCGCGACTTCACACGGATCGCGGCAAGTGACCCGACCATGTGGCGCGATGTGTTCCTGACCAACAAGGATGCGACGCTCGAGATCCTGGGTCGGTTCACCGAGGAGCTCTTTGCGCTGCAGCGGGCGATCCGCACCGGCGATGGTGCGCATCTGCACGAATACTTCACCCGCACCCGCGCGATCCGGCGCGGCATCGTGGAGGCGGGGCAGGACACCGACGCGCCCGATTTCGGACGGACCGGCAAGAGCTGATCGCCCGGCTGGCCTCAGCCTAGCGAAGGATGAGCCGCGGCGCAGGGCCCAGTGGAACCGGGCCGATGCTCACCCGGCCTCCTTTGAAGCTCAGCGGCACATCGAGCGTATCGCCCGCGCCCGACAAGCCCGCGAGCACCTCCAGCGCCTTTTCGACCGTCCCCGACAGTGCCGCGGGCACGAGGCCGGCATTGACCGAAACCTGCACCATCTCGCGCCAGTTAGTCGCCTTCACGGTGACGGCGCCCACCGGCAGTCCGTCGCGGCCCACGTCGAGCGTGCCCGCCGCGCGCAGCTCCAGCTCGCCCCAGCGCACGGACAGGTCCTCGATGTCGATGCGACGAGGCTGCGGCCGGGCCTGCTCGACCGCGTTCCTGTCCCAGGGTGCATCGAAGGTCACCGTCACGTCGAGATGCACTCTTTCCACCTCGGCCGGCAGGAGCGCGGAGGGGTCGAGCCGGGTGCGCAGACCGGTTCCCGGTCGCAGATCGGACGCCTCCAGTCCCAGCCGATAGGTCGTCTCGTCGTCTTCTTGTCTTTGCGCCGCCAGCCGACCTTGAGCCGCGGCCAGCCGCCAGCCGGATGATGACGCAAGGTTCAGATCGTCGATCACCAGAGTTGCCCGGTCGAGTGCCAGCCGCTGGCCGTCGGTCAGAACCGCGCTCGCGCGCATGTCTCCGGCCCGGATCGTGGTTTTTCCCCGCGGGCTCGACAGTGTCTGTTCCGGCGGCCAGAGGACGATGATGTGATTCGGCCGGTAACTCAGAGCGAGAACCTGAAAGAATGGCGCCGCCCAGACGAGGCCCGTGTCGGGGTCGGCCAGCTCCACCCCGGTCAGGGTCGTGTCGAAGCGGTTCGGAAAGCCGCGCACGTCAATCGACGTGGTCTCTGCCACCCATCCCTCGGCGCGTCGCGCCTCGAACCAGTCACGCAAGGCCCCCTGCAGGGCGCTCGAGCCGATGAACCAGTAGCCGCCCCAGAGCAGGCCGGCCAGAAGGACGAGGGCGATCAACGGGCGCATGGCGTTCCCTCTGCCGATTTGCCGTGCTTATAAGGCGGAGCGTCGGCGCCGACCACTCGCGACGACCCGAAGGCGGGCGCGGATATATAGTGACAGAGGTTGGATTTCTGCATGGACGAAGGGCAACTCTGGGTTTTCGGCTACGGTTCGCTGATGTGGCATGCGGGTTTCGAGGTCACGGAGCGCGTCATCGCAACCCTTCCGGATTATTCGCGCTCGTTCTGCATGCGATCCATCCATCATCGCGGCACCGAAGCCGAACCGGGCCTCGTGCTGGCCCTCGATCCCTGGCCGGGACGCAGTTGCACCGGTCTGGCGCTCCGGGCGGCGTCGGGAACCGAGGCGCAAACCCTGGCAGCGCTGCGCGAACGCGAGCTGGTGTCGTCAGCATATATCGAGAAGCGCGTCGATCTCTCGCTGCGCGATGGCCGACGGGTCGAGGCCGTAACCTACGTGGTGGACACTGCACACGAACAATACATCCATGGCCTGCCGCTCGATGAACAGGCGTCAATCATCGCGGCGGCCATTGGCGGGCGAGGGCCGAATACCGAGTATCTGTGGAACACCGCGCAGCATCTGCACGAGCTTGGCATCAACGACCCGGACCTCGACTGGCTCGCTGCGCGGGTGAGACGCCTCTGCGCTTAACCACCGATTCGTTTCAAGGTTGGCAGGTCCGCCACCATCGCCTACCAATGGCGCAAGGAGAGCAGAGATAGGACAAGTCCGCATGGGCCAGCCCGACCGCGAGGCCGCGCCCCAGTTCTCGCAACCGGTTCGCCAGATCGTCATGATGATCGTCGTGCTGGCACTGGTGGCAGCTGGCGCCTACCTGGCCTTGCCGCGGATCGGCCCAGTGTTCCTGGCCAATCCGTGGCTCAACGGCTTTATCGGCCTCGTCTTCCTTTTCGGGGTCGCGGCCTGCTTCTGGCAGGTCACGCAACTGATCAGTTCAGTCAACTGGATCGAGGGCTTCGCGGCCAATCGCCCGGGCCACCAGTTGACGCGCGCGCCGCGATTGCTGGCACCGCTCGCGTCGCTCCTGCGTTCCCGGGGCGCGCGAATGCATCTGGGCGCCGCGTCAGCCCGGTCGATTCTCGACAGCGTCGCAGCCCGCATCGACGAGGCGCGAGACATCACCAGATACGTGACCAACCTTCTGATATTCCTTGGTCTTCTGGGCACGTTCTACGGTCTTGCAACCACGGTCCCCGCGCTGATCGAGACCATCCGGTCTCTGGCGCCCCAGGAGAGCGAGGACGGGGTCGCTGTCTTCGCGCGGCTCATGAGCGGTCTGGAGGCGCAGCTGGGCGGGATGGGCGTGGCCTTCGCCTCGTCGCTTCTGGGCTTGGCCGGGTCACTCGTGGTTGGTCTTCTGGAGCTTTTCGCCGGACACGGACAAAATCGCTTCTATCGAGAGCTCGAGGAGTGGATGTCGACCATCACGCGCATCGGCTTCGCGTCGGGCGATTCCGAGGGTGGGGCGGACACCGGCGCGCTGACGAGCGTTCTGGAGCAGATGGCCGAGCGCATGGCCGCGATGCAGGCGCTTTACGCCGATGTGGATACCGGCCGCTCGCAGACCGACGAGCGTCTCGCCGTTCTCGCGTCGTCGGTGGAGCGATTGGCCGAACGCATGAGCGAGCACGGCGCCGAAACCGCCATGAACCGTGTCGCGGAGGGGCAGGAGCGGCTTGTCGGATTGCTCGAACAGGGTGCGCTCTCGGCGCCTGCCGAGATTGACGACAGTGAAAGCCGGATGCGCCTGCGCTCCATCGACGTGCAGCTTCTGCGTATCCTGGAAGAGCTGTCTGCCGGACGGCAGGAAACCGTGGCCGATCTGCGCGCCGAGATCGCGCAGCTCGTGAAGGTGATCCGGCTGGCCGCCCGCGAGCGCGGCAGCGACAAGCCGACACCTCTGGTCGGCCGACGGAACTGAGCGGATGCCGCTGAGCCGCCGATCCGTCAACCGCATGGCTGGCTCGATCTGGCCGGGCTTTGTCGACGCCATGACCGCGCTGCTTCTGGTTCTGATGTTCGTGCTCACGATATTCATGGTCGTTCAGCATGTCCTGCGCGAGACGATCACCGGGCAACGATCGGAGCTGACGGAGCTGACGGCCGAGATCGACGCGCTCGCGCGGGCGCTCGGCGCCGAACAGCAGGAAGTTGCCCGGCTGGAGGGGACGACCGAAACGCTCGGTCTCGCGCTGGACGAGGCCCGCGCACAGGTGGAGAACCAGAACACTCTTATCGCTTCACTGACAGCCCGTTCCGAGGAACAGACGGCCGAACTCGAGGCGCGCCAGCAGCGCATCGCGTCCTTCGAGGCGCAGGTCGCCTCGCTTCTGGCCGAGCGCGACGATGCGCAGGCCGAGATCGCCGATCTGAGCGCCGAGCAGACGCGCCTCATGGACGAACAGGAGGCCATGAACCTGGCGCTGGCCCAGGCGCGCGGCGAGATTGACGCGCAGGCCGAAGCTGCCCGCCTGGCGGCAGCCCGGCGCGAAGCTCTTGAATCGCTGACCGAGGATCTGCGGGCGGATCTGGCCGAGCGGGAGTCGTCCTTGCAATCTGCGTTGGCCCGACTTTCCGATCGCGAGGCGACGTTGAGCGAAACGCTGGCGGCGCTGGACGCATCGAAAGGCACTGAAGCGCGCCTGTCGTCCGAGTTGGATGCAACGGCGCAGGCTCTTTCCGACGAAGAGGCGGCGCGACTGGCCGAAGTCGCGGCGGCCGAGGCCCTGCGCGCCAGACTGGCTGACGCCGAGACTGCGCTGAATGAAACCGAACAGGGCCGGCTCGCCGAAGCCGCTGCCGCACAGGCGCTGCGCGAGAATCTCGACGACATCGAGGCGTCCCTCTCTGAAGAGGAGGCTGCTCGGCTTGCCGAGGCAGCGGCGGCCGAAGCCCTGCGCCAACGGCTCGAGGACGCGGACGCCGAACTGACCGCGATGTCTCTGGCGCTGGAAGAAAAGCGGCAGGAGGCCGAAGAGACGCTGGCGCTCCTGGCGGCGGCAAGGAGCGCTTCGAACGAGCTGGAGGGTCGCCTGGCAACGGCCTTGTCGGCGCAGGATGATGCCGAAACGGCTCTGGCCGACAGCCGGCGCGAAGCGGAAGAGGCCGCGAGTGCGCTGGCCGCGACCGAAGCGGAGCGCGCCGAGGTCGAGGACAAGCTGACGAGCGTAGAATCGGCTCTCGTAGCGGCGCTCTCCGCTCAGGATGTGGCGAAAGGCGAGATCGAGAACCTGAACACAACCCTGGCCTCCCTTCAACTCGCCCGAGATGCCTATGCGGGAGACCTGGACGAGACGCGCGAGGACCTGGCGGCAGCTCAATCCGAGCTTGCCGAGCTGCGCGAGGCGGCGGGCGTCGAGGTGAAAGAACGGGACAGGCTTGCTGCGGCGCTGGCCGCGGCGCGGGCCGAGGCCGAGCAGCTGCGAGGCGTCGCCGAAAAGGCGCCGGTCTTGCGGGCCGAACTCGAAGCTGCGCTTGCCGCAAAGCTGGCGGCGGAGAACGCGACGCGGGAGCAGATGAGCGTGGCCGAGCGGCGGCAGGCTCTGCTGGCCGAGGCCAACCGTGCGCTTGAGGACGAGGCCGCCGCTTCAGCCGAAAGTCAGCGCGAGGTAGAGGCGCTCAATCAGCAGGTTGCCGAGTTGCGCAGCCAGCTCGGTTCGCTTCAGGCGTTGCTCGATGCCGCGCAGGATGCCGACGACAACGCGCAGGTCCGCATCGAGGCACTCGGGTCGCAGCTCAACCAGGCGTTGGCGCGGGTCGCGACCGAACAGCGACGGCGGGCGGAACTCGAAGAAGCCGAGCGCCGGCGCCTTGAGGCAGAAACAGAGCAACTCGCGCGTTTCCAGTCCCAGTTCCTGCGCCAGCTCAGCGATCTTCTGACGGGCCGCGAAGGCGTCCGCATCGAGGGGGATCGATTTGTCTTCTCCTCCGAGGTGTTGTTCCAGCCTGGCTCCGCCACGCTATCGTCCGGGGGCAGGACCCAGATCAGGCGCGTGGAGCAGCTGCTCAGTGGCGTGGCCAACGACATTCCCGACGATATCGATTGGGTTGTTCGTGTGGACGGGCACACGGACGACACGCCACTGTCGGGTTTCGGACGGTACGCCGACAACTGGGAGCTGAGCCAGGCACGTGCCCTTTCCGTGGTGCGCTTCATGACCGAAGAACTCGGCTTTCCACCCAATCGCCTTGCTGCGACTGGCTTTGGCCAGTATCAGCCCGTGGCCGACGACGACACTCCAGAGGCGCGGGCGCGCAACAGGCGGATCGAGCTTAAGCTGACCGAGCGTTAGAGAATGGGCCGACCGTTCGACCCGGAGCTGGTTCTGGCGCTGCCGCTCATGGCAAATCTTGCCACGATCTCGCCGGAAGGGCCGCGGAACGCCCCCGTCTGGTTTATTTGGGAGAGAGACGCGCTCTGGATGCTCGGCCATGCGGCGGGCAGTTCGGTCAGGCGCCTGGACCGGGATCCACGCTGCGCCGTCGAAATTGTCCACTACGACAATGCCGAAGGGATTCTAGCGCATCTTGGCCTGCGCGGCAGGGCGACGGTTGAGCCGATGGCGCCGCCATTGTTCCGGCGGCTGTTGGCCAAGTACCTCGACGCCGATCCGGGCCGCTGGAATCGATGGTTCGTCGACATCGTCGCCCGTCCCGACGATCCAGATGGCCGGCTGATCCGTCTGGCGCCGGAGACCATCTTGACCAACAACGTCTCATATTTCAGGACCGGCCCGTTGCTGGCATGGCCCGGGCGGACGTGACCGAAACGACAACGCCCGCCGAATGAGCGGGCGTTGCGTGAATGGCCTGGCCGCGAAGTCAGTCGGCAGTCAGCAGTGGCGGCTTCTTCGACGACAGGCGCGGGGCCTGCGGCGGCTGGATCTCCAGATCGAGCTTGTCGTCCTTGAGCGTGACCTTCACGACGCCGCCCTTGGCGAGTTGGCCGAAAAGTAGCTCCTCAGCAAGGGGCTTCTTGATCTCTTCCTGGATCACGCGGCCAAGCGGACGCGCACCCATGCGGTCGTCGTACCCCTTGTCGGCCAACCATTCGGCGGCCGCCTTAGTCAGCTCGATGGTGACATTTCGATCCATGAGCTGCGCCTCGAGCTGAAGAACAAACTTGTCCACGACCTGAAGAATGACCTCCTTCGAGAGCGGCGCGAAGCTGATCACGGCATCAAGCCTGTTGCGGAATTCCGGCGTGAAGGTCCGTTCGATCGCGGCCGTGTCCTCGCCCTCGCGACGATCACGGCCAAAACCGATTGCCGACTTCGCCAGCTCCGAAGCGCCGGCATTCGAGGTCATGATCAGGATCACATTCCGGAAATCGACCTGACGGCCGTTGTGATCAGTCAGCTTTCCGTGATCCATCACCTGCAACAGGATGTTGTAGACGTCGGGATGCGCCTTCTCCATCTCATCGAGGAGCAGCACGCAATGCGGGTGCTGGTCGACGCCGTCGGTCAGTAATCCGCCCTGGTCGAATCCGACATAACCCGGCGGCGCGCCGATCAGCCGGCTGACCGCATGCTTCTCCATGTACTCGCTCATGTCGAAGCGCAGGAGCTCGACCCCGAGCGTGTCTGCGAGCTGCCGCGCGACTTCGGTCTTGCCGACACCAGTGGGACCGGCAAAGAGGTAGTTGCCGATCGGCTTCTCGGGTTCGCGCAGTCCCGCGCGGGCAAGCTTGATCGCCGAGGACAACGCCACGATCGCCTTGTCCTGTCCGAACACGACCCGTTTGAGCGTGCTTTCCAGATCTTTCAGCACTGCGGCGTCGTCCTTGGACACGTTCTTGGGCGGGATGCGGGCGATCTTGGCCACCACTGCCTCGATCTCCTTCGCGCCGATGGTCTTGCGACGCTTCGACTCGGCGACGAGGTGCTGTGCTGCGCCGGCTTCGTCGATCACGTCGATTGCCTTGTCGGGCAGCTTGCGGTCATTGATGTAGCGCGCCGAAAGCTCCACGGCGGTCTTGATGGCATCGGAAGTGTAGCGGATGTCGTGATGGGTTTCGAAATAGGGCTTAAGACCCTTCAGGATCTTGACCGTATCCTCGACCGACGGCTCGTTCACGTCGATCTTCTGGAACCGCCGGCTGAGTGCGCGATCCTTCTCGAAGTGCTGGCGGAACTCCTTGTAGGTCGTGCTTCCCATGCAGCGCAGTTTGCCCCCCTGAAGCGCGGGCTTGAGCAGGTTCGAGGCGTCCATCGCACCACCGGAAGTTGCTCCGGCCCCGATCACGGTGTGGATCTCGTCGATGAAGAGAACCGCGTCGGGATGATCCTCGAGTTCGGTCACGACGGCCTTGAGACGTTCTTCGAAATCACCACGGTAGCGCGTGCCGGCGAGCAACGCGCCCATGTCGAGCGAAAAGATCGTCGCCTGTGACAGGACCTCAGGCGTTTCGCCCGACACAATCTTGCGGGCCAATCCCTCGGCGATGGCGGTCTTGCCGACGCCGGGATCGCCGACGAGAAGCGGGTTGTTTTTGCGCCGGCGGCACAGCACCTGCACGCAGCGCTCGACCTCCGACTCGCGCCCGATCAGCGGGTCGACGTCTCCCTTGCGCGCCTTTGCGTTGAGATCGACGCAGTATTTCGCGAGCGCGCTCTCTTTGTTTTCTTCCTCGGCAGCCTGCGCCTCTTCCTCGATCTCGCTGGCGCCCTGGACCGGGCGCGCTTCACCGAAAGATGGGTTCTTCGCAACGCCATGGGCGATGAAATTCACGGCGTCGTAGCGCGTCATGTCCTGCTCTTGCAGGAAGTAGGCGGCATTAGATTCCCGCTCGGCGAAGATCGCGACGAGCACGTTGGCGCCCGTTACCTCCGCGCGTCCCGACGATTGGACGTGGATCGCCGCACGCTGGATGACCCGCTGGAAGGCGGCGGTCGGGACTGCCTCGGATCCTTCGATATCGGTGGTCAGTGTCGCGAGATCGTCGTCGATGAACGCCACAAGGGTGCGCCGAAGGTCTTCGAGATCCACATTGCAGGCACGCATCACCTTGGCCGCATCGGGTTCGTCGATGAGGGCAAGAAGCAGGTGCTCGAGGGTTGCAAGCTCGTGACGCCGGACATTCGCCAAGGCGAGTGCGGAATGGATGGCCTGCTCAAGCGTGTTCGAGAATGAAGGCACGGCGCGTGCTCCTTCTGATATGGCTGGGCGGGCTGGCCCGCACATGACCGTGTGCTCTCAATCTTAAAGTTCGGTGTGAGGCGCCGTCCTTCAAGATGATTCTGCGCAACGACCTTCACAAATGGTCGTGTCGTGCGCAGTCGTGTCGTTGTTGCCGCGAATAGGGGCGACGTCAGAACCGGTCCTTTCGCGTTCGGATCTCGGCGAAGACATCGACGGCATCCCTTTCCGGCATGCCGATCGCGGCTTTGAGTTCGGGAAGATCCGCTCGGAGAAACGGATTGGTCATCTTTTCGAGAGCCATCGAGGCAGGAACAGTCGGATGTCCTTCCGCCCGAGCCGCCTCGATGTCGTCTGCTCGAGAGATAAGCGCGGCGTTGTCAGGTTCAATCGTCAGGGCAAATCTCGCGTTGGTCGCGGTGTATTCGTGCCCCGAATAGACCAGTGTATTCTCCGGCAGTTGGGCGAGACGCGCAAGACTGCCCCACATCTGTTCTGCGGTGCCTTCGAACAGCCGTCCGCAGCCCAGGGCCATCAGACTGTCTGCCGTAAATACCGCATCAGTCTGGGGCAGATAAAAAGCAATATGGCCCACCGTGTGCCCCGGAACGTCGATCACCCGGACCTCCTGCGCGGCAAAGTCGAAACTCTCTCCCGGTTCGACCTCGCGATCGAGCGGCGGTAGCCGATGGCGATCGGCTGAAGCGCCTGTCACGGTCGCCCCGTCGCGCAAGGCGGCCACCGCAGCCACATGATCGTCGTGGTGGTGCGTGATCCAGATCTCATTCAGCGTCCACCCACGCTCGGCCAGCGCGGACCGGACCGGCCCTGCCTCCGGCGCATCGACCAGCGCGGTTCGGCCGGTCTCGCGCTCGTGCAGCAGATAAGCATAGTTGTCGGTCCGGCACGGAACAGTGACGATCTCGAGGGACATGGCCATTCCTTTTGCCCGTGATACTTTCCTCTCCAAGCCTCGCGCATCGATGGTTCCGCCGCAATGCACCTTGACGTACTTGACCTGAACACATTCTATTATCGCACTCGGCTGGGGCGCGCCGCTCAGAAGATGGTGCGAAATCAGGTACTCTCGATTTGGCCCGAAGCGAGTCGGCAGACGCTGGTCGGTTTCGGTTTCGCCGTGCCGCTCCTGCGCCCTTATCTGCCAGATGCTCGCCGGGTGCTGGCGCTGATGCCCGGGCAGCAAGGGGTCATGCCCTGGCCGGCTGGATCGGCGAATGTCTCGGTTCTCTGCGAGGAAACCCTGTGGCCGATCGAGACCGGGCGTGCCGACAAACTCATCGTGCTTCACGGTCTGGAAACTTCCGAGCGGCCGTCTCTTCTTCTCGACGAGTGTCATCGCGTTCTCGGGCCGGGCGGAAGGGCGCTTTTCATCGTGCCGAATTGTGCGGGTCTCTGGGCGCGGCGCGACCGGACCCCCTACGGCTTCGGGCGGCCCTACACACTAACTCAACTCGAGACGCAGTTGGGCCGTCATGGCTTCGAGCCCGAGCGCCACGCCGTCGCGCTGTTCCAGCCCCCGACAGAACAGCGTTTCTGGCTGCGGACAGGCCCGTTCTGGGAACGAGCGGGTCAGCGCATATCGAATCGCTATGCTGGCGGCGTTCTGCTGGTGGAGGCGGTGAAGCACGCCCATACGCCGATCCGTTCAGGGGTTTCCGAGCGCGTTCGTCGGCCGCTGCGCGTGCTTGATCCGATGCCCCAGACCGGAGGCCGTCCCGCCTGACGTGGTGACAAGTCAAAGGTTAAGGCGGTTGCGAGGTGTGAACCTTCCTGCTACACCCGCCGCGATTTTGGCGTGGCTGCGGTCGGCCCAATTTCACAAGGCCCACCCGATGCTAGTCGGCTGGGTGAGGGGCAAAAAAAACGGAAGGGTGGATGTGTCCGAACCGGCTTCGATCTCGACGGGCATTGCCTCGCGCTATGCGACGGCCATCTTCGAACTGGCGAAGGATGACAACGCTATCGATACGGTGGAATCCGATGTCGACACGCTTGCTGCGGCGCTGAAGGACAGTGAGGACTTTCGCGAACTCATCTCTTCGCCGGTCTACAGTCGCGACCAGCAGGAAAAGGCGATCACCCTGATCGGAAAGAAGATGGGGCTTTCGCAGATCGTGGCGAACACGCTTCGTCTCATGGCGACGAAGCGTCGTCTGTTCGTCCTGCCTCAGTTGGTGCAGGTGTTGCGCGCGCGAATCGCGCGCGAAAAGGGTGTCGTGACGGCCGAAGTCGTCGCGGCCAGGGAACTTTCCGACGAACAGCGGCAGAAGCTGACAGATGCGTTGAAGGAGGCAGCTGGGGGTGACGTGAAGATTGAACTCTCCGTCGACAAGAACCTTATCGGCGGCCTTCGCGTTCAGCTCGGCTCCAAGATGATTGATACATCGATCCGCTCGAAGCTTGCCGCACTCAAGAACACCATGAAAGAGGCCGGTTAATATGGCGATTTAAGCTGCTGAAATTTCTGCCATTCTCAAAGAGCAGATCCGGAACTTCGGTGAAGAGGCCGAGGTCGCCGAAGTCGGTCGCGTCCTGTCGGTGGGCGATGGGATTGCCCGGGTTCACGGTCTCGACAACGTTCAGGCCGGCGAGATGGTCGAGTTTCCTGGCGGCATCATGGGGATGGCGCTGAACCTCGAAACCGACAACGTGGGCATCGTGATTTTCGGCAGCGACCGTGCGATCAAGGAAGGTGACACGGTCAAACGCACAAACTCGATTGTCTCGGTTCCGGCTGGCGACGCGCTCCTGGGGCGCGTTGTCGACGGACTCGGCCAGCCCATCGACGGCAAGGGCCCGATCGACGCCTCCGAGACGCGTACGGCCGACGTGAAGGCGCCCGGCATCATCCCCCGCCGCTCGGTGCACGAGCCGATGGCGACCGGCCTCAAGGCGATCGACGCGATGATCCCGATCGGCCGCGGCCAGCGGGAGTTGATCATCGGCGACCGCCAGACCGGCAAGTCAGCCGTGGCGATGGACGCCATTCTGAACCAGAAATCTTACAACGAAGCCGCCGGTGACGACGAAGACCGGAAGCTTTACTGCATCTATGTGGCGATCGGCCAGAAGCGTTCGACGGTCGCTCAGCTCGTCAAGAAGCTCGAGGAAACCGGCGCAATGGCTTATTCCATTGTCGTCGCCGCCACGGCATCGGATCCCGCGCCGATGCAGTTTCTGGCGCCTTATTCGGCAACCGCCATGGCTGAGTTCTTCAGGGACAATGGCCGGCATGGCCTCATCGTCTACGACGACCTTTCCAAGCAGGCTGTGGCCTACCGCCAGATGTCGCTTCTTCTTCGCCGTCCTCCGGGGCGCGAAGCCTACCCGGGTGACGTCTTCTACCTTCACTCCCGTCTTCTGGAGCGGTCGGCGAAGCTCAACGCAGACCATGGATCAGGCTCGCTGACGGCACTCCCGATCATCGAGACCCAAGGGGGGGATGTTTCGGCGTTCATCCCGACCAACGTGATCTCGATCACCGACGGCCAGATCTTCCTCGAAACCGAACTCTTCTATCAGGGTATTCGTCCCGCGGTGAACACTGGCCTCTCTGTTAGCCGGGTGGGCTCGTCGGCACAGACTGACGCGATGAAGTCGGTTGCCGGCAAGATCAAGCTGGAGCTGGCGCAGTATCGCGAGATGGCCGCATTCGCACAGTTCGGCTCGGATCTCGACGCGTCAACGCAACGTCTGCTCAACCGCGGTGCACGCCTCACTGAACTGATGAAGCAGCCGCAATACTCGCCGCTCACCAATGCCGAGATCGTCTGCGTCATCTTCGCGGGAACGAACGGATATCTCGACAAGATCAAGGTCAGCCAGGTGGGGCCCTTCGAGCAAGGACTGCTGCATCATCTGCGCTCCAAGCATTCCGATCTGCTGGACGACATCACCAATAACGACCGCAAGGTGAAAGGTGAACTCGAGGAAAAGATCCGCTCGGCGATCGACGAATTCGCCCGCGATTTCGCTTGAGTTCGGTCAGCTAGATGCCCAGTCTCAAGGATCTCAAGAACCGGATCGAAAGCGTCAAGTCGACGCGCAAGATCACCAAGGCGATGCAGATGGTCGCCGCTGCGAAACTGCGCCGGGCGCAGGAGGCCGCCGAGGCCGCGCGCCCGTATGCAGACCGGATGCAGGCAGTGATGGCGGAACTCGCCCAGTCGGTCGAGGGCTCGCCTTCGGCTCCACGCCTTTTGGCGGGGACGGGGTCTGAGGAAAAGCATCTGCTCGTCATCATTACGGCCGAGCGCGGTCTGGCTGGAGCCTTCAACTCGTCGATCACACGCAAGGCGCGGGTTCGTCTGGAATCCCTGCTGGCCGGTGGCAAGACGGTAAGAATACTGACGGTCGGCCGAAAAGGTCGTGACATGCTCCGCCGTGATCATGGGGACAAGTTCGTCGGTCACCACGACATGACCGAGATGAAGCGACCGTCCTATGGCGATGCCCAGGGCATCGCCAAGGACATCCTCAAACGTTTTGCGGACGGTGAGTTCGACGTAGCCACGATCTATTTCAACACATTCCAGTCGGTCATCTCCCAGGTGCCGACGGAACAGCAGATCATCCCTGCGACGTTCGATGCGGAAGCCGCCAACACCTCGACTGTATATGAGTACGAACCGAGCGAGGAGGCGATCCTGGCGGACTTGCTGCCGCGAGGGCTGGCGACGCAGATCTTCGCCGCTCTTCTCGAGAATGCGGCGTCCGAGCAAGGTGCACGGATGAGCGCGATGGACAATGCCACCCGGAACGCGGGAGAGATGATCGACAAGCTGACGATCCAGTACAACCGTTCACGTCAGGCAGCGATCACCAAGGAACTCATCGAAATAATCTCGGGCGCCGAAGCGCTCTGACCCAGAATCCGGAGAACAAGATGGCAGAAATAGCAGTCGGAAAGGTGACCCAGGTGATCGGCGCGGTTGTGGACGTACAGTTCGGCGACCACCTTCCCGAGATCCTCAACGCACTGGAAACCGAAAACCAGGGCAAGCGTCTGGTTCTGGAAGTCGCGCAGCATCTGGGCGAGAGCACTGTCCGGACGATTGCCATGGACGCGACCGAAGGTCTCGTTCGCGGCGCGGAGGTTCGCGATACCGGGGCACCGATTCAGGTGCCCGTGGGTAGCGCGACGCTCGGGCGAATCCTCAACGTCATCGGCGAGCCGATCGATGAGAAGGGGCCGGTCAATGCCGAGGAGACCCGGTCGATCCATCAGGATGCTCCGAGCTTCGATGCCCAGGCGACCTCGTCCGAGATCCTCGTAACCGGCATCAAGGTGATCGACCTGCTCGCTCCGTATTCCAAGGGCGGTAAAATCGGCCTCTTTGGCGGTGCCGGGGTTGGCAAAACCGTTCTGATCATGGAACTGATCAACAACATCGCAAAGGTGCACTCGGGCTACTCGGTTTTTGCCGGAGTTGGCGAACGGACCCGTGAAGGCAACGACCTGTACCACGAAATGATCGAATCCGAAGTGATCAAGCCGGACAATCTCTCGGAGAGCAAGGTGGCGCTCGTTTACGGCCAAATGAACGAGCCGCCGGGAGCGCGCATGCGCGTAGCACTCTCGGGTTTGACCTTGGCGGAGCAATTCCGCGACCAGTCCGGAACCGATGTTCTGTTTTTCGTGGACAACATTTTCCGCTTCACCCAAGCGGGCTCTGAGGTGTCGGCCCTTCTTGGACGCATTCCGTCGGCTGTGGGCTACCAACCGACGTTGGCCACCGACATGGGCGATCTGCAAGAGCGGATTACTTCGACCCGCGCCGGCTCGATCACGTCTGTTCAGGCGATCTATGTGCCGGCTGACGACCTGACAGACCCGGCCCCCGCGACCTCATTTGCGCACCTCGACGCAACGACGGTTCTCAGCCGCGCCATTTCCGAGCTCGGCATCTATCCGGCTGTCGACCCGCTCGACTTCGACCAGCCGGATTCTTGATCCATCGGTGGTCGGCGAGGAGCACTACAAGGTCGCGCGAGATGTGCAGGGAATTCTCCAGCGCTACAAGTCGCTGCAGGACATCATTGCGATCCTGGGCATGGACGAACTCTCGGAAGAAGACAAGCTGACCGTGGCGCGTGCACGGAAGATCCAGCGTTTCCTCAGCCAGCCGTTCGACGTTGCCAAGGTCTTCACGGGATCCGACGGTGTGCAGGTTCCGCTAGAGAAGACAATCGCCTCGTTCAAGGCCGTCGTCGACGGGGAATATGACCATTTGCCGGAAGCGGCTTTCTACATGGTAGGCGATATCGATGAGGTGAAAGCGAAGGCCGAGCGTATGGCCTCCGAGGCTGCCTGATATGGCCGACACCTTCCAGTTCGACCTGGTAGCGCCTGAACGGCGGCTTGCTTCCGTCCAGGCGCAATCGGTGACAATCCCGGGCGCCGACGGCGACATGACGGTCCTGGCACAGCATTCTGCCGTGCTGACGTCCTTGCGTCCGGGTGTGCTGCGTGTCGAGGCCGGGAACGACATTCAGGAATACGTGGTCACCGGCGGCTTTGCCGAGATCAATTCCGAGGGCGTGACGGTTTTAGCCGAACGGTCGCTTCCAAAGACTGAAATGAGCCAGGAGATCATCGACCAGATGGTGGCCGAGGCAGCCGAGGAACATCGGAAAGCGCGGGAAACGGAAGACCACGGTCTCGTAGACGATACCGCTAAATTGCTGTCCGACATGGTCGCCATGGGTGGCCATATCGGGCTCGATCCGAACCAGTCGAACTTCTGAGCCTACCTCGGACGGGAAAGACGTTCCCGGCAATCATGTGTCGAAGTCTGAAGGGCCCCGCCAAACTTCGGTGGGGCCTGTTTGTTATGATCGGGGTCTAAAGACGACTCGATCTCGTGATCGGGTGACGGAGCTCCACGCGCATTCTCCAGTCCGACCGCCAATTTGCCGAGTTCAGGCAGCGGAATACATACCCTCGTAGATCGGGCTCAGGGTTTCGGGATCAAATAGCGAAGAGACGCTCGTCCCATTCCAGATGTTCAGGATCGCCTGCGCGAACATCGGTGCAGTTGGAATGATGCGGATGTTCGCCGCCTCTTTCACCCGCTGAACGGGCTCGATGGTGTCGGTGACCACCAGGCTCTTCATCACCGAGCGGCCGATCCGCTCGACCGCCGGGCCGGAAAGCACGCCGTGGGTGATGTAGGAGTGAACTTCGGTGGCACCGTTCTCGACCAAGACTTCAGCCGCCTTGCAGAGGGTGCCGGCCGTGTCGCAGATGTCGTCGACGATGATGCAGCTCTGTCCTTCGACCTCACCGATCACGGTCATTTCGGCGATCTCTCCTGCTTTTTCGCGCCGCTTGTCTACGATCGCGAGTGCGCAGCCAATCCGTTGCGCCAATTCCCGCGCTCGCGCGACGCCTCCGACATCGGGAGAGACCACGGTGACGTTGTCCATCCGTCCACGGAAATTGTGCTGGATGTCGAGCGCGAAGATCGGGCTGGCGTAAAGGTTGTCCACCGGGATGTCGAAGAAGCCTTGGATTTGCGCAGCATGCAGATCCATCGTCAGGATCCGTTCGATTCCCGCCTGGGTCAGCAGATTCGCTACCAGTTTGCTGCTGATGGGCGTGCGGGCCTTGGTCCGGCGGTCCTGCCGCGCGTAGCCGAAATAGGGAATGACCGCAGTGATCCGCGCTGCCGACGACCGGCGAAGCGCATCGGTCATGATCAGCAATTCCATGAGGTTGTCGTTCGCCGGATTCGAAGTCGGCTGAATGATGAACATGTCTTCGCCGCGGACATTCTCGAAGACTTCGACGAAGATCTCCTGGTCGTTGAAGCGTTCGACGCGGGCATCGACCAGCCCGACGCTGACGCCGCGATGCATGGACATGCGCCGTGCGATGGCCTTGGCGAGCGTACGGTTGGCATTGCCGGAGATCAGCTTCGGCTCGACGGGATTCGGCATGTGCGGGGGTCCTGGCTTCGTGTCGGATTCGCGGAAGTTGACACCGCTTAGCACGCAGCTACCTTCGCGCAAACCGTGACGCCGGAGGGAAAATGGCCCACATTGACTGCTTTCTCAGCACGGTATCGCCCTTTGTCTATCTCTCCGGGACGCGGTTGAAGGAAATTGCGGAGAAGCACGGTGCGACGGTGACCTACAAGCCTTTGGATGTCATAGCTCTTTTCACCCGCACAGGAGGTACGGCCCCGGCCGATCGGCACGAAAGCCGAAAGGCTTACCGGCTGCAGGAACTGCGGCGCCAGGCGTCAAAAGCCGCTCTTCCGATCAATCTGCAGCCGCGGCATTGGCCGACCAATCCCGCGCCGTCGTCTTACGCTGTCATTGCTGCCCAAAAGGCAGGCGGCGATGTAGGTCAACTGGTGCACGCCCTCTGTCGCGCGTGCTGGGCCGAGGAGCGCGATATCGCCGAAGATGCCGTCATCCGGGATTGCCTCGAAGCGGCAGGATTCGATCCCGCCCTCGCTGACCGTGGGATGCTGGCGGGGGCCGAGACTTACGCATCCAATCTTGATGAAGCCGTGGCGCGCGGTGTGTTCGGCGCGCCGTTCTACATTACCGACTCCGACGAGCGTTTCTGGGGTCAGGATCGTCTGGACGACCTTGACGCCCATCTTGGCGGCGCGCTCTGAGGTTCTGTCGGGGCGGCAGCCAGCGGGTCCGAGAGCCGGGAAATCGCGGCGCTCAGCCGTCCTGTTCCACCAGAAGACTCAAAAAGCGATCGACTAACTCGTCGCTGACGGACCAGTCGGCGACAAGGCGCGCGGTCAGGATCTCGTCGTCCGGCCCTTCCAGTTCGCCGGACCAGACATAATATTGAGCACCGGCATCGTGCAGGTGCCGGTGGGCAGTTCGCGGCCAGTCAGCGAAGACGATATTGGCGCGCGGCTCGCCGATGATCCTGACGTCCGGGCGCTGTTTCAGTCCCCGGATCAGGCGCGCGGCGGCCTGATTCGCCTGTCGCGCCATGTCTAGCCAGAGGTCATCGGCGAGATACGCCTCCAACTGTGCCGACAGGAACCGGTGCTTGGAAAAGAGGTGTGCACCCCGCTTGCGCCGGAGTTCAAACTCCCGGGCATGGGCCGGATCAAAGAAGATGACCGCCTCGACTCCCAAGAGACCGTTCTTTGTCCCGCCGAAGCTGACCGCGTCTATTCCGGCCTTCCATGTCATGTCGGCCGGACTGCACCCGAGCGCGACGAGCGCGTTGGCAAAGCGGGCACCGTCGAGATGGACAGGCAGACCATAACCGCGCGCGATCTCGGTGATCGCCTTGATCTGGTCGAGATCGTAGACCGCGCCGCGCTCGGTCACCTGGGTGATCGAGATCGGCCCGCGCTGGGGGCCGTGGACGCCCCGGCTCTCTTCGGCCTCGATTGCCTTATTCAGCGCTGCTGCGTCGATGATGCCGGCGTCATGATCGACAAGGGTGAGCTTCGCGCCGCCCGAGAAGAATTCCGGCGCGTTGCATTCGTCCTCGTGTATATGGGCCACCGAGGAACAGAAGATCGTTTGCCAGGGCTGCGAAAGCGTCGCGAGGATCAGGGCGTTCGCCGCCGTTCCGGTCGCGACGAGGTAGACCGCCGCTTCCGGAGCCTCAAAGACTTCACGGATTTTCTCACGCACCCGCGTCATGGCCGCGTCGGCGCCGTAGGGCATCGCGTAGCCGGCATTTGCACGTCCCAGTGCTTCAAGTACCCGCGGGTGAGCCGGGCCGCTGTTGTCGGAGGCGAAATTCATGGGGCAGGCTATCCTCTCTCGGGTGTCGGGGGGCCTTCCCGCGGCACGCATGTAAACGGCGGCAGGCGGCGACGGTGCGCTTCGTCGACCGGGTCAGGTCGGTTCTTCGATGATGTGGTCTTCCCACTCGTCCTCTGGAACCTCGAATTCGGGCACCGTCATGTCACGGATGGACACTCCCGCCTCGTGAACGCTCTGGGCCCGACCTGTGACGAGGGGGTGCCAGTCGGGAAGGTCGTGTCCCTCGTGCAGGAGCCGGTAGGCGCAGGTTTGCGGCATCCAGTAAGCGTTCTTTCCGATGTTTTCGGGCGTCAGCACCACGCAATCGGGCACGAATTGCAAGCGGATCGGGTATTGTGCGCAGCGGCAGGTGCTATCGTCGAAGAGGCGGCAGGCGACGCGCGTGAGGGCGACCTCGCCGGTCTCCTCGTCCTCGAGCTTGTTGAGACAGCACTTCCCGCAACCGTCGCAGAGCGCTTCCCATTCGGCGGGTGTCATTTCGTTCAGCGGGACGTGCTGCCAGAACCGGGGACGGCGCGTCTCTGCGGGCGGTTTTTGGCGCTGGCGGCTCATGTCATGGCCTCCGTGCCTAGAAGTTCGCGGGCGCGGGTGCTGTCCAGGTTCATCTGCGCGATCAGTTCCGAGATGCTGGCGAAGTGTTGTTCGGGGCGAATGAATTCGACGAGGGCAATGGAGAGGTGTTGGCTGTAGAGGTCGCCGTCGAAATCGAAGATGTGGGTTTCCAGATTTGGCCGGTTCTTGCCGAACATCGGACGGACGCCGATTGCGGCGACGCCGCAATAGCTTCCGATATGCTGACCGGTCAGCACGTCGACGCGGACGGCGTAAACCCCAAGCCGTGGCAGGTGCAGGTTCTCCAGCGCCATGTTCGCCGTGGGGTAGCCCAGATCGCGGCCACGCTTGTCGCCATGTAGAACTTCGCCGTCGATCCGGTGCGCATGTCCGAGCATCGCGGCCGCATCCCGGGGGCGACCGTCACTCAGGGCGTCGCGGATGCGCGTGGATGAAACTTCGCCCATCTCGAACTGGACGAGCGGCGCGACAGTGACGTTGAAGCCGAGGTTGTGGCCGAGCGATGCAAGGGTGTCCGCGCTGCCTGAACGGCCCTTGCCGAAGTGAAAATCGGCGCCCACGACCACATGCGCAATTCCCAGAACTCTCGCACAGAACGTCTTTTGCGAAGTCTTTGGCCGAGAGTGGCGCGATGTCACGAAACGGCAGCTCATAGAGGATGTCGACACTGAGCCGTCGCAGGCGGTTGGCGCGCGTTTCAGGCGACATCAGTCGGAAGGCCGGAGCGTCCGGCGAGAAGACTTCGCGCGGATGAGGCTCGAAGGTGACGACACCGAGCTTGCCGTGGCCACGAGCGAGGTCGATCACGGTCTGGTGGCCGAGATGGACGCCGTCGAAATTGCCGATGGCGGCGCTCGCCCCACGGCAATCGGCGTCGAGGTCGGCGAAGGTCCGGACGATCCGCATGGATCATGCCGATACCGTCGGCGCCGGCGAGGCGCAAGCGGCGGTCAGTCGAACTTTCGGCTTGGCGCGAGAACCACGGCCTCGCCCCGCAGAACCACCGTTGTGCCGACGCTCGCAACGGTGTCGAGCGTCACGCGCCGCCGCGCGTAATCGATCGAGCTCACCGTGACTTCGGCGCGCACGGTGTCGTCGGGCCGAACCGGCGCGAGGAACTTGAGCGACTGGCCCAGATACACCGTGCCATGACCTGGAAGTTGTTCGCCAACGACCGCCGAGATGAGACCGGCGGTCAGCATGCCATGGGCGATCCGGCCTTCGAAAATAGTGTCGTGAGCGTAGGCGTCATCGAGGTGGACCGGATTCCGATCGGTGGAGACCTCGGCAAAGAGTTCGATATCTCGCGCTGTCACGGTCTTTGTCAGGTGGCGACACATGCCGACCTCGAGATCTTCGGTGCAGATCGTTCCTCGCAGCATGTTGTCGAGCATCTTGGTCTCCACCACAAAACTAATCGATCAACAGGATGCGATTTTACGCAACTAAATTACTTTGCAGTGGCAAAATGTCAAGCGATCAGCGGAGGGCTCCGATGGCAAAGGCAGGATGCTGGGTGTGCTCGGTCAGGTAGTGCGCCAATTTGTCGGGCTCTGGTTGATCGACGGTGCCGGTCTCGGCGCGGGCGAGGCCGCCGGTCACGAACAGGGAGTCAAGCCCTTCGCCGATCGCACCCTGTATGTCCGTTGCGATACCGTCACCGATGGCCAGAATCTGCGCGTGCGGGGCGCCGCCGACTTCGCTCAAGCGCATCCGGGCCAGGTCATAGATCGGCGGGTGCGGCTTTCCGAAATAAAGGCTTTCGCCGCCGATCTCGGTGTAGAGACGGGCCAGCGCACCGGCGCACCATTCACGGCGTTCGCCGCGGTCGACCACTATGTCGGGATTGGCGCACAGCAGTTTCAGCCCTCGGTCGCGCGCTTCCTCGAACTCGGGCCGCATGGTTTCGGGGTCAGCGCGTGGATCGACCGGCCCGGTGCAGACGATGCCTTCGGCTTCATCGCGTGAGACACGTTCGATGTCGACCGCGTCCTTCAGAACGTGGAGCGGTTCGAAGAACGGCGCATCAGTCTTAGTGCCGATATGCCAGACACGACGACCGACGACCCCGTGAAACATGGCCGCGCGTGCGCTGTCGCCGGACGTGGCGATGGTGTCCCAGCAATCGTTGGGCACGCCCATCGCCTCGATCTGTTCGGCGACACCGGCGCGTGGGCGGGGAGAGTTGGTCAGCAAGACGACCTTGCCGCGGGTGCGAAACCTCTGGAGGGCTTGCACGGCCTCCGGAAAGGGTCGAATGCCATCGTGCAGGCAGCCCCAGAGATCGCAGAACACGGCGTCATAGCGTTCCGAAATGTCGTCGAGGGTCGTGATGATGCGGGTCATTCTGGATCCTTTGGCAAAGCCGGCGCGAGCAGACGGTCAGACCCGGCGCCGTCAGGACAATACGACAGGGCCGCCAGGCGACGCCTGCTGCAGCACGGAGGGGGTGGCATTGTCGACGGCGCGGTGAGTGAGGGGGCGTCGCGGCTGATCCCGGCCGCGCCATCTTTGCGAACCCACCGCGCGTAGGCCTGCCCGGCACGTGCAGCGCTCGGACTGGGCTTGCTCCTCATATTGCCGTTTCGTCACGAGCAGCCGCCGGTTGTGGCTATCGAATCCATCGTGTTCAATGGCGGCACAATCGACGAGATGCGACCGTCCCGCGAATGCGGGACAGGGTGGACAAAGCGGCTGCCGACGGGACGAGTAGCAGGCTCACGAGAGCGAAAGCCCGATGCGTGCCCTGCCGGCTCAGACGTCATACCTTGAGGGCGGGTATGATCTGCTTCTTGCGGCTGACGACCCCGGGGAGGACCATACTGTCGCCGGTCGCTGCGGCGCCGAAACTCTTTTCGGCGACATTTCGCGCGCGTTCGGTCGGGAGCAGCAACGTCGCCTGCTCGTTCAGGATGTCGACGACAAAGAACAGGATCTCGTCGACACCGTCGCTCGCAGCGAGCTCGGGCATTTCGGCGAGCAGAGCTTCCTTTCGTGACAGGACGGTGGCGGGGGAGGTGGTTTCGAGAACCGAGATCCGGAATTTCACGCCATCGACTTCGTAAGCCTTGCTGTCCATCTTGAGCAGTTCGGCTTCCGAAAAGTGCGAGACGTCCGACTTGGCCGCAAACAGTTCGCCCGCGTATTCCGGGATCGAGATCCCAAGATCCGCCGCCAGTGTTTCGGCGAGCGCACGATCGACGTCGGTTGTCGTCGGCGACCGGAATTCAAGCGTATCGCTAAGAATGCACGACAGCATCAGCCCCTTGATGCCCTCGGGCATGCGGCGCGCGTTGTCGCCCATCAGGTCATACATGAGTGTCGCTGTGCAGGCGACGGGTCGCACGGTGATACGGATCGGTGTCCGGGTCACGAGTCCACCCTGCAGGAGGTGGTGGTCGATGATCTCGATCACGTCGGCGTCGTTAATCGAGGCCGGCAATTCGGCCACGTTGTTGGTGTCGACAACGACGCATCGCTCGCCCGCCGCGACATCGTCGATGATCGACGGTTTCTCGAAACCCCAGCGATTTATGACGTACGCGGCTTCGGTGTTGGGCTCGCCCAGCAATACTGCTTCGGCCGGCTCGCCCTGTATTTCGGAGAGGTACCAGGCCCATATCAGCGGGGAGCCGGTGGAGTCCGTGTCGGGCGATCTGTGCCCGAATACCTTGATGGTCATGTCTGTCTGCATTCCTCGTGGAGTTCGCGGCCCTTATAGAAAGGGCGCCGGGTCTTGTCACGAGCCGCGGTCTGACAGCCGATCTGCATTGTGAACGACTTGGTTGCGAAGGCTTTTCGCGGTCACGGTATGGCGACGGGCGTGTGTGGTCGCTGTCGTCTGTTGGACGACGCGGATCGAATGCAGGTCCGTTTCAACGCGAAATCTGTGCCGCCTTCGCAAAAAGGTGAATTCGGCGTGAAGCATGTATTGCCGAAGTGTTGACAGAGCCGAGGCACGTGCCTAGATCGGCGTCGTTGGCACTCCCATCTGGTGAGTGCCAAGACTGAACAAGCCTAACGCAAGGGAGCGTTTCAAGATGGCATTCACACCGCTGCACGATCGCGTTCTGGTTCGTCGCGTCGAGTTCGACGAGAAAACCAAGGGCGGCCTGATCATCCCCGACAGCGCCAAGGAGAAGCCGGCCGAAGGCGAAGTCGTGGCCGTCGGCGAAGGCGCGCGCAAGGATTCTGGCGAGCTGATCGAGATGTCGGTCAAGCCCGGCGACCGGATCCTCTTCGGCAAGTGGTCGGGCACCGAGGTCACTCTCGATGGCGACGAGCTGCTGATCATGAAAGAGAGCGACATCCTCGGGATCATCCTGACCAGCGACGCCGCCTCCAAGGCCGCCTGATCACCGCGACGAGTTTCCGAGACACATCGAATTAGGAAGGAAAACGAGCATGGCAAAAGACGTCAAGTTCGACACCGACGCCCGCAATCGTATGCTCAAGGGTGTCAACACCCTGGCCGATGCGGTCAAGGTAACGCTGGGCCCCAAGGGCCGCAACGTGGTCATCGAGAAGAGCTTCGGCGCGCCCCGCATCACTAAGGACGGTGTGACGGTCGCCAAGGAGATCGAACTCGAGGACAGGTTCGAGAACATGGGCGCGCAGATGGTCAAGGAAGTGGCCAGCCGCACCAATGACGAGGCCGGTGACGGTACGACCACCGCTACTGTCCTGGCTCAGGCCATCGTACGCGAGGGCATGAAGTCGGTCGCTGCCGGCATGAACCCGATGGATCTCAAGCGCGGCATTGACCTCGCCGTCACCAAGGTCGTCGAGCACATTCGCTCCTCCGCCCGTGACGTGACCGACAGCGCCGAAGTCGCGCAGGTCGGCACGATCTCCTCAAACGGCGAAGTCGAGATCGGCCGCCAGATCGCTGATGCGATGCAGAAGGTCGGCAACGACGGCGTCATCACTGTCGAAGAGAACAAGGGCCTCGAGACCGAGACCGAAGTGGTCGAGGGCATGCAGTTTGACCGCGGCTACCTCAGCCCCTACTTCGTGACCAACCCCGACAAGATGGTCACCGAGCTGGAAGACGTTGTCGTCCTGCTGCACGAGAAGAAGCTCTCGTCGCTGCAGCCGATGGTCCCGCTGCTCGAATCGGTGATTCAATCGCAGAAGCCGCTCCTCATCATCGCCGAGGACGTCGAAGGCGAGGCGCTGGCCACGCTCGTGGTCAACAAGCTGCGTGGCGGCCTGAAGATCGCGGCCGTCAAAGCGCCGGGCTTCGGCGATCGTCGTAAGGCCATGCTGCAGGACATCGCGATCCTGACCGGTGGTCAGGTCATCTCCGAAGACCTCGGCATGAAGCTCGAGAACGTCACGATGGACATGCTCGGCTCCGCCAAGCGCGTTTCGATCACCAAGGACGAAACCACCATCGTCGACGGTCATGGTGACAAGGCCGAAATCGAGGCCCGCGTCAGCCAGATCCGCCAGCAGATCGAGGAAACCACCTCGGACTACGACCGCGAGAAGCTGCAGGAACGTGTCGCGAAGCTGGCCGGCGGCGTTGCCGTCATCCGCGTCGGCGGCATGACCGAAGTCGAGGTGAAGGAGCGCAAGGACCGCGTCGATGATGCGCTCAACGCGACCCGTGCCGCGGTTCAGGAAGGCATCGTCGTCGGCGGTGGCGTGGCCCTCGTGCAGGGCGCCAAGTCGCTCGAGGGCTTGACCGGCGAGAACAGCGACCAGAACGCAGGCATCGCAATCGTGCGCCGTGCGCTCGAGGCCCCGCTGCGTCAGATCGCCGAGAATGCGGGTGTCGACGGTTCCGTCGTGGCCGGCAAGGTTCGCGAAAGCGACGACCTGAAGTTCGGCTTCAACGCGCAGACCGAAGAGTACGGCGACATGTTCGCGTTCGGTGTGATCGATCCGGCCAAGGTCGTCCGTACCGCGCTCGAGGATGCCGGCTCGGTCGCAGGTCTGCTCATCACCACCGAAGCGATGGTGGCCGACAAGCCCGAGAAGAAGGACAGTGCCGGCGGTGGCATGCCCGACATGGGCGGCATGGGCGGCATGATGTAAGCCACTCCCGTCTTGCGGAATTGGAAGGAGCGCCTTCTAGGCTTCAGTCCTTTGCATTTCGTGGTGCAGCCGCCGAGAGATCGGCGGCTGTCCCATTTCCTGCTCGAAAAACTCTCTCAGGCGCACAGTTGGGCCGCGCCGCCACCAGTGCCGTGATCAACGGCAACACGTTCAGGGCCTGTCGCCCTTACCGTCTTGCGCTTCGTGATAGCTCCGTCGCGCTTCGCGCTCCCTGTCAGGCGGTAATCAAGGTTGGAGCGGGCGACACCCAGGGTCTCGGCCACGGCCTTCATCGGGAACGTTCCAGCGGCTGCGCCTGCGCGAGCCACGTCCACTCGCCATTGTCCTCGAACAGCCGCCTGTGGTGCGTTCGGACCAATAACGCACGAATGGCAACGGACAAGGCTCCATTTGAGCGGGTCTTGTCCGTGTCCCTCGGACTTTTGCGGGCCGCACTGCGGCCACCGACCCTTCGGCCCTTGAGGATCTTGACCTTGCGCGTCTTGCGCCCAAGCAGTAGCTCCAGTTCGCGGATACGCTCCTCCATCTGCCGGGCGGCCGCTTGCTGGTCACCTCGTCATTTTCGGACACGGCCACGGCTCCCTCGTCCGGCATCAGGCGATGCCAACGAGACAACAGAGTTCGGAGCCACTCCATTGCGGCGCACGTTGACTGGAGTGCCCCCCGTTTCACCGGACAGCCTGGCTGGGGTTGCTGGCTGATCTGAACTGGACGGGCGAGTGCATGGCCAGCGCGGAATGCGGATGGACGGTGTTGTAGTCGTCGATCCAGGCGGGGACGAGCCCGAGCACCGTGGCGGCGTCGGGCAGCGGAGTGATGCGGACATGGTCGCGCTTGAGGGTCTTCACGAAGGCTTCGCTCATGCGTGCTGCGCACCTCTCCGGTGAGCGGACTGGCGTGAAGCAGGGAACGAGGCCGAGCTGCCGGGCGAAGTCGCGCGTCTCGACAGCGGTGCAGCACGAGCCGTTGTCCGACAGATGCTCGACGGGATGCGGGGCGCGATCCGTGCCGAACCTGCACTCGACGGCGGCGAGCATCATGTCGCGGACGTCGGAGCCGCTGATCCCGGCGCCCGTGACGGCGACGTGGGCGAGACTTCGCGGTCGAAGGCGTCGATGAACGAGACCTTGTTCGCGATCGGTTCGAGAACAATGGTGAGTGCCACCCTGACCTTTTCTCCGTTCCAGCACGTGACCTCGCAGGCATCCGAGCCCCATCTGAGGTTCGAAGCCATGACGGCGATCTTGCCGTCGTGAACCCGTCCCTCCCGGCGGCCCGTGGACCGCTCCAGGGTCAGGCCGTGCAGGCTGAGAATGCGCAGCACTCGTTTGCGGTTGACGACCTCCATTCCTGCCGTTCGGCGCTCGCGGTTCAGCAGTGCCGTGAGGCGCCGGTAACCGTAGGTCGGGCGCGCGTCGGCCAGGCGGCGCAGGACAGGGAGCAGATCATCGTCCTCGACCTTCCGGTAGGCGCCTCGCGGCTTCGACGTGCCCGCCGCGCGTTCATGGAGCTGCGACCGGCTCACGCCGATCGTCTCTGCTACGCGGCTCATTGGGAACCGTCCCCGGGCGGCGGCGGCGGCAGCGACATCCGTTTTTTTGCCCCTGCCTTCTCGAGCGCGTCGCGCAAGATCTCGTTCGGCCTTCCCTCGGACCGACGGCGGTCAGGCCTCACCCATGGTTTTGCGCCCGAGCATCCGCTCGAGCTGGCGCACGCGCTCCTCGAGCTTGCGGACCCGGAGGCGCCGACCACCGGTTCGTTCCTTCCGACCGCCATCGCACCTCCTTCGGCCATCATGCACGCCACCGAAACAGCAGGTTCGGAGCGACGCCGTTACGCCGGGCGACCGCAGAGACGGACTCGCCGGGCACCAGGCTATCTTCCACGATGCGCAGCTTCTCGTGCGCCGGCCAATACCGGCGACCGGCGACGCCGGTGATCACCTCGACGCGGGGAGGTCTGTCGTTGGCCATAAGCATGCCCCCATGCACAGGCTCGGGCCTTCCATGGTCATGCCAGGCTGTCCGGCCGAAACGGGGGGCACTTCAGTGACCGAGATGGTAGCATAATCCTCCAACGTCTCCTCGGCGACCTGCCACATGATGCAGGACCAGCGGCAGCGACGACCGCGTCGGTCATGATCTCTATCTTAGACATGAGCACGGGCTCAGGCATGAGCCTAAGCCTCCATGGCTGTGCCAGGGAGTCCGGTCGAAACGGGGGATCGGTTCAATTCTGCCGCCAGCAATCCAGTATCCGTAGCCTTCGAAGACTTCTTCATGGAACTGCGTCCCAAGTTCTTGCTCACCTTCGTTTTCGCATTGAGCCATGGGCGGTAGATCAGGTGGTGGAGTTGGGGCGCGCTTAATTTGCCATTTTCGCGGCGCGCACACACGCATCCAAACCGTGCTGCATTGCCGGCGTCTTGCGCGCCGGAGTGCGCCGCGCTCACGAAGCCAGTTTCAAGCAGTTCTTCCGTCACTGGAATCCGAAGGGGGGAAGCGTAAGGGCGCCGTTCAAAGTTAGCACGATACACGCGGAGGCTGTTGCGGAGCGATATCAGCGCCTTCGGGTTGAAAAGCGCGGCTTTGATGAAAGGCCGCCGACGCGAGCCCCTCCGCTGGTTGCCCGGCTTGCAACGCTTAGCCATGCGCGCACCGAGTTCATAAAGGTGCTGGCGGGCCGTATCGTGGCGTCTCGCGTCAGCGATCAAAGAACAGCAAGGGCAGCCTAGAAAGAATAAGAAGAGGCGCTCCAAAGGCTGTCAGAGTTTCCACAAGCTCTGCGAAGGCCAGAAGGGCGTTCGCATCGCCATCGCGCTTCCGCACGAGAGGCGGAAGACAACCAAGGACGTTCTGCACGTCCTGAACGCCCTCCCGAACAACGCAGGGGTCCTTGTTGTTCAGCGGATGCTGGACACCGATGCCGCGCGCGGGAAGATTAGCATGATCCGGATCCACGACGGTATCGAGCCGTTCGAACAATGTTTCTGTCGCATGAGTGCGAGTTGCTGCATCGTTGGAAGGAGAAGGTTGAGCGTCGGATCAGCCCCTACGATCTTGCTGCCCGCCAGGAAACCGTTCCCCATCTCAAACTGGCAGGTTCGCGCGTTTCTTCGCTTCTCTCCGCCGCATGACCACCGACATACTCGTTGCGGATGGGCGATCATGTCCAGTTCTCTAGCTTGGAACTCCTGCGAGTTCGGCTGACGAGCCGTTCCAGAGGATCATAGGATCGGGGCCGACGCGTCCGACCAGGCAACGGAGGCGAGGCTGTCGGGCTTGTGGTGAATCCGGGCCAGTTCGGATCGCGTCACCCAGCGGCGGCGGGAGACGACACCCGCGGGATCGCGCCAGTTGTCGTCGATGGCTGCCGCGTCGATCGAACAGCGAAAGAAGATGTCGACCTGATGGAAGCCGCGCTCCGGTGCATGAAACTCGTTGATCAGGGCGACGCCAAGGACACGAACTTGGAGGCCGGTTTCCTCATGGACTTCCCGAACGAGGTTGTCGGGCAGGGACGAATGGGGTTCCGCACCCCCGCCGGGAACGCACCAAAGATCGCTCTCTTCATCGGGATAGGCGTTTACCACGAGCAGCCGGTCGTTACGCAGGATCAGTGCGCGGACGGCGAGGCGGATCATCGTCTCGCGGCTAGAACGCGATTGTAGTGGCCCATTTTGCGACCCGGGCGGATCTCGGCCTTGCCGTAAAGATGCAGCGCGACCGATGGGTCGCCGGCGAGCGTCCTGGCGTCCTGTATTTCGCCGCCCAGAAAGTTTGTCATCTCGACATCCGCGTGACGACGCCCGTCCGCCAGAGGCCAGGCTGCGATCGCACGTATATGCTGTTCGAACTGGTCGACGACGCAGCCATTTTGCGTCCAGTGACCTGAATTGTGAACGCGCGGAGCGATTTCGTTCACGACGAGGCCCTGTGCGGTGACGAACATCTCCACCCCGAGCACACCGACATAATCCAAGCCAGCGGCGATGCGGGTAGCGATCTGGCAGGCGTCTGCCGCCAGTTCCGGGCTCAGCGTCGCGGGTACGATAGTGCGCCGAAGGATGCCGCCTTCATGCTCGTTCTCGCCGGGGTCGTAACACGAAACCCGACCGTCGCGACCGCGCGCAACGATGACCGAAATCTCTCTTTCGAACGTGACAAAACCCTCGAGGATTGCCGGGTTTCCGCCAATGGACCTAAACGCCGCGTCGAGATCGTCGCCTGAGGAAAGCCGTACCTGCCCCTTCCCGTCATAGCCAAAGCGGCGGGTTTTCAGGATCCCCGGTCCGATCCGTTCAAGAGCATCGGCGAGCCCTTGGCGATCGACATCTTCGTACGGGGCGACCCTCAGTCCAAGATCAGCGAGGAACGACTTTTCACGCAGACGGTCCTGGCTGACTTCCAGCGCGAGCCGCCCGGGCAACACGGGACAATTCATGGAGTCGAGCGTCGTCAGCGGTATGTTCTCAAACTCATAAGTCACCAGAGCGCAGCTCTCGGCGAAATTTCCGAGGCTGTCGTTGTCCTGCCATGATCCCGTCGACAGGCGGTGCGCAACCTGACCGGCCGGCGCCGCCGGGTCAGGGTCGTAGACGTGACAAATGAATCCGAGACGGGCTGCAGCGACCGACAACATGCGGCCAAGCTGCCCGCCGCCGAGGATGCCGATGGTGGCGCCCATCTCGAGTGGCGATGCCGCTTCATTCATCCGGTGTCTCGGGTATCGAGGCGGTCAGCGCCTCTCGCCAGGCTGCGAGCCGCCTGCCCAGAGCCGCATCCGAAAGCGCGAGGATCTGTGCGGCCATCAGGCCGGCATTGGCAGCACCTCCGATGGCCATCGTGGCTACCGGATAGCCGCGCGGCATCTGGACGATCGAATAGAGACTGTCGACGCCGCCAAGCGCGGCTGTCCGCACCGGAACGCCGATCACCGGAATCACCGTCTTGGACGCCATCATTCCCGGCAGATGCGCAGCACCGCCGGCGCCGGCGATGATGACCTTGAGGCCGCGGCCCTCCGCTTCGGCGCCATAGCGCCAAAGCCGGTCGGGCGTGCGGTGGGCCGAGACGATGCGAACCTCGTGGGCGATTTCGAGTTCCTCGAGGATCGCGGCAGCTTCCTTGAGCGTCGGCCAGTCCGAACGACTGCCCATGACAATGCCGACCCTCATCACGCGTCCCTCCGCTGTGCCCGGCGGTTATACCGGGCGGGCGAGGTCACGCAATGATATCCGGGAAAATCTCGTCCTCGATCGCCGCGATCTGGTCCTTGATCTGCAGCTTCTGCTTTTTCAGCCGCCGAAGCCTCAGTTGATCCGCCCGGCCCGAGTCCTCGAGAGCCACGATTGCGTGATCCAGATCGCGATGTTCGCATTTCAGCACTTCGAGCCGCGCTTTGAGCACCTCGTCATGCGACATCTGATTTGGCCCGTCCATCGGCGCCTCGACATGTTTGACTGAACCACGCTCTACTCCGTTTCGCTCGGCTCGCCTAGTCCGGCCAACTTGCAGGGCGTCTTCGGAAATCCCATATCTTGAGCAGGTCGCCAAACTGGGGCCCACCATCACGCTCGCTTGTCGAAGGACGTGTAGATGACAAAACAGATTCTGGGATCGCATCCCTTTCTCCTGGGCTTCGAAGAGCTTGAGCGGCTGGTCGAACGCACGGCGAAGTCGGACACGGGCGGATACCCGCCGTACAATATCGAGCAGACCAGCGAGACCGATTACCGCATAACACTGGCGGTTGCGGGTTTTCGCGAAAGCGATCTGGAGATCATTCTGGAGGACAACCAACTGGTCATTCGCGGCAGGTCGCCGGACGAGCCCGAAGAACGTGTCTTTCTCCATCGCGGCATCGCTGCGCGCCAGTTTCAACGGAGCTTCGTGCTTGCCGAGGGTGTCGAAGTGCGCGGCGCCAGGCTGGCGAACGGATTGCTGCATGTCGATCTCAACCGGTCGATCCCGGAGCATGTGGCGCGAACCATCGAGATCATGAGCGAGTGAAGGAGGGTAATCAAATGGACACACCGACACGTCACGCCCCGCCGCCGGATGACCGGCTGGTTTATGTTCGTACGGTTGAGACCGCAGAACTGCCCGACGATGTGCGTCGCCAGACCGGCGATGTGGTTCGCGTCTACGCAGTTCATTCGGCGGAGGGAGAGCGGTTAGCCCTCGTCGGGAACAGGAAGCTGGCCTTTCTGCTGGCCCGGCAGAACGACTTGTCGCCGGTCAGCGTCCACTGAACAGCGTCGGCGCCGCCTGTGCGTCAGTGTGCGGCGGCGGAGTCGCGTTTTCTGGTCCGATTTGTCTGCAATAACCCGGCACAATGCGTTGACCAGACGGTCCGACGTGCATGGCTTGGGGCAGATTGCGGCGCGCGGGAATTCACGCGCGTCGAAGGTTCGCGCGGTATGGAAAACGAAAGGGACGCCAGCCTCATCCAGCCGTTCGGCAAGAGGAAAGACTTCGGCGCCGTCGAGATCAACGTCGAGGACAGCGGCGTCCACCGCAGTCGTGTCCTCGCACGCCAGCGCCGCCGATAGTCTGTAGAAGGGACCAACGATCTTGGCGCCCGCATCTTCCAGCGTCAGGGTGATGTCGAGCGCAAGGATCACCTCGTCCTCGACGACGATGATCCTGGCGCCCTCCAGTGCGTTCGGCTGTCCTGCTGCGTCCATCGGCAAATCCGGTTCCAGTGTTCCGCTTCGGGTCGGATCCGGACCGAGTTCCCCGGCGTTCGATGTGCCGATCTTCCTCAATGCAGCCGCCGCCTCTGGACGGCCGCGTGTCCGGACTTAACCCGTATCCGGACTGCAACACGTTAGGCGACCGTGCGGTTCCGGCGGACAAAATAACCAGCTTCGCTGTGGGCAGCGACTGTGGCCGAAAAGCATCAGAAGTGCGGGCATCGGATCACCCTGTCTCCACCTCTGCGCCCCATCCGAGTGGTGCCGAGACGGTCTTGCCCGAGTCTGCGCCTGTCTCTGAGAGAAAACGCTCCGCCTCAAGCGCGGCCATGCAGCCCATGCCGGCGCTGGTTACCGCCTGCCGATAAATGTGATCCGTCAGATCGCCCGCGGCGAATACGCCCGCCACCGAGGTGGCCGTGCTGTCGGGCCTGGTGACCACGTATCCGCCGTGATGAGTCTCGAGTTGCTCGCGCACGAGTTCGGAGGCTGGCGCGTGCCCGATCGCGATGAAGACGCCGGTACATGCGATTTCGCGGGTCTTGCCAGTCCGGGCGTGGGCGATACGGGCCCGTTCGACGCTCAAGGGGATCGTCGCTGCCGAGTACTTCGTCGAGCACGTGGTCCCAGACGACCTCGATCTTGGGTTCTTGAACAACCGCTCCTGCAGGATCTTTTCGGCACGAAACTCGTCCCGACGATGCACGACGGTCACCTTGCTGGCGAAGTTGGTCAGGAAGAGCGCCTCTTCGACTGCCGTGTTGCCGCCGCCGATTACGACCACTTCCTGACCGCGATAGAAGAAGCCGTCACAAGTGGCGCAGGCCGAGACGCCGTGGCCCTTGAAGCGTTCCTCGGAGTCGAGGCCGAGCCAGCGCGCTTGCGCCCCGGTCGCGAGGATGAGGGCGTCGGCCGTCCATGTCGTGCCGCTGTCGGCCTGCGCCCTGAAGGGCCGCCGGGACAGATCAACCGACGCGATGTAGTCCGAGATGATCTCGACTCCGGTCGCACGCGCATGGGCTTCCATCTTGTCCATCAGGTCGGGTCCGAGGATCGATGCCTCGCCCGGCCAGTTTTCCACGTCCGTGGTGATGGTCAGCTGTCCGCCCGGCTGTATGCCCTGGATCAGGACCGGGTCGAGCATAGCCCGCGCGGCATAGATTCCCGCCGTATAACCGGCCGGGCCGGACCCCACGATCAGGACCTTGGTGTGACGCGTCTCGGCCATGCGTGCCTCCTTGACTTCGGCGAGGGGGATATAGACGTGCCTTGTCCGAGGTGGAAGGCCAGTTGCCGCCATGCGCCGCGAAAGGCGGCGGCTCGCTTTGGCGCTTGAAACAATGTTGCCGACAATCTGGCGCAAGCGTAAGGTTCGCAAAATTTGGAAGGGAGAGGCAATGCCGGGTAACAAGCTCGATCCGATCGACAGGAAGATCCTGGCAGAGCTGCAATCCGACGGGCGCATGACCAACGTGGAACTGGCGCGACGCGTCGGCATTTCTGCGCCGCCGTGCCTGCGCCGCGTCCGGACGCTGGAAGAGGCGGGCTACATCAGTGGCTATCACGCCGAGGTCGATGCGCGTCAACTCGGCTTCGAGGTGCAGGTTTTCGCGATGGTGGGGCTCGAGCGGCAATCGGAGGCGGACCTGTCCGCATTTGAAGGTCGTTGCCGGGCCTGGCCGCTCGTGCGCGAGTGTCACATGCTGAACGGCGAGGTCGATTTCATCCTGAAATGCGTGGCGCCCGATCTCTCCTCCTTCCAGCGCTTCCTCACCGAAGATCTGACGGCGGCAAAGAACGTGGCGAGCGTCAAGACGTCGCTGGTGATCCGCAACGCCAAGGATGAGCCCGGCGTGCCGTTCGACGTTCTGGAAGACCGGATCCGCCAACTGGCATGAGCGGCCGCATCAGAGGCGGATGATCGAGATCAGGCGGCCGTAATCAGCCTCCTTCTGATGCGTTGCCCTTCGATACGAAAAGAAGCGGGTGGGGTCGGAATAGGTGCAATGGCGTGTCCATTCCGCTTCGCCTATGCCGGCAGCCCGCAACCGGGCGAGGCCATAACCCGGCAGGTCGAACAACAGCCGATCCCCGTCGCCATTGGCAAAAAAGCGTGCCGCGCCCGGGTCCTCGGCTGTCACGTCCTCGAAGAGTTCCGGACCGACCTCATAGGCGCGCTGGCTGATCGCGGGGCCGATGACGGCGCGGATGTTTGCCCGGCGCGCGCCGGCAGCTTCCATGACGTCGATCGTTCCCTCGAGCAGGCCCGCGAGTGCGCCACGCCAGCCCGCATGGGCCGCCGCGATCACGCCGGCAGACGCGTCCGCCATAAGCACGGGCTGGCAATCGGCCGTCAGGACGGCGAGCGCCAGACCCGGCGTGGTCGTCACCAGAGCGTCGGCTTTTTCTGGTTCGGCCAATTGCCCATCGATCAGGACGGCGCGGGATGAATGGATCTGGTGCATCCCGATCAGCGCTTCGGGCGGGACGCCCGCGGCCGCCGCGACTCGGGTGCGGTTTATCCGGACCGCCTCGGCCTGATCGCTGGACCCTCCGCCGCAATTCAGCCCTGCGAACACGCCTGACGACGCGCCCCCACGGCGTGTGAAGAAACCGTGCCGAAGCGGTTCGAGAAGCGGCGAGGTGATGATCTCGAGGGTCATGCCGTGAAACCAGGCGGAGGCGGGTGGCCGGGTGGATGGATGGCGATTGCCTTGAAGAGGTCTCCCATTTCGGCGGGGTGGGTCAAGCGCCGATGCGCCGCGACGTGCGCGTCGAGCGTGCTGCCCGACAGGTTTCGCGCCAATGCCTGTGCCCGGGCCGTGATGCCCAGCCGTTCCAGAAGCACACCCTGGCGCTCCATCGGCGTGCACGCCGCGCCCGCTTCGGTCGCGGCGGTCGCGAGGGCTTCGAAATCCACATGCGCCGTCAGATCGGCTTCGCCCGGTTCCGCCAGAGGCTCGGCAAACCGATGGTTCCTGATCGCCTGAAGCGTGTCCCCGGAAGAGCGCCAGCCGCCATAGTCGAGTACGATCGCCATGCCACCGTGGCGCGCGATGTGTCCGGCGATGTGGGAGACGATCGCAACGGCGGGCGCGCAGGTTTCCACGATCTCGCCGTCTTGCGTGTCATCAAGGCGGTGGGCGAGAGCGGCCACGGGTGCCGGATCACTGAGGCCAAAGGCCAACGCTCCTTCGCGCAGGCCGATCATCCGCTCCCGCCATCCGGCTCCGGCTCGCACGAATTGGCGGATGGGCAGCGCGTCGAAGAACTCGTTTGCCACGAGGTACAACGCTCTCTGTGGCAGGGTCTCGACCGTGTCGTGCCAAGTGGCGTCGGGAAGCCGCTCTGCCTGGCGTGCGCGCAAGGCGGGCGAGGCCTCCACGAGGTGAACGTTCATCGCCGCCCCGAAGTCCGGAACGGCCCGCGCGGCCCGCACGAGATCGACCATCAGGGTTCCGCGCCCTGGTCCCGGTTCGGCCAGCACGGCGGGCGCCAGCCGTCCCTGATCGAGCCAGGCTTGCGCCAGCGCCAATCCGAGCAGTTCGCCGAACATCTGGCTGATCTCGGGGGCCGTGGTGAAATCGCCGGTCTCCCCGAATGGATCGCGGGTGGCGTAGTAGCCATGCGCGGGATCAAGCAGGCACTCAGCCATATAATCCGCCACGGTGAGCGGTCCTGTCGCGGCGATGCGTCGAGCGATCTTGCGCGCAAGCGGCGTCATGCCGTGCGCCGGCGGGGGCTCCGCTGCGTCCGCAGGATCAGCCAGAGTCCGAAAACGATCATGGGCAGCGACAAAAGCTGACCCATGCTGAGACCCGCTTCGCCCAGACGCACAATGTATCCCGCCGGATTGTCGGCCGTCACGAATTGAGGATCCGATTGACGCACGAACTCCACCACGAATCGAGCGACTCCGTAGCCAGCGATGAAGAGGCCGAACACCCGCCCCGGCGCCTTCAGCCAGCCGCGCCGCCAGACCACCCAGACCAGCAGAGCGCCAAGCGCGAGCCCCTCCAGCCCGGCTTCGTAGAGCTGGCTTGGATGGCGTGCGCATAACCCATCCGCTCCCGGACAGTCCTGTGCGCGCGGACCGGGGAAGATCACTCCCCATGGCAGGGTTGTGGGGGCACCCCAGAGCTCGGCGTTGATGAAGTTGGCGATCCTGCCGAGCAGGAGACCGGGCGGCGTTCCGATCGCCAGCAGATCGGCCACCGAAGCCCGCGGCAAAGCGTGGCGCGCGGTGAATATCCAGGCGGCCGCGATCACGCCGATCAACCCGCCGTGGAAGGACATCCCCCCCTGCCAGAGCATCGGGATCTCGGCCGGGTGGGCCGCGTAGTAGGCGGGCTGGTAGAACAGCACGAAGCCAAGCCGTCCTCCGAGAAGGATACCGAGTATCAACCAGGTGAGGAAATCGTCGAGTTGCGCCGCGCTCATGGGCGGCCGCTCGTCGGGCCAGAGTCGCGGCCTATGCAGCGCGGCCAGCGCCAGTCGCCAACCGATGAGAATGCCCGCGATATAGGCCATCGGCATACCAGCGCAGCGCGAGCTCGATCCCCATGAGGTGGATCGAGAAGATTTCGGGATCGATTGGCGGAAACGGAATGGCCAGCTGCATGGCCGCAGGTGCCCTTGGCCTCGAACCGGTGTCAACCTTGCGCCCGGGCGCTGCCTGCCCATATCAAGGGCTGTTCTGACCGGAGACCGACCATGCAGACCCGCAACAAGATCCTCGACGACCTTTCGCAACTGGCAACCAATGCGATGGGAGTGGCGCAAGGCGCCCGTGAGGAGGCCGAGACGGCGATGAAGGGGATGATCGACCGTTGGCTTGCCGATCGCGATTTCGTGACCCGCGAGGAATTCGACGCGGTTCGGGCCATGGCCCAGAAGGCCCGTGAGGAGAACGAGTTGCTGAAGGCGCGGGTGGAAAAGCTCGAATCGCTCCATCGCGAAAAGAGCGCCGCCGCGGGCGACTGACGCCTTCGGATCGATCCCATTCGACGCGCTCCGTGAGCAGAGAGAGCAAGTTCTGGTCCGACGGCCCCTAGTGTCGCGTGCTGCGCGAAGGCGTCGTGCCAGTTTCCACTTTACAGAGTTCGCGTCCTCTCCCACCATATGTAGTGAGGGCGGCGGTTCGTTCCGCCGGACCTTGAGCAGGCACCGAGGTGTTGTAGGTGATCTTCGCCTGCGGCAGGCTCAAAAACGGGAGGCCGCGCCATGTCCTTCATCGAAGAATATTCAACCGAGGACCTCGACCCGATCGACATCGTCGAGCACATCGCCGAAGCGCACGACTGGGATTTCGACCGGATCGGCGAGGACCAGATCGCGATGGCGGTCGAGGGCAAGTGGCGAACCTATTCGATCACGTTGGCCTGGTCCGGGATCGATGAGACATTGCGGTTGGTCTCGACGTTCGACCTGGAGCCGCCGGAAAGGCGGCTGCCGGCGCTCTACGAGACGATCAACAGCGCCAACGATGCGTGCTGGACCGGCGCCTTCACCTTCTGGGCAGCGCAGAACCTGATGGTCTGGCGCTACGGACTGGTACTATCGGGCGGTCAGCTTGCGGTTCCGCAGCAGATCGATCGGCTGATCGCCTCGGCGGTCTCGGCGGCGGAGCGGTTCTACCCGGCCTTCCAGCTTGTGGCCTGGGGCGATCGTACCCCGAAAGACGCGATGCAGGTCGCCATTGCCGAGGCTTACGGACGCGCCTAGTCTCGCGCCCCGCCAGCGACGGGGAGGCAGCATATGAAAATGGATGACGTGAAGGACCGCGGGATGGTCCTGCTCGGGTGCGGGCGGATGGGCGGTGCGATGCTGCGCGGCTGGCTCGCGCGGGGGGTGCCGGAGGCCTCGGTCAGCGTGCTCGATCCTGCGCCGTCGGACTGGCTGCGGAGCACGGGCGTCCGGATCAACGAGGGCGTCCCCGACGATCCGGCGGTCGCGGTGGTGGCCGTCAAGCCGCAGATGATGGACGACGGATTGCCCCTGCTTTCGCCGATCGGCGGGGGGCGCTGCATGGTTCTCTCGGTCGCCGCCGGCACGCCGCTTGCGCGAATTGAAGAAGCACTGGGGGCGGGGACTCCGGTGGTGCGGGCCATGCCGAACACGCCGGCAGCGATCGGGCGCGGCATCACCGCCATCGTCGGCAACGAGGCAGCGGGCGAGGGTGGTCTGGCCCTTGCCGAGGAACTCCTGTCGGCTGTGGGCGATGTCGTGCGGCTGCCAGACGAGGAGCTGATGGACGCGGTCACGGGCCTCTCGGGATCCGGACCCGCCTACGTCTTTTACATGATCGAGGCCATGACGGCGGCGGGGGTGGCCGAGGGTCTGCCCGAGGATCTGGCGTTGCGTCTTGCGCGGGCGACGGTCGCGGGCGCCGGTGCGCTGGCGCTGGAGACCGAAGAGGACCCGGGCGACCTTCGCATTGCCGTAACCAGCCCGAAAGGCACGACCGAGGCCGCGTTGCGGGTCCTGATGGACGACGTATCCGGTCTTTCGCCGTTGATGCGGCGAGCCGTCCACGCGTCAGCCGAACGCTCACGCGAGTTGGGCCAGTGAGTGGGACGATTGGCTGGGACGACTTCGCCAGGGTCGACATTCGCGTTGGCCGGGTTACCCGTGCAGAGCCGTTTCACGAGGCCCGAAAGCCGGCGATCCGCCTGTGGATCGATTTCGGCGAGGAACTGGGCGAGAAACGCTCCTCGGCCCAGATCGTGCGGCACTATGACGTCGAGGGGCTGATCGGGCGGCAGGTGCTGGCCGTCGTCAACTTCCCGCCGCGGCAGATCGGGCCAATGATGTCGGAGGTTTTGGTGCTGGGCCTGCCGGACGACGAAGGCGAGGTCGTTCTCGTCGCCGCCGATCAGGAGGTTCCCTTGGGCGGGAGGCTCTATTGACGAAGATCCTCGTGACGCGGCCGCTGCCGCAAGGCGTGCTGGATGATCTCGCCGATGCAGATATCACGATGCGCGACAGCAACGTGCCGATGACGCAGGACGAAGCAGCGCAGGCGCTGGCCGACTACGACGCGATCCTGCCGACGCTGGGCGACAGGTTCTCGGCAGCGGCGTTCGCCGGCCCGATCCGGGCGCGTCTGCTGGCGAATTTCGGTGTAGGCTACAATCATATCGATGTGGATGCGGCCCGCGCGGCCGGCGTTGCTGTGAGCAATACACCCGGCGCCGTGACTGACGCGACCGCCGACATCGCCATGACGCTGATCCTGATGACCTGCCGGCGCGCCGGAGAGGGCGAGCGGCTGGTCCGGTCCGGCGCCTGGGAAGGATGGCACCCGACGCAACTGCTCGGGCTGCACGTCACCGGCAAGAGGCTCGGCGTGGTCGGCATGGGGAGGATTGGCCGCGCCATTGCCCGTCGAGCGCAAGGCGGTTTCGGCATGGAGATCCTGTTCCACAACCGCTCGACCGTTGACGATCCGGGCGTGAATGCGCGGCAGGCCCCCCTCGACGAGGTCCTGTCGCAGGCCGACATCGTCGTTCTCGCCGTGCCGGCGACGCCGCAGACCCGCCACCTGATCGACGCGGACGCGCTTTCGCGCATGAAGCCGACGGCGCACCTCGTGAATATCGCGCGCGGCGATATCGTAGACGAGGTGGCGCTCATCGAAGCTTTGCAGCGGGGCCTGATCGCGGGGGCGGGTCTGGACGTCTACGAACACGAACCTCGCGTGCCGGAAGCGCTCCGGCGGATGGAGAACGTGACGCTGTTGCCGCACTTGGGAACCTCGACGCTCGAGGTGCGGGTGGCCATGGGGCGCATGGCTGCCGCAAACCTACGTGCCCATCTCGACGGGCGGGCGCTGCCGAACCCGGTCTAGCTCCGGTCGCCCGTCGCCTCTCGCCAATGGCGTCGACACAGCGGCACGTAGGATTCGTTCCCGCCGATCTGGACCTGTTCGCCGCCGGTCACGACCCGGCCCTCGGCATCCTGCCGCACCACCATCGTTGCCTTTCGGCCGCAATGGCAGATGGTGCGGGCCTCGCGCATCTCGTCGGCCAGAGCCAGCAGTGCGGCTGATCCGGGAAAAAGGCGCCCTTGAAAATCCACCCGCAACCCGTAGCACATGACAGGCACCCCCAGATCGTCAACGGCCCGGGCCAGTTGCCACACCTGCTCTTCGCTCAAGAACTGCGCCTCGTCGACAAAGACACAGGCGACGGGACCGGCCGCGAGGCGCTCCGTGATGCAATCATTGAGGTCGGTGGTGCCGCAATAGGTATCGGCCGGCGCCGAGATCCCGATGCGACTGGCGATCACACCGTCGCCCGCGCGTCGATCCAGACGCGCGGTGAGCAGGTATGTGTCCATTCCCCGCTCGCGGTAGTTGTAGGACGCCTGCAAAAGCAGAGTGGACTTGCCTGCGTTCATCGTGGAGTAGTGGAAGTAGAGCTTGGCCATGCCGCGACGTATCGCGACCATTCGGCCGGGTCCAGTGAACGGGACCCGCCTCGGATTGGGAGACGGGCCCCGGAACCAAACCGACAAAATAGCCGGTCACTCGTTACACGTCCAGCGGACTGGACAGGAGCGGTTCTAGGGTAAGCGCATTGCAGTCATGTTAACGGAGCGCCGCCGGGCTGCTCTTTTCTGGCGAGCATCGGTCTGTCGCTATCCTCAAGCGCGAAATCATGATAAAGATCGACCATTGTTCAAGCGGATAGCGATTGGTCTCCATTGTCGAATACCGGCGACACACCTCTCGAAGGCGCGGCCGGCAAGTCGCCGGGTGCGATCCGCAGGTTTCTTGGGGATCTGAACAAGGCGACGCGCGGCTGGCTTATCAGGCTTCTCGTGCCGCTCGTCATCTTCGCCCTGGCCTTCGTCTTTATCTGGCCGCTCAAGCAGGTCCTCGGGATCTACACGATCGAGAGCTACCTCCGGCAGATTCAGGAGGGCCTCGCCTTCAGCGAAGACACGATCTTCTCCTACAAGTACGATCTGGCGGCGCCGGACGTCTCTGCCGAACGCCAACTTATCGAGGAGCGTCTGACCGAGGAAACGGGTCTCGACGTCACATCCACCGAGTTCTTCACCGCGAGCTTCTCCGAGTTGCAGCAATACCGCGAATTCTTCGAAGCAGATGAATGGCTTCAGCTGCTGCGCGCCAAGAACCGCCTGCGCAGTGCCCGCACGCGTGTCTTCTACTTCTCGGCATCGGCCGGTTCGGAAGTGACGGTCGACTACGAGCTGATCTGCTATCAGCCCAACGAGGCGCCCTATCCCGATCCGATCCCTTTCACGGTGAAGGTGAACAAGCATCCGATCCGTTCGTCCGAGGACGACCGCGGGCGCGAGCGGGGTCGAGAGAGCCTCGATGCCGCGGTTCTCGATGATTTCGACACCGTCGTTCCCACCGCCTCGCCCGAATACGACATGCGCAAGCACACGCTGACGCTGACCCTCTTCGACGCGGCGGCGGTTGAGGCGCACCGGGCGGGCAGGGCGACCGACCCGCTCGTGCCGATCGTGCGCGGCGACATCGAACGCTGCACGTTCGATGCGATGATATTCGTCCGAGACCTGCCGCAGAAATTCGTCCGGCAGGACGGTTTGACCTGGCTGAGGGACCGGATTCCATGATGCGAAGGCTTCTCCTCGTTGCTGCCCTGCTGATCAGCGCGGGGCCGGCGATCGCGGCATGCGACGACGCCTGCCTGAGCGAAATTAGACGCGAACAGGCCGAAGCCCGCATCGCCACCTTCGACGAAGACGCATTTCGCGTCGCGGATGCCGGCCACGGACTTCAGCTCGTTTCCTACGGTTTTGACAAGATGAGCATGCGCGCGGTCACATATTCGGGCCGCGATGTCGGCGTTCTCGACTATCCGGCGATCGGCGGTTTCGCCTGGCTTGTGCGGCTGGACCCCGACTGGCAGGGCGATGTCTACCAGGTGCGCCAGGTCCTGAACCAGCGCGCCGGCGCCGAGCCGGGCCGCTACCTGATGACGCCGGACGTGCTTCTGGATGTCGAGGAAGGGATCGAGCTGCGCATTGAATCCCGGATCCGCTTCTTCGCGGAGCATCGCGATCTCTTTCCCGACAGCGAGCGGGTTCGCCTGGTCATCAGTGCACCCTTCTGGAAGCAGGAAGAGTATGGTGAAGCACCCCTTGGTCTCATCAAGACGCGCACCGGCGGGCAGCAGCAGGGCTACCTGGACTTCAGCGCGCGGCATCTTCTCTGCTTCGGCGACAGAGGAACGGACCTCATCGATGCCGACTGGATGCTCGACCGTCTGGGCGGCGAGGCGTCGACGGCCGAGATGACCATCGCGATGGAGCGTGAAGTGCGCAGCCGCTGCGAGGCTGCGGTCCAGGTCGGCCCGACCTTCATCGAGCGGCGGCGTGGCTCGGAGACGAACCTGCAATACGGCATTTCCGGCGCCTCGATCCGCGAAGCGGCGCGCAACATCTTCATGGCCGTGGCCGGGACGGATGGAAGCAGCGAGACCTATATCGTCTCCACCCCCTCCAGTATCGGATCGTTCGACATGATGGTGGTGCTCGACCGTATCGCCGCGCTTGCCCTCGACGGCCGCGAGATCCTCTGGGCCGTCGGCATTCAGGACGAGGAATTGCTGAGCGGCCCGCTTATCCTGGAGAACGGCCGGGCTATCAGCCTGAATTCGATCGACAACCCGGCCGGCGCGCTCGTGGTGTTCCGCGAACCCGAGTGATCAGACCGCCTGGAGCGGCCTGACGTCCATGGCCCCTTCGCGCGCCGCCGCGATGGCTTGCGCCGTCGCATGACTGGCCGCAAGCGTCGTGAAATAGGGGATCTTGTTCATCAACGCGACGTTGCGCATCTCGCGGCTGTCTTCGACTGCCTGAGCGCCTTCGGTCGTGTTCATCACGAGCTGGATGCCGCCATCCTTGATCAGGTCGACGATGTGCGGCCGACCCTCGTAGACCTTGTTGACGACCCGCGCCGCGACTCCGTTCTGCGACAGGTAGGCGGCCGTTCCCCGCGTGGCGACGATCTCGAAGCCCATATCGATCAGGCCACGGACGGTCTCGATCAGTTCGGCGGTCTTGTCGGCATCCTTGATCGACACGAAGACCGAGCCCTCGTCGGGAAGGGTCACGCCCGCCCCAAGCTGCGCCTTGTAGAAGGCTCGAGGGAACGAACGGTCCCACCCCATCACCTCGCCGGTCGAGCGCATCTCGGGGCCGAGCAGCGTATCGACGCCGGGGAAGCGCGCGAAGGGGAGCACCGCCTCCTTGACCGAGAACCACGGGGTGTGCGGATCGGCCAGCGTCATCGGGTCGGCCAGAGGGATGGAGGGCTCTTGCGCCGAGGGCCAGGGACCGCGATGGGCAAAGGACGACAGCTTCTCGCCCGCCATCAGACGTGCCGCGACCTTGACCACGGCACTGTCGGTCGCCTTGGCGACGAAAGGCACGGTCCGCGAGGCGCGCGGATTGACCTCCAGCACGTATATCTCGCCGCCCTTGATCGCGAATTGCACATTCATCAGGCCTACGACGCCCAGTTTCAGCGCCATCGCCCTCGTCTGAGATTTCAGCTCGGAGACGGTCGTGGCGTCGAGCGAGTAGGGCGGCAGCGAACAGGCGCTGTCGCCCGAATGCACCCCGGCCTCCTCGATATGCTGCATGACACCGGCCACGTGGACGTCGGTGCCGTCGGCCAGCGCGTCCACATCCACCTCGACCGCGCCCGAGAGATAGCTGTCAAGAAGCACCGGACTGCCGGGGGTGACGACGACCGCGTCGCGCATGTAGCGATCGAGTTGCGCATCGTCACGCACGATTTCCATCGCGCGACCGCCAAGAACGTAGGACGGGCGGATCACCAGCGGATAGCCGACCTCGTGCGCGATCGCCCTGGCCTCCTGCTCGGAGCGCGCGATGCCGTTGCGCGGCTGCTTTAGCCCGAGTTCTCCCAGAAGACGCTGGAACCGTTCACGATCCTCGGCAAGGTCGATGGCATCGGGCGACGTGCCCAGGATCGGGATGCCCTCTTCCTCGAGCGCATTGGCGAGCTTGAGCGGCGTCTGACCTCCGAGTTGCACGATCACGCCGTGCAGCGTCCCGCGCGACATCTCGACCCGCAGGATCTCCAGCACGTGTTCAAGCGTAAGCGGTTCGAAATAGAGCCGGTCCGAGGTGTCGTAGTCGGTCGAGACGGTCTCGGGGTTGCAGTTGACCATGATCGTCTCGAAACCGGCCTCGGTCAGGGCGAAACAGGCGTGGCAGCAACAATAGTCAAACTCGATCCCCTGGCCGATCCGGTTTGGACCGCCCCCCAGAATCACCACCTTCCTGGCGTTGGTGGGACGGGATTCGTCCTCGACCTCATCCATCGCCGGGAATTCGTAGGTCGAGTACATGTAGGGCGTCTGCGCCTCGAACTCGGCGGCGCAGGTGTCGATGCGCTTGAAGACGGCCGTGACCCCTGCGGAACGGCGGGTCTTGCGAACGTTCGCCTCGGACTGGCCGGTCAGCGCGGCCAGGCGCGCGTCGGTGAAGCCCATCATCTTGAGCCGGCGCAAGGCGTCAGGGTTGGCCGGCAGGCCGCTCTCGCGCACCCTTTCCTCGGTATCGACGATCTCGCGGATGCGGGCGAGAAACCACGGGTCGAACTGGGTCGCCGCCTGGATATCGTCGTCGCTCAGGCCGAGCCGCATCGCCTGCGCGATCAGCCGCAGCCGGTCGGGCGTGCGCGCCGACAGCGCCTTGACCGCGGCGGCGTGATCCGGTGCGCCCGGGATCTCAATCTCGTCGAAGCCGCTGAGCCCGGTTTCCAGGCTTGCCAACGCCTTCTGCAGACTTTCGTGGATGTTGCGGCCGATCGCCATCGCCTCGCCCACCGATTTCATCGCGGTGGTCAACTCGGGCTTGGCGCCCGGGAACTTCTCGAAGGCGAAACGCGGGATCTTGGTCACGACATAGTCGATGGTCGGCTCGAAGCTGGCCGGTGTGACCCTGGTGATGTCGTTGTCCAGCTCATCGAGCGTGTAACCCACGGCCAGTTTCGCGGCGATCTTGGCGATGGGGAAGCCCGTGGCTTTTGACGCGAGCGCCGATGAGCGGCTGACGCGCGGGTTCATCTCGATCACGACCATGCGCCCGTTTTCCGGGTTCACGGCCCACTGCACGTTCGAGCCGCCGGTCTCGACACCGATTTCGCGCAGCACCGCGATGGAGGCCGAACGCATCCGCTGATATTCCTTGTCGGTCAGCGTCAGGGCAGGGGCCACGGTAATCGAGTCGCCCGTGTGCACGCCCATCGGGTCAACATTCTCGATGGCGCAAACGATGATGGCGTTGTCGGCGCAGTCGCGCACGACTTCCATCTCGTATTCCTTCCAGCCCAGAAGGCTCTCGTCGACCAGGATCTGGCCTGCGGGCGACGCATCCATGCCGCCGCGACAAAGCGTCTCGTAGTCGTCGCGGTTGTAGGCGATGCCTCCGCCCGTGCCGCCGAGGGTATAGGCGGGGCGGATGATGGCGGGCAGGCCGATCCCGTCCAGCGCGTCCATCGCCTGAGCGACGCCGGCGGCCAGGTCGCGCTTGCCGTCGGGCCGCTTCGGCGCCGTGATGATCGTCGCACGCGGGTTTTCCAGCCCGATGCGATCCATAGCTTCTCGGAACAGCCCTCGGTCCTCGGCCATCTCTATGGCCGCCCGGTTGGCGCCGATCAGCTCGACACCGAACCTGTCGAGCACACCCATGTCGGCCAGCGCCAGCGCGGTGTTCAGTCCCGTCTGACCGCCCATGGTCGGCAGAAGCGCGTCCGGGCGTTCCTTCTCGATGATGCGCGCGACGATGTCGGGGGTGATCGGCTCGATGTAGGTCGCGTCGGCCAGCCCTGGATCGGTCATGATCGTCGCAGGGTTGGAGTTGACCAGGATGACCCGAAAGCCCTCTTCGCGCAGCGCCTTGCAGGCCTGCGCTCCGGAATAGTCGAACTCGCAGGCCTGACCGATGACGATCGGCCCGGCGCCGATGATGAGGATCGACTTGATATCGGTTCGCTTAGGCATCGGTCCCCCGCTTGCGCGCAACGGTCGCGGGTTTAGGGCGCGGGCAGGGCGGGCGCAAGCGGCTCAGCTTGATCCACTTGTCGCATGGACGGAAGCACCTGGCTGAAAGAGATCGGACCTGACAGCGTGAAGCGCGCGCGAACCCCGGCCGGCTGGACCGGTCACGGGCGAGAGGGGCGACCGGTCGATCTACTCTGCGGCCAGGTCGTTCGCGCGATCTGGGCCCGCCTCGAAAAGATAATCGCGGGTCAGCGGCACCGCATCGCGCTTGTGGGCGAGTTGGACCTGGAAAACCACCTGCTTGTTGTGGCGGAACGTCAATTCGGAAGCCACGAGGTAGTAGCGCCACATGCGGCAGAACCGGTCATCGTAGATCTCGCGCACACGATCGATATTGGCCACGAACCGGTCGTGCCAGTGGCGCAAGGTCTCGGCGTAGTGCAGGCGCCAGACCTCGATGTCGGTGGTGAACAGGTTCTCGTGCTCGACCGCGCCCACCATCTCCGAGAGAGACGGCACGTAGCCGCCGGGGAAGATGTACTTGTCGATCCACTTGCTGGAGGTGTGCGGCGGTCCGGCCCAGCCGATCGTGTGGATCAGCGCCACGCCGTCGGGCCCCAACCGGTCGTGTACGTTTCGGAAGTATTCGCGGTAATGGGGCAGGCCCACATGCTCGAACATGCCGACCGAGACCACGCGATCGAAGGTTTCGCCCACATGGCGGTAGTCTGTAAGTCGGAACTCCACCTGACCGTCCAGGCCCTCTTTGCGGGCACGTTCGGTGGCGATACGATGCTGCTCCTCGCTCAGGGTCACGCCCAGGACGGAGACACCGTGCTCGCGCGCCAGGCTCAGCGCAAGCCCGCCCCAGCCGCAGCCGATATCCAGCACTCGCATTCCAGGCCGCAGCAGAAGCTTGCGCGCGATCAGCGCCTTCTTCTGCGCCTGCGCCTGTTCGAGCGTGTCGTCGGCGTGTTCGAAATAGCCGCAGCTGTACTGTCGGTCGTGATCGAGAAACAGCTCGTAGAGTTCGGCCGACAGATCGTAGTGGTGCGCCACGTTCTGACGCGCGCGGGCGACCGGGTTCGCCTGCTGGACGCGCCGCAGGAGCCGGCGGCTCTTCTCGACCGAGTTCAGCCACGGCAGCGACCACATGTGCCGCGCATTCCTGATCGCGATTGTCAGAAATCCGTGCAGATCGTCATCGTGCAGAGTCAGGGTCCCGTTCATGTAGGCTTCGCCCAATGCGAGGTCGGGGGCTGTCAGGATCCGTCGGGGAAGTTCCGGGTCCGACAGCCGTGCCGTCACGGGCGTGCCGCCGTGTCCGTAGCGGCAGACTTTTCCTGACGGCATGTGAACGATCAGGGTTCCGTCGCGGATGACCGATCGAAGGGTTCTATCCAGCAAGCCTTCCCACATGGCACGCTCCCCAACATGAACGGGGCATCCGAGGCCGAAGACAAGTTCCCCAGCAATTCCCGACACCCTCCCTGCAGTTTGTCGCCGCCGGAAGCCACTGTAAAGGCAACGCTGCGAGCCGGTCTTCGGGTGTGTCCGAAGGCCTGCATCGCGGTGCCGCACGCGCGCGTGACGAAGGCGCGCACGCCCGGGAGAGTGGGTTCCGGGTCGGGGCCCCGGGGGCGGGCGTGTTCCCCCTCGTCGCGGGCGGAGCGCTTGACTCCGTCCGTCCGCCCATGTGTATCGGCGCGAATCCGCGAAAATCCCCGGGGGACTGACCAAGATGCACGCATATCGCAGCCATACCTGCGCCGCGCTCCGGCCCGAGCATGTCGGCCAGAATGTCCGCCTTTCCGGCTGGGTCCACCGGGTCCGCGACCACGGCGGCATCCTTTTCATCGACCTGCGCGACCATTACGGCGTGACCCAGGTGCTGGCCGACCCCGACAGCCCGGTCTTCGCCGAGGTCGAGAAGGTGCGCTCCGAATGGTGCATCCGCATCGACGGCGTGGTGAAGGCGCGTGACCCCGAGCTCGTCAATTCGCGCATCCCGACAGGCGCCGTGGAGGTCTTCGTCCAAGACATCGAGGTGCTCGGCCCGGCGGACGAACTGCCCCTGCCGGTCTTCGGCGAGCAGGACTATCCCGAGGAAACCCGCCTGCGCTACCGCTTCCTCGACCTGCGGCGCGAGGGATTGCACCGCAACATGATGATGCGCGCCCATGTGGTGCGCTCGCTGCGCGACCGGATGTGGAGCACGGGCTTCACCGAGTTCCAGACACCGATCATCACTGCCTCGTCGCCCGAGGGCGCGCGAGACTTTCTCGTGCCCTCTCGCTTGCATCCGGGCAAGTTCTACGCGCTGCCGCAGGCGCCACAGCTCTTCAAGCAGCTGATCATGGTTTCGGGCTTCGATCGCTACTTCCAGATCGCCCCCTGTTTCCGCGACGAGGATCCGCGCGCCGACCGCTCGCCCACCGATTTCTACCAGCTCGACGTCGAGATGAGCTTTGTCACGCAAGACGATGTGTTCGCCGCCATCCAGCCGGTCATTCAGGGCGTCTTCGAAGAGTTCGGCGGCGGGCACGAGGTCGACGCGGTCTGGCCGCAGATCTCCTACGCGGACGCTGCCCTCTGGTACGGAACCGACAAGCCCGACTTGCGGGTGCCGCTCAAGATGGCGCGCGTCAGCGAGCATTTCGCCGGCGGCGGCTTCGGCCTCTTCGCCAAGATTTTGCAGCAGGACGGCACCGAGATCCGCGCCATTCCGGCGCCCGGCGGCGGCAGCCGCGCATTCTGCGACCGGATGAATGCTTTTGCCCAGAAGGAAGGGCTGCCTGGCATGGGCTATATCTTCTGGCGCGAGGGTTCCGAGGCCGGGCGGCCCGAGGGTGCCGGCCCCATCGCCAAGAACATCGGTCCCGAGCGCACCGAGGCCATCAGACGGGCCCTCGGCCTCGGCGCCGGCGATGCGGCGTTCTTCCTTGGCGGCAAGCCGCACGACTTCGAGAAGGTGGCGGCCAAGGCGCGGGTCGAGATCGGGCGTGAAACGGGGCATTTCGACGAGAAGCGCTTCGCTTTCGCCTGGATCGTGGACTTCCCGATGTATGAAAAGGACGACGAGGGGCGGATCGACTTCTCCCACAATCCCTTCTCGATGCCGAAGGGCGGGCTTGCCGCGCTGGAGGGCGATCCGCTGGAGGTGACGGGTTACCAGTACGATCTGGCCTGCAATGGCTACGAACTCGTATCGGGCGCGATCCGCAACCACAAGCCGGAGATCATGTTCAGGGCGTTCGAGCTTGCTGGCTACGGTGCGGACGAGGTCGAGAAGCGCTTCGGCGGCCTTCTGAGTGCTTTCCGCTATGGCGCACCGCCGCACGGGGGCTGTGCCGCGGGCATCGACCGTATCGTGATGCTTCTGGCCGACGAAGCGAACATCCGTGAAGTCATCATGTTCCCGATGAACCAGCAGGCGCAGGACCTGATGATGGACGCGCCCTCCGAGCCCACGGCGACGCAGCTTCGCGAGCTTGGTCTGCGCGTGATCCCGCAGGACGCCGGGTGATCGATAGACCGCTTGGCGGCTGGACGCCCCCGCCGCTGCCGCCTCGGGTCGCGCTGAGCGGTCGCTTCGTCCGGCTGGAGCCGCTGGCGCCGGATCACGCCGTGCCGCTTCACGAAGCGTTCTCCGAGGATGCGGACGATGCGATGTGGCGCCACATGCCCGTGGGTCCGTTCGCGACACCGGAGGCGTATCGCGCATGGCTCGACGCGGCGCGGCTTCTGCACGATCCGCTGCACTACGCAGTGCGGATGGCCGACAGGCGCCTGGGCGGAACGCTGAGCCTGATGAGGATCAACCCGGCCGCCGGGTCGGTCGAGGCCGGCTGGCTCTCGTTTGCTCCGCGTCTGCAGCGTACGCGCGAATTGACGGAGGCGGTTTTCCTGTTGATGCGTTGGGCCTTCGATGCGGGCTATCGCCGCTTCGAATGGAAATGCGACGCCGCAAACCGCGCCTCGCGGCGGGCGGCACAGCGTTTCGGCCTGAGCTATGAAGGGGTCTTCCGACAGGCTGCGGTGGTCAAGGGGCGCAACCGGGACACGGCCTGGTTTGCCGCGATAGACGGCGAATGGCCGGCCTTGCGCGCGGCCTTCGAGGCTTGGCTCGACCCTGCGAATTTCGATGCCGGGGGCAGGCAACGGCGCCGTCTGGGAGACTTGACGGCGCCGGTCCTGGTGGCAGGCGACCCCGTCCCGGACTGACCGGCACGGTAGAACCGGATCAGGCGGCGAAAGTCTCGATCTCGCCGATTCGGTCATGGAGCAGGGCGCGCACGCGGGCGATGCTGCGCTCGGTCGGCTGGCAGCTGGCGCGGTGCCGGGCCAGGTCGTCGACGGCCTCTTCGAGGTCCATGTCACCCGAGCTGCGGGCGACGCCGGCGAGAAACTGCACCACATAGGCAAGGGTCTCATCGTCCTCCGACGTCCGGAGCTTGGCGGCGATTTGCGCGAGATCGTCGCGAACCGCGAGCCGGTCCGGCGTGATCGCTTCGTCGCGGTCGTCGAGCGGCAATCCGTCGGGCATGGCCGCGGCGATGGTCTGCTGGAACGCCGCAAGGGAAGCGATTGGCTTGGGCAGGAAGACGTCCGCGCCGGCGGCGAGCGCGCGGTCCTCGGAGCCGTCATCTCCGGACATGCCGACGATCACGCTGTTGCGCGTAGAGGCACCCGACAGGCTGGCGATCAACTCGGCGCCATCGCCATCGGGCAGGCCGAGATCGATGATGGCGATCGAGGGGCGGTAGGTCTGAAGGTGGCGGCGGGCCGACGCAATGCTGTCGGCGCGGCGGATGCGTGCACCCGAACGCTGGCACAGAAGACGCAGCGCCTCGCAGGCAAAGCGGCTGTCCTCGACCACCAGCACCGTCTGGCCTTCGAGCGGACGGTCGGCGGTGGCGGGACGGCGCATCATCAGGTCGGCAAATTCGGTTGGCATTTCATTTTCTCCCAATCAACTGCCGCGACTTTAAGTAGAACAGTGCCTAACGTCCGGTTAAGGCGCGGCAGAGACTTGCGGGCTTCGTGCACCCGCCTCATAAGCAGGCCCGCGGACAGAGCGGAGTCAGGGATGATCGGACGTCTCAACCACGTGGCCATCGCCGTGCCTGATCTTGAGAGCGCGATCGGGCAGTATCGCGATACGCTGGGCGCAGGTGTCGGCCCGCCGCAGGACGAGCCCGACCATGGAGTCACGGTGGTTTTCATCACGCTGCCCAACACCAAGATCGAGCTGCTTTACCCTTTGGGCGAGAACTCCCCGATCAAGGGATTCCTCGATAAGAACCCCTCCGGCGGGATCCACCACATTTGCTACGAGGTCGACGATATCCGCGCCGCCCGCGATCGTCTGAAGTCAGCGGGAGCCCGGGTTCTGGGCGACGGAGAGCCGAAGATCGGAGCCCACGGCAAGCCGGTGCTGTTCCTGCACCCCAAGGATTTCAATGGCTGTCTCGTGGAGCTCGAGGAGGTCTGAATGATCATCACCAGCGCGATCGTCCTCTTTGCCGTCATCTGGTTCATGACGTTCTTCGTCGTCCTGCCGCTACGGCTGACGACGCAGGGCGAATCGGGCGAGATCGTGCCGGGCACCCATGCCGGGGCACCTGCGGTGCTGAACATGCGCCGCAAGTTCTGGATTACCACGCTCGTCGCGGTCGTGTTGTGGGTGATCATTGCCGGCGTGATCGTCTCGGGTGTGGTCTCGGTCGAGGATCTCGACTGGTTCAACCGGATGGGCGATCGGACCGCTCCGCCAGCCGATGATACAGGTGGGTAAAGGTCGCGGCGCCAAGGATCGGAATGAACAGGTTCAGGATCGGCACCGTCAGCGGTAGCGCCATGAGCACCCCGGCGATCCAGATCGTCGGACCGTGACGGCGCAGCATCGCGCGCGCGCCCTCTTTTCCGCGTCGTCGGTGGGCGATCATCTGGAAGTATTCCCGGCCCAGCAGGTAGCCGTTCATCGCGAGGAAGATCGCCGGCGCCGCGGGCGGAAAGACGATGTAGAGTATGAGCGCGCCCAGGTTCGCCGCAACGATCACACCAAGGAATCCAAGCGCCTCGCGCAGCGATTCAGCCATTCCCAGCCGCGGTGCGGGCCGCAGGTCCGGGTAATGCCGGGCTTCGACGGCGTCGGCCACGTCGTCGAGAAAGAGCCCGGTGAACGCCGAGGCAACCGGCACCATCAGAAAGATCGACGCCACGATAAGCACCAGGATCGACGCGCCCGACGCGATGTCGTCGATCCAGCCGACCTCGCCGATCCAGGGCAGCGTCACGCTGTCGGGCATGATCCAGTTCACCAGCCACAGGAAGGCGGCGTAGATCCCGACCAGAAGCGCGACGGTCAAGCCGATGCCGCGCCAGAGCACTGTGCGGAAGGTCGGATCGCCCAGCTGGCCGATCGCGCGCAGGAAGGCGGCCGCGATCATTCCGCGACCCAGCTCACGATCGCGTCCAGATCGGGTCTCGGCCGCTCGGGCGGTGCCGCGCGCTCGGTGCCGATATGGATGAAACCCGCTACGCTTTCGTGCGGCGCAAGCCCGAGTGCGGTGAGGCGGAATTCGGCGTCGTGGCTGGCCCAGCCGGTCAGCCAGTTCGCGCCCCAGCCCGCCGCCAGGGCCGCGTTGAGCAGTGACAGGCACGCGGCCCCGGCTGACAGGACCTGCTCGACCTCGGGCACCTTCTCCGATGGCTTGGGGCTGCAGATGACCGCAACGGCGAGGTCTGCGTCGTCGAACTGTGTTCTCTGCTTGGCCACGGCGTCGTCGTCGCGGCCCAGCCGATCGCCGGCCGCCGGGATCAGCGCACCGATCCGGCGGAGTGCAGCGCGCTCCAGCACGATGAACCGCCAGGGCTCGAGCTTGCCGTGGTCGGGCACGCGCGCACCCGCCGTCAGGATCGGGCGCAATGCGTCGCGACCGGGCACGGGCGTCATCAGCGTCTTGGCTGGGCGCGACCGTCGGGTCAGCAGGAAGTCGATGGCGGCGTCGTGGCGTGCGGGCATGGTGTCTCCGGTCATGTCGTTCCCGATCTCGGCCTTTCGCGCGCCGGGGTCAACGGAGCCGCACGGGGGCGGTCGATGATGGCGCGTCGTGACATCCCCGATCTGAGCCATCTGGCACACCCTGGCGCAGAATTCCACGTCCGGGCCTCGCCCCGGGCGCGGCGGACCGCTCTTGTGCTGGATGGGGACGAGATCCGGATCGCCGTGACCGCGCCGCCCGAAGGCGGCAGGGCGAACGCGGCAGTGGAGGAAGTTCTGGCTGCGGCGCTGGGCGTGGCGAAGTCGCGGCTTGTCCTGCTGCGTGGCGCCACCGCGCGGAAGAAGCTTTTCCGGCTCGACGGACCGCGTTAGGTTCCGACGATGATCCGCATGGCAACCATCGGTCTTCTGGGGACGCTCGTTGCGGCCGAGGCGGCGCCTCGCCTGATTGTCTGCGAAAGCGGCGGCCGGTCCGAGGTGTTCAGCGGCCCGGCGCCGGAACCGTTGCCGGAACCCTGCCGGGCGGTGGAGGGGGCGCTTTTCGTCGGCCCCTCAGAGACCACGGCGGATCTGGTCACGGCGATCGCGCGCCTGTCGGCGCGGGTTCGGGCGCTGGAAGTTGCCCGCTTCGGCGCCGCCATCGGGACGCCACGGCTCCCTCGGGCTTCCGACCCGGCCGCGGCGCAGGCAACCGAGCGACTGCGCGATCTCGGTCAGGACATCGACCGCAAGCTCGATGCAGCGACCGGCACGTGGACGCCTCAGGCGCGCCCCAGCCGGTAGACCCCTTCGGGCAGGTCCAGCGCCGCGCCCAGATCGCGCGCCTGGGCCAGCGACAGCGTGATCCGCACGGTCTTGTCCGCGCGCGGATCGTATTGTTCCAGCGTTATGCAATCCTCGAAGGCGTTGATCGTCACATCCTCCTCGCGGTGGGTGGCGGGGTCGTCGATCAGGGTGATGACGGTGGCGTCGAAATCGTGCTCGATGGTGAACATGCGCCTGAAAATGGGGGCACATCACGGACTTGACAAGTTGTGCCTGCAGCGGCTGGCTCTCGGGCACCGATTTGCTAGGCTTTGTGCCAAAGTCGTTAGGAGAGCCGACGATGCGTCTGACCCTTGCTGCAGCCCTTGCTGCCTTGATGGTGGTTTCCGCCTGCGAGGTCGCGCCGCCGCCCGCACCGCGCAATGGCCGAATGCCCGCGCCTGCGCCAGCCGACGAGCCGCGGCTTTCCCCGCAGGCCGCTGTCAGCAATTTCTCGGTCGTCGTGCGTGACGTGGAGCCGGTGGCCGAGAGCCTGTGCCGGGCGCAGACGCGAGGTGTGAATTGCGACTTCCGTATCGTTGTCGATGACCGCCGCTCCCTGCCACCCAACGCGTTCCAGACGCTCGACAACAGCGGACGTCCGGTGATCGGCTTCACGCTGGCGCTGATCGCGGATGCGCGCAACCGCGACGAGCTGGCGTTCATCCTGGGCCACGAGGCGGCGCATCATATCGAAGGCCACATTCCGCGCGGGCAGCAGGCGGCCGTGACGGGCGCGGTTCTTGCCGGCGTTCTTGCAACGCTGGGCGGTGCCGACGACACGACCGTCCGGACGGCGCAGGATCTCGCCGCGCAGGTCAATGTCCGGCGTTTCGCCAAGGGCTTCGAGCTTGAAGCTGACGGACTTGGGACCCGCATCGCGCAGCGGGCGGGGTACGATCCCGTTCACGGGGCGCAGTATTTCATGCGGATCCCCGACCCCGGAAACCAGTTTCTCGGCACTCATCCTCCCAATGGCGAGCGGATTGAAACAGTGCGGCGGGCGGCTCAGTAGGAGTGTCCGAGAGTGTCGCCTGCGGGCCGTGCGATCATGGCGCGTCGCGTCTGGCGTGGTGACAGGGAGACCAGGGAATGAAGCCTTATCCGAGTCTGGCTTGCTTCGTCGTTCTCACGGCTTGCACGCCCGCCCCCGACAAGCGGGCGGCGCCTGACCTGATCCTTCTGGGCGGCTATCGGGACGCCGCCGATGCCTGCCGGATCGCCGGCGAGACGGCTTACACCAATCAGTTCCTCGACCACACGCTGGATCTGGTCGCGTGCCCCGAGGACGCCGAAAACCTGGGCGTTTTCATCACTCAGACCGGGGCATACGAAGTCGGGCGCAGGGCAGGTTACATCCTCTTTTCGGTGCCCAACGCGGCGGCTTGATCCAGATCAGGGTGCGCGTCCGCGCCTGGCGTCATTTTTCTCGCAGCAACTCGGGCGGAGGAGGATGAGGCATGAGCGTCTTGCGCGCCTCTGATCACGCTGCGCTGCCGGTTTCCTCGATGATCCAGCGGGCTGTTGCCGTGCCGGCGATAAGCGAATGCGCGACGATCGCCGGCAGATCATACGCGTGTCGCGCCCGGATCAGTTCCGCCACCCTTTCGAACAGATCGCCGCGCGACTTGAGGTGGAGACCCCATTCGTGCTCGGTTTCGATGGCGCTCTTCCAGTGGAAATGGCTGCACACCGGTCCCACGACGTGGGAACAGGCGGTAATTCGTGCTCCTACGGCAGCGTGGCCAATTGCGTCCGCCGTCGCGACAGGTGACTTCAAATCCGGTCAGATCCATGAGGCACAGATTGCCGGGCGCCCGCGACGACTTCCAGCGCGGGTTGCCCGCCGGAGTGCGTGGTCGGCACGCCGAGTTCCCGTGCGGTCAGTCGGCGAGACGGCCCCAGAGGTCATAGGCGCCGGCCTCATCGACTTTCACGGTGACGATTTCGCCCGGGGCCAGGTGCGCGTGGCCTTCATCGATGAAGAGGTTTCCGTCGATCTCGGGGGCGTCGGCCATCGTGCGGCAGGTCGCGGCGTCGTCTTCGACGAGATCCACGATCACCACCTGACGCGTGCCGACCTTCGCGGCGAGGCGGGCGGCGCTGATCGCCTGCGCCTTCTCCATGAAGCGGTGCCAGCGCTCTTCCTTGACGTCTTCCGGGACGTGGTCGGGTAACGCGCCCGATCGGGCGCCGGCAACGTCTTCGTACTTGAAGCAGCCCACGCGGTCGAGTTGTGCCTCGTCGAGCCAGTCGAGCAGGGTCCGGAACTCGCCCTCGGTCTCGCCGGGGTAGCCGACGATGAAGGTGGACCGCAGCGTGAGGTCAGGGCAGATCGCGCGCCACGCGGCAATCTCGTCAAGTGTGCGTGCCGCGGCGGCGGGGCGGGCCATGCGGCGCAGCGTATCGGGATGTGCGTGCTGGAACGGAATGTCCAGGTAGGGCAAGACCTTCCCCTCCGCCATCAGCGGGATCACCTCGCGCACATGCGGGTAGGGATAGACATAGTGGAGCCGTACCCACGCGCCGAGGCTGCCCAGATCGCGGGCAAGTGGCAGGATCGGCGCCTTGTCGTCACGTCCCTTCCAGTCGGTGCCGTAGGCCGAGGTATCCTGACTGATGACCAGAAGCTCCTTCACGCCGGCTTCGACCAGGCGTTCAGCCTCGCGCATCACCGCCTTGTGCGGGCGCGACTGAAGGCGGCCTCGCATGTCGGGAATGATGCAGAAGCGGCACTTGTGGTTACAGCCCTCGGAGATCTTGAGATAACTGTAATGCCGCGGCGTGAGGCTGACCGCCTGCGCCGGCAGCAGGTCGACGAACGGATCCGGCGCGGGAGGAACCGCGACGTGAACGGCATCGAGCACCTGCTCGTACTGGTGCGGACCGGTCACTGCGAGGACGCGCGGATGCGCGCCGGTAATGTAGTCGGGCTCTGCGCCGAGACACCCGGTGACGATGACGCGCCCGTTTGCCGACAGGGCCTCGCCGATCGCGTCGAGACTCTCGACCTTGGCCGAATCGAGGAAGCCGCAGGTATTCACGATGACCGCGTCGGCGCCGGAATAGTCCGGGCTGATGCCGTAGCCCTCGGCGCGCAGCCGGGTGAGAATCCGCTCGCTGTCGACCAGCGCCTTGGGACAGCCGAGGCTGACCATGCCGATCGTCGGCTGGCCGGGGCGGGAGGCGCCAGTCACCTGCGCGCGGGCAAGGTCGGGACGCAGATCGGGTGGATTGGCGCTCATGACGCGTCGCCATAGCGCATCGGCGGCCCCAAGGGAAAGCGCGACGTGACGGCGAAGCCCGAGGTACGCAGCTTTGACGGAGCTTTGACGCCGCCGATGCAGGATCGATTCGGTGTAGAACGCATGGAGGAGCAGATGAGCGTGATCCTGCATTCCGGGCGCCCGTCTCTGGTGCGCCGAATCGGCCGACGGATCTGTGGACTTTGGAAGACGAACATTCGGCGACAGGCCTGACCGATCTATTTCGCGCAGCGGCGAGCGTCCTGTCACGCAGCGCCGCCGTGCAAGCCTTGCCCTGGTAACCAGTTGCCGGGCGCCTCGGGGCACAAGGAAAGAGGCGCCTGGCTTGTTTGCCGCGTAAAGGACCCAAGCCCTTCTGCGGGCCTCACGCGCCCTAGCAGGCTGGATCGACAGCGCGATCAGCGCTTGCGGTCGCGACGTGAGCTCATGGGCTGGAACGCGACGCCCACATGCGCCTCGCAATATGGCTTGCCTGCCTGCACCGGAAGGCCGCAGAACCAGAAATCGTCGGTTGCCGGGTCTCCGATCGGCCATTTGCAGGTCCGTTCGGTCAGCTCCATCAGGCTGATCCTGCGCGCCTTCTTCTCGACTTCCCGGACCGAGGCGAGCGCTTCGGGACTGATCTCGTTGGCCGACGGTTGTGGAGGCAGGGGCTGACCGGCAGGTATGATCGCAGGCCGTCGCGGCACCGGTGGCGGCGCCGACGCGGGTTCGGCCGTGCGAGATTCGGCTATTGCAGGTTCGCTTGGTGCTTCGGCCTTCTGGGCCGGCTCGACGGCAGCAGCCGACACGGCGGCGGGCTCGCTCGGTGCTTCGGTCTCGCCGGGCTTCGGCGGCTGGCCGGCTGTGCGGTTGCTCAGGCCCAGGCGGTGCACCTTGCCGATTACGGCATTGCGCGTTACGCCGCCCAACTCCTTGGCAATCTTGCTGGCCGACTGGCCTTCGTTCCACATCTTCTTCAGAAGCTCGACGCGCTCGTCGGTCCAGGACATACAGGTTCCTTCGGAAAGCGGACCCGTGGCGGCGCAAGGGTCGTCATCATCAACAGGTCCCCTATTCTAGTCACCGGGCGGGCCGATACAAGGCGAGGCAGGTCATGAGTGATACCACAAGCATGGGAACGCGGCGTTTCGGGCGCTGGAACTGGCTCGGAACCTGGACGCTGGCCGAGCGTGAGGTGCGCCGGTTCATGGCCGTCTGGGCGCAGACGCTGGCCGCACCGCTGATTACGGCCGGGCTGTTCCTGGCCGTCTTCGCGCTCGCGATCGGGCCGACGCGCGGGCCGGTGATGGGCGTGCCATTCCTTCATTTCCTGGCGCCCGGTATCCTGATGATGACGGTTATCCAGAACGCATTCGCCAACACATCGTCGTCGATCGTGAGCGCAAAGGTGCAGGGCAACATCGTCGACACGCTGATGCCGCCCCTGAGCGCGGTCGAGTTGGTGATGGGCTATGTCGCTGGTGGGGTAGCGCGCGGACTTTTCGTCGCCCTGGCGATCGCGCTGGTGATGATGCTGGTTCTCGGAATCGAGATCCAGCACCCGTTCTGGGGACTGATCTTCGTGCTTCTGGGCAGTGCCCTGATGGCAGAACTCGGTATCGTCGCGGCGATCTTCGCCAACAAGTTCGATCAGATGGCGGCTGTGACCAACTTCATCATTACGCCGCTGAGCTTCCTGTCCGGGACGTTCTATTCGATCGAACGCCTGCCCCAATGGTTGCAGACGCTGACCCACATGAACCCGGTCTTCTATCTCATAGACGGAGTGCGCCACGGCGTGATCGGGACGTCCGACAGCTCGCCGTGGCTGGGGCTCGTCGTCTGCACCGGAACGGCCGCAGCGGTCCTGACGCTCTGCTGGCACTGGTTCCGGCGTGGCTACCGCCTCAAGGCGTGAGGTTCGGGCGGGCCGGATCCGGCATCGCCCGCGGCCCAACCCGCCTGCCCCGACTCGTGCCGGCCCTTGTGGATGCGGAATCGCAGGTGACCCGGCCGCGAAGCACGGGTATGAGTTCGACATGACCGGACACCCCTCGACGCTCCAGTTCCGACGCCGACGCTGACCATCGGCTTTCCGGACGGCCCCGTGCCGACTCCGGTCCTCCTCCGTTGACATCTCCTGACACCATCGGCCCCATAGGGCCTGAACTTGCCCGGAGCCCTTCATGATCTCTTCCGTCCTGCCGACATACAACCGCGCCGATATCGCCTTCGAGAAGGGTGAGGGGAGCTGGCTCACCGCCACCGACGGAACGCGATATCTGGACCTTGCCGCGGGCATCGCCGTCAACGTGCTGGGCCACGCGCATCCGGCGCTCGTGGAGGCGCTGACGCGGCAGGCGGGCAAGCTCTGGCACGTCTCGAACCTCTACCGCATCCCGGAGCAGGAGCGGCTGGCCGAGAAGCTGACCGCGATCACCTTCGCAGACACCGTTTTCTTCACCAATTCCGGCACCGAGGCGCTTGAACTCGCGGTCAAGATGGCGCGGCGGCACTTCTTCGCGAAGGGCGAGACCGACCGGACCGAGATCGTCACTTTCGAAGGCGCGTTTCACGGCCGTTCGATGGCCGCGATCTCGGCGGCGGGATCGGAGAAGATGACTGCCGGGTTCGCGCCCCTCCTTCCCGGCTTCCGACAGGTTGCGTGGGGCGATCATGACGGGCTGCGCGCCGCGGTCGGCGAGAATACGGCCGCCATCCTGATCGAGCCGCTTCAGGGCGAGGGCGGTATCCGGCAGGTACCGGATCAGTGCCTGAAGGGTCTGCGCGAGCTCTGCGACGAAACGGGCGCGCTGCTGATCTTCGACGAGGTCCAGTGCGGCGTCGGCCGTACCGGCCGGCTTTTTGCCCATGAATGGGCGGGGGTGACGCCGGACATCATGATGATCGCCAAGGGGATCGGCGGAGGCTTTCCGCTGGGCGCGGTCCTGGCGACCGACGCGGCGGCGGGCGCGATGACGGCGGGCACGCACGGTTCCACCTATGGCGGCAACCCGCTGGCCTGCGCGGTAGGTAGCGCGGTCATGGACATCGTCGCTGAACCTGACTTCCTGGCGGATGTGCGCCGGAGGGCCGGCGGGTTCCGCCAACGGCTCGAAGGGCTGGTCGCGGCGCATCCAGACGTCTTCGAAGCCGTGCGGGGGAGCGGCCTCATGCTTGGGCTGAAATGCCGGATTCCGAACGTCGAGGTGGTGAAGGCCGGTTATGCGGCCGGCATCCTCGTCGTTCCCGCGGCCGACAATGTCGTCCGCCTTCTGCCGGCTCTGACCATTTCGCAGGACGAGCTCGCCGAGGCCGTCGCCCGGCTCGACCGGGCCGCGGATGCGGCAGGCTCCCATGCCGCGGCCTGACGACGGGCTCGTGCTCGTCGGCCCCAGGAGCGCCGGGATCTCCTGTCGCTCGCGTGACGCACTCCAGGCACGCTTCGGGCCTGCCGGCGCGCGTACCGGCGAGAGCGCGCGACCCGGCCGAACGATCGGAACCCGGGCCGTTGGTCCGGGGCGCTGCTGTCTTGTCGGCAACTCCTGAATTCGCAAGAGTCCGCCGGTCGGACCGTCATCACGAGGTTTTCGATGCGCCATTTTCTCGACATCAACACGACCGGTCCAGAGGACTTGCGCCGCATGATCGACCAGGCCCGTGCGATGGCAGCGCAGAGAACGGGTCGTCCACGGGGCACCGCAGATGACGAGGCGCCGCTGGCGGGTCGCATGGTGGCGCTGATCTTCGAGAAGCCGTCGACGCGGACCCGGGTGAGCTTTGACGTGGGCGTGCGCCAGATGGGGGGGCAGACGCTGGTTCTGTCGGGTGCCGATATGCAACTCGGCCACGGCGAGACGATCGCGGATACGGCCCGCGTCATGAGCCGTTACGTGGACCTCATCATGATCCGGACCTTCGACGAGGCGGTCCTCTCCGAGATGGCGGAATACGCGACCGTGCCGGTCATCAACGGCCTGACGGACAGCAGCCATCCGTGCCAGATCATGGCCGATGTGATGACCTACGAGGCACACCGGGGCCCGATCTCGGGGCGCAAGGTGGTGTGGGCGGGGGATGGCAACAACGTCTGTTCCTCGTTCCTTCACGCCGCGGGTCAGTTCGGGTTCGACCTGACATTCACGGGGCCGAGAGTGCTCGACCCCGACGACGGGGCCGTGGCCTTCGCCCGGTCGAAAGGCCGCACGGTGGAGATCCAGCGTGACCCCTCCGAGGCGGTCAGGGATGCCGACCTGGTGGTGGCCGACACCTGGGTGTCGATGCACGATGCGCAATCGACACGCGAACGCCGCCACAATCTCCTGCGCCCCTACCAGGTAAACGCGGCTCTCATGGCCAAGGCGAAGGAAGACGCGCTCTTCATGCACTGCCTGCCGGCCCATCGCGGCGAGGAGGTGACGAGCGAGGTGATGGACGGACCGCAATCGGTGATCTTCGATGAGGCGGAAAACCGGCTTCACGCGCAAAAGGCGATCATGCGCTGGTGCCTGGATGTCTGAAGCGGACACGGGCGTTGCGGGCGCCTGATCGGACCCTGTTGAGCGGGCATGCGTCCGCACGTCTTTCCGGTCCCCCGCGCGCGTGCTTCGCGTATTGCGGCGCCATGACCCGGACGCGTCGGGTCCGATGAAGCCGGCAGCCTTCCTCGCGCTTACGATGCTGGCGTTCGCCGCGAATTCGGTGCTGACCCGGCTGGCTCTGGCCGACGGGGCGCTCGGTCCGGCGCTGTTCGCCTCGATAAGAATCGTGGCGGGCGCGCTCGTGCTGGCCCTGCTCGGGCTGCGGCGCCGGCGATGGAGGGACAAGGCGCGCTGGCCCGCGGCGGGAGCGCTCGCGCTTTACATGATTGGCTTTACCTTCGCTTACCTGTCGCTCGACACCGGAACCGGGGCGCTGATCCTCTTCGGTGGCGTGCAGGTCACGATGTTCGCAGGTGCCGTGATCGCCCGCGAGCCGGTGCCAATGCGGCGCTGGGCGGGGATCTCGATCGCGCTCGCGGGTCTCATCTGGTTGCTGCAGCCAGCGGGTCTTCCGCCCCATGGGATAGGTTGGGCCCTGGCGATGGGCGCGGCTGCGTTCGGCTGGGGGATCTACAGCCTGATCGGGCGGGGGGCGAGTGATCCGCTGGCCGAAACGGCGGCGAACTTCGTGCTTGCCGTTCCGCTGGTTCTGGTGCCGGCGGTGGCCGTGATGCTGATGCTCGGGCCTGGGGCGATCACGGCAGCGGGCATCGCGCTGGCAGCGGCGTCGGGGGCCGTCACTTCGGGCCTTGGCTATGCGCTCTGGTACGCGGTGCTGCCGCGGCTCGATCGGGCGACGGCGGCCCTGGCGCAGCTTTGCGTTCCGGTGCTGGCGGCGCTGGGCGGGCTTCTGCTTCTGGGCGAGGCGCCGAGCGCAAGGTTGGTGACGGCGAGCGCGCTTGTGATCGGCGGCGTGGCGCTCGGTCTCTGGCCTCGCCGGGGGCGGTAGGTTGCTTGCCCTTGCCGGAAGGGGGGTTACCATCCGGCTCCACCGCAAAAGAGGAGGGGCGCATGGCACGCATCGGACTGACCGGGCTTGGGACCATGGGGGCGAACCTGGCGCTCAACATCGCCGAAAAGGGATTCGAGATCGCGGTTCACAACCGCACCGCCGAGAAGATCGACATCTTTCTTGACGCAGCGGGGCCGCTCCGCGACCGCCTCGCAGGGTGCCCGACGCTTGAGGTATTGGTGGAGGCGGTCGAGGCCCCGCGAACCATCATCCTGATGGTGCCGGCAGGAGACGCCGTTGATTCCGTGATCGATGCCCTCGCGCCGCTGCTCGAGGCAGGTGACACGATCATCGATGCGGGCAACGCGGATTTCAACGACACGATGCGGCGCGGGCCTGCGCTCGCGGAACGCGGCCTGCGCTTTCTCGGGATGGGTGTCTCGGGTGGGGAGGATGGCGCGCGCCATGGGCCTTCCATCATGGTGGGTGGCGAGCCTGAAGCATACGAGCCCGTGCGCGACGTGGTCGAGGCCATCGCGGCAAGGTATCAGGACGCCCCCTGCGCCGCATTGGTGGGGCCGGACGGGGCGGGCCACTTCGTCAAGACGGTTCACAACGGGATCGAATATGGCGACATGCAGCTCATCGCCGACGTCTACGGGATCCTGCGCGATGGCGACGGCCGGAGCGCCGAGAAGATGGCCGAACTCTTTGGCGCGTGGAACGAGGGGCCGCTGCGCTCCTACCTGATCGAGATCACGGCGACGGTCCTGTCTGCGACCGATCCGGTCACGGGCGGGCCCGCGGTGGACGAGATCCTCGACAAGGCCGGTCAGAAAGGCACAGGGCGCTGGACGCTGATCGAGGCGCTCAAGCTTGGCCAGTCGGCCAGTGTGATCGAGGCGGCCGTGGCGGCGCGGTCGTGGTCGGCGGCCAAACCGGCGCGCGAGGCGGGGGCCGAAGCCTATCCCGACATCAAGGAGGGCGTGGCGAGCCCGGTGCTCGATGGCGATCTGGAGAAGGCGCTTCTCGCCGGCCGCATCATCGCCTACGGCCAGGGCTTCGCGCTGCTAGAGGAGGCGTCGCGCAATTTCTCGTGGAATCTCGATCCGGCGCGCATAGCCGAGATCTGGCGGGCCGGCTGCATCATCCGTTCGGCGCTCCTCGACGACATCGCGCAGGCCGCCGGCGACGGGCTGCCCCATGGGCAGATCATGTTCGCCGAGCCCTTCCGTCCGGCCCTGCGGGAGGGGGTGCCGGCCCTGCGGCGGGTCGTCTCCTCCGCCGTAGCGCACGGCCTCCCGACGCCTGCCCTGTCGGCGGCGCTCGCCCAGTTCGAGACCATGCGACGGGCCCGCGGCACGGCGAACTTGATCCAGGCGCAGCGCGACTTCTTCGGAGCGCATGGCTTCGACCGGGTGGATGGCGGGCCGGGACGGCACGGGCCTTGGGCGAGCGGCGCCGAACCGGACGCGGTGCGGGCCGGTTGAGTTGAACCTCGGGTCCATCGTCATCCTGACCGGGGCGGGGGTGTCGGCCGAAAGCGGGCTCGGCACCTTTCGCGACGCGGGTGGCATCTGGAGCCGATACGATCTGAACGACGTGGCGACGCCGGAAGGATTTGCGCGCGATCCGGCCCTCGTTCACGATTTCTACAATGCGCGACGGCGGAACGCGGCCGCTTCCGAACCCAACGACGCGCATCGCGCGCTGGCGCGGCTCGAGGCCGATTGGCGGGGCGCACTGACCCTCGTCACCCAGAACGTCGATGACCTGCACGAGCGCGCAGGGGCGCGAAACGTGCTGCACATGCATGGTAGGCTCGCGTCGGCGCTGTGCTCCGCTTGCGGGCATCGGTGGAATGCGCCGCTGGAAATGCGGCCGGGCGATCCTTGCCCGGCCTGTTCCGCTCGGGCGGCGCGTCCGGATGTGGTCTGGTTCGGCGAACATCCCTACCACATGGAAAGGATTGCCGAACTGGTGGCGGGCGCGGACCTGTTCGCCGCCATCGGAACATCTGGCAGCGTCTATCCTGCGGCGGCCTTCGTGCACGATGCCGACCGGGCCGGCGCGCACACCGTGGAGCTTAATCTCGAGCCGTCAGAGATCGCGAGCAGCTTCTCCAAAACCCGCTATGGTCCAGCCAGCGCGATCGTGCCGCGCTGGGTCGAGGAATTGCTGGGCAGGGCCTGAAAGCGCGCAACCACTTTTTTTGCTTTCGTCATGCGTCGTGTTCCGGCTGTGGCACTTTCGTTCCCTCGCACGGGTGGCCTAGTGTCGGAGACGACCCCATCGACGGAGCGCGCGACCCGTGACCCATATTCTCGCTATCGATCAAGGCACGACTTCGAGCCGCGCCATTCTCTTCGACGCCGACATGAAGATCGCGGCCGTCGCGCAGGAGGAGTTCCCGCAGCATTACCCGCGCAGCGGCTGGGTGGAGCACGATCCGGGCGATCTGTGGTCGACGACCGCCGCCACTTGCCGCGCCGCGATCGAAAAGGCGGGGCTGCGAGCAGGCGATGTCGCGGCCATCGGGATCACCAACCAGCGCGAGACCGTTGTCGTGTGGGACCGCGAAACCGGCCAGCCGGTGCACAACGCCATCGTCTGGCAGGACCGCCGCACCGCCGACCTTTGCGCCAGGCTGCGCGAGGCGGGCCACGAGCCGATGGTGTCCGAAGAGACGGGGCTGATCCTCGACCCGTATTTCTCGGGCACCAAACTGGCGTGGATCCTCGACAACGTGGAGGGCGCGCGCGCCAGGGCCGAGCGCGGCGAGCTTCTGTTCGGCACCGTCGACACCTGGCTCATCTGGAAGCTCACCGGCGGCACGTCGCACGTGACCGACGCCACCAATGCGGCGCGCACGTTGCTCTTCAACATCCGTGAGCAGAAGTGGAGCGGAGCCGTCTGCGAGCTTCTGGACATCCCGCAGGTGATGCTGCCCGAGGTGCGCGACTGCGCCGACACGTTCGGAACCGCGCGCGCCGACCTCTTCGGTGGCGGGATCGAGATCCTGGGCGTCGCCGGCGACCAGCAGGCGGCGACGATCGGACAGGCCTGCTTCAATCCCGGCATGTTCAAATCGACATACGGCACGGGCTGCTTTGCACTGCTCAATACGGGCGACGAGCTGGTGCGCTCGCAGAACCGGCTGCTGGGCACCGTGGCCTACCGGCTGGACGGCAAGGTCACCTATGCGCTCGAAGGGTCGATCTTCGTGGCGGGCGCGGTGGTTCAGTGGCTGCGCGACGGGCTGAAGATCATCCGTGAGGCGGCCGAGACGCAGGCTCTGGCCGAGTCCGCAGACCGCAACCAGGAAGTAATCCTGGTACCCGCCTTCGTCGGTCTCGGGGCGCCGTACTGGCAGCCTGAATGTCGCGGCGCGATCTTCGGCCTGACGCGGGGCTCCGGCCCGGCAGAACTTGCGCGCGCGGCACTGGAAAGCGTCGGCTTCCAGACCCGCGACCTGCTCGAGGCGATGCGCGCTGACTGGCCCGGCGGCGGCGGCGAAGCTGATGTATTGCGGGTGGACGGCGGCATGAGCGCATCCGACTGGGCGCTGCAATTCCTCAGCGACATCATCGGCGCGCCGGTGGACCGGCCGGAGGTACTGGAGACGACGGCTCTTGGCGCGGCCTGGCTCGCGGGGATGAAGGCCGGCGTCTACCCCGACGCCGAGGGCTTCGCCAAGCGGTGGCGGCTGGAGCGGCGGTTCGAGCCGGGCATGGACGAGGATATGCGCACGGCGCGCTATGGTGCGTGGAAAAGGGCGGTCGAGGCGACGATGTCGGTCTGACCTGTCAGCCCGGCCGCGCCTGCCGACCGGCAGACAACGCCCAGCCTCGGCGGCGGCATGAATGTCAGTCGGTCCCGGCGGGTCGACCGCTTCTCAGTCCGCCGCGCCCCCGGCAAAGGCGTTCCCGTCACGCCAGTTGCACGGGGCCTCCTGCATCTCGAGGTGAAGCCTGTTGCCGTCAAAAGCGTGATCAGCGAGCAGAGCCTCGTCCGGCTCGACGCCAAGACCAGGGCCTTCTGGCGGCCGGATGAAGCCGTCCTCGCATGCGATCGCATGGCCGATCAGGTCGCCGTGAAACCCGCCACCGTGGCCGATCGTCTCGACCATCGAGAGGTTGGGCAGGGTCGTGGCCAGATGGATATTGGCGGCCCATTCGATCGGCCCCGCATAGAGGTGCGGCGCGACCTCGGCGTTGTGTACCTCGGCCAGAGCGGCGATCTTCTTGCCCTCCCAAAGTCCGCCGCAGCGCCCGGTCGCCGGTTGCAGGACGGCTGCGCCGGCAGCGAGGGCGGCGGCGAACTCGATCTTCGTGGTCAGCCGTTCCCCGGTCGCCACTGGGATGTGGGTCGCGCGGGTCACACGGGCCAGCGCGTCCACCGCGTCGGGCGGAACCGGCTCTTCGTACCAGAGAGGATCGTAGGGTGCGATGACCCGCGCGAGGCGCACCGCGCCGCCCACGGAGAACTGACCATGGGTTCCGAAGAGCAGGTCGGCGCGGTCGCCCACCGCCTCCCGGATCGCGGCGCAGAACGCGGCCGAGCGGCTGATGTCCGACATCGCCGGCATGTGACCGCCGCGGATCGTGTAGGGGCCCGCGGGATCGAACTTGACGGCGGTAAAACCACGCTCGGCGCATGCGGCCGCCGCTTCCGCCGCCATGTCGGGCGAGGTCCAGAACGCCGTCTCGTCGTGGTGCGCCAGCGGATAGAGGTAGGTGTAGGCGCGCACCCGCTCGTTCACCATTCCCCCGAGCAGCGCCCAGATCGGCCGGTCGCGCGCCTTTCCCAGGATGTCCCAGCAGGCGATCTCGAGCCCCGAAAAAGCGCCGATCAGCGTCGGGTCGGGCCGCTGCGTGAAGCCCGAGGAATAGACGCGGCGGAACATCAGCTCGATGTTCTCAGGGCTTTCGCCGGCCATGTGACGCGCGAAGACGTCCCTGATCACGGCGCGTGCGGCTTCCGGGCCGAGTCCGGTGAGGTAACACTCGCCCCAGCCGTGCAGCCCCGTATCGGTGGTCAATTTGACCAGCGTCCACCAGCGGCCGCCCCAGCCTGGCGGTGGGGGCGCCACGATGTGAATGTCGAGATGGTCGAGTTTCACGGCACAGCCCTGTTTAGAGATTCTGAAACGATCATCGAGTTGATCAGCTGCGCTATATCTCATTCGAAGACGATGACATTGCGCCGCGCCGCGCCGGAGCGGGTATCGGCGATGGCCTCGTTGATCTGATCGAGGCGCCACCGGCCGGAGACCAGCTCGTCGAGCTTCAGTCGGCCCTGGACGTAGAGGTCCACCAGCCACGGAATGTCGCGCGCAAGGATCGTGTCGCCCATCAGCGAGCCGGTGAGCGACTGACCGAGGGCGGCGATGATGACCGGCTCGATCTCCATCGTCTCGCCCGAATGCGGCATGCCGACCATCACCAGCCGTCCACCCGTCGCCAGATAACGGGGCGCCGTGCGATATGCTCCGATGGCGCCGACGGTCACCAGCACCGCATCGGCGCCACGACCAAGGATGGCGCGCGCAGCCTTCCATGGTCTGTCGTCGGCCAGCACCCCGTCGGTGGCGCCGAATTCACGCGCGATGGCGAGCTTCTCTTCGGTTCGATCCACGGCGACGATGCGACGCGCCCCTGCAATCCGGGCGCCCTGGATTGCGTTGAGGCCGACGCCGCCCGCACCGATGACAACCACGTCTTCTCCCGCGCGCAACCCGGCCGTGTGGACCGCGGCCCCGACGCCGGTGATGACGCCGCACGACAGCAGGCAGGCGGATTCGTGGGGCATGTCGGACGGGATCGGCGCAATCTGGCTGCGATGCACCACGACCCGTTCGGCGAACGCGGCGCAGGAGAGGCCCTGTCGGACTGGCGCGCCGTCAAGGGTGGTCAGCGGGCCGGCGGCCTCGTCGGGCGAGACCTCGCAGAGCACGGGGTGGCCGGTGGCACAGGACGGGCACATGCCGCAGGAGCGGATCAGCGTCACGAGCACCGGGTCGCCCGCCTCCAGCCCTTGCACGTCGGATCCCGTCGCGATCACGTGGCCGGCCGCCTCGTGACCGAAGACCGCGGGAAGCGTACCACCCCAGCCGCCGTCGACGAGCGAGATATCGGAATGGCAGATCGCGACGGCGGTAAGCTTCACGTCAACTTCGTCCGGGCCGGGCGCGCGCAGAGCTACCTCCTCGATCGTCAGGGGGACGCCGAATTCGTGACATACGGCAGCTTTGATGCGAGTCATTCCGGGCTTCCTTCGGTATCGCGGGCGCGGGGTTGAGCGGCGGCGGCGGCGGCAAAGGCTCGGGCCTCGGCTGGAGCTTCGCCCAGCTGCGGCAGCGCAATTTCGATATCGGGATGATGCTGGCGCATCAGGTCGGGCAGCGGCCTGCCGGTCCGGCGGGTCTCGTCGGCGAGACGCTTCAGTTCCGCCTCCGCCTCGGGGCGGCGCATCGTCCGGGCCAGCGCGAAGCTCAGAGCCTCGGCGTGAACGAGGCCGCTCGGATCCGTTGCGGGCGCGAAACGGGTCGCACCGATCGCCTGGTCTGCCAGGGCGAGCGCTCGACCGGCCGCGAGGCACATCTGAGGCAAGGCCAGCCACTCGGCGAACCATGATCCCCCGTCGCGCTCTTCGCCATGCACCAGCGCGCCTTGCAGCGATGTGTTGAGCGCCACATTGTGCCGGGCCAGCGCGACCAGCACCGAGGCGGCGACGGGGTTGGATTTCTGGGGCATCGTCGATGACGTGCCGCCGGTGTCGGACAAGGCCTCGCCGCGGCTCGCCATGACGATCAGGTCCGTGCCGATCTTGCCGAGCGCGCCCGTGACGAGCGTGAGCCAACCGGCGAATTCGGCCACGCTGTCGCGGGTCGCGTGCCAGGACCGGCGCGGATCGGCGAGGCCGAGCGCCTCGGCGAGTCGCGCTCTGATCGCCGGAGCCTCCGCGCCCATCGCGGCGCCGGTTCCGGCCGCGCCGGAAAGGCTGACACACAGCAGCCGCGGCTCCAGATCGGCAAGGCGCGCGCGATGGTGCAAGAGCGGGAAACCCCATGCGGCCAGGCGCGCGCCGACCGAAGAGGGTACCGCCGGCTGGCCATAGGTGCGCGCGACGAGCGGCATCTCGGCATTCTCATCCGCCAGGCGGCCGAGAGTCCGTGCGAGCTCCGCGAGCCGCGTGTCGAGGATCGCAACAACCCTGCGCAAACGCAGGTTGAGCGCCGTATCGACGATGTCCTGTGAGGTGGCGCCCCAATGCACGAAGGCGGCATGCTCGGGGGCCTGCAGCGCCTTGCGGAAGGCAGCGACGAGGGCAGGGACCGGAACACCGCTTCGCGCCGCACCGCGCGCCAGGCCGTCGGGGTCTATCTGCACCTCCATGGCAGCGCGATGGATGAAGACGCCCGACAGGGCGGGGATCATGCCGGTCTCCCCCTGGACCCGTGCCAACGCACCTTCGACCAGCAGCATGGCCCGCACTTCGGCGGTGTCGGAGAAAAGCCGCCCGATTTCGGGATCGCCGAAAAGCCCGCGGTGCATCGTGCTGTCAAACAGGCTTGCCGCCATCACGCGGCCCTTGCGTGGCGAAGCCGCGTCGCGCCTGGCCGAGTGGCTCCCCGACGGGGGGCTCGAGGTCGGGCGCCTGCCCCCCCGGCGATCACACCGGCTGCCGGAGGCCGAGGATCTCGCGTGCCTGTTGCCAGCTCGCCACCGGTCGCTCGACCTTGTCGCAGATCTCGACGGCGCGCCGGACGAGGGACGCGTTCGATGGGGCCAGCCTTTCGCGATCGAGGCGGATGTTGTCCTCGAGCCCTGTGCGGGTATGGCCCCCGGCGGCGATCGACCATTCGTTGAGCTCGATCTGGTGCCGGCCGATGCCGGCGCCGCACCACTCGGCGTCCGGCGCCACCCGGGCCAGCGTCTCGAGGTAGATGTCGAAGACCGCCCGGTCGGCCGGCATCGCGTTCTTCACGCCCATCACGAACTGCACGTAGAGTGGCCCCTTGAGGCGCCCGTCGGCCTGCATCCGTGCCGCGTGGAGGATGTGGCTGAGGTCGAACGCCTCGATCTCGGGCTTCACGTCGTGCGCCAGCATCTCGGAGGCAAGATAGTCCACCAGATCGGGGGGGTTCTCGTAGACGCGGCTGGGAAAGTTGTTCGACCCGACCGTGAGCGATGCCATGTCCGGGCGCAGGGACAACATCCCGCCACGCGCCTTGCCAAGGCCCGACCGACCGCCGGTCGAGAGCTGGATGATCATGCCGGGGCAATGCTTCTCCAGCGCCTCCTTGAGGCGGGCGTAAAGATCGGCATCGACTGTCGGGTTCCCGTCCTCGTCGCGGACGTGGCAATGGGCGATGGATGCGCCAGCCTCGAACGCTTCGTGCGTGGATTCCACCTGTTCCTCGATGGTGATGGGGACCGCCGGATTGTCTGACTTGCGCGGCACGGAGCCGGTGATGGCGACGCAGATGATGCAGGGTTTGGTCATTGGGCGATCCGGTCGAGAAGGGTTGCGAGGTCGTCGGGGCAGGCGAAGAACGGCGAATGGCCGCATTGCAGGTCGTAGCGGTCGAGCCCGCTGGCCATCGTGGCCTGATATTCGGGCGGGATCGCGCGATCGTCGGCGCAGCGGATGTAGCTGCGCGGCAAGTCTTCGGCCGCGGCTGTATCCTGCAGGGCGGTTTCCTGCGGCGCGACGGGCTGTGCGCAGAGGCGCAAGGATGCGTGGTCGAGAATGCCGCGCGGGCAGTCGTGGTAGAACTTCTCCTCCAATTTTGCGGGATCGAAAGTCATCGTCATGCGGTCGTCGGACACGCGGATCGCGTCGGCCAGCAATTGCCGGGGCCCGGCCCTGCGCATCTCGGCAAGCGAAAGTCCGGGAAGCGGAACGTAGGCGCAAAGATAGATCAGGCGCGCGATCCGCCCGGGTGCCGCGATGGCTGCCGCGGTGATCGGAAAGCCTCCCATGGAATGGCCGACGAGGATCGTGTCGGGATCCAGAGCATTCACGATCGCATCTCGGTAATCGGCCAGCGTGATATCCCGCGGGTCGCGCGGATCCTCGCCGTGGGAGGGCAGGTCGATCGCCTTCGCGTCGTGGCCGCGAGCGGCAAGGCACGGCAGCACGTCCCGCCAGCACCATGCGCCGTGGCAGGCGCCGTGGATCAGCAGGAAGCGCGCCATCAGATTTCGGGGAAGACGGCTTTGCCGTCGTCCTTGAGGCAAGTCCCATGGCGACGGTGGGACGGCGCCGTGCGGGTATGGCCGGCGGGAGCGGGACACTCGCCCGAGCTCCCGAGCAGGGTACCCGGAAGAGAGAGCGCGCATGCGCACGGATGCGCGTCCGTCCAAGGTCTGCGGATCTCGGATCGTGCGCGGCGGGGTCCGCATGCTCGACACGGCGATGGTTTCTGCCACGTCAGGCCACCCGGTTCTCCAACGGGACGCCGGCGCTGGTGCGGCCTTGCCGGCTCGACAGCCCGCTCCTGCGGCGGATGCGGCGAGTGCCGGGCGGCGGTTTCAGCGGACAGCGGGTTGGCTGTGGGGATGCGCTGGATCGGCGGCGCGTAACGAGGGGTGGTGATGCGCACTCCGGAACTCAACCTCGGGTCTCGGCGAAAATTTCCTTCGCGAGGCGGAAGGCGGAATTCGCGCGGGGGACGCCGGCATAGATGGCGACATGCATCAGCACCTCCATCACGTCGTCGCGTGTTGCGCCGGTGTTGAGCGAGGCCCGAAGATGCAGGCGGAGCTCCTCCTCGTTGCCCAGTCCGGCCAGCAGCGCGATCGTCAGCATCGAGCGTTCGCGCAAGGGCAGGGTGTCGCGCGACCAGACATGGCCCCAGGCAGCCTCGGTGATCATCTCCTGGAACGGCGCGTCGAAGGCGGTGCGTCCGGCCTCGGCGCGATCGACATAGGCGTCACCCAGAACGCGTCGGCGCGTGGCCATTCCTTCGGTCCAGCGGTCAGACATGGCCGACGGCCTGGATGAAGTCGTTGAGGATGTCGGAGTATTCGCCTGGCTGCTCGACGCAAGGAAGATGCCCGGCCCTGCGGATGAGCCGGGTCTCCGCGCCGGGGATCAGCGCGACTGTCTCGGTGACGAGGTCGGGCGGCGTGGAGCCGTCTTCGGAGCCCGCAATGCCCAGGGTCGGCAGGTCGAGCGTCCGGGTGCGCTCACTCAGGTCTGTTCCCGAAATCGCGGCCGAGCAGCCGAGATAGCCTTCGACGGGTTGCCGCACGAGCATGTGGCGCCAAGCGGTGAGTTCGGCGGTTTCGCGGAACGGGGCAGAGAACCACCGCTCCATGATGCCGTCGGCCAGCGTCGCGATGCCGCCATCGCGCACGGCCGCCATCCGCTCGTCCCACAGCTCGGTCGTGCCGATCTTCGCGCCGGTGTTCGACAGAACCATCGCGCGCACCAGGTCGGGGCGGCTCGCGGCAAGGCCCTGGGCGATCATGCCGCCGATCGACAACCCCACGAAGAGGCATTCGCGTACCTCCAGACGGTCGAGCAGCGCGGCCGCATCGGCGACGAGCGTCTCCATCGCGTAGGGGCCCGGCGGGCAATCGCTGAGACCGTGACCGCGTTTGTCGTAGCGGATGATGCGAAGGCCGCGCGGCAGGTGGGGGACGATCTTGTCCCATAGCCGCAGGTCGGTGCCGAGCGAGTTGGCGAAGACGAGGGCGGCCCCCTCGGAATCGCCCTCGTCCCGATAGTGCAGGCGGATGTCGTCGAGTTCGGCGATCTTCACAAGGGCAACCCCACATATTGCTCGGCCAAAACGGTGCGCGCGGCCTCTGAATGCTCCAGGTAGGCGAGCTCGCTTTCCTGGATGCGCTGGTCGAAGTCGGACTGGTCCGGAAAAAGATGCATCGTCGTGGTGAACCACCAGGAGAAGCGGATCGCCTGCCAGACCCGGGACAGCGCGCGCTCGGAATATCCGTCGATGCCGCTGTCGTTTCCGGCGTAATGGGCGATCAGCGCGTCCGACAGGAAGGCGACATCGCTTGCGGCGAGGTTCAGTCCCTTTGCGCCGGTTGGTGGCACGATATGCGCCGCGTCGCCGACGAGGAACAATGGACCGTGGCGCATTGGTTCGGCCACGAACGAACGCAATGGCGCGATCGATTTCTCGATCGACGGACCGGTTACGAGGCGTTCGGCGGCGTCGTGCGGGATCCGGCTGCGCAGCTCGTCCCAGAAGGCCCCGTCGCTCCATTTCTCCAGCGGATCGTCGACCGGGCACTGGACGTAGTAACGGCTGAGGTTCCGGTTGCGCATCGAGCAGAGCGCGAAGCCGCGGGCGTGGTTGGCATAGATGAGCTCGTCGCTGACCGGTGGCGTTTCGGACAGGATCCCGAGCCAGCCGAACGGATAGGTCCGCTCGTAGGTGCGCAGGACGCGCTCCGGGATCAGCGAACGGGAGACGCCGTGATAGCCGTCGCAGCCCGCGATCCAGTCGAAGGCGATTTCGTGCTCGACCCCGTCACGCGTGTAGGTGACACGCTTCGCCTTGAGGTCGGGCGCCACCTGCTCGGCGCGGTCGACGACGATGCCGTCCATCGCGTCGCGTGCTGCGTAGAGGTCGGTCGTGACCTCGGTCTGGCCGTAGACCATGACCCGCTTGCCGGTCAGCGCCTTGAAATCGATCCGGAAGCCGCGATTCTGCGCCGAAAGGTAGGTGCCGTCATGGGGAAACCCCTCGGCCTCCATGCGCGCGCCGACGCCGGCTTTCTTCAACAACTCGACCGTGCCCCATTCGAGCACGCCGGCCCGGATGCGGGACAGCACATGCTCGCGACTGTGACGTTCCAGCACGACCGTCTCGATCCCGGCACGGTGCAGGAGCTGCGAAAGAAGCAGCCCCGAAGGTCCTCCGCCGATGATGCAGACTTGAGTTCTCACGTGTCGTCTCCCCAGGCGACACGATTGCCCTCGCGATCCGGGGTGTCAACACGGGGCGGGGTGGCGGGGTCAGCGGAGCACGATGAGCGTTCCGGTCAGGATGAGCGCTGCGCCTGAGACCCCGTGCGCCCTCAGCGCCTCGTCCCGCCGGGCAGATCAGCGCCAGGAACGACCCGCTTCCTGGGATGGGGCCGCAGCGCAGGCCCCGCGCCATCTGACGCAATGTGACGATCTTGGCCGATACAGCGGTCATCGGCGGGAGAGCGATGAGCGCCCCCCGCGACGGGCGGCGGCGCGATTGCCGCCAGTTTGGTCGCCAGGGCAGCCATCGACGCCTCCATCACCGGCGCGGGAGTGCGCCTGATGCTGAAAACGGTGCAGTGACTGAAACGGGAATTCTTGCCCGAGGTCAGGATTCGAGCCTGTCCAGCGCGGTCCGAAACATCGCCGGGTCCACGTTTCCACCCGACGCCGTGCAGATCACGGCGTCCCCTTCGACCGCATCGGGCCGGAAGAGGGCTGCGGCCAGCGCCACCGCTCCCCCGGGCTCCAGCACGATCTTGAGCCGCAGGAAGGCCAGTGCCATCGCCTGCAATGCTTCGTCGTCGCTCACCGACAGGCCCGGTCCGCAGAGCCGCGCCATGATCGGGAACGTCAGGTGGCCGGGGGACGGGGTCACCACCGCATCGCAGATCGAGCCCGAAAGCCGGGCGTTTCGCTCGATCCGGCCGGAGGCGAGCGATCGGGCGGCGTCGTCGAAGCCCTCGGGCTCCACAGGCCGTGCACGCAGGCCCGATGCTTCGGCTTCCAGAGCCAACGCGATGCCCGATGTCAACCCGCCGCCACCGCAGCAGACCAGCACGTCCGCCCTGTCGACGCCTGCTTCGCGCGCCTGTTCGGCGATCTCCAGTCCGCAAGTGCCCTGACCGGCGATCACCATCGGCTCGTCGAACGGCTTGATCAGTGTCAGGCTTCGCTCTTCGGCGATCTCGGCCCCGATGGCATCCCGGTCGCCGGTCTCGCGCTCGTAGAGAACAACCTCGGCACCCAGCGCGCGTGTGTTCTCGATCTTCAGGTGCGGCGCGTCTTGCGGCATGACGATCACCGCCGGAACCTCGTGGAGGCGCGCTGCAAGCGCCACCCCTTGCGCGTGATTGCCGGAGGAGAACGCGATGACCCCCCTTGCGCGAACTTCGGGTTCCAGGGCGGAGAGCGCCGAATATCCGCCGCGGAACTTGAACGACCCGGTGTGCTGGAGGCACTCGGCCTTCACCAGCACCCGCCGGCCCGCGATTTCATCGAGGAAGGGCGAGGAAAGCAGCGGTGTGCGCCGGGCGTGTCCCTCGAGGCGTCGGGCCGCTGCGCGGATGGTGTCGATATGCGCGGCCTCGGGAATCTGGCGTTCCGCCATTTCGGGAGACGCGATGGTGGTGTCGGTCATCCGAGGTCCTTCGCTTGGCGCATCATGTCGAGCCAGGCGCGGATCGCGTCAAGCGCTTCGGGCTCGTCAAGGAAGGGGATATGACCGCGATCCGGCACTTCGGCCCTGATCATGTCGGGCCGGCGGCGGGCCATCTCATCGGCCGTCTCGGCGCTCAGCAGGTCCGAATTGGCCCCACGGATCAGAGCCAGCGGCAGAGTGTCGAGCGCTTCGAAAAGCCCCCACGCATCGGGACCCGGCTCGCCACCCGTCGTAGCCAGCGATTCGCGCAGGCGCGGATCGTAGTTGATGGAAAGGCCGTCGTCGGTCTGGACGTAGTGCTTTCGCACCTCTTCTTCCCAGCGCGCGCGCGGCACGTTGTCGAAGCCTTCCATCAGTTGCGCGCGCATCTCGATCGCGTCTTCCAGCGTCTTCTGCGCAGGCGGCTGGCCGACATAGCCCATGATCGCCGCAAGCCCGCGGTGATCCAGCACCGGACCGATGTCGTTCAGGCAGACTCCGCGCATCCGGTCCTTGTGCATCAACCCCATGAACATCGAGATCAGCCCGCCGCGCGAGGTGCCGAGGAGGGCTGCCTTGTCGATTTCCAGATGGTCCAGCAACTCCACTGCGTCACGCATCTCGATCGGCACCTGATAGGTCGTCGGATCGGCCCAGGCGGACTTGCCGCGCCCGCGATAGTCGAGCCGGATGAGCCGCACGTTGCGCAGATGCGGTGCCACGTAGTCGAAGTCCGTGCCGTTTCGGGTCAGGCCGGACAGGCACAGCACGGGCAGGCCATCGCCCTCGTCGGTGAAGTGCAGCTCGATATCGTCGGAGGTCGTGAAACGGGGCATCAGAGTTCCTTTGCCAGATCCGGGATCGTGGTGAGATCGGACAGGACGTGGTGCGGCCGGCCTGGGAGGCGATCGACGGGGTCGTCCTTGCGGTTCACCCAGGCCGTGACGAAGCCGTAGCCTGCGGCCCCCGCCACGTCCCAGCCATTGGAGGAAACGAACAGAACTTCGCCCGGCACGCAGCCGAAGCGGTTTCGGACCATGTCGTAGACCTTTCGGTGGGGCTTGAAGACGCCCACTTCCTCAACCGACAGCACATCGTCGAGCAGCGCGCCGATCCCGGCACTTTCAACAGCTGCACGCAGCATTCGTGGCGCTCCGTTCGACAGGATCGCTGTGGCGAGCTTCCGTTCCTTCAGCGCGGCGAGCATGTCGGGCACGTCCGGATAGGCGCCGAGTTCCTCGTAGAGGTCCAGAAGACGCTGGCGCAGATCCGCATCCTCGAGCCCGGCTGCCTCCAGCGCCCAGTCGAGACCGTCCTGCGTCACCTGCCAGAAATCGGTGTGGTCGCCGGTGATCTCCCGCAGCCAAGTGTATTGCAGCTGCTTGAGCCGCCAATCCTCGGCAACGCCGGTCCACTTTTCGGCGAACGCCCCGCGTCCTGGCTCGGCGGCTGCCGCGCGCGCCGCTGAGGCCACGTCGAACAACGTCCCATAGGCGTCAAAGATGCAGGTTGTGATTGCCATGCGCCCCTCCGGCTTCGACAATGGCATGGGTGCCCGAGCGGCGAAAGGGCCGCCGGGTCATCGGCGCCGCGCGGACGTGTGAGCCGCGACGAGACCAGGGAGGTGAAGATGAAGGATCGACACGGCGAGGTCTGGTGGACCGAACTCATGACCCCCGACCCGGCCAGGGCGTGCGCGTTCTATGGCGCGCTTTGCGGCTGGCGCTTCGAGGAGATGGAGATGGGCGGCGGCGGAACCTATCACGTGGGCAAGCAGGGCGACCGTCCGGTGATCGGGATCTTCGACGGCTCGGCGGACCCGCAGGTCGGCGCGATGCCGACGCAGTGGCTAAGCTATTTCGCTGTCGACGATGTGGACGCGGCAGCCGAAACCACGCGGGCGCAAGGCGGTCACGTCCATCGCGCGCCGTGGAATGTGCCGGGCGTCGGACGCATCGCCATCGTGACTGATCCGGCCGGGGCGGTTGCCGGTCTCATCACGCCGTCCGAGAACGAGCAGATGAACGGCTGACCCCCCGGTTTACATTCACGGCCAGAACTGCGAAAAAGGACGCTGAATGAACCGAGCACCCGCGCGAGACGCGGCCTCGCAAAGCAACCCCCAAATCGCAGGAGAGACACATGACCAAGGTCAAGACCGGCGATACCGTTCGACTGCACTATATCGGCACGCTCGAGGACGGAACCACCTTCGACAGTTCCGAGGGCCGCGATCCTCTGCAATTCACCGTTGGTGATGGCCAGATCATTCCGGGCCTCGAATTCGGCTATCCCCGGTATGGAACCGGGCGAAAGCAAGCAAGTGACGATCGCATCCGACGAGGCCTATGGCGCTCATGATCCGGCGCGGGTCCAGACGGTCCCGCGCGATCAGATCCCGGCCGACGTTCCGACCGATCCGGGTACCCAGCTCGAGGTGCAGACGCCGCAGGGACAGCGCGTCCCTGTCATGGTGACCGAACGTAGCGAGGCCGAGGTGACGCTTGACGCGAACCACCCGCTCGCCGGAAAGGAACTGACATTCGACGTTGAACTCGTCGAGATCGTCTGAGCTGCGTCGCTCAAGCTTCGGCATCGATGAGAGGGCAGTCTGACTGCCCTCTCCTGGCGCCTTTCGAGCGCGACTGCGCCGCGTCCGGTGACGCTCAGATTCGTCTTGTCGACGATGGGGATGCCGCTTTCCGCAATGCGGGCGTAGCGAGGCGCTGCCCCGGCGAAGTTCGTGCCCTCTCGTCGCTTCAATGAGCCGATCCGGAGGGTCGGAGAGAGTGATCCGCGCGCCTGCCACTTTTTTGCAGCGCTCGCCACGCCTCACAGAAACTCCTTGCGGGCGACGTTAGATACGCCGGGTCATCGTTCGTGGCTCTGGCTTGTCGTCGTGGAGGATGATAAGCGTCTCGCCGGCTCTTTCGGCGCCCTGACCACGGGCACAACTTCAATTCCGTGTCTGCAGTGTGGTCCTTCCACAGCTCAAGGTGTCGTCGAAATGGGCGGCCTTGGGTCGGCGCTTCAACAAGGCAAGTTTCCACTTCGCGGCGGAACAAGACTATCCATTGTGGTCAGCACCGATCCCGGTAATCCCGCCGCTCAGGCGGTTCATGCCACTTGCGGGTTCGAGGCATTGCCTTGGGACGGGCCGCATTTCCGCAAGCGCGTGTGAACGCTGCCAGCCGTGGCGGTTTCATTGTCCAAATGGAAAGCCACGAGGCTACTTCAGGTTCTCCGGCTGCGGCATGCCCAGAACGTGATAGCCGCCATCGACACGGATGATTTCCCCCGTCGTGCAGCCGCCCTGATCCGAGCAGAGATAGACTGCGGTGCCGCCGATCGCCTCCAGTGTGGCGTTGGAGCGTAGAGGAGCGTTCTCGCCCGTGTGACGGTAGGTCTTGCGCGCGCCGCCGATGGCCGCGCCGGCCAGTGTCTTCATGGGGCCGGGGCTGATGGCGTTGACGCGGATCTGCTCGGGGCCGAGATCGTTGGCAAGGTAGCGGACACTCGATTCCAGCGCTGCCTTGGCCACGCCCATCACGTTGTAGAACGGTGTGACGCTGTTGGAGCCCTGGTAAGTCAGGGTCACGATGCTGCCGCCCTCGGACATCATCGGCCGGGCCCGGCGCGCGACGTCGATGAGCGAATAGCACGAGATCGACAGGGAGTTGCGGAAGTTCTCGTGGCTGGTGTTGATGAACCGGCCCGTCAGTTCCGCCTTGTCGGAGAACGCGATGGCGTGGATCAAGAAGTCCAGCTTGCCCCACCGCGCGTTCAGGGCCTCGAAAGCGGAATCGAGCGCCTGTTCATCGGTCACATCGGCGTCCAGCAGGAAATCCGACCCGACGGACTCCGCCAGCGGCCTGAGGCGGCTGCCGAAGGCCTCGCCCTGATAGGTGAAGGCCAGCTCGGCACTTTCGCCGGCCAGTGCGCGCGCGATGCCCCACGCGATGGAGCGCTCGTTCGCGACACCCATGACCAGACCGCGCTTGCCCTTCATCAGATCGGCCATGGCGTCACTCCGAATAGCGGCTCAGAAGCATCGAGCCGTTGGTGCCGCCAAATCCGAAGCTGTTCGTCATCACGGTGTCGAGCCCGGCGCCCTCGACGATCTCGGTCGCGATCTCGTCGGGGCGCAGCGACTTCGTCCAGCGTCTCGACGTTGATCGAGGGCGCAATGAAGTCGTCGCGCAGCATCAGCAGGCAGTAGATCGCTTCCTGCGCGCCGGTGGCCCCCTGGCTGTGGCCGGTCATCGACTTGGTGGAGCTGATCGGCGGGTGCGTGTCACCGAAGACGCGGCGCACGGCCTCGACCTCGCCCACGTCTCCGACCGGCGTCGAGGTGCCGTGGGCGTTGATGTAGCTGACCGCGCGCCCCTCGGGCAGGTCTTTCAGCGCCAGTCGCATCGCCCGCTCGCCGCCTTCGCCCGAAGGCGCCACCATGTCATGGCCATCCGAAGTGGCCGCGTAGCCGGTGATTTCAGCATAGATCTTCGCGCCGCGGGCCCTGGCGCGCTCCAGTTCTTCCAGGACCACGATGCCGCCGCCGCCGGAGATGACGAACCCGTCGCGTTTGGCGTCGAAGGCGCGCGAGGCCTTTTCCGGCGTGTCGTTGAACTTGGAGCTCATCGCGCCCATCGCGTCGAAAAGGCAGGAGAGTGTCCAGTCGAGCTCCTCGCCGCCGCCGGCGAACATCACGTCCTGCTTGCCCATCATGATCTGCTCGGCGGCGTTGCCGATGCAGTGCAGCGATGTCGAGCAGGCCGAGGTTATCGAGTAGTTGATCCCCTTGATCCTGAACGCCGTCGAGAGATTCGCGCTGACCGTGGAGGACATGCCGCGCGGCACCATCAGCGGACCGATGCGCTTGGGACTGCCGTTCTTCAGCACGATCTGGTGCGCCGCGAAAAGGTTCGAGGTGGACGGCCCGCCCGATCCTGCCACGAGGCCCGTGGAGGGGTTCGAGATGTCGCTTTCCTCGAGGCCCGCATCGGCGATCGCCTGGCTCATCGCGATATGGGCATAGGCCGCCCCCGGACCCATGAAGCGCAGCGCGCGCTTGTCGATGTGCTCGGACGGGTCGATGTCGATCTGCCCGCTGATCTGGCTGCGGAAGCCGTGTTCGGCCATCTCCTCGTCGCGGGAGATGCCGGAGCGCCCGGCCTTGAGAGCGGCGTTCACGGCCTCGGCGTCATTGCCGATCGACGAGACGATACCCAATCCTGTGACGACGACGCGGCGCATGGCGCTCCTCCCCTCGTGGTCAGCTCTCGGAGAGCGCGACCTTCATGTCCTTGACCTGGTAGATCTCTTCGCCATCCGCTTCGACGCGGCCGTCGGCGACCCCCATCGTCAGGCGGCGGCTCTGCACGGCCTTGGTGAAATCGACGTGGTAGCGCAACATCTTGCGGTCCGGGCGCACCATGCCGGTCAGCTTGACCTCGCCCACGCCGAGCGCGTATCCGCGCCCCTGCCAGCCGCGCCATCCGAGGTTGAAGCCGGTGAGCTGCCACAGGCCATCGAGCCCCAGGCACCCCGGCATGATCGGATTGCCGGGAAAGTGGCACTTGAAGAACCAGAGGTCCGGGTCGATGTCGAATTCGGCGACCACATGGCCCTTGCCGTGCTGGCCGCCGTCGCCCGATATGTCGGTGATGCGGTCCATCATCAGCATCGGGGGCTCGGGTAGCTGGGCGTTGCCGGGGCCAAAGAGCTCTCCGCGGGCGCATTTCAGCAAGTCCTCGCGATCGAAACTCGTTGGAAAGTCAGCCATTTCCAAAGCCTTTCTGCTTTGCCCGGGCAGCCGGTTGCGCCACCAACCCGTCTATCACTCCGCCGTGAGCACTGGCAAGGCCACGACCTGACAGTGGAATGGCGGATTGTGTTTGAACGCCGCGGCGTCACCGCCCTATATTGAGCCCCATGAGCGATGAAATGGCATCTGTGAACGAGGGTTGCCGCGCGCGCGGCGCCCTGTGGCTGTCGCGGGCGGGCCTGCGGCCGACGCGTCAGCGACTGGCCTTGGCTACCCTCCTGGCCGGCGACGGGCATCATCGCCACGTCACCGCCGAGAGCCTGCACGCGGCCAGTCGGGCGGCCGGGGAGACCGTCGCGCTGGCCACGGTCTACAACACCCTGCGCGCCTTCTGCGAGGTCGGCCTGATGCAGGAAGTGACGGTCGACGGCGCGCGCAGCTACTTCGACACGCGCACGGACGATCACCCGCATTTCTTCTGGGAGGATACGGCGACACTTACCGATGCGCCGGCCGACGAGCTGGAGATCGCGCGGCTGCCCAAGCCGCCGGAAGGCGCCGAAGTGGCCAGCGTCGATGTGGTCATCCGATTGCGGCGGCACTGATCCGATGATTGCGGTCATCTTCGAGGTCTGGCCCAGGGAGGGGCGGCGCGACGCCTACCTCGATATGGCGGCGAAGTTGCGCGAGGAGCTTGCCGGCATCGACGGCTTCGTCTCGGTGGAGCGGTTCCAGAGCGTGACAGACCCCGACAAGATGCTTTCGGTCTCGTTCTTCGATGACGAGGACGCTGTCCATCGGTGGCGCAATACCGCGCAACACCGTGCCGCGCAGGAGGCCGGCCGGCGCAGCCTCTTCGGGGATTACCGGATCCGGATCGCCAGCGTGATCCGCGATTATGGAATGGACGCCCGCAATGAGGCGCCCGAGGACAGTCGCGCAATCCACGACACGCTCGCGCCGCTCTGATTTTCCCGATTGGCCGTGACGGACGGGGTATCGGCGTCATTGACGCGTACCCGTCATCCGGTCGCGAAAGAGGTGCAGGCGGTGACCTCGGCGTTGCGGGACGCGATCAACTTGTGTAGGACGCGCCATCCACGTTTCGGGGAAGCATGATGGACCGGCCGCGCAAGCTCTGGATCAAGACCTACGGCTGTCAGATGAACGTCTACGACAGCGAGCGCATGGAAGAGACGATGGAGGGTCAAGGCTACGAGCGGGCCGCGACGCCCGAAGACGCCGACCTGATCCTGCTCAACACCTGCCATATCCGCGAAAAGGCGGCCGAGAAGGTCTATTCCGAACTGGGCCGGCTGAAGGGTCTGAAGGCTGACAACCCCGACCTCAGGATCGGCGTGGCGGGCTGCGTCGCGCAGGCCGAGGGCGAGGAGATCATGCGCCGCCAGCCGCTGGTGGATCTGGTCGTCGGCCCGCAGAGCTACCACCGTCTGCCCGAGCTAGAGGCGCGGGCACGGCGCGGGGAGAAGGCGCTCGACACCGACTTTCCCGAAGAAGACAAGTTCGACCGGTTGACGCGGCCGCGCGTGGCCCGCGGCCCGACCGCGTTTCTGACCGTCCAGGAAGGGTGCGACAAGTTCTGCGCCTTCTGCGTCGTGCCCTACACGAGAGGCGCCGAGGCGAGCCGCGCGCCCGAGCGGGTTCTGGCCGAGGCGCGCGATCTCGTAGAGCGTGGCGTGCGCGAGATCACGCTGCTGGGCCAGAACGTCAACGCCTATCACGGCGACGGATGGAGCCTCGCTCGGCTGATCCGGGCGCTGGCCGGAATCGACGGACTGGAGCGGATCCGTTACACGACGAGCCACCCCAACGACATGAGCGACGACTTGATCGACGCCCATGGCGAGATCGGAAAGCTGATGCCCTACCTGCATCTGCCGGTTCAGTCGGGGTCCGACCGCGTGCTCAGGGCGATGAATCGCAAGCACACCGCCGAGAGCTATTTGCGACTGATCGAACGGATCCGGGCGGCGCGGCCCGACATCGCGATGTCGGGGGACTTCATCGTCGGTTTTCCGGGCGAGACGGACGCGGATTTCGCGGACACGCTCGCGCTCGTGGAGGCGGTCGGCTACGCCTCGGCCTACAGCTTCAAGTACTCGCCTCGTCCTGGCACGCCAGCCGCCGAACGTGCACAGGTGGAGGCCGCTTCGGCAGACGAGCGGTTGAGTCGGCTGCAGGCCCTGCTCACCTCCCAGCAGCGATCGACGCAGGATGCGATGGTCGGTCGCGAAGTGGGCGTCCTGTTCGAGAAACCTGGCCGGATGCCGGGTCAGATGGCCGGCAAGTCCGATCACCTTCATGCCGTGCACGTGTCTGCCGATGTACCGGTGGGCGAACTTGCGCGCATTCGGATCATCGCAAGCAACCCCAACTCACTTTCCGGTATTCTCGCCAGGTGAATGGGCACGATTTCGCGACAATTCTTCCTATCGCTTGCGCTACGGCGAGCCCCGCGTCACCATCCCTTCCAGGCCCTCGCAACCGGAGTGTCGATTGCCCAATGGCGCGCTGACCCCCGCTATCTCGCCGCAGGACTCTTCGGAGACGCTGCTGGAATTCCCTGACAATCGCCTGCTGATCGATTTGTGCGGCGAATTCGACCGAAACCTCGCTCAGGTTGAACATCGTCTGGGCATCCAGATCATGCGGCGCGGCAACGTTCTCGCCATCATGGGCGACGAGGCCGCGCGGGCGCAGGCGTCGAGCGTGCTCGAGGCGCTCTACGACAGGCTGGAGCACGGCCGCGCGATCGAGGCCGCGGACATCGACGCCGAGATCCGCATGGGCCGCTCGACGACCGGCACGGGCAGCCGCGATGGCGACCAGATGGAGCTTTTCCAGGGCGGTCGCGTCGAGATCAAGACCCGCAAGAAGCTGGTGGAGCCGCGCACCGATGCGCAGCGCGCCTATGTCACATCGCTCTTTTCCAAAGAACTGGCCTTCGGAATCGGGCCTGCGGGCACCGGCAAGACCTATCTCGCCGTGGCCGTGGGCGTGTCGATGTTCATCGGCGGACAGGTTGATCGCATCATCCTCAGTCGCCCCGCGGTGGAGGCCGGCGAACGCCTTGGCTTCCTGCCCGGCGACATGAAGGAGAAGGTCGACCCCTACATGCAGCCGCTCTACGATGCGCTGAACGATTTTCTCCCGGGCAAGCAGGCGGCAAAGCTGATCGAGGAGAAGCGGATCGAGATCGCGCCGCTCGCCTTCATGCGGGGCCGCACGCTTGCCAATGCGTTCGTGGTCCTCGACGAGGCCCAGAACGCGACGACGATGCAGATGAAGATGTTCCTCACCCGGCTCGGCGAGGGCAGCCGCATGGTCATCACCGGCGACCGAACTCAGGTCGACCTGCCGAAGGGCCAGGCGAGCGGGCTTGCCGACGCGGAGCGCCTGCTCAAGGGAGTGAAGGGGATCGCGTTCAACTACTTCACCGCGAAGGACGTGGTTCGCCATCCGCTGGTGGCGCGTATCATCGAAGCCTATGATTCCGATCAGGTCTGACAGCGTGTTCGCGGGATGCCTTGGCAGGCGGGAAGCGCGTCTGTGAGTGTCGAGGTCATCGTCGAAGATCCGGCCTGGCGCGAGCTGGGACTGGACTCGCTCGCGCAACGCGCGTTCGAGGCGACGCTGAGGCATTTGAACCTGTCGAAAGGCGAGTGGGAGGCGGTAGTGCTCGGGTGCAATGACGCGCGGATCGAGGAGTTGAACGAGCGGTTCCGCGACAAGCCGAGAGCGACCAACGTGCTGTCCTGGCCCACCGCGGAGCGTGGGGCGGCTTTCGCCGGCGAGATCCCCGAGGCGCCGGATCCGCACGACCCCGAACTGGGCGACATTGCAATTGCGTACGAAACCTGCGCTCGGGAAGCGCATGATCAGGCCCGATCGCTTGCCGATCATGCCACGCACCTTCTGGTTCACGGCACGCTTCATCTGTTGGGCTATGATCACGAACGCGCGCCCGATGCCACACTCATGGAACGCGTTGAGGTTGAGATACTTGCCACTCTGGGTGTGGCGGACCCATATTCGTGAGCACGGATGCGCCAGAGGAGAGAAAGAAGGACGGCATGGCCGACATCAGCGAGGGCTCGTCCAACGAGGGGCGGCGCGCGCAATACGAAGAGCGGGCCGCTGAGCGCGACGACGACGCGCGCGGAGGCCTGGGGTTCCTGTCACGGATCGTGGGGGCCTTTTCCAGCGCCGACGGTGAGGAAGCCGAGGAGGCACGTCACCTGGTGAGGACGGATCCGCCGCCGGGCCTTCTCAACCTCCGGCGCATGCGCGTCGAGGATGTGGCGATCCCGAAGGCCGAGATCGTTTCGGTTCCCGATGATATCGGGCTCGACGATCTGGTGGCGGTTTTTCGCGAAAGCGGCCTGACGCGACTACCGGTCTACAATGGCACGCTCGACACCCCCGTGGGCATGGCCCACCTGAAGGATTTCGCGCTGCAGCATGGCTTCGGCGGTGGGAGTGCCGAATTCGATCTGGGCAAGCTGGTGCGGCCTCTGCTCTACGTTCCGCCCTCGATGCCGATCGGGGTGCTGTTGCAGAAGATGCAGTCCGAGCGGATTCACATGGCCCTCGTCATCGACGAATACGGCGGTGTCGATGGATTGGTGACCATCGAGAATCTGATCGAGCAGGTGCTCGGAGAAATCGAGGACGAGCACGACACCGCCGACGACGCCATGTGGCTGCGCGAGGGCGACGACGCCTGGCTCGTCCAGTCGCGCGCGCCGCTCGAGGAGTTCGAGAGCGAGATCGGCCGCCGTCTGGCCGAGGGCGGGGATGACGATGAGATCGACACGGTCGGCGGCCTCGTCTTCATGCTTGCGGGCCGCGTTCCGGCGCGCGGCGAGGTCATCCGCCATCCCTCCGGTCACGAAATCGAGGTGGTCGATGCCGATCCGCGCCGGATCAAGCGTCTGCGGGTCCGCTTGCACGACGCGGAGAGCGACTGACGCGGACATCAGGGGAGCGGAGCCGCGTGAAGTCGGTCGCGGCATCTGGCTCAACTCTTTGTCTTCGGTCGAGTATCACCCGACGCGGAAGTTCAGCGCCGAAGGGGTCTCCCGGAATGGACAGTGCAGAACCGGCTGAGAGGCGGAGCGCGCGTGGCGGGTTGCGACGGTTGGCAATCGCCTTCGTCGGCGGAGCTGTCGCGGCATTGGGCCAGGCTCCGTTCGATCTTGCGGTCGCAACCGTGGCTGGACTTGCCGTTGCGATGTTGCTCCTCCGTTCGGCCGCGGGTGGCAGGGCGGCGGCAGGGCTCGGCTGGGTATTCGGTGTCGGCTATTTTGCACTGGCACTGTCCTGGATCGTCGAGCCGTTCCTGGTGGATGTCGCGCGCCATGGATGGATGGCGCCGTTTGCCCTGATCCTGATGGCCGGTGGGCTCGCGCTATTCTGGGCAGCGGCCTTTGCGCTGACGGTATGGGTGGTCCCCGATGGACGCGGGCGCATGGTCGCGTCGATCGGTGCACTGACGCTCGCCGAAGGCGCACGCTCGGTTGCGTTCGGCGGTTTCCCGTGGGCCATGATCGGACATGTGTGGGTCGAGACGCCTGTCTTGCAGGCGGCGGCGCTGGTAGGGCCCATCGGCCTGACGGCGCTGACTCTGGCCCTGGGCGCCGCGCTGGCGTCACTGGTCCGGCGCAAACCGATGGGCTCGATGCTGCTGGCCTTGCCTTTCGGCGTCGTCGGGCTGTGGGGCTGGTGGCAGGCGCAGCAGCCTTTGCCGACGCCGTCCGAGGCGCTGGTGGTGCGACTGGTCCAGCCCAACGCGGTGCAGCGGGAAAAGTGGGATCCGGCGCGCGCGCAGACCTTTTTCGAAAGGCAACTCGCGTTCACGGCGGCAGCGGCGCCACCCGACGTGGTGGTCTGGCCCGAATCCGCGCTGCCCTACTGGCTCAATCAGGCGGAGCCGGAACTGGCACGCATCGCCGAGGCGGCGCGCGGAGCGACGGTGCTTCTGGGCGCCCAGCGCGTGGTCGGGGCGCGCGCCTACAATTCGTTGGTCGTGCTGGGCCGAGAGGGCGTGCGCGAGATATACGACAAGCATCATCTGGTGCCGTTCGGGGAATATATCCCGCTGGGCCAGATGACCGCCTGGCTGGGCCTCCAGAGCTTCGCTGCACAGGATGGCTACGGGTTCGACGCAGGACCGGGGCCGGTTGTGATGGATCTGGAGGAGGCGGGCAGGGTTCTGCCGCTCATCTGCTACGAAGCCATCTTCGCCGAGGAAGTCGCGGCGGCGCCCGAGCGGCCCGACTGGATGGTTCAGATCACCAACGACGCCTGGTTCGGTCTGTTCTCGGGGCCCTACCAGCATTTTGCGCAGGCGCGGCTGCGGGCGGTTGAACAGGGGCTGCCGCTGGTTCGTGTCGCCAACACCGGCGTCTCGGGTGTGATCGATGCGCGCGGGCACGTGGTCGCGCGGATCCGCCTGGGCGAAGACGGCTGGCGCGACGTCGCCTTGCCGGCCGCGGCGCCGGAGACACCCTACGCACGCTCAGGCGATCTGCCGGCCTGGATTGTGGCCGGACTGCTCCTGTTCGGAGCAGGGCTGACGCCACGTCGCGGCGGTGCTTGACGGCTGGTCCCGCGCGCCGTAAGGGCGACTTTCGGCGTGCGTGGGGCGCGCCCTTTCCCGTCACAACGGCTTCCTGGCGTGGCGGCAGATACTCAACGGAGCGATATTTCAGACATGACCCGCCAGAACTTCATCTTCACGTCCGAAAGCGTGTCGGAAGGACATCCCGACAAGGTGTGCGACCGGATCTCGGATGCCGTGCTCGATGCCTTCCTTGCGGTTGAGCCCGAAGCGCGCGTTGCGTGCGAGACCTTCGCCACCACGAACCGCGTGGTAATAGGCGGAGAGGTCGGTCTGTCGGACCCCGACCGGCTGACCGAGAATTTGAACAGAGTCGAGTCCATCGCGCGCGACTGCATCCGCGACATCGGCTACGAACAGGAAAAGTTCCACCATCAGACCTGCGAGGTGAACAACCTCCTGCATCGCCAGTCGGCGCACATTGCGCAAGGTGTAGACGCGGCTGAAGGCAAGCCCGAGGGGGCGGGCGACCAGGGGATCATGTTCGGCTACGCGGTCGACGAGACCCCCCAGTTGATGCCCGCCCCGATTCTCTATTCACACGCGATCCTCAAGCGGCTCGCCGAGGTCCGCAAGTCGGGCGCCGAGCCGTCGCTGGGACCGGACGCCAAGACGCAGCTCAGCCTGCGCTACCAAGATGGCATGCCGGTCGAGGTGACCCAGCTGGTGCTGTCGACGCAGCACACGGATGCCGGTCAGACGAGCGAAGACATCCGCGCGATCGTTGAGCCCTATGTGCGAGAGGTTCTGCCGTCGGACTGGCTCACAGACGCCACTGAATGGTGGGTGAATCCAACGGGCACCTTCGTGATCGGAGGGCCTGACGGCGATGCCGGGCTGACCGGGCGCAAGATCATCGTCGACACGTATGGTGGTGCCGCGCCGCATGGCGGGGGTGCGTTCTCGGGCAAGGATCCAACCAAGGTTGACCGCTCGGCCGCCTATGCGGCGCGGTATCTGGCGAAGAACGTGGTCGCGGCAGGGCTGGCGAAACGGTGCCTCCTACAGCTCAGCTACGCCATCGGGGTGGCGAAACCGCTATCGATCTATGTGGATACGAATGGCTCCGGAGAGGCCGATCCCGTGGAGATCGAACGAGCGCTTTCCAAGGTCATGGACCTGACCCCGCGCGGGATTCGCGAGCATCTCGGACTGAACCGTCCGATCTACCAGCGCACGGCAGCCTACGGCCATTTCGGCCGGGAGCCGGACGCCGATGGCGGGTTTTCATGGGAGCGCACCGATCTGGTCGAGGCGCTCAAGCGGGCTGTCTGATCCGGCGGAACGCCGCTTGCGCGGCGTGAGCCTTCTGGCACTTCGTGCGGTCGGTGCTTGCGTGCGGGCGGTACGCATCAGGGTCTTCCTGGAGAGGGGCGCCGAGACGGGCCGGGTCGCTTCCGATGGTTGACCGCATCGCCGCCGGCGGGCAGATGCCCGGCATGGACGATACGCATCAGGACGCCGCCAGCCGGCGCAATTTCTATGGCCGCCGGCGCGGCAAGCGGCTGCGCGACAGCCAGCGCACCTATCTCTCCGAGGATCTCGCCGCGCTTTCGCCCGGTCCTGTCGGTCGGGACGAGAACCCCGGTCGTGCTCCGCTGGACATCAACCGCCGTTTCGGTATGCGTCCGCTCTGGCTCGAGATCGGTTTCGGAGGCGGTGAGCACATGGTGCATCAGGCCGCGCGGAATCCGCAGGTCGCCATCCTGGGTGCGGAGCCGTTCATCAACGGTGTGGCGATGCTCCTCGGCAAGATCCGCGCAGCGCAGCTCGACAATGTGGCGATCCATCCGGGAGACGTGCGCGATCTCTTCGACGTCCTGCCACCGGCCTCGATCGACCGGGCGTTTCTGCTCTACCCGGACCCGTGGCCGAAGGCGCGCCATCACCGGCGACGTTTCGTGACCCCCGAACATCTCGGGCCGCTTGCCCGGGTGATGGCGCCGGGAGCGGAGTTTCGCGTGGCGACCGACATTCCCGACTACGTGCGGCAGACACTGGAGGAGGTGCCGGCATCCGGGTTCGAGCGCGTGGCGCAGGATCCTGCCGATTTGCACACGCCCTGGGCCGACTGGACGCGCACGCGATACGAGGCCAAGGCCGTTCAGAACGGTCGGATTCCGCACTATCTAACCTTCCGTCGGCTTCGCGAGAGTCTGTGACCTGCCCGAATTGGCGGGTGGACCGGACCCGGTCAAGCGGCTAAGGGCAGGCGCGGACGAGAAGGCGGCGATGGCAGGGCATTCAGCGAAAACACCGATGACGGCGCGTCCGTCTGGACCACTCTCGGGCGTTGCCGAGATTCCCGGCGACAAGTCGATCAGTCACCGATCGCTCATTCTGGGGGCGCTTGCGGTTGGGGAAACCCGCATCCGCGGCCTTCTTGAAGGCGACGACGTGCTCGGCACAGCCGCTGCCATGACAGCTTTCGGCGCTGCGATCGAACGCGTGGGCGAAACCTGGTCTGTTCACGGCGTGGGCGTCGGGGGATTCGCAGAGCCGGCCGACGTCATCGATTGCGGCAATTCGGGAACCGGTGTCCGGCTCATCATGGGGGCGATGGCCACCTCGCCGGTCGCCGCAACCTTCACCGGGGACGCCAGCCTCCGGAGCCGGCCAATGGGGCGGATCACCGACCCGCTCTCCGAATTCGGAGCGCGTGCGGTCGGACGGTCAGGTGGGCGCCTGCCGCTGACGCTGATCGGGACGGGCGAAGCGGTGCCGGTGCGCTACACACTTCCTGTTGCCTCGGCTCAGGTGAAATCGGCGATTCTGCTGGCGGGACTGAACGCGCCGGGCGAAACCGTCATAATCGAGCGGGAACCGACGCGGGATCATACCGAGCGCATGCTTGCGGGTTTCGGGGCCGAGATCAGGAGCGAGGACGGACCGGGCGGGCGCGTCGTGAGCCTGGTCGGCCAGCCGGAGCTGACGCCGCAGAGCATCGTGGTACCACGCGATCCGTCCTCCGCGGCCTTTCCTGTCGCGGCGGCACTTCTCGTGGCGGGCTCGGAAGTACGGCTGCCCGGGATCGGCCTGAATGCCACACGGTCGGGTCTTTACGAAACCTTGCTCGAGATGGGGGCCGACCTGGCGTTGGAGAATGCGCACGAGGAGGGGGGCGAGCCGGTCGCCGACCTGGTTGCGCGACACGGACCACTGACAGGCGTCGAGGTGCCTCCCGAGCGGGCACCGAGCATGATCGACGAGTTTCCGATCCTTGCCGTTCTGGCTGCGAATGCCGAGGGCACGACGGTGATGCGCGGCGTGGCGGAGCTGCGCGTGAAGGAGAGCGACCGGATTGACGCCATGGCCCGAGGTCTCGAGGCGTGCGGTGTCGCGGTGGAGCAGGATCCCGATACGCTTGTGGTGCATGGACGCGGGCTGGGCGGCGTTCCGGGGGGCGCGACGGTAGCCGCGCAGCTTGATCATCGGATCGCCATGTCGTTCCTCGTTCTGGGTCTGGCGGCAAAAGCGCCGGTTACGATCGACGATGCTGCGCCAATCGCGACGTCCTTTCCGAATTTCCTGGCACTGATGACGCGGCTCGGGGCCGAACTGGAGCATGAGACGGCCGAGGCGCGCGGATGATGGCGTCGGCGCGCCTGGCCGACAAAGGCGCGGCGAGCACGATTTATGGAATTCAGCCAGATCAGGCGACACGCGAGATGGTTCGAAAGAGGCGGCTTTAAAGAAGGGACCTGGCGTTCGACGCAGCGGCGGGTGGCATTTTCATGAAGTTCACCATTGCTATCGACGGGCCGGCTGCGGCGGGCAAGGGGACAATCGGCCGGGCCTTGGCCGCACGGTACGGGTTCGCCTATCTCGATACGGGATTGCTCTATCGAGCCGTTGCCCGGCAGGTTCTTACGGGCGCCGATCCGACCGCGGCGGCAAGTGGCCTTACGCCGGCCGATCTGGAGCGAGGCGACCTGCGATCGCCTTCGGTCGCCCAGGCCGCAAGTCGGGTCGCGGCCATGCCCGGCGTGCGCGCGGCGCTCAAGGAGTTCCAGCGCAATTTCGCCCGTCGTGAAGGGGGGGCGGTGCTTGACGGCCGAGATATCGGGACGGTCATCTGCTCGGACGCCGAGGTGAAACTCTTCGTGACGGCGAGCGACCATACGCGGGCACACCGTCGCTGGCTGGAGCGGGCACCCGAGGATGAGGCGATGACTGAGGCGCAGGTGCTTTCCGACCTGCGGGCGCGTGACGCGCGCGACGCCAGCCGCGATGCTGCGCCCATGCGGCCCGCTGAGGATGCAGTCTTGCTAGACACCACCGATCTCGCTATAGAAGCGGCCGTCGAAACGGCGGTAACGGTCGTGAACGAGAGACTTGGGCAGGGTCGGACCTAATCCGGCCCTGATTTCGTTCATCCGCGATGCGCCAAAAGCTGACCAAAGACCGGCGGAGACAACCGCCTGGCCAGATAAACCATTGAGAATAGGAAACAACGCTACCGCATGTCCAATTCATCCATGGAGGAATTCGAAGCCCTCCTGAACGAAAGCTTCGAAATCGACACGCCGGACGAGGGTTCGGTTGTCAAAGGCAAAGTCATCGCCATCGAGGCGGGACAGGCCATCATCGACGTCGGCTACAAGATGGAAGGCCGCGTCGATCTCAAGGAATTCGCAAATCCCGGCGAACCGGCCGAGCTGGAAGTGGGCGACGAGGTCGAGGTCTATCTCGACCGGGTCGAGAATGCCCGCGGCGAAGCCTCGATCAGCCGTGACAAGGCCCGCCGCGAGGCGGCCTGGGACAAGCTCGAGAAGGCCTACGCCGACGAGAACCGCGTCGAGGGCGCGATCTTCGGGCGGGTCAAGGGCGGCTTCACGGTCGACCTGGGCGGCGCCGTGGCGTTCCTGCCGGGCAGCCAGGTCGACGTGCGCCCGGTGCGCGATGCCGGCCCGCTCATGGGCATGAAGCAGCCGTTCCAGATCCTCAAGATGGACCGCCGCCGCGGCAACATCGTCGTGTCGCGCCGCGCGATCCTCGAGGAGAGCCGCGCCGAGCAGCGTGCCGAGGTCATCGCTAAGCTGACCGAAGGCCAGGCGATCGACGGCGTGGTCAAGAACATCACCGAGTACGGCGCGTTCGTCGACCTCGGCGGCGTCGACGGTCTGCTGCACGTCACCGACATGGCGTGGCGCCGGGTCAACCATCCGTCCGAGATCGTCTCCATCGGCGAGACGATCAAGGTGCAGGTCATCAAGGTCAACAAGGAGACGCACCGCATCTCGCTTGGCCTCAAGCAGCTGCAGGATGATCCGTGGGATGCCGTCGAAGCCAAGTTCCCGCTGGAAAGCGTTCATACCGGCCGCGTGACCAACATCACCGATTACGGCGCCTTCGTGGAGCTGGAGCCGGGGGTCGAGGGGCTCGTGCACGTCTCCGAGATGAGCTGGACCAAGAAGAACGTCCATCCGGGCAAGATCGTCTCCACTTCTCAGGAGGTCGAGGTGATGGTGCTCGAGATCGACAGCGCCAAGCGCCGCGTGTCGCTTGGCCTCAAGCAGACCATGCGCAACCCGTGGGAGGTCTTTGCCGAGACTCACCCCGAAGGCACCGTGGTCGAGGGTGAGGTCAAGAACATCACCGAGTTCGGTCTGTTCGTGGGCCTCCCCGGCGACATCGATGGCATGGTGCACCTCTCTGATCTCAGCTGGGAGCAGCGGGGCGAGGACGCCATGGCCAACTACCGCAAGGGCGACGAAGTCAAGGCGGTGGTCACCGAGGTCGATACCGACAAGGAGCGCATCAGTCTCTCGATCAAGGCTCTGGACGACAGTTTCGCCGAAGCGGTCGGGGGTGTGAAGCGCGGCTCGATCGTGACCGTCACGGTCACGGCCATCGAGGATGGCGGTATCGAGGTGGAGTACGAAGGTGCCAAATCCTTCATCCGCCGCTCCGACCTCAGCCGCGATCGGGCCGAGCAGCGTCCCGAACGTTTCCAGGTCGGTGACAAGCTCGATGTGCGTGTGACCAACGTCGATTCCAAGACCCGTCGTCTGGGCCTTTCGATCAAGGCACGCGAGATCGCCGAAGAGAAGGAAGCGGTCGAACAGTACGGCTCGTCCGCCTCGGGCGCGTCTCTGGGCGACATTCTCGGAGCGGCGCTCAAGGGCGACAAGTAAGCTACCGACGCATCTGGAAGTCTTGAAAGCCCCGCCAATGGCGGGGCTTTTCTTTTGAGGCCCCGACTGGCCCCCTTTATGCCAATCGGCTCTCGCCGGTTGGTGTGATCTCAATTCGGCTGAGCCGGCGCGGTGGTCTCGACGCCCATAGGGGAGGCGACGGTTCATCGAACTACACCCACTATACGGCTGAACGGGCCAGTTCCGGCCGGGCGCGAATTGGGCCAGACATCGCCTCCTGGGCCTGTGGCGCGGCGGGGATGTCGAACCTCAAGCGGGGCCGATCCCCGGCGCTGTTTCTGTCAACGATGGAAGTAGCCCCCAGATTGCCGCATCATGGCCGATCTGAGCCCTAACTTTGGGTTGGAGTGCAAATTGACACACTTCTCGCCGTGGTCTCTTCTTGCCGCCGATCGGATCGGGCCAAGTCTGCCCTGGGAGTCCGGCGCCCGATTAGTACAAAAGATCAATGGATATCGGTGCATTGTCCGCTAGAATAAGCTAGCGGCGTGTTTCACATGGCCGCGTGGGCGACTATAGTGCAAGACGCGGCGCCTTCCGGGCGCGGGACGCTGGCTTGGGAGGACACCTGCGGATGATCCGATCAGAACTGATACAGAAGATCGCCGAAGAGAACCCGCACCTCTATCAGCGCGACGTCGAGCGGATCGTGAATACGATCTTCGAAGAAATCGTAGAAGCGATGGCCCGTGGTGATCGGGTGGAACTTCGCGGCTTCGGGGCTTTCTCGGTCAAGAAACGGGACGCCCGTACCGGCCGCAACCCGCGCACGGGCGAGTCGGTCGAGGTCGAGGAGAAACACGTTCCATTCTTCAAGACCGGTAAGCTCCTGCGTGACAGATTGAACGGGAAATCGAGCGACAGCTGATGCGTTACATCAAGTACGCCTTCCTCGGCCTTCTGGCCGTCTGCCTTGTGATCGTCGCGCTGGCGAACCGCGATCCGGTGACGCTGCGACTGCTGCCGGGCGAACTTTCGGGGTTCCTGGGTTACAGCTGGCAGCTGTCGCTGCCGCTTTTTCTCGTGGTGCTGCTCGGGCTCGCGATCGGGTTGTTCATCGGTTTCGTGATCGAGTGGGCGCGCGAGCACCGCTATCGGGCCGAGGCCCGCCGCGAGCGGCGCGAAAAGGAGCGGCTTGCTCGGGAGGTCGGCCGCCTGCGGCAACCGGGTGCGGGCGGGCGGGGCGACGATGTTCTGGCCTTGCTTGAAGACGGCAGTGTTCCGCGCTGATCCATGACCCGTGATGTCCGCGTCAAGATCTGCGGCCTGACAGACCAGGCTGGTCTGAATGCCGCAATCGCGGGCGGAGCGGCTTATGTGGGCTTCGTGTTCTTCCCGCCGTCGCCCCGGGCGCTGGAACCGGCTCGTGCGGCAAGGCTGGCGCAGCGCGTTCCGCCGGGACCGGTCAAGGTAGCTCTGACGGTCGACGCGACCGACGAGACCCTCGATGCCATTCTCGATATTGTTCCGATCGACATGTTGCAGCTCCATGGACGCGAGACGCCCGAGCGCGTGGCCGGCCTTCGCGACCGGTACGGTCTGCCGGTCATGAAGGCCGTGGGCATCACCAACGACGCAGATTTGCCGCTGCTGGATGAGGCGGCGCGGGTGGCCGATCAGATACTTGTCGACGCCAAACCGCCGCCAGATGCGCTGTTGCCGGGGGGCAACGGCCTCGCTTTCGACTGGCGACTTCTCGCGGGACGTCGCTGGCCGGTTCCTTGGATGCTGGCGGGCGGACTGACGCCGGGCAACGTGGCTGAAGCCATGCGTCTTACGGGTGCGCGTCAGCTCGATGTGAGTTCAGGTGTCGAGAGCGCGCCCGGCCGCAAGGATCCATCCGCCATTCGAGCCTTCCTCGCAGCTGCACGATGAGATTTCGAGTTGCCGTTCGCGGCGATGTCGCGGCTATCGTGGCGCTCCTGGCGGATGATCTGCTTGGCCAGACCCGAGAAAGCAGCGATCTGTCGCCCTATTTGGACATGTTCGACAGGATAGCGGGCAACGAGATGCACGAGATCGTGGTGGGCGACAACAATGGCGACGTGATGGCCTGTTACCAGATTTCTTTTCTCGACGGGTTGTCGCTCCGAGCGACCCGCCGCGCCCAGATCGAGGGCGTCCGGGTTTCGAGTGCTCTGCGCGGTCGGGGCTACGGGACGCGCCTATTGCTGGACGCCGAACTTCGCGCCCGCGCCGCGGGCTGCTCATTGCTGCAGTTCACCACCAACGCGGGACGCAAGGATGCGCACCGTTTCTACGAACGGCAGGGTTACGAACCCAGCCATGTCGGGTTCAAGAAGCGCCTGGACTGAGCCTGCACGCTTCGAGCGAAGCCGCGCGCCGCACCCGTCCGCGTCATGAAGGTTTCGGTTCGCCCTTCCGTGAACGGGCCCGATCGGCGCCTGCGCGCGCTTGCGGTTTTGTCTCCTATCGCCTCCGACCAGAACCGGTGCTAAACCAGCGCAGCGTGGCGAGACGTTCAACGAAAAGAGATCGAGATGCCCGAGGATCTGCTCAACAGCTTCATGACCGGCCCCGACGAGAATGGGCGCTTTGGCCAGTTCGGAGGCCGGTTTGTCTCCGAGACTTCTGATGCCGCTGATCCTTGAACTCGAGGCGGAGTACGAGAACGCCAAGACCGACCAGAGTTTCTGGGAAGAGATGAACGACCTATGGACTCATTACGTGGGTCGGCCGAGCCCTCTGTACTACGCCTCGCGCCTGACCGAGCGACTGGGCGGCGCAAAGGTCTATCTCAAGCGCGACGAGCTGAACCACACCGGCGCGCACAAGATCAACAACGTGCTGGGCCAGATCCTGCTGGCGCGCCGCATGGGCAAGACCCGGATCATCGCCGAGACGGGGGCAGGTCAGCACGGCGTCGCAACGGCTACGGTCTGCGCCAAGTTCGGCCTGAAATGCGTCGTCTACATGGGCGCGCACGATGTTGAACGGCAGGCCCCCAATGTCTTTCGCATGAAGCTCCTCGGCGCGCAGGTCGTACCGGTGACCTCGGGGCGAGGCACGCTCAAGGACGCCATGAACGACGCATTGCGCGACTGGGTGACAAACGTGCGTGACACCTTCTACTGCATCGGCACGGTTGCGGGACCGCACCCCTATCCGGCGATGGTGCGCGATTTTCAGTCGATCATCGGCAAGGAAGCGCGGGAACAGATGGCGGCGGCCGAGGGTCGGCTGCCCGACACGCTCGTCGCGGCGATCGGCGGCGGGTCCAATGCTATGGGCCTTTTCTATCCATTCCTTGACGACAAGAGTGTGCGGATCATCGGCGTCGAGGCCGGTGGCAAGGGCGTCAACGACAAGATGGAGCATTGCGCCTCGCTCACCGGCGGGCGACCGGGCGTTCTGCATGGCAACCGGACTTACCTGCTGCAGGATGACGACGGCCAGATTCTCGAAGGATTCTCGATTTCGGCGGGTCTCGACTATCCCGGGATCGGGCCCGAACACTCCTGGCTGCACGACATCGGTCGCGCGGAATACGTCAGCATCACGGACCGTGAGGCGCTCGAAGCCTTCGCACTTTGTTGCGAGACCGAGGGGATCATCCCGGCTCTGGAGCCCAGCCACGCGCTCGCCCACGTCATGAAGATCGCCCCCGACTTGCCGTCCGATCACCTGATCTGCATGAACATGTGCGGCCGGGGCGACAAGGATATCTTCACCGTGGCCAAGGCGCTCGGCATCGACCTCGCGACCTGATCGCCAATAAACCCGGGATATATGACGGCGGGATCGTGCCGGTGGGTGCTGCATAAACCTGCGGCCGATTTCGCTGACTCAAGGGTCTGTACTTGTTGTGACCCGATGTCCGTATGAAGCTGCGGCAGAACATTGCAGGGGCGCCGGCTTCGTCAGGGCTCCGATTGCAAAGGCTTCCAGGTCTGGCAGTGTATGGCGGAGTGGCGGCAGACTCCGACAGACCAGATGCAGGGCGAAACGAGTCATGGGTTGGCGAATTGGATCACGACAGAGGATGAAACGTCGGCGGCGTATGGCGGTTGGGCATCTTGCCGGAATGATGATCGTGGCGGTGGGCATCGTTTTCGCGGCGTCAGGAGGCAAGGCGGCATCGCGCGAGACGATTATTGCGCAGCTTTCAGCCCAAGGATACCGCGAGATCCGGGTCTCGCGAACCTGGCTCGGCCGACTTCGGTTCATCGCGACGGGACCAAGCGGCACGCGTGAAATCGTGCTCAATCCCAGTTCGGGCGATATCATGCGCGACTATGCCGCGCCCTTGGACAAGACGACAGAGCGCCAAGGGGTCCCGACGTCGCCGCGTCAGACGCTGGCGCCAAATATTGATGGTACTGCCGGAAACCCCGCTGCTGCCGCGGGCGTTGCCTCGCCTGATCTCTCTGGCGCCGGTCAGGATGGTAAAAACTCCGAGGGCGGGGCCGACCCTGGCCAGGCTTCCGTGGACAAAGGTCTTGGAACCACATCCAGCGGCCCAGGGGACAAGGGGGCCGATCGCGGCAAGTCAGGCAAGTCGTCGGTCGAAGCGGTGGATTCCGGGGCGCGCGACATTGGCGGGAAGGGCAAGGGCCGGGACAAGGAAAGTGGAAATTCCAAAGCGTCCGGAAGCGGCGGCAACGGGAAAGACAAATCCGGCGGCGGAAGCGACAAGGGCAATTCGGCTGGTGGCAAGAGCGACAAGGGCCGTGGCGCCGACAACGGCAAGAGCGATCGCGGCAAGAACAAGGACTGACACGCGCGATCGCCACGCGCTGACCAAAGAGACGGGGACAGCCGTGTGAACAGCCGCATCGCCATCGGGATCGTTCTGATAATTCAGATCCTGTGTGCGTTCGTCTTCGTGGGCGAAATCCTCGTGACGCTGAGCGGGATCCCATACTCGCCCATCGACTGGCGGATGCGCGAGGCAATCGAGATCGCGGCGGCTGTCGGACTGATCCTCGGGATCGTGCTCGGAGCCGTCGCATTGCGCCACAGTCGTCGCCGTACCGCCAGAGCGGAAGCCGCGTTGAGAGCAGCCTCCGAGGCGTTTCTCGACCTCATTGACGAACGCTTCCAAGAATGGAAGCTCACCCCGGCCGAGCGCGACGTGGCCCTGTTTGCCGTCAAGGGTCTGACGATCGCGGAGATCGCGCATTTGCGCCAAACCAGCGAGGGCACTGTCAAGGCACAGACCAACGCGATCTACCGCAAGGCGGGTGTATCAAGCCGCTCGCAGCTTCTCAGCCTCTTTCTCGATGACCTGATGGGTGACGACGTCTTCACCCGGCGCGCATCGGTGGCGGCGCACTAGATCGCCATCTCCCGCAGCGCCGCGAGCGGCACGATCTCCAGCGCGCGACGATGGGTCGCGTCGAGATGCACCCGGGGTGCCGCGCCCTCGTCCCACGCCTGCAGGAACCGGCCCGCGCAGAGGCACCACTTGTCGCCGGGGCGCAGGCCGGCGAACCCGTATTCCGGCTGCGGGGTCGAGAGGTCGTTGCCTACATAGGCGGAATAGGCAAGAAACTCGGCTGTCATGACGGCGCAGACCGTGTGGCTGCCACGATCGGCAGCGCACGTGTTGCAGGATCCGTCGCGAAAGAAGCCGGTCAATGGATCTGCAGAGCAAGGCGCGAGGGCCGCGCCCAAGACATTGATGGCCTGATCGACGTCCATGTGCACCTCCACGGGTTCTGGCGAGATGCTAGCGCACTTCGCCCGCGGCGCAACGCGGCTTCAGCGAAACCTGTCGACGAGCCGCTGCAGGGGAGAGCGAGGGTCGGATTCCGGCGCCTCCTTCTTCTGGTGCGGGGCGGAGGACGGGGAGGACTGAGACTTTCCGGCGGTGCGGCCCAAGGACCGGGGGGGCGCCGCTCGCAAGGCGACGGCGTTCCCGAATCGCCCTTCGTCTTTGTCCGCCAGCGCCGTCGCGCCATCGGAGATGCCCCGCAGCACGTCATCGAGCCAGTCGGCCTCGGCCTTGGCGAAATCGTGGAGCACGTAGCCCGAGACGAGATCCTTGCGACCGGGATGGCCGATCCCGATCCGCACCCGGTCGTAGTCCGGGCCGAGATGGCCGTGGATCGACCGCAGCCCGTTATGGCCCGCATGACCGCCGCCGTGCTTGAAGCGTACCTTGCCCGGCGCGAGATCCAGCTCGTCATGAAAGACGACGATATCGGCGGGCTCGACCTTGTAGAACCGCGCAGCTTCACTGACCGCCTGGCCCGAGTGATTCATGTAGGTCCCGGGCTTGAGCAGCACGACCCGTTCCCCGCTCAATCGGCCGTCGGCCGTCTCGCCATGGAACTTGGCACGCCATGGGCCGAAGTCGTGGTCGGCGCCAATCCGGTCCACCGCCATGAAGCCGACGTTGTGACGGTGCCCGGCGTATTGGGCCCCCGGGTTGCCGAGACCGACGAAGAGTCGCATGTGTGTCCTTGCGCTGCTGCTGGCGATTGCCTGTACTTGCCGCAGACGCGGGCTGATTTCCAGCGCGGCGCTGGGTTTGGGGCATGGACATGTATCTGACGATGAACCGGTTCAAGGTAAAACTCGGCCACGAGCAGGAGTTCGAGGAGGTCTGGGCCAGTCGCGACAGCCATCTGACGCGGGTCCCGGGGTTCGTGACCTTTCATCTGATGAAAGGCGACGAGCACGACGGATTTCGCCTCTACGCCTCGCACACGGCTTGGGAGGACGAGTCCTCGTTCGAGGACTGGACCAGATCGGAAGCCTTCCGCATGGCGCATCGCAGCGCCGGCGACTATCACGACATGTTTCTGGGGCCACCCGAGCTGGAGAAATTCGAGAGCGTCCTGTCGGTGCGAGGTCCCCGTTGAGGGGCAGTCCGCGATTTTATCAGGGCCGCAGAACGGACAGCGCATGGTGCGCAAGATAGAAAGTAGGCCCCCCTAGGGCCTGAGACGTTCCGCGGTTCAGGACGTGGCCCGCACGGCCTGCCGGATCATCTTCGGCAGGCCGTTGTCTTTTCGGCAGGATTTCTCCGCCGGGCAGCACAACCTTCCGATGCAGCTGTGCGCATCCGCGCCGGGAAACACATTATCCGGGATTGCTGATCATTCCGCTTCGTGCAGGGGCCAATCGGCCAATCGGCGGAGCGACCCAATGATCAAACCGCGTGGCAACTTGCAGGTCGGGACGCTGCCGAACCGGATATGGAGCAGGTCAAGAGCGAGACGATCGTAAACGGCGATCTCGCTCGTCCGCCTTGCTATGGGCAGATGGAGCGCCTGTGGAGCAGGAGCGAATTCGCGGACCATGTGAGCAAGATCACGGGAGACGTCGGGCTCCATCCGGAGGAGGCGCCGGAGGTCGAGCCGGGGCTCCAGACCCCTGACGAAGGGTGCTGGTGCGTTTCTCGACGTCCAGCAGTTCGCGCACGCCCTGACGGTTCGCACGGCGCTCTACAACGCGGAGCAGCGTTGCTTCTTCGTGCTGGACCGCGACCCCGGGCTGGCAGGCGCGTTCGCGTCCGCGTTTATGCCTGACGTGAAGGCGGCGCGGGCGGAGATCGCTGTTGTTGCCTTCGACCAGCGTGAGATCAACGTCAAGGCCGAGATGGAGCGATCAAACTTGTCGGCGAACAATGGTTTGGCTTCCGAGCAAATGCGAACGACCCGCGCGGATTGTTCAAGAGAATGACCACACGCGACATCTACACCAAAGCCGCCCACTTCGTGCTGCTGAAGGAGATGCTGCCGGCGGGCCGGATCGTCCTGTCGAGCGAGCAGGAGGCGACCCTCCCGGCGATCCTGCCGCACATCTTCGAAGACGAGATCCTGCGTTGACCAAAATCCGGGTCCGATCTCCGACGCAGGCGAGCGGAGAACGCGACAAGACCGGGTCTTTCCGATTGTCCCCGAGCCGTTGCGAAGCCGTTTGAAAGCACTTCCGTTCGCTGCGGCAGACCTCGACGAAGAACTTCGCGAAGAACTGGCTGAACTCGTCTGGAAGGCGACAATGCAGCCTGCCAGAACCTTCATGAACTCGGTGCGCGAACGGCTCCGGGCCGGCAGTGGAGGTGCCCGCGTCGGCGACTCCTACTTTCAGGAAGCGATCTTCAATCCAAAGACTCTGATCTCGCTGCTGAACATCTTCCGCGTGCATTACAACTTCTTCGAGCCGCGCCCCAATGCGTCCCCATTCGCGGGCAACTCGCTCTCGAAGGAGCAGTCGAAGGTCATGCCGCGCGCCCTCCGCGTCCCCGGAACGGACGAGCGGATAGAGCTGACATCCAGAGCGCGGCGAGCGCCAGAATGCAAGATGGCCTGCTGCCGGTTCCGTGGACGGCGGGTTAAGGTAGCACGGCGCGTGCCTCGAACTGAATTGGGCTGAGGTAGCCCAGTTTCGAGTGGCGCCGCTTCGGATTGTAGAACCTCTCGATGTAATCGAAGACGTCGGCCCTTGCGGCGTCGCGGGTGCGGTAGGTCTTGCGGACCGTGCGCTCGGTCTTCAGCGAAGAGAAGAAGCTCTCCATCGCCGAGTTGTCCCAGACGTTTCCCGACCGGCTCATCGAGCAGGTGATGCCGTGATCGGCCAGGAGACGCTGGAACTGCTCGCTCGTATACTGGCTGCCCTGGTCGGAATGATGCACCAGCGCGTCGGCCTTTCCGCGCCTCCACACCGCCATCATGAGGGCATCCATGACCAGCGACGCGTCGCGCTCGGCCTTCATCGACCAGCCGACAATGCGGCGTGAGAACAGGTCCAGCACGGCGGCGACGTAGAGCCAGCCCTCGGCCGTCCAGATGTAGGTGAAGTCGGCCAGCCACTTCCGGTTGGGTCTGTCCGCCTGGAAGTCCCGGTCGAGGACGTTGTCGGCGATGACGGATCGCTCGCCGTCGTCCCTCGGCAGACCGCGGCGCCGAGGGCGCGCCTTAAGACCGTTCACCCGCATCAGCCGCTCGATGCGATGGAGGCCGCAGGCGAAGCCCTCCTCGAGGACATCGCGCCAGATCCGGCGGGCGCCATAGGTGCGATCGCTGTCCTTGAAGCTCTTGCGCATCGCCGAGCCGAGCTTCTTGTCGTAGACGGCCCGAGCGCTGACTGGCCGGTTCAGCCAGGCATGGAACCCCGACCGCGAGACGCCGAGCGCCGCACACAGCCAACTCACCGGCCAGACGTGGCGGTGCTTCGCGATGAAGGCAAACCTCATGTCGCGTCCCTCGCGAAGAACGCGCGCGTCCATTGTCCTCGGACCAATGGCGGACAATGGCCACGCCCTTTTTTAGGATGTCACGCTCCGCCTTGAGACGGGCGACCTCCTTCCTCAAGGTGACGATCTCGGCTTGCTCGGCATTCGGACGACCGTTCCCGGAGAACGCACCGAGCGCAGCATCCTCCAGCTCTCGCATCCACCGCCGCAGCACGCTCTCCGAGAGCTCAAGCTCCCGGCAGGCCTGCGCGACAGCCACGCCGCGCTCCGTCACCAGCTTCACCGCCTCGATCTTGAACTCGCGGCTGAAAGTTCGTCTCTGCATCTGCTGTCCCAAGCTCCATGGTCACGATCTTATCTTCGTGTCCACGGAACCGGCAGCAGGCCAAGACGCCGGCGATGCGACATGGCCTAGATGCGTTCGTGCGCCGCAAAAACGGCAATCTGGATGTGCCGGATCTCCACCGCCTAATCTGCCGTCCTTGGCTCTATGCGAAGACGAAGGCGGGGGCGAAGTTGGATAGATCTCGGTGTCTGGCTTCCGCGAAGAAGCCTTTTACGCCTATGGATGCCGGGATGCTGGCGGCAGAATAGAACCTGCCCGACGCGTCCCGAGGCCGACGAATGACGGCCGACCCTCTCGGGCCGACCGTCTGAGCTACTCTGGGACCCACCGCGCGGAATGCGTCAGGCCCCTCGGGGCCCTTTCTTGCGTTGGGAATTATTCGTCCGAGCTGGCGTCGGCTTCCTGCTCGATGGCGGGAACCTCGTCGGCTGCGGGCTCCTCGGCCTCCTCGTCGTCTTGCGAAGCAAGACCTGAAGGCGGCTGGATGTTGGCGATCACGAAGTCACGGTCGATCACCGGTTTCGCCCCTTCGGGCAGATCGATCATCGAGATCGTGAGCGTGTCATTGACGCCCATCCCGGCGATCGAAGCGGTGATCTTCTCCGGAATGTCGCCGGCAGTGACCACCAGCTCGACCTCTGGACGCACCATTGTCAGCACGCCGCCCTTGCGCAGGCCGGGAGCATCTTCGCGGCCGACGATCTCGACCGGGATGAAGAGGTTGATGCGGCTGGTGCGGCGCAGGCGCATCAGGTCCACATGGGTCGGCAGGTCCTTGACCACGTCACGCTGCACGTTGCGGCAGATGACGCGGACATCGTCCTGTCCCTCGACCTTGAGGTTGAAGAGCGTCGACAGGAAGCGACCCTTCTTCAAGCGCGTCAGAAGTTCGTTGTAAGGAAGGTTGATCGGCTGCGGATCTGATCCGCCGCCATAGACGATCCCCGGAACGTAGCCCTCGCGGCGGGCTTGACGGGCGGCCCCCTTGCCTGTCCCCGTCCGTTCCAGGGCTTCGAGATCTGGAATCTCGCCAGCCATGGGTAGTACTCCTCATTCGGCGGGCCGCCTCCAAGGGTGTCGGCCCGGGTGAAGGCTGGGCGTTTAGAGCACGTCCGGCCAGTTGGCAAGGGCAGCAGGCGCGGAGACGTGGCGTCCGCCGAAATCCGTCGGCCCCGGCCTTCGCGCCGGGATCAGTCGCGCCTCACGCCTCGGATTCGGGCCTGATCCAGGCGCGACCGTAGGGCGGCAGCACGACCTGGCCTTCTGGGAAAGCCATCGGGGCGCAAGAGACCAGTTCGTGATGGTGGATGTCCGGGTCGATGCCGAGCGCGGTGGCCGGGACGCTCTGGTAGCTGCCGGTGAAGTTGAAGACGCAGATCAGGGTGCAGTCGTCGGCCAGACGGGCGAAGGCGAAGAGGTGCGGATTCTCGTGACGGAGCACGACGGTCGGCACGTCGGAGGCCAGTTGCGGCGTGCCCTTGCGCACCCAGAGAAGATGCCGGGTGCCGCGCCAGATCCAGGCGTGCGGGCTCTCCTCCTGGTGTGCCGAGCGCGCGAGCGTCCAGTCGATGCGAGGCCGGTGTGCCCAGCGGCTGTCGGGGCGCAGGTCCGGGTCGTCGAGATAGGTCGTGTCGTTCGTCAGGCCGAGCTCGTCGCCCATGTATATGAGCGGGATGCCTCCGAACGACGCAATCAGCGCGTGGCCCAGAAGGATGCGGTTCACGGCGGCGTCGATCTCGGCCCGGTCCTCGCTCAGCAGGGCGGATTCGAGCCCGGCGAGGGAGGCGAAGCTGCCGCAGGTCCGGCGGTCACCCGTCTCCTCGTTCGTCTGGAAGTCAGAACCGCGCGCGAAGCTTCCGGGAAACGTGCCGTTGTAGAAGTCCGCCAGAAACGCCCGGTGGCCTGGGCCGGTGAGGGGCGGCACGGCCTCGGTATCCTCTTCCGAGATGGCCCAGCCGATGTCGTCGTGGCAGCGGATGTAGGTGGCCCAGCAGGCGCGGCGGAACCGGTCGGGGAAGTGCGTCTTCAGCACATGCGTCATCAGCCGCGTGTCGCCCGAAGCAAGGGACGACCAGTACTGCACCATCAGGTTGTTGTGGTAGGCGAGGTTGCTTTCACGGCCCGCGTGGCGCCCGCGTCCGAGGTAGGGGACGAGGTCTCGCGGCCCGACGATGGCTTCGGCCTTGTGGATCACGGCGGGCGCGGCGATGCGGGTGGCCTGTACCAGCGCCTGCAGGATGTCGTGAACCTCGGGCAGGTTCTGGCAGATCGTGCCCATGCGCTTCCACATGAAGGCCACCGCGTCGAGCCGGAATACCTCGACCCCCCGATTGGCGAGCCAGAGAATCGTGTCGAGGATGGCGAGGAAGACTTCCGGATTCTCCCAGTTCAGGTCCCATTGAAACTCGTTGAACGTCGTCCAGACCCATTTCCCCATTTCTGGATAGTGGGTGAAGTTGCCCGGCGCCTGGTTGGGGAAGACTTCGAGCAGCGTGGCCTCGTATTCCGCCGGCACTTCGTAACTGTCGAACATCCGGTAGAAATCGACGTAGGTCGGGTCGCCGTCGCCCGCGCGGAGAGCCCATTCGTGCTCCTTCGCGGTATGGTTGAGCACCATGTCGATGCACACGCTCATGCCATTCGCGCGGAAGCGCCGGCAGATTTCGGTGAAGTCGTCCATCGTGCCGAGTTCCGGCTTGATGGCGCGGTAATCCATCACCGCATAGCCGCCGTCGCTGTCGCCGGGGCGCGGTTTCAGGCACGGCATGAAGTGGACGTAGGTCACCCCCAGCTCGGTCAGATAGGGGATATGCCGCACCAGATCGTCCAGACAGCCGGCGAAGCGATCGATGTAGAAGACGTAGCCGACCATGGAGGGGTCGAGAAACCAGTCGGGATTGAGATCGCGCTCGAGATCCAGATCCCGCAGGTCGCTCGGGCGTTCCGACCAGTTTCGATGCAGCAGCTCGCGAACGGGTGCGAGCAGCGAGGGCGCGTGCCGTGCGCCGCCGTAGAGTTGCCAGAGCGCGTCCGCGAGATCCCGCTCGCCGCGCGCCCAACGCAGTTCGAAAAGTCTCGCGTCGCTTGTCGACGCCGCCTCAGACGGCATAGTCCCAGAACCGGTCGGGGATGAGCAGCATGTCGCGGTCCAGCGCGTGCACGTCGCGTCGCCCGCAGAGCGCCATTGTGGTGTCGAGCTCCTTGGCGATCACCTCCAGCGCCCTAGTCACTCCCGCCTCGCCCATGGCGCCCAGGCCATAGACCCAGGCCCGCCCGATCATGCAGCCGCGCGCGCCGAGCGCCAGCGCCTTGAGCACGTCCTGTCCCGAGCGGATGCCGCTGTCCATGTGGACCTCGATCCGGTCGCCCACGCTCTCGACGATGGACGGCAGGACCCGGATCGAGCTGAGCGCGCCGTCGAGCTGCCGGCCGCCGTGGTTCGAGACGACGATCGCGTCGGCGCCGACTTCGACGGCCTTGCGGGCATCCTCGGCGTCGAGGATGCCCTTGAGGATGACCTTGCCCTCCCACATTTCGATAAGTTCCTTGACCCGCTTCCAGTCGAGGGCCTGATCGAAGGCCTCCGCCGTCCAGGACGACAGGGAAGACGGGTCGCTGACCCCCTTGGCGTGACCCACCACGTTGCCGAAAGTGTGGCGCCTGGTGCGCAGCATCTCGAGGCCCCAGCCGACCTTGGTCATCATGTTGGCGATCGACCTGGGCGTCAGCTTGGGCGGCGCGCTCAGTCCGTTCTTGATGTCCTTGTGGCGCTGCCCATGCATCTGCAGGTCAAGCGTGATGACAATGGTCGTGCAGCCCGCGGCCCGAGCTCGGTCCAGCAGGCGCCGCATGAAATCGTCGTCCTTCAGAGTGTAGACCTGGAACCAGAACGGCTTGGTCGTGTTCGCCGCCAGATCCTCGATGGAGCATATCGACAGAGTGGAGAGGGTGAAGGGCACCCCGAACTTCTCGGCCGCGCGGGCCGCCTTGATCTCGCCGTCCGCGTTCTGCATCCCCGTCAGCCCGACAGGGGCGAGCGCTACCGGGATCGCCACGTCCTGGCCAACCAGTGTGGTGGCGAGATTGCGGTGCTCCATGTTCACCGCCACCCGCTGACGCAGGCGGATCAAGTCGAAATCGGCGGAGTTGTCGCGGAAGGTCTGCTCGGTCCAGCTTCCCGATTCCGCGTAATCGTAGAACATCTTGGGGACGCGTCGTCGGTAGATCCGCCGCAGGTCCTCGATTTCAGTGATGACCGGCATGTACTCCCCCCGCCGCTGTTCCCGAATTGCTAGCAAGCGCGGTGACGCCTGACAATGGAACGCCTGTCGGGATCGGGCCTCGGTGGGCCGGCACGCGGCCCGGGAATTCAGACAGGCAATCAGCGTCGCGGAGAACCGGCGGGCGTGCTCCGAAGGGGGCGGCCTCAAGGGGACACGGTGGGCCCCGCTCGGGTCGGAGCCGTTCGGGTAGAACGTGCAGGCCCCACGCAGAGGATCAGATCGAGGCGCATCGCGCCGACGGGCAAGGCGCCGGCCTTGTCCTCGCCCAGATCAGGGTGAGGGCTGGGCCCGGTGGTCTGTCGCGCGTCCCGGCTGTCAGGTCTGAGTTGAAGTCGAGGCCGGTCGACCGGCTCGGCGCGACCGGTCGTTCCCTGAGCGGGTGCGTGATGGCCCAGGCGCCGCAGGCGAGATCCGGGCAAACGGTGGATACGAGCAGAGCGCCCGCTTTTGCCAAGAGCGCGAAATGCGATGGCGTTTGATCTGATCGTGGCGCCCGTCGGCTGTCAGGTCGTGGTGGTCCGGGCCGCTGATCCGCCGACTTCCCGGGTTCCGGGACGTCTGGCTGAAGATCCGCGCCGCTGCGGTGGCGTGCAGGCTCTCCGGAGCGCGGCTCAGGAGACTGCGGCGAACGCCGCGCGCGGCTCCTGGCGCATCCGGCCGACGGCGAGCAGATGCATGGTCTTGCCGCGAGGCAGGGTCATGGTCAGGCGCGCGGTTCCGAACTTTCGACCCGGCGCGGCTGACTTGCGGAACGGAAAGCGGATGATCTCGGACCGTGCCTGTGCCTGTTCCATGTCTCGCTCCCCATCGCGACGTTTCAATGAGCAGGTTTTCGCGCATCATGGTTAATCGCCGGTGAAGGGGCAGAAGAAAGTTCCTGGGTGGGCGTCGGTGGGAGGTCGAGTGCTTCAGATCTCGTCGCCGGAAACCTCGGCGTAGATCCTGCCGAGAAGGCGTTTTAGCTCGGCACCCGCGCCATCGGGTAGCCGACGCAGGAAGCGGCGCTCGTGGTTGCGTGCCTCCGCCACCATCTCCTGGGCCAGTATCCGTCCACTCTCGGTAAGGTGAAGGCGCACCCGGCGACGGTCCCGTGCGTCGCTGCGCCGTTCCACCAGACCGCGGGCATCCATCTGATCAATGACGCGGGTCAGATGCGACTGCTCCATGAGCGCCAGGGCGGCAAGGCGGGTGACCATCTGGCCGTCCTCGTCGTGAAGGCAGGCGAGCACGCGCCATTCCGGCACGCGCAGACCGCGCTCGCGCACGATTTCGTGGAACTCGGCGCTGGCGGCGGCGCTCGTCGTCGCCAGGAGGAACAGGAGGTAGTTCGGCAGGAACGGCCTGGCTCCGATTCCGGCCGGGGCCGTTCGGGTCTGCGATGTCAGGGGCGTCTGTCGGTTCTCCATCGGCCTCACATGGAGTTCGGGATGAACAAGACCAACCCCGGTACCGCGATCAGCAGCAGCAGGCGCAGGAGATCCACGAGAACGAAGGGCAGGATCGCCGCAAAGACGCGCTCCAGCGGAATGTCGGGCGCGACAATGCGCATGACGAAGACGTTCATGCCGATGGGCGGCGTGATGTAGCTCAACTCCGTGGCGACGACGACGAAGATGCCGAACCAGATCGCGTCGAAACCCAGCTCCGTCACGATCGGGTAGAGCACCGGCACGGTGAGCAGAATCATCGACAGGCTTTCCAGCAGGCAGCCGAGGATGAGGAAAAGCACGATGAGCATCAGGATCACGCCGAGCGGACCGGCGTCCACAGCCGCAAGCCCGTCGCGCAAATCGCCCGTCAGGCCCGCGAGATTGACGAAATTGAGGAAATAGAGCGCGCCGAAGAGGATGAAGAACATCACCGCAGTCGTCTTGGCCGTCGCGAAGAGCGTCTCGAGCGTCGCCTCCCACGTAAGCTGCCGGCGCAGCGCGGTGATGAGGATGGCGCCGCCCGCGCCCATCCCGGCGGCCTCGGTGGCGGTGAAGACGCCGACATAGATGCCGCCGAGGACGAAGACGAAGAGGACGAGCGCGCCCGATACGCCACGCAGGGCGCGAACCCGGTCGCCGAGCGGCAGCTTGGGCAGGGTTTCGATCTTCTCGGGGCGCAGGCGCAGGGAAATCTGCACGGCACCCATGTAGAAGATGACGCCGACAAGGCCGGGAAGCAGTCCGGCGAGAAACAGCTTGCCGATGTCCTGCTGTGTCAGGATGCCGTAGATCACGAGGATCACCGAGGGCGGGATCAGGATGCCGAGCGTCCCGCCGGCGGCGACCGAGGCCGCGGCGAGGCCGTCGGAATAGCCATAGCGGCGCATGGCCGGCAGGCTGATCCGGCCCATCGTGGCGGTGGTGGCGAGCGACGAGCCGCACACCGAGGAGAACCCGCCGCAGGCGACGATGGTCGCCATGGCCAGGCCGCCGCGCCGGTGGCGCAGCCACGCGTTCGCGGCGTCGTAGAGCTCCGACGCGATGCCCGACTGGACGATGAAATTGCCCATCAGCAGGAAGAGCGGCACGACCGACAGCGTGTAGCTGCGCCCGCTGTCGAAATAGATCTGTCCCAGCATGGCGAGCGCGGGATCGAAGCCGATGATGCTGATGACGCCCAAGAGTCCCACGCCCGAGAGCGCGAAGGCGATGGGCACCCCGGCGAAGATGAGACCGAGGAGAAGGGCGAGACCGAGCGGCCAGTCCATGTCAGACGTCCTCTGCGTGACCTGCCGGCAGGCGCAACAGCGCCAGGGCGAGGACAATGAGCGCCGAGACCGCGCAGAGCACGCTGGCGGCGCGGGCGACCGGGGCGAGGGGTACGTGCAGGTAGATCGTGGTCTCGCCCCAGGAGCCGAGGCGGCCACCGTGTTCCCAGAGCTGCCAGGAGACGAGCGTCAGCATCAGCGCGACCGCGAGGCGTCCGGCCATGATCTGCACAGCGGCCGCGCGCCCGCGCAGGCGCGAGGTGAAGAGGTCTACGGTAATGTGCCCGTCGTCGAGGCAGATCGCCGGCAGACCCGCGAAGACGATGGACATCACCAGCAGCTCGGTGAGTTCGGAGGCGCCGGGCAGCGGACTGGCGAGGAAATAGCGGCCCAGGACGTCGATCAGTGTCACTGCCGTCAGCGTCAGAAGCAGAACGCCCGTCAAAACCGCCGTCGTCTTGCGCAGGGAGTGGCGCAGGGCGCGCGCGTGGCGCCCTGCTCCGTTGCCGAGTCGTCTCATTCGGCGGCGACCGCTTCGGTTTCGTCCTTGAGCATCTGCAGCGCGGCATCGAAATCGACACCCTTGGCCTCGACCTTGTCGCGGACGGTTTCGTAGACCGCTTCGGCATCTGCGCGGAGCGCCTCCATCTCGGCCTCGGTGGCATCGTGGAAGGCGACCTTGCCCTCCATCACGGCAAGACCGGCTTCGTCGGCGGCGTCCCAGGCCTGGCCGGCCATGCGTGCGAGCGCCTCGCCCGAAACCTCGTCGATCGCGGCGCGGTCCTCCTCAGAAAGGCCGTCCCACGCATCCTGGTTCATCACGAAGAAGAAAGAGACGTTGTAGAGGCCACCGGGCACCCGCAGGGCCTTGGTCACGATCGAGTCGAGCTTGAAGAACGGAATCGATTCCGACGGAAAGTAGATGCCGTCGGCCACGCCGCCCGAGAGAAGTTCGTAGGTCTTGGGGGCGGGCGCCTGAAGCGGGACCATACCCATCTCTTCGGCGAGCTGATTGGTGACCGCGCCGGCGACGCGAATCTTGGCGCCTCCGAGTTCGTCGAGCGGCGTGACCTCGCGCCCGGTGGTGAAGAGATGGCCCGGCCCGTGGCCCCAGAGGGCCAGCACCTTGACGCCCGCATGTTCACCGTGTTCGGCCAGCATCTTCTCGTGCAGGCGCCAGAGGCCGACCGAAAGCGCCTCGGCGCTCGGGGTCAGGAACGGCAGTTCGGCGATGTCGGTCAGCGCGAAGCGGCCGGGGGTGTAGCCGTGGACGCCGAAGGTGATGTCGGCCGCCCCGGTCGCGGCCAGGTCGAAATGCGCGGGCGGCGGGCCGAGAGGCGCGTCGAGGACCTGAATCTCGACCCGGCCCTCCGTGGCTTCCTCGACCTGCGCCTTCCACGGCATCACGATGTCCTTGACGATCGGATGCGACGGCGGCAGCCAGTTCGACAGCCGCAGGGTGGTTTCCTGCGCGGCGGCAGCGGAGCCCAGCGTGGCAAGCGCGAGCGCGCCCGCCGCAAGTTTCGAGACAAGATGTTTCATGCAATCCTCCCAGTCATGACCTGATGCGGAGGGTAGACAGAAGCCGATCACGCTGGCAAGAAAAACATGAAATCGCATCTTTTCAAACTTGAAGCTTGACGTGGCATTGCATGATATTTCATGCTTTCAACGAAGCGGAATATCTGCGCTTGCATTGAACGAGGGCTGAATGGCGGCGATCGAGCTTAAGGTGGAACGAGTTGAGGCGGCGGCCGAAGCGATCCGATCGATCGTGTTGGTGAGCGCCGATGGTGGTGCCTTGCCTGCCTACGCTCCGGGCGCGCACGTCGAGATCCACCTGCCCGACGGGGCGACGCGGCCCTACAGCCTGATAGACTTCGACGGCGACTTCGAGGCGCCTCGGGCCTATCGTTTCGGGGTCCGGCTGGAGCAGGACGGCCGGGGCGGCTCGCGGTTCATGCACGGGCTGGAAGAAGGCGCGACGGTCAGGGTGGAGATGCCGAAGAACGACTTTCCGCTGGCCGACGAGACGGCCCCGTCGATCCTGATCGCGGGCGGGATCGGCATCACGCCGATGATCTCGATGGCGACGGCGCTGAAGCGTGCCGGGCGAGATTACTGCCTGCACTATGCGGTCCGCAATCGCGCGGCGGCGGCTTTCGCGGACACGCTCGAGGCAGCGCACGGCGACCTGCTGCGGATGCATTTCGACGACGCGGCGGGCCGACCGATGGACCTTCGCGGCGTGCTCGCGGACGCGGATGGCGCGGCGCACCTCTATGTCTGCGGGCCGCAAGCCGATGATCGAGGCCGCCAAGGCTGCGGCCGAGTCCGCCGGAATTTCGCCCGACCGGGTGCATTTCGAGCTTTTCGACGCGCCGGCCGACCAGGCAGGTGACACCGCGTTCGAGGTGGAGCTGGCCTCCAGTGGCGCCGTCTACACGGTGCCGCCCGGACAGAGCATCATCGACGTGCTGGAGGCCGCCGGGCGAGGACCTGATCTACGACTGCCAGCGCGGCGATTGCGGGATCTGCCAGACCGACGTTCTGGAAGGGGTGCCCGACCATCGCGACGTGGTGCTTTCGGAGGACGAGCGCGCCGGCAACAAGGTGATGCAGATCTGCGTGAGCCGCGCGAAGTCGGCCCGCCTGAAGCTCGATCTTTGAGGGAGGAGAGACGATGACTCGCTACGCCACACGCAGCGCCGTCGAAGGGCTGGTGACGCCCTTCCAAGTGCACCGCGACATCTACATCGACCAGGAGATCTACCGGCAGGAGATGGACCACCTCTTCGCCAACACCTGGGTCTATGTGGGCCATGACAGCCAGGTGCCCAAGAAGGGCGACTATTACACCACGCAGATCGGCGACCAGCCGGTCATCATGGTGCGCCACTCCGACGGCGAGGTGAAGGTTCTCTACAACCGCTGCCCGCACAAGGGCACCAAGATCGCCATCGACCGCACCGGCAACACCGGCAAGTTCTTCCGCTGCCCCTACCACGCGTGGTCGTTCAAGACCGACGGCTGCCTGCTCGCGATCCCGCTGAAGAAGGGCTACGAAGGCACCGGCCTCGACAAGACCGAAGGCGGCAAGGGCATGAAGGCGGTCGGCGGCGTGGAAAACTACCGCGGCTTCGTGTTCGCGCGGCTGGCGCCGGAGGGGATCGAGTTTCAGGAATACTTCAACGGCTCGCTCACGTCGCTCGACAACATGGTGGACCGCTCGCCCGCAGGGCGGCTCGAGGTCGTCGGGCAGCCGCTGCGCTACATGCACCGCTGCAACTGGAAGATGCTGGTCGAGAACCAGACCGACACCTGCCATCCGATGGTCGCGCACGAGAGCTCGGCCGGAACTGCGGTGAAGATCTGGGAGGAGATGGGCAAGGGCCCCGACGATCCGAAGCCCGCCGCCATGCAGATCATCGCGCCCTTCATGAGCCCCTACGAGTTCTTCGAGGAGATGGGCATCCGCACCTGGCCCAACGGCCACGGGCATACAGGCGTGCACCACTCGATCCATTCAGACTATTCCGAGATTCCCGGATATTTCGAGGCGATGACGGAGACCTATGGCGAGGAGCGGGCGCGCGAGATCCTGGGCGAGAACCGGCACAATACCGTCTATTTCCCGAACATCATGATCAAGGGGCCGATCCAGCAGCTTCGCAACTTCATCCCGCTGGCGGCTGACAAGACGCTGGTGGAAAGCTGGATCTTCCGCCTCGTGGACGCGCCCGAAGAACTGGTGGCGCGAACGGCGATGTACAACCGGATGATCAATGCGCCCACCTCGATCGTCGGACACGACGACCTGGAGATGTACGAACGCGCGCAGGAGGGTCTGGCCGCCGACGGACTGGAATGGGTCAACATCCAGCGCCTCTACGAGGAGGGCGAGGATTTGGACGAGGAGGCGGTTCTGAACGGTACCACCGAGCGGCAGATGCGGAACCAGTTCCACGCCTGGGCGAAGTTCATGACGGCGACCATGCCCGAGACGCTGGAGGCCGCGGAATGAGCGCGCCGGGCAAGGACGAGGTGATCGAGTTCCTCTATGACGAGGTGCGGATGCTTGACGAAGGGCGCTTCGACGAGTGGCTGACCCTCTGGACCGAGGATGGACATCTACTGGATGCCGCTCGACTACAAGCAGCAGGACCCGATCCACGAGACCTCGCTGATGTACGAGGACCAGTTCATGCTGCGCCTGCGGGTTGAGCGGCTGACCGGCGCGCGCACCTTCAGCCAGAAGCCCAAGAGCCGGTGCCACCACGTCATCCAGCGCCCCTGGGTCGACGAGATCGACATCGAGGCGGGGCGCGTCGTGACCACCACGCAGATGCACTACGTGGAGACGCGGCTCGACGAGCAGTTCCTGCTGGCGTTGACGGCGCGGCACGATCTGGTGCTGCGCGACGGGGTGCTGAAGATCGCACGCAAGCGGGTGGACATCCTCAATTGCGACGCGGCGTTCGGCAACATCCAGCTCTTGCCGTGACCGTTCACGCATCCTTTGCCGAGGCGGCGCGGCGCTGGCCGGACCGGCCGATGCTGAACGTCCTGCCCGAGACGGCCGGCATCTACGGCATCGAGGCGGGCGAAATCACCTATGCGCGAGGCGTCGGAACGGGTCGAGAGCTTGCGCGCCGACTTCGCGGCGGCGGGATACCTGGCGGGGCAGCGGGTAATGCTGCTGCTGGAGAACCGGCCCGACTTCTTCCTGCACTGGCTCGCGGCCAACGCGCTTGGCCTGTCGGTGGTGCCGGTGAACCCGGATCTTCGGGCGGCCGAGCTGGAATACATGGCCGGCCATGCGGAGCCGGCCCTGGCCGTCGCGATCCCGAGCCGGGTGGACGAGCTGCGCGCGGCTGCGACGGCGGCGGGCGTCGCGATGCAGGTCTGCGCGCCCGGAGAGCCTTTGCCCGCGCCGGGCGGCGATCCGGTGTTCTGTCGCGGGCGGACCGGACGGTGCACGGGAGGCGGCGCTGCTCTACACGTCCGGCACGACGGGGCGGCCGAAAGGCTGCGTGCTGTCCAACGACTACTTCCTCGAAGCGGGACGGTGGTATGCCGGCGCGGGCGGTGTATGCGCGCTCACCCGGGACGGCGAGCGGATGCTCACGCCGCTGCCCATCTTTCACATGAACGCCATGGCCTATTCGTTCATGGCGATGGTCCGGGTGGGTGGCTGCCTGACGGCGCTCGATCGGTTCCACCCGCGAAGCTGGTGGGCGTCGGTGCGCGACTCGAAAGCGAGCTGCCTGCACTATCTCGGTGTCATGCCGTCGATGCTGATGGGCGCGCCCGAGGGCGTGGGCGAGCGTGACCATGCCGTGCGCTTCGGCTTCGGCGCGGGGGTCGATCCCAAGCTGCAGGCCGCGTTCGAGGCACGGTTCGGCTTTCCGCTGGTCGAGGCCTGGGCGATGACAGAAACCGGCGCGGGCGCGGTGATCGCCGCCAACCGGGAGCCGCGCCGCGTGGGCGAGGCGTGTCTGGGCCGGCCCGAGGCGCCAGTCGAGGTGCGCGTGATCGACGAGGCCGGCCACGAGGTCGAGCCGGGCGCGCCGGGCGAGCTGCTGGTGCGGCGCGCAGGCGACCATCCGCGCCACGGCTTCTTCAGCGAATACTGGAAGAATCCCGGCGAGACGGCGAAGGCATGGGAGGGCGGCTGGTTCCACACCGGCGACGTGGTGCGCCAGGAGCCGTCGGGCGACATGTTTTTCGTCGACCGCCGCAAGAACGTCATCCGCCGCTCGGGCGAGAACATCGCCGCCGTCGAGGTGGAGTCGGTCCTCATGCGCCACCCGGCGGTGATCGCCGCCGGCGTGGCGGCGGTTCCGGACGCGGTGCGCGGCGACGAGGTCTTCGCCTGCCTGGTCGTCGAGGGCGCGCGCGACGGCGCGCTGGCGGAGCGGCTCGTGGACTGGGCGCTGGGGCAGATGGCGTATTACAAGGTGCCGGGCTACATCGCCTTCGTGGATGCGCTGCCGCTGACCGCGACCAACAAGATCCAGCGCGCGGCGCTGAAGGAGCTGGCGGCGCGGCTGGTCGATGAACCGGAGCACGGCGGACACACGCACGATGAAGCGGCGGCAGGCGGCATGAGCCAACGGGCGGCCTATGACGGTGTCGTCCTGACTGCGCCCTGCACGGTGCCCTACGAGCGCTATTCGACCGCGACGGCGCATCATTGGCTGGCGCGCGCCCTGAAGGGCACGCTCGACGCGGCGGGGCTGGCGCCTGACGGGATCGACGGGTTCTCGGTGGCGAGCTTCACGCTCTTTCCCGATACGCCCGTGGGCCTGACCCAGCATCTGGGCCTGTGCCCGCGCTGGCTCGATTCCATCCCGATGGGCGGGGCGAGCGGCGTCGTGGCTCTGCGGCGTGCGGCGCGCGCGGTGCAGGCGGGCGACGCCGACATCGTGGCCTGCGTGGCGGGCGACACCAACCAGATCGACAGCTTCCGCAAGCTCCTGTCGAGCTTCTCGCGCTTTGCCGTCGACGCCGCCTATCCCTACGGCTACGGCGGGCCGAATGCGATGTTCGCCCTGCTGACCGACCGCTACATGACCGAGTTCGGCGCCGTGCGCGAGGATTTCGGGCGGATCTGCGTCGCCCAGCGCGACAACGCGCTGCGAAACCCGCACGCGCTGATGAAGAAGCCGCTGAGCATGGCCGACTATCTCGGCGCGCGCCCTGTCGCCGACCCGCTGGCGCTTTTTGACTGCGTGATGCCCTGCGCGGGGGCGGAGGCGTTTCTGGTGATGCGGGAGGACGAGGCGGTGCGCCGCGATCTGCCCTTCGCGCGGATCGCCGCGACCATCGAGCGCCATAACGCCTATCCCGACGACCCGGCGCAGCTGCGCGGCGGCTGGGCGGTGGACGTCGACGAGCTGTGGTCGATGGCGGGCTGCGGGCCTTCGGACATTGACCTGGTGCAGACCTACGACGACTATCCGGTGATCTCCATGCTGCAATTCGAGGATCTGGGGTTCTGCGCCAAGGGCGAGGCGCCGGCCTTCCTGCGCGCGCGCGACCTGACGATCGGGGGCGACCTGCCGCACAACACCTCGGGCGGGCAGCTCTCGGCGGGCCAGGCGGGCGCCGCGGGCGGGTTCATCGGCCTGGTCGAAGCGCTTCGGCAGGTGACGGGACAGGCCGGGCCGACGCAGGTCGAGCGCGCGCGGCGGGCCTTGGTCTCGGGGTTCGGGGTCATCAACTACGACCGCGGCGTGTGCTCGGGCGCCGCCGTGATCGAGGGGGGCGCATGACCGACCCGCTGAGTCCGCCGCCGAAGAAGAACCCGCAGACGCCGATGCGGCGACCCGCGCTGCCGCCCGCCGCCCGGTCGCGCGCGGCGCTGGGTCTGACGGCCGCGGCCGCCGAGGGGCGGTTCATGCTGCAGCACTGCGCCGATTGCGGCGCGGTGCAGTATCCGCCGCGCGACGCCTGCTGCCGGTGCCTGTCGACAAACCTGCAATGGCGTGAAACCGACCCGTCGGGCACGCTTCTGGCGATGACGATGGTGCGTGTCTCGCCCGATCTCTATTTTCGCGAACGGATGCCGTGGCACACCGGGACCGTGCGGCTCGACGCCGGGGTGTCCATCATCTGCCACGTCCACGGCGATTGCCGGAAGGGCGAGGCCGTGCGCCTCGTCAACCGGCTCGACCGGGCGGGGCAGGGGGTGCTGATGGCATTGCCGAAGGAGGCGACACCGAACATGTCCGACGACCCGCAACTGCGCGAACTGACCGCCGACCCGAAGCATCGCCGGATCCTGATCACGGATGCGCGGCAGGAGAACGCGCCGGCGCTCGCACGCGCCCTGCTCGAAGCCGGAGCGGCGGCGGTCTTCGTTGGCGAGGCCGAGACGTGGCGCCCCTATCCGCAGCGCGCGGAGCTGGAGGGGATGGATGATGTCTCGCTGCTGCCTCTCGACGTGACCGACACGCGCTCTGTCGCGGCGCTGGCGGGCGAGATTGGCGGCAAGACCGACATCCTGATCAACAACGCGCGCTTCGTGCGGCCGGGCGGCGTTCTGTCGCGCGGCGACGTGATGTTCGCGCGCGACGAGATGGAAGTGAACTATTTCGGAGCGATGCGGCTCGCGCAGGCGTTCGGGCCGGCCATGCGGGCGCGCGGGGCGGACGGGGTGAACAGCGCCGCGGCCTGGGTGAACCTGCTGTCGGTCCATGCGCTCGTGAATGACCCGGCCTACGGCCCGTTCTCGGCGTCGAACGCCGCCGCGCTGTCTCTGTCGCAGGCGCTTCGGGCCGAGCTGCGGCCGGGCGGGATTCGGGTGATGAACGTCTTTGCCGGCCCGACCGAGGATGCCTGGCATCAGGACGTGCCGCCTCCAAAGGTCGCGCCGGCGGCTCTCGCGCGCAGTGTCGTCGCCGGATTGCGTGACGGGCTGGAGGAGGTCTGGTGCGGGGACGTGGCGCGCGACATCGCCGAACGCTGGCGGCAATCGCCCAAGGTGCTGGAGCGGGAACTGGCCGGAGGCGGGTTATGAGCGGCGTGCTGGAGGGGCTTGTCGCCGCGCTGGCCGGGGGCGAGGTCGAGGTGGTCGACCTCACGCACACCCTCGACCCGGATTTCCCGGTCATCGTCCTGCCGCCCGAGTTCGGTCAATGCGCGCGGTTCCGGATGGAGGAGGTTTCGGCCTACGACCATCGGGGACCTGCGTGGAAGTGGCACAACATCTCCATGTCCGAGCATACCGGCACCCATTTCGACGCGCCGGTGCACTGGATCTCCGGGCGCGACGTGCCGAACGGGGCGGTCGACGAGATCGCGCCGGGGGCCTTCGTCGGTCCGGTCTGTGTCATCGACTGCGTGACCGAGACGGCGACAGACGAAGATTACACGCTGAGCGTCGACAAGATCGAGGAATGGGAGGCCGCCCACGGGACCATTCCCGCCGATGCCTGGGTGCTGATGCGGACCGACTGGTCGAAGCGGTCGGGCGCGGCCTACCTCAACATGCGCGAGGACGGACCGCATTCGCCGGGACCGTCGTCCGCGGCGATCCGGTTCCTGATCGACGAGCGCGACATCCGCGGCTTCGGCACCGAGACGGTGGGCACCGATGCGGGGCAGGGCGCGCATTTCACGCCGCCATTCCCGGCGCACTACCATCTGCACGGCGCGGGCAAGTTCGGGTTGCAATGCCTGAAGGGGCTCGACCGGCTTCCGCCCAGAGGGGCGGTTCTGATGGCCGCGCCGCTCAAGATCAGGAACGGCACCGGCAGCCCGCTTCGGGTCCTGGCGCTGGTCACGAGGGAGAGACCATGAGCGAGTACACGGCGGTCATCACCGGCGGCAACAAGGGGATCGGCGCGGACTTGGCGCGGCGGCTGCTGGAGCAGGGCTACACGGTGGTGTCGGTCGCCCGTCATGCGCCGGAATTCACCCATGCGCGGCTGGAGCATGTGGCCTGCGACCTGCTCGACGCGGAGGCGGTCGAGGCGGCGGCGGCCGGGATCGCGGCACGCCACGAGGTCACCCACCTTGTGCACAATGCCGGCGTGATCTGGCCCAACCTGGTGGAAGAGGCGAAGCCGTCAGACATCACAGGACTTGCTCAGCTGCATTTGGGCGCGGCCCTTTCGCTCGTCCAGGCATTCCTGCCGGCGATGAAGGCGCGGGGCTTCGGGCGCGTGATGTTCAACTCGTCGCGGGCGGCGCTGGGGGCGGCGACGCGCACCGCCTACGGTGCGTCCAAGGCCGGCATGATCGGCATGGCGCGAACCTGGGCGCTGGAGCTTGCGCCGCACGGCATCACGGTCAACGTGGTGGCGCCCGGACCGATCCTGACGGATAACTTCTGGGGCATCGTTCCGAAAGGAAGCACGCAGGAGGACGAGTTGGCGAAGCGCATTCCGGTCGGACGGCTCGGACGGGTCGAGGATGTCACCCGGGCGTTCCTGTTCTTCTGCGACCCGGAGAACGGCTTCGTCACCGGACAGACCCTCTACGTCTGCGGCGGCGCGAGCGTCGGCAGCGTACAGATTTAAGGCTCGCAAGCCGGCGCGTCCGTCGGCAAGAACGAAATCGAAGACAAATCCACAGGGAGTTTGAGATGAGGCACATCGCAGCGAAACTGTCGCTCCTCGCGGGCGTGGCGCTGGCCGGATCGGCCGCGGCGCATCCGCTTGACGGGCTGACGACAGACGAGATCTCGGCGGTTGGCGAGATCCTGGCCGAGGCTGGCCATACCGGAGAGGACAGCCGCTGGCCGCTGATCGAGCTCTACGAGCCCGAGAAGTCCGAGGTCCTGGCTTGGCAGGAGGGCGATCCCGAAACCCGCCGCGCCATCGTCAACGTGGTGACCGGCGAGGGCGTGTTCCGCGGCGTGGTCAACATCACCGACCGGGCGGTCGAGGACTGGGCGCCGGCCGAAGGCGAGCCGATGCTCCTGGTCGAGGAATTCGTCGGCGCGATGGAGCTGGCGCTCTCGCATCCCGACTTCCTTGCCGGTCTCGAGAAACGCGGCCTGACACAGGACGAGGTCTTTTGCCTGCCGCTCACGGCCGGTGCGTTCGGCGATCCGGACGAAGAGGGCCGGCGCCTGATGAAGGTGCCGTGCTACATCCTGCCCGAGGGATCGAACTGGTACGCCAAGCCGATCGAGGGGCTCTTCGCCACGGTCGATCTGGCTGGCGGTGAGGTCGTGGAGGTGACCGATACCGGGGTCGTTCCGGTGCCCGAGGATGCCTGGGGCTACACGCAGGACGAAATCGCCGCACGTGACGACATGGAGCTGCGCGCCGAGACGAATCCCGCCACGATCACCCAGGAAGGCGAGCCGAACTACACGATCGAGGACGGCCTGGTGAACTGGGACCTCTGGTCGTTCCGCTGGCGCATCGACAAGCGGCCCGGCGTGGTGCTGTCCGACATCCGGGCCGACGGGCGCGAGATGATGTATCAGGCGCACCTGTCGGAGGTATTCGTGCCCTACATGGACCCCGACGAGGGCTGGTACTGGCGTACCTACATGGACAGCGGCGAATACGGCTTCGGCATCTTCCTGTCGCCGCTGCGCCCGGGCGTCGACTGCCCGGTCCAGGCCACGTTCCTGCCTGCCGTGGTCCATGCCGACGACGGCACGCCGCTGGAGATCCCGAACGCGGTCTGCGTCTTCGAGCGCAATGTGGGCGACCCCGCCTGGCGGCACTTCGAGGTCTTCGCCCAGGGTCCGGACCAGTTCACGCCGACCGAGGGGCGGCCCGCCACCGAACTCGTCGTGCGCTCGGCGTCGGAGGTCGGAAACTACGACTACCTGATCGACTACCGCTTCGATCAGTCCGGGCGGATGCAGGTCATGGTCGGCTCCACCGGCCTCGACGCGGTCAAGGGCGTCGCCTCGAAAAGCATGAAGGACGAAACCGCCGAGGCGGACACGAAGTACGGCACGCTGATCGCGCCGAACCTGGTGGCGCCGAACCACGACCACTTCTTCAACTTCCGGCTGGACTTCGACATCGACGGGCAGGCCAACAGCTTCATGCGCACGGGTCTCGTCCCGGCCGAGGCCCCGGCCGACATCCCGCGCCGCTCGCTCTGGGTGACGGAACAGACGATGCCGCAGACGGAGTCGGAGGCGCGCTACAAGGTCAATCCCGATACGCCTGCGGTCTATCATATCGGCAACATGGATGTTGAGACCAAGCTCGGGCATCATCCGGCCTACATGGTCATGCCCGGTGGCAGCGTGGCCTACAGCCCCTTCGACATGGCCAACGACCCGCCGGCGATGCGCAACCCCTATATCGAGTACTCGCTGTTCGTGACGCCCTATGCGCGCGAGCAACGATATGCGGGCGGCGAGTATGCGTTCCAGAGCGACGGCTCCGACACGCTGGCCACCTGGATGCAGGAAGATCGCAGCATCGCCAAGGCCGACCTGGTGACCTGGTACACGATGGGCTTCCACCATGTGCCGAAGATGGAAGACTGGCCGGTGATGTCGCTGGTGTGGAAGGGAATCACGCTGGCACCGTTCAACTACTTCGACCACAACCCGGCGATCACGGTGCGATTGCCCGAGGGGCTGGACACCGCCGCGGCCGAGTGACGATCGCGTAGAAGGGCCGTCCGGTCAGGTCCGGGCGGTCCGAGATCGGCCTATGACGCCGCGCGCCGGTTCCCGGCGGGCGGCGTTCTTCTTTCCTTCCAGAAGCGCGGCGACCTCGGCCCTTCACCCGATCGACCGCCTCGGACTTGACGGGGCCGTAGCCGCGAATGTCCATCGGCGCGGACAGGATGCGCGCCCATCGTGCATGCTGCTCGCCCATCGGCGCGCGCGGACAGCTCTCCAGCAGATCTTCGTACCAGCCGATCAACGCGCGCTCCATCCTCCGCTCGTCGGTATAGCCGAACGGGTCGAAAACCGTGCCGCGCACCCGCTTCATCCGGGCGAGTGCGCCGAAGGCATGGCCCATCCACGGACCGAACCGCCGCTTGCGCGGCCGGCCGCGCGCATCCTTGCCGAGCGGCAGAAACGGCGGGGCGAGGTGGTAGTTGACCGTGAAATCGCCTTCGAAGTCGCGCGACAGTCCCTCCGCAAAGCCGGTCCGCGTGTGCAGCCGCGCGACCTCGTATTCATCCTTGTAGGACATCAGCTTGAAAAGCGACCGTACGGCGTGGCGGACGAGATCCTCGGGCGCGCCGGTCGCGCGGAAGCGGCCGATGCGTGCGTTGAAACGGTCGGCCCAGGTCCGGTCCTGGTATTCCGCCAGGAAGTCGGCGCGGCGCCCGATCAGGTCGTCCAGCGATCTCCTCTCGCAGCGCCGGGCGGTCGAGTTGCCTTGCAAGCGCGTCCGGGCGCGCGGCGAGGATGCGGCCCAGCGAGAAAGCGGTCATGTTGCGGTCAATGGCAACGCCATTGAGCTCGATGGCGCGGGCGAGCGCCTCGAACGAGACCGGGACGAGGCCCTGCTGCCACGCGAACCCCAGCATCATCACATTGGCGAACACGCTGTCGCCGAGGAGCCGCTCGGCTGCGCCGTTTGCGTCGAAAGAGGCGACGTTTTCGGGTCCGACCGCTTCGGCGATCGCGGCCTCGCGGCCGGTCACGTCGAGACGCGCGTCGCGCTGGCGCACGACGTCGCCGGTGGGCATCTCTGCGAGGTTCAGGGCGACGCGGGTGCCGGGCCGATAGCAGGCAGAGGCCTTGGGCGAGGACGAGACGACCACGTCGCAGCCGATGACGGCATCGGCGCCGCGCGTGTCGATGCGGACCTGGTTGATCGCGCCGGGGTCCGCGCCGAGGCGGATGAAACTGAGGACGGGCCCGAACTTCTGCGCGAAGCCGGTGAAGTCGAGCACGCTCGACCCCTTGCCCTCGAGGTGCGCGGCCATGGTGATGAGCGCGCCGACGGTGACGACGCCGGTGCCGCCCACGCCGGTCACCAGAAGGTCGAATGGGCGGTCGAGCGGCGGCAGGGCCGGCGCGGGCATGTCGGCCAGCAGCGTGTCGGTGTCGATGTCCGCGCCCGTCTTCCTGCGCCGGGTTGCGCCCTCGACGGTGACGAAGCTGGGGCAGAACCCGTCAAGGCACGAGAAGTCCTTGTTGCAGGTCGACAGGTTGATGCGGCGCTTGCGTCCGAACTCGGTCTCGACCGGCTCGACGCTCAGACAGTTCGACGCGACCGAGCAGTCGCCGCAGCCCTCGCAGACCAGTTCGTTGATGACCGCGAAGCGGGGCGGGTCCTCCATCTGCCCGCGCTTGCGGCGGCGGCGCTTCTCGGTGGCGCAGGTCTGCTCGTAGATCAGGACCGAAACGCCCTCGACCTCGCGAAGCGCGCGCTGCACCGCGTCGAGCTCGCGGCGGTGGTGGATGGTGATGCCGCGAGGTAAATCCCCGGCGCGAAACTTTTCCGGCTGGTCCGAGACGAGGGCGATCCGCTCCACGCCCTCGGCGCGGGAGATGTGGGCGATCGCCTGCACGCTGATGGGTCCGTCGACCGGCTGGCCGCCGGTCATCGCCACGGCGTCGTTGTAAAGGATCTTGTAGGTGATGTTCGCCCCGGCCGCGATCGCCTGCCGGATTGCCATCGACCCCGAATGGTACCAGGTCCCCTCGCCGAGGTTCTGGAACACGTGGCCGCGCCCGGTGAAGCGCGACGAGGCGGCCCAGTTCACGCCTTCGCCGCCCATCTGGATCAGCGACGAGGTTTCGCGGTCCATCCAGCTTGCCATGAAGTGGCAGCCGATGCCGGCCAGCGCCTTGCTGCCCTCCGGAACGCGGGTCGATGTGTTGTGCGGGCAGCCCGAGCAGAAATAGGGCGTGCGGGTCGCGCCGGGCACCTGGATCAGCTTCGGTGTCGTCTCGGTCAGGGCGCGGGCCCGATCGGAAAACGCCTCGCCGGGGAAGATCGCATCGAGACGCCGGGCGATCAGCGGCACAAGAAGGCGCGGCGAGAGCTCGCCGGTCCACGGGATCAGGCGCGCGTCGTTCTCGTCGTGCTTGCCGACCATGCGGTCGGGCTTGTCGCCGGGATAATCGTAGAAATACTCCTTGAGCTGGCTTTCGATGATGCCGCGCTTTTCCTCGACGACCAGCACTTCCTCCTTGCCACGCACGAACGCGAGCGCGTCACGCTTCGGCAGCGGCCAGACCATTCCGACCTTGTAGATGTCGATGCCGAGGCGGCGGCAGGCGGCCTCGTCGAGGCCGAGGAGCCGCAGCGCCTCCATCAGGTCCAGATGGCCCTTGCCGGTGGAGACGAAGCCATAGCGCGCGTCCCGAATGCCGTAGATCGCGCGGTCGATCGGGTTGGCTTCGGCGAAGGCCCAGGCGGCGTGTTTCTTGGCCTCCATTCGCTCTTCGATCTGCGGCCCCGGCAGGTCGGGCCAGCGGTAGTGCAGGCCGCCTGCGGGCATGTCGAAGTCGGGGATGGCGAAGCGCCGGTCGGGCGGCAATTCGACGGATTGCGCGGATTCGACCGTCTCGGAGACCGCCTTGAAGCCGACCCACATGCCCGAGAAACGCGAGAGCGCGTAGCCATATTCGCCGAAGGTCAGGTATTCGCCGACGCTCGCGGGGTTCAGGATCGGCATGAACCACGCCATGAAGGCCACGTCCGACTGGTGTGGCATCGAGGACGAGACACAACCGTGATCGTCGCCCGCGACGACGAGCACCCCGCCGTGGGGTGACGAGCCATAGGCGTTGCCGTGCTTGAGCGCATCGCCCGACCGGTCGACGCCCGGACCCTTGCCGTACCACATGGCGAACACGCCCTGCACCTCGGCGCCAGGTTCCGTTTCCACCTGCTGCGACCCGAGGACCGCCGTGGCGGCCAGATCCTCGTTGACCGCCGGCAGGAACTCGATCCGGTTCTCGGCAAGGCGCTGTTTCGACTTCCAGAGCTCGAGGTCGAGCGCGCCCAGCGGCGAGCCGCGGTAGCCCGAGACGAAGCCCCCGGTCTTGAGTTCCGCATCGCGGTCCCTGCGGGCCTGGTCGAAAAGGACGCGCGACAGGGCTTGCGTGCCTGTCAGGAAGACGCGGCCGCCCGGCTGCTCGTAGCGGTCGGCCAGGCGATAGTCGGCGAGATCGAGGCGCGGAACGGACATTGAGCTTCTCCCGGTGGCGATGTTGCGATCATATCATTCCACCGCGTGCGACTTCCTGCCTTTCCGTGCCGGCTTTCCGGACCAGTGTGATAGGATATGCCGTATTAGCAGATGATTCCGGCAGAGTATTTCGGAGGTCCTCCTTTGACGCTGAAAGACACTGACAGGCGCATCCTTCGCCGATTGCAGCGCGACGGACGGATGTCGAACCAGGATCTGGCCGATGCGACGGCCATGTCGACCTCGGCCTGCTGGCGCCGTGTGCGGGCGCTGGAAGAAACGGGGGCCATTCGCGGCTATGTGGCCCTGGCCGATCCGGCGGCGTGCGGTCTGACATTCCACGCCATCGTGCATGTGCAGCTCGCCCGCCATGATGAAGGGCTGGTGGAGCGGTTCGTCCGGGAGATCCGCGAGCGCGAAGAAGTGCTCGACTGCTTCGCGACGACTGGCGAAGCTGATTATCACCTACGTGTGCTGTGTGCCGATCTGGCGGCCTACAATGCCTTTCTCGAGACGTTTCTCTTTCGGCTGCCGGGGGTTGAGAGCGCCCGCACGAACCTCGTCCTGCGCGAGGTGAAACAGGAGATCGCGTTGCCGGTCTGATCGGCGCGGCGGCTACACATGCGGCCGTTCCGCGGCTATGAGCGTCGCCGACCGCACCTGAGGATACGTCTCTTGACCAGCCCGTCCCACAATCGTCGTAACCGACCGGAGGCTGTCGCGAGATGCCTGTCGGCGCCAGCGCCGCGCGCGGGAAGTTTCATCGTGACGATCTACGGCGATGTGGTGGAGCCGCGCGGCGGGACGCTCTGGATCGGGACTCTGATCGAGGTCTGTGCCGGTCATGGCATCAGCGAGGGGCTTGTGCGCACGGCGGTGTCGCGGCTCGTTGCGTCCGGCCGGCTTTCCGGCGAGCGAATTGGCCGCAAGAGCTATTACCGGCTGACGGCGGCGGCCCGATCGGAATTCGCGGCGGCCGCAAAGGTCTTTTTCGACGCGCCGCAACCGGCAGAAGGGTGGCTCTTCCGGTTTGGAGACGACGAAGTGTCGGCCGCGGTGCAATCGGCGGAATGGGCGAATGCCGGCCCATGCCACGTGGCGCCGAGGCGGCAGGATCTGACGCGCTCGGACGGGCTGCTCTTCGCCGCGGATGTGGTCGGCGGCGAGGGCGATCTGGTGGCATGGGCGGAGCGACACTGGGATCTGGCGCCGGTCGAGAACGCCTATGGCGGCTTCGTCGACCTGTTTCGCGGCGTCTTGGCCGAGATCGACGCCGGCTACGAACCTGACGGAGCGGTCAGTCTGGCGTTGCGCCTGCGGGTTCTGCACGAGTATCGCCGGATCCTGCTTGCCGACCCGCGCCTTCCGGCAGCGGCTCTGCCAGCGACCTGGCCGGCCGCCGAGGCGAGAGGGCTGTTCGTCGCGCTCTACGTGTCGCTGGCCGACGCTGCCGACCGGCATGTGCAGCTCACATTCAGCGATACGGACGGCCCCTTGCCGCTGTCGAGCCCGACCGTTGCCGCTCGTGTCGAGGGCCTGCGGCGTGAGCGCACCGGCTAGACGCGAGACGCCGGCCACGTGCCGGTGACGTCAAACATTACAGTGATATGGCCAATTAGTATTTGCTTGTGATGTGTGGCTGACGTATTAATTGGCCGAGCGGTCGACGAATGACGGTCGAAACAGGAGAATCCGAATGCCCGATGCCCTGATCTGCGACGCGGTACGGACGCCAATCGGGCGATATGGCGGGGCGCTGTCGTCGGTGCGCGCCGACGATCTCGCGGCGATCCCGCTGGCGGCGCTGCAGGCGCGCAACGGCGGGTGCGACTGGGCGCAGGTCGATGATGTCATCATGGGCTGCGCGAACCAGGCCGGCGAGGACAACCGCAACGTGGCGCGCATGGCTGCGCTGCTGGCCGACCTGCCGGTCGAGGTGCCGGGCACGACGATCAACCGCCTCTGCGGCTCGGGCATGGACGCGGTCGGCATGGCCGCGCGGGCAATCCGGGCCGGCGATTGCGACCTGATGATCGCGGCCGGCGTCGAGAGCATGAGCCGCGCTCCCTTCGTGATGCCCAAGGCCGAGAGCGCGTTCTCGCGGCGGGCCGAGGTCTTCGACACCACCATCGGCTGGCGGTTCGTGAACCCGAAGCTGAAGCGGGCGCACGGCATCGATTCGATGCCCCAGACCGCCGACAACGTGGCCGCTGAATACGGGATCAGCCGCGCCGACCAGGACGCCTTCGCCGCCCTGAGCCAGGCGCGCTGGGAGGCGGCACAGAAGGCCGGGCACTTCGCGGACGAGATCGTGCCGGTTCATGTTCCGCAACGGAAGGGCGATCCGGTCATCGTCGATACCGACGAGCATCCGCGGCCGGGCACCACAGCCGAGAAGCTGGCAAAACTCAAGGGCGTGAACGGGCCAGACCTGTCAGTGACGGCGGGCAATGCGTCGGGGGTGAACGACGGCGCGGCGGCGCTGCTGGTCGCGTCCGAAGCTGCGGCGCGGGCACAGGGCCTGACGCCGAAGGCGCGCGTCGTGGCGATGGCGGCCGCCGGGGTGTCGCCCCGCGTCATGGGGATGGGGCCGGTTCCGGCGACGCGAAAGGTTCTGGCGCGGGCGGGTCTCACGCTCGAGCAGATGGATGTGATAGAGTTGAACGAGGCTTTCGCGGCGCAGGGCCTTGCCGTCCTGCGGGAGCTCGGGCTTCCCGACGACGCGGCCCACGTGAATGCCAACGGCGGCGCGATCGCGATCGGCCATCCACTCGGAATGAGCGGCGCGCGACTGGTCATGACGGCGACGTATCAGCTCCACCGCACCGGCGGGCGCTACGCGCTCTGCACGATGTGTGTTGGCGTGGGGCAGGGCATCGCGCTTATCCTCGAGCGCGTGTGAGCAGGAGAGCACGGCGATGTATGCACAGATGGTGAAATCCGACGGGCTCAGGCCCCGCGAGGAGATGACCCCCGAGGAGTGCGCGTTCCAGGACCGGATCGACGCCAACGAGAAGATCGAGCCCAAGGAATGGATGCCCGAGGGCTACCGCAAGACGCTGATCCGCCAGATGGGGCAGCACGCCCATTCCGAGATCGTGGGACAGCTGCCCGAGGGCAACTGGATCACTCGCGCGCCGACGCTGGAGCGCAAGCAGATCCTGCTCGCCAAGGTGCAGGACGAGGCGGGCCACGGCCTCTATCTCTACTCCGCCGCCGAGACGCTCGGCGTCAGTCGTGACGAACTCACCGAGATGCTGCTCTCGGGGAAGATGAAGTATTCGTCGATCTTCAACTACCCGACGCTGAGCTGGTCCGACATCGGCGCGGTGGGCTGGCTGGTCGACGGCGCGGCGATCATGAACCAGGTGCCGCTGCAGCGGACGTCCTACGGTCCCTATTCCCGGGCGATGGTCCGCATCTGCAAGGAGGAGAGCTTCCACCAGCGGCAGGGCTACGCGATCATGATGAAGATGGCCTTCGGCACGCCCGAGCAGAAGCGCATGGCACAGGATTCGCTCAACCGCTTCTGGTATCCGTCGCTGATGATGTTCGGGCCCTCCGACAAGGACTCGGTCCACTCGGCCCAGTCGATGGCGTGGAAGATCAAGATCAACACCAACGACGAGCTGCGCCAGAAGTTCGTGGATCAGACTGTGCCTCAAGCGAAATACCTCGGGCTGAGCGTTCCGGACGAGAACCTGGCCTGGAACGAGGAGAAGGGCGGCCACGACTTCTCCGAACCCGATTGGGACGAGTTCTTCGAGGTCCTCAAGGGCAACGGCCCCTGCAACAAGGAGCGCCTGGATGCCCGGATCGACGCCTGGGAAGACGGCGCCTGGTTCCGCGATGGTCTGATGGCGCATGCCGCGAAGTCCGCAGCAAGCAGGACAGCGGCGGAATAGGGCGCGGCGGTTCGGGGAGGATCGGATGCAGCGAACATATCTTGCGGCACTCATCGGCAGTGTGGCGTTGGCGACGGTGGCATCGGCCCAAACCGCACCCACCGCTGCCGAGACGGTGGATGACGTGAGCCGAGGCGATACGACGGCGGAGGAGGCGGTCAAGCGGTCGCTCGACGCGATCGATGCCTGGCGCGAGCTGAACGCGATCGCCCTTCTGGATGGCGACCGGGCGCTCGCGGCGGCCCGAGCTCTGGATGCGGGCGGGCAGGGCGGGCCTCTTGCCGGGCTGCCCATCGTCGTCAAGGACAACACCCAGGTGAAAGGCCTGCCGGCGGCGGCCGGCACGCCCGTTCTGCAATCGGTGATCTCCGAGCAGAACGCGCCGATCGTGCAGGCGCTGATCGATGCGGGCGCCATCGTGGTCGGTACAAGCAACATGCACGAGCTGGCCTTCGGCATATCGGGCTACAACCCGACCTACCAGACGGGTTCCGGCATCGGCGTCCGCAATCCCTATGACACGGAACGATTCGCCGGGGGGTCGTCGAGCGGCACCGCAGCGCTGGTTGCAGCGGGCGCGGTGCCTGCGGGCCTCGGCACTGATACCGGCGGCTCGGTACGGGTGCCGGCGGCGGTGACCGGGGTGGCGGGTCTGCGCCCGACGATGGGTCGGTATCCGGCCGGCGGCGTCGTGCCGATCTCAAGCACCCGAGACACGCCGGGTTTCATCGCCACGACCGTCGCCGACATAGAACTGCTCGATCGCGTCGTGACGGGCGCAGATGAAGTGTCGGCGGTCGACCTTTCCGGACTGCGCCTCGGCGTCGCGCCAACTTTCACAGCCGACCTCGGGCCCGAGGTCTCGGCTGTCTGGACCACGGTGATCGGCCGGCTCGAGGAGGCGGGGGTCGAGCTTGTCGACGTCGATGCCGCGGAAATCGCGCAGATCAACGGCGCGATCAGCTTTCCGATCGCGCTCTACGAGGCCAACCGCGACCTGCGCGCCTATCTGGAGCGGTACGCCCCGGGGATCGCGATCGAGGAGGTCGTGGCCGGCGTGCGAAGCGCGGACGTCAAGGCGACTTACGAGATGTTTGTGCTGCCGGAGAAGCTGCCCGCGCCCGATGGCAGTCTGGTCGACGCCGAGCCGATCTACCGCTCGGCGATGGAGCAGCTCCGGCCCGCGCTGATCGCGGCCTACGAACGGATCTTCACCGACGCCGAGATCGACGCGCTGATCTTTCCGACGGTTCCGCTCGTCGCCGTCGTTGCGGATAAGACGTCGAGCAGCCTCGAGATCTTCTCGACCTTCATCCGCAACACCGATCCCGGCTCCAACGCCGGTCTGCCCGGCCTGACCCTTCCCGCGGGGCTCGGGCGAGAGACCGGATTGCCGGTGGGCGTCGAACTCGACGGACCGGCAGGATCGGACCGGTTCCTGTTGCAGATCGGCATGGCGCTTCAGGCGCTTCTGGGCCGTCTGCCCGCGCCGGAGGCACCATGAGATCTGTGCCCCCAAAACGCTTTCCCTTTGGAAGGATCCTGACATGAGCAAGGAATGGCCTCTCTGGGAGGTCTTCATTCGCGGCCAGCACGGGCTGAACCACCGACATGTGGGCAGTCTGCACGCCCCCGACGCCGAGATGGCTCTGTTGAATGCGCGCGACGTCTATACGCGCCGCAACGAAGGCGTGTCGATCTGGGTGGTGAAGTCGGCCGAGATCACCGCGTCAGCACCGTCCGAAAAAGGGCCGCTCTTCGAGCCGTCGAACGCCAAGGTCTATCGCCATCCGACCTTCTTCGAGATCCCGGATGAAGTGGGGCACATGTAATGCCGTCCCTTCCCGACGTGATGACGCCCGACGCAGCCGAGCTGGCGCGAAAGGCTGGCGGCCATCCGTATGAGACGGCCGTGGACGCGGATCACGCGCTCTTCGAATGGCTGCTGCGGACCGGCGACAACACCCTGATCCTCGGTCACCGGCTGTCGGAATGGTGCGGCCATTCGCCGGTTCTGGAGGAGGATATCGCGCTCGCCAACACCGCGCTCGACCTGATCGGGCAGACTCAGATGTGGCTGCAGCTCGCGGGTGATGTGGAAGGGGCCGGGCGCGACGCCGACAAGCTCGCCTATCGGCGCGACGCGATGGATTTCCGTAACGTGCTGCTGCTCGAGCGCCCGAACGGCGATTTCGGCAAGACGCTGATGCGCGAGTTCCTGTTCGACGCCTGGCACCACGCCTTGTTGACGAAGCTGACAGACTCCTCCAACTCCCGCGTGGCCGAGATCGCGGCCAAGGCGGTCAAGGAGGTCAGCTACCATCTGGAGCGCTCCGCAGATCTGGTGATCCGGCTCGGCGATGGCACGGACGAAAGTCACCGGCGGATGCAGACCGCGCTGGACGATGTGTGGCCCTATGCGGCCGAACTGTTCGTGACCGACCCCGTGGACGAGGCGGTGGCCGTGGCCGGGATCGCGCCGACACCGTCCAGCCTGCGCGATGTCTGGGACGAGACGGTTGGGCATGTCCTCGCGGAGGCGACGCTTCGGCGCCCGGACAATGGCTACGTCCACAAGGGCGGCAAGACGGGTACCCATACCGAGCATCTGGGCTTCATCCTCGCGGACATGCAGTTTCTGCAGCGTGCCTATCCGGACGCGACGTGGTGAGCGCGCTGGTGGCCGAGACCCACCCGAGCCTCGACGACGTCTGGGGCTGGCTGGCCGAAGTGCCGGACCCTGAAATTCCTGTCGTCAGTGTGACGGAGCTGGGTATCGTGCGCGACGTGGCGTGGGACGGCGATACACTCGTCGTCACGGTGACGCCGACCTATTCCGGGTGCCCGGCAACGGCATTCATCAATCTCGAGATCGAGAAGGTCCTGCGTGACAAGGGCATCGAGAAGGTTCGGCTGGATCGCCGCCTGTCGCCGCCCTGGACCACCGAATGGCTGACCGACGCGGCGCGCGAAAAGCTGCGCGCATTCGGGATCGCCGCACCGATCGACGGGACGCAGGCCGATGGCCGGCTGGTGGCGCGGGCCTCGCGTATGGCGGGGACCTCGAACCTGGTCGTCGCCTGTCCGCGCTGCGGTTCGAACCACACCGAAGAGATCAGCCGTTTCGGCTCGACCCCATGCAAGGCGTCATGGCGCTGCCGCGACTGCCTCGAACCCTTCGACTACTTCAAGTGCATCTGAGCGGGAGGACCACACAGATGGCGCGCTTCCATCCCCTGACCGTCACCGACGTCCGCCGCGAGACCCGCGATGCCGTGGTACTGACCCTCGCACCCGAAGGCGCCGACGATGATGCGTTTCGCTTCACCCAGGGCCAGTACCTGACCTTTCGCCGCGAATTCGACGGCGAGGAGTTGCGACGCTCCTATTCGATCTGCGCCGGGCTGGACGAGGGCTGCCTCAAAGTCGGCATCAAGCGCGTCGAGGGCGGCGCCTTCTCGACCTGGGCCAACGAAAACGTCGCGCCGGGCGACGTGATCGAGGCGATGCCGCCGATGGGCAAGTTCCACACGCCGCTCGATCCGCAAGCCGACAAGAGCTATGTGGGCTTCGCGGGCGGCTCGGGGATCACGCCGCTGATCTCGATCATCAAGACGGTGCTGACGCACGAGCCGAATTCGCGCTTCACGCTGGTCTACGCCAACCGGCAGATCAGCTCGATCATGTTCCGCGAAGAGCTGGAGGACCTGAAGAACCTCTATCTCGGCCGCCTTTCCGTCATCCATGTGCTGGAGACGGAGGCGCAGGAGGTGGATCTCTTCACCGGCCGCATCGACGCCGACAAGATGGCGCGGCTCTTCGAGGTCTGGATCGACCCGAGCGACATCGACACCGCGTTCATCTGCGGCCCCGAGCCGATGATGCTGACCATCGCGGAATCGCTGCGGCAGGCCGGCCTTGCCGACGCGCAGATCAAGTTCGAGCTCTTCGCCTCCAGCCAGCCGGGCCGCGCGAAGCGGCGTGTCGTCTCCGAAAACCAGGCCGACCAGAGCAACACGACCGAGGCCAGTGTCACGCTTGACGGCGCCACGCGCACCTTCAAGATGCCCAAGGACGGAGTGAGCCTGCTGGACGCGGCGATCTCCAACGATCTCGACGCGCCCTTCGCCTGCAAGGCCGGGGTCTGTTCGACCTGCCGCGCGAAGGTGCTGGAGGGCGAGGTCGAGATGCTGACCAACCACGCGCTGGAGGATTATGAGGTTCGCGCAGGCTACGTTCTGACCTGCCAGTGTTACCCGCTGACCGACCGTCTCGTTGTCAGCTACGATCAGTGAGGGCGCGATGACCGAGACCATGAGCCTCGAAGACTATCTGGACAAGGGCGGCAAGCTCAGTTCGCCAGCCAATGTGTCGCCGCGCTACCGGGGTGAGCTGCTGCGGCTGATGTCGTCGTTCGTCGACAGCGAGCTGGCGGGTTCGGCCGGGTTCGCCGACGCCGTCAACCGGGCGCCGGGCATCAAGGAGCGCATCGCCGCAAGCCGGATCACGCTGGAAAAGGCCGATCATGCGGAGCGCGTGCTTGACCTGATGGTCGAGTTCGGCACCGACAAGAGCCTCTACAACAGCGCCCATGACTGGGCCGCGCGTGGCCCGCGCGACGCGGATGTGGGCGCGAAGCGGCAGGGCGGCGACATGCGGCTCTCGGTCTTCCACTATCCGCTCGCCGGCTGGACCGATGCGGTCGTGATGAACGTCCTGATGGGCCTCGCCACGGATATCCATCTTGAGGAGCTGTCGCGCGCCTCCTACGCGCCGCTGGCCGACGTGCTGCGCGAGATCGCGCCGCGCGAACGGCGGCACACAGAGCTGGGACTGGAAGGGCTGGAGCGGATCATGTCCAAGGACGGCGGCTCCGACGAGGTCCGCGCCTCGGTGGCGTACTGGTTTCCGCGCGTGGCCGAGACGTTCGGTCCGGCGGACTCCACCCGCTTCGAGACCCTGCATCGCATGGGTCTGCGCCAGACCCCGAACGAGTCGCTGCGCGACAAATGGAAGGCTTCGGCCGACGCGCATCTGACGCGGTTCAACCTCGCCTGATAACGAAAGGACGTTTCATGGATGCCACGGCCCGCACACCGCGCCGTCTGGAAAGCTATCTCTGCGGGGAATGGCAGCGCGGCGCGGGCGACGGCGCTCTGCTGCGCGACGCCGCGACCGGCGCGCCGGTCGCGACCATCGGCTCGGACGGGCTCGACTTCGCGGCCGCGCTTGATTTTGGCCGCGAGACCGGAGGCGCCGCGCTTCGCGAGATGGGATTCCACCAGCGCGCCCTCATGCTCAAGGCGCTCGGACTGCATCTCATGGAGCTCAAGGAGGAGTTCTACGCCGAGAACTACCACACCGGCGCCACGCGGGCCGATGGCTGGATCGATATCGAGGGTGGCATCGGCACGATGCTCACCTACGCGTCCAAGGCGCGGCGCGAACTGCCGAACACCCGGGTCCTGACCGACGGCGATGTGGAACCGCTCTCACGCGACGGCACCTTTTCGGCCCATCACATCCTGACGCCGCTGACCGGCATCGCTATCCATATCAACGCCTTCAACTTCCCGGTCTGGGGGATGCTGGAAAAGATCGCGCCGGCTCTCATTGCCGGTGTGCCTTGCCTCGTCAAACCGGCGAGCCAGACCGCCTACCTGACCGAACTGGTCGTGCGCCGCATCGTCGAGAGCGGTCTCCTGCCGGTCGGGGCATTGCAACTCGTGGCGGGGTCGGTTGGCGACATGCTCGATCATGTCACGGGACAGGACGTGGTGACCTTTACCGGATCGGCCCGGACAGGGCGCATGCTGAAGGCGCATCCGGCGGTCCTGGAAAACGCGACGCGCTTCACGATGGAGGCCGACAGCTTGAACGCCTCGATCCTTGGCGCCGACGCCGAGCCTGGCAGCGAGGAATTCGACCTCTTCGTGCGCGAGCTGGCGCGCGAGATGACGGCGAAAGCGGGCCAGAAATGTACCGCGATCCGCCGTATCATCGTGCCGCGCGGGCGCGAGGAGGCGGTCGCCGAGGCGCTGACGGCACGGATCGCCAGGACGCAGATCGGCCTGCCCGACACCGAAGGCGTGCGCATGGGCGCACTGGCCAGCCTTTCGCAGCGCGACGAGGTGCGCGAGCGGATCCGTGATCTCGGCGCCGACGCAGAAATCGTCATGGGTGACCCGAACCAGGTCACGCTTGCGTCGGGCGATGCCGGGGCCGGGGCCTTCATGGCGCCGGTGCTGCTTCATTGCCGAGACCCGTTTGCCGCACGCGCGGTGCACGACGTCGAGGCCTTCGGGCCGGTCGCGACGATGATGCCCTACGACGGCGCCGACGAAGCAGTGGCGTTGGCGCGCAGGGGCAAGGGGTCGCTGGTCGCATCGGTGTTCACCAACGATCCGCACGTCGCAGAGGAGGTCGTGATCGGGCTCGCGCCATTCCACGGTCGGGTGCTGATCGGCAACCGCGCCTCTGCCAAGAGTTCCACTGGTCACGGCTCGCCGCTCGCGGCTCTGGTGCATGGTGGTCCCGGCCGTGCCGGTGGCGGCGAGGAACTGGGCGGCATGCGCGGGGTGAAGCACTATCTTCAGCGCACGGCCGTGCAAGGGCCCCCGCGGCTTCTCTCGGCGGTCACCGGGCGCTGGATCGATGGCGCTGATGCGCAGCAGGGAGAGCATCCCTTCCGCAAGTCACTCGCCGAACTTCGGATCGGCGACCAGCTGGTGACGGCGGCGCGAAAGGTGACCGAGGAGGATGTGGAGCACTTTGCCGCGTTCACGGGCGACACGTTCTACGCGCACATGGACAGCGCGGCCGCAAAGGCGAACCCGTTCTTCGAGGATCGGGTGGCACATGGCTACCTGATCGCGTCGTTTGCGGCGGGTCTCTTCGTGGAGCCCGCGCCGGGGCCGGTCCTCGCCAATTACGGCGTCGACAACCTGCGGTTTCTGACGCCGGTCTATTTTGGCGACAGTCTGCACGTGAGGCTCACCTGCAAGGAGATCAATCCACGGGAGAACGACGAATATGGCGAAGTCCGCTGGGATTGCCGCGTCACCAATCAGGAGGACGAGGTGGTCGCGCAATACGACGTGTTGACCATGGTTGCGAAAGTCTGGCCGCCGGAAGCCTGACGGAGCCCGGGGGCTTTGGGCTGGCGGCCTCTGTCGTCAGCCTGTCTCTGTTCCGCGCGGGCTCGGCTTTTCCTTCTCAACGGGAGAAGAATCTGCCTGTGGATCAGCGGACGGCTGTGATCCCTTCGAGCAGCAACGTCGTGGCCACCTGGGCGTAGTCCTCACGGGTGACGCGCCCGCCATCCTTGAACCACATGTAGACCCAGTTCATCATTCCGAAGAGCGACATGGTGACCGGCATCAGGAGCGGCCTGTCCGGATCGTCGAGCGCCGGATTGATGTCCCGCAGGATGCAGGAGAAGCGCCGGACGATCCGCCGCTCGATCGAGGTTATCGCGGCGTGCTGCTCCTCCGTAAGGGTCGATGCAGCGTTGAGTTGCACCTTGTGCTGATCGTCGGCGCCCCTATAGGCCTCGATGATCGCGCCGACCAGCCGGCGCAGTCGCGCCTCCGGAGGCAGACTGAAATCGTCGGCGTCCTCGATCTTCTGGTCGAGCTCGAGAAGGTGGTTCTCGATGATCGAGAAGATCAATTCTCCCTTCCGGGGATAGTAATGGTAAAGCAGTGACTTGGAGATTCCGGCTTCCGCCGCAATCTGCGACAGCGACGCTTTCTCCATCCCCTGGGACGCGAAGACCGACGCGGCCGTCAGCAACAGGGCGTGACGCTTTTCCTCGAAATCGTTTGCGCGGGTCCGTGGCATATCGACGGCCTCTTGCTTCAAGCTGCCTCTCGGCATGGGTGAGGCCCCGCAGGACCAGACCGCTGTCCTCAGGATTCCGGCTGTCGGTTCAATCCTCTTTCGGACGATTGTCGACGACCCGCTTGGCCTTGCCCTCGGACCGGGCGACGTGCTCGGGGTCGTGCACGATGACCCTGGTCGACACGCCGACGACCGACTTGATGTGATGCGCCAGTTCGCGGGCCGACGCATCGCGGGCTTGGGCGTCGACCCGGTCCGGCACGCATTCCACGTGTATCGTCATCGCATCCATCCGGTTCGCGCGGGTCAGCTCGATCTGGAAATGCGGCGCAAGACCCGCACATTTCAGGATCTGCTCCTCGACCTGGGTCGGGAACACGTTCACGCCGCGCAGGATGATCATGTCGTCCGACCGCCCGGTGATCTTTTCCATCCGTCGCATCGACCGCGCGGTGCCCGGCAGAAGACGGGTCAGGTCGCGCGTGCGGTAGCGGATGATCGGCAGACCTTCCTTGGTGAGGGTCGTGAAGACCAGTTCGCCCATCTCGCCGTCGGGCAGGACGTCGCCTGTCTCGGGGTCGATGATCTCGGGGTAGAAATGGTCTTCCCAGACGTGCAGGCCGTCCTTGGTCTCGACGCATTCGTTGGCGACGCCGGGACCCATCACCTCGGAAAGGCCATAGATGTCGACCGCGTGCATGTCGAAAGCCTCCTCGATCTCGCGGCGCATCGCGTTCGTCCAAGGCTCGGCACCGAAAATTCCGACCTCGAGCGAGCATTCCCGCGGGTCGAGACCCTGCCGGTGGAACTCGTCCAGAATCGAGAGCATGTAGGACGGGGTCACCATGATGATGCGTGGCTTGAAGTCCATCATCAGCGTGACCTGGCGCTCGGTCATCCCGCCCGAGATCGGAACGACGGTACAGCCGAGCTTCTCGGCGCCGTAATGGGCGCCAAGGCCGCCAGTGAAGAGACCATAGCCATAGGCCACATGGCAGATGTCACCCGCGCGGCCGCCAGAAGCGCGGATCGAGCGTGCGACGACCTCGGACCAGACCTCGATGTCGTTCCGGGTGTAACCCACGACCGTCGGCTTGCCGGTGGTGCCGGACGAGGCGTGAATGCGGCAAAGCTTCTCGCGGGGCACCGCGAACATGCCGAACGGATAGGTGTCGCGCAGATCCGTCTTGGTCGTGAACGGGAACCTGGCCAGATCCGAAAGCGACGTCAGGTCCGAGGGGTGGACGCCGTGCGCATCGAACCGCTGTCGGTAGAACGCGGAATTCTCGTAGGCATGTGCGAGCGACCATTTCATGCGATCGAGCTGTAGCGCCTGGATCTCGTCGCGGGAGGCAACCTCGATGGGATCGAGTATTTCTCGGGATGGTGTCAGGTCGGTCATCGGGGTCTCCCTTGAGCCTCAGTCGGACGTTGCCAGCAGCGTGTCATTGAGCGTGCGCGAATGGCCGCGGAATTCTGCGATCACCTTGCCGTCGCCCCGGGTGACCCGGACGTCGTAGATGCCGGACCGACCGGTGCGCGACAGCTCTTGCGCGGTGGCCGTCAGGTGATCGCCCAAGGTGCCAGGCGCGATGTAGGTGATGGCGCAGTGCTGGGCGACCGTGACCTGATCGTAGGTATTGCACGCAAAAGCAAAGGCGCTGTCGGCAAGGCTGAAGATGTAGCCACCGTGACAATTGCCGTGGCCGTTCGTCATTGCCCTGGTGACGGTCATCGACAGGGTCGACGCCCCTGGTGCGACGCTGTCGAGCGACATGTCGAGCTCCTGCGATGCGCTGTCGCCTTCCCACATCGCCCGTGCGCAGGCTTCGGCCAGCTCCTGCGGCGACATCTCAGCGGCCCTTGAAGAGGGGGGGACGCTTTTCGAGAAATGCCGTGACGCCCTCTGCGTAATCGTCGGTCATGCCTGCCTCTCTTTGCGCATCGCGTTCGACGTCGAGATGGGTGTCGAATGAATTCGTGGCGGCGGCCTGAATGACGCGCTTGGTCAGGCCGAGCCCCTTCGTCGGGCCAGCGGCGAGTTGTTCGGCGAGGGCATTCGCTTCGCCCATCAGGTCGGCGTCATCCACGGCTTTCCAGATCAGGCCCCATGACGCGGCCATCTCGGCACTCAGCGGCTCCGCTGTCATGGCCAGGGCCTTGGCACGCGGCTCACCGAGAATGTGAGCGAGAGTCCAGCTGCCCCCGGCGTCGGGAACCAGCCCGACCTTCGCGAACGCCTGGACGAATTTCGCGGATTTCGCGGCGAGCACGATGTCGCAGGCAAGGGCGATGTTTGCTCCCGCCCCGGCGGCGACGCCATTCACCGCGCAGACGACGGGTTTCTCGAGGCGTCTGATGGAGAGCAGGTTCGGTCCGTAGAAGGTTTCGAGCGTATGGCCGAGATCGGGTTTCGGACCACCCTTGCGCGGATCGCGATCGCCCAGGTCCTGTCCCGCACAAAAACCGCGCCCGGCCCCTGTCAGGAGCACCGCGCGGACCTCGTCCTCCGCATGGGCACGATCGAGTTGCGCGCGCAATTCGAGATGCATGGCCTCGTTGAACGAGTTCAGCTTCTCCGGGCGGTTCAGCGTGATCCGCAGCACACCGCGATCAAGCTCCGCGCGTACCGTGCTCGACGCCATCGTTCGTCCCTCCCAGCCGTTCCGCCCCTGCGTCCAACAGAAATTTTTATTGCATAAACTGGCCGACCGGTCAATTATGTTTCTGTTAAGGGAGGGCGGATGGCCACGGCATTCCATACGCGCACGCGCTTGCTGGACGCTGCGATCAGCCCCTCCCGGGTGCTGGAATCCGGAGATCGGTTAGCTGCGATTCACTCCCTCGGATTCCGGTCGTTGATGAACAGGCTCGTCGGCGCGCCGCTGCCCCGATTTGCCAAGAGCAGCAAATTTTTCGGGACGCGGCATGCGCGTCTGCCAGTCGGGGCCCTGATCGCAGCTTGCGACGACAGGCGCGGCAAGCATTCCGACATCTTCATCCGGATTTCCGGGCGCAGGCATCTGCGCTTGACGGCGGGCAGCGTCAACCCGCCACTCAGTCCATGCGATGCCGCCGCAACGCAATTCGGTGGCGACACGACAACAAGCCATAGGCCGCCCGCGGCCGAATGATTATCCAGGGAGAAAATCCATGACACACAAGACAACGACCGCACTCGCCCTGCTGCTGGCGACCGGCCTCGCCGGGACGGCCAGCGCCGAAATCCGCCTGGGAGCCAGCCTCGCGGCGACCGGGCCAGCCTCTTTTCTCGGTGACCCCGAGGCCAAGACGCTGGAAATGCTCGTGGAGCAGGTCAACGCGGCGGGCGGCGTCAATGGCGAAGAGATCGAGTTGATCCTCTACGACGATGGCGGCGATCCCAACAAGGCACGCACCTTCGCCACCCGCCTTGTCGAGGATGACGAGGTCGTTGCGATCATCGGCGGCTCGACCACCGGCACCACCATGTCGATCATCGACATCGCCGAAGACGAAGAGATCCCGTTCATCTCGCTCGCCGGCGCGATCCAGATCATCGACCCGGTCCGGCCTTTTGTCTTCAAGAACTCCGCACACGGACCGCATGGCCTGCGAGAAGATCTTCGAGGACATGCAGGGCAGGGGGATCACGAAGATCGGCATGATCTCGGGCACCGACGGCTTCGGCGCGTCGATGGAAGCCCAATGCAAGGACGTGGTCGGCGATTACGGGATCGAGGTCGTCGCCAGCGAGACCTACGGGCCGCAGGACGCCGACATGACTCCGCAGCTCACGAACATCCGGGGCACCGATGGAGTAGAAGCGATCCTCAACCCAGGCTTCGGCCAGGGCCCGACCATTGTCACCCGGAACGTCTCGCAGCTTGGCATCGACGTGCCGCTCTATCAGTCGCACGGCGTGGCCTCCGACGCCTTCATCGACCTCGCGGGTCTCGAGTTGTCGCAAGGCGTGCGACTGCCCGGCACGGCGCTGCTGATCGCCGAGATCCTGCCGGATGACGACCCGCAGAAGGATGTCGTGACGGCCTACAGGGACGCCTACGAAGAGGCGTATGGCAGCGAGCCTTCCACCTTCGGTGGCTACGCGCACGACGCATTCCGCCTGATGGTGGCTGCGATCGAGAACGCAGGGAGTGCCGATCCGACGGCGATCCGCGACGCGCTGGAGGCGACGGACGGCCTTGTCGGCACCACGGGCACCTACACCTTCGGTGCCGACGATCACCTCGGGCTCGACCTGTCCGCTTTCCGGATGCTCGAAATCCAGGATGGCGACTGGACGCTGATCGAGTAACGAGACCTCGATCCGCGGGTGCGCTGCTGTGGCCGCGCGCCCGCTCAACGCCACGCGCATGGAGCCGAGACGCTCATGGACGAGCTATTGCAGTTCATCTTCTCCGGGTTGACGGTCGGCGCGGTCTACGCGCTGGTCGCGCTCGGCTTCACGATCATCTACAACGCTTCTGACGTCGTGAACTTCGCCCAGGGCGAATTCGTGATGCTGGGCGGCATGATCACCGTCTTCGCCCATGAGGCCGGAATTCCGCTGCCGCTCGCGGCGGTCATGGCGATCGTTCTGACCTCGGCAGTCGGTGTGGCGCTCAACAAGCTTGCCCTCGAGCCTGCGCGCGGGGCGCCGGTAGTTTCTCTGATCATCATCACGATCGGCGCGTCGATCCTGATCCGCGGGGTCACGCAGCTGGTCTTCGACCGCCAGATCCACCGCTTTCCGTCCTTCTCGGGCGACGCGCCGTTTCATGTTCTGGGCGCGACAATCCTGCCGCAGAGCCTTTGGGTGATGGCGGGAGCGCTTCTGGTCTTCATCGGTCTCTGGCTCTTCTTCACCCGCACACTGACGGGCCGCGCGGTGCTCGCCACCTCCAACAACCGGCTCGCGGCGCAGCTCGTGGGGATCAACACAAGCTGGGTGATGACGCTGTCCTTCGCGCTTTCGGCCGCAATCGGCGCGCTGGCGGGCGTTCTGGCGACGCCGATCACGCTGGTATCCTACGACGTGGGTGTGGCGCTTGCGCTCAAGGGCTTCGCAGCAGCGATGCTCGGCGGCATGGGCAACCCCAAGGGCGCGCTCGTCGGGGGTCTCCTGCTCGGTCTCTTCGAAGCGCTGACCGCGGGCTACATCAGTTCCCAGTACAAGGACGCGGTCGCCTTCATCGTGATCCTCGCGGTGCTCTTCGTGATGCCCCAGGGATTGTTCGGCGCCCGGGCGACGGAGCGCGTCTGATCATGACCATTTCCTCCAAATGGGTGCAGCTTCTAGTGCTTCTGGCGCTGATCGTGGTCCTGCCGGTGTTCTTCCCCTCGGGCTACTACTACCGGATCGGCGCGCTGATCTTTGTCAATGCACTGGCGGTGATCGGGATCGTGATCCTGACGGGCTATGCGGGCCAGGTCAGTCTGGGCCATGCGGGTTTCGCGGGCATCGGCGCCTATTGCTGCGCTCTGGCGCCTGCGCAATTGGGCCTGCACCCGGCGCTTGCGCTGATCCTCGGCGCGGTGATCTCCGCTGTGATCGCGGCGCTCGTCGGCCGGCCGATCCTGCGGCTCAAGGGCTATTATCTCGCGGTGGCGACCCTCGGCTTCGGCATCCTCGTCACCATGTTCCTTACGAACGAGCGCGACCTGACCGGCGGTCCCGACGGTACCCCGGTTGCCGATCTCGGACTGCGCGATCTGCTGGAGAGCCTCGGCATCGACCTCAACGGCGGTGAGTTCTGGTACGCCTTTTGCGGGTTCTGCCTCCTGATCGGCGCCTGGATCGCGCTCAACCTATACAACTCGCCCACAGGGCGCGCGATGCGCGCGCTTCACGGCTCGGAGATCGCGGCCAGCACCGTGGGCGTGGATGTGGCACGGCTCAAGCTGCGCGCCTTTGTCATCTCGGCGGTCTACGCCTCGGTCGCGGGCTCGCTCCTGGCGCTGCAGAACGGCTATATCACGCCGGACGTCGCGGGCTTCATGCACTCGATCGAAATGGTGACGATGGCGGTTCTGGGCGGGGTCGGCTCGGTTCTGGGTGCCACCATCGGGGCGGCGATACTGACACTGCTGCCGCAGGTGCTGACGTTCCTCGCGGAATACGAACAGATCGTGCTGGGCGCGGTGATGATCCTCGTCATGATCTTCCTGCCCGAGGGTCTGTTGCCGTCACTCCTGCGCAGGATCCGGGGGAGAGGCAAATGAGCCTTCTGTCGATCGAGGGCCTCGGCATCAGCTTTGGTGGAATCAAGGCGGTGGATGATGTGAGCTTCACCGCGCGGCCGGGCGAAATCCTTTCGGTCATCGGACCGAACGGCGCGGGCAAGACGACGCTCTTCAACATGATCTCGGGGATCTACCTGCCGGGCAAGGGCCGCGTCCTGATGGAAGGCGACGTCATCACCGGGATGCCGCCGCATCTTCTGGCGCGCCGGGGCATGTCCCGAACCTTCCAGAACCTCCAGATCTTCCAGAGCATGACGGTGCTGGAGAATGCCATCGCCGGCTTCCATCTGAGCGAAAAGGGGCCGGTCCTCGCAGACCTCTTGTCGCTGCCCTCGTCGCGGCGTCGGGCGCGGGCCGCGCGCGACGGCGCCTACGCGCTGCTGGAACGGGTCGGCCTCGCGCGGGCGGCCGAGCAGGAGGCGGGCAACCTCTCCTACGGCGCACTCAAGCGGCTCGAGATCGCCCGCGCGCTCGCCGTCGATCCCCGTATCCTGCTGCTCGACGAACCGGCCGCGGGATGCAACGCGGTGGAGACCGAGGAGATCGACCACCTGATCGCGGATCTCGCCAGGGGCGGCATCTCGATCCTTCTGGTCGAGCACGACATGAAGCTCGTGATGCGGATCTCCAGCCACATCATCGTGCTTGATCACGGCGAGAAGATCGCGGAGGGCGACCCGGCGACGGTCAGCCGCAACCCCGCCGTCGTCGCCGCCTATCTGGGAACCGAAGAGGCCGAACATGCTGACGGTTGAGGACCTGCGCTCCCGATATGGCCGGATCGAGGTCCTGCATGGTATCGACCTCGAGGTCAGATCCGGCGAGATCGTTACCGTCGTCGGCGCCAATGGCGCGGGCAAGACGACGCTCCTGCGGTGTCTTTCCGGCACCCAACCGGTCAGCGCCGGTCAGATCACGTTCCGCGGTGAACCCCTGACGAACGTCCCCGCCCACAGACGTCCGCGCCTCGGACTCGCCCAATCGCCCGAGGGTCGGCAGATCTTCACCAATCTCACGGTCGAGGAGAACCTGCGCCTCGGCGCGTTCCTTTTCACCGACGACAGGGTCGGGCGGGACATGGACGACGCCTTCGCCATGTTCCCGGTCCTTAAGGAGAAGCGGAACCTGTCGGCCGGTGGCCTCTCGGGCGGACAGCAACAGATGCTGGCCATCGCCCGCGCGCTGATGAGCCGGCCCTCGTGCCTGCTGCTCGACGAGCCTTCAATGGGCCTCGCGCCGCTGCTGGTCGCGCAGATATTCGAGGTGGTGAAGGGCCTCAGGGCGCTCGACGTGACCGTGCTTCTGGTCGAACAGAACGCGTTCGGCGCGCTCAAGATCGCCGATCGGGGCTACGTCATGGAGACCGGGCGCATCACCATGTCGGGCACCGCGGAGGAACTGATCGCCGATCCCCGCATCCGCGAGGCGTACCTCGGGATCTGACGCGCCGCGCCGCTGGAAGCGGGGTCCGAACTGCGCTCTGGTTCGCGAGCGGCGCGTGCGCCGGTCCGGAGCGCTTTCCGCCAGCCCTGACCCCGACTGATGGCCAGGTTCTCTAAGCGCTGTGGGCGCCCTCGGCCAATGAGCGGACGAAGGCCAGAATGTCGTCGCTCGGGTCGCCGCGGCCGATGCGTTCCACGATGGCGGATCCCACAACGACGCCGTCGGCAGTCCCGGCAATGGCGCGCGCCGTTTCCGGCGTCTTGACGCCGAATCCCACGACCACGGGAATGTCGGTTGCCGACTTGATGCGCGTGACGTCGGGCGCGACATCCGCGGCCTGCGCCTCGGCGGCGCCGGTTATGCCGGTGATCGAGACATAGTACATAAAGCCGCTGGTGTTCTGCAGAACCTTGGGCAGGCGCTTGTCATCTGTCGTCGGGGTCGCAAGCCGGATGAAGTTCAGCCCCGCTGCCTGCGCCGGGATGCAGAGCTCGTCATCCTCCTCGGGTGGCAGGTCAACGACGATCAGGCCGTCCACGCCGGCCTCGACCGCCTCTTCAAGGAACCGCGCCACGCCGCGCGCGTAGATGGGATTGTAATAGCCCATCAGCACGATCGGCGTCGTGGGATCATCGACCCGAAACGCACGTACCATGTCGAGAGTGGCCGAGAGCGTCTGTCCCGCGGCCAGCGCACGCTGGCCGGCAAGCTGGATCGTCGGGCCGTCAGCCATCGGGTCGGTGAAGGGGATGCCGAGCTCGATCACGTCGACGCCCGCGGCGGGCATTCCCCGCATGATCGCCAGCGAGGCGTCCCGGTCCGGATCGCCGGCCATGATGTAGGCCACGAAGGCGCGGCGTCCCTCGGCTTTCAGGCGTGCGAAGGTGTCGTCGATGCGGGTCATGGCTCCCCCGTCAATTCCCCGCCGTGGGATGTGCCGGGAACCCCCGCGAGATGCAAGCCTCGCCCACCTCGAAAGCTTGGTTTCCGTGCGTATCCCGCGGTGTCATGAAACCGCCGCTGCGGCCATTAGGCTGATCGGTCTGTCATCTGGCACTGGCGCGTCGGAGCAAGACCCTTATCTATGGGGCATGAATTACGTTCTCGCACTCCTTCTGCCGCCGCTCTCAATTCTGCTCGCGGGCCGGCCCATCGTGTCGATCATCGTCTTCGTGATCTGGCTTCCGGCCATCCTGATCTCGGGCGGACTCGGTCATCCGATCTTCATCCTGCTGGCCTGGATCATCATCTACCAGAGCCATGCTGACCGGCGTGAGCGGCGCCGCGGCTAGTCCGCCTTGACCCGGGCCGCCCGCCTGCGCCATATGCCGCGCGGCTTTCAGGAGGGCGCAGCATGGGTTTCAAGACCGGAATCGTTGGATTGCCGAACGTGGGCAAGTCCACGCTTTTCAACGCGTTGACGCGCACAGCCGCGGCGCAGGCGGCGAATTTTCCATTCTGCACGATCGAGCCGAATGTCGGCGAGGTGGCCGTGCCCGATCCGCGTCTGGCCAACCTTGCCGAAATCGCGAAGTCGAAACAGGTCATCCCTACGCGGATGACCTTCGTCGACATCGCCGGTCTGGTGAAGGGCGCCTCCAGGGGCGAGGGGCTGGGCAACCAGTTCCTCGCCAACATCCGCGAAACCGACGCGATCGCGCATGTGCTGCGGTGCTTCGAGGATTCCGACGTGACACACGTCGAAGGGCGCGTCGACCCGATTGCCGATGCGCAGACGATCGAGACCGAGCTGATGCTGGCCGATCTGGAAAGCGTCGAGCGCCGGTTGCAGAACATCGTTCGAAAGGTGCGTGGCGGTGACAAGGAGGCCGTCGAGCAGGAGCGGCTCCTGAAGGCCGCACGGGAGGCGCTGGAGCAGGGTCGCCCGGCCCGGACCGTGCCGATCGCCCCGGAAGAGGCGCGGGCCTGGGGGATGCTGCAACTGCTGACTGCCAAGCCGATCCTCTATGTCTGCAACGTGGCCGAGGACGAAGCGGCGACCGGTAACGCGGCCTCGGCCCGGATCGAGGAAATGGCGGCGGAGCAGGGGGCCGGTTGTGTCGTCATTTCGGCGAAGATCGAGGAAGAGCTGGCGCAGCTTGCGCCCGACGAGGCGGCCGAGTTCCTGGACGAGCTCGGGCTGGAGGAAGCGGGGCTCGACCAACTCATCCGTGCGGGCTATGACCTTCTGGACCTGCAGACCTACTTCACCGTCGGCCCGAAGGAGGCGCGCGCCTGGACGATCCGGCGTGGAACTCTGGCGCCGCAGGCTGCCGGCGTGATCCACGGCGATTTCGAGCGCGGTTTCATCCGCTCCGAGACCATCGCCTACGCCGATTTCGTCGCGTTGGGCGGCGAGCAAGGGGCCAAGGATTCCGGCAAGATGCGCGTCGAGGGCAAGTCCTACGAAGTGCGCGACGGGGACGTGCTGCACTTCCTGTTCAACGCCTGAATCGCTGGCGGCCCGCGCCGCCCGACCGTCAGGTCCCGCGAAGGCCTTCGAGATGGGCGAAGGCGGCCTGAAGATCGGCGACGAATCCGTTCTTCGCCTCTGTTCTGTCGATCTCGCTCGGCAGCCGCAGAAGATAGCTCGGATGGACAGTCACGAAAACCGGCGTGGCGTCCGGCCCCGCCTCGATGCCGCCGCGCCGCTTGAGGATGCCTTTGCCCGTGCCTGTCAGGGCCTCTGTGGCGGTCGCTCCGAGGGCGACGATCAGCGTAGGTGAAACCAGCGAGCGTTCGGCGTCGAGCCACCAGCGGCAGGCCTGGATCTCGCCGCTGTCAGGCCGGCTATGGATCCGCCGCTTGCCGCGGGGCGCGAACTTGAAGTGTTTCACGGCATTGGTGACGTAGACGCGATTGCGGTCGATTCCTGCGTCCTGCAACAGCGCGTCGAAAAGCTGGCCCGCTGGTCCGACGAACGGCCGCCCGGCCAGGTCTTCCTGATCGCCGGGCTGCTCGCCCACGAACATCAGCTCGGCGTCCCGCGGCCCTTCGCCGAACACGACCTGTGTCGCCATCGCGTGCAGTGAACAACGGGTGCAGCCCGACGCTTCGGCCCGGAGGGCGTCCAGGCTGCCCGGGGCGAGCCGGGTCGAAACCGGCATCGCTCGTTCCTTGATCGCGCGCGCGAACGCAGGAGCTTGCGTGGGCGCGGCGTCGCACATGCCCTGCTCGCGCACTCGGGCTTGCGCGATCAGCTCCGGGATGGCGCGTGTTTCCGGCATGTTGCGCCAGTATTTCTTCGGCATCTCCGATTGCATCGCCTTCACCTTGAGCCGGGCCGGGTTGAATATGTTGCGGAAATACGTGGTCCACAGCTCTTCGGTATCGTCGGTTCCGATCTCCGGCCCCGATCGGCCCGGTTCGAAGCTGACCTCGCCGCCTTCGTACCGGGCGCAGAGGTCCGGCGTCGCGATCAGCCAGTCCATGTCGGCAAACCGGCGGGCAAAGAATCCGGAATTGGGCTGCACGATATGATGCGCGGGCTCGAACCAGGCCGCGAAGGCGCGGCGCGGCGCATCAGGGTCGCCGACTTCGCGAAACCGGAGGAAGGCGCGCATCTTGTGAATGTCGCGCCGCACCGCCTTTTCCATCTCGCGCAGCCGCACCAGTGCCGGATCGGCCCCGTCAGCCATCAGGTGCGGCTGCTTTCGCAGACGCCAGAGCAGCGCGTAAAGCCGCGCGAAGCGCTCCGGATCGGCGTGCCAGGCCACTGTTCCCGCCAGCTCCACGAAGGCCCGCGGAACCCGAACCCCGTCTCCGGAGAGGGGCTCCTGCGACTCATCGAAAAGCTCAGCCTCGGCGTCCCCAAATCGCCACGACACGGTTTCGGGCGGGGCGCCGGATGCCAGAAGGCCGCGCGCCGCGTCGCGCCATGCCGTCGCCGTTCCGACGCGCGGCAGAGCGATGACCTGCATCAGAAGAGTTCGAGCTGCTTGGCAGGCGGAGCGAACCGCGCCCGCAGGTCCGCGCTGTCCGTCAGTGCTCCGGGAGACCAGCCGCCAAGGGTGATGAAGGGACGCGCGGCCTTCATGTTGGCTCCCATTCGCGCCACGTCGTCATAGCGAATGGTTCGAAACCGGCGCGTTGTCAGGATCCGCTTCACTGTCCTTATTCCAAGACCCGGAACGCGCAGCAGAAGCTCCCGCTCGGCGCGGTTGACCTCCACCGGAAAGAGGTGCCGGTTGGCGAGCGCCCAGGCGAGCTTCGGGTCGATGTCGAGGGGCAGATGTCCCTGCACGGTCGCACCCGTCAAGTCCTGAAGATCGAAGCCATAGAACCGCAGGAGCCAGTCCGCCTGATAGAGCCGGTGTTCGCGCATCAGGGGCGGGCGCACGAGGGGCAGGGCTGCGCTGCTGTCGGGAATGGGCGAGAAGGCGGAATAATAGACCCGCTTCAGCCCATAGGACGAATAGAGACGGGTCGCGTTGCCGAGTATTGTCGTGTCGGTCGAGGCATCTGCGCCTACGATCATCTGCGTTGATTGTCCCGCCGGGGCGAACCGGGGCGGGCGCCGGCCGGTGTGGGAGCGTTCGCGATTGCCTTCGCGGCGCCGTCGAACGCCGGCCATCGCGCGGCGGATACCGGCAGCGTCCTTTTCCGGCGCCAAGGCTTTCACCCCGGCATCCGTCGGCATTTCGATGTTCATCGAGACCCGGTCGGCATGGAGGCCCGCCTGTTCGATCAGTGCCGGATCGGCGTCCGGAATCGTCTTGAGATGGATGTAGCCCTTGAACCCGTGCGTTTCGCGCAAGGTGCGGGCGATGCGCACCATCCGTTCCATCGTCTCATCGGGGCTGCGGATGATGCCCGAGGACAGGAACAGCCCCTCGATGTAGTTGCGCCGGTAGAATTCGAGCGTCAGCTCAACGACCTCGTCGGGCGTGAATCGCGCCCGCTTCACGTTGGACGATACCCGGTTCACGCAATAGGCGCAGTCGTAGATGCAGAAGTTCGTCATCAGGATCTTGAGCAGGCTGATGCACCTGCCGTCGGGCGCGTAGGCGTGACAGATACCGGACCCTTCGGTGGACCCCAGACCCTTGCCGTCCCGAGAATCGCGACGAACCGTGCCGCTCGACGCGCAGGAGGCATCGTATTTGGCCGCGTCCGAGAGGATCGCGAGTTTTTCCTGAAGGTCGCGCACTGCCATGCGTTCCTTATATGTTCACCCCGCCCCCGCGGCAACGTCCTGCGACAACAGGGCCCGGCTCGGGTTCCCGGTTGGGCGAACGAACAATTCACCTTTCGGCGCTAGAGCCTTTGCAGGTAAGCCAAGGGCAAGCTCCGCATGACATTCGACAAACGGACCGCCGAGCTTCCGGGGAAGCTGCTTCGCCGCTACGCGCTGGCGATCGGTCTGATCCTGACGATGGTATCGGTTTCGCATGTCGCGGCATTCAAGATGCTCTCGATCCAGGAGCACAACGCGGCCACGATCCAGAAGAGCGGACAGCAGAGCATGCTGAGCCAACGTGTGCTGTTTCTCACGAGCGAGGTGCTGCGGGCGCGGGAGAATGATTGGGTCGAGGCGCTCGATCCTCGTCTCATCGCTGCCTTGATGGAGTTCGAAAAGGTTCACAACGACCTGACCGGCGCATACGACCCTTCGGTGCGCGACGCACTCACGCCCGAGTTGCAGGCGCTCTATTTCGGCCATGCCGAGGGCCAGGGCCTTGACGTGCTGGCGCGAAAGTTCGTCACGCTGGTCCGACTGGTCGTCGGCGGCAAGGAGTGGGAGGCGAACTACGCCTGGAACGCGCTGCGCCGCCACGGCATGGAAGAACTGGCGCAGGGGCTCGACACGGCGAGCCAGCTCTTCGAGGCGCGGTCGAACGAAGCGACGGAGGCCGCGCGTATCGTGTCCGTTTTGAGCTATCTTGCGGCGATTGCGCTTCTGTTCGTCGAGGTTGTCGTCATCTTCCTTCCGTCGCACCGGGCGATCGGGGCTGCCTTCAGCAGCCTGAGAGTGGCCAACGCCTCGCTGGTGCGCGCCAAGGGAGAGGCGGACATGGCCTCCGCGGCCTCCGCGCGCGACCGCGCAGATGCCGAGCGGGCCCGCGACGAGGCGTTCCGCGCGGCGCAGGCGAAATCCGAGTTCGTGGCCCATATGAGCCACGAAATCCGGACGCCCATGAGCGGAATCATGGGTATGTCGGAGCTTCTGAGCCAGACATCGCTCGATGAGACGCAGAGCGAATACGTGGACGTGATCCGCGACTCGGCCGGCGCGCTGCAGGTGATTGTGGACGACGTTCTCGACCTGTCGAAGATCGAGGCCGGCCATCTGAAGCTGATCTCCGAGCCCTTCGATCTGCGCGACATGTGCGAAAAGGCCGTGGCCACGCTTGCCGCACGGGCCCACGCACAGGAGGTGGAGCTCATCTGCAGCGTCGCGCCCGAACTTCCGGTGCGCGTCACCGGCGATCCGGGGCGGCTGCGCCAGGTGCTCATCAACCTTCTGGGCAACGCGGTGAAGTTCACCGAGGTGGGGGAGATCGTGCTGAGCGTGACCGGCGACCTCGATGCCGAGGGCGTTTCCCTTCGCTTCGAAGTCCGCGACACCGGCATCGGCATTCCGAAGGAGAAGCAGGAGCTCGTCTTCGACGCCTTCGCACAGCAGAACGACACGCGCGAATTCGGCGGAACGGGACTTGGCCTCGCCATCACGCGGCGGCTCGTGGATGCCATGGGGGGCGATATCACCTGCAATTCAATGCCGTTCCTCGGCAGCACCTTCACGGTGCGCGTGAAGCTGCCGGTGGCGGGCTATGGCCTTGCCGGGTCGCGTTCCGAGCTTCTGACGGAGCGCAGGATCCTGGTCGTCGAGCCGAACGAGACGCACCGCCTGCACCTGGTGCGCCAGCTCGAGGCGCAAGGCGCGAGCGTCGTGGCCGTGTCGAGCGCCACGGAGGCGCAAGGCAATCTTCCCGCCGATCTCGACGTGGCTCTCGTCGACTGGCGCGCCTCGCCGCGCCGTCTGGCGCTGATCGACGCGCTGCGCGGCGGGGACAAGCCGGTGCCGCTGATCCTGATGCTGCCCCATGTGGTGCCGGAGGCGGAGGAGGCACGGATCGCCGCGTTCCATTGTGCCACGATCCGCAAGCCACTGCGCATCGAACAGCTTCGCTCGGCAGTGCGATCGGCCAGGAGCGGCGAGATCGACGCCCCGGCCCGTGTCAGACCCGCCGCGCCGGTCGAGGAATTGCTGCCGCCGCTGCGGATCCTCATCGCCGAGGACAATCGCACCAACCGGCTGGTGATCGAAAAGCTGCTGGCCAAGGAGCCCATCGAGCTGCGCTTCGCGGAAGACGGCAGCAAGGCCGTGAACGCCTTCGTCATGGATCCGCCCGACGTTGTGCTGATGGACCTGTCGATGCCCGTCATGGACGGGTGCGAGGCGGCGCGCACCATCCGGGCCTGGGAAGCCGAGCGCGAACGTGACGCCGTTCCCATCATCGCGCTGACCGCCAACGCCTTGCCGCACGACCGGGAGCGGTGTCTCGCCGCGGGCATGGACGGGCATCTGGCAAAGCCCGTCCGCCGGGCCGAACTGGTCGCGACGATCCGCCAGCACGTCTGCGACGCGCGTGCCGCCTCCGCGGCCTGACCTGCCCCTCCCTGTCGCGCCGCAATCACCATGATCGACGGCGGCGCGGATGTGAGGCATCCTGCACCTGCCCGACGCCATTTCCACGCCGCACCGGGAAGAGCGGGACGGGCGGAAGAAGTTGGGGGGCAGGCACATGCGGTGTTTCACGGTTCTGGGTCCGGCGGGAGCTGGAAAGACCACGCTCGTCGAGCGGCTGGCGCATCTGGAAGGCGCTGGCGAGCGATCGGAATCGCGGTCCGGCGTCGGACTCTCGACCTTTCGGTTCATGGATGACCCTTGGTGCGCGATCGACACGCCAGGCGGGATCGAGGCGCTGCCCAGCGCCCGGGCCGCGCTCCTTGCCAGCGACGCGGCGCTCGTCGTCGTTCCGCCAGACCCCGAGGCGGCACTTCTGGCAGCGCCATATCTGCGGATCGTGGAGGAATCCGAGACACCTTGCCTTGTCTTCGTGAACCGCATCGATGAGGCGCGCGGGCGGATGCGTGACATCGTCGATGCGCTCCAGGCCTATTCCAGCCACGTCATCGTCCTTCGCCAGATCCCCATCCGGGACGGAGATCAGGTCGTGGGGGTGGTGGACCTCGTCTCCGAGCGCGCCTGGAAGTACCGCGAAGGGGGCCCGTCCGCGTTGATCGAGGTGCCGAACGACGCGGCGCCGCGCGAGCAGGAGGCACGGGCCGAACTTCTCGAGCATCTCTCCGAGTTCGACGACTGGCTTCTGGAAGAGATCGTCGAGGATCGCGAACCGGCGGCGGGTGCGCTCTACTCCATCTGCTCGCGCGTGCTTGCCGACAATCGTGTGACGCCGGCGCTCATGGGATCGGCCGTCAAGGGCGCAGGCATGGTGCGCCTAATGAAGGCCTTGCGGCACGAGGCGCCGCCCGTCGAGATCCTGCGCGAGCGGCTCTTCGCGGGGGCCGGCATCGAGGAACCACCGATCGCCGTGACCTTTCAGGCGAGCCTGCGCAAACATGTGGGCAAGGTCACCCATCTGCGTGCCCTGGGCGAAGGCGTGGGCGCGGGTGCCGCGCTCGGCGGCGGCAATGTGGGCGCGATGAAGGAGGCCGGACAGGACACGTCGGCACCGTCGCCGCTGCCCCTTGGCCATGTGGCGGCGGCGATGAAGGCCGATCAGCTTGCCGCGCCGCGTCTTCTTCTCACTGATCGCAGCGTGGCGCCGCCCGACTGGGCCCGGCCGCCCGAGCCGATGTTCGTGCGCCGCGTGTCTCCGGCTAACGAGCGGGACGAGGCCAAGCTGTCGCAGGCGCTGGCGCGTCTGGCCGAGGACGATCCGGGTCTGGAGACCAGCCAGGACGAGACCAGCGGGGCGCTGCTTGTCCGGTATCAGGGGCCGTTGCACCTGCGGCGCGTGCTTGCCGCGCTGGCCGAGGATTACGGTGTCGAGGCGGTCGAGTCCGCGCCCGACGGCGTCTGGCGCGAAACCATCAGCCGAAGCGCCAGCGTCCACCATCGCCATCGCAAGCAGACCGGCGGCGCGGGGCAGTTCGCCGACGTGCATCTGTCGGTGCATCCGAACCCGCGCGGCATCGGCTTCACCTTCGAGGAGACGGTCAAGGGCGGCGCGGTGCCGCGCAACTACATCCCGGCGGTCGAGGCTGGCGCCCGCGACGCGCTGGCTGCCGGAGCGCTCGGCTTTCCCGTCGTCGATGTGGGCGTGACGCTGACGGATGGACAGCACCATTCGGTCGACAGCTCCGACTTCGCCTTCCGCGCCGCGGGACGGGCCGCGGTGGCCCAGGCGCTGGCCGATGCGGTCCCGACACTTCTGCAACCGATCCATCAGGTGGAGATCCACGCGCCCTCGGTTCACAGCGGTGCGCTGGGGGCGCTCGTGTCGTCGCTCAACGGCCGGGTTCTGGGTTTCGACCGGGATCCGGGCGCGCGCGGCTGGGACCTGTTCCGCACCCAGATGCCTGCGAGCGCGCTCGGCGATCTGGCCCAGTCCCTCCGCTCCGCGACGCAAGGGGTTGGCTGGCTCGAGGCGCGGTTCGACCATTTCGAGGAAGTCTATGGCCGCGACGCGGACCGTATCGTGACCGCCGCCCGCAGCAGCGCCTGAGCCGGCCGACGGAGCCGGTTTTGCGCCGGCTCCGCGCCGGCGCCACTGTCTGTCATGGCCCTATGCCTGGCGCTCGTAGCCAAGCGAACTCTTCAGCAGGTGGCGGGTGTACTCTTCGGTCACCCGCATCTCGCGCATGGCGTCCACGTCGATCGTCTCGACGATGCGGCCCGACTGCATGACCGCGATCCGGTCGCACATGTGGCCGACGACGGCGAGATCGTGAGAGACCATCAGGTAGGTCAGGTTGTGCTCGGCGCGCAGATCGGTGAGCAGGTTCAGGATCTCGGCCTGCACGCTCACGTCGAGCGCCGAGGTCGGCTCGTCCAGCAGAAGGATGTCGGGCTCCGGCGCGAGGGCCCGCGCCACGGCCACCCGCTGCCTCTGTCCGCCCGAGAGCTGGTGCGGATAGCGAAAGCGGAAGCTGGGCCCGAGGCCCACATCGTCGAGCAGGCGCCTGATCCGGTCATCGACGTCGCGCATGCCGTGCAGGTTCAGCGTTTCGCTCAACACGCGGTCCACGGAATGGCGGGGATGCAGCGAGGCGTAGGGGTCCTGAAACACCATCTGGACGTTACGGTAGAAGTCCCTGTCCCGTTTCCGGCCGAGCGCCCGTCCGTCGATCGTGATGCGGCCCGACCAGGTCGGCACGAGGCCGGTGATCGCGCGCAGGATGGTGGACTTGCCCGAGCCGCTTTCGCCGACGAGTCCGAACGATTCGCCGCGTGCGACGGCGAAGTTGGCATCCCGCACCGCGTCGACCCGGTCGCGGCCGGCGCCGAACCAGACATCGAGGTCCTCCGTCGTGATCGCGCTCATCCGGCCACGCTCGGCGAATCGCGCCAGGCCGGATCGCGGGTCAGCACGTCGAGCCGCCGCCTGGGTGCGTCGAGCCGGGGCAGGGAGTTCAGCAGGCCGCGCGTGTACGGGTGCTGCGCCTCGTTCAGCCTGTGCGCCTCCAGCACCTCGACGATCCGGCCGGAATACATGATGAGCACCCGGTCGCAGAACGCGGAGACCAGGTTGAGGTCGTGGCTGATGAAGATCAGGCCCATCCCGCGCTCGGTCACGAGGCGGTCCATGATCCGCAGAACCTGCGTCTGCACGCTGACGTCGAGCGCCGAAGTCGGCTCGTCCGCGATCAGGACCGAGGGGTCGGGGATCAGCATCATGGCGATCATGATGCGCTGCCCCATCCCGCCCGACATCTCGTGCGGGTAGCTGCGATAGACGCGTTCGGGGTCGCGGATCTGCACCGCCTCCAGCATTTCCAGCGCCTTGATTTTCGCGTCCGAACGGCTGCCGCGATGGATCGCATAGGCCTCGACGATCTGGTCGCCGACGGTCATCACCGGGTTCAGCGAGAACTTCGGGTCCTGCATGATCATCGAGATGCGGCGGCCGCGAACAGAGCGCATCTGGCGCTCGGACATTGCGAGAATGTCGTCGCCCTCGATCGCGATGCGCTTCGCCTCGACCCGTCCCGGCGGGCGGATGAGGCGCAGGATGGCGCGGCCTGTCATCGACTTGCCCGACCCGCTTTCGCCGACGATGCCTAGCCGCTCGCGGCCGAGCGAGAACGAGATGCCGCGCACCGCCTCGAACATACCTGTCCGGGTCGGGAAGCGGACCCAGAGGTCGTCCACGTCGATCAGGTTCATTCGCCGCCCCCCTTGGGGTCGAGCACGTCGCGCAGGCCGTCGCCCAGCAGGTTGAAGGCGAGGCTGACGAGGAAGATGGCAAGGCCCGGCATTGTCGCCACCCACCAATGGTCGAGAATGAAGCGCCTGCCTTCGGAGATCATCGCACCCCATTCCGGCGATGGCGGCTGCGCGCCCAGACCGAGGAAGCCGAGGCCGGCGGCGGCAAGGATGATCCCCGCCATGTCGAGCGTCACCCGCACGATCAGCGAGGAGATGCAGAGCGGCCAGATGTGGCGCGTGATGATCCGCAGCGGCCCCGCCCCCTGCAGGCGCACCGCGGCGATGTAGTCGGCGTTGCGGATCGTGAGCGTCTCGGCCCGCGCGATCCGGGCATAGGGCGGCCAGGCGGTCAGCGAGATCGCGATCACCGCGTTCTCGATCCCTGCGCCGAGCGCCGCGACGAAAGCGAGGGCCAGCACGAGCCGGGGGAAGGCGAGGAAGATGTCGGTGATCCGCATCAGGATCGTGTCCGCCCAGCCGCCGGCATAGCCGGCCACGGTGCCCATGAAGAGCCCGGCCACCGGCGCGATCAGCGCCACCAGCGCGACGATGTAGAGCGTGATCCGCGCGCCGAAGATCAGCCGGCTGAGGATGTCGCGACCGAGGCTGTCGGTGCCCAGCAGATACCCCTCGCTTCCGATCGGCTGCAGCCGCGCCGAGAGGTCCTGCGCGAAGGGGTCGTGCGGCGCGAGGAATGGCGCGAAGATCGCCACCAGCACGAGAAAGACGAGGATGGCGAGGCCAAACAGCGCCATCGGGTTCGATCGCAGCGCAAGCCAGCCCTGGTAGAGCGAGCCGAACTGCGCCTGGCGACGCGAGCGCGGTGTCTCGGTCATCAGCCAGTCGTGCCAGCCGGAGCGACCGCGGGTACCGGAGACGTCGAACTGGCTCATTCGGCCCTCGGATCGAAGAACTTGTAGAGAAGGTCGGAGAAGACGTTGAGGCAGACGAAGACGAGACCGACGACCACGGTCCCGCCCAGAACCGCGTTCATGTCCGCCGAAAGGAGCGCCGTGGTAATGTAGCTCCCGATGCCGGGCCAGGCGAAGATGATCTCGGTCAGAACCGACCCTTCCAGCAGGCCCGCATAGCTGAGCGCGATCACGGTGATGAGCTGCACCCGGATGTTGCCGAACGCGTGGCGCCAGATGACGTGCCACTCGCTCAGGCCCTTCACGCGGGCGGTCGTGACATATTCCGAACTGAGCTGCTCCAGCATGAAGCTCCGCGTCATGCGGCTGATGTAGGCCAGGCTGTAATAGCCCAGCAGCGATGCCGGCAGGACGATGTGGCTCAGCGCGTCGCGAAAGACGGTCCAGTTCCCGTCGAGGATGCTGTCGATCAGGATCATCCCGGTGACGCTCGGCACCACGTCGACATAGAAGATGCCGACCCGTCCCGGTCCGCCGACCCAGCCCAGGATGCCGTAGAAAATGAGCAGGCCCATCAGGCCGAGCCAGAAGATCGGCATCGAATAGCCGACGAGCGCGACCACCCGCGCGATCTGGTCGATCCAGCTTCCCCGCCGGATCGCGGCGATCACGCCCAGCGGCACGCCGACGACAACCCCCATGATCGTCCCCAGGGAGGCAAGTTCCAGCGTGGCCGGAAAAACCCGGGCGATGTCCTGAGAAACGGGGCGCGCATTCAGCAGCGACGTGCCGAAATCGCCGCGCACGACGTCCCAGATGTAGTAGGCGAACTGGACGAAGAGCGGGTGGTCGAGGCCCATCGACTCGTAGACCGCCTGATATTGTTCGGCCGTGGCGCGCTCGCCGACGACGGCGATCACCGGGTCGATCGGCATGACGCGCCCGATCACGAACGTCACGAAAAGCAGGCCCAGCATCGTTACCGCGATCTGCAGGAGGGTTCGTGCCACCTTGCCGGCCACGGAAAGAAGGCGCGACGGATGCCGCGCCTCCCCTTGATCGGGCGTTGCCGTCACTCCTTGACCACGGGCCAGTAAGCGGCTGCCGTGATGGCGCGGCCGAGGGTCAGGTTCTTCACCTCCTCCTTGCGCGCCAGCTGTTCGATCTGCTGGAACATCGGGATGAACGGCGCTCGCGCGCGGAACTCCGCCTGGATGTCCTCGTACATCTGACGCCGCTTGTCGGTGTCGGTCTCGGTCACAGCGGCGGCGCTCTGATCACCAAGCTCCTCGGGATCCCACGCGATCCGCCAGGCAAGGATGCCGGTGTTTTGCGCCTCGAAGGAATTGTCGGGATTGTAGGCGAAGGTGCCGGCGTTGGTTTGCGGATCCGGGTAGTCCGGCCCCCATGCCTCGAGCGACATCTCGAGTTCCCGCGCCCTGTACCGCGTCAGGATCTGCTGGCCCGTGCCGACCGTGATCTCCAGCGTGACCCCCGCCTGTCCGAAGGTGTTCTGAAGCGATTGCGCGACCTCGATCCGGTCCTGCGCCTCGCGCACGCCGATCTCGACGGTCAGAGGCAGGACGCCGGCCTCCTCGAGCAAACCCTTCGCCTTCTCGATGTCGAGCGAGTAGGGGTTCTCGTCGACCGCACCGAGATAGGTCGCGGGCAGGAAGTTCTGATGGATACGGTACTGCCCCTTCAGGAACGAGTTCTGCATTCCCTCGTAGTCTATGAGGTACTTCATCGCCTCGATGACCTTGGGATTGGCGAGCGGCTCGACGCCCTGATTCAGGGCGAGGTACATGATCCGGCCCCGCAGGATGTCGTCGACGACGATCCCCTCGGCGTCCGCGATACCGGCGATGTCCTCGGGATTGAGGTTGCGCGCCGCATCGACGTCGCCGCGTTCCAGCAGCAGGCGTTGGGTCGCGCTCTCCTGGATGTGCTGAACCACCACGCGCTTCATCGCCGGGGCGCCCTTGTAGAAGTCTTCGAAGGATTCCAGCGTGACGCTTTCCGACGGCTTCCAGCCCACGACCTTGTAGGCGTAGGAGCCGGCTGAATTGGTCTTCAGCCATTCGTTGCCCATGTCGCCGTCGACCTCCTTGGCCATCACCGTCGCCTTGTCGATGATGGCGCCGATGGTGGCGGTCAGGCAGTTGAGCACGAACGAGGTCGCGTATTTCTGGTCGGTCGTGATGCTGACGGTGTTGCCGTCCGCCACGATCATTTCCTCGACGTTCTCCGGCGTGAAGCCGAACTGCGTCAGGATGAAGGACGGAGTCTTGTTGAGCTTGACCGCGCGCTGCAGCGACCATGCGGCGTCCTCGGCCCGGACCGGGTTGCCCGAATGGAAGGTCATGCCATCACGGATGGTGAAGGTGATGGTCTTGCCGTCCTCGCTCACCTCCCAGCTCTCGGCGATGTCGGGCTGGTAGCCGGCGTCGAGATCGGTTGGGTCGAAGTTGACCAGCTTGCCATAGACGTTGCGGATCACGTCCGCGCCCGCGAACTCGAAGCTCTGCGCCGGGTCGAGAGTCGTGATGTCGTCGATCCGGTTGGCGATCACCAGCATGTCCGATGGCGTCTCGGCCATGGCCGGCAGGGTTGTGGCGAAAGCAAGGGCCGTCGCCGTGCTCATCATAAGGCGTCGTGTCAGTTTCATGTCATTTCTCCCCGTTGTTCATTCTTTTTGCCGCCAGGTCCGGCCAAGCACGCGCAGCCAGTTCCCGTAACAGATCTTTTCCATCAGCGGCGCGTCGTAGCCATGCGCCCGCATCGCATCCCGCAGCTTTGGCAGGCCCGCGGCGTTGCGCAAGTCGCGCGGCACCGTCGCGCCATCGAAATCCGAGCCGAAGCCCACGCCATCCTCGCCCAGGATCTCCATCAGGTGATCGAGATGGCGCAGAATCTTTTCAAGCGGCACGTCGTCGAGCATACGTCCATCTTCGCGCAGGAAGGCCACTGCAAAATTCACGCCCACGAGACCTCCGCTTTCGCCGATCGCCGCGAGCTGCCTGTCGGTCAGATTTCGGGCATGGGGACAGAGAGCGTGGGCGTTCGAATGGCTCGCCACGAGCGGCGCGTCGCTCAGGCGCGCAACGTCCCAGAACCCCGCTTCGTTGAGATGCGACAGGTCCACGAGGATGCCGAGCTTGTTGCAGCGCCGGACCAGCCGCTCGCCATCCTCGCTCAGTCCGGCTCCGATGTCGGGCGAGGACGGAAACCGGAAGGGCACGCCCTCGCCGAAGATCGTCGGGCGGCTCCAGACCGGGCCGAGCGAGCGCAGGCCGGCGCCGTGAAGCACGTCGAGCGCGTGGAGATCGCGGTCGATCGCTTCGGCGCCTTCGAGATGCATGACTGCGGCCATGTGCCCCTCGTCGAAACAGGTACGAATGGCGGCGGTGTCGGTGCAGATCCGGAGCAGGCCGCGCGACTGCAACCGGAGGAGCATCGCCGCTTCGGCCAGAACCGTGTCGAGCGCGGCGGTGCGCTCGACGGATTTCGACAGGGGCAGGGCGTAGTCCGACGCCTGCATCTGGCGGTCACGGTCGGGCTCGGCCTCCCGGGAGCGGACCCAGATCGCGAAGAGGCCGCCCCCGAAGCCGCCCGCCTGCGCCTTCGGCAGATCGAGCTGCCCCGGACCATCGGCAGAGAAGTCGCGGTCGGGGTCCGTCAGCAGGCGGGTCAGCGTGTCGTTGTGACCATCGAATATCGGCGGAGTTTGTATCTGTCATCGGACAGGAGCATGGGCGGGCCGCCGCGCCGGCGCAAATCGAAAAATGATCTTTGCATTGACGGATCGCATGACCGCTCTTCCTTGCGCCCGGCGCGCAGCCGGTCGATGGCCGGACGACATCGACGGGCGCGAGGCACGTCGGAGGTTCCCGCCATGCCGGCGGGGCGGCTTCAGGCGGTCTCCGGGCGCGGCGGTCGGACGAGATCGGGATGCGCGGCGGCGAAGCCCGGAATCGTGGCAAGGGCCGCGTCGATGCACTTGATCTTTGGCAGCGGACCAAGGTCCACCTCCCAGCGCCGAGCGTTGTAGAGCTGCGGGACCAGACAGAGGTCGGCCAACGTCACTCCCTGTCCGTGGCACCGGTCGCCGTCGTCCAGCATGGTTTCCAAGGCGGCAAGGCGGGGGGCGATGAAATGGCGCATCCAGTCGCCGATCGCGATCTTCCCGCCGGAGGCGTCTACGGCATGCCGTGCGACGCCCAGATTGCAGACCGGATGGATTTCCATGGCGATCGCATGAGCAAGCGCCCGCACCTCTGCCCGCCCGATCGGATCGTCGGGCAAAAGGCCAAGGCTTCGCGTATCGTCAAGGTATTCGCAGATCGCCAGTGATTGCGTGAGCCGCGCGCCGTCGATGTCGAGAACCGGCACCAGCCCCTGGGGGTTGCGCGCCAGGTGTTCGGCGCTGCGATTTTCGCCGGCGAGCAGGTCCACCGACACGGTTTCCCACTCGAGGCCCGCGAGACCTCAGCGCGATGCGGACGCGGTAGCTGGCCGAGGACCGCCAGTAATCAAAGAGTCGGATCATTCGGGAGCCTCCATCAGCAGGTCGAGCGCCGCTTCGAACGCAGCGAGGTGGGGCGCGAGCCGGTCCTCCAGGCGTCTCTGGTAGGCGAGGGCCAGCGGCAGAAGCTCGGCCATCAAGCGCCGTCCGACTAGCGTGAGCGACAGCGCCACCAGCCGTTTGTCGCCCGCATTCGCCGCCTTGGCGATGTAGCCTGCCATTTCCAGCCGGGCGGCGGCGCGGCTGACCTGATATTTCTCGAGGCTGACCCGGCGCTCGATGTCGCGGACCGAAACCGCGCCGGACTGGGCGAGATGGACGAGCACGCGCCACTCGGCCGTCGACAGGCCGTAGCGGCCCGGTAGCGCCGCGACAGTGCAGCGCTAACCCGCTCTGCGGCGACCGACAGCCGATAAGGAATGAAATCGTCAAGATCGAATGCCGGTAGCGCCACAGGGTCAGTGCCATCTGCATCCATCGAATATCTCCCCGGCGCGCCTGAATTCGTATCATCTGCAACAACTACCTTGACACTGTTGCGGATGCAACGAATTGTGTGCGCAACTCGAATCTGGGGGCGGGCAGGAGTTCGCCTCAGGCAGGGAGAGAGCGGCATGACCCGTCACGAGCTTCCGCGCGGCATGGTTCGCGCGACCGACACGACCGGCACGATCGAGGGCTACATGCCCGGTTTCGGCAACGATTTCGAGACCGAGGCGCTGCCCGGCGCGCTGCCGCAGGGCATGAACAGCCCGCAGAAATGCAATTACGGCCTCTATGGCGAGCAGCTCTCGGGCACCGCCTTCACCGCGCCGAGCCACCAGAACGAGCGGACCTGGTGCTACCGCATCCGCCCCTCGGTGAAGCACACCCACCGCTTCGCGAAGATCGACCTGCCCTACTGGAAGTCGGCGCCGCATGTCGACCCGGACGTGATCTCGCTCGGCCAGTACCGCTGGGACCCGGTTCCGCAGGGCGACGCGCCGCTCGACTGGCTGACCGGCATGCGCACGATGACCACGGCGGGCGACGTCAACACCCAGGTCGGGATGGCGAGCCATATCTATCTGGTGACCGCGCTCCATGGAGGACGCAGTATTTCTTCTCCGCCGACAGCGAGCTGCTGGTCGTCCCGCAGGAGGGGCGGCTGCGCTTCTGCACCGAGCTCGGGCATCATCGACCTCGAGCCGCAGGAGATCGCGGTGATCCCGCGCGGCCTCGTCTACCGGGTCGAGGTGCTGGAGGGGCCGGCGCGCGGTTTCGTCTGCGAGAACTACGGCCAGAAGTTCATGCTGCCGGGCCGTGGCCCGATCGGCGCCAACTGCATGGCCAACCGGCGCGACTTCAAGTCGCCGGTGGCCGCGTTCGAAGACCGTGACGCGCCCTCGACGGTGACGGTCAAGTGGTGCGGCCAGTTCCACCGGACCGAAATCGGCCACAGCCCGCTCGACGTCGTGGCATGGCACGGCAACTACGCGCCGGTGAAATACGATCTGCGGACCTATTGCCCGGTCGGTTCGATCCTTTTCGACCATCCCGACCCGTCGATCTTCACCGTGCTGACGGCCGCCTCGGGCGTGGAGGGGACGGCGAACATCGATTTCGTGCTGTTCCGCGAGCGCTGGATGGTCGCCGAGGACACGTTCCGCCCGCCCTGGTACCACAAGAACGTCATGTCCGAGCTGATGGGCAACATCCACGGGCAGTACGACGCCAAGCCGCAGGGCTTCGTGCCGGGCGGCATGAGCCTGCACAACATGATGCTGCCGCACGGGCCCGACCGCGAGGCGTTCGAGGGCGCGTCGAACGCGCGAGCTGAAGCCGCACAAGCTCGACAACACCATGTCGTTCATGTTCGAGACGCGGTTCCCGCAGCACCTGACCGCCTTCGCCGCCAACGAGGCGCCGTTGCAGGACGACTACATCGATTGCTGGGCGAGCCTGGAAAAGAAGTTCGACGGCACACCGGGGGTAAAATGAGCATCGCGCAAAGCTGGGTCGCATCGGCCAACGGCGACACCGATTTCCCGCTCCAGAACCTGCCCTGTGGCGTCTTCGACGACGGCCGCGGTGCGCGTTGCGGCGTGGCGATCGGGGACATGATCCTCGACGTGCGCGAGGTGGATCTGGGCATCGACGGTTCGCTTTTCGCCGAGCCCGCGTGGAACGCGGTGATGGCGGCCGGGGCGTCGGTCTGGTCCGATCTGCGCGCGGCGCTGACCGATGCGCTCTCCGACGAGGGCCGCCGCGCAGCGGTGGAGCCGCATCTGGTTCCGATGGACAAGGCGCGGCTGCTGATGCCGTTCCGGGTCAGCGAATACACCGACTTCTACGCCGGCAAGCACCACGCGACGAATGTGGGCACGATGTTCCGCGGGGCCGAGAACGCGCTGCCGCCGAACTGGCTGTCGATCCCCATCGGCTACAACGGCCGCGCCTCCTCGGTGGTCGTGTCGGGCACGCCGGTGCGCCGGCCCTGGGGGCAGGTGAAGGGTCCGCAGGACGAGCTGCCGCGTTTGGCGCCGTCGGCGCGCTTCGACATCGAGCTGGAGATGGGCGCCATCGTCGGCCAGCCGTCCGAGGGCATGGTCTCGGTGGCCGAGGCCGAGGAGATGATCTTCGGCTACGTCCTGCTCAACGACTGGTCGGCGCGCGACATCCAGGCGTGGGAATACCAGCCGCTCGGGCCGTTCCAGGCCAAGGCCACGGCGACGACGATCAGCCCGTGGATCGTGACGAAGGCCGCGCTGGAGCCGTTCCGCGTCTCCACGCCCGAGCGCGAGCGGCCGCTTCTGCCCTATCTGCGCGAGCCGCAGCCGGGGCTTTACGACATCGCGTTGGAGGTCGGCCTGACGCCCGAGGGTAGCGCCGAGACGGTGCTGGCCCGGACCAGCTACCGCGAGATGTATTATTCCGCCGCGCAGCAACTGGCGCATCACACCACCGTCGGGCTGCCCGATGCGGGTGGGCGACCTGCTGGGCTCCGGCACGATCTCGGGGCCCGAGCGGGAGGCGCGCGGCTCGCTTCTGGAACTGAGCTGGGGCGGCAAGGAGCCGATCGACGCTCGGCGACGGCGACCACGCGCAGCTTCATCGAGGACAACGACACGCTGACCCTGCGGGGGGCGGCGACAGGTGACGGCTACCGCGTCGGCTTCGGCGCCTGCACGGGGCAGGTCCTGCCCGCCGCCGATCTGCCCGACTGGGCCAAGGAGTAAGGAAAACAGATGACCAAGGCATTCGCATCCGCCGGAGACATGGCGGAAAAGAAGACGAGCTTCACCGAAGTGGGCGAGGGGCTCTACGCCTTCACCGCCGAGGGCGATCCCGAATACCGGCGTCATCATCGGCGACGAGAGCGTGATGATCGTCGAGGCGCAGGCGACCCCGCGGCTGGCCCGCAAGGTGATCGAATGCGTGCGCTCGGTGACCGAAAAGCCGATCTCGCATCTGGTGCTGACGCATTACCACGCGGTGCGGGTGCTCGGCGCCTCGGCCTACGGCGCGCGCGAGATCATCATGTCCGACGGCGCGCGCAGCATGGTCGCCGAGCGCGGGCAGGAGGACTGGGACAGCGAGTTCGCCCGCTTCCCCCGGCTCTTTCAGGGCCACGAGGAGATCCCGGGCCTGACCTGGCCCACGACGACCTTCTCCGACGCGATGACGGTCTATCTCGGCAATCGCCGGGTGGACATCATGCATCTGGGCCGCGCCCACACGTCGGGCGATGCGGTGATCTGGGTGCCCGACCAGGAGGTCATGTTCACCGGCGACATCGTGGAATACCACTCGGCCTGCTATTGCGGCGACGGCCATTTCGGCGACTGGGAAGAAACGCTCGCCAACATCGCCGCGTTCGAGCCCCAGGCCATCGCGCCGGGGCGTGGCGACGCGCTGGTCGGGCGACGAGATGGTCGGCAAGGCCATCGCCAGCACCGCCGACTTCGTGCGCTCCACCTACAAGCCGGTGCAGAAGGTGGTCGGGCGCGGCGGCACGCTCAAGGAGGCGTGGGACGCCGTGCGCGCCGAATGCGACCCGAAATTCGCCGATTTCGCCATCTACGAGCATTGCCTGCCGTTCAACGTGGCCCGCGCCTACGACGAGGCCCGCGGCATCGACACGCCGCGCGTCTGGACCGCCGAGCGTGACCGCGAGATGTGGACGGCGCTGCAGGACTGACGGTCGACAGCTTGGGGCCAAGGGGGGAGCCACATGAACAAGATCTTCGAAGTGCCGCTTTACGCCTATACAAGGTCGCCGGACCAGGGGGCCGAGACGCCGGTGCGGCATTCGGCGGTGGTCGTGGGCGCAGGGCCGGTCGGCCTCGCCGCGGCGATCGACCTGGCCCAGCAGGGGGTCGAGGTCGTCGTGCTCGACGACAACGACAAGGTCAGCTTCGGCTCGCGCGCGGTCTGCTATGCCAAGCGCCCGCTCGAGATCCTCGACCGGCTGGGCTGCGGCAGGCCGATGGTCGACAAGGGCGTGAAGTGGAACCTCGGCAAGGTCTTCTTCGATACCCGCAAGGTCTACGACTTCAACCTGCTGCCCGAAGAGGGGCACCAGTTCCCCGCCTTCATCAACCTGCAGCAATACTATTTCGAGGAAGGGCTGGTCCGCCGCGTCCGCGAGCTGCAGGCGCAGGGCGCGAAGATCGAGATCCGTGGCGGCAACAAGGTGCTGGCGACGGAGGATCTCGGCGACCGCGTCTCCGTGCGTGTCGAGACGGTCGAAGGCGAATACGTCGTCGAGGCCGACTGGCTGATCGCCTGCGACGGCGCGGGCTCGCCGATCCGGCGGATGATGGGGCTCGATTTCGTGGGTCGCGTCTTCGAGGACAACTTCCTCATCGCCGACGTGGTGATGGACGCCGACTTCCCGACCGAGCGCTGGTTCTGGTTCGACCCGCCGTTCAACCGCGGCCAGTCGGCGCTGCTGCACAAGCAGCCCGACGGCGTCTGGCGGATCGACCTGCAGCTCGGCTGGGACATCGACAAGGAGGCCGAGAAGCAGCCCGAGCGCGTGATCCCGCGGCTCAAGGCGATGCTGGGCGAGGACGTGGACTTCGAGCTCGAATGGGTGTCGATCTACACCTTCCAGTGCCGTCGGATGGAAAAGTTCCGGCACGGACGAGTCCTCTTCGCCGGCGATGCCGCGCACCAGGTCAGCCCGTTCGGCGCGCGCGGCGCCAACAGCGGCCTGCAGGACACCGACAACCTGATCTGGAAGCTGAAGCTCGTGATGGAAGGCAAGGCGCCCGAGACGCTGCTCGACAGCTACGACATGGAGCGTGTCCACGGGGCGGAGGAGAACATCCTGAACTCGTCGCGCTCGACCGACTTCATCACGCCCAAGACGGACATGAGCCGCACCTTCCGAAACGCGGTGCTCGACCTCGCGGAGCATCACGCGTTTGCCCGGCCGCTGGTCAATTCGGGGCGCCTCTCGGTGCCCTGCACCTATGACGGCTCTCCGCTCAATTCGGAGGATGGGCTGCGCGGCGGTCCCGCCCGGACGCGGCCGGGCTCGCCCTGCCCGGATGCGCCGGTCGGGGACGGATTTCTGCTGCAGCGTCTGGGCCGCGGCTTCACGATCCTGACGATCGACGCCGACGCGCCCGAGCAGGTCGAAACGGACGGCGTTACCGCCACACGCCTGGCCCTCTCGGCGGCCGACGACGCGACCGGCTACCTGAAGGAGCGGTATCTGGGGGAGGCCGCGGGCGCGGTCTACCTGATCCGGCCCGACCAGCATGTCGCCGCACGGTTTCGAAACCTTCGACGAGGCCGCCATGCGCGCCGCGCTGGGCCGCGCCTGCGGACGGGAGATCCAAGAATGAGCCAGCTCACCCTGACCCCCAATATCGACGCGCCGGACGATTTCTACGCCGAGTTGCTGGCCGCCCATGACGGGCTGACCACGGCGGAGAGCGACGCGCTGAATGCGCGGCTGGTGCTGATCCTGTGCAATCATGTGGGCGACCGCGCAGTGCTGCGCGAGGCGCTGGAGGCCGCGCGGCTCGACCGGCCAGCCGACTGAACCGAACGACTTTTCTGGAGGAGGAGAAACCGATGACCAAAGCTCTTGCAGGGCTTGGCAAGCTTCTGACCGGTGCCGCGCTCGCGGCCGGCACATTTGCCACCACCGCGATCGCGGAGACCGATCTCGTGCTGTCGAGCTGGCTGCCGCCGCGCCATCCGATCGTGGTCAACGCGATCAAGCCTTGGGCGCGCGAAGTGAGCGAGGTGACCGACGGCCGCGTGAATGTCCGCGTGCTCGCCAAGCCGCTCGGCCCGCCGCCGGCGCATTACGACATGGCCGCCGACGGCGTGGCCGACATCACCTACGGCCTGCATTCGTTCACCACCGATGACCGCTTCGAGCGCTCGCGCATCGGCCAGTTCTCGTTCATCGGCGACGATGCGGTGTCGGGCTCCAAGGCGTTCTGGAACGTCTACACCGAAATGCTCGACGCTGACGCGGAACACGAGGGCGTCAAGCTGCTTGGCCTTTTCGTCCACGGTCCCGGCATCCTGCACAACAACGTCCGCAAGATCGAAACGCTCGACGATATGGCGGGACTCAAGATCCGCACGCCGGGCGGCTACATCTCGGAGCTGATGACCGATCTGGGCGCGACGACGCTCTTCATGTCGTCGGGCGAGGTCTACGAGAAGCTCTCGCGGGGCGTGATCGACGGCGTGACCTTCACCTACGAGGCGCTGACCGCATTCAATCTCACCGACGACCTGAAGTACTCGATGCGGGTGCCGGGCGGGCTCTACAACACCACCTGGTTCCTCGTGATGAACGAGGGCAAATGGAACGAGATCTCGGCCGAGGATCAGGAAGCGATCATGTCGATCTCGGGCGAGGCCTTTGCCGAGCGCGTGGGCGAAGCGTGGAACGGCGCCGACGAGGCTGCGATAAAGAAGATCGAGGCTGCGGGCATCGAGATCTACGATGCGCCCGCCCCGCTCCTGGAAGAAATCAAGTCGCGCGCGGCCAAGTATGAGCAGCAATGGTCCGATGCAATCGCGGAAGACGGGTTCGACGGGCAGGCGGCACTCGATGCCATGCGCGGTCAGACCGGCGTCGCGTTCTGATCGATGGCTCCGACAAGGCGTGAACGACTGGCCTCTCCCCACAAGGGAGAGGCCCCGCTCGACATCCGCCCGCTGCTGGAGAAGTCGCTGGGTCTGGCGGCATCGCTGATCCTGTTCAGCCTGGTGCTCATCACCTGCGTCGACGTGGTGGGCCGCTACTTCTTTTCCGCGCCGCTGACGGGTGCCTTCGAGCTGACCGAGATCCTTCTGGCGGCGCTTGTCTTCATGGCGCTGCCGCTCACGACCGAGCGGCGCGAGCATGTGGAGGTCGACCTGCTCACGGCGTTTCTGGGCCGTGGCGCCGATCGCCTGCTCTCGGCCTTTGCGGGGCTCTTCTCGGCTGCGCTTCTGGCGACGTTCGCGTGGCGGTTGGCGTCGCATGCGCTCAAGGCGGCCAGCGACGGAGCGGTCACGAATTCGCTCGCCATCCCGCTGGCGCCGTTCGGTTTTCTTGCGGCGTTCTCGTGTCTGGTGAGCGCGTTCATCGCGTTTCTTCGCGGCATCCAGCCGCCGGATCAGGACGTCGATCGTGGCGAGGAGGGCGCGCTGTGACGGAATTGCTTCTGGGGTTCGGAGTCCTGCTCGGGCTGATCCTGCTGCGGGTGCCGATCGCCTTTGCCATGGCGGCCGTGGGCGGCATCGGCTTCGCGCTCCTGCGCGGCTGGGGGCCGGCCTGGGCGATGACGGGGCAGGTGGCCTTCGACACCGGGCTCTCCTATTCCCTGTCGGTCATTCCCCTTTTCATCTTCATGGGCAACATCCTCGCGGCGTCGGGCGTGGCGCATGGCCTCTTCGCCGGGGCGAACCGCCTGTTCGGGCGGACCAGGGGCGGGCTGGCGATGGCGTCGGTGTTTTCCTGTGGCGGCTTCTCGGCCGTTTGCGGATCGTCGCTCGCGACGGCGGCCACGATGTCGAAGGTCGCGATGCCGTCGATGCGCCGCTTCGGCTACGACGACCGGCTGGCGACCGGCTCCATCGCGGCAGGGGGCACGCTCGGCATCCTGATCCCGCCCTCGGTGATCCTGATCATCTACGGGCTGTTGACCGAAACCAACATCGCCAAGCTTTTATCGCGGGGATCGTGCCGGGGGTGATCGGCGTGCTTTTCTACCTCGTGGCGGTCAAGGCGGCGGTGGCGATCGACCCGACGCTCGCGCCCGACACCGAGGGCAGCGAACCGATGAGCCGCGCCGACCTGATCGGCGTGATCTGCGTGCTCGGCCTCTTTCTCTTCATCATGGGTGGTATCTACGGCGGCTTCTTCACCCCGACCGAAGCGGCGGGGATGGGCGCCGGGGCGGCGCTTCTGATCGCGCTGGCCCTGCGCACCATGTCCTTGCGCGACCTTTCGGAGGCCACTTTCGACAGCATCCGCGCCACGGCGATGATCTTCGCGGTGATCATCGGCGCGGAGCTTTTCACCAACTTCATCAACTTCGCCGGTCTGCCCGACGCGCTGGCGGGGATGGTGGCGGATTATGACATGCCGGTCTGGGCGGTTATGGTCTTCATCGTCGTCGTCTACCTGATCCTCGGCTGTGTGCTGGAAAGCCTGTCGATGATCCTTTTGACGGTGCCGGTCTTCTATCCGCTGATGTACGAGCTGCCGTTCCAGAACGAGCTGTTGCGCGATCCCGAGAACGCGCTCATCTGGTTCGCCATCGTGGTGGTGGTCGCGACCGAGATCAGCCTTATCACGCCGCCGGTGGGCATGAACGTCTTCGTGCTGAAGGGGGTGCTGCGTGACGTGTCGCTCGGCACGATCTTCCGCGGCGTGCTGCCGTTCTGGGTGGCCGATATCGTGCGGCTGATGCTGCTGATCGCGGTTCCCGCCCTGTCGCTCTGGCTGGTCGGGGCGATGTAGCGGCAAGACCCCGGACCCGGCTCAGGCCGGGACCGGGGCGAGAAGGTCTCAGGCCTTCTGCAGTTCCCTGGCGTGCAGCCAGTCGGCGTGGCGCGGCGCCTTCTTGGTGCGGGACCATTCCTCGAGCATGTCCCATTTCACGGCATCGAGCCGCTTGAGCATCTCGTCCTCGGCCGGATCGGGGCAGGCGAGCTCCACGCGGTGGCCGTTGGGATCGAAGAAGTAGATCGAGTGGAAGATCGAGTGATCGGTCACGCCCAGCACTTCGACGCCGTTCGCTTCGAGGTGCTCCCTGAAACCCAGCAGGGTGTCGCGGTCCTTCACCTTGAAGGCGATGTGCTGCACCCATGGCGGCGTGTTCTCGTCGCGCCCCATCTCCGGTTTCGTCGGCAGCTCGAAGAAGGCGAGGACGTTGCCATTTCCCGCATCAAGGAAGATGTGCATGTAGGGATCGGGCTCATGGGTCGACGGAACGCTGTCCTCGGCGATCGCGAGGACAAATCCCATGTTCAACTTTTTCGTATAGAAATCGACTGTCTCCTTCGCGTCCTTGCAGCGGTAGGCGACATGATGGATCTTTTCGATCCGAAGATCTGGCGCAGGCATTCGGCGTCTCCCTTTTCATAGCATATGCAACGAATATCAGCGATCGGTCGATCAGGACTTGACCAAGATCAAATCGTTGCGATTGTAACGAAGCCGTGCGCATGGACAGGCAGGAGTGCCGATGGATCTGGAAACGTTCTTTCCCTACCGCTTCGCCGTCGCCGCCGAGACGTTCTCGCGAAACCTGGCGGAGGTCTATGGCCGCGCCTATGGCCTGTCGCGGGAGGAATGGCGCCTGCTCTTCCTGTTGGCGGGCACCGAGCAGGTCACCTCGGTCGAGCTGGCGCGGCGGACGACGCTCGACAAGGTGCAGGTCAGCCGGGCCGCGCAACGGCTGGAGGCCAAGGGCCTGATCTCGCGCCGGATCGACCTCAGGGACAAGCGCCTCCGCGTCTATCGCTGCACCGAGGCGGGCCGCCATCTGTTCGCCGAAGCGCTGCCGCAGGTCGAGGCGCGCGCCACCGAGATGCTGGGCGGCATGCGGTCACGGGATCGCGCGGCCCTCGAACAGGGTCTGTCGGCGTTGCTGCGATCGATGGACACCCGGCCGCAGAACGGCACGTCCGGCGCGGCCCAGCCGGATCAGGGAATGCCGGATCAGGCCCGCAGAGCCTGACCCTCGGTGTCGAAATATTGCATCCGCTCCGGCTCGAAGGCGAGGCCGACCCGGGCGCCCGGCTTGAGTCCCTCGGTCCCGTCGCTCCGGATGGTAATCCTTCCCGCCGGGCCGGCATCGGCGATCACGAAAGTATCCGCGCCGAGATATTCCAGCAGGTCCACCGTCGCGTCGAGCGTGCCTTCGCCCGGACCGGTCAGGTGGATGTGTTCGGGCCGCACGCCCGTCTGCACGGCCTCGGGCGGCGCGGCGATCGGCGCGTCACCCTGATCGAGGGCGATGAGGTTCATCTTCGGGCTGCCGATGAATTGCGCGACGAAGAGGTTCGCCGGCCGCTCGTAGAGCTCGCGGGGGGAGCCCACCTGCGCGATCCGGCCCGCCTCCAGCACGACGATCCGGTCGGCGAGCGTCATCGCCTCCACCTGATCGTGGGTGACGTAGATCATCGTCGTGTCGAGCTGCTGGTGCAGCTTGGCGATCTCGTAGCGCATCTCCACCCTGAGCGCCGCGTCGAGGTTCGAGAGCGGCTCGTCGAAGAGAAACGCCGCCGGGTCGCGGACGATGGAGCGGCCAATGGCGACCCGTTGCCGCTGGCCGCCCGAGAGCGCCTTGGGCCGGCGGTCGAGCAGCGGTTCGAGCCGCAGGGCACGGGCGGCCTCGGCGACCTTCTCCTCCACCTCGGCCCTTCGAAGCGCCGGCGGTCTTGAGGGGAAATCCGATGTTCTCGCGCACGGTCATGTGCGGGTAGAGCGCGTAGGACTGGAAGACCATGGCGAGGCCGCGCTTGGACGGCGGCTCGGCGGTGACGTCGCGCCCGTCGATGAGGATCTGGCCGCGGCTGGTTTCCTCAAGCCCGCCGATCATCCGCAGGAGCGTCGACTTTCCGCAGCCGGAGGGGCCGACGAAAATGACGAACTCGCCATCGGAGATCTCGAGGTCCACGCCCTTGATGACCTGAAGCTCGCCGAACCATTTCTCGACTGCCCGGAGTTCTATCGCGCCCATGCTTGTACTCCCCTCGTCTCGCCGCCCGCTCGTCCGCTCTTGGCGTGCGGGGTCATGTGTGTGTCCCGTGCGTGAGCCAGGCAAGCCAGATCGCGGCTGTCCAGGTGAAGTCGTGGCCGCCGGCCGGACTGCCGTCTTCCGGGTCGAAATATTCAGCGAAACCAGCCGCTTCGATGAGGGCCCGCGTCTGCGTGCGCAGGTGTTCGGCGCGGTCGGCGTGACCCGCGTCGCGCAGGCCGGTGGCGATCAGGGCGTTGAACATCGGCCAGACCGGGCCGCGCCAGTAGCGGCGGCGCTCGTAGGCCGGTCCGGCGGGGTCGTAGGAGGCGACGGGGTGGGGGACGGCGGCGCAGATCCGGTCGTAGGCGGCGAGCGGACGGTCGTCGCGCAGGCCCGCGTACCAGCACAGGAACGAGGCGTTGGTGACCGCGCCGGAGCGGCGGCCGGTCAGGGCGTCGCGGCTGTCATGCGCGCCGATGTCTTGGTTCCAGAGGCCGGCGGCGCCTTTTTCGAGCGTGACGATCCAGGTCGCGATCTCGTCCGCCGGGCCGCCCAGAGCCACCAAGTCATTGCAGGCGCGCAATAAAATGAAGGTCATCGTGGGATCCGCCACCCGGAATGGCGTGTCGCGCAGCATGGCGGCGTCGTCCCAGCCGAGGCGGCGGCCGCGCTGGACGAGCCAGATGTAGCGGTCGTAATCGGCCTTGGTGGGGCGCATGGAGGGGTCGACGTGGCCGGTGTCGCGGCGGGTGTAGTCGCCGACGCCTTTCGGGTCGATGGCGGCCATGGCGGCGTCCCAGTCGGGGGCGTTGTCGCGGCCGGATTCCCACGGATGGGTGACGCAGACGGCGCCGTGATCGAGGCGCCATTCCATGAACCAGCGGTGCCAGTCGGTGAGCTTCTCGACCAGCGGGGCGAGGCGCTCCGGGTCCGGCGCGACCTCGTGCACGGCGCGAAGAAATGTTGCAGCGACAGGGGGTTGCGTGATGCCCGATGAGGCGATGGGACCGTCGCAGCCCCACACGTCGGGGCCCGGAAAGTAGCCGGGATCGGACTTGTGGAAGAGGATGTGGGGGACCATGCCGTTGGGCCACTGGCCGGAGAGGAGGGTCTCGATCTCGGTCCACGCGCGGTCGGGGTCGAAGGTCGAGAAACCCCACGCTGCAAAGGCGCTGTCCCAGTTCCACTGGTAGGGGTAGAGGCCCTTGGTGGGGATGGTGTAGCCGCCCCTGTCGTTGGCGCGCAGGATGGCGCGGGCCTGATCGTCGAGGGCGCTCATGGCGCGAAACTTTCAACTTCTAGCAAATTTCAGACCCCCCATTTGCAACTTCTGACAAGAAATCGCGCGAAAGTTCAAAGCGTGCGGTGGGGCGAATTTCGCCCCGAGAGGCGCAAGGAGCGGATGCGGAGGGCGCGGCTCATCCCTTGACCGATCCGGCGGTGAGGCCGCCGGTCATGAAGCGTTCGAGGCCGAGGAAGAGGACCATGATCGGCACCGTGGCGATGACCGAGCCGGCCATCAGGTGCTGGCGCGGGATCTCGGACGAGTTCAGCATCGCGACGCCGCGGGTCAGGGTGAACTTGGACGGATCGTCGAGCAGCATGAAGGCCAGCAGGAACTCGTTCCAGCCGATCATGAAGACGTAGAGCGAGACCGAGGCCAGCGCCGGCAGCGAGAGCGGCAGGGTGATCTTCCAGATCACGGCGAGGCGCGAGAGGCCGTCCATCAGGCCCGCCTCCTCGACCTCCGCCGGAAGGCCGCGGAAATAGCCCTGGAGCATGTAGAGCGCGACCGGGATCGTGGTGACGGGGTAGATCAGCACCAGACCGAAGATCGTGTTGCGCAACCCCGTCATCGAGAAGACGATGTAGATGGGCAGCGCCAGCACGATCATCGGCACCATGTAGATCAGCAGGATCGAGCGCGAGAACGCCGCGGAGCCGCGAAAGCGCAGGCGCGCGACGGCGTAGGCGCCGGGCACCGAGAACAGCAGCGTGATCAGCACGGTGAGCACCGAGACGAAGAACGAGGTCCAGAGGTAGGAGCCGAAGTTGAACTCGGTCATCAGCTCGTAATAGGAGCGGAAGAGGCCGGCGCCCTGGCCGAGGTCGATGGAGAAGTCGAGCGGGTTCTGGATCAGCTCGGACTGGTTCTTCAGCGAGGTCATCACCATCACGTAGAACGGGATCGCGACGATGGCGGTGAAGAAGACGTAGCCGAAGCCGACGAGGAAGCGGATCACCGCATCCTCGAACTCGTGCTTGTCGGCCGGGCCCGGGGGCAAGTTTCGCGACCATCCAGACGAGGCCGACGGTGGTGCCGGCGGCGGTGGCGAGGGCGGCGATGGATCCACGCCAGCCACGACACGTCGCCGGTGACGATCGGGCCCGAGATTCGCGACCATGCCGAGCGCCGTCAGCACGAGGGCGGCGGCGCCGGTGAGGGCCAGGGTGCGGAACCTGACCGCCACGAAGCCGAGAAGCGCGCCGAGGATCACCGACGCGAGCAGCGCGGGGCGGAAGGCGTCGCCGGTGGCGAAGGACATGATGACCGCGACGGTGGTGGCGACCACGAAGAGCCAGATCGCCCCGAGATCGGGCCGGTGACGAAGCCGTGCCGAAGCATGCTCATGGTGCCTCCGCGCGCCGGGTGGGACAGGGGCGGTGCCGGAGGCACCGGGCTCGATGCCCCGAGGCCGCCCTCCCCGGCGGTCCGGGGCCGCAGGCCGGTCGAGGTGCGCGCTCACAGCCCTTCCTCCCGGCTGATGAAGCGGAAGAAGAAGAACGAGAACAGCAGCAGGCAGGCGAAGATCACCACCGCCACCGCCGCGCCGGCGCCGATGTTGGAGATCGCGAAGGCCTGTTCGTAGACGTTGACGGTGAGCGTGCGGGTGCCGGCGTTGCCGCCCGTCAGCAGGAAGATGTCGTCGAACTTGTTGAAGGTCCAGATGAAGCGCAGCAGGAACAGGACCGACAGGATGCCGAGGAGCTGCGGCAGGGAGAGGAACCAGAATTGCTGGAACGGGGAGGCGCCGTCCATCTCGGCGGCCTCGTACATGTCGGTGTCGATGGATTGCATCCGCGCCAGGATGAACAGGAACGACAGCGGGAAGTAGCGCCAGATCTCGAACACCGTGACCATGATGAGCGCGAGCGGGCGCTGGCCGAAGAAGTTGATGGCCTGATCGGTGACGCCCATCTGGATCAGGAGCGCGTTGGCGCTGCCCGAGAACGGGTCGAACAGGATGATCCAGGTGAAGGCGACGGCGATCACCGGGGCGACGTAGGGAAACAGGTAGAGCCCGCGCAGGAATCCCTGGCCCTTGAACGAGCGGTCGAGCAGCAGGGCCGCGAACAGGCCCATGACCAGCGCGCCGATGGTGCCGAAGACGGTGTAGAAGAGGGTGACGCCGAGGACGCCCCAGAACTCGTCGCCGTCGAAGATGCGGGCGAAGTTCGCGGCGGTGAACTCCATGCTGGTCAGGATGTTCTCGGCGCGCCCGGTGAGGCCGGCGGGAACGGCGTCGATGTCCACGGGGTCGTCGAGGTACGCTTGGGTGACGGTGACCGGGATCTCGATCTCGGTCGCGGTAGCCGCCCTCGAAGTCGCCGAGGTCGCAGCGCAGGGCGCGGCCGTCGAGGGTGCAGCGCGCGTCGAGGGTCGCCGGGGTCGAGGCCCTCGGGCAGGTGTCGGTCAGGACGACGCCGCGGATCGGCTCGTCCTGGCTGGAATTGCGCAGGCGGTATTGCAGCGTGCCGGGTCGCCCGGCGCCTCGGGGCGGCCGCGCAGGGCCTCGCGCACGACGGGCGCGGGCGGGCGCAGATCGGCGAGGCCGACGGGTTTGACCGAGATCCAGAAGATCGAGACGAGCGGCAGGATCACGACGACCGAGACGATGAGGATGGTGGGCAGCAGCAGGCTCCAGGCGAGCCGCGCCTCGCGCCGCGACAGGGGGCCGGTGCCCTTTGGCGGCGCGGGAGGGTCGAGCGCGCGGGTCTCGGCGGCGACGAGGTTGCCGCGTCTGTCTGCCGTGTCGCTCATCGCCGGGCCTCCTTTCGCGGGGCGCCGTGGAGGGCGCGCGGGATGATCGGGCCGCGCGCCCGGGCTCGTGTCACTGGAGCGCGGAGAGCTCCTCGTTCATCGCCGCGACCGTTTCCTCGGCCGTGCTGCGCCCGTCGATGAACTCCCGCACATGGCGGTTGATGGCCTGGGAGTTGACGATCTTGGAGGCCAGCGCGAGCTGTCCGTCGGCGACGCCCCAGCGCTGGGCCACGTCGAGGCCGCCGACGATCTCGTCGACCATCGCGGCGTCGTAGAGCTCGGAGAGCGGCGCCTTGCGGTCGACGCCCACGGGCAGTTCGGACCAGGCATTGACGAAGGCCTCCGGGTCGTCGGCGGTGCCGCGGCGGACCGGGAACTTGCCCTCGGGCGCGATGGCGAGCGTCTGGGTGTAGCCCTCGTCCATGGAGTAGCGGATGAAGTCCTGCGCCGCCTCGATGTCGGCGTCGACCGTGATGCCGAGATAGCGGATGTCGGCCCAGGCGGCGCCCTCGGGGTTCGAGGGGCCGGCGAAGTTGGTGACGATGCCGGTCTTCGAGGCCAGCTCCGACGAGGTCGGGTCGTCGTTGATGGTGGGCGGCGCGCTGTCGCGCAGGCCGGCGAGTTCGTCGAGGATGAAGGGCGACCAGATGATCATCGCCGCGTTGCCCGAGAAGTAGAGGCTGCGCGACTGGTCCCAGTAGAGCTCGCCCGGGGGCGAGGCCTCGGCGAGTTTCTTGTAGAAGTTCAGCACCTCGACCGTCTTCGCCTCGTCGAAGCCGGTGAAGCCGTCGGGGCCGACGGGGGTGGCGCCGTTGGCGAGGAAGATGTGTTCCAGCACCTGGGACATGAAGTTCTCGTCGACCTTGGTGGCGGCGACGAAGCCGAACATGTCGGGCGGGTTGTGGAGCGCGTCGATGGCGGCCTCGACGTTGGCGAAGGTGTCGGGCGGCGCGAGGCCCGCCTCGTCGAAGAGGTCCTTGCGGTAGACGATCATCTGGGTCCAGCCGTCGACCGGGACGCTGGCCCAGCCGTCGTCGGTGGCGGCCAGCGCCAGGGCGCCGGGGGCGAAGGTGTCGGGGCCCAGCATCTCGATCACCTCGGTCGCGGCGTCGGCGTCGAGGATGCCGGCATCGACCCAGGTCAGCGCGTATTGCAGCGGGTGGTAGATCACGTCGGGCAGGTCGCCGGCGGCGTAGGCGGCGGTGGCGCGGGTGCCGAGGTCGCTTTCGGTGACCGGGATGATCTCGACGGCGATGCCGGAGGCCGCCTCGAAGTCGGCGGCCATCTGCTGCTGCTTCTCGAGTCGTTCGGGCTGTTCCTCGGTGGTCCAGAAGCGGATGTCCTGCGCGGCGGCGGGCAGGCTCAGCGCGGTGCAGAGCGCCAGCTGGCCGAGGACGTGGATCGGGCCTGTTCTCATGGGTGTCTTCCCCCTCCTGTTGGTGCCGGCCTCGATGTCGTGCAGGACATGCCGGGCCGGTCGGTCTTGGCTCCATGCTTGCCGTTGACGCAACGGAAGGCAAGTCTCGCCTTGGCGCGGGGCACCGGGCGCGGGCGCGGGCGGAGGAATTGGGCGGCGGGATTGCGCGCGGCTCGGCGCCGGGTCGCGAGCCGGGATGGGGCAGGATGTGCGGAGGCCGGCCGGATGCGCGAAGGGCGGCGCCGCGCGGCTTGCCGGAACCTATCCGGGATTATCGGGGATGGATGTGGAGGCGAGTAGGAGAATCGAACTCCTGTACACGGATTTGCAATCCGCTGCGTAACCACTCCGCCAACTCGCCGTCAGCCTTGCTGGGCTGGCACTACCGGGGTCGGGGCCGCGACGCAAGGGGGCGGCGGATCCGGCGACGCGTCGCGCTGGCGATTTCGGCGCGGCCTGCGCCGCCAGCGATGCCGTTCTGCGACAGGTGCGACGCCCGCCGGACAGGAGCGCGCGCGGCGCTGTTGCCGCCTGCGGGCTTCTGTGCGACATCTTGATCGACAAGGGATGAAGCAAAGATTTGAGCCGGACATGACGGACCAGGTGGCGCGGCGGACGATGATGGTGGACACGCAGATCCGGCCGTCGGACGTGACCAAGTACCCGATCATCGAGGCATTCCTGCTGGTTCCGCGCGAGGAATTCGTGCCGTCCGACCGCCGCGAGACGGCGTATGCCAGCGAGAACATCGAGCTGGGGCAGGGGCGCGTCGTGCTCGAGCCGCGCACCTTCGCCAAGATGCTCGACGTGGTGGATATCCAGCCCCGGGACCTGGTTCTCGATGTGGGGCCGGCGCTCGGCTATTCGACAGCAATCCTGTCGCGCCTGGCCGAGACCGTGATCGCTCTCGAAGAGGACCCGTCGCTGGCGCGGGAGGCCGAGCAGTCGCTCGCCGAATGGGGCGCCGACAACGCGGCGCTCGTCGAGGGGAGCCTGGTCGACGGCGCGCCCAGGCACGGCCCCTACGACGTGATCATCATCGAAGGCGCGGTGGAGCGGGTGCCGGATTCGCTGCTCGGCCAGCTGAAGGAGGGGGGGCGTATCGTCTGCCTCTTCGCCGAAGGGGCGCTGGGGACGTGCCGCATCGGGCACCGGATCGACGGACAGGTTTCATGGCGCTACGCATTCAACGCCGGGGCTCCTGTCCTGCGCGGATTTCAGGCCGAGAGCGCCTTCGCGCTCTGACAGGATTTTTTTCGACGGGGAGGGGCGCGATGCTGAGACGGTATTTCGGGAGAGGCATTGGAACCATCGCGATTGCTCTGGTCCTGTCGGCGCCGGCGGCGCGGGCGGAGACGCTGACCGATGCGCTGATCTCGGCCTATCGCCACAGCGGTCTGCTGGAACAGAACCGGGCCCTGGTGCGCGCGGCCGACGAGAACGTGGCGCAGGCCGTGGCGACGCTCCGGCCGGTCCTGAACTACCTCGCCGCCTCGAACTACGTCGACCCGGTCGCGCCCGGTGGCGAGAACTGGGACTTCTCGCTCCGGCTGAGCGCGGATCTGCTGCTCTACGATTTCGGCGGGTCGCGATACGCGATCGACGCGGCCAAGGAGGCGGTTATGGCGGCGCGGGAGGCGCTCCGCGGTGCCGAGCAGACCGCGTTGTTCCGGGCGCTTACGGCCTACATGCAGGTCCGGCTCCAGCAATCCTTCGTCGAGCTGAGCCAGAACAACCTCCGGGTCATCTCGCAGGAATTGCGGGCCGCCAATGACCGGTTCGAGGTCGGCGAGGTCACGCGCACCGATGTCTCGCTGGCCGAGGCGCGGGTGGCCGCGAGTCGCTCGGGTCTCGCGTCGGCCGTCGGCGCTCTGGCGCGCGCGCGCGAGGAATACCGCGCGGCGGTCGGGCATTACCCGGAGAACCTCGCGCCACCGCCGCCGGCGCCCCGGCTTCCCGGCTCGCTCGAGCAGTCGCTCCAGATGGCGCGCCAGCAGCATCCGAGCGTCAACGAGGCACAGCGCCAGGTCGCGGTCGCCGAGTTCAACATCCTGCGGGCCGAGGCCGCGATGAAGCCCTCGCTCTCGCTCAACGCCCGTGTCGCCTTCGACGAGGATTTCGACGACCAGCGCAGCGTCGGCATCCAGCTCGGCGGGCCGATCTACCAGGGCGGGCGCCTGTCGTCGCTCTTCCGCCAGGCCCAGTCGCGGCGCGACGCGGCGCGGGCCGCGCTCTACACGGTTGTCTTCCAGGCCGAGCAGCAGGTCGGTCAGGCCTGGTCCGATCTCACCGTGACCCGTGCCAGCATCGAGGCGAACCGCGGTCAGGTCGAGGCGGCCACGGTCGCCCTGCGCGGCACCCAGGAAGAGGCCAAGCTCGGCGCGCGCACCACGCTCGACGTTCTCGACACCGAGCAGGACCTGCTCGATGCGCGGGTGTCGCTGGTCTCGTCGCAGATCGACCAGTACGTCGCCGTCTATGCGCTGCTTCGGGCGATGGGCATGCTGACGGTCGACGACCTCAATCTCGGCATCGCGACCTATGACGCATCGGCACATTACGAGGCGGTGCGCCAGGCGCCCATGCGCGAGGTCAGCCCGCAGGGCGAGCGGCTGGACAGGATCCTCCGCCGCCTCGGGAATCGCTGAATTCACGCGAGTATTGTGTGCTCGCCAGACGTGCGCTATCATTTCTTAATAAACTATAAACAAGAAATGAGGCGGGCAGCATGTTGGACAGTTCGGGCATGGCACTCGACGTCCTGCCGCTGGAGCGGCAGACCATCACGGACATCCTGGTCCTGGGTGCCGAAAGTCGGATAGATCTGCCGGAGCAGCGGCGATCATCGGGCGCAACACTGATGAAGCTATTCGACGAACCACCGCGTCCGGCGTCGCAGGGTCACATCCTCGACGAACGGGCGTTGAAGGATCTCGTTCGACACATGGTGCGGGACGAGCTCAATGCCGCGTTCGGCCAGCGGTTGACCCAGAAGATCCGCTCCCTCGTCCGGCGCGAAGTTCTCAGGCTGATGGGCGGCCGCGTCGCCGACTGACGGCGGCCCCGCAACCAATCCAGAAAGCGCGCCATCCCTGGCGCGCTGTCTGGAAAATCCGGATCCCGGCGCTTCTAGGCGGCCTGCGCCTGCTGGGCGCGCCGCTCGGATTCCTCGCGGCTCAGGGCGACCGAGGTGCGAACCCCGCGCCCGACGAAATCCATGAGGCCCGAAACCACCCGCTCGTTCGGGTCGATCCCGGCGCAGGTCAGCACCTCGCGACCGTCCCGCGACCGCGCCCAGCGGGCGATCTGTTCCGGTCCGTTTCCGTACTTCTTGTCATCGGCAATGGCATCGTCCAAGGCGGCCAGGACCACGGCGGCAAATAGTTTGCGCGCGCGATTGCCCTGTTCATGATTGAAGGCCGTGCCGTCCACAAAGTCTGACATCAAGTCGTCCTCTTATTCTTGCTCTTGCTTTCCCCGGGCGTGCCGCCCCTTATGCCCACTCCGAACCCGATTCCGACTGGCGATTTCGGAATGGCAGCTATGCACTGAGAGCATTGCTGACCCGGCGACACGCGAAAATCCACCGGGTTGTCACCGGCCGACTGCACAGATATAGCTGCCGCCGACTTCTCTTCAACAAATTTGGATATTTTCGCCGATGCCCAAGATCAACGGCAACGAAATCCGTCCCGGCAACGTGCTCGAACACAATGGCGGTCTGTGGACCGCGGTGAAGGTCGATCACGTGAAACCCGGCAAGGGCGGGGCCTTCGCGCAGGTCGAGATGCGCAACCTGCGCAACGGGTCCAAGCTCAACGAGCGTTTCCGGTCGGCCGACAAGGTCGAGCGCGTCCGGCTCGAGCAGAAGGACCAGCAATTCCTCTACGAAAGCGACGGGATGCTGGTCTTCATGGACAGCGAGACCTACGAGCAGATCGAGCTCCCGGCAGAGATTCTGGGCGAACGTCGTCCGTTCCTGCAGGACGGGATGACCGTTCACATCGAGTACTACGAAGCCGAGGCGCTGAACGCGACGCTGCCCCAGAAGGTCGTCTGCAAGGTGGTCGAGACCGAGCCGGTGGTGAAGGGCCAGACGGCGGCGAACTCGTTCAAGCCGGCGATCCTCGACAATGGCGTCAAGGTCATGGTGCCGCCCTTCGTGGGGCAGGACGAGGACATCATCGTCAATACCGAGACCATGGATTACGCCGAGCGCGCCTGAGACGGCTCACGACCCGGCGTCGGGGATCCAGTCCAGGCGCACGGTCGCATCGCCGGCCATCATCGGACCTTGGGCCCGGTCGAAGCGCAGATAGGCGATGGCGCGGTCTCCGGCGCGCGTATGGAGCGTGCCGGCGGGCCGGCCATCGGCAGTGATCGGCGTGCCGGGCTGTGCGTCGCCCTCGATCTGCACCCGGGCGAGACCCTTGCGCAGCTCGGTCTTGTGCTTCATCCGCGCGACGATCTCCTGGCCCACGTAGCAGCCCTTGCGGAAGTCGACGCCGTGCAGGCGCTCGAACCCGGTCTCGAGGATGTAGCTCTCGTTCGGCTGCAATTCGATCAGCGCTTGCGGGACGACATGCTCGACGCGGATCGCGTTCCACCCGCTTTCGTCGCTGTCGCGCGCCTCTCCGTAGAGCCGCCAGCCCAGCGCCGGATGCCGCGGATCCGCAAGCGCCCCGTCGGGCGCCGGACCCGTCCCGCGCGACAGGCCGAGATCGGTCCGTTCGAGCGTCACCTTGGCGCGCAACCGGTAGAGGGTCAGCCGCTGCAGCAGGCCGTCCGCCAGCGCGGCCGCCACGTCGAGCAACACCGCATCCCCTTCGTCGAACAGCAGGAAATCCGCCAGATACTTTCCCTGCGGCGTGAGCAGGGCGGCGTAGACCAGTCCGTCTTCCAGCCGGCTCACGTCATTCGTCACCAGATCCTGCAGGAATTCCAGACGGTCCTCGCCGCCGATGCGCAGGATGGTGCGGTTGTCGGAGATGGTCATCTCGTCCCTTTCGGTCTGCGCCGCGCCGGTCAGGCGGCCGTGTCCCGGAACTGCAGCTCGTTGAGCCGCGCGTAAAGGCCCCCCCGGCCGATCAGCTCCGCGTGGGTGCCCTCGTCGTGGATGCGGCCGGCCTCCATCACCACGATCTTGTGCGCATCGCGGATCGTCGCCAGCCGGTGCGCGATGACCAGCGTCGTGCGGCCCTGGCTCAGACGTTCCAGCGCCTGCTGGACCAGCGCCTCGCTGGCGGCGTCCAGCGCCGAGGTCGCCTCGTCGAGCAGCAGGATGGGCGTGTCGCGCAGAAGCGCCCGCGCGATCGCGATCCGCTGGCGCTGGCCGCCGGACAGGTTCGACCCGCGCGGCCCGGCAGGGCTGTCGAGCCCTTCGGGGAGTTGGCCGAGGAAATCGGCCACGTGGGCCGCCTCCAGCACTTCGTCGAGGCGCGCCGCGCTGACGTCGCGACGCCCGAGAAGGATGTTCTCCCGCACCGTCTCGTCGAACAGCAGCGCGTCCTGCGTGACGACGGAAATGAGGCCGCGCAGATCGGGGAGGGCAAGGCTCCGCGTCGGAACGCCGCCCACGCTGACCTCGCCTCGATCCGGATCGGCGAGGCGGGTCAGCAGGTTGAAGACCGTGCTCTTGCCGGCGCCCGACGGCCCGACCAGCGCCGTGGTCTCGCCGGCGCGGGCGGTGAAGCTCACGTTGTACAGAACGGGCATCGTCTCGTAGGCGAAGCTCACGTTCTCCAGGCGGATTGTGCTGTCGGCGCGGGGCACGGCGACCGGTGTGGCCGGCGACAGGATCGTGGGTCTGGTGTCGAGAAGCCAGTAGAGCCGCTCGAGGCTGGCGGCGGCGGTCTGCAGCGTGCCGGCGACGCCGCCGAGCCGTCGCAGCGGCTGGAACGCCAGCGCCATCGCGGTGAAGAACGACATGAACTCGCCCACCGTCTTGTCGCCCGCGATGATCTCGCGCCCGCCGACGATCAGCACGCCGAAGAATCCGAGGCCGGTCACGATGTCGATCAGGCCCGGCAGCATCGCCCGGCTCGCCATCATCTTGGTCTGGCCGGTGATGATGTCGTCAGCCAGCGCCCTGAAGCGTCCGAGCTGATAGGATTCCAGAAGGTTGAGCTTGATCGGCGCGATGCCGTGAAAGACCTCGTTCATCCGGGTCGACAGCGCCGCGTTCTTCTCCCGCATCTGGCGCGCCTTGCGCCGGATGTAGCGCTGCAGGAGCACCATCGGCAGGATCAGGAGCGGCGCCCCCGCCAGCGCCACCAGCGTCCAGCCCCAGTCGATCGACAACGCCACGATCATCAGCGAGACCAGCGCCACGGAGTCGCGTCCCACACCGTCGATCAGCACCCGCCAGACGGCCTGCACGGCGAGGGTGTCGTTGCTGAGATAGCTCATCAGCTTGCCCGGCGCGTTGCGGGCGTAGAACCCGCCGTCGATGGTCATCAGGTGGTCGAGCAGGTCGACCTGCAACTTGCGCACCGTGCCCTGGCTGATCCGCGTGATGATGACCCGGTTGGCGACACCGGTGACGGCCCGGACGCAGAAGAGCGCGAAGATCGCGCCGCCGACCCACCAGATCGCGCTGGTCTCGCCGCCCACGAAGACCCGGTCGAACATCGGCTTGAGCATGTAGCTCAGGATGCCGAGCGTCGAGCCTTCGACGGCCATCAGGACGAAGCCCACGATCATCCAGAGCCGGTGGCGCCGCAGGTAGTCGCGCCAGAACCGGGCGGTCAGTCGCGAGACGCTGGCGTCGGTTTCGGGCACGTTCGGCAAGCCGGGTCTGACCTCGCTGGATCGGTGTCGGGCGTCTATCGCGGCCCGCTCCGGCTGGCAAGCGGCGGCCCGATTGACGATGGCGGCAACGCGACCTACCCATCATGGTCGACAAATCCACGGAGACACGCGCGATGAGCCTCGCCCACGGCCGCACCTACCTTGCCATCCCCGGCCCGTCGGTGGTGCCCGACCGGGTGCTGAACGCGATGCACCGGGCATCGCCCAACATCTATACCGGCGAGCTGGTCGAGATGATGCCGGCGATGCTGGCCGACCTGAGGGCCGTCGCGCGCACCCGTCACGACGTGGCGATCTACATCGGCAACGGCCATGCGGCGTGGGAGGCGTCGCTCGCCAACGTTCTCTCGCCCGGCGACGAGGTGCTGGTTCTGGCGACCGGGCGTTTCGGGTTGATGTGGGGCAGGATGGCGCAGGGCCTCGGCGTGACCTGCCGGATGCTCGATTTCGGCAAGCGCGATACCATCGATCCGGCCCGCGTGGCCGAGGCGCTGGCCGGGGACCGCGACCATCGGATCAAGGCCGTGCTCGCCGTTCATGTCGACACCGCGACGGGCATCCGCAACGACATCGCCGCGCTTCGCCGGCTTCTCGACGCGGCGGATCATCCCGCCCTGCTGATGGCCGATTGCATCGCCAGCCTGGCCTGCGAGCGCTTCGAGATGGATGCATGGGGCGTCGACGTGATGGTCACCGGCTCGCAGAAGGGACTGATGACGCCGCCGGGCCTGGGCTTCGTCTTCTTCAACGACCGCGCGGCCCGAGGCGCGGGACCGTGCCGGTTGCGTCACCCACCATTGGGACTGGCGGCTGCGCGCGCGGCCCGAGAGCTTCTACCAGCATTTCGACGGCACCGCGCCGACACACCACCTCTATGGTCTGCGGGCCGCGCTCGACATGATTGCCGAGGAAGGGCTGGAAGCCGTCTGGGCCCGGCACGCGGCGCTGTCCCGCGCGATCTGGGCCGCGTTCGAGGCGTGGGGCTCCGAGGGGCCGGTGGAGCTCAACGTCCGCGACCGCGCTCTGCGCAGCCACTCCGTCACCGCGGTGCGCATCGGCGCCCCCACGGGGAGCGACCTGCGGCGCTGGCTGGAGGAAAATACCGGCGTGACACTCGGGATCGGTCTGGGCATGGCCGAGCCCGACGACCCGGCATGGCACGGCTTCTTCCGCGTCGGCCATATGGGGCACGTCAACGCGCACATGATCATGGGCGTGCTCGGCTGCATCGAGGCGGGGCTCGGGGCGCTCGCGATTCCGCACGGAGGCGGCGCACTTGCCGCGGCTGCGGACGAGATCGCCAAGGCGTGCCCGGTCCCCGCGTCGGTCGCGGCCGCCGCCGGACGCTGACGCCGCAATGTTGCGGAGCGTCGCTGGCCTAGGCGTCGGGGCCCTCGCGGGACGCGACCGGGATCCGCCTGAGCTGCGCGGTGCGGCTCAGGGCGAGATCGGCGATGGCGGCGAGGCCGAGGACAGGCAACAGCCCCCAGAACTGCCAGACGACAAGGGACGTGGCGACAACGGCGAAACCGGTCGTCAGCCAGACGTGATGCGATAGGAAAGAGGGCATGGCGCTGGTCCTGTGAACTTACACCCGTGAGTTGAAAGAACGCATGGCGCCGTCGCCTTGTTCCCGGCGCGCGCTACCTCGGTGTCGTCCTGCGCGGCGGCAAGCGCTTCGGGCAGGGAGTCCTCGAGCAGCGACAGATCCGCCCCGGTGCCGCAGCCGACCCGGATGCAGCGGTCCTGCGGGGCGGAAAAGGGCCTGCGCACAAAGACATCCCGGTCGGCCAGTTCCGCCACGAGGCGCCGGCTGAACGCGCTGTCCCGGCCGCAATCGAGGGCGACGAAATTGGTGGCCGAAGGCAGCGCGGCGAGCCCGTTCGCGGCGGCGATGCGACCGATGCGGGCACGGGCCTCGACATTGCGGACGCGGACCTCAGCGAGCCATTCGTCATCGCGCAGCGCCGCCAGCGCCGCCGCCTGCGCCACCCGCCCGACGCCGAAATGATTGCGCACCCTGTCGAAGGCGCCGATGACGTCGGGGTGCCCGAGCGCGTAGCCGATGCGCAGGCCGGCGAGACCGTAAGCCTTTGAGAAGGTGCGCATCCGGATCACCCGCCGATCGTCCGGGTCCGGGGCGGGTGCGGTCGGTTCGGGGGCGAATTCGGCGTAGGCCTCGTCGAGGACCAGTAGGCTGCCATCGGGGACCTGCGCGATCATCCGGGCCATCGCGCCGGCGTCGTGCCAGGAGCCCATCGGGTTGTCCGGGTTGGCGATGTAGATCAGCCGCGCGCCGGTCTCGGCAGCCTTGGCGACGAGGGCGCCGGGGTCTTCGCGGTCGTCGCGGTAGGGCACCGTGTGGATCGCGCCGCCATAGCCGGTGACGTGGTAGTTGAACGTCGGGTAGGCCCCGGCGGAGGTCACAACCGATTGACCGGGCGCGACAAAAAGCCGGACGAGGTAGCCCAGAAGGCCGTCGATGCCTTCGCCCACGACGATGGAGTTGAGGGGCATCCCGGTGCGGGCGGCGAGTTCGGTGCGCAGGTCGAGGCACGCGGAATCGCCGTACATCCAGGCGTCGGGAGCGGCGGCGCGCATGGCGTCGATGGCGCGGGGCGAGGGGCCGTGCACATTTTCGTTGGCGCCGATGCGGGCGCGGAAGGGGCGGCCGCGGGCGCGCTCCTGGGTTTCGGGGCCGACGAAGGGGACAGAGGCCGGGAGGGCGGCGGCGAGGGCGGTGAGACGGCGATCTGTCATGTGTCGGCTCGCAATGATATCAAGCTGGAACAGATGTTTGCCGGGCCGGCGCGCGGGTGTTGCGCCGGCCCTTCGAGGGTGTCAGGCCAGTTCGCGCAACTGCGCGAGGGCGGCTTCGAGACGGGCGGATTCCTCGTCCTTCTGGGCGAGCTGGTCGCGGGTTTCCTCGACCACTTCGTCGGGCGCGCTTTCGATGAACCTGGGGTTGGAGAGACGGCCGCGCAGGCCCCTGGTCTCCTTCTCGATCCTGGACAAACCCTTTTCCAGCCTCGCTTTTTCGGCGTCTACGTCGATGATGTCGGCGAGCGGGAGGGCGAAGGTCGCGCCCTCGACGGCGACGGTGATCGAGCCTTTGGGCGCGGGGCCCTCGGTCATGCCGGCGAGGCGTGCGAGTTTGGCGATCAGCGGCTCGTTGGCGGCCCAGGATTTGCGCGCGTTTTCATCGAGTTCGGTGGCGATGAGCGGGACCTTGAGGCCGGCGGGAACCCGCATCTGGGCGCGGGCGGACCTGATGCCGTCGATCACCGAGATGACCCAGCGCATTTCGGATTCCGCTTTCGCATCAACGAGTTCGGCGCCGTAGGTCGGCCATTCGGCCAGGACCAGCCGGGTGTCGCGCTGGCCCGACAGGCCCCAGAGCTCTTCGGTGACGTAGGGCATGATCGGGTGCAGAAGGACCAGGCACTGATCCAGAACCCAGGCCATAACCGCCCGTGTTTCCTCGGCTTTTTCGCCGTCGAAGAGGGGTTTGGAGAATTCGACGTACCAGTCGCAGACCCGGCCCCAGACGAAGGCATAGAGCGCGCCCGCGGCGTCGTTGAAGCGGAAGGCGGCGAGGGCCGCGTCGACCTCTTCGCGCACGCGGGCGGTCTCGCCGATGATCCAGCGGTTGGCGGTCGCGGTCGCGGCGGGCGGAGTCTTTAAACTTCCTGCAAGATTTGACCCCCCCGTTTTAAACTTGTTGTCAGTTTCGGGGCCGTTTCTTGACACCGCGCGGGCCGCGAACACTTCGTTCATCTCGGCGAAACGGTGGGCGTTCCAGAGCTTGGTGGTGAAGTTGCGGTAGCCCGCGATCCGGTCGGGAGAGAGCTTCAGGTCGCGGCCCATCGAGGCCATCGAGGCCAGCGTGAAGCGCACCGCGTCGGCGCCGTATTCGTCGATCAGGTCGAGCGGGTCGAGGACGTTGCCGAGCGACTTCGACATCTTCTTGCCCTTCTCGTCGCGGACGAGGGCGTGGACGTAGACGGTGTGGAAGGGGACCTCGCCGGTGACCTGAAGCTGCATCATCATCATCCGGGCGACCCAGAAGAAGAGGATGTCGAAGCCGGTGACGAGGACGTCGGTGGGGAAGTAGCGCTTCAGCGCGTCGGTGTCCTCGGGCCAGCCGAGTGTGCCCAGCGGCCAGATGCCGGAGGAGAACCAGGTGTCGAGGACGTCGGGGTCGCGCCAGATCGGGATAGGCTGTCCTTTGATGAACATAGGGTTCCCGAACGCATCTCGCTCTAAGACGTGATCGGCATTATCGGCATTATCGGCTGGATCGAGATAGAGGAACTCTGCATCAGACCCATATCGGGCGCGCAGAACCTCCTCCAAGTCGTTTTCTAGCGCACAAATTGCCTTCAGCCGCATCCCACGGAACGTGATTGGATTGTCATCGGACTCGAGTAGCGGCCCGTACCACACCGGGATCTGGTGGCCCCACCAGAGCTGGCGGGAGATGCACCAGGGCTCGATGTTGTCGAGCCAGTGGAAGTAGACCTTGGCGTCGCTCTCGGGGAGGATCTGCGTCCGGCCGTCCTTCACCGCGTCGATGGCGGGCTGGACGATCCTGGCGGCGTCGACGAACCACTGGTCGGTGAGCATGGGCTCGATCACGACCTTGGAGCGGTCGCCCATGGGTTGGACGATGGGCTTGGATTCAACCAGTGGAACGAGGGCGAGTTCGGGGGCGGTGCCGCCTTCCTCGAAGCTGTCGGTGGGCATGCCGTCCTGCGCGCCGCCCTTGGGCGGGGCGGAGGCGGCGGATTTGCGGCCCAAACGCGGATCGGTCTCGGGGACCATGACGGCGAGGCCCTCGGACGTGATCTGGTCGATGACACGGGCGCGGGCCTCGAAGCGGTCGAGGCCGCGCAGGTCGCCGGGGACGAGGTTGAGCGCGTCGGCCTCGGCCTCGGTCAGGGTGCGTTCGCCGCGGGCGACCGCCTGCGCGATGGCAGCGGCCTCGGCATAGGGGGCGCCGTCGTCGCGCATGTGGGCTTTCGTGTCCATCAGGCGGTAGAGCGGGATGTCGTTGCGGCGGGCGACGGCGTAGTCGTTGAAATCGTGGGCGCCGGTGATCTTGACCGCGCCGGAGCCGAAGGCCGGGTCGGGATATTCGTCGGTGATGATCGGGATCAGGCGGCGGTGATCCTTGGGTCCGACGGGGATTTCGCACAGTTTCCCAACGATTGCGGCGTAACGTTCATCAGAGGGGTGGACCGCGACGGCGCCGTCGCCGAGCATGGTCTCGGGCCGCGTGGTGGCGATGGAGATCCAGTCGCGCTCCTCCTCGAAGAGCACGTTCCCGTCCGCGTCACGCTCGGTGTAGGTGTAGGTCTCGCCACCGGCGAGCGGGTAGCGGAAGTGCCACATGTGGCCGTCGACCTCGACGTTCTCGACCTCCAGATCGGAGATCGCGGTCTCGAAGTGCGGGTCCCAGTTCACGAGGCGCTTGCCGCGGTAGATCAGGCCCTTCTCGTGCATGTCGACGAAGACGCGGATGACGGCGTCGTGGAAATTGCCCGCCTCGCCCTCGGGCGCGCCGGGGGCGCCGGACATGGTGAAGGCCTCGCGCGACCAGTCGCAGGAGGCGCCGAGGCGCTGGAGCTGGCCGATGATGTTGCCGCGCGACTTGCGCTTCTGGTCCCAGACGAGGGCGGTGAAGTCCTCGCGGGTCATGTCGGTGCGCCGCTTGCCGTCCTTCGCCAGCTCGCGCTCGACGACCATCTGGGTGGCGATGCCGGCGTGGTCGGTGCCGGGCTGCCAGAGGGTGTCGTGGCCGCGCATCCGGTGCCAGCGGGTGAGGATGTCCTGCAGCGTGTTGTTGAAGGCGTGCCCCATGTGGAGCGAGCCGGTGACGTTGGGCGGCGGGATCAGGATCGAGAAGGTCTCGGGCGGCTGGCCGTCGGGGCCGGGGCGGGCGCCGGCGCCAGCGCGGAAGGCGCCCGCGTCTTCCCAGGCGGCGTAGAGTCTGCGTTCGGCCGATTTGGCGTCGAAGGTCTTGTCCATGGGGCGGCTCCTCCAGTCGCCGGAGGGTCTAGCGAAGCCGCAGGGGAGAGGGAAGGGCCGGAGGAGAGGCGCGGCGCCGGCACGTGGGGACGGCTCGCGGAGATGCGGCCGGACGGGGGCTGCTGTCGCCCGGGAGGGCGCCGCTCGGGGATGGGCAGGTTGGTGCCGGGACCGGGCGCCGTTGCGCGGCAAGGCTGGCCCGGCGTGGGGCGGCCGAGGGGGGCGGCCGCCCGGGGGATCGGTCAGCGCGCGGCGGGCGCGCCCGCGTCAGTTGGCAGGGGCGAGGGTGAGGCCCGCGAAGAGGCCGCAGGAGCCGTCGCTGTCCGCGACCTCGACGCCGCTGTCACCCCTGGAGATCGAGCAGCGCATGGGGAATTGCGTGCGGCCGGTGTCGCCCTCGGCGTCGCGCAGGATCAGCACGTCGTCGACCACCGCGTAGGTCCCGTCCACATTGCGCAGGCGGCTGCCGGACATCGTGAACGTGCCGTCGTCGGCGAAGGTCGCCGTGATCGGGCCGACTCTGTACTGGCCGGGCTCGAGCATGTCGCCCTCTGCGACGTCGGTGGCCTCGCTGCCGGACGAGGGGGTCGCGGACGTGCCCATGCCGTCCGAGCCGGACTGGGCGGGGGCAACGCCGGATTGATCGGCCGGGGCCTCGTCCGCGCCCTCGGCGTCGGCGGCGGGCTCCTGCGCGGGCTGCGCCTCGGGCTGTTGCGGATCCGGCGCGCCGGTGGCCTCGGTCGCCGGTTGCGCCGTCTCGCCTTCGGCGGCTGTGGGTTCGGAGGTGGGGTCGGCGGCCTGCCCGGAAGGGGCGGTGGGTTCAGTCGCCGGTTGTGCCGTCTCGCCTTCGACGGCTGTGGGTTCGGAGGCGGGGTCGGCGGCCTGCCCGGAGGGGGCTGTGGGTTCGGTGGCCGGTTGTGCCGTCCCGCCTTCGGCGGCGGTGGGTTCGGAGGTGGGTTCGACGGCCTGCCCGGAAGAGGCGGCCGCGTCGGGCTGATCCTCTGCCGGCGGCTCGGATCCGGTCTCGTCCGCCTGTCCGGAGACGGGTGGGGTGGCGGAATCCTGCTCGGAATCCGAGGGCGCGGAGGCCGCGGCCGTGGGCTGGTCGGCCTGCGCCTGACCGTCCGCTGACTGGTCCTGCCCGGCTTCGGGTCGCGTGCTGCCGGACGGCTCGTCGCCGGCCCGCGCGGCCTCGGGCTCGGTGGATTGCAGACGCTCGATGCGCTGTTCGATGCTGGCGAGCTCGTCGGCGCGGCCGGCGAGATCCTGCGAGAGAGCGGTCACGAAACCCTGCAGCTCGTCGCGCTGCATCCGGGCGGCGGCGACGTCCTCGCGCAGCTCGTCGCGGCGCTGGGTCAGGTCGTTCACCGCGCTCGTGAGCGTGGCGCTGCGCTCGTCGAGCTGGGCGATCTCGTCGCGGGCGGTGGTCATGCGTTCGCCCAGCGACGCCTCGGCTTCGCGCGCGGCCTGAACCCGGCTCTCGGCTTCGGCGGCCTCGGACGACAGGCGGGCGGATTCCTCGGTGAGGTCGGCCAGCCCCTGCTGCAGTTCCGCCTCCTGGGCGCGGGCGTCCTCGAGGCGCTGACCGACGTCGGCCAGTTCCTGAGAGCGGTCGGCGACGGCGGCTTCGGTTTCGTTCAGGCGGTCCTGGAAGGTGGCGAGCTCCTCGCGCATGGGCGCGAGCTGGGTCTCCATGTCCGACAATTCCTGCGAGCGGGTCTCGTATTGCTGGTTGAGCTCGTCGGCCTGTCCCTGCAATTCGGTGACGCGGGCGGCGGCCGGTTCGATCTCGGCAGTGACCGAGTCGCGCTCGGCGCCGAGACGCTGGATCTCGGCTTGGAGTTCGCTGACGTCGGCGCCGAGCTCCTCGATGGTGCCGCGCTGGGCCTCGCGCGCCGCGATCTGCTCGTCGCGGGTGGCGATCTCGGCGTCGCGGCTCACCAGTTCGGCGCCCACGCGGTCGATCTCCGCGGTCAGCTCGTTGCGTTCCTGTGACGCCGATGTCCAGCCATATATGGCCAGGATCCAGCCCACGGCGGCAATCGCCGCCACGATATAGAGCATGCTGCTCGACTTCGTTCCCGTCGTCTTCTCGGCCATCCCCGATCCCTCCGTCATGTGCCAACACTAGGCGAACAGCGGATCGGACGTGACGGTTCCGGTTGCCGCTGCGCTCAGCGCCGGGAAGCATTGATCAGATCGCGCCCGGCGGCAATCGGTCGGATCACCGATTCGGGTTTGCCGCGATCGCGATCGCCTGACTGCCGACGACGAAACCCGCATCCCTGGCGTGCGCATCGAGCGCCGCGCGGGCCGCGGCGAACCGGGGTCAGACGGCGCGGTCGAACTTGGTCGACAGGTGGATCAGGCTCTCGGAGCCGCGCACGCCCGTGGTCTCGCCGATCGTGTCGAGCACGGCGTCGAGTTGCGCGGGCGAGGGGGCGGCCAGTTCGAGGAGCAGGTCGAAGCGGCCCGAGGTGGTGCTGATGCGTTCGATCTCGGGGACGGCCTTGAGGCGGGAGACGAGTCCGGCCTGGGCGCGCGGTTCGATCGTCACGAGGACGGTGGCGCGGATGCGGCCGGCGCGGGCTTCCTCGCCGAGCTTGACGGTATAGCCCGCGATGGCGCCGGAGGTCTCCAGCCGGTCGAGCCGGGCCTGCACGGTCGAGCGCGCGACGCGCAGGCGACGGGCGAGATTGGCCAGCGGCATCCGGGCGTTGGAGGCCAGTTGCGCGAGGAGCGCGCGGTCGAGATCGTCCATCGGGGGCCTCATCGGCAGCGATCGGTCGATTTGATCGACCGTTTCGTCATTGTGACGACGTTTCGCTGCAAATCAAACCTTTCCGTCGGTGGGATCGCGCCGTAAATGCGCGAAACTCGATCCGGGCAAGGGCGGCGACGCTCCCCAGACGGCGAGGTGACGCAATTCTTGGCGTCTCTTCTGCCGGACAGCCGGGACGGAGAGGTCGCCTACTGCCTTGAATCATGGGGAGCAGCAGGCCGATGGGACTTAGCAACACGATCTGGACGACGCCGGGCGAGTATCTGGCGCACGAGGCGGCCGACGAGCCGGTGATGTTCTTTTCGCCCGCGATCCTGCAGGCGACGGCGCATCGGTTCCTGGCCGGGTTTCCGGGTCTGGTGACCTATGCGGTCAAGGCGAATCCCGACGAGGTGGTGATCTCGAACCTGGCGGCGGCGGGGATTGCCGGCTGGGACGTGGCCTCGATCTGGGAGATCGAGCTGATCCGCCGGATCGCGCCGGGCTCGGCGATGCATTACAACAACCCGGTGCGCAGCCGCGCCGAGATCGCGCGGGCGGTCGCGCTCGGCGTGCGCTCGTTCAGCGTCGACAGCGAGAGCGAGCTGGCCAAGCTGGCGGAGCTGGTGCCGGCGGGGGCCGAGATCTCGGTGCGCTTCAAGCTGCCGGTGGCCGGGGCGGCCTATGATTTCGGCGCGAAGTTCGGGGCGACGACCGAGGTCGCGGCGCAGCTTCTGCGGGCGGCGGCGGCGCAGGGGTTCCGGGCGTCGCTGACGTTCCATCCGGGCACGCAATGCGCCGATCCGCAGGCGTGGGACGCCTATATCCGCGCCGCGGCCGGGATCGCGGCGGCGGCGGGCGTGCGGGTGGCGCGGCTCAACGTGGGCGGCGGGTTTCCGTCGCACCGCACCGGAGCGTCGGCGCCTGTGCTCGAGGCGATCTTCGCGCTGATCGACCGGGTGACGGGCGAGGCATTCGGGGCCGATCGGCCGCGGCTCGTCTGCGAGCCGGGGCGGGCGATGGTGGCCGAGTCGATGAGCCTCGCCACCCAGGTGCGCGCGGTGCGCGGCGGCGAGCACGTCTTTCTCAACGACGGGATCTATGGCGGGCTGGCGGAGCTGCCGCTGATCGGGATGATCGACCGGATCGAGGTGCGCGGGCCGGACGGGCGCACGCGGCGCGGGGCGCAGGCCGGACGGATCGTCTTCGGCCCGACCTGCGACAGCGTGGACCGGCTGCCGGGTCTGGTAGCGCTGCCCGCCGACATCGTCGAGGGCGACACGGTGCTGTTCCACGGCATGGGGGCCTATTCGACGGCGACGGTCACGCGGTTCAACGGGTTCGGCGTCATGCGGATGGTCACGGTGATGGCCCCGCAAGGCTGAATGCGGCGCGCGCCCTGACGGGGAGGCGGACGGCCGGGGCATCGAACCCCGGCCGTCCGCGCGCGGCATGGCGCCGCGCCGCCCGGTGGCCGGGGACCGTGTCCGATTGCGGTCCGGGATCTTGGCGGACAGCGCGATTCATGGCCCGGGCCGTTCGCGGGCGGGTGCGCCGGGTGGGTCCGGTGTGTGCGCCCCGGGCGCGCACGCGCCGGGCGGGGGGCTCGATGCCCCCTGTCCGGCGCCTCCCCTTGCGGTCCTCGCGGCGGCCGGGCGGCCGCGCGCTCTGGACACCTCGCGCGTCGTGGCTAGGGTGCGCCTCGCGAGGCGAAGGGAAAGGACCATCGGGATGCAGAAGTTCGGCAAGTCGCAGCCGGTCAAGCGGGTCGAGGACGTTCGTCTGCTGACCGGGCACGGCCGCTATGTGGATGACATCGCGCCCGAGGACGCGCTTTTCGGCTTCTTCCTGCGCTCGACGGTGGCGCATGCCGACATCACCGGCCTCGACGTCGAGGAGGCCCGCGCGGCGCCCGGAATCCATGCCGTGCTCACCGCGGCGGACCTCGAGGCGGCAGGGGTGCGCCTTGGCGTCAAGGGAATGCGGGTCGGCACGCGCGATGGTGGCAGGGGCGCGGCGCCGACGCGGCCGATCCTGGCGAAGGACCGCATCCGCTTCGTCGGCGAGCCGGTGGCGCTGATCGTGGCCGAGACGCCGGAGCAGGCGCGCGACGCGGCCGAGCTCGTCATGCTCGACACCGAGGACCGCGCGCCCCACGTGGTCCCCGAGCCGGGCGGACCGGCGGTGCACGACGAGGCGCCCGACAATGTCGCCTTCGAGTACGGCATGGGCGACGAGGACGCCGTCGAGGCGGCGTTCGCCAAGGCGACGCGAATCGTCGAGCTGACGCTGGAAGACAACCGCGTGATCGCCAATTCCATGGAGCCGCGCGGCTGTTTCGCCGAATGGGACGGGGCCCGGCTGCATCTGTGCTTCGGCGGGCAGGGGGTCTGGGGCGCCAAGGACGATCTGGCGCGGCATCTGGGCCTGGAGGCGGATGCCGTGCGGGTCACCAACCCCGATGTGGGCGGCGGATTCGGCATGAAGTCGATGACCTATCCCGAATACATGGCCGTGGCCGCCGCGGCGCGGGCGCTGAACCGGCCGGTGCGCTGGATGTCCGAGCGCACCGAGGCGATGCTGAGCGACAATGGCTGCCGCGACCTCGTCAACGTCACCAGGCTCGCCTTCGACGAGAACAACCGGATCCTGGCCTACCGGATCGACAGCGTGTCGAACATGGGCGCCTACAACAGCCAGTTCGGGCAGCTGATCCAGACCGACCTCTTCGCCAAGGTGCTGACGGGGGTCTACGACATCCAAACCGCGTTCATGAGCTGCCAGGGGATCTACACCAACACCGTGCAGGTGGACGCCTATCGCGGCGCCGGGCGGCCCGAGGCGATCTATGCGCTGGAACGGTCCATGGACAACGCCGCGCGGGTGCTGGGCGTGGATCCGTGGGAGCTGCGGCGGATCAACTTCATCCGGCCCGACCAGATGCCCTACACCACGATCGTCGGCGAGACCTATGACGTGGGCGAGTTCGCGCGCCTGCTCGACCGGGTGGCCAAGGTCGCCGACAAGGCGGGCTTTGCCGCGCGGCGCGAGGCGAGCCGCGCGAAGGGGCGTCTGCGCGGGCAGGGCCTGTGCTACTATATCGAGGCGATCCTCGGCAGTCAGGAGGAGGACGCCACCGTCGAGTTCCGCGACGACGGCAGCGCCGCGATCTACGTGGGCACCCAGTCGAACGGGCAGGGGCACGAGACCGTCTTTCGCCAGTTCCTCTCCGACCAGACCGGCATCCCGCCCGAGCGGATCGAAGTGATCCAGGGCGACAGCGACCTGATCGCGACGGGCGGCGGCACCGGCGGATCGCGCTCGGTCACGGTGCAGAACACCGCGACGCTGGCGGCGGTCGACACGATCGTGTCGGGGTTCTCGGCCTTCCTGGCCGAAGAGAACGGGACCGACCCGGATGCGGTGCGCTTTGACGACGAGCGGTTCCGGATCGAGGGGTCGAACGTCTCCCCCACGATGCTGGAAGCCGCCGAGATGGCGCGCAAGGCGGGGCGCTCCGATCTGCTGAGGGTGCACGAGAAGACCAAGCTGCCGGGCCGCTCGTTCCCCAACGGCGCCCATGTGGCCGAGGTCGAGATCGACCCGGAGACCGGGCGCGTCACCGTCGAGGATTACCGGGTGACCGACGATTTCGGGAACCTCATCAACCCGATGTTAGCCGAAGGTCAGGTACACGGGGGCGTGGCGCAGGGGATCGGGCAGGCAGTGAGCGAATTCGTGGCCTATGACGAGGACGGGCAGCTTCTGACCGCGACCTTCATGGATTACGCGATGCCGCGTGCCGAGGACGTGCCCTTCGTCACCTTCACCACCGAGCCGGTGCCCTCCACCGCGAACGCGATGGGCATGAAGGGCTGCGGCGAGGCCGGCACCGTCGGGGCGCTGGCGGCGGTGTCCAACGCGGTGCTCGATGCGGTGTGGGAGACGGGCCTGCGCCGGGTCGACATGCCGTTCACGCCACACCGGATGTGGCGGATGCTCAATGAAGGCCGGATTGCGGCTGAATGACATCATATGGCGCCTCCTCGGGCGGAAGCCGCGGACCGAACAGTCCCGGGCCGTCCGGGGGCGCGGCCCCGTTACCCATGTCATCCTGCTCGACGGCACCATGTCGTCGCTGGATCCGGGGGAAGAGACCAATGTCGGCCTGACCTACCGGCTGTTGAGCGAGCTGGCGCCGGCGCCGGACCTGTCGCTGTTCTACGAGGCCGGGATCCAGTGGCATTCCTGGATCCGCACGACCGACGTGATCCACGGGCGTGGCATCAACCGGCAGATCCAGCGCGCCTACGGGGTTCTGGCGTCGCGCTATCGGCCGGGCGACCGGATCTTCCTGCTGGGCTATTCGCGCGGTGCCTATGCGGTGCGCTCGCTGGCCGGCGTGATCGACCGGATCGGCCTGCTCAAGGCGCAGCATGCGACCGAACGCTATGTGCGCGAGGCCTACCGCCATTACGAACGCGCCGAGACGACGGGCTCCGAGGCGGTCTTTCGCGCGCGCCATTGCCACGAGCAGGTCCCGATCGAGATGATCGGGGTGTGGGACACGGTGAAGGCGCTGGGCCTGCGGGTGCCGCTCCTGTGGTGGCTGAGCCGGCACGATCAGGAGTTCCATTCGCACCATCTGGGCGCGTCGGTGCGCCACGGCTTTCACGCCCTGGCGCTGGGCGAGACGCGGGTCGCCTTCGAGCCGGTGCTGTGGGAGACGGGTCCGGCCTGGCCCGGCTACGACGTCGAACAGATGTGGTTTCGCGGGGCCCATGGCGACGTCGGCGGGCAGCTCGGCGGCTTCGACGCGGCGCGGCCGCTGTCCAACATCCCGTTGCTGTGGATGCTGGAAAAGGCCGAGGGTTGCGGGCTGCGGCTTCCGTCCGGCTGGCGCTCGCGGTTTCACGCGGACGCGAAGGCGCCGTCGGTCGGCACGTTTCGCGGCTGGGGCAAGATGTTCCTCTATCGGCGGCCGCGCGTGGTCGGCCGCGACCCGTCGGAATTCATCCATCGCTCGGCGGCGGGCGAGCGCGACGCGCCGTTGCGCCAGCCACCGGTGGCGCCGCCCAGGCGTCTGGCCCGCCGGGCGTTTCTCAACCGGTCGCGATGATGAGGCAGGTTGTGGAGCCGGTGGCGTAGAGGCGCCCGTCGTCGATCCCGCGGATCTCGGCCGAGGCGACGCCCGTCGTGCGGCCCGAATGCTGGATCGTGCCGACGACCTCCACCTCGGTGCCCGGCGGGATCGCGCGGGTCAGGTTCACCTTGTATTCCAGCGTGGTGTAGGCGCGCCCCGGCGGCAGGGTCGAGTGGATCGCGCAGCCCAGCGCGCTGTCGAGCAGCGTGCCGTACCAGCCGCCGTGCAGCGACCCCATCGGGTTGTGAAAATCGGCAGAAGGCGTGCCACGGAACACGGCGCGCCCGTGCTCGACCGCGTGGAGGCGGTAGTTCATCGCCAGGGCCATCGGCGGCGGCGGGGCGTCGCCGTCCAGGATCGCCTGCAGGAGTTCGAGGCCGCTGAGGGCCGCCATCGGATTGGTCGAGGTCATCGGGCGAGGCTATCCGCGCGGCCGGGAATGGCAAGTATTCCGCAAGGGAAATGGACGGACGGGGGGGCGGGCTCGCCCGCCGCGACTGCGGCCGCGCCGGGGCGGGGGGTCCATCCCCCCGGTCCGGCGCCGCCCGCGCAGGACGCCGGAATCAGGCTACCTTTTCAAGCGTCGCCGGCGGCGCGAGACCCAGCGCGCCGACCACGGTGCGGGTCAGGTGCGGCTTGTTGAGCGTGTAGAAGTGCAGGTGCTCGACCCCGCCTTCGATCAGGTCGGTGCACAGCTCGGTGCACAGCGCGGTCGACAGGATTTCGGTGCGCCCGTCGCGCTCGGCCTTTGAGAACGCCTCGGGCAGCCACGCGGGCACCCGGGCGCCGCACCGGGCCGCGAAGCGCGCCGTGCCGGCCCAGTTCTCGATCGGGAAGATGCCCGGGATGATCGGCGCGTCGATTCCGGCGGCCGCGCAGGCGTCGCGGAAGCGGAAGAACGTCTCGGCCTCGAAGAAGAACTGCGTGATGGCCGAACTCGCGCCCGCGTCGATCTTGCGCTTGAGCCAGTCGACGTCGGCGCCCTGCCCGCGCGCCTCGGGGTGCGGATCGGGGTAGGCGCCGGCGCGGATGGTGAAGCGTCCGGTTCCGGACAGCGCGGCGATCAGCTCTGCCGACGAGGCGAAGCCGTCGGGGTGCGGCCGGAACCCGGCCGTCGCGTCTGAGGGGTCGCCGCGCAGGGCGACGATCTCGGTGACGCCGGCCTCGGCGTAGCGCTCGACGATCTCCATCGTCTCGGTCCGGCTCGCGTCGACGCAGGTCAGGTGCGCGGCCACGTTCAGCCCGTAATGGCGTCCGATCGTGGTGACGGCCTCGTGGGTCAGGTCGCGCGTCGTGCCGCCCGCGCCATAGGTTACCGAGACGAATTCGGGCTGCAGCGGCGCCAGCTCGCGCACGGTGTCCCAGAGGCGGAACGAGCCTTCCAGCGATTTGGGCGGAAAGAACTCGAACGAAATGGCGGTCATCAGAGGGATCCTCGGCTGCTTTCGGAGCTTGTCTCATGAAGCCCCGCGTGAAACAAACTCATAATTCTCAAGATCAACATGAGCCGGACGCCATGAACCTCGAATTCAGGCATTTGCGCACGATCAGGGCCATCCACGAAGCGGGCGGTCTGGCGCGGGCTGCGGACACGCTCCACATCACCCAGTCGGCGCTCAGCCATCAGGTCAAGGGCCTCGAGGCACAGTTCGGGGTGGAGCTTTTCGTGCGTCGGTCGCGACCGCTCAAGCTGTCGGCGGCGGGGCAGAAGCTGTTGCGTCTCGCCGACCGGGTGCTGCCCGAGCTGGAGGCGCTGGAGCAGGATTTCGCGGGGCTGCGGGCCGGCAAGTCGGGACGGATGCACATCGCCATCGAGTGTCATGCCTGCTTCGAGTGGCTGTTCCCGGTGCTGGAGAAGTTCCGCCATGCCTGGCCGGACGTGGATGTCGACATCCGCCCCGGTCTGGCCTTCGACGCCTTGCCCGCGCTCAGGCGCGAGGAGGTGGACCTGGTCGTGTCGTCCGACCCCGAGGCGCTGGACGGGATCACCTTCGCGCCGCTTTTCGACTACGATCCGGTCTTCGTCGCCTCGTCGCAGCATCCGCTGGCCAAAAAGCCCTTCGTGGTGGCCGAGGATTTCCGCGACGAGTTGCTGATCACCTATCCGGTGGACCGCGCCCGGCTCGACGTGTTCAGCCAGTTGCTGGCGCCCGCCAAGGTAGAGCCGCGCGGCGTGCGGCAGGTGGAGCTGACGGCGGTGATCCTGCTTCTGGTGGCGTCGAACCGGGGGGTCGCCGTCCTGCCCGACTGGGTGGTGCGCGAGGTGCGCTATCATTCGGATTACGTGACGCGGCCGCTGACCGAGCACGGCATCACCCGGCGGCTTTACGCGGCGACGCGGAGCGAGGACGCGACACGGCCCTATTTCGCGCACCTGCTGCGGCTGGCGCGGACCGAGCCGCCGAAGTTGCAGCGCGTCTAGCGGGTGGTGATGATCCAGATCGCGTGGATGACGCCGGGGATGTAGCCGAGCAGCGTCAGCAGGATGTTGAGCCAGAATTGCAGCCCGATTCCGACCTGAAGGAAGACGCCCACCGGCGGCAGAAGGATCGAAAGGATGATGCGGATGACGTCCATGTGGCGGGGCCCTCGTGTTATGTGGTGACGCTGTCGCGTCGTCGGGGGGACAAGCGGCGACGGGCCGCGATGTTCCGGGCGCGGGGCGCGTTGTCCGCACGACGCAACGTCGGCGTCCGGTCCCGGGGCCCGTGTCGGCCCGCGTGTCGGCCCGCGCGGCGGCCTGTGCGCCGGGCCGCGGCGCTTTCCTTCGGCGCCGCCCGCCGCTATAGGCCCCCCTTGTTCACTTCCAGGGGTCCCGTCGATGCAGGGCAGCGCAAATCTCAACGTCATGATCAAGGCCGCGCGCAAGGCCGGCCGCAGCCTGGTCAAGGATTTCCGCGAGGTGGAAAACCTGCAGGTCAGCTCCAAGAGCGCGGGCGATTTCGTGAGCCGGGCCGACATCGCGGCCGAGAAGATCATCCGCGACGACTTGACCGAGGCGCGCCCCAATTACGGCTGGCTCGGCGAGGAAAGCGACCCGGTGGACGGCAAGGACCCCACCCGCCGCTGGATCGTCGATCCGCTCGATGGCACGACGAACTTCCTGCACGGCCTGCCGCACTGGGCGGTGTCGATCGCGCTCGAGCACAAGGGCGAGATCGTGTCGGCCGTGGTGTTCGACCCCGCCAAGGACGAGATGTTCGTGGCCGAGAAGGGGCAGGGCGCGTGGATGAACGAGATGCGCCTCAGGGTGTCGAACCGCTCGGTCATGATCGAGTCGATCTTTGCCACCGGCCTGCCCTTCGCGGGGCGCAGCGACCTGCCGGAGACGCTGCAGGATCTGGCGCGGCTGCTGCCGGCGACGGCCGGTGTGCGGCGCTGGGGGGCGGCGGCGCTCGACCTCGCCTATGTGGCGGGCGGGCGCTACGACGGCTTCTGGGAGCGCAAGCTGAAAGCCTGGGACATGGCGGCGGGCATCCTTCTGGTGCGCGAGGCGGGCGGCTTCGTCGAGGCGATCCGGCCGGACGGCAGCCCCGTCCTCGACGGGGCGATCATCGCGGCCAACAGCAACATCTTCGACCGGTTCGCCAAGGCGGTCCGCAACGAGTGACGCGGCCGGTTGGCGCGCCGCGCTCAGCGGCGGTGCCCGGCCTTCGGAATTCGGCTGCGGCTGCGGACGACCCGCGCTTCGGGGTGAGGCGGGCGACCGTTGGTCCGGTCCCAGAACCGCACGGCGCCCCGGCGTGCCCAGACCGGCACGGCGAGCGCGAGGCCAGTAGCGAAACCGCCCACATGGGCCCAGTAGGCCACGCCGCCCGCCGTGGTCGGGGTCGCGGCGCCGGCGAGGATCTGGAACCCGAACCAGAGCCCCAGCATCAGCCAGGCCGGCACCGGAACGATCCGGACGATGAAGACGATGATCACCAGCACGTCCACGCGCGCCCGCGGAAAGAGCAGCAGGTAGCCGCCCATGACCGCGCCGATGGCGCCCGAGGCGCCGACCATCGGCATCGTCGAAGCGGGTGCGCTCGCGATCTGGGCCAGCGCGGCGCCGAGCCCGCCCGCGATGTAGAAGCCGAGGAACGCGACGTGGCCCATCGCGTCCTCGAGATTGTCGCCGAAGATGTAGAGAAAGAGCATGTTCCCGGCCAGGTGCATGAGCCCGCCATGCAGGAACATCGAGGTCACCACACGCTCGGGCGCGTCGAGGGCGAAGGCGGGAACGAGACCCCATTCCTGGAAGAAGCGCGCCGCCGCGCCCTGGTCGCCGAGCACCGGCAGATAGCTCAGGAAGATCGCCACGTTCGCCAGGATCAGGGCGTAGGTGACGAATGGCGTGCGCAGCGACGGGTTGTGATCGCGGATCGGGAACATGCCGCACTAGCTGTGGCGGGGGGCGGACCGCGTCAAGCGCGCAGGTCGCGTCGGCGTGGGCGGACCCTGTGCGGCGCGGTGCGAGACGTCGCGCGCGTGCGAACGGGTGGAGGCCCGCGAGGGGACTCCGCAGGCCAACGCGGGTGCGCCGAGGCGCGAAGTGCTCTGGCCGACTGCAATGCCGCTGCCCTGTTTTCGGTCTGCGTCACGGTCACGCTCGCGGCACCGGAGCCGCCCCTTGAGTGGGGCCGCTGACCGCCGGCGACGCTGCCGCTGATGGTCGGCGGGCTGGCTCTTGCCGGAATTGCCGGTCGCCGGCGCAGAAGCCAGCCCGGGAACGGCGACAGGTTCACCGTGCTCAGGGCGCAGAGCGCGCGGTCGGTCGCGAACGGCTTGTCCCCCCGGCGACGGCATCTATGGTGACGTCGCCCGCCCGCGTGGTGGAATGGTAGACACAGGGGACTTAAAATCCCCAGGCCGGAAGGCCGTGCCGGTTCGAGTCCGGCCGCGGGCACCAGAGATCATCGTGCCGGGCTCTGCCGTGGGCAGAAGAACAGCGCCTGGCCGCGGCGGACACAAACCGTCGGGCGGTCTGGGCGGACCTGCGTATCCTCCTGAGTGCTGCCCCGGCCGTGGCGCAGAGCGCTGCCGAACCACAGCGGGATCAGGAAGGTCTCGAAATGAGGATGCACGGGATCGTAGCGCTGTCGGCCGTTCCGGCGCAGGAGGCGCAACGATGCGCCGCTGATCGATGGGTGGGCGCCGTCCGAATGGGGGGCGGATGACACGGCGGGCGCGGTCAATCGCATGGCGACCGAGATCGTTCGGGGCGCCGTTGGCCTGGTGACGCAGGGCGAGATGGCGACGCTCGGCAAGGTCAATCAGGGCGATGCGCCGATGTTCGGAAGCCGGGGCTGGCGGATGACCAGTCCGTGCTTGCCAGCGGGCGGACCGTTCGGCTCGCACCGGCTGGTCTGCAACGATGAATGCCTTGCGACCGAGATCGGGCAGGTGGGACCGCAGTTCGACGGCTCCGGCCATATCGGCATCATCACCCCGGAGGGCATGTTCCTCCGCAACGGCCGGAGGACCGACAAGGACCCCGAGATCGGCGCCGACACCTAGGCGACGGAGGCCGTGCCGGGCGAGAACGCGGACAAGCCGTTCGAGTGCCATGCGCAATTGCAGACGCGGCGGGGCATCTGGAACATCGAGAACCTCGACCTCACGCAACTCGTCGAGGACGAGGCCTACGAATTCCTGTTCGTCTGGGCGCCGCTCGAGATCAAGGGCGCGACCGGGTCGCCGGCCAATCCCGTGGCGCTCTGCTGATCGCGGAGAGCAGGGCGGCAGCCGCTCAGGTGCGGGTGCCGCCGAACCTTGTCTGCCAGTCCAGTCGCTCGTCGTCGGTGATCTTGGCAAAGAGCACATCCGGCACGGCGAAGGCATGGCCCGCTGGCAGGACGGTCAGCGCCGCCTCCACATCGCGCGGCCAGGTGTCATCGTCGGTGCCCATCGCCTCGAGCATCACGGCCGAAGCGTCGGGAATGAAGGGGCGCGAGACGATGGCGTAAAGCCGGATCAGGTTGAGCGCCATGCTCACGATGGTGGCGGCCCTTTGGCTGTCGGTCTTGAAGACCGACCAGGGCGCCGCGGCCTGCAGGTACTCGTTGCCCGCCACCCAGAGCGCGCGCAGCTCGGCCGTGGCCTTGCGGATCTCGATCGCTTCCATGTGGCGCTCGTAGGCGCGCAGGCGGCGGTCGACCTCTTTGGCAAGTGCGGACTCCGCCTCGCCCCATTCGCCGCCCTCGGGGACGGTTTCTCCGAACTTCGAGCGGCAGAACTTGGTCACGCGGCTGACGAAATTGCCGAGCACGTCGGCGAGATCCTTGTTCACGTCAGCCTGGAATGCGGCCCATGTGAACTCGCTGTCGCCGCCTTCGGGTGCATGGGAAAGCAGCCACCAGCGCCAGTAATCGGCCGGCAGGATCTCCAGCGCCTGGTCCATGAACACGCCGCGGCCCTGGGACGTGGAGAACTGGCCGCCGTCGTAGTTCAGGTAGTTGAACGACTTGATGTAGTCGACGAGCTTCCAGTCCTCGCCCGAGCCCATGATCGTGGCGGGGAAGGACAGGGTGTGAAAGGGCACGTTGTCCTTGCCCATGAACTGGACGTAGCGCACGTCGGATGCGCCGTGTTCGGTGCGCCACCAGCTTTCCCAGATCTCGTCAGGGTGGCCATGCTCGTCGGCCCATTCGCGGGCGCAGGCGATATATTCGATGGGCGCGTCGAACCAGACGTAGAAGACCTTGCCCTCCATCCCCGGCCACGGCTCATCGCCGCGCCTGACCGGGACGCCCCAGTCGAGGTCGCGGGTGATGCCGCGATCCTGCAATCCGTCTCCGTCGTTGAGCCATTTCCTGGCGATCGAGGTGGTCAGGAGGGGCCAGCCGGTTTGCCCGTCGATCCATGCGTTGAGGCGTGCGCGCATCTGGCTCTGGCGCAGGTAGAGGTGCTTGGTCTCGCGCACCTCCAGGTCGGTCGAGCCGCTGATCGCGCTGCGCGGGGAGATCAGGTCGGTGGGATCGAGCTGCTTGGTGCAGTTCTCGCACTGGTCGCCGCGGGCGCGTTCGTAGCCGCAATTGGGGCAGGTACCCTCGATGTAGCGGTCCGGCAGGAAGCGGCCGTCGGCCACCGAATAGACCTGCCGCTCCGACCGCTCCTCGATCAGGCCGTTGGCGTGGAGGCGGCCGGCGAAATGCTGGGTCAAGGCGTGGTTCTGCGGGCTGGAGGAGCGGCCGAACTTGTCGAATGAAAGGCGAAAGCCGTCGTAGAGCTCCTTCTGAACCTTGTGCATCTCGGCGCAATATTCCGCGACCGGCTTGCCGGCCCTGGCGGCGGCGAGTTCGGCGGGGGTTCCGTGCTCGTCGGTGGCGCACAGGAACAGGACCTCGTGGCCGCGCTGGCGCATGTAGCGGGCATAGAGGTCGGCCGGCAGCATCGACCCGACCAGGTTGCCCAGATGCTTGATCCCGTTGATGTAGGGGATCGCCGACGTGATGAGGATCCGTGCCATGTACCGTCCCTGCGTGATGTCGCGGCGCGGTGTAGCGGATGAAGCGGGGAAGGGCTAGCGGTCCCGGCCACGTCGGGTCAGTCGCCCGATCAGGAACGAGGTGCGCGGCACGTAGACATAGCGCGTCCGGTCGGGGGGCACCGGGCGCGCGCGCATGCGCCCGAGTCCGAAGACGATCAGCACGACATGCGCCAGGGCCACGAACACGAACATGGCCGCCGGGCCGTACCGGTCGATCAGGACGGAGACGCCGAACGGCGAGGCGATCGCCCCCACCGCGTAGAGGAACATCAGCGCCGCCGAGAGTTCCACCCGTTCGCCGGAATCGGCAAAGTCGTGGGCATGGGCCGCGGAGACCGAGTAGATCGGAAAGGTCGCGAAGCCGAAGACCGAGGAGGCGAACATCACGCCGCCCGTCCCCGCGCCGGCGAGGGCGACGTTGAGGACGCAGGCCCCCGCGCCGGCCGCCGAGAGCCAGATCAGGACCCAGCGCCGGTCGTACTTGTCAGCGAGCCATCCGGCCGGAAGCTGCGCCACGGCGCCGCCCAGGACGAAGGCCGCGAGGAACAGCGCGAGCTGATCCACCGTCAGCCCGACCTCCTGACCATAGATCGGCCCGACCATCCGGAAGGCCGCCGCGGTCAGGCCGGCCACGATCACCCCGGCCGCGGCCAGAGGTGACCGGCGCCAGGCGAGCGACGGACGCAGGCGCGGCGCCGCGGGCATCGCCGGCTGCGCCACCCGGCTGAGCGTCAGCGGCAGAAGCGCCGCGCAGCAGATCAACGCCAGCAGGTTGTAGCTGACATACGATCCCGGCTCGAGCACGCCGATCATCAGCTGCGCCCCCAGCGAGGCGCCAATGTCGACGACGCGGTAGACGCCCATCGTGCGCCCGCGGGTTTCGTTCGTGACCTTTTCCTGCAGCCACGATTCCATGATCGTGTAGCAGCCGGCGATGCAGAACCCGCTGGCGACCCGCATCAGCGCCCAGGCCAGCGGATCGACCACGATGACGTGCGCCAGGATGCCGATCGTGCCGGCTGCGGTGAAGGCGGCAAAGGCGCGGCTGTGGCCGACCTGTCCCATCACCCGCGGCGCCCACCAGCAGCCGATGAAGAAGCCGGTGAAATGGGCCGAGCCGAGCAGGCCGACCTCGGCCCGGCTGAACCCTGCCGCAAGCCCCGAAATCGCGTCGAGCGGCGCGAGTCCCCCGGTGCCGAGCTGCAGCAGCACGACCGACAGGAAGAGGGCGGCGAACGAGATCAGTAGGCGCATGCGTCGGGCTCCGCTTTCGTCGGGACATCTGCGGCGGTGGCGACGGCGAAGGCAAGGTCGCAGCGGGATTTATGGCCAGTCCGGTCGGCGGGCGCTGCAGCGATGCGTGCCGGGCTGCCGGCGCAGGATCGAAGCTGCCGAGGCGTTTCGGGCGACCCTCGTGTGCGTCGGTCGTGGCCTGCGCGGCACCGGCGCTCTTGGGCGGTTGCCATGTCGCACGGCGATGGCCGCGCCTGGGTCACGCCCGGACGAGCGGGTCCCGTCAGGGCCCCCGAGGCCGGGCGTTCTTCCCTCGGGCGGCAGAGAGGTGAAACCTGCCGTCGCGATCCGTGACCTGCCAGGCCGCGAGCGGGGCGGTGCGCGCCCGCAGCCGGTCGAGCCGCCAGCCCTCGGCGTCGCCCGCATGGGCCGGGGACAGCGACCAGCGGCTTTCCACCCCCGGCGTCCCTCCGACTCCGGGCGTCAGCAGCAGGCCCATCGGCGCGCCCCGTTCGCTCGTGCCGGCCTCGGCCGCCAGGTGGAGGCGGCGCACCGGGGTGAGGGCCGGCGGCGCGGGCAGGTCGCCCACCACCAGCGGCACGGCGCCCGAGCGCAGCGCCTCTTCCATGCACCACAGGAGATCCTCGGCCCGGGTCGGCGACACCAGGATCAGCCGTCCGGGGTCGATCAGCGCGCGCACCCCGTCGCCCATCAGCCGGTCCGGCAACCAGGCGGGCGCGATCCACATCACCGGCCCGCTCACGGCGCGCGCCGTCAGCAGAGCCAGGGTGCGCCGCGCCGTGCCGCAGATCTCGTGCACCCGTCCGGGGGCGAGCGTCAGCCCGTCCAGAAAGGCCGGACCGGCCTGGGCCGGCCCGCCTCGGCCGGCGCGCGTCAGAAGGTGCGGGGCAAGGTCCACCATGGTCGACAGCCTAGAATGTTCCGCAAACGTTCTCAAGAGTTCGCGCGGCCCCTTCCTTGCCCTCGCGCGCAGGCCCGCTATCCCTTGCCCCTCAAAAGGAGGAACAGGCATGAAACGCATGACGCTCGGGCGGACGGGGATCGAAGTCTCGGAATACTGCCTCGGGACGATGACCTGGGGCACGCAGAACACCGAGGCCGAGGGCCACGACCAGATCGACCGGGCGCTGGCCGCCGGCGTCGACTTTCTCGACACGGCCGAGATGTACCCCACCAACCCGGTCACCGCCGAAACCGTAGGCAATACCGAAGAGATCGTCGGCACCTGGGTCGCCAGATCGAAGCGGCGCGACGAGGTCGTCATCGCCACCAAGATAAGCGGCGCGAACGGGGGATTCGTCCGCGACGGGCGCGGAATATACCCCGACACGCTGCGCGAGGCCGTGGACGCCTCGCTGCGCCGGCTGCAGACCGACATGATCGACCTCTACCAGTTTCACTGGCCCAATCGCGGCTCCTACCACTTCCGGCAGAGCTGGACCTTCGACCCGACGTCGCAGGACACGGCCGAGGTTCGTGACAACATGGACGCGGTGATGGAGGTGCTGGCCGAGCTGGTCGCCGCCGGCAAGATCCGCGCCTTCGGCCTGTCCAACGAGAGCGCCTGGGGCACGATGCAATGGATCGCAGCGGCCGAGCGCACCGGCGGGCCGCGCGTCGCCTCGGTCCAGAACGAATATTCGCTGCTCTGCCGGTTCTTCGACCTCGACCTGGCAGAAACCTGTCATCACGAGGACGTCACGCTGCTCGCCTTTTCGCCGCTCGCCGCCGGCATGCTGTCGGGCAAGTATCAGGACGGCCAGATTCCGGAGGGCAGCCGGATGACCCGCACCCCCGATCTGGGCGGGCGCAAGACAGACCGCGCCTTCAAGGCGATAGACGCCTATCTTGATGTGGCGCGGCGACACGGGCTGGACCCTTGCCAGATGGCGCTCGCCTGGACGCGCACCCGGCCTGTCCCGACGATCCCGATCTTTGGCGCCACCACGACGGCGCAGCTGGAGACGGCGCTCGGAGCCGTCGACCTGACGCTGGACCAGCAGGTTCTGGACGATATTGCCGCGATCTACCGGACCCATCCGCAACCGTACTGAGCCTCAACGCACGTCGCGCGCGAGCTTTTCCAAGTGGCGGGGAAAATCTTGCGCGGCGACGTCGGCCTCGCGCACCAGAAGGTCGAAATGACGGGTGAAGGTCGAGACGCGCTGGCTGTCGCGGAACGTGATGTAGCTTTGCCCGATATAGAGGACGGCCATCAGTGGCCCGAAGACCGTGATCGGCGCCGAAAAGACGCGTCGCGCATCGAAAAGAAAGATCCGCAGCGTCGGATAGAGTTGATCGTGAACCGCGATCAGGTGGGCGATCTGGGCCCGCCTGATCTCGGCCGACAGCCCCTGGTAGTAGCCGACGCCCTGAACGAAGCTCGCGACCTCGTAGAGCGGCATCGCGATTTCGTAGTCCGAACGCATCTGGCGCATCCAGTTGGCCCGGTCCTCCGAGGCGCCGATGACCTGCTCCACGGTGCGGCCCAGATGCGGCGCGTATTCCCAGCGCAGCATCTCGGGGGTCTTGAGCATGTCAGGCAACGCTGCGGGAACGTGTCGGATCTTGTAGCCGGCAGCCTCCTGATGCCAAACGAAGACCTGATCGTCGATCATGGCGCGCGGTGCAGCGGTGATCGAAAGCGACGCCGCGACGACATCGGCCGCGCGCTCCGGTCGATCGCTCAGGCCCAGCAGCCAGTCGGAGGAGACGCCGAGCGCGGTGGCGCACCCCGCCACCACCTGAGCATTCGGCAAGCGGGGCATCGTCCCGCCGAGGATCTGCGAAATCGTCGACCTGTCGACGCCGATCTCGCGGGCCAGCGCGCTCTGCGACATGCCCCGTTCGGCCATGATCCCTGAAATTCGTTCACGGAGAACCCGTGCGCGGTCTCGCTTGTCGCGTTGTATCATGGGATGTGAATATTTTCACCAAGTGAGGAATTCTGGTGACGATAACAGGAATTTCTAACGCCTGTCATAAGGATTAAAAAGCCCGACATGGGCAACAGGAGGAACAAATGGAAACGCGGCGGCGCACACTCGTGAAAGCGGTGATGTGGAACCTGATCGGGCTGTTGATGATGACCGGCATCGGCTGGAGCGCCACCGGATCGGCCAGCGTCGGCGGGGCGCTGGCGGCGATCAACACCATCGTCGGGTTTACCACCTACCTGATCTACGAGCGGTTCTGGGCGCGCGTCCGCTGGGGACGCGCCGGGTTCTAGGGCCGCGGCGCCGCCCGCCGTCCGATGCGCAAGACCTGAACCATCGTGGATGCGCCCGGTGAGTTCAGAGTTCTCCGCGGACCTCGTGCGGGCGCCGGCCGCCCAGGCGGGCGATCTCGTTCAGTTCGTCGTCGTTGCGGAAGAAGGGCACGCTTGGCGGCGGCCCCAGATCTGGCAGACGTTCGGCGACTTCGGCCAGGACCACCTCGGTAATGAACGGCAGATCGAGTTCCCGCGCTTCGTCGAGCGCGAGCCAGTTCAGATTGCTCAGCTCGTCCGCGCCGCGCGAGAAATCGTCGAGATCGCCCGCGACCCGCGCGGCGTCCGCAAGGAAAAATCGGGCATCGAAGCGGCGCGGCCGGCCTTTCGGGGTCACCGCCCGAAAGATGTAGGAGAGCCCGGCGGGCGAGGGCAGGTATCCTGCCGCGGCGAAGGTGCGCCAGTCCTCGTCCGGCTCGCCCGGCCAGGCGCCCTCGACACCAAGGATCAGGCCGGTTTCTTCCCAGAGCTCCCGGATCGCGGCCGCGGCAAATGTCGCGGCGCTGACGGTGCCGGCCTGTTCGCTCAGGCGACCCGCGCAGAGACCGGCCATCGGACGCGCCAGCGGCACCTTTGCGTCTCCCGGATCCACGGCGCCGCCGGGAAAGACGAACTTCGAGGGCATGAACGCCGCCTTCTTGCCGCGTTGACCCATCAGGATCCGGGGCCGGGTCGCTGCATCGCGTACCAGGATGATGGTCGCGGCGTCGCGGGGCGCGGGATCCGTCACGTGGCGCCGAACCCGTGCATCCGCTTGGCCCACTGGATCGCCACGATGACGCCCTTGAGTCGCGGCAGAAGATAGAGCGACAGACCGACGCAACCCGCCGTGAAGATCGTCGCTGTGACCATCGGTTCGGGGCGGAACGTGGTGAAGGCCCACAGGATCAGCGGCGCCATGAGGTGACCGACGATCAGGATCGTCAGGTAGGCAGGGCCATCATCGGCGCGGTGGTGATGCAGGTCCTCGCCACATGAAGGACAGGCCTCGCGGACCTTGAGATAGCCGCTCAGAAGAGAGCCCTCGCCGCATGACGGGCAGCGCCGCCGCCAGCCGCGCCGGGCGGCCGGGCCGACCGGACGGTCATCGATGGAAGTCGGTTCAGTCGCGCTCATGCTCACGATCATAGGATCCTTCTGGCCGTATTCCAGACTCGCCCCTCCCGTCTGCGATGCGTGTGCGTCGTCCCGCAATGGGCAGATGCGACGGCGCGCGCGGAAGCTCAGGCGACCGAGCTGACGGTGACCTGGTTCCGTCCCTCGGCCTTGGCGTCGTAAAGCGCGCGGTCGGCCTTGTCGAGAAGCTCCGCCACCGGATCGACCCCTGGTCTTCCGCCGCCCACGGACATGCCGATGCTGAGCGTGACGTGGATGGGCGTGCCGTTGGGGAGGTAAACCGGCGTCTCGTCGATGATCCGGCAAAGCCGCTCTGCCGCCGCAGTCGCCTCGTGCAGGTCCGTGTCGGGCATCGCGATGAGGAACTCCTCGCCGCCTATGCGCGCGATAAGATCGGCTCCGCGCAGATTGTCCTTGAGGCGGCGCGCCACGTCCACCAGCACGACGTCGCCGCCGCCATGGCCGTGGCGATCGTTGATCGTCTTGAACCGGTCCAGATCGGCGATCATCAATGCGAAGGCGCGCCCGGATTCGGCCGAATGAGCGGACAGCTTCGCCAGATGGGTCGTCGCGTAACGCCGGTTGTAAAGCCCGGTCAGCGGGTCGATCAGCGCCAGCCGCAGATCCTCGTCGATGGCCGCCCGCAGAAGGTCGGCCTCACGCTTGCGGCGGAGCTGACCGCGCAACCGCAGCGCCAGCTCGGAAATCTCGAAGTCGCTGGGAACCAGATCGTTGGCGCCGAGGTCGAGCGCCATGGCGCTGCAATCGCCATCGCCGCGCGGGCAGATGACCAGAATTGCGGAATGGCGCGATTGCGGCCGGCTGCGCAGATCCGAGATCAGGCGCAGGCCCTTCACCATCCGGTCGACACCGGCCTCGACCACATAGACATCGGCACCCCTGCCGGAGCTGGCTGCCTCGAGCGCGACCTCCGGTGTGGCGACCTGCATCCGGTGGCGCAGGAGCGGGCGAAGCCGGGCGATCCATTCAGCGCCGCGCTTCTGCTCGGTGATGAACGTGATCCGTCCGGCGGGTGCGAAAGTGCCGGCGGCTTCCGCGAAGCCGAGTTCGTTCGCTGTCTTGCGACGACGGCTCAGTTCTTCGCTGGTCTCGCGCAGGCGCAGGATCGAGCGGACGCGGGCCATGAGGATGACCTCGTCGTGGGGTCGCCGCAGGAGCTCGTCCGCGCCAGCCTCGAGAGCTTCGAGGCGGACCTGCGAGCCGTCCGTCTCGGACATGACGATAACGGAGACTTCGCGCGCGATCGGATCCGCCTTCACCGCGCGGCAGAAATCGGTCCCGCGCGAGTTGTCGATGCCGTCATCGACCAGCACGAGGTCGAACGTGCCCGTGCGCAGCTCCTGCATTGCAGTTTCGGGGGTGTTGGCCTCGATCACGTCGTAGCGCGCCTCGCACAGAGTCGCACGAAGGGCGTCGAGACGCTGGGCTTCCGCTCCCGCGATCAAGATACGCCCTGACATTGCCACCTCTTCTCTGAGCTGCTTTCGGTAATGGCAAGGCTTCCGCTACAAGGGTTAATGAACAATTACCACTCAAAGGAGGCAAGGTTCATGCAGCGAGAATCAGCCGAGGCTCTGGCCCTCCAGGCACTGGGCTGGCTGGCGACGGATGAGGAACTGTTTCCCGTCTTTCTGGGTTCCACCGGCGCCTCCCTGAACGATCTCAAGACCGGCGCTGGCGATCCGGCCTTCCTCGGCTCGGTTCTCGATTTCGTGATGATGGACGACCGCTGGGTGCTGTCGTTCTGCCAGTACGCCTCGCATCCCCCCGAGCTCGTCAACCAGGCGCGAACCCTGCTTCCGGGCGGCGACGTGGTGCATTGGACGTGACAGGTCTTGGTGGCATCATCTTCGACAAGGATGGCACGCTCTTCGACTTCCACGCAACCTGGTCGCGCTGGGCCGGAGCGATGATCGACGAACTGTCTTGCGGTGATGCGGCGATACGGGCGGGCCTCGTCGTTGCACTCGGCTGGGACGAGGCCGCGCACCGCCTGCGCCCCGACAGCGTCGTCGTCGCCGAGACGCCGGACACCGTGGTCGACGCGATCCTGCCGGTTCTGCCGGGCCGGACGGACAGAGCCGGTCTCATCAACCGGCTTGTCCAGACGGCGGCGGCGGCGCCGCAGGTCGAAGCGGCACCGCTGCGACCGCTGCTGGAAGATCTGCGGCGGCGTGGGCTTGCGCTGGCTTGCGTGACGAACGACGCCGAGTCTGCCGCGCGGGCACATCTGGGCCGGGCAGGGGTCGAAACCCGGTTCGACCTGATCATCGGGTATGATTCCGGTCATGGTGCCAAGCCCGATCCCGGTCCGTTCCGTGCCGTTGCCGGGCGGTTGGGGTTGCGCCCCTCGCAGATGCTGGTTGTGGGGGACGCGCTGCACGACATGCATGCGGGCCGGGCCGCAGGCATGCGCACCCTCGCGGTCACGACCGGAACGCTTGGCGCCGCCGCGTTGCAGCCCCACGCGGAGGCGGTCCTGCCCGATATCGGCCATATTCCGGCGTGGCTCGACGGCTGACGAGAAGCGACACGCGAGGTCGCATTCGTGGGGCCCGTGCGGCACGGCATGGCCTTTGCTCGGCTTCATGAAGCAGGACGTTTCCCCCTCCGACGCAGCGATCCCGCGCAAACGCGGCGGAGGCCGGAGCGGCCGCGCCGAGCGCGCGGGGCCGGCGGTCATCCGCCAGTCGCCATGGGCGCCCCCCGTCCTTGCGGACCGCCCCGTCGAGCCGCTCGACGAAGCCGGCATCCTGGCGATCCACGATGTCGCCATGCGCATCCTCGAAGAGATCGGCATCCGTTTCCTCAACGACGAGGCGCTGGCCATCTTCCGCAAGGCCGGCCTCAGGGTCGAGGGGGACAACGTGCGAATGGGGCGGGACTTCGTTGGCGAGATGATCGCGCGCGCGCCGGCCTCGTTCACCCTGACGCCGCGCAATCCGGACCGGGCCCTGACCATCGGCGGCCGGAACATGGCCTTCGTCAACGTCTCGTCGCCGCCGAACTACTGGGACATGACGACGGGCAAGGTGCCGGGACGCCTGTCTCACTGCCGGGACCTTCTGAAGCTCACGCAGTACTTCAACTGCATCCACGTCGCAGGGGGCTATCCGGTGGAACCGTCGGACAGCCATCCGCGTGTGCGCCACCTCGACGTGATCTTCGACAAGCTGACCGTGACCGACAAGGTGGTTCACGCCTACAGCCTGGGCCGTGAACGGGTCGAGGATGCGATGGAGATGGTGCGCCTCGCCGCAGGTCTCGATTCCGGCGCGTTCGAGGCGGCGCCGCACATGTACACCAACATCAACTCCACCTCGCCACTCAAGCACGACGAGCTGATGATCGACGGATTCCTGCGGTGCATCCGGCGGGGGCAGGCGGTGATCGTCACGCCGTTCACGCTGGCGGGGGCGATGGCGCCCGTGACCATGGCCGGCGCCGTGGCCCAGAGCGTCGCCGAGGCGCTTTCGGCCATCGCGCTGGCCCAGTGGGTGCGCCCCGGTGCGCCATGCGTGCTCGGGACCTTCACCTCGAACGTGGACATGCGCTCAGGCGCGCCGGCCTTCGGAACGCCCGAATATATCCGCGCCACCCAGATGACCGGTCAGATGGCGCGCCATTACGGCTTGCCGCTGCGCTCGTCGGGGGCCTGCGCCGCGAACGTGCCCGACGCGCAGGCGATGTGGGAGACCTGCGCCTCGCTCTGGGCGGCAGTGCAGTCGGGCTCGAACCTCGTCTATCACGCCGCCGGCTGGCTCGAAGGCGGTCTGATCGCCAGCCCCGAGAAATTCGTGATGGATTGCGAGGTGCTGCAGCAGATCCAGCGCTATTGCGAGCCGCAAATCTGGGCGACGACCGAAGACGACCTGGCCCTGTCGGCGATTGCGGAAGTCGGCGCCGAGGGGCATTTCTTCGGCGCCGCCCATACCCAGGCGCGCTACCGGACGGCCTTCTACCAGCCATTCCTGTCCGATCTGCGCAATTTCGAGGCCTGGCAATCCGATGGCGGCGTCTGGACCGCTGTTCGCGCGCACGCCGTCTTTCGCGCGATCGTCGATCAGTTCGAGCCGCCGCCAATGGAAGCGGCGAGCCGCGACGCCCTGGTCGACTTCGTGGAACGTCGCCGCGCGGAAGGCGGCGCCCCCACCGACTATTAACCTAGTCGATTACAATCTTTTACAAATCGAACATCCCCGAGAGCGCTTCTCGGGATGTGTTGAAGGGTTTGTTAGGGATGTGGCCCCTAGGGTCGGCACGTCAGGTGGGGAATATCATGCACGGGCTGAGCAACAGAGCGATCGAATGTTTCATACGCGATACCTACGGGCATCGCGTCTGGAGCGATGTCGCATGTGGCGCCGGGCTCGATTTCGAGTCCTTCGAAGCGATGCTGCATTACGACAATGCGCTCACCGAGGCCGTGATCGGTGCCGCCGTCGGCCTGCTCGGCAAGCCGCGCGACGTGCTTCTGGAGGACATCGGCACCTACCTGATCTCGCATCCATCGACGGAAGCCGTTCGCAGGCTCCTCCGCTTCGGCGGGGTCACGTTTCAGGATTTTCTCGCATCGCTGGAGGAGCTTCCAGGGCGGGCGCGCCTGGCCGTGCCCGATCTCGACCTGCCGCAACTCGAGTTGATCGAACAGGAGGAAGGGGCGGCGACCCTATATTGCCGGACGCAAACGCCCGGGTTCGGCTGGGTTCTGGTCGGCGTGCTCCGCGCGATGGCGGATGATTATGGCGCGCTCGTCCTGCTCGATCACCTGGGTGGAAGCGACGATCTCGAGGTCATCTCGATTCAGGTCCACGAGGCGAGCTTCGCCGAAGGCCGCAGATTCGCGCTGGCCAGACAGGCGGCGGGGACGTGATGCATATCCCGCCATTGACCTCGCCCCGCCTCGACGAAACCGCGCTGGGCATGCTCATGCCGATGCACATCGTGGTCGGTCCAAGGGGCAATATTCGCCATGTCGGCCCGACGCTGGTCCGGCTCCGCTCCCGCGAAGAGTTGATCGGCCGGCTCTTCTGTGATGTCTTCGACATCCGGCGGCCGCGATCGGTCAAGAATTGCAAGCTCTCGAAGATTGTCGGAAACCGCCTCTACCTGCAATTCCGCGAAGGCACGCCGACCTCGCTCAAGGGGGTGCTGGTCGCGCTGCCCGATGACGAGGGGTTTCTGGTCAATCTCTCGTTCGGCATCGAGGTGATCGAGGCGGTGCGCGACTACGATCTGACCGCCACCGATTTTGCGCCGACCGATCTTGCGGTCGAGATGCTCTACCTGGTCGAGGCCAAGTCGGCGGCGATGGAGGAATCGCGCAACCTCAACCTGCGGCTGCAGCGCGCCAAGATGGCCGCCGAAGAACAGGCCTTCACGGACACCCTGACGGGGGTGCGCAACCGGCGCGCGCTCGATCAGATGCTGGCTCGGATGATCGCGTCCGGCAGCGCGTTCACGCTGATGCATCTCGATCTCGATTTCTTCAAGGAAGTGAACGACACGCTGGGCCATGCCGCGGGCGACCATGTGCTGCGCTCCATCGCGCGACGGCTTTTCAACGAAATGCGTTCCGACGACATGATCGCGCGCCTTGGCGGCGACGAGTTCGTCATTGCGCTGCACGCCATAACCGATCCCGACAGGGTCGAGGACATCGCCCGGCGGATCATCCGGAAGGTCGAGGAGCCGGTGATCTACGAGGGCAATTTGTGCAGCGTCTCGACCAGTCTCGGGTCGACCATAAGCCTGCGCTATGCCGATCCCAAGGCGGATCAGATGCACAAGGACGCCGATGCCGCTCTCTACGCCTCCAAACGCGCGGGTCGGGGGCGGCACGTCATCGCGAGCGAGGGCATGACGCTTGAGGCCATGCCGCTGGAGCGGCAGGTGGTTGGCGATGTTTCCCGGTCGAGCGGGGACTTCAGCCGCTGAAGGCTCCACGTTCGGCCTGTGCGCTGCGTGTTGCCGTGAGGGCGCGCCTTCGGGAGTGGAGCGACCGGGCGGATACCACCATGAGGCGTTCGAGCCGAAAAAGGCGTATCCTTCTTTCGTGAAAAGACGGAGGCAGCGCCTTGTCCGAGATCGAGAGACAGATTTCCAACGCCGAAGCCCGCTGGAAGCGAACCAGCGCAGACCGGCAGAACGTGGAACACGAGCTGCGCAAACGCGCGCTGGGCGGACAGGCCAATTGGCGCCGGATGGATTCGCCCTCCCGCGTTCAGCGCCGGCTGGAGCGGCTGGGCGAAACCGATGCGGCCGAGGCACTGGTCGATGGCGTATCCTTCGACTTCGACCCGCTCGAGCGCGTGCTCGGCGCCAGCCAGCTCACCGGCATCGAGTTCTTCGAACGCGGTCTGATCGCCTCCCGTGCCGTGGCCCGCATCGAGATCCGCGGGACGGACGGACGCCTCTACGGCTACGGATCGGGCGTGCTGATCTCGCCGCGGTTGCTGCTGACGAACAACCACGTCCTCGACAGCGCCGACCGTGCGCGGTCCAGCGTCGCCCAGTTCGAGTACCTGACTTCCGCCGCAGGAGTCGCGCACGAGCCGCTGGCCTTCGGCCTGGTGCCCGACGAATTCTTCGTCACCGATTCCGCGCTCGATTTCAGCGTCGTCGCCGTCGAGCAGAAGAACCAGGCCGGCGTCGCGCTTGAAACGCGCGGATGGTGCCCGCTGATCCCGGGATCGGGCAAGGCGCTGGTGGGAGAGCGGGTGAACATCATCCAGCATCCCGGCGGCGAACGGATGCAGGTGACGGTGCGCGAGAACACGATCCTCGCCGTCATCGAGGACTTCATCCAGTATTCGGCCGACACCAAGCCGGGCTCGTCGGGCGCGCCCGTCTTCAACGAGCAGTGGGAAATGGCCGCGCTCCATCACGCCGGCGTGCCGCGCCGCGATCCGCAGAACCGGATCCTCATGCGCAACGGCAATCCCTGGACCGGTCTGCGGAAAGACGTCGACAAGATCGACTGGGCATCGAACGAAGGTGTCCGGATCAGCCGCATCGCCGCGCACGTCAGTTCCCTGTCGCTTGGTGTGGCGGAACGGGCGCTCTGGGATGCCGCCTTCGCGCCGCCGCGACCTCTCGACCTCTGGGACCTGTTCGGTCCGAAAGACATCGGCGGAGACCTGGGCGAAAGGTCGGATGCGTCCCCGACAATGACGCGCGACGAGGACGGCACGACGAACTGGTATTTCCGCCTCTCCTTCGGACCGGCGGGCATGAGCGGAAACGCCGCCGAGCCCCGCCGCGCCTCCCGGTCCGGAAGCGCGGATCATCCTCCGCCGGTTCGGGATGCCAAGCCTCCACGTCAGCAGCCGCCCTCGCAGGACAAGCTGCGGGACCTGGCAGAGCAGATCGTCAGCCGCTTCGGCCATGACGGCCCGTACTACGACGCGGACGACGATACGCAGGCGAAGACGGCCTATTGGGACGGATTCGATTGGAGCGCCAAGCCTGCCAAGCTTTTCCAGGCCATCCAGACACGGCTCGAATCCACCCATGACCCGCACCATTCCTATTCGCGGGCACGCCACGAATTTTTGTACCCCGCCATCGATCTGCGTCCCGACGGAAAGTTGCGCAACATCTATTCCGGATCGTCGATGGAGCCCGAGGAAGCGATCGCGTCAGAGCTCGCGGCCGTGCTTCCACTCGCGGAGGCGCGCGGGCTGGAAATCGACACCGGGTCTCGTCGGGGGCTGGAGCTGTTGCTGGAGAGCGACCGCTTCTGGGACGAGCTGGAGAGCGAGGCACGACTCGCGTTCAACTGCGAACACGTCGTCTGCCAGTCGTGGTTCGACAAGCGGATGCCGATGAAGTCCGACTTGCACCACCTCTTCGCGTGCGAGCCGGGATGCAATTCGTTCCGCTCGAACATCCCCTACTGGCAATTCTCGCCCGAGGAGGAGGTCGAGCGCGACCTCTGCGGCCGGCGCGAAGACGACAAGTTCGAGCCCGAGTACGGAAAGGGCCCGGCTGCCCGCGCCACCCTCTACTTCCTCGTGCGCTATCCGGGGGAAGTCGGCGGCGCCGACGGCGAACTGGCGGCGGATCGGCTGGGCGTTCTGCTCGACTGGCACGCGAAGCATCCGGTGGAAGAATACGAGCGGCACCGCAACTGGCTCACGCAGAGGGCGCAAGGCAATCGCAATCCGTTCATCGACTGCCCGGATGCGGCCGGGGAAGCGCTTTTGCGGATGGGTTTCGCGGGTGTCTGACGGATCAGGGAATGCGGAACGGCAACCGGATCGGATCTGCGGCGTTGGGGATCAGTTTTCCCGACCCATCAAGGAGGTCTCTGCCGTGACGAAATTTCGCGTTCCCGACATGAGCTGCGGCCATTGCGTCGCAACGATCGAACAGGCCGTGCGGGCCGTCGATGCCGAAGCGCGGGTCGAGTGTGATCTGCAGGCGCATTCGGTAAGTGTCGAAAGCGACGCGCCCGTCCTCGACTCTGCAATCGGCCATCGCCGATGCCGGTTACGAGGTCGAGGCGGCCTGAACCGTCGGTGGCGCGTGTCGCCCGTCAGACAGCCGCCCAGTGTCCCGTCGCGACCTGCGCCAGTCGCAGCGGTGGCGGCGGGTCGCCGATCGGCCGCAACGGCGAGTCCTGTTCCTCGGACGGCGGCGGCTCCTTGGCGCGGCCCGGCACGGGTTCTGGCACCGCCTCGATCAGGCGGCGCGTGTAGGGATGTGCCGGCGCGCGCAGGACGGCATCGCGGGGACCGACCTCGACGATCTGGCCCAGGCGCATCACCGCGACCCGGTCCGCCATGCGGTCGACCACCGCCATGTCGTGACTGACGAAGAGCATCGCGAGGCCGCTCTCGTCCTGAAGTTCGGACAGCAGGTCGAGCACCTGTGCCTGCACGCTCACATCAAGCGCGCTGGTGGGCTCGTCAGCGACGATAACCCGGGGGCTCAGGGCAAGGGCGCGGGCGATGCAGATCCGCTGTCGCTGACCGCCGGAGAATTCATGGGGGTAGCGATCCGCCGCGTCCGCAGGCAGCCCCACCCGCTCCAGCAGCCATGCCACGCGATCGCGTCCGCCGGGCAGGCCGTGAACCGTCATTGGCTCCGCGATCTGTGGGCCGATGCGCATCCGCGCGTCGAGGCTGGCGCCCGGATCCTGCCAGATCATCTGGATGTTCCGCCGCACCGCCTTGAGACGCGCTGACGACAGGTCGCGGGTCTGCTGCCCGTCGACGACCACGCTGCCCTCGAACGGGACGAGGCCGCAAAGCGCCTTGCCGATGGTCGACTTGCCGCAGCCGGATTCCCCCACGAGCGCCAGGGTTTCGCCGGGCGCGACGCCGAAGCTGACCCGCTCGACAGCGTGGACCCGTCCCGTAGCGCGCCCGAGAAATCCGCCGCGCATGTCGAAATGCACGCTGAGGTCCTCGACCCGCAATATGTCGTCGGGCCGCTCTTCGCTCAGCCGACCCTGTCCGTCGCCGAGACGGGGGACCGCGGCCAGCAGGTCCCGCGCGTATTGCGACGTCGGCGCCGAGAAAAGGGATTCCACATCCGACGCTTCCTCGACGCGGCCCTCGCGCAGCACGACCACACGGTCCGCCATCTGCGCCACGACCCCCATGTCGTGGGTGATCATGAGGACGGCCGACCCGTGATCGGCGGCAAGGCGGCGGATCAGCGCCAGGATCTCGGCCTGCACCGTGACGTCGAGCGCCGTCGTCGGTTCGTCGGCGATCAGCACCTCGGGGTCGCAGGCCAGCGCCATGGCGATCATCACCCGCTGTCGCATCCCGCCGGACAATTCGTGGGGATACTGGTCCAGTCGTTTTTCCGGATCCGTCAGGCGCACGTCGCGCAGAAGGTCCAGCGCCTTGGCACGCTCCCGCCCCGGCGCCGTGACGCGATGTTCCCGCAGGACTTCCACCAGCTGCGTGCCGATCCGCAGGACCGGATTGAGGCTCGTCATCGGCTCCTGGAAGATCATCGCGATGCGGGCCGCGCGCACCTTGCGCAGCGCCCGTTCGCCCAGTTCGGTCAGCTCGGTGTCGCCAAGGCGGATGCTGCCCCCCGATATCCGCGCCATCGGCCGCGGCAAGAGGCCCATGACGGCCATCGCCGTCATGGACTTGCCCGAGCCGCTTTCGCCGGCCAGAGCCAGCGTCGCGCCCCGGTGGAGGTCGAAGGAAAGCCCGTCCACCACCGTCTTCGCGCCGGCGGGAGTGGCGACCTGAACGCTCAGGTCGCGCACCGACAGCACCGGCGCTGCCGTCATCGGAAAACCGATCGCGGCATGTAGAACGACACTACCCAGTTCGGCTGATCGACGATCTCGCTGATCCTGAGGTCGCCGCAGACCGACGCCAGCATGTAGGCGTCGACCGCAGAGAGCCCCTGTTCGCGGCCCAGAAGGTCGATCATGCCCGCCACCGCGTCGCGGCTGGCCTGCATCAGGTCGGGTCCGATGCCGGTCGCCACCGTGTAGCCGTCCTGGTCGAGATGCCGGGTCACCGGGCCGGGCGTCTCGAAGCGCGGGAAACGCAGCTCCTCCCCGCGGATCAGGTCGAGCGTCAGTTCCACATGCATGGGGCTTTCGATGGCCGTGCCGCAGACCTCGCCGTCGCCCTGCGCGGCATGGGTGTCGCCGATGGAGAAGAGCGCCCCCTCCACCTCGACCGGCAGGTAGAGCGTCGTGCCGGTGGTCAGGTCGCGGATGTCCATGTTGCCGCCCACGCGCCGCGGCGGCACGATGGAATGCAGCCCCGCCTCTGCCGGCGCCAGGCCGATCGTGCCCGCGAAGGGCTTGAGCGGCACCCGTCCCACGCCCGACCAGAGCGCGGGCGACATCCCGTCCGCGTCGTAATCCCAGACATGCAGGGCGGGGTCGGTGAACTGGTCCGCCAGAAGCCCGAAGCCGGGGATGTTGGCCGTCCAGCCGAAGCCCGAGGGGTGGAACCGCCCGATCTGCACCTTGAGTACGTCGCCCGGTCTGGCCCCGTCGACGAAGACGGGGCCGGTAACCGGATTGATGGCATCGAACGACAGGTTCGGCACGTCGGCCGTTGTGCTATCGCGGGTGAATTGCCCGCCGGAGCTGTCGAGACATTCGAAGTGGATGCTCTCGCCCGGCGCCACGGTGAGCGCGGGCGGGATCGAGTTGTCCCACCCGTTGTGGTGCTGACGCCCGTGGATCGTGTGCTCGCAGTTACTGTGCATCGGAGACATGAATGTAATCGTAATTGACGGGGATGTGCACCGGATCGACGAAGAGCCGGTCGGGCCCGGCGATCGCGTCCGAGTGATACGTGAAACGCTGCTCGTTGAAGATCGGCACCCAGGGCGCGTCGTCCATGATGTCGACGTAGATCTGGCGCCAGGCCTCCTCGCGGGCCTCGGTGCTGTCGGGCCCCACCATCGCGTCGGCCTCGGCCGCGCGCGCGTCAATCTCCTCGTTGCAGTACCAGGCCCAGTTCCAGCCGCCCTGGGTTGCGCCGGCGCACCCGAGGATCGGCCCGTAGAAGTTCGACGGATCGGGAAAATCCGCGATCCAGGCCATGCCGCCTGACCAGATCATCGGCGCCTGGTCGGGCTCGCCGCCCGCCGCGATGACGTTGGCCTGCGCGAGGCTGCGGATCTCCACGTCGATGCCGATCTCGCCCAGATCCTGCTGAATCGCCTGGGCGATGCGCGGGTTGGGATCGGTATTGTAGACGTAGAGCTCGGTCGAGAATCCGTCGGGATAGCCCGCATCCGCCAGCACCTGCTTCGCGGCGTCGGGGTCGAAGGCATAGCCCTCGTAATCTTCGGCGTAGCCCGGCATCGACGGCGGCAGCGGCTGGTTCGCCGGCACCGCGCGGCCGTTGATGATGCGCACGATGCGATCCTTGTTGATCGCGTGGTTCACCGCCTTGCGGACCTCGACGTTGTCGAAGGGCTCCATCCGGGTATTCAGCGTGACGTAGCCGGTATGGAGCTGTCCGCCCTCGACGACCTTCTCGGCCTGCGCGGGGTCGTCCATCACCTGCAGGAACTGCGCCGGCGGGATCTGGTCGCCCGGAATGTCGGCCTGCCCCTGCTGCACCCTGAGGAGGGCCACGGTCGGGTCCAGACCCAGCTCGAACGTGATCTGGTCGAGCTTGGGCACGCCGTCGCGATGGTATTCCTCGAACTTCTCGAAGACGAGCCGCTGACCCGGTGTCCATTCCGCCAGCTTGTAGGCCCCCGAGCCCACCGGCTCACGCCCGAAATCCTGGCCCAATTCTTCGACCGCTTCCTTGCGGCACGATGGACGCGAAGTTGAGCGCCATGACATGCCCGAACGTCGCGTCGGGACGCGAGAGGGTGATCTCGACCGTCTTGTCGTCGATGACCTTCACGCCCGACAGGCCGTCTTCGCCTGCGCTGTCGAACCCTTCGATCATGCCGAAGAAGCCCGCCCCCGGCGATTGCGTCGCGGGGTCGGTCACGCGGTCGAGGCTGTACTTCACGTCCTCCGCCATGATCTCGCGGCCGTTGTGGAACTTGATCCCGTCCTTAAGGCGGAACGTGTGGACGAGGCCGTCCTCGGAGATGTCGTGGCTCTCGGCCAGTTCCAGCCGCAGGTCGGTGGTCCCGGGCTCGTAGCCCATCAGCCCGTCGAACAGCGACTTGATCATCGACCAGTTCTGCCAATCGTAGCCGATGGCCGGGTCGAGGGTCGCCACGTCCTCCTGATAGGTCACGGTCATGGTCCCGCCCTGGGGCGCGTCGGCCAGTTCGGGCGCCTCCTGCGCCAGGGCCGGTTGGCCGAGCGCCAGAAGCGCGGTCGTCGCAAGCAGTTGTCTCATGAGGTTTCTCCTGTCGGTCACTTCAGCTTGATTCTGGGGTCCACGAAGGGGGCGATCAGGTCCGCCAGCAGGTTGCCGAGCACGATGGCCGCGGCGCTGACGAGGGTGACGCCCATGATGACGGGGATGTCGATGCGCTGGATCGCCTGCCAGGCGAGCTGCCCGATGCCGGGCCATCCGAAGACGCTTTCGACGACGACGATCCCCGAGAAGAAAAGTCCGATATCGATGCCCACCATCGCGATGATCGGCAGGATCGCGTTGGGAAAGACGTGGCGTGCGATGATGCGCCCGCGGCCCAGCCCCTTGGCGCGGGCCGTGCGGACGAAATCCTGCGCCAGAACGTCGATCACCGAGGAGCGCATCATCCGGCTGTACCAGCCCGCGCCCAGGAACGCCAAGGTTACGGTCGGCAGAACGAGATGCGCCGCCGTGCCATAGCCGCCGATGGGGAACCAGTGCAACTGCACCGCGAAGACGTAGAGCAGCAGGATCCCGATCACGAATTGCGGGGCCGAGATCGACACGAAGCTGAACACCATCAGTGCATTGTCCGTGAACGTGTTGCGCCGGAGCGCGGCGGTGATGCCGATGGTCAGACCGACGATCAGCTCCAGCACGATCGCGCTGACCATCAGCAGCAGGCTCGCGGGCAGACGCGAGGCGATGAGCGTGCCGACTTCGGCCCGCTGGAGGTAGGACCGGCCGAGGTCGCCCTGCAGCAGGTTCCACAAGTAGCGGCCGTATTGCACGAAGAACGGGTCGTTGAGGCCGAGCTGGTTGCGGATGTTCTCCACGGTCTGCGCGGTCGCGCTGCGCCCGGCGATCTGCCGTGCCGGGTCGGCGGGCACGAGGTAGAGCAGGACGAAGGTCACCAGGCTGATCCCCAGCAGGATCAATGCGGCCTCGGCCAGACGGCGGAGCATGTAGGCCGCCATCAGTGCCGGCCCTTCAAGGTCGGGTCGAGCACGTCGCGCAACGCATCGCCCACGAGGTTGAAGGCCAGGGCCAGCAGCACGATGGCGAGGCCCGGGAAGAAGACCAGCCATGGCGCGGTGGTGAAATAGGTCTGGTTCTCGAAGATGATGTTGCCCCACGAAGGAACCGGCGGCTGAACGCCCACCCCAAGATAGCTCAGCGTCGCTTCGAGCAGGACGGTGGTCGAGATTCCGAGCGTGCCGAAGACCACGATCGACGACAGCAGAGTGTGGCAGCAGGTGCCGGAAGAGGATCCGGAGGTGCCCCGAGCCGATGGCGCGCTGTACCTGGATGAACTCGCGTTCGGTCAGGCTGCGGGTTTCGGTGTAGATCACGCGGGCCATCTGCACCCAGTTCACCATTGCGATCACCAGCGCCACGATCAGCAGGCTGGGCTGGAAGATCGCGGCCAGCACGATCGCCAGAAGCAGCGCGGGAAACGCCATCATCAGATCGGTGAACCGCATCAGGATCGCACCGAGCCAGCCGCCGAAATAGCCCGCCACGACGCCCACGCCGGCGCCGAAGACCACGGCGATGCCGTTGGCAAGGACGCCGATCACCAGCGAGGTCCGCGTGCCGAGGATCAGCCGGCTGAAGAGGTCGCGCCCGAGCAGGTCCGTTCCCAGCAGCCATTCGCCGCCGGGCGACAGCGGCGCACCCGAGAGCGTCAGCCCGTCGAAGCGTTGCTCGAACGGATCGTGGGGCATGATGAACGGCGCGAAAACCGCCGCGAACACCATGACCGCGATCACGACAAGCCCGAAGGCCGCGCGCGGCCGGTGCAGCAATTCCACGAGCACCGACCGCCGGACGGGCGCTTCCGTTATCGCCATGTCTGGACCCACCCCTTCGCGCGCTCCTTCATCTCCACGATCCGAGACTGCCGATCAGACAGCCCTCGCGCAACGGCAGGAAGCAAATGTCGCAGGGCGCGCCGCGTCGCGCGACCGGGTTGCAGCCGGCGCGACGCGGTCGTCCGGTTTCGAGGCGCTTCAGTCACAACCATCTCCATCGACGCGCAGTCCCATGCCCATCAACGATCAGGGCTCTGCAAACGCGCGCCCCGCATGACAAGGCCAGGGACTGGCAGACACCAGGCGCCACCGGCTTGGCTCGCCGAGTGCCCTTTCGGGGGCGGGTCACGCTATCGGGCGCCGGGCCGAGCGGCCTCGTCGGGACGGCAGACAGGCCCGGCGGCTCGAGGATTTCAGCGCAGCAACCATCGTGTGCCAGCGGCGCCTTCATGCCGATCCGGTACGTGGCTGTCAGGCGCACGGGCTCTCCAGTTCGTCCGCGGAGGCCGGCCATCCGGGCGCGGCGCGCACCATCTTAGCCATCAGGTCGCTGAGAATCCGGCGTTCCTCGCTGTCGAGCGCCGCGAGCATCCGGGTCTCGTGGTGCTGGAAGAGCGGAAGGACCTTGAGAAAGAGCGCGCGGCCCGCCTCGGTCAGCGACAGGACCTGACGCCGCCCGTCGGTGCCGTCGCGTCCCCGCCGGACCAGCCCGCGCTTCGTCAGTCGGTGAACGGCGCGGCTCAGCGTGTTGGGTGGAAACCCGGAGCTCTCGGCGATCTCCTGCGCGAAGGCGTTGTCCTTCACGCCCAGCGACCACAGGACCACGATGTCCGGCCGTGCCAGCCCCCATTCCCGCTCGACCCAAGAATAGAGCGGCACGTTGTATCGCAGCGCAAGGTAGTTCAGCCGATAGGCGAAGGGGCAGGGATCGTGCCAGAGCTTCGCCTCCGTCATCGTCAGCGTCGCGCCGCCTTCTTGCGCGTCGATCTTCATTCGTGTGCCCCGCCTCCGGCGACATTGTTGGTCACGGGCGCAGGATGGCGCAGCATCGCGGCGGAAAACAAGTTCCAAATGGAAGTTATGCGCCTGCAGGTGTGCCGGGGACCAACGGCAAGCGGGCGACAATGGACAGCAGGCCCCCATTTCGATCCGCGCGACGGCCCTGAGCCGGGCTGTCGTGATCGTCTGCCTTCCTTGCACGGGCCGTGAACGCGACACGGACCTCCGGCCAAATGCCTATCGGCTGAGCGCAATCGCGCCTAGTGTAAGAAGCTAGCCGTTTCGCACCTCAGGAGACACACGCGATGCCATGCGCATATGAACGAGCTGCTGCGCCATCCCGATTTCCGGCAACGTGACTGGAGAGACGTGAAATCGCACCCGAGGCTGGCCAGAGCGTTCGCACCTTCCAGTGCGTGATCTTCGATCTCGACGGCGTTCTCGCCGACAGCGAGATCATGAGCTTCCATGCGCTCAAGGCGGAACTGGAAGTCGAAGGCATCGCGATCGAGGTCGACGAGATCCGGCGGAGTTTCCTCGGACGCAGCTTTCCGGTCGTGGCCGAAGACCTGCGGCGGCGGTTCAGGCCACTGCCCGGCGACTTCGAGGCGCGCTACCGGCAGCGGGTTCTGCAGGCGTTCGAGGAAGGGCTGCAACCGACGCCGGGTCTGAGGGAGATGCTGGCGAGATTGTCGGTGCCGGCACGGGTGGCCACGAGCTCGACGCCCGTCCGGGCGCGGCGGACACTGGAGATCCTGGGCCTGTGGGGCCGCTTCGGCATGTGCCTCGACACGGCCTCGGAGGTTGCGCAGGGAAAGCCCGCGCCGGACCTGTTCCTCCTATCGGCGGCGCGCGCGGGCGTGGCGCCGCAGAACTGCCTGGTGATCGAGGACAGCGCACCCGGACTCACGGCCGCAGGCCGCGCGAATATGGCGTCTGTTCTCTACCATGGCGGCCAGCACCATACTGGGCGGGCTTGGGAAGGGCCGTCGCCGAGCCTCGGAACACTTGCGGACTGGACAGCGCTGGAGACCCTGGCGCCGGGTATCCTGGAGGACCGACACTGAACGGAATTGACAGCCGGCGTCTGGACGAAGCCGCACGTGCGGGATGGCTCTACTACGCGGCGCGGATGACGCAGGACGAGATCGCGCGTGAGCTCGGCGTGTCGCGGCAGAAGGCGCAGCGGCTGGTCAGCCTGGCCGCTTCGGCCGGCCTGGTGAAGGTCCGGATCGATCACCCGATTGCACGATGCATGGAGCTCGCGAGCGAATTGCAGGAACGCTGGCATCTTCGCTTTGCAAGGGTCGCGCCGTCGGCTCAGGGCGCGCCGGGTCTGCTGGCGGGGATCGCGTCGCTGGCCGCCCGCGAGATCGAGCGGGTCCTGGTTGACGAAACGCCCCGCATCGTGGCCTTCGGCACCGGGCGCGCCCTTTCGGCGGCGGCCGAACAGGTCGAGCGGATGGAACGCCCGCACCACCGGATCGTCTCGCTTCTGGGCAACATGATGATGGACGGGTCCGCCTCGCCGTTCAGCGCGACGGTGCGACTGGCCGAGCGGACGGGAGCCCAGCATTACCCGATGGCGGTGCCGGTCTTCGCCTCGAGCGTGGCCGAAGTCGAGCTGATCCGCGCCCAGCCGCCGGTCGCGAACACACTGCGCCTTTGCGCGGCGGCGGACGCGGTCTTCGTCGGCATCGCCGGCGTGGATCGCGACGCCCCGATCGCGCGCGACGGATTCGTGTCGAACGATGAAATCGACGGATTGCTGTCCGAGGGGGTGGTGGGCGAGATCGCCGGCCGGGCCTTCGATGCCGGCGGCCACGTGCTGCCGACCTCGCTCAGCCAGCGCGCCATCGGCGCGCCCCTCGAGCCCGATTCCGCGAGACCGTTCACCGGCATCGCGCTGGGTCAGGAGAAGGTCGTCGCGATCCGCGCGGCTCTGACGGGTCGCCTTGTCAACGGGCTCATCACCGACGAGGCGACGGCGCGGAATCTGCTCCGCTCACCTTGACCACGAAGCAATACCTCCTGAGATTGCGTATTGACAGGTGACGCTAGGTAAACAAACATCTGCCCATCCAATGAGCAAAAAATTATAAGTCGGAACTGGGAGGATACAAATGACTCGCACGTTACGTGCATTGATCGGCGCGACGGCCCTGTCGGCCGTGGGCGGAATTGCTGCCGCGCAGGACACGACGCTGACCATCGCGACCGTCAACAACGGCGACATGGTCCGGATGCAGGGGCTGACAGCCGCTTTCGAGGAAAAGAACCCAGCGATCGCGCTCGAATGGGTCACGCTGGAGGAGAACGTCCTTCGTCAGCGCGTGACCACCGACATCGCCACGAAGGGCGGTCAGTACGACGTCATGACGATCGGAACCTACGAGGTTCCGATCTGGGCCAAGCAGGACTGGCTGTTGCCGCTGGACGACCTGCCCGCGGAATACAACGTTGACGACATACTGCCGGCCATCCGGGAGGCGTTGTCGGTCGACGGCGTGCTTTACGCCGCGCCATTCTATGGCGAATCCGCGATGGTCATGTATCGCACCGACCTCGCCGAGCAGGCCGGCGTGTCGATCCCCGATCAGCCGACCTGGTCGGACATCATGGCCGCCGCCAAGGCGATGACCGACAAGGAAAACGAGATCTACGGCATCTGCCTGCGCGGCAAGCCGGGCTGGGGCGAAAACATGGGCTTCATCACCACCATGGCGAACAGCTATGGCGCCCGCTGGTTCGACATGGACTGGAACGCCCAGTTCGACAGCCCCGAGTGGCAGGAGACGATGAACGACTACCTGACCATGATGAACGAATACGGCCCGCCGGGCGCATCCTCGAACGGCTTCAACGAGAACCTTTCGCTCTTCCAGCAGGGGAAATGCGGCATGTGGATCGACGCGACCGTTGCCGCGGGCTTCGTGACGGACGCTGAAGAAAGCCAGGTGGCCGACAGCGTCGGTTTCGCGAAGTTCCCGAACAAGGAGGGCGTCGACAACCACGGCAACTGGCTTTGGGCATGGAGCCTGGCCGTTCCATCGTCAACCGACGCCCCCGAGGCAGCAAAGGCCTTTGTCGCCTGGGCCACGAGCCAGGAGTACACGCAGATCGTGGCGGAGGCCGAGGGCTGGCGGGCAGCGCCGCCGGGAACGCGCACGTCGCTCTACGAGAATCCCGAGTACCTGGAGGCGGCGCCCTTCGCCGAGATGACGCTCGACGCGATGAACGCGGCCGACACCCAGAACCAGTCGGTGCAGGAGACGCCCTATACCGGCGGCCAGTTCGTCGCGATCCCCGAGTTCCAGGGCATCGGCACGGCAGTCGGCCAACAGTTCTCCGCCGCGCTCGCGGGACAGGTTTCGGGTGAACAGGCATTGCAGAGTGCCCAGGCCCTGACCCAGCGCGAGATCGAGCGCGCCGGCTACTGAACCTCCCCGCCGGTGGCTCACGTCTGGAGCCTCCGGCACCTATCCAGCGCCAGCGAAGGGAGAGCCGTCATGGCCACCCAGCATTCCCGTGCGGCGGCACGGCTGATGATCTCGCCGTCCGTGATCCTGCTGCTTTTGTGGATGATCGTGCCGCTGGTCCTGACGCTCTACTTCTCGACACTGCGCTACAGCCTCCTGATGCCCGGGCCGACTCCGTTCGTGGGGCTCGAGAACTATTCGTACTTCTTCACCGATCCGGCCTTCACGAAGGCGCTCGTCAACACGCTCCTACTGGTGGGCGGGGTGCTGGTCTTCACGGTGGTTGGCGGAATACTGCTGGCGCTGCTGCTCGACCAGCCGATGTGGGGGCAGGGCATCGTGCGGCTTCTGGTCATCGCGCCGTTCTTCGTGATGCCCACCGTTTCCGCGCTGGTGTGGAAGAACATGTTCATGGATCCGGTCAACGGGCTCTTCGCCTATCTGGCCAAGCTGGTCGGGGTTCAGCCGTTCGAGTGGCTGACGGTCGCGCCGCTCTTCTCGATCATCCTGATCGTCTCGTGGCAGTGGCTGCCCTTCGCGACGCTGATCCTGCTGACCGCCATCCAGTCGCTGTCCAGCGAGCAGCTCGAGGCCGCCGAGATGGACGGTGCGGGGTTCGGCAGCAAGTTCCTGTGGATCATCCTGCCGCACCTGGCGCGGGCGATCACCGTGGTGATCCTGATCCAGACGATCTTCCTGCTGTCGATCTTCGCGGAGATCCTGGTGACGACGGGGGGCGGCCCGGGCGTGGCATCCACCAACCTCACCTATCTCGTCTACATCCAGTCGCTGTTGCAGTTCGACGTCGGGCTCGGCTCCGCCGGGGGCGTCGTCGCCATCATCCTCGCCAACATCGTCGCGATCTTCCTGATGCGGATGATCGGCAAGAACCTCGACGCCTGAGGAGGGACAAGACATGGCCCGCGCCGTCACGACGCAACGCAAGACGATAAACACCGCCGTCGCCTGGGCGATCGGCCTGCTGATCTTCTTCCCGATCCTCTGGACGATCCTCACCAGCTTCAAGACCGAGGCCGAGGCGATTGCCTCGCCACCGTCGTTCCTGTTCTTCGACTGGACGATGGAGAACTACGCCGCGGTGCAGGATCGGTCGAACTACTTACGCCACTTCATGAATTCGGTGGTGATCTCGTTCGGGTCGACGATCCTCGGGCTCATCATCGCGGTGCCGGCCGCCTGGGCGATGGCATTCGTGCCGGGCAGGAACACCAAGAACGTCCTGATGTGGATGCTTTCGACCAAGATGCTGCCGCCCGTTGGCGTGCTGATCCCGATCTACCTGCTGTTCCGCGACACCGGCCTGCTCGACACGCGGACAGGGTTGGTGATCGTGCTGACGCTCATCAACCTGCCGATTATCGTCTGGATGCTCTACACCTACTTCCGCGAGATCCCGGGCGAGATCCTCGAAGCGGCCCGGATGGACGGCGCCAGCTTGCGCAACGAGATCCTCTACGTGCTGACGCCGATGGCGGTGCCGGGCATCGCCTCGACGCTCCTGCTCAACGTCATCCTCGCCTGGAACGAGGCGTTCTGGACGCTGAACCTGACGGCCGCCAAGGCGGCGCCGCTGACCGCGTTCATCGCCAGCTATTCCAGCCCCGAGGGTCTGTTCTACGCCAAGCTCTCGGCGGCATCGACGATGGCGATCGCGCCGATCCTGATCATGGGCTGGTTCAGCCAGAAGCAACTCGTCCGGGGGCTCACCTTCGGCGCCGTCAAGTAGGGGGAGATCATGGGACGCATCGTGCTGAGCGGCGTACGGAAGGCCTTCGGGGACGTCGAGGTCATCCCGCCGCTGGACCTGACCATCGAGGAGGGGGAGTTCGTCGTGTTCGTCGGCCCCTCGGGTTGCGGCAAGTCCACGTTGCTGCGTCTGATCGCGGGGCTCGAGGATGTCTCGGGCGGCAAGATCGAGATCGATGGCCAGAACGCCACAGAGCTGCCGCCCGCCAAGCGCCGGCTGGCGATGGTGTTCCAGAGCTACGCCCTCTACCCGCACATGAGCGTGCGCAAGAACATCGCCTTTCCGCTGCGCATGGCCGGGATGGACGACGCCGAGCAGAAGCGCAGGATCGAGGGGGCCGCGAAGGTCCTGAACCTCACCGACTATCTCGACCGCCGTCCGGGGCAGCTTTCGGGCGGGCAGCGCCAGCGGGTCGCGATCGGACGCGCCATCGTGCGCGAGCCTGCGGCGTTCCTCTTCGACGAGCCGCTGTCGAACCTCGACGCGGCACTCCGGGTCGGCATGCGGCTGGAGATCAGCGAGCTGCACAACCGGCTCGAGACCACGATGATCTACGTCACCCACGACCAGGTCGAGGCCATGACGATGGCCGACAAGATCGTCGTCCTGCGCGCCGGCCGGATCGAGCAGGTGGGCAGTCCGATGGACCTCTATCGCAAACCGCGCAACGTGTTCGTGGCGAGCTTCATCGGCTCGCCGAGCATGAACATCCTCTCCGGCGACGCGGCCCGCGAGCACGGCGCCAAGACCATCGGCGTGCGCCCCGAGCATATCGACGTGTCGATGAACGAGGGCACCTGGCCCGGTCGTGTCGGCGTCAGCGAGCATCTGGGTTCGGACACGTTCCTGCACATCCACGACACCGGCCTCGCCGATACCCTCACGGTCCGCGCCGGCGGCGAGATCGACGTCCACCATGGCGACACCGTCTATCTCACCCCGCAATCCGACAAGATCCACAAGTTCGGCGAGGAAGGACTGAGCATCTGATGCGATCGGCTGGCACGAAGCCGGGCATCGCCGGCGCCGCCTCGGGCCCCGCAGTCGCGAGACCCTGCCGCCGCGGGGGTGCGGCGCGCCCTGCCGGTCGGCATGTCATACTGATCTTGCCCGCTTCGCATGAGGCAGACCGCTTCGTCGCATAGGCCCGGAAGGTCCCCGGGGGGCAGTGGATGCGCCCGCCCGATGGGGCGCCGCCGTGTGCCCACGGCTGCACCGGACCGCGATGGCTCGCAGCACAAGGAGGTGCACGTGGCGACCAGATTGAACGCCGAGACACTGGCAACCCTTCCCGAAGAGGTTGCGCGCCCCTCTCATGACTGGCGCAAGCTGACGCCCGGGATCGTGCATTTCGGTGTCGGCAACTTTCACCGCGCCCATATGGGGATCTACCTCGACCGGCTGCATGCGGGCGACCGGCAGATGGATTGGGGCATCGTCGGGGCCGGCGTCCGGCAGGGCGACGCCGTCATGCGCGAACGCCTGTCCGCGCAGGACTGGCTGACCACCGTCGTCGAGCTCGATCCCTCCGGATTCTCGGCTCGCATCAGCGCGCCCATGTGCGATTTCGCCGAAGTTGCGCCGGGGCCGACCATCGACGCCATGGTCGATCCCCGCGTGCGGATCGTTTCGCTGACGGTGACCGAAGGCGGCTACTTCCTGAACTCGGACGGAACCTTCGATGCCGCTCATCCCGACATCAAGGCCGATGCCGCGGAGCAGGCCACGCCGCAGACCGTGTTCGGCATGATCCTTGCGGCCCTGAAAGCGCGCCGCGCGGCCGGAACACCTCCGTTTACCGTCCTGTCCTGTGACAACCTTCCCGGCAGCGGCCACGTCACGCAGATCGCGCTTGCCGGACTGGCCGGGTTGCGCGGTGAGCAGGATCTGCTGGACGGCGTGACTTTTCCGAACGGCATGGTCGATTGCATCACGCCGGCGACGACCGACGAGGTTCGCGCGATGGTGGCCGATCGCTTCGGGATAGATGACGCGGCGCCGGTCATCTGCGAGCCCTACCGGCAGTGGGTCCTCGAGGATGACTTCGCCTGCGGCCGACCGCCGTTGGAGGAGGTCGGTGTGGAGTTCGTCGATGATGTGGTGCCCTACGAACTGCTCAAGCTGCGTGTGCTCAACGCAGGACATGCCGCGCTTGCCTATCCCTCGGCGCTGCTCGGACACCGCTATGCACACGAGGCGATGCGTGACGACGATATCGTCGCGTGGTTGCGCGCCCTGATCCCGCGCGAAGCGATCCCGACATTGTCGCCCATCGAGGGCGTGGACTTTGCGGTCTACCTGGAAACCTGCATCGAACGGTTCGCCAACGAGGCGGTCGGCGATACCATCGCGCGCCTTTGCTACGACGGGTCCAACCGGCAGCCGAAATTCATCCTGCCGACCTTGCAGGAGCGACTCGCGGCGAATGCCCCCATCGACGGCCTGGCGCTCGAGCTGGCGTTCTGGCGCCGGTATTGCGCGGCGGACGAGACAGCGCTCGAGGATGAACGAGCCGAGCGTCTCCGGTCTGCGGCCAGGGGGGATCCCGAGGATTTTCTCGAGCTCGGGGATGTCTTCGGCGATCTGCGCCAGAGCGAGGCTTTGGCGAGTGCGCTCGGGAAAGCAGCCGCTTCGATCGAAAACCGGGGCGTTTGCGGCGCGATCAGAGCCTATATCGCCGATGGCGACGAAGCCTTGTAGCGGTCGCAGTGCGGCTTGCGGTCACTCGGCGGCCTGGGGTGTATCTTCGCGCCTTCTTTCGCGTCACCATTTTGACGGCATCCAGCATCCGCGAAGATTCCGGCGGATCCTGTGCTGCCCTCCTCCTCCACGAGCATCATCTGGAAAATCGTATCGCGATCGGATTGCATGGCGGAAACCGGTGTCTGCTGTGACGAGCAGGAGCCACACGAACGCTCGATCGGCGCGAGTCACCTGCGGTGCCGAGCACGGCCAGCCGGTCGCCCCTGCGGCGCAGGCGCATCGAGGCGGCGAGCTCGCGGCGCCAGCTCGGGCCGTCCCATTGCGTGCGGTCGTCCTCCGCGACCAGCTTCGCGCCGACGCGCCGGTTCTTCTCCGAATTGACGGCTGCAAGAGGAAGTTCGGCCAACGGGACGTCTGCACCTCGGCGAACCGTTTCCGCTGAGTCTCGCGCTCGGTGACCGTGCCGGAGAAGTGGGCAAGTGCGGTGTCCGGAGCCGCGCCTTGCAGCATGACCTGTTCCCCTCGCCGGTTTGCCTTGCCGACGTGGCATCCGGTCGGCGTCTTGTCGGTCATCGACCGGGGACGACGAGCCGGTCGTTGCGGACGAGGAAGCGCCCGTAGATCGTCAGGCCCAGCGGCTCGCCGCCGGCGGGCGCGTCGCCGGGGATGCCGCGCTGCGCGTGGATGTGGAGGTGCGGCTCGGAGCTGTTACCGGAGTTGCCGGCCTCGCCGAGCGGGTCGCCTGCGGCGACCTCCTGTCCCGCCGTCACGAGGACGCTGCCCTCCCGCAGGTGCGCGAGGAAGACGGCGAAGCCGCCGCAGTCGATCGCGACGAAGTTGCCGAGCTTGTTCTCGCTGTCCATGACGGGGACGCGCATGTCCGGCAGACCGTCCTGCGCCAGCGCCACGGTCCCGGCGCAGGGTGCGACGACGCTGGCGCCGAAGGTTTCGTAGCGCGCAGGGTCGAGCGGGCCGCCAGCCGTCGGCGCGGAGGCCGAGCGGCGTGATCCGGAAGAAGTCGAGCGCCCGGCTCTGGCCGCGCCAGGGGCGGAAGCGCTCCACGGACGGGTCGAGCGTGTGAAGGTGGGCGTTGACCATCCCGGTCGAGCCGCCATGGGCAACCATGTAGGTGCCCGGACCAAACGGCGTGGCGATGTCCACCGTCTCGCCGTCGGGAAGCTGTCGCCCCTGAAATGCCCGGGTCGCGGCGTAGCCGCCGTAGACGGCGAGGGCAGCGAGTGCAAACAGGGCGGCCGAGCCGGCCCACCCGGTGGACCAGAGCGCAGACGCTTGAACCCTTCCGGCCAACACCTGCCAGGCGACGATTGCGATGAGGCCGAGTCCGTAGGCTCGCGGCAACCACCACGGCGGCATCGCCCACATCGCGACGAGCCAGAGCGCCAGCAGGACGACGGCCGTCGCGCCGACGTGCAGAGCGTAGGCGGCCCAGCCCGTCGCGGGGACCAGGGCGAGCCAGGCGAGCAGCGTCAGCAGGCAGGACGATCTGGAGCGCGACGACCCATGCCGTCATCGTCGGGTTCCGTCCGGTGCGGGAAACCGGACATCGTGAACGTCGGCGATGAAGAACGGGAAGTAATCCTCCGTGCCGAAGTGGTTGCCGGCCTCGACGTGCGTCGGCAGCGTGAAGCCCGCGAAGGTCCTGAACTCGGAGAGGTAGCCGCCGAAGGGCTGGAGGCGAAATACCTCGTCAGGGTTCGCGTTCGTCCAGCGCGGGAACTCGACCTTGCCGGGCCGGCCGCCGGCGTCGACCGTGACGTCCACCGACTGGCTCAGGTCGCCGTGCGTGACGATGACCCGGGCGGTGCTTTTGTCGACCGCCTCCCACCGGACCCCCTGTCCGGGCAGAAGCGCCGCCGGCGTCCAGAACACGGCCTCGGAGACGTAGCGGCCGAAGGCGGAGCGGGCGTGGTCGCTCGTCCCGCCGCTGCGGGCGACGGGAGCGAGGCCCATCGCCCAGAACCGTGTCCAGCGGCCGCTGTCGGAGCCCGAGACCCGCATCGCTCCGCGCCCGGCGCGCATGCTCCAGACGAAGCCGTGCGGCGCGGCCAGCGTCTGCTGCGCCGTCATCTGCATGTAGTTCGGCGCGTCCCGGTCCCCGAGGGCGAATTGCCCGGTCATCTTGATCACGGCCACCGTGTAGAGCGGCGTCCCCGGCGCGATCGCGAATGCGAAATAGCGCCGCGCAGGCTCCGGCAGATCGGCGACGAGGGCCGGGTCGAAGCGCGCAGGCTCGGCTGGCTGGAGCTCGACGAGCCGCCGCGCCTCCGCGCGGTCCGCACGATGGTCTGATGCCCGCCAGGCCGCCGCGCCGCCAAGCAGCGCCGCGGCGGAGAGTGCGCCGATGATTGAAGTTGTTCTCATGCTGGGACCTCTTGCCGTTCGAGGCCACTTAGCCTGACCGGGGCGGGTCCGCGTATTGAGCCGTGTCAAACTCGATCGCAGCCGTAGCGAGCTCGCCGGCCCGTTCCCGGGTCGCGCCCACCCGGAGCCTCGGGATGAGCTGATCGGCGGTGCCGGCGCCGTGACGACGTCAGCCGTTCATCCGTCCATTGCTGCAAGTCCGCAGTATCTCCTTGCACTCCGGCGCCATGACTCGCAGTTCGGCGCAGTCGGTGGCCGCCGCGTCGGCTGCAGGGTCCGAGGCGATCGGAGCGGTCATCGCGCACCAGCCGCGCTCCGGCTTCCCGCCGTGATCCTGCGGCAGGACCCGGGCGCGCCGGGACACCGGTGTCGTGGAAGTGGTGGTCGGTCAGAAGCGGGCTGGCATGGCAGTTGATGCCCTGTGCTCGCCGTGAAGAGCCTGGCCAAGACACCGAGCAGCAGGGCGTGGCGGGAAGGGAGAAAGGGTCCTCGCAGTTCTCCGGGAACGGTGGCGAAAGTCCCGCAGATACCGAGCCGCACGGCTCCCGGGCTTGAGCGAAACGGCTGATCTGGCGGCGAGCGGGAGGCGCAGTCGGGCGGTGGCGCAGGTACGCGACGGGCGGTTCGTCCCCCGGCAGGGCGCCAGCCTCTGCCCTAAGAAGTCCTGCCGCAGCGGGAGCCGGGTGGGAACCGGATGCACGCCAACCAGGCGATCCAGCTCACGATCGCAACCGCTGGACGCGTCGCCATCCGCACGTCGCCGGGCTGTCCGAGGGCCCGGCCATCCTTGTCGCGCCCGACGTGCCGCCTGCCACAGAGCCCGTGCGGCATATCACGCTCCTCTTCGTCGAGGAGGTCGGCCTTTCGTCCCGGAGCTTCGTGCTCCGGCGGGGCCTGATGCCATGGAGCGGATGTCCGCGGGCGACAGCTTCACAATTGCCGCGCATCAGGCTGGATCCGCCCACTTCAGCCGAACGTTCCATCGCATGTTCGGTCTGCCGGCCATCGCGCTCGAGCTGACCCGTCAGGAACAGCGGTCTGGTTCAAGCGCGCGTCCGCTTCGACCGCGCATTTCGGTTTCGGCACCTGATGGAGCCCGCACAAGATGAACCCTGATCGCCGCACCGCCCTTCCAGCCATCTCCGAGGTAGCCCTCGGCACGACGGCAGCCGCCGCCGAGCCGGCAGCGCACCCGACGGCGAAGATTCGTCGCCATGTACCTCCATCCAGGCAAGTCGGCGCTCGACCTGGTCGGGTCACACCACTTCCTCGTTTCGAACTCAGGCGAGCGCGTCGTGATCGTGGCAAAGGATCCGCACCCGCGACCGGTGCCGAGCGATCCGGTCCCGCATTTCAACCGGCGGCCACATCCCGGACCGTCCCGAGGATGTTTGATCCTCCTCGTCCATGGCGGCACGCGCGGCACTACCGCGGCCGCGCACGATCCGGAGACGGTGGCGCTCGTCGGCGGCCGCGCCGCCCGTCAATGTCACCAGTGTCTGCGCCTGGTCTCTGGCTCCTCGGCGTTCCGGGCGTCCTGCGCGGAAGGCGAGCGACCTCGCACCGGCAAGCTCTCCTTGTGTAGTCCGGCGCCGTCCCGACGGCAGGACGGGTCGATGCAGAACGGCATCCTGATCACGCGCGGAGGGGGCTTCGCCGGCCTCGACTTCGGCCTCACCCCTGGTCGCAGAACTCGCGGCATGCGGGAGGCCCGCGCTCTCGACCTCGTCTCGGATCATGACCCTGCGCCTCGTGCCCGGTCGGGTCGCCGGAGACCGCAGATCCGAATTCGGCCACCCTGATGCGCCGAGCGCTGGAAGCCTTCATCGAGGAGGATCGGACGCCAAGACGCGCCGGTCCTGCCGTTCGTCCGGCTCCGCGCACTGCCGGCTCCGCCGCGCGCTCGATCAACCCCGCGCCGATCCTCTTACCCGCCTCCATTTCGGCCATGCGGACCTGTTTCGCCTCCGCAGGAGTTTCGCCTCGAGCGCATGGGCGGTCCAGCACCGTGAATTACCTGACGATGACACCGCGCGCGGACGGCGGAGCGTTTTAAGCCCGTTGAGCGGGTTCGCGTCGAGCAACACGAGATCGGCGCGGCGGCCGGGGATGATGCTGCCGTCCTGGTCGGGCAGGCCGAAGAAGCGCGGCGGCGCGACGGTCGCGGTGTTGAGCGCGTCGCGCGGCGTGAGCCCGATCTCGACGTAGCGGTCGAGCTCGTCGAGAAGCGAGAAGCCGTGGAAGATGTAGGGGTTGGCGAAGGAGGCGTCGGTGGCGGCGAGGATCGGCACGCCGGCCGCGTGCGCCATCAGGAAGGTGCGATGGTCGAGGGCGATGGAGGCGTCGGCGAGCTCCCGCACCTCGTCCGTCATCGCCTCCAGCCGGAAGTCCGGCCGGCCCCAAGCCTCGCGCACCTCCGCCGGCAGCATCCGCATCCGCGGCGCATCCGCCGCGGGCCAATTCCCGAGGTAGAAGTCGGCGACGACCAGCGTCGGGCTGACGTGCAGCCCGGCCTCGGCCATGCGCGCCAGCACGTCCTCGCAGAGCGCCCGGTCCCACGTCTCCAGCACGATGCGGTTGCGACCCGCCATGATCTCGAGGAACCGCGCCTCGTCGGCGCCCGCGTCCATCGCCGCGCGCAGGTCCGCAAGCATCTCGGCCTCGGCGGTCGAGCAGGCCATGGTGACGCGTCCGGAATGCTCCATGCCGTCCTGCCCGGCGTCGACGGCGGTTCCGAGCGCCACCCGCTCCGGGATGTGGCCGACAAGCGGCAGGCCGCGCTCTTCGGCGGCCTCCGCCAAGGCCAGGTAAGTGAGCTCGTCGAGCATCGAATAGGACTTCACCGCCGCCCAGCCCTCGGACGCGATCCTCTCGACGACGGAACGCGCCTCCGCGGGCGTATCGGCGAGGAACATGCCTGGCCACGAGCCGGGCGAGGCGTCGACCCAGGCGCCGGAGAGAACAAGCCGCGGCCCCAGCACCTCGCCGCTCTCGATCCGCTGCTGGAGGGCCTGTTGGTCCTTGACCGGCCAGAGCGCACCCATGTCGCGGATGCCGGTCACGCCGTTGATAAGGTAGAGCGGCAGCGCCGTCTCCGGCTCGGTCGGCGAAGAGAACACGTGGACGTGGCTGTCCCACAGGCCGGGGATCACGAAGGCGCCGTCCCCTTCGAAGCGCGCGGCCGTGACCGGCGCGAGGACGGCACCGACGGCGACGATCAGCCCGTCCTCGATGAGGATCGACTGGTTCTCGGTGACCGTGCCCGCGGCGATGTCCACGATGTTGACGTCCGTGACCAGCACCGAGTCCTGCGCCTGCGCCGCCACGCTGCCGGCCGTTGCCAGAAACGCCGCGGCGATCAGTGCCGAACGCGCAGTCATTCCGTCACCCGCAGCACGAGCTTGCCCGCGACGTCGCCCGCCTCGACCCGCTCGTGGGCGCGCCGCACCTCCTCCAGCGGCAGGACTTCGGCGACGATGGGGGCGATCCGGCCCTCGGCCAGCATCGCGAAGAGCCTGGCGAGGTCCTCCCGGAACCACTCCGGGTGCCGTCGCCGCATCGCGCCGATCGAGTAGAACGCCGTCGCGTGCCCGTTCGGCAGCCAGTCCCAGAGCTTCAGCTTGACGAAGTCGAGCGGGATCGACCCGCCGCGGCCGAGGACCTTGTTCTGGAACCCGAACGCGATCAGCATGCCCTTGGGCTTCAGCGCATGCAGCGAGCGCCCGAGGCTCTCGCCGCCGAGCGGGTCGAAGACGAAGTCGACGCCCTCGCCGACGGCGGCCCGGAGCGCCTCGTCGGAGGCGTCGGCGTCGATCGGCGTCGCGCCGAGGCTGCGGATCAGGTCGTGCTTGGCCGCCACGTCGGTGCCGTAGGCGGTGACGCCGGCGTCGCGCGCGAGTTGCAGCATCGCGGTGCCGACCGCGCCGCCAGCGCCGTGGATCAGCAGGCTCTGCCCGGCCTGCGCTTTCGCCACGCGATGCAGCATCTGGTAGGGCGTCACCGCCGAGAGGATCACGCCGAGCGCAGCGACGTCCGACACGCCCTCCGGCACCGCCGTCAGCCGGTCCTCGGGCAGGCAGATGTACTCGACATAGGCGCCGATCGTGGTGAGGTCCGCAACCCGGTCGCCGGGCTTGAAGCGGGTCGCCTCGGGGCCCATCGCGTCCACCACGCCGACGAGGTCGTAGCCGAGCGCGAACGGCGGCTTCTCCTTCACGTCGGGGTACTTGCCCTTGCGGATCATGACGTCGGTGAAGGCCGCACTTGTCACCAGGACCCGGACGCGGACCTCCGCCCCCTGAGGCTCCGGTAGGGCGTCGACGGTCTGCATCTCGAGGCGGTCCGGGCCGCCGAACTCGGTCACGACGATCTTTCTCCAGGTCATCTTGGCGGTTCCTTTGTGTATGGGCCGCGTTGCATCGGGGATCGCGCGATCAGGCTCCGGCACGGACGAACGCGGCGATCTCGTCCGCCACGTCGGCGTCGTGGCCGAGCCAGATGTGGCCGCCCTCGGGCCAGATCGTCAGCCGGGTGTCCGGGATCAGGGCGGCGAGGCGGCGCGATGTCTCGGCGGTGCCGAAGAGGTCGTCCTCGCAGGAGAGGATCAGCGTCGGCACGGTGATACGCTCATAGGCGGTGGGCGACGGCGCGCCGGCCCAGAAGGCGTCGGTGCGCAAGCCGTCGGACTTCCGGCTGATCGGCATCAGCCCCGCGAGGATCAGCTCGGCGCGGCGCTTCTCCTCGGGCGCGACCCGATCCAGAAGGGCGGGATCGGTCGCGAGCAGGGTGCGGATCATCTGCCGCGGCGCCAGCGAGAGCAGCGTCCAGAACCCGAGGTCCGAGCCGAGGACGGCCCCGACGGCAAGCCGCTGGAACGCTGTGAACTCCACCGGGTCGCGGTTGGCGAGGTTCGCCGCCGGCACCAGCAGGACGAGGTGCGAGCATCGGTCGGGGTGCCTCAGCCCGAACTCCGCCGCCGTCAACGCGCCGGCGGAGCCGCCGACCACCGGCAGGCGGTTGATCCCGAGATGGTCGAGGAGCTCGACGAGGACGTCGGCCTGGTGCGCCGGCGAGGCATCATCAGGAAAGGCGCTGCGCAGGTAGCCGAAGCGCGAGGGCGCGACGATCTGGAGCCCGCGCTCGCGCAGGGGGTGGGCGAAGAGCAGCCCCTGGTCGAACCCGCCCCCGGTCCCGTGGATCATCAGGAGCGGCGATCCGCGGCCCGCCACGGCGTATTCCAGAGCGCCGGCGCTGGTGGGGATCACTGAACTGCGCAGCGCGAGGCGCACGTCGGTCTGCCGGATCGCCGCTCCGTAGGCTCCGGCGGCGTATGTCCCATAGGCAACTCCGAGGCCGCCCAGCCCACCGAGGATGGCGCGACGGGAGATCACAAATGCGCTCCCGAGCCGCCCTGGTCGCGAAGCATGCGTGCCCTCGCCGGCCGAGATCGCGTAACGGCCCCAACCGCTCCACCGCCGACATCCCGAGGCTCCGGTCCGGCTCCTATCCGCTGCGGAAATTCAGCCATCCTCGGGCGCCCCCCTCCCGAGCAGCGTGGCATCGGCCGTGACCAAGACGATCAGGGCGAACGCGGCCGTGGCCAGAAGGGGCATCTGCACCGCCTCGAAAGTGGCCAGTCTGTCTCTGCGCTTCCAGCGCCTGAACCACGCCGAAGACGGCGAGGAAGTTGTGAAACGCGATGGTCGCGTAGACATCGCGGGAGACGAAGAAGAACACGCTGGTGACGAGTTCCGACCGAGGGTCAGAAACCCGACCATCTCAGCCGTGTCGAACGGCGCGCTGTGGGCGAAATGGTAGAGGCCGAACAGCACGCTGGAAACGATCGTCGCCATCGACAGCGAAACCCATCGCGAGCGGCCGACGCCCTGGAGCGTGCCGCCTATCGACTGCCCAGCAGACAAGCACTTCGGCGATGGAGACAACCAGGACCTGCGCGAAGGCATTCAGGAGTACAATCGGCGTTCATCGAGGGCGCGTCTCTGGCCGAAATATAGCAAGAGACCGAGCACAAGACCGAGAGGCAGGCCACATGGCCGTGCGGCTCGGCGCCCCGAAGCCCATGCGGCGCCTGGACACCAGACCGACCCGCGTCAGCCAGCGCAGAAGGACCAGCGATCCGATGATCCCGACCAGAAGGTTGGCCAGGCCAGTGTAAACGAGCCGGTCGGCCACGGCTTCGGGCCTGGCGAAGGTCCCGATGCGGCCTTCGAACCACCAGGTTGCCAATGTCCAGACCGCCCCACAGAGCCACGGCCGCCGGAACTGCCCGAACGAAGATGTCTTGCCGATGCCCGGAGGTCTCCGGAAAACGGTGGGACATGGTCGCCTTCCCTATGTCGACATGCGAAGCGCGCTCGAGCCTTCGATCGCGACGACCCCTGTCACCGCGACTTCCCGCCTCAGCATGCTGTCCCGGTTCCACCAGACGACGACCACCGCCACCGCCACGAGGATCCAGGTGTCCCACGGCTGCGCGTCCGGCCAGAACGGATTGATGAGCTGCCAGTGGAACAGAATCGGCCAGAGCAGGCTGCCGCCGGTCCGGTTGAAGATCGGCGTGACCAGCACCGCGAGCACGACGTTGCCGACGAAGAAGGGCAGGAAGTTCCAGGTGGCGTAGACGGTGCTCGACAGGAAGAACGCCGGCAGGTGCCAGAGGCCCCAGGTCGCGCCGATCAGCATCCCGGCCCAGAGCGGCGCCATGTGGCGCTGCAGGATCGGCTGCATCACGCCGCGCCAGCCGAGCTCCTCGACCGGGCCGAGGAAGAGCATCATGAACAGCACGGCGACGAGCGGCCCCGCGCCCTCCGGCGGCAGCGGCGCCAGCACCGGCCCGCCCTTGATCAGCGACCCCGCGACGAAGACCAGTGGCAGCCCGATCAGGACGAACGCCGCCCAGCCCGCCGGGCAGCGCCAGAGCAGGAGCCGCGACAGGAAGCTGCGCAGTCCATCGCCGCCGGCGAAGGCCAGCACGACGAGGACCGCCGAGATCCCGGGCGCCCAGGTCGCCAGGAAGAACAGCGGATGCGAGCCGCTGATCTCGCCGAGCCGGGCCGAAGCCCAGGCAGGCGCGAGGACGTAAAGGCCGATCACCGCCCAGGTGATGGCGAAGGTGATGACGAGGAAGGACAACAGCGCAATCGACGGGATCGCGACTGGGGTTCTTGCCGGGCGGACGGTTCCCATCGGCGTTCATCCACATGAAAGGTTTGACCTGCCTTCCCTCTAAATGGATCGAGACCCGTGGGCGCTGACGTGGATCAATCCGCACCGCCATCTTGCCGGCGAGGATCGGCGGGCAAGACCCTGCCGCGGGTCACGTCTACAAGCGCTTCCTGACCGACGTCGCGGGTGCGCCTGCGATCCCAGATTTCCCTTCGGCCGCCGATCGCCAGCCCCCGGCACTCTCGCGACGCCGCGAGAAGCCGATGCGGTGACGAGCCACGGCCACAATCGTCGCCATGACTTCGATCTGCATGCCCGGCTGAAATTTCCTGATGGCGTCCACGCCCTCCGCAAAGCTCGCGGTGACGAACGCGGGCCGTGGGTCACGTCCGCATTTCGCAAGCTTCTATCCGGGGGCGGGCGCCGCAGGCAGCGAGGATTTGGCTCCGCGCATGGCGTGCCTCATCAGGGTGTCGACTCCCCCTCCCGTGCAGCGGAGGAGCCGGTCATCTCAGGATTGTCGAAAGCTTCCGCAGCAAATCGATGCTGTCGAAGGGCTTTTTCACCAAGGGCGCGTCGCGGAAGGCCGGGTCCGGATGCTTGCCGCCATAACCGGAGACGACAATGAACGGAACGGCCCTTTGTCGGAGGGCGTCGGCGATCGGAGCCGATGTCTTGCCATTCAGGTTCATGTCGAGAGTTGCGGCGTCCAGCCGATGCGCCGCCAGCGCGTCGAGCGCGCGCTCCACGCTCGGGACGGGATCGAGGACCTCGCAGCCGTGCTCTTCGAGAAGCATCTGCAGATCCATCGCGAGAAGCATCTCGTCCTCGACGATGAGGATGCGGCGGCCAGTCAAGGGTCCTGGTTCTTCGGGTTCAGCGATGTCGACTGCTCCTCACTTCGTCGGAAAGGCGATCTCGACCACCAAACCATCGGGATCGAAGCGCAGTTCCGCCGAACCGTCGAGTTCGTAGGTGCAGGCCTGCTTGATCAGCTTCGTTCCGAAGCCGTCGACGGTCTCCCCATTCACGCCCGGACCGCCGCTTTCCTGCCACGTCAGATGGATTTGCTTTCCCTTTTCGAATGCGTTCCCTTTCCCACGTGAGGCTCAGGCTCCCGCCATCGGCCGAAAGCGACCCGTACTTGGATGCGTTCGTGGCGAGTTCGTGCAGGATCAGCGCGAGTCCGAGCCCCTGCTTCGGCGTGAGGCGGACGTCGGGACCCTCGGTGGCAACGAGATCGCGCCGACCGGTCCCGCCATAGGGCGAGCAGCGTCGCATCGATCAGCGTCTTCAGGTCGGCCGACTGCCAGTGCGTCTCGAGCAGCTGGTCGTGCGCCCGCGCCAGCGCCTGAATTCGGCCGATGAGGCGCTCGCGGTACTGGTCGACCGTCTGCGTCCGGCGCCGCCCGGCGAGCGGGCAAGCGCCTGGACGACGGCCAGCGTGTTCTTGACCCGGTGGCTGAGCTCGGCCGTCAGCATCTCGCGTTGCGCCTCGGCTCCCTTGCGCTCGCTGACGTCCCGGAACAGCACGCCGACGCGGTGTTCCTCGGGCTCTCCGAACGGGAAAGCGTAGGCGTCGTAATATCGCTCGAGCGGCTGCGGCCGGCGCCTCGAACCGCTCCGGCTTGCCGGACTGTCGCGATGCGGCCATAGATCTCGAACCAGTGCTCCTCGTGCCCGGGGATCATCTGCCGCGCCGTCTTCCCGATCGCATCGGCCAGGCCGGTCTGACGCTCGAACGCGGCGTTGACCTCCACGAACCGGTAGTCGACCGGCCCGTGCATCCTCGAAGATCATCTCGAAGACGGCGAAGCCCTCGTCGATCGAGTTGAACAGGGTCTGGTAGCTCTGCTGGCTTTCGCGCAGCTGTCGCTCGGTCTTCGCGCCGGGAGGTGATGTCGACGAAGGTCAGGACCACGCCGTCGATCCTGTCCTCGACCGTGCGGTAGGGGCGGAGGCGCATGATGAACCAGCGGCCGTCGCGGCTTTGCACCTCGGTCTCGACCGGCGACAGGTCGCGCAGGACGCGCCGCGCGTCGTCCTCGACCGCATCGTAGCGAGCCGGCTGGTGAAGTCGGTGATCGCCCGGCCGACGTCCATCTCGGTGATGTTGAAGAGCTCGGCCATCGGCGGCGTGAACATCCGGATCCTGAGCTTCGGATCGAGGAACAGCGTGCCGATCTCGGTCGCCGCGATCAGGTTCTGCAGATCGCTGTGCGCGGTCGAGATGCTTTCGAGCTTGTTCTTCAGCTCGGCGTTCACCGTCTGCAGCTCCTCGTTCATCGACTGGAGCTCTTCCTTCGAGGTCTCGAGCTCCTCCGAGGTCGAGCGGTATTCCTCGTTGATCGACTGCAGTTCCTCGTTCGCGGCGCGCAGATCCTCGATCGCCGTCTCGTGCTCGCCGCGGCTCGCGACGAGCGCCTCCTGCGCCGCCTTCAGTTCGCCGTGCAGGCGGCGCATGTCGTCGGCGCCGCGATGCCGGCGTCGACCTCCGGTTCGTCGTCCTCGGCGCACCGGCCCCGCGTCGAGGAAGACGACCAGCGCCTGCACGCCGGCGTTGCCGTCGCCCGGGACCGGAGCGACCTGCATCGCGATCCGCGGCGCCCGCCGTCGAAGGCCACCGGCGTCGCGAGCGTCAGGCGTCGGCTAGCCGCTTCTCCAGCGCCCGGTCCAGCGCGATCTTCAGGTCGAGCCGCAGCTCGGGCCGGACCACGTCGGGCAGCTTGCCGGAGAACGTCCCGGCCGAATGCAGGATGAAGCGGCCGGCGCTCGGCGACAGGTGCAGGATCTGCCGGCTCTCGTCGACCAGCACGCTGGGCGGCGCCGCCGTCTCCAGCGCCGCCGCGTGCAGTGCTCGGCCGGCGTCCGGCGCGCGTCCGCGCCGCGGCTGCCCGGCGGCGCGGCTGCCGGGTGCGAGGCCGATAGTCCGTCGCGACGTGCGGCAGGGCGGGCATGTGCCGGCGGGACCGCGGCCGCGCCCGGTAGAGCCGCGCGTCCCGGTCGAGCGGCCGTGAACAGCTCGGAGCTGGCATCCGCCGTCTCCGCCGATCCGAGGAACAGGCATCCGTTCGGCCTCAGCCCGTAGTGGAAGATGCCCAGCAGCTGCTCCTGGAGCGACCGCTCCAGATAGATCAGCAGGTTGCGGCAGACGATCAGGTCCAGCCGCAGGAACGGCGGGTCCTTCAGGACGCTGTGCGAGGCGAACAGCACGATGTCGCGCACCTCCTTGCGGACCCGGTAGTGCGTGCCCTCGTCGACGAAGAACCGCTGCGAGCCGCTCCTCCGACACGTCCGCCTCGATCGAGCGGGGATAGCGCCCTTCGCGCGCCGTCGCCAGCGCGCCTTCGTCGAGGTCGCTGGCGAAGATCTGGATCGGCAGCCTGCACCTTGCGGCGCTCGGCCTCCTCCAGCAGCAGGATGGCGAGGCTGTAGGCCTCCTCGCCGGTGGCGCAGCCGACGGACCCAGAGCGCGCAGGCCCTCGTCCTCGGCGTCCTCGAACAGCGGCGCGATGACCTTCGCCGCCAGCGCCTCGAAGGCCGGCTCGTCGCGGAAGAACTGCGTGACCGAGATCAGCAGGTCGTTGAACAGCTCCTGCGCCTCTTCCGGCGTGTTGCGGACCAGTTCGCCGTATTCGCTCAGGCTGGTGACCCGGCAGACCTGCATCCGCCGCAGCACCCGGCGCATGACCGTGGCGCGCTTGTAGCTGGAAAAGTCGTGGCCGGTCCGGGCCCGCAGGAAGCCCACGATCCGGCGCAGGTCGTTCGCGGCGCCGTCCTCGTCGAGCGACCGGACCGCCTCCTTGCTGCGCGCGACTTCGGCGATCCGCTCCGCCAGGCGGCGATCGGCGCGACGAAGTTGACGACGCCGGTCGCGATGGCGTTCTGCGGCATCGCCGGAAACTCGGCCTCGTCCGGGTCCTGAGCGAAGACGACGCCGCCCGCCTCCTGGATCGCGCGCACGCCGTTCGAGCCGTCCGAGCCCGCGCCGCGTCAGGACCACCGCCATTCCGTCGCCCGCGCGCCGCGGCGACCGAGCGGAAGAACATGTCGATCGGCGCGCGCCGCCCGCGCGGCTCGGAGAAAGGCGCGGGCCGTGACGCTGTCGCCCTCGATGACCAGTTCGCGGTCGGGCGGGATGACGTAGACGCAGTTCGGCTCGAGCTCCGGCGTGTCGTCGACCTGATGCACCGGCATCCCGGTGCAGGCCGACAGGATCTCGGCCATCGCGCTCGGATGCTCGGGCGCGAGATGGACGATCACGACGTAGGCGAGCCCCAGATCGTCGGGAAGCTGCCGGAACAGGCTGCGCAGCGCCGTGACCCCGCCGGCGGACGCGCCGATCGCGCAGATCGGGACGTACTCCGTCGGCGAGAGCGTGTCGCCGGTGATGGTCTCGACCATTTCGTCTCCAGATTGTAGCACCCCGATCTGCCGACGCGCAGCCTCCGAAGCGCCCGAAATTGCGGAATTGCGGAGAACTCAACCAAGCGTGGCGCGATCACGAGGCCATTTTCGAAAGGAGACCACCTCCCCGCCGAAAGCACAAGATCAGGTGGCCGTCTGCGCCTCGACCCCCGCTCTGCCGACCTTCCTCACGGATTCCGCTCCATCCGTCGCGGAAGGTAGCGATCGCCGCTGCCCGCGACCTGGCGGCAGCCGGACGGCGCAAAGGTTTCCGGCCTTGCGACAGATCTCCTCCACTATGGTTCGGCGTCGGATGCCCGCTCTGAGCCCCTTCTGCCGTCCTCCAGGCGCAACGACAGCCGGCTCTCGCGATCGGGAGTTGATCCGGGTCAGTATTTCGTCGCGTCTGCTTCAAGGCAGTCGCCCGAGATGTGGTCTGCTCACATCAGAGGAGGAGAGAGCGCGCATGCGCATCCAATTGTAACACATGAAGTGGCACAGTTTGTGTCGCAGAGCAGAGATCCCGGCGCCAAGTAACCCACAATATCTTAGCAAG